>CBDCPT010000002.1:0-57252 GCA_965220395.1 Arenicellales bacterium | reverse complement strand
GCCGCGAGCGGCGTGCTGACGCTGCAGGGACAGGATTATGAGAACCCGGACGACGCGGACCAGGACCGCGAATACCAGGTGACGGTGACGGCGGCCGACGAGGATGAAAACACGGCGACCGTGTCACTGACGGTGAGGGTGGTCAACGTGCCTGATGCGACGTTCACGATCGCCTACCCGGGCGCTGCCGCCACGGTCGAGGAGAACGAGGTCTGGACGTCGTCGACGCCGGCGCTGGGCGGCGCCGACGCCCCGAACGGGACGCTGACGTGGAGCATAACATCGGACGTCGACGATGCCGGCGAATTCGAGATTGACGCCGCGAGCGGCGTGCTGACGCTGCAGGGACAGGATTATGAGAACCCGGACGACGCCGGCAGGAACAACAGCTACAAGGTGACGGTCACGGCGACCGACGAGGATGGAAACGTGGCGACCGTGTCACTGACGGTGAGGGTGACCAACGTGCCTGACGCGACGTTCACGATCGCCTACCCGGGCGCTGCCGCCACGGTCGAGGAGAACCAGGCCTGGACGTCGATGGCGCCACAGCTGGGCGGCGACGACGCCCCGAACGGGACGCTGACGTGGAGCAAGTCGGGCGTCGATGCCGGCGAATTCGGGATCGACGCCGCCGGCGTGCTGACGCTGCCGGGACAGGATTATGAGAACCCGGCCGACGCGGACCAGGACCGCCAATACCAGGTGACGGTGACGGCGGCCGACGCGGATGAAAACACGGCGACCGTGTCACTGACGGTGAGGGTGGAGAACGTGCCTGACGCGATGTTCACGATCGCCTACCCGGGTGCTGCCGCCACGGTCGAGGAGAACCAGGCCTGGACGTCGTCGACGCCACAGCTGGGCGGCGACGACGCCCCGAACGGGACGCTGACGTGGAGCAAGTCGGGCGTCGATGCCGGCGAATTCGGGATCGACGCCGGCGGCGTGCTGACGCTGCCGGGACAGGATTATGAGAACCCGGACGACGCGGACCAGGACCGCGAATACCAGGTGACGGTGACGGCGGCCGACGAGGATGAAAACACGGCGACCGTGTCACTGACGGTGACGGTGGAGAACGTGCCTGACGCGACGTTCACGATCGCCTACCCGGGCGCTGCCGCCACGGTCGAGGAGAACCAGGCCTGGACGTCGTCGACGCCACAGCTGGGCGGCGACGACGCCCCGAACGGGACGCTGACGTGGAGCAAGTCGGGCGTCGATGCCGGCGAATTCGGGATCGACGCCGGCGGCGTGCTGACGCTGCCGGGACAGGATTATGAGAACCCGGACGACGCGGACCAGGACCGCGAATACCAGGTGACGGTGACGGCGGCCGACGAGGATGAAAACACGGCGACCGTGTCACTGACGGTGAGGGTGGTCAACGTGCCTGACGCGATGTTCACGATCGCCTACCCGGGTGCTGCCGCCACGGTCGAGGAGAACGAGGTCTGGACGTCGCTGGCGCCACAGCTGGGCGGCGACGACGCCCCGAACGGGACGCTGACGTGGAGCAAGTCGGGCGTCGATGCCGGCGATTTCGGGATCGACGCCGGCGGCGTGCTGACGCTGCCGGGACAGGATTATGAGAACCCGGCCGACGCGGACCAGGACCGCCAATACCAGGTGACGGTGACGGCGGCCGACGCGGATGAAAACACGGCGACCGTGTCACTGACGGTGACGGTGGAGAACGTGCCTGACGCGATGTTCACGATCGCCTACCCGGGTGCTGCCGCCACGGTCGATGAGAACGAGGTCTGGACGTCGCTGGCGCCACAGCTGGGCGGCGACGACGCCCCGAACGGGACGCTGACGTGGAGCAAGTCGGGCGTCGATGCCGGCGATTTCGGGATCGACGCCGCCGGCGTGCTGACGCTGCCGGGACAGGATTATGAGAACCCGGCCGACGCGGACCAGGACCGCCAATACCAGGTGACGGTGACGGCGACCGACGCGGATGAAAACACGGCGACCGTGTCACTGACGGTGACGGTGGAGAACGTGCCTGACGCGATGTTCACGATCGCCTACCCGGGTGCTGCCGCCACGGTCGATGAGAACGAGGTCTGGACGTCGCTGGCGCCACAGCTGGGCGGCGACGACGCCCCGAACGGGACGCTGACGTGGAGCAAGTCGGGCGTCGATGCCGGCGATTTCGGGATCGACGCCGCCGGCGTGCTGACGCTGCCGGGACAGGATTATGAGAACCCGGCCGACGCGGACCAGGACCGCCAATACCAGGTGACGGTGACGGCGACCGACGCGGATGAAAACACGGCGACCGTGTCACTGACGGTGACGGTGGAGAACGTGCCTGACGCGATGTTCACGATCGCCTACCCGGGTGCTGCCGCCACGGTCGATGAGAACGAGGTCTGGACGTCGCTGGCGCCACAGCTGGGCGGCGACGACGCCCCGAACGGGACGCTGACGTGGAGCAAGTCGGGCGTCGATGCCGGCGATTTCGGGATCGACGCCGCCGGCGTGCTGACGCTGCCGGGACAGGATTATGAGAACCCGGCCGACGCGGACCAGGACCGCCAATACCAGGTGACGGTGACGGCGGCCGACGCGGATGAAAACACGGCGACCGTGTCACTGACGGTGACGGTGGAGAACGTGCCTGACGCGATGTTCACGATCGCCTACCCGGGTGCTGCCGCCACGGTCGATGAGAACGAGGTCTGGACGTCGCTGGCGCCACAGCTGGGCGGCGACGACGCCCCGAACGGGACGCTGACGTGGAGCAAGTCGGGCGTCGATGCCGGCGATTTCGGGATCGACGCCGCCGGCGTGCTGACGCTGCCGGGACAGGATTATGAGAACCCGGCCGACGCGGACCAGGACCGCGAATACCAGGTGACGGTGACGGCGACCGACGCGGATGAAAACACGGCGACCGTGTCACTGACGGTGACGGTGGAGAACGTGCCTGACGCGATGTTCACGATCGCCTACCCGGGTGCTGCCGCCACGGTCGATGAGAACGAGGTCTGGACGTCGCTGGCGCCACAGCTGGGCGGCGACGACGCCCCGAACGGGACGCTGACGTGGAGCAAGTCGGGCGTCGATGCCGGCGAATTCGGGATCGACGCCGCCGGCGTGCTGACGCTGCCGGGACAGGATTATGAGAACCCGGACGACGCGGACCAGGACCGCGAATACCAGGTGACGGTGACGGCGGCCGACGAGGATGGAAACGTGGCGACCGTGTCACTGACGGTGAGGGTGACCAACGTGCCTGACGCGATGTTCACGATCGCCTACCCGGGTGCTGCCGCCACGGTCGAGGAGAACCAGGCCTGGACGTCGATGGCGCCACAGCTGGGCGGCGACGACGCCCCGAACGGGACGCTGACGTGGAGCAAGTCGGGCGTCGATGCCGGCGAATTCGGGATCGACGCCGCCGGCGTGCTGACGCTGCCGGGACAGGATTATGAGAACCCGGACGACGCGGACCAGGACCGCGAATACCAGGTGACGGTGACGGCGGCCGACGAGGATGAAAACACGGCGACCGTGTCACTGACGGTGACGGTGGAGAACGTGCCTGACGCGATGTTCACGATCGCCTACCCGGGTGCTGCCGCCACGGTCGATGAGAACCAGGCCTGGACGTCGCTGGCGCCACAGCTGGGCGGCGACGACGCCCCGAACGGGACGCTGACGTGGAGCAAGTCGGGCGTCGATGCCGGCGATTTCGGGATCGACGCCGCCGGCGTGCTGACGCTGCCGGGACAGGATTATGAGAACCCGGACGACGCGGACCAGGACCGCGAATACCAGGTGACGGTGACGGCGGCCGACGAGGATGAAAACACGGCGACCGTGTCACTGACGGTGAGGGTGGAGAACGTGCCTGACGCGATGTTCACGA
Source organism: Arenicellales bacterium (assembly GCA_965220395.1). Lineage (GTDB taxonomy): Bacteria > Pseudomonadota > Gammaproteobacteria > Arenicellales > JAJDZL01 > JAJDZL01. The sequence continues at coordinate 53,366 of CBDCPT010000002.1, read as the reverse complement.
TCGCCTACCCGGGCGCTGCCGCCACGGTCGATGAGAACCAGGCCTGGACGTCGCTGGCGCCACAGCTGGGCGGCGACGACGCCCCGAACGGGACGCTGACGTGGAGCAAGTCGGGCGTCGATGCCGGCGAATTCGGGATCGACGCCGCCGGCGTGCTGACGCTGCCGGGACAGGATTATGAGAACCCGGACGACGCGGACCAGGACCGCCAATACCAGGTGACGGTGACGGCGGCCGACGCGGATGAAAACACGGCGACCGTGTCACTGACGGTGAGGGTGGAGAACGTGCCTGACGCGATGTTCACGATCGCCTACCCGGGCGCTGCCGCCACGGTCGAGGAGAACCAGGCCTGGACGTCGTCGACGCCACAGCTGGGCGGCGACGACGCCCCGAACGGGACGCTGACGTGGAGCAAGTCGGGCGTCGATGCCGGCGAATTCGGGATCGACGCCGGCGGCGTGCTGACGCTGCCGGGACAGGATTATGAGAACCCGGACGACGCGGACCAGGACCGCGAATACCAGGTGACGGTGACGGCGGCCGACGAGGATGAAAACACGGCGACCGTGTCACTGACGGTGACGGTGGAGAACGTGCCTGACGCGACGTTCACGATCGCCTACCCGGGCGCTGCCGCCACGGTCGAGGAGAACCAGGCCTGGACGTCGTCGACGCCACAGCTGGGCGGCGACGACGCCCCGAACGGGACGCTGACGTGGAGCAAGTCGGGCGTCGATGCCGGCGAATTCGGGATTGACGCCGGCGGCGTGCTGACGCTGCCGGGACAGGATTATGAGAACCCGGACGACGCGGACCAGGACCGCGAATACCAGGTGACGGTGACGGCGGCCGACGAGGATGAAAACACGGCGACCGTGTCACTGACGGTGAGGGTGGAGAACGTGCCTGACGCGATGTTCACGATCGCCTACCCGGGTGCTGCCGCCACGGTCGATGAGAACGAGGTCTGGACGTCGCTGGCGCCACAGCTGGGCGGCGACGACGCCCCGAACGGGACGCTGACGTGGAGCAAGTCGGGCGTCGATGCCGGCGATTTCGGGATCGACGCCGCCGGCGTGCTGACGCTGCCGGGACAGGATTATGAGAACCCGGCCGACGCGGACCAGGACCGCCAATACCAGGTGACGGTGACGGCGACCGACGCGGATGAAAACACGGCGACCGTGTCACTGACGGTGACGGTGGAGAACGTGCCTGACGCGATGTTCACGATCGCCTACCCGGGTGCTGCCGCCACGGTCGATGAGAACGAGGTCTGGACGTCGCTGGCGCCACAGCTGGGCGGCGACGACGCCCCGAACGGGACGCTGACGTGGAGCAAGTCGGGCGTCGATGCCGGCGATTTCGGGATCGACGCCGCGAGCGGCGTGCTGACGCTGCCGGGACAGGATTATGAGAACCCGGCCGACGCGGACCAGGACCGCGAATACCAGGTGACGGTGACGGCGACCGACGCGGATGAAAACACGGCGACCGTGTCACTGACGGTGACGGTGGAGAACGTGCCTGACGCGATGTTCACGATCGCCTACCCGGGTGCTGCCGCCACGGTCGATGAGAACGAGGTCTGGACGTCGCTGGCGCCACAGCTGGGCGGCGACGACGCCCCGAACGGGACGCTGACGTGGAGCAAGTCGGGCGTCGATGCCGGCGATTTCGGGATCGACGCCGCCGGCGTGCTGACGCTGCCGGGACAGGATTATGAGAACCCGGCCGACGCGGACCAGGACCGCCAATACCAGGTGACGGTGACGGCGGCCGACGCGGATGAAAACACGGCGACCGTGTCACTGACGGTGACGGTGGAGAACGTGCCTGACGCGATGTTCACGATCGCCTACCCGGGTGCTGCCGCCACGGTCGATGAGAACCAGGCCTGGACGTCGCTGGCGCCACAGCTGGGCGGCGACGACGCCCCGAACGGGACGCTGACGTGGAGCAAACATCGGACGTCGACGATGCCGGCGAATTCGAGATTGACGCCGCGAGCGGCGTGCTGACGCTGCCGGGACAGGATTATGAGAACCCGGACGACGCGGACCAGGACCGCGAATACCAGGTGACGGTGACGGCGGCCGACGAGGATGAAAACACGGCGACCGTGTCACTGACGGTGACGGTGGAGAACGTGCCTGACGCGATGTTCACGATCGCCTACCCGGGCGCTGCCGCCACGGTCGATGAGAACCAGGCCTGGACGTCGATGGCGCCACAGCTGGGCGGCGACGACGCCCCGAACGGGACGCTGACGTGGAGCAAGTCGGGCGTCGATGCCGGCGATTTCGGGATCGACGCCGCCGGCGTGCTGACGCTGCCGGGACAGGATTATGAGAACCCCGACGACGCGGACCAGGACCGCGAATACCAGGTGACGGTGACGGCGACCGACGCGGATGAAAACACGGCGACCGTGTCACTGACGGTGACGGTGGAGAACGTGCCTGACGCGATGTTCACGATCGCCTACCCGGGTGCTGCCGCCACGGTCGATGAGAACGAGGTCTGGACGTCGCTGGCGCCACAGCTGGGCGGCGACGACGCCCCGAACGGGACGCTGACGTGGAGCAAGTCGGGCGTCGATGCCGGCGATTTCGGGATCGACGCCGCCGGCGTGCTGACGCTGCCGGGACAGGATTATGAGAACCCGGACGACGCGGACCAGGACCGCGAATACCAGGTGACGGTGACGGCGGCCGACGCGGATGAAAACACGGCGACCGTGTCACTGACGGTGACGGTGGAGAACGTGCCTGACGCGACGTTCACGATCGCCTACCCGGGCGCTGCCGCCACGGTCGAGGAGAACGAGGTCTGGACGTCGTCGACGCCGGCGCTGGGCGGCGCCGACGCCCCGAACGGGACGCTGACGTGGAGCATAACATCGGACGTCGACGATGCCGGCGAATTCGAGATTGACGCCGCGAGCGGCGTGCTGACGCTGCAGGGACAGGATTATGAGAACCCGGACGACGCCGGCAGGAACAACAGCTACAAGGTGACGGTCACGGCGACCGACGAGGATGAAACGTGGCGACCGTGTCACTGACGGTGAGGGTGACCAACGTGCCTGACGCGATGTTCACGATCGCCTACCCGGGTGCTGCCGCCACGGTCGATGAGAACGAGGTCTGGACGTCGCTGGCGCCACAGCTGGGCGGCGACGACGCCCCGAACGGGACGCTGACGTGGAGCAAGTCGGGCGTCGATGCCGGCGATTTCGGGATCGACGCCGGCGGCGTGCTGACGCTGCCGGGACAGGATTATGAGAACCCGGCCGACGCGGACCAGGACCGCCAATACCAGGTGACGGTGACGGCGGCCGACGCGGATGAAAACACGGCGACCGTGTCACTGACGGTGACGGTGGAGAACGTGCCTGACGCGATGTTCACGATCGCCTACCCGGGTGCTGCCGCCACGGTCGATGAGAACGAGGTCTGGACGTCGCTGGCGCCACAGCTGGGCGGCGACGACGCCCCGAACGGGACGCTGACGTGGAGCAAGTCGGGCGTCGATGCCGGCGATTTCGGGATCGACGCCGCCGGCGTGCTGACGCTGCCGGGACAGGATTATGAGAACCCGGCCGACGCGGACCAGGACCGCCAATACCAGGTGACGGTGACGGCGACCGACGCGGATGAAAACACGGCGACCGTGTCACTGACGGTGACGGTGGAGAACGTGCCTGACGCGATGTTCACGATCGCCTACCCGGGTGCTGCCGCCACGGTCGATGAGAACGAGGTCTGGACGTCGCTGGCGCCACAGCTGGGCGGCGACGACGCCCCGAACGGGACGCTGACGTGGAGCAAGTCGGGCGTCGATGCCGGCGATTTCGGGATCGACGCCGCCGGCGTGCTGACGCTGCCGGGACAGGATTATGAGAACCCGGCCGACGCGGACCAGGACCGCCAATACCAGGTGACGGTGACGGCGACCGACGCGGATGAAAACACGGCGACCGTGTCACTGACGGTGACGGTGGAGAACGTGCCTGACGCGATGTTCACGATCGCCTACCCGGGTGCTGCCGCCACGGTCGATGAGAACGAGGTCTGGACGTCGCTGGCGCCACAGCTGGGCGGCGACGACGCCCCGAACGGGACGCTGACGTGGAGCAAGTCGGGCGTCGATGCCGGCGATTTCGGGATCGACGCCGCGAGCGGCGTGCTGACGCTGCCGGGACAGGATTATGAGAACCCGGCCGACGCGGACCAGGACCGCCAATACCAGGTGACGGTGACGGCGACCGACGCGGATGAAAACACGGCGACCGTGTCACTGACGGTGACGGTGGAGAACGTGCCTGACGCGATGTTCACGATCGCCTACCCGGGTGCTGCCGCCACGGTCGATGAGAACGAGGTCTGGACGTCGCTGGCGCCACAGCTGGGCGGCGACGACGCCCCGAACGGGACGCTGACGTGGAGCAAGTCGGGCGTCGATGCCGGCGATTTCGGGATCGACGCCGCGAGCGGCGTGCTGACGCTGCCGGGACAGGATTATGAGAACCCGGCCGACGCGGACCAGGACCGCCAATACCAGGTGACGGTGACGGCGACCGACGCGGATGAAAACACGGCGACCGTGTCACTGACGGTGACGGTGGAGAACGTGCCTGACGCGATGTTCACGATCGCCTACCCGGGTGCTGCCGCCACGGTCGATGAGAACGAGGTCTGGACGTCGCTGGCGCCACAGCTGGGCGGCGACGACGCCCCGAACGGGACGCTGACGTGGAGCAAGTCGGGCGTCGATGCCGGCGATTTCGGGATCGACGCCGCGAGCGGCGTGCTGACGCTGCCGGGACAGGATTATGAGGACGGCAACACGGCGACCGCCTCACTGACGGTGACGGTGATCAACGTGCCTGAGGATGCGACGCTCACGATCAGCGGCCTGGCCGACGCATCGGTCGAAGAGAACAAGCCCTGGACGTCGCCGACGCTGGTGCTGACCCGTAGCCCGAGCGGCCCGATCGGCGCGGTGACGTGGAGCAAGTCGGGCGCCGACGCGGCCATGTTCACCCTCGCCGACGGCGACGGCGCGGGCGCGCTGTCGCTGGAGAAGCAGGATTATGAGAACCCGCGCGACGCCGGCAGGAACAACGGCTACGAGGTGACCGTCACGGCGATCGACGCCGACAGCAACTCCGCGACCGCCGCACTGACGGTGACGGTGATCGACGTGCAGGACGACCAGACCGAGATGCTGTTGAAGGGAGTGGCGAATTTCGGGCAGACCGTGAACCTGAACGTCCTGGATGCGGTCGGTCAGCGGCTGGGCGGGAATTTCAATCCAGACGACTCGTCCGCAACGCTCGGCGGCCGGCGGCTGAACCTGTCCGGCGGCCGGTCGGTGCAACCGGACGCGTTTGGCGCGCTGCGGGACGAGGCGGACATGACCTACGAATTGCAAAGCACGAGCCTGCGCGAATTTCTACTGGCCAGCGCCTTCCATTTGTCGGTGCCGGGCGCAGACCAAGGCGGCCGATGGTCAGCCTGGGCGCGCGGGGCGACCGCGTCGGTCACAAGCGGCGACGGTCGGTCATCGTTCAGCGTGGACGTGTCGACCGCCGTGCTGGGCGCGGATTACGAATCCGGTCCGATGCTGGCCGGGATGGCGGCGGCGTACTCTGAAAGCAGCGGCGAGGCTGAAGAAGAAAATGGTGGCGCGTCGGCCGGCGTGAACAGCTCGCTCACGAGCGCGCATCCCTATCTGAAGTTCAACGTGAACGAGCGCCTGTCGGTCTGGGGCGTGCTCGGCTACGGCAAGGGAAAGTCTTGGCTCACCGCCGCCGGCCGGGAGCGCGTTGAAACCGATATCGAAATGAAGATGGGAGCTTTCGGAGCGCGCCGCGAACTGTCGCCGCTCGGCGACTACGGGCTGGCGGTTGAATCGGATGTGTATTGGATGCGCGTGAACTCGGAGGCGGCGCCGGGCCTGGGCGCGGCAAGCGCGGACGCGAACCGGCTGCGGTTGCGGCTCGAAACCTCCCGCAGGCATGAACTCGCCTCGGGCGCGTTGCTGACGCCGGAGCTGGAGCTGGGGCTGCGGCACGACGGTGGCGATGTGGAAACGGGGGCCGGCCTGGAGCTGGGCGGACGCCTGCTGTACACCGGCGCGGACCGGCGTCTCGCCTTGGATGCGAACGTCCGGGCGCTGATCGTGCACGCGGACCGCGAATACAAGGAACGGGGCTTCGGCGGCTCGGTTCGCTTGAAGCCGAACCGGTGGGGGCACGGACTGTCGCTGAATTTAAGCTCATCCTGGGGGGACGCCGCAAGCGGGATCGACGATCTTTGGTCGCGCCGGCCGACCGGCGGCGCCGACGCGGGTTCGGCCCGTCGCCTCGACATCGAAATCGGTTACGGCATGAACGGTCCCGGCGGCGGCGTGCTTACCTCGTACGTCGGAGCGGCGCTGCCCGACGGCGGCTCGCGCGCCTACCGCTCGGGCTGGCGGCTCGCGCTCAAACCTTCATTGAATTTGAGCCTCGAGGCCAGTGCCCGCGAGACGGTCGGCGACGCGCTGGAGCACGGGCTGATGCTGCGCGCGGAACTGTCCGTTTGGTAACGGCGGCATTCCTCGGCGCCGGCAGCCGCCGGGACGCAAGCCGCGCATCAACGAACGCCTGAATAATGCCGCGCATTCACCGACGCGGCGCTTGGATCTTTGAAGCGGTTTTCCGATGGGGAATAATTCACATTGACGGGGGATCCATAGACATTTCATATGTGGACTCCTGTACCATTCATAAGAGTATATTCGAAGGTTTTAGTTTAAGCTTTTCGAGTTCTAACTCTACAAATGAATGTTCCTAATGTCAGTAATATTTCTCGCTTATATACCGTATTGGGTATTCCGGTACCGACACTCCAGCAGACGAACTGAAGCCCGCAATCGAGTCCGTCAACGATGTGAGAATGAGTGTCCCAAACACAAATCTACAGCCTCCTCGTAATTGTGTTCAACAACGAAGTCAGCCGTCCGTTTTACTGAATTTCTTCCATATCTGTTTGAAGTGTCAGTTAGCAACTCGGTTTCGCAATCCTCGAATAGCCTGCACGTGTTTGCGGGGTTTTAATCCTTTCATCGAGACCTTTTCGAAATCGGTAAGCTATTGATTTTTCTCGCGAATCGCCGATCTCGAAAATTTGTTTACCCCACAAAATAGCCTGAAATACCGCTTTTTCGGCGTTTTCACGCGGTAAAGGGAAAATTTCACCCCAATTCCAAAGCCCCCTCAGCAACCGGTTCCTGAGCTGCTTGATCGTGTTTATCTTATTGTTTTAATTAATAAATAAAGCCACAAGCAACTGCTTCATGATATAATTCAGTTAAGAATCATACAACAAGAGATTGTGCTCATGGCTTTAGTCAATTATGATCTGTTCTGGGAAAATTATCTGGACCATTGTGAACTCGAAAGACTTCGCGGCATCTTCACACAGCTCGATTTTTCTGAGACCGTTTGCCAAATCCGCATTCACCGAAACCGCAAAGGACGTCAGGACTGGCCCATCGAAGCCATGCTGCAAGCGCTTTTCGCAATGATTGTTCTGCAGCATCGAAGTGTTGCCTCATTTCGCCGGGAACTGAAAAGAAACCCGACTTTGATGATTGCGCTGGGCTTCGAGCTCAAGCCGGCTGCGGACTGCGACCGGGAGCCGTTTGTCCACTACAAGGTGCCATCGGACGGGGCTTTCAGTCGCTTCCGGCAAACGCTCATTGAGGTCGATGAAAAATCCGGCTGTGTGTCGGCGCTGTTTGAAGCCCAGCGCGACAGGCTGTCGGAGCTGTTGCCGGATTTAGGCGAGCGGGTCGGCTACGACGGCAAGGCGATTGAATCGTATTCAACCGGCAGCAAGATCAAGAACAAAACCGATCCGCTCACAGGCGAGCAGCAAACCTCAGACCCGGACGCTGCCTGGGGCTGCCACAAGCAGTATACGACCGGTTCCAATGGCCAGGAGAAGCAAGTCAAAAAATACTGGTTTGGCTACTGCCTCCACGTCCTAAGCGATGTGAATTACGAGCTGCCGCTCGGATTCGAGCTGGCACCGGCGCATGAATCCGAGCATATTCACTGTAAGAATTTGGCCGTCGAGTTTATCGATTCAGATTTGTCGAATCGGTGTCAAAGCTTTGTTGCCGACCGCGGGCTTGACAGCAACAAACTTCGAAAACAACTGTTCGAAGCGGATATTCTGCCGGTCATCGACACTCGCAATCTGTGGAACGAAATCAATCTGGATCCCGATCAGCTGGAGGTGCCGACCCGCGCATTGGACGAAAATGCGGTTGACACGATGCTGGTGACAGAACGCGGCGACCTGTATTGCAAGTGTCCGCACTCGAAGCAAATCCGACTGATGCATCACCAGGGCTATGAGAAAAAGCGCGGCACTGTGAAATGGGCTTGTCCAGCTGCGGTCAACGATTTCGAGTGCAAGGGTCGAGCCGAATGCTACCAAAGCGGCCATGTCAGAGCCACCGCCAAGACCCGAGTGGTGCGAGTCAAAGTGGACCCGGACCACCTTCGAGACTGCGGTGCATTGCCGCCTTCGACCTGCAAGTGGAAACGGCTGTATAGAGAAAGAACCGCCTGTGAGCGGCTCTTTTCCAGAATCGCAGACGGATTCTTGATGGAGGACCACTATATCCGCGGACAAAAGCGCATGGCGCTTAGAATCTCGATGTCCATGACGGTGATGCTGGCGGCCGCCTGTTTTGCCATTGAGAGCGGCAAGCCTGAACGTATGAGGTCACTGGTCAAAGACCTGGCCGCCTGATTCTGCCGCTTGGCGCGGCGCCATTCCAGCCAATCGATTCAGCGGACCGCTCGACGCGAGCGCAATTTGTCTGAATCGCCCCATTCAGCCTGATTCTTGCCGCGCAAACAGCCGCGGCGCCGAAATCTGGCGCGGTGATTCGATTTTTCCGCAAAAATCAATATTCATGCCGACTCATTCCGCTCGACAGCCAGTAAAATTACGCCCAACGGAAAAGTCTCTTTCATCTGCCCACAGTTGACTTTGGTCGAAGATTATGCCATCATATTGGCATGCAAGTCGGAATGCGACAATTCAGTGCCGAAACTGTCACGCGGGTGATCGAGGAATCCAGCAAGCCATCTGTGACCCGCGGTGAACTTGCACGGCTTTTGTGCGAACTTGACCATTGGTATGACAGCAAAGGTCGCCCTGCGGTAAGTTCGGCACGCAAGGCGTTGGTGAAATTAGCGCACAAGGCGGGCTTTGAGTTGCCACAGGCGTGCGCCGGGGTTCCGCAGTCGGTGAAAGCGGTTTCGCCGCCTGCGGGATTGGATGCGTTGTCGGGGATGCGGGTGCGGTTATCGGATATGGGTGAGATGAGTGTGGCAGTGGTATCTGACAGTCAGCAACGCCGCAGTTGGGATGCGATGATGGAAGCTTGGCATCCATTGGGATTCAAGCGAGCGCCCGGAGGTCAGATGCGGTATTGGGTGATCAGTTCTCGGTATGGGGTGATTGGCGGGGTAGGTTTTGCGGCTGCGAGCTGGCATCAGAAGGCGCGCGATGAATGGATTGGATGGAGCAGTGATGCGCGAGCTGTGAATTTGGCAGCGCTGATATGCAATCATCGTTTTTTGCTGATTGCTCGGGTGTATGGTCTGGCATCGAAGGTTTTGGGAGAGGTTTGCGAGCGAGTGGCAGTGGACTGGGAGGCGTGCTACGGAGTATTGCCGGTACTGGCTTATACGCATGTGGATCAGTGCTATAGCGGTATGAGTTATGAGGCGTCGGGTTGGCGTCGGTGCCAGCGGTTGAGCAGCGGTCATGCGCAGCGCCGAGCGCAGCCGGGCACGAAAAAGGCGGTATGGATGAAGCCATTGTCGGAGAATTGGCAGGAGCGTTTATGCACCCCTGCGCATCGGCCGATTGTCAGGCCCAAGTCGGTGTATTTGAGCGAAGATGCGCACTGGGCGGCGCGCGAGTATGCGCGTTCGAGTCATCCGGACGGTCGGGTTCGGGAACGGATTGTGCAAATGGGACAGGCGTGGGTTGAGCATCAGGGCGCATCGATACCGGTGCTATTTCCGAGACGGGCGGAACGCAAGGGTGCGTATCGGCTGTTATCGAACCAACAGGTGAGTATGGAACATATCTTGGAGCCTCATCAGGCGAGTGTTGCGGAGCGTTGTGCGACGGAGTCGGTGGTGCTTGCGGTGCAGGACACGACGTCATTGAACTATCACGGTCTGAGCAGCAGCGAAGGATTGGTGGGCATTGGCGGTCGTGGTGCGGGAGCGAAAGGGATATTGGCGCATTTTGGAGTTGCGATCAGCGAGGTGGGACGTCCGCTGGGGGCAATGGCATTCACTTAAGGAAATAAGTCCATTCACTTAAGGATCCGTACCGCGGCGACAGCCGAGCTGAGCTGGACCAGCGTATGGCTTGAGTTGTCAGCTTGAATTCGTCTTGGCTGATTTGCCGGGTCTCCATTTTCCGACCGGTTTCCTCGAACGTCGCGGACAGGAGCGATTCGGGCGCTTGCGCTGCCGGCACGAACTGATGCCGGCGATGATCTGATTGAGAACCTCGCTCACCATGTCTGCCTGTTTCAGCAGCAGCGTCTCAAGATTCTTGCCGATCACCGTCAGCGCGTTCTTGAAGTTGGCCTTGAAAGCCCGCTTGTTATCGCAGCCATCGGCGTTCAACTGCATTTCACTGTGATTTGAGAACAGCCGAGTCAGCGTGATCAATACGAAATGAGCGAACAGCTCCTGGCGCACGCCGCGTTCCGAGGCGGAGTGGAAGTCCTCGATCGACATCAGGTTCTTCGACACCTTGTACAGCTCCTCGATCCCCCAGCGGGCATGATACAGATCCGACAGGTCCGAGATCGGGTATCGGTGCCGGTCCAGCAGCGTGGTCGCGACCACATAGTCGGTTCCAGCCACGCTGTATTTGACCAGGCGCACTGTGATTGGCGCACATTCGGCATTCGCATCGCGGCTGCGGATGCCGGCGCACTGCTCCGCACTGGGGCGCAGTTCGACCGCGGCATCGGTCTCGTCGCCGCCGATGAAACGATCAAATGCAGCCGCCGCCTGACGCTTGATGCGAAACACCGGATGCAAGCCGCGCACTGCATGCTCATGCAGCATCTCGTACGAATAATAACCGCGGTCATACACCACCACATCCGATGCCTTCAAAGCGCACAGATGGCTGCGCGCCAGACGCCGCTCATCGCCATGCGAAACCACATCGAAGTCCACCGGAATCTGGGTCTTCAACTGATACAGGCAACTCACCAAGCCTTGCGGATAATAGGCGTTGTCCGACGGACAGCGATAGCCGGCTTTGAGCAAGCCCCGCGGCAAATTGATCTTTGAGCCGTCCACCGCATGAATCCGATGCCCTTTCCACCTTGCATCCGCATCGTGCTGAGAGGTGCATCGCAGAATCTGCGTCTGCAAGGTCTTGAAGATGCTCTCGTCCAGCTTGGCGCGTGCCTGGCACATCGCCGAGGGCGCAACCGGATGCTTCTGCGGCAACGGGATATCCATCATCCGGCACTGCTCCCAAAGTTGCGCAAGCGTGATCCCATAGCCTTGCCGGTTGGTTGAGAACACCAGCCGGAAGATGAACAGCATGATCAGCAGCGAGTTCAGCACCCGCCGGCGCTGCTGCCACTGATCGTCGAAGTCCTCGGCCACTTGCGTGACAATGCCGATGAGGTTCTGCCACAACTGCACAAAGGGATCAGACGAATTGAGGATTTTCGGACCCGCAGTTTTTCTCGTCACCGGCCGCGGCCGGTGCAGCAAGACTTCCCTGGCATCCTCAACCAGCGGATAGATGTACACCTGCTTGGGCGATTTGCCGCGTCCGGCAGTGCGCCCGATCAATTGCCAGTTGGCGGCGCGGTAACTGCTGCCCTCGAAGCGGTCCGCGTCGACAAAGCTCTCAATCAGAACCGGCCGGTAACCATGCTGCTGATGCCAGTCGTCAGCCAGCCGCCGACACGCCATCGACAGCGACTTGGAGGCCAGGTTTTTCACCCGCACCCACGGCAGGATCAGGAAACGGTTGTTGCTCACCACCAGATTCAAGTGCTTCTTGTGCTTTCGGTCCTGCCAGCCGACCCACTCATCGCGGCACGGCAGCGACTTCACTGCATAGCTGAACAGCAAAGCCCCCAACCGACGCCCCTGACCATCGACGATCAAATATCGCAGCTGCGGACCGATCGGACGACGATAACCCAGATAATGATGCCGGTCCACCAGCTCGTTGAATTCCTGCATGTCCTGCTGCTCGGTCACCAACTGCAGCGACAGCGGCATCAGCTGCTCCAGCTCGCACTCGATGGCGGCCTGCGGCGCCGACCGATCGGTCCACTCGATCGGTTTGTGCGCACCTCGCTGCTTGTAGATGACCTTCTCAGGCAACTGCACCACCCCCGCCTGCTCCAGACTCTCCAGCAGGCTCAAGCCGGAATTGAACTGATTGACGCCTTTCGGCGTCTGCCACCGCAGATGCTCACACACCGTCTGCGCAAGCTCATGACGGCTCAAAGCCGGAAAACTGCGCACCGTCTGCTGGAGCTCGGATATTTGCTTGCGGGTGAGACGACGCCCGCAAAAGGTCGTTGTTTTCAGATTTGCAATGCTCGCATCCATCGTTGTTTCTCCAAAATCAAACTATGCAATGGATATGATGCACCAAACCAACGGATTTGTCAAGTGCTGATTTCTTGCTGCGACAAAGCGATGCTTATTTCCAGATAATCAATCAATTAGAAATCGAACCTGAGATCTCAGAATCCGGTTTCAGCAAAATGAATGCCATTGCCGCTGGGGGTGTATGCGCTGGATGCGGGATTTCGCAAGGTGAGCAGCAAAGCGAGTGAATGCGACGAAGAAGGCGGGAAGGAAAGCGAGCGTTGGCTTGCAGGGCTGACACGTGCGCATGAACTGTCCGAGGCCTGTCCGAACACACGGGTCATTACGGTGTGTGATCGGGAGGCGGATTTGTGGTCGATGCTTCGCCAGGCGGTGGTATCAGGTGACAGTTTGCTGGTGCGTTCCAATGGTGCGCGCAAACGTAAGGTGATACTGGAAGACGGCACTGCTGAGAAGTTGCCGTTGCATCTGTCAAAGCAGCCGGTGATTGCGCACAAGACGATTCAGATTGAGGCCTGTGGTGGCAAGCGAAAGCGCAAGGCGCGCAAGGCGCGGTTGGATTTGCGGGCCTGTATGGTGACGCTCGGGGCGCCGGTATTGGCCGAAGATCAGACGCCGACGCAGATGCTGGCGGTGAGTGTTGACGAGATTCATGCACCGCGAGGTGAAAAGCCACTGCACTGGCTGCTATTGACCACTGAGGGCGAGGCGAGTGCCGAACAGGCGCGCAAGGTGGTTCGGTGGTATGAGTTGCGCTGGCACATTGAGACCTGGTTCAGCGTGTTGAAAAACGGCACGCGCATCGGCACGCGCCAGTTCGATCATGCGGATGATCTGCGCAAGTGCCTGGTGTTCGATGCGATCACCGCCTGTTACATTCATGATCTGAATTATATGGCACGCAACGACCCGCAGGTTGCAGCAAAGCAGGTGGTGGGGGACGAGCAGGTCGAATGTCTGTATGATTATTTGTACTATCGCGGCATCCACCGTTCGCGCGGCCCCCCGAATCACAATCCAAATATCCGGACATTCGTCATTGACCTTGCGAGCATCGCCGGGTTTGAGTCGAGAAAAAGTCAGCCTTTGCCGGGAACTCGTAAATTGTGGCAAGCCTATGCATTGTTCACCCCGGCGTTAATTTATCACCGAGGAATACATGCACAGAAATGATCAGACTAATACGACGTCACTTGCCGAGTCAACTGTGGGTAGATGAAAGGTTTTAATCCCCAATAATTTGCCTGCAACTTGGGTCTTGAGAATTTGGGCTGTTCCTCCACCAATTGTGAACATCCGTACGTCTCGATACATTCGTTCCAGAGGTTCCTTGTCACCATATCCTCGGGCACCAAACATTTGCAGAGAATCACTGACGACTTTGACCGCTGCTTCGGAAGCGAACATCTTCGCACGTGCTGCAATCATAATGTCAGGGAACGGACTGCCGTTAGGACCACGCGACTTAGCCGCTTCATACAAAAGCAGCCGCGATGCATGAACATTTGCGTCCATTTCGGCGATCATCCACTGGAGGCCCTGAAATTCTGCGAGAGGTCTTCCAAACTGATGCCGCTTTACCAAATATTGTTTCGCATGATCCAAAGCACTAGCCGCAACACCCATAGAAATGGTGCCGGCACCGACTCTTTGGCTGTTGTAAGCATTCATTAAATCGGAAAATCCGCGACGAAGCCCCGAAGGTGTCTGTAGCATAAACTGCTCATCGATTTCCAGATTCTTGAAATGCAACTCGGTTTCGGGCATTCCACACAATCCAAGCGTGTATTCCCGTCCAGCGACTGTAAAGCCGTCAGGCTCAAAATTGTTCCTTGGGTCGTAGTGAACAATAAATCCCCCGATACCAAGGTTCTGGCCAGACTCGTCAATTACTCTGGCAAAGATCAAATAAAGCTTTGATACTCCACCTCCCGTAATCCAATGCTTGCATCCATTGATGACGTACTTTGTGCCACACTTCGTTGCTGTAGTGGACATTTCGGTAGCCGCACTGCCAGCCTCCGGTTCAGTTATACAGATTGCCGGTTTGTCTCCAGCCAGGACATAGGGTGCACAGTAACTTTTCTGCTCTTTAGTCCCGTAGGCCATTATTGCACTGATGCCGCCCATATTTGATTCGACAACAATACGGGCACTGAGGGTACAGGCTCGAGCAATCTCTTCAATGACGAGAACTGCGTCATAATAAGAAGCCGACTGACCACCAAACTCCTTAGGAATTGTCATCCCCATTAAACCAGCATCAGCCAGATCTTTAACGTTCTCCCAGCAATAGTTACGGGATTTATCCCACTTTGCGGCCTTTGCGGCAAACCGTTCAGCCAATTCCCGTGCAATTGTTTTGTATGTTTCAGATTTTCCGGAAATTTTCATGCCTTCACTTTAATTTTGAAGTTTAGCTTAATTCAGGCCAATAACAATTACTTTGGAGACTAATTGAACTAGTAAAGAAGAAGGATTGGTGAACCGGTAAAGATAAAGAAGACGTCACGGTTAGTGTACTAGGAATTACGGGAAACCAGACTCGCATAGGCGTAAATTCACCTAGACATGTATCCGCAACGTACTCATTTACGATCTCATTCGGACGGACTTTGGATCATAAGGAGCTTGATGTTCAATTTGAACCGGAATTCGTACTTCTTCAACTTCCAGTTCATATTCACCGTCGTATAGAAAGCTATCAGAAACACCTTCTGAATTGCGAACATATCCGTAAGCGATATTTTTATCTATGGTGTATCCCCATCCGGCGCTGGTAGTCCGGCCAACCCGTTCGCCGTTTCTATAGATGGTTTCTCTTCCAAGCAACGAAACTTGGTCATCGGGTGTTGTAAAACAGGCAAGTCTGCGCTTCAGTTCTTCCTTGCTATGGTGAACCAAGATTGATTGCCCAACAAACGGAATCGTACTTTGCAGTCGAACCAGTTTACTCATTCCGGCTTCAAGTGGGGTAAAGTCCGCGCCGATATCGGAACCGAGTGCTCGGAATCCCTTTTCCAGACGCAGCGACTCAAGCGCGCGATATCCAACATGTTTCAATTCATGCTTTTTTCCGGCAGTAACCAGAGCCTGATAAAAGGCAAGCGTATTGCCAACTGGAATATGCAGTTCCCACCCAAGCTCACCAGCGAAAGAAACTCGCAGAGCAATGGCACTGTTGCTGCCAATATTGATCTGTTGGCAGGTTAGAAATGGAAAAGTTGAATTCGACATGTCCTGATCTACGATATCTTGGAGAAGTGTTCGTGAATTCGGACCGGAAAGCGATAACGTTGAATATCGCTCTGTCACTTCAATGAGAGTTGCATTTCGTAATTTCAGAACTCGTGACATAGTCAGGATTGATATGCGACAATTGGCCTTTCGTAGACCATTCTCAAATCAGTTCCGGGGTAAATTGTTCACTGTAGAGTCGCACACTCGCATAGATCATGCAACGCTTTATTGAAGCGTGGCTGAGCCATGCAGTGAAAGCGTACCACCAGTCGTTTGCGTTGTCTACACGGCAGCAGGCCAATCGCCATGCGCTGCCCATAATCATCGGATTCAAGATACGACAGCATCACGCCACTGGCGTTGTGAATCGCCATGCGGCCGTTTTCGCATACCTTGGCGCAGCGCTCGTTGATGAATTCGGCATGTTCCGGGAGGAAGTTCAGGCACGATTGAAGCATGGCATAGGTTCGGCTTTGGAGAGACAATCGCTGTTATTCGATTTATGCCGTATTTTTCCAAAAAAAGCAGGCCGAACCGCATGTTTATTGATATTCTCTTCACCTATGTCACGTGTTCTGAAGTTACCAAGGGTATATTCGAATTCGATTATTCGGATGTGAAACTCATAGAACAGATAATTCCAAATTGTGGATGAATAGCGTGCTGGGTGAGTATTGGATTCAGGGTCGATGGAGTCTGTCAAATCTATTTATGATTGCACTACAACTAATCATGTTTGGAGAAGTTTCATGTTTAGAAATTGTGTGAAATGGATCGTGTTTGGTTTGCTTGTAATGGTGAACAGTGTTGCAAGCACTCAGTCAGAACCAGACAAGTTGAACTGGAATCAGTCTGGCAACTGCTGGTTTGCCGAACCCGGGTTCCTGTACTGTGCTGAAAATCATCCATACTCTGAAGCTGCTACCTATCAACACACTTTTTTAACTTTCATCTGTCATGAGCAATATCGAGCCGTTCTACTCGGCCATGATCCTGTTTCTAGTGAATCAACCGTTAGATCATTGAATTCAGATTTCGGAATTCTAAAGTACTCAGATTCCTGGATTGCAACATCGGCAACAGAAACTTTCATGTCAAATCATATAAGCGCTGACAATGACGGGTATTTCAATTCAATTAATGGATTGAACGATCCTCGGAGCGGAAGTTTCGAATTCTCAATCAACTCCGGAGAGGCAGTCGGAGAAATTGAATTGACTGGTGAGGAGCATCAAGTTGTGAGTGCTTATATGGATCTGTGTGAATCTAATTGAATTTCCCTAAAATTTTGAAATGCAAGGGCTCTTGTCTTACACTGACTAAAGCCCGTTTTCCGACGGTGGTTGAAAAATTATTCCTTTCGTGCAAGTGAACTTGCTATTCCGATATAGCTTTGAGGTGTCATAGCCAAGAGCTTGCGCTTTTCTCCATCAGGTAAATCCAGCGCACTCACAAAATCCACAATCCTGCTGCTGGAAACGGTAGCGCCGCGAGTCAGTTTTTTCAGTTCTTCATAGGGAAGTTCGCTGCCGTGTTTGCGAAGCACAGTCTGAATCGCTTCGCTTAACACCTCCCAGGCACTGTCAAGATCTTCATTCAGTCGCTGGGTATTTACATTTAGTTTGTCCAATCCAGTTGTAATGGATTGATACGAAATCAGACTGTGACCGATCGGCACTCCTAGATTTCTCAGCACTGTTGAATCGCTTAGGTCTCGCTGCCAGCGGCTGACTGGAAGTTTGTCTCCAAAATGACTGAAAAGTGAGTTTGCAATTCCAAGATTTCCTTCTGCATTCTCAAAGTCAATTGGATTCACTTTGTGCGGCATGGCAGAAGATCCAACTTCTTTGTCTACGATTTTCTGCGTGAAATATCCGATTGAGATGTACCCCCAAATATCCCGGCAAAGATCCAACAGTATGGAATTGATGCGTTGCAGAGAGTGACTGTACTCGGCGATGTAATCGTGCGGTACGGTTTGTGTGGTGATCGGGTTGTAGTCAAGTCCGAGAGATTCGACAAACTTTTGAGCAGCTGCAGGCCAGTCTATATCCGGATAAGCGGAGTACAAAGAATTGAAGTTTCCCACTGCACCACTCAGTTTTCCTTTTATCGAAATAGATTTCAGCTGATCCAGTTGATTTTCAAGTCTGGATGCGAATACTCTCATTTCTTTGCCGACTGTAGTTGGTGATGCGGGTTGGCCATGCGTTCGTGCCAGCATCGACACATCTGCGTACTGTTCGGCCATGCCTGACAGTATTGACAGCAGACCGGCAAGCTTCGGAATCAAAACTGAATCTCGCGCCTCTTTGAGCATTAGCCCAAAACAGTTGTCATTGATGTCGTAAGAGGTGCAGCCGAAATGGATGAATTCCAAAGAATTTGCGACTTCTGGCACATCTTTCAAACGCTTTTTCAGAAAGTATTCCAGTGCCTTAACGTCATGATTCGTTTCACGTTCAATGTCTTTTACAGCGACTGCATCACTCACAGAAAATCCACGCGCAATGTCGCGCAGCGTGCCAATCGTTTCACTGGAAAATGATGGCAGTTCTGATACTTGAGGATGGCTGGCAAGTGCAATCAGCCATTCAATTTCTACATGGAGTCGAAATCGAATCAATCCGAATTCGCTGAAAATATCTCGGAGTGGTTCAACTCGGTTGGCATATCTCCCGTCAAGGGGTGACAGCGCAGTGATAGAGGAGTTTTCGTTTGAATCGTTCAAACTTCAGACTTCCTGACCTCGACCAATTAAATATGTCATCATTCTAAAGGTTTGTCGGGCGGTTTTCATTGAAAAGTGCGAGGCAGGTGCTGGGAAATCCTTCGCAGATGGCTTTCGAATCGAGTTGTTGGAGGCGCAATAGGGCATGTCGGCAATCCTGCGAACTGAATAAGGTGACATATTAAATTAGCCGGCATTGCAAAGAAATTCACTGAGAATATCATTCGGTTTTCATAAAAAGAATATAAGTATTATCAACATGCGTGAACTTGAAGCAAATCGGATTGGAAATAGAGGTCAGGAAGTCTGAACTTACTTCAGATTTGATTTTCTGCTCAATGAGTTCTAGACAGATTCAGTAAACTTCACACGATATACAGATACAGATAGTGGTCAATCAACATAACCGCAAATAATGCAGCCAGGTACTGGATCGAATAGCGAAAGATTCTGCGAGACAGTCCGTCGCTGTATTGCCGATACAGTCGGACCGCATGGACAACAAAAATTGCGTTTAGAATAATCGCAGCAGCTAGATACAATACTCCGAACATGCCAGTTGCAAATGGCATGATTGCAACTGCAGCCAACAATACCGAATAGAGCAGTATATGCAGCCGGGTAAATTTTTCGCCATGCGTAACCGGTAGCATTGGAATTTCAGCATTTCGATAGTCTTGCGCGCGGTAAAGCGCCAAGGCCCAGAAATGCGGTGGAGTCCAGCAAAAAATAATCAAAAACAGAAGGAATGCGTCTGAATTCAGTTCGCCTGTCATTGCTGTCCAGCCCAGAACGGGTGGCATTGCTCCCGCTGCACCTCCGATGACGATATTTTGAGGTGTTGTGTGTTTCAGAAAAACCGTGTAGATAACCGCATATCCAATGAGCGACGTGAAGGTTAGAAAAGCGGTCAGAGGATTTACACCGATAGTGAGCACGAGCATTGACAGTGAAGCCAAAATGCAGGCAAACACCAACGCAGGCCCGCTCTGCATTCGTCCGGAAGGTAGAGGACGGTTCTTGGTTCGCTTCATGAGCGAATCCTTGTCCTCGTCCAGAATGTGATTGACTGCAGCTCCCGATGCAGCGGCCAGGCCAATGCCGATTGTAGCGAGCACAAGCGTGAACAGTTCCGGTAGTCCAGCAACTGCCAAAAACATCCCTGCTACAGCGGTAAACATGATGAGTCCGACTACCCGCGGCTTGGTTATGCGGTAGTACTCCTGTAGCAAACTTCGCACAGGCAGACCTTGTGATTGCGAACGACGGACGGAAGCGTCAGTAGTCATTGATCAAAATCAGTCGGCTAAATAGAAAATAGACGGTACGGGTTTCGAACCAATTCAAGGATTGGAACGTAGTTGTCGAACGGCTTCTATCACTGAACATTGCAACTTAGTTTTCGTCCTTTTGTGCAGGCGAAAAAGCAAATAGAAAGTATAGCACAAGCAGTGCGCCGCACAGGGCAAACCACTGGACTGCATACGCTTTGTGTCGGTAAATCCAGTCATCGCCTGGCGGATTCCACTCGCGTTCAAAGCCATCCTGGTGCTCCACACTCAGCTGAATGACAAATCCCTGAATCTCGTATGGAACGGCCTGAGAAAACCGGTCCAGGTCCAGTGTCTGCCATACCGTTTGCCAGCCGTCGTCCAAAGGCGGCGCTTGTTCAAGTACGAATGGATCTTGCGGTGGAATCGTGGCAGTGCCTGTTACAACAGATTCTCCGACCAGCGGATTCACCTCGGGCATCACGCTTCTGTCCGGCGAAGCAGGTATCCAGCCTCTATTGACTAGAACGGCGCTTTGTCCGCCTCTGAAAATCAGCGGGGTTATGACGTGGAATCCGGCACGACTGTTCAGAACTCGATTGTCCAGGAAGAATTCATGAGTTGAATCCCAGGTTCCTGTTGTGCGTGTCTGACGAAATTCCATTTCTTCTGCAGATTCCAATCTCGCTCCTATCGACACCGGTGGCGCGTGATATCGAGCTTCATACTTACTTTGCATGTCGATTTTCTGCTGTGCTCGGTCCATTTGCCAAAACCCCAGTCCAGCAAGCATAGGCGCAATGGCGATCGTGCACAGTGTCGGGATCAATTTAGGACGAAAAACGACTTTCATCTCGTACCAGTTTCCATTGCAAAATCATTCACTGTTAAAATGTTCGTCAGGAACTGTACTAGAGAGAAAGCGTTTTGACATTCAGCAATTTGATTATCGCAATTCTCCTGCTGATTATGCTTGGCAGTCTGGCATCAGCTTTTTGGTATATGCTCAAGGATCGTGGAGCAGGAACGCGAACAGTAAAAGCGCTCACTGCCCGCATATCCATCTGGGTAGTTCTGTTTGCGCTAATCGTAGGCGGTATTTATACAGGCTGGATTACACCAAGCAATACGGTTCCGATTCCGCCGAAATCCTCTTCAAGTGATTACTGAATTACCGGTCGTTCAGACCACGTAGACGAAAATAAAGAGTCCCACCCACACGGTGTCCACAAAGTGCCAGTACCAGGCAGCGGCTTCAAAGCCGAAGTGGTTATCGGACGTGAAATGACCTCGAATGCAGCGGATCAGTATGACCGCCAGAATGATGGCTCCGATCGTAACGTGTGCACCATGAAATCCAGTTAGCATAAAAAATGTCGCACCATAAACTCCGGTTCCCAAAGTCAGACCGAGTTCGGAGTAGGCGTGGATATATTCAGATGCCTGTAGAAACAGGAATAGAAATCCCAGTACCACGGTAACAACCAGCCAACCAATTAGCAGCTTTCTCTGATCTTTCTTTAGTGCCCAGTGAGCAATCGTAACTGTAACACTGGACGTAAGCAGAATAAGAGTGTTCCATATGGGGATCCCCCAAGCGCCAATCGTCGAAAACTGCCCGGCTCCGGCTTGTGTATCTGCAGCGATAACCTCAGGCCCCATTGGTCCGGCAGTCGGCCAGCCTGCATCAAACCCCATCCACAGCAAATCTGTTTCTGACAGCCACGGAATCGCCAGGTTTCTGAGGTAGAACAGTGCTCCAAAAAAGCCACCGAAGAACATGACCTCGGAAAAAATGAACCACAACATTCCCATCCGAAACGAAAGATCGACATTCGCATTGTATCGGCCGCCTTCACTTTCCAGCACTACAACTCCAAACCAGCCAAACATCATGAATGCGATGATCAGACCGCCAGCCAACATCACCCAAGGTGCAATGTTGAAGTCGTTCAACAGCATGACGAAACCGCCGGCGAGTACAAAGAGTCCTACGGATGCCACTAACGGCCAAGGACTTGGATCGGGGAGATAATAATCGCCGTTTGAAGCGCTCATTGGTTATCCTCGTAGTTGTTCAGTAATTTTGAGTGGATATGTAAATATTTTGCATTTAACTGGAACTCTCTTCGGGGTTCCTAACCTCGAAAAAGCTGTAGGACAGTGTGACTGTTCGGGTATCTTCTGCTAGTTTCGGGTCAATGTAAAATCGTACTGGCATTTCTCTCTCTTCGCCTGCAGCAAGGGTTTGATTGCTAAAGCAGAAGCACTCCAGTTTGACAAGGTGTCGGGCTGCTTGTAAGGGCGTGACACTCGGAATCGCCTGTCCAACCATTTTCTGACTGGATGAGTTCTTCACCCGATAATTGACTTCATGAATTTCGCCCGGACGCACCTTTGTCTTGCGAACTAGCGGGTCGATCGTCCAAGGCATTCCGTTGGTAGTATTACTTGTAAACTCGACCCAGACATCTCTGCTGGCATCTATCTGGATGTCGGGATTTCCCTCTTGCGTGGCGGCAATGGTCGGCTTCCCTCCCACTCCGGTAATTTCGCAGAATAAGTCATACAGCGGCACCATGGCATAGCCAAAGCCAAACATGACAAAGACCGTAGCTGTCAGAGCAACAATAATTCTGGTGTTTGATTTTTTCTTTTCCATTACCTGTTCTGAATCAAGGATGGGAGTGCTGGACATACATAATCAATACGAAAAAAGCCAGTGCGACCGCACCCAGTATCATAGCGAGTCGAAAGTTCTTGGAATGGCGGTCCTGCATTGACTGTCGCCCCAATCTCTATTTGACTGTCGGAGGTGTCGAGAACGTGTGATACGGTGGAGGTGATTCAACCGTCCATTCCAGTCCCTCGGCTCCTTCCCATACCTGATCAGTGGCTTTCTTGGCCTTGCCCCTGATGCACTGGATGATTAGGAACACGAATAGCAGCTGCGACAGCCCGAGACCGAAAGCGCCGATAGTTGAGACCATATTGAACTCGGTATACTGCAGCGAGTAGTCCGGAATTCGCCTGGGCATGCCCGCGAGCCCCAAAAAGTGCTGTGGAAAAAATGTAATGTTGAAGAAAATTGTCGTCAACCAAAAATGTGTCTTTCCAAGTCCTTCGGCATACATGCGCCCGGTCCATTTCGGCAGCCAGTAATAGGTTGCTCCCATCATGGCCATGATGGAACCGGAGAACAGGACATAGTGAAAGTGTGCCACCACGAAATAGGTGTCGTGGTATTGAAAGTCTGCTGGAACAATGGCGAGCATCAGCCCTGAAAGGCCGCCGATGGTAAACAGAAACACCACCGCGATCGCAAACAGCATCGGTGTTTCAAACGTGAGTGAACCGCGCCACATCGTCGCAACCCAATTGAAAACCTTGACACCGGTCGGCACTGCGATCAGCATTGTGGCATACATGAAAAACAGTTCACCTGCAAGTGGCATGCCCACTGTAAACATGTGGTGTGCCCAGACAATGAATGATAGAAAGGCAATTCCAGCGGTTGCGAATACCATTGAATCATAGCCAAACAGCGGCTTTCGCGAGAATGTGGGCACGATCTGTGAAACGATTCCGAATGCCGGGAGGATCAGGATGTACACCTCAGGATGTCCGAAAAACCAGAATATGTGTTGAAACAAGACCGGGTCGCCGCCGCCTGCAGGATTAAAGAATGCGGTGCCGAAGTGGCGGTCAGTCAACAGCATGGTCACAGCTCCTGCCAGCACAGGCATTGCTGCGATGAGCAAAAAGGCGGTAATCAGCCAGGTCCATACGAAAAGCGGCATTTTCATCAGTGCCATTCCGGGTGCGCGCATGTTCATGATTGTGACGATGATGTTTATCGCTCCCAGTACTGACGACATTCCCATCATGTGAATCGACAGTATGGTCATGTCCACACCGGCCCCGCCCTGAATTGACAGTGGTGCGTATAGGGTCCAACCAGATGCAGGACCTCCACCCACAGTGAACAGACTGCCCAACAGCAGTGCGAACGCAAAAGGCAGAATCCAGAAACTCCAGTTGTTCATGCGCGGAAGCGCCATATCCGGAGCCCCAATCATCATCGGAATGAGCCAATTCGCAAATCCCACAAAACCCGGCATGATTGCGCCAAAAATCATGATCAGCGCATGCAGGGTAGTCAGAGAATTAAAAAGTTCTGGATTGACAACCTGCAGGCCCGGTTGAAACAGCTCGGCGCGAATTGCGAGAGCCATGATACCGCCAACAAAAAACATCGTTAGCGAGAAAATCAGGTACATCGTTCCGATGTCTTTATGGTTAGTCGTGGTCAACCAGCGCATGATGCCGGTTGGACGATGATCGTGATGGTGATCGTGTACTTCAGTATGTGCAGCTGACATAGTATGACTACCCTGATGAAAATTTATTTTCGATAAAGCGGTATGGATTACCGCAAGGAGTTAATTTCGGATGGCTGAACAAGATCGTCCATGCTGTTTCCGAGTGTGTTTCGTTCGTAAGTGATGATCGCGGGGATATCCGCATCGTCAAGCTGTCCCCTGAAAGCGGCCATGGTTGTGTTGGGTTTGCCGTTCATGACGATATTGATATGTTCTTCTAGGGTCCGGTGGTTATCGCAGTTTCGGAAATTAGTGAACAGAATCCTCATTGACGCGTGCCATGAGTTCATCCATACTCCCAACTGTGTTGACATCGTCTGCAGATGCCGTTTGCATCGCTTGCTGGTCGGCAATCCAGGTATCGAATTCAGTTGGAGATAGCACATTGGCCACAATCGGCATGAAGCCGTGATCCTTGCCACACAACTCAGCGCATTGGCCTCGATAGTCGCCCGGTTCCTCTATTCGCGTCCAGAATTCGTTGATGTATCCAGGTATCGCGTCTTTTTTGCCCCCGATTTTCGGAATCCACCATGCATGAATGACGTCGTTGGAGGTAAGCAGGAACCGAATCTTGCGATCGGCAGGCAGAACGACGGGACGATCGACTTCGAGGAGATAATTTTCGCCTTTGGGTTCGCGATTTTCGATCTGAGCGCGCGGAGTTGACAAGTTGCTGAAATAGCCGATATCTTGCTCCAGATATTCATAGTGCCACTTCCACTGATATCCGGTTATTTTGACCGTCAGATCGGATTCAGTAGTATCTTCCATGAACAACAGTGTTGCCGTGGAGGGAATCGCCATGCCAACCAGAATGAGAAATGGAATGATCGTCCAGACAACTTCCAGTTTGGAGTTGTGACTGAACTGATGCGCTTCATGTCCACGGCTCTTGCGATGCGCATAGAGCGAGTAAAACATGACGCCAAAAACGACGATGAAAATTACCAGACAGACCAGCATTATGGCATTGTGCAGATCCAAAATTTGACGTGCAATCGGTGATGACGGAGGCGGCAAATTGAGTCCCCATTCCGAAAATGCACTCAACGGTATAAATATGGCCGTAGAAACCACGAATTGAAGCAATTTTCGTAATCTTTTTTGCATTATTGACATCAACGGACCCCCGTCTGGGCTTGTGTTTGCTGTGCGTTATACATCATTCCTTATCCATTTAATCAACTGTTGACATAGAATTCTCTTTGAATTCTCCGTCAGATATTCTCCGATCTCCTGATTTTCTCCATGAGATCCCAATAGCAATCTGGATGGTTCATGTCCAGTTTTACCTGCTTCCATGCTGGCATAAGTCCAGTGTCGAACATATGAATTCACGCTCCGGTTCGATCTGCGTCTTTTAGTCAAATGGACATGCTTCTGGCTGATAACCAGCAAGTCAGCGTCGTGGGCATGTGAACCGGCAATCAATGCTCCAGTTGCGAGCAGCAGAATCTCCATTCCTGCAAACGGCAGGATCAACCATGCCCCGAATAAAGCAAATATTATACTGATGAGAACAACGACTGAGGACAGAATTAGTACACCAATAAATAGCGATTTTTGATTCAGTCTCGCGTTGGATTCACTATAGATTCGGATCAAGTCCGGTTGTACGCGAATGTCCAATTCGGGAATTGAAATTTCATCGGCTGCACCAGGGAGATCAGAGTGCCCTCGAATTTCCGCTGGCTGTTCAAAGAATGTCTTGAATTTGGCAATTGTCATGCGTTTTGATCTGCCAGCAGTTGATCAATTATGAAAGCATATTCTATGGCAGTTTCGCGGAATTTGTCATAGCGTCCTGATTTGCCGCCATGTCCAGAATGCATTTCAGTTCTGAGTACCAGCAGATTGTCATCTGTCTTGCACGCTCGAATTTTCGCCGCCCACTTCGCGGGCTCCCAATAACCTACACGAGGATCGTTCAGTCCGGCCGAAATGTATAGCGCGGGGAATTGGCCTGCGCTTACGTTGTCATACGGAGAATAGGATTTTATATAGTCGTAGAATTTCACGTCGTTTGGATCTCCCCACTCGTCCCGCTCCGTTATCGAAAGCGGTAGCGAATCATCCAGAATGGTCGTGAGAATATCGACGAAAGGTACATGTGCAATTGCTACTCGGCAACGTCCCGGATTTGTGTTCAGATAGTTTCCTACCACCAGGCCGCCAGCGCTGCCTCCTTCAATTGCCAATTTGTCCGATTCAGTGATTCCACTGTCCAGCAGATAGTTGGCGCACGCGGTAAAATCAAGGAAAGTGTTCTTTTTGCTCAGTAGTTTCCCGTCGTAGTACCACATTTCGCCAAATTCTGCGCCACCTCGCACGTGTGCGACTGCATATTTTATGCCACGCTCCAGCAAGCTCAGTCTAGCGGACGAAAAATATAGTGGATAGCTCAATCCATACGAACCATAGGCATAGAGCAGAACATGCGCAGGTTTTGTATTTGCCATGTCATTTTTGGAAACAACATACAACGGGACCTTCGTGCCATCGTGCGAAATTGCTTGATGGCGCTCGACTGCGTAGTCAGCAGGCTGATAGTCACCGCCAACCGGTCGAGTTTTTATATGCGAGAGCTTTCCGGTTTTCATATCGCAGTCGTACTGTGAGTAAGGCAGCACCAAGGAACTGCCATTCAATCGGCACACGGAGGTATCGAATTCCCGGTTGTCTCCGATATGAAGTTCCTGTATTTCCGCAGGCTTCTCCACCCGCAAACTATCCGTACTTTCTTTCAGGATCCGCACCGATGGCAGTCCTTCAAATCGCTCAGATACGGCAATGTAGTTGCGAAAAATTCTGAATCCGGTCAGCGTGATGTGTTCCGAATGCGGAATGACGGTTTCCCAGTTGCTTTTATCCGGCGCACTCAATGAAGTCTTCATGAATCTGAAATTCACGGCGTCCTCGTTGGTGAGCACATAAAGGTCGTTCTCACGATCTTCGACGGAGTACTCGACGTTGGCAATTCGCTGAAAAATAAGCCGCGGATCGCATTGATCATCTTCGGCATCGAGAAAATGCACTTCGGTTGTCACTGCACTCGACGCTTGCAGGGAGATATATCTCCTGCTGTCGGTATTGGAAACATGCAGGTAGAAAGCTTCGTCCGGTTCTTCGTGTAGAAGCTGATCGTTATCGGAACTGTCGCCGAGTCGGTGCCTAAACAGACGACATGGCCGATTTGTTTGGTTTAGGGTTGTATAGTAGACATGCGTTCCGTGGTTATTCCAAACATGGTTGCCGGAAGTGTTTTCAATCGTCTCCGAAAAAAGTTGACGATCTGCCAGTCGCAGAAACTGGATCGTGCATTTCTCATCGCCAGTTGTATCTGTGGCATACCCGACGATCTCGTGGTTCGGACTGACTGACAGTGAGTTCAGGCGAAAATAACTGCATCCCTTGGCAAGTTCGTTCTCATCGATCAGAATTTCCTCGGTACCGAGGTTGCCGATTTTTCTTCGGCAGTGTGTCAGGTAGCTGTTTTCTTTACGATCACGATAGTAATATTCATAACCGTCATCCTTGACCGGTGCTGATGTGTCGGATTCGACGACCCGGCTTGTCAGTTCTTTGACTATTTTGTCCTGCAAGCCTTGTGTATGTAGCATGACTTCTTTGGCATAGCGATTTTCGGCTTCCAGATATGCGATGACTTCCGGAATTTCCCGATTGCCAAGCCAGTAATAGGAATCCTCCCGCGAATCTTTGTGTGTGACCAGAGTGTGGGAGATTTTTGCAGCCGAAGGCGGGAGATGCATTGCTAACTGATTGATAGGGAATTTCTCGTATATGGCAAAGGGAGTTTCAGATTACACGATCGCTCAGCATCACCGCGATCCAGCGCATGTTTTGATTGCTTTCAGCCACCAATCGAACCATCATCGTGAGCGGCACCGACAAAAACATTCCGACCGGTCCCAATATCCATCCCCAAAAGACCAATGACAGAAACACGACCAGCGGCGACAGTCCCAGGTGACGGCCTGCGACTCGCGGTTCAACTACGGTTCCGATAACGCTGTTGATGGCGAAGTAGCCAATCGCCACCCACAGTGCAGTGCCGCTGCTGACCTGCAGCAGTGCAACCAGCACTGCGGGTATGGCGGCAATAATGGAACCGATGTTCGGAACAAAATTCAAGAAAAAAGCCAGCACTGCCCATAGAACCGCAAAATCAATTCCCAGAAAAGTCAGCATCAGCCACACCAGCAAGCCAGTTGCAAGGCTCGTCAGTGACTTGATGACGAGATAACGCTGCAGGCTTCGCTTGAATCCGGCAAGCCGCTCTATGGAATCGGTTGGACGGGAAAAGATATTTTCCAATTTCTTTGGCAGTGTCGAGACTTCAAACAGTATGAAGATGACTGTCAAGAAGATCAGGAAGGCATTAGCGACCAGTCCACCAACTTCATTTACGAGTTTTCCAACCCCTGCGGCAATTGATTCCGGATTGACGGCACTTGAAATGTCGGAAAACTGGAAAGTAAATCCAAGCCCTGTTGCAAAATTATTGACATTTATGAACAGGCTTTCCAGACGCTGCTCGTAAATCGGCAGTTGATTTTGAAATTCTGCCAGTGAAGCACCAACCAGAACAACCAGCAGAAGCCCTACTGCCAGGACGACTCCTATGACGACGAGCAGTGCAAGTATGGTTGGAAGCCCTTTGCGCTCCAACCACAGCAATGGCGGCGCACTAATCGTAGCAATGAACAAGGAAAGCAGTATGGGAACGAGAATCGGACTCGCAACTTTCATGCCTGCTACGATAATGACGAACGTAGCCAGAAGCAGCATTGTGTTCAAGGTTGTGCTGGAGCTTGGAGATTGCACGAAGCCGTCTGCCGTCTACGAAAAACTGATGGATGAATTGCGTATTCCAAAAAGTGATATTGTAATACGACGGGGTATCACAGCTTAGTGAGTAATCGCAGAGAGTATTTCGCCAGACAGCAGATAGAGGAACAGTCGAATGGACAGTTTGCAACTGATCAAAGAGTTAATCCGATTTGACACTACAAGCAGGAATTCAAACCTGCAGCTGATTGAGTTTGTCAAGGGATATCTGGAACAGTACGGCATTGCTTCGGAACTCGTTTACGATGCTGACGGTTGTAAAGCCAATCTGTTCGCCACCATTGGTGCCGATGACCGAGGCGGAGTCGCATTGTCCGGCCACACGGACGTAGTACCGGTCGACGGTCAGAATTGGGATACCGACCCCTATGAAGTAATTCAGTCAGGCAGCCGTCTTTTTGGGCGCGGCACCTCGGACATGAAGAGTTTCATTGCTGTATGTTTGGCTAAAACGCCTGAGATTATCAGTAAGAATCTGGAAACGCCGATACACTTTGCATTTTCTTATGATGAGGAAATTGGTTGTGTGGGTGTTCGCACATTGCTGAGAGAATTGGAAAATCGCCCTAACAAGCCTCAATACTGTCTGATTGGCGAGCCCACGGGTATGCGTGTTGTTCGTTCACACAAAGGAAAGATTTCAAGACGCTGTTCCATTCATGGACTGGAAGCGCATTCGGGACTGGCGCATATTGGAGTCAATGCAGTTGAAGCCGCTGCTGAGATCATCGCATTCTTAAAAAAACAGGCACGGTGCTACCGTGATCAAGGCCCATTCGACTCTGAATTTGACCCTCCATACAGTACGGTCCATACCGGAACCGTCAACGGTGGAACCGCATTGAATATCGTTCCGAAATATTGCCAGTTTGAAGCGGAAATTCGACATCTGCCGCAAGATGATCCGCAACAGTTGTGGGATCAACTTCAGCAGTTCATCGACTGCGAAATTCTGCCCGAAATGCAGGCTGTCAATCCCAAAACCTATATTGAGTGGGAAGAACTGTCAACAATACCGGCACTGGCGACCAGCGATGAGACACTGATTCGACTGGCACAGGAACTTGCCAATTCTTCCGACACCGGCAGCGTGAGTTTCGGCACGGAAGGAGGTCTGTTTGAGGACATCGGCATTCCTTCGGTGGTGTGCGGTCCCGGTCATATTGATCAAGCTCACAAACCGAATGAATTCATTGAAATTGATCAGGTCAGAAAGTGCGAGAAATTTATCGATGATCTTATCAATCGTTTGAACTGAGTGGTGTATGGATGACAAGTCTGGTAATCGTTGAGCAGCAGGACAAAGTAGTTCATTTAAAAATCAATCGCCCTGAATCGAGAAACGCACTTAGTCTGGAGCTCATGAAGGAGCTTTCGGAAGCATTTCGGGAAGTTGATACCGACAGCGGAATTCATGTCGTTGTGTTGAGCGGAGTAGGCGACCATTTTGGGGCAGGCTATGACCTGACCGTCGACTGGCGAAATCTGTACGGACAGAAGAATCCGATAGGGGTGCGACGGATGCTTTCGGAGTGCGTCGAATTCGAGATGAATCCATGGACCTGCTCCAAACCGGTGATTGCCATGGTGCGGGGGTATTGTCTTGCAGGCAGTTGCGAGCTCTCCATGATGTGTTGCATCACTTACGCATCTGAAACCGCAAACTTCGGCGAACCGGAAATTCGGTTTTCAGCAGTGCCTCCGGCAATTGTCATGCCATGGGTGGTTGGTCTGAGACACGCGCGGGAACTGCTCTATTCAGGAGACATCATTGATGCCAATGAAGCTTTAAGGATTGGGCTTGTCAACCGCGTGTTTGCCGATGATAACCTTGAAGCTGAAACGATGCGCTATGCGCGTAGAGTGGCAGCCATGGACCCGGAAGCAGTTCAACTTATGAAAGTCTGCATGAACTTCACGGCGGAGAATGCTGGATTTCGGGAGTGTCTCGAGTATGGTGTGAATAACGGTGCGGTTGTAGAAGCAACCGAAACCATCAGTTATCAAAGATTTATTGAAGTTGCGCAACGTGAAGGTTTGAAGGCCGCGATACGCTGGCGCGAGAAGCAGTACGAGTAATCAAGGTGTTCTTATGCATTTTTCATGTTATCCATTGATTTGCGATCCATGAAAGAATCGAACAAAAGCGCTCCACCCTATCAAAGCCCGGTGCAGCCAGTAGAGCTGAAACTTGACAGCGTGATTCAGTTTGACTGCCACAAGAATGTCAGCTGTTTCAATGCATGCTGCAAGAACATCGATATTGCATTGACTCCTTATGACATTGTTCGTCTCAAGCGACGCTTTGGCTTGGAATCAAGGGATTTCGTCGGTGCGTATACAACTCCCTATTCGATGGATTACCACGATTTACCGGGTTTGAAAATGAACGTCAAACCGGGGACCACACAGTGCGTATTTCTGTCAGAAGAAGGATGTACAGTCTATGAGGATCGTCCGGCTGCCTGCAGATACTATGCTTTGGGAAGCATGGGGGTTCGCAAGAAAGACGAGTCCGAAGTTGAGGATATCTATTTCGTCGTCAAGGAAGACCATTGCCGCGGTCATGAAGAACCGAAAAAATTGACTGTTGCGCAATATCGTACGGAACAGGAAGTTGAAATCTATGACGACATGAACCGGGAATGGCGCGATATCGTGCTGAAAAAGCGAACCAGCGGACCAACCGTGGGACGTCCCAGCGATCGGAGCATGCAACTGTTTGACATGTGCAGTTACGATATCGACAGTTTTCGTAAATTTATCCAAACATCGGGTTTTTCAGAAATTTACGAAATTGACGCTGACGAACTAGAAACACTGCTGAAGGACGAAGACGAACTGCTGCAGTTCGCCATGCGATTTCTGAAACAGGTTTTGTTCGGCATCATGACCATTCCAATGAAGGCAGACGCCCAAGAAAAACGCATGCGAAGAATTCGAGAGCGCTTGGACGCTTCACAGGAGTTGCCGTCATCGTAAGGCCGCAAGTAACGGATCTTCGCGACTGGACTGATCGGCGGATTCGGGTAGCGGTCGTTTCTGATACTCACGGATTCATTGACCCGCGTATTGTCGAACTTGCTTCTCAATGTACACTGGTAGTGCACGCTGGAGATATTGGTTCGGCAACTGTTCTTGAAGCGCTCGATTTGGGTCAGGGCAAGGTGTTTGCAGTCGTTGGAAACAACGATGTCGATTGGAAATGGGAAGTCGCTGATGCAGGGGTTTTGAAGAAACTGCCGGAAGTTCAAGAGATTGTGCTGTCCAGCGGCACCATATCAATCGAACATGGCCACAAAGTCCGAAATACCAAACGCTATCACGATGAGTTGAGAAATCGATACCCGCATAGCAGAATCGTAATCTACGGTCATACCCATAACCGAGTCGTTGATCTGAACGAAAATCCGTGGGTCGTTAACCCTGGTGCTGCGGGCAGAAACCGTACTAGGGGCGGGCCTTCCTGTCTGGTCCTAGAGGTACAAGAAGAAGACTGGCAGGTATCAGAGTTTTGTTTTGAGCCGCTTGGAACCTGACTGAAACGACTAAAGCAAATTTCAGTGCTTTGCTAACTCCGTGTCCCCTGCACTTGTTCCAGATAAGCGTTCATGACCAGAGAAGGGTCGGCTATCAGTCTTTTTTTCCAGTTGCCAAGTTTTACACTCGTCTGAATCAGACCTCGCAGAATGCCTACGTGCTGTGTCAATCCGATTGCCAGCGCGCCGACTAAGACATCATCCTGAAATTCCAGCCGAAGATAGCGATTGTTCTGCCGGTCCTCCGCGGTGGTTCTCTCACCACCGTCTACTCCATCCCACAATCCAAATGAACTTGTGATCAAACCCAAGGTGTTTAGAACATTCATGGACAAGCTGCCACCATAAGGAGACTCGTCGCCCGACATCTGGCAAGCGGCGATTCTGCCATGCTCACTGGCTGTCGGCTGGATCGCATGTACCTGTTGTTCGCCGGTACTGCGGTCAGGTCCCTGAGCAACATCACCCGCAGCATAAATGTTTGGAACGTTAGTCTGCAGAGAATGGTCGACCAGAACACCTGCGTCAACCTCTATGCCACTATCTTCCAAGAAATCAATATTGGGCTTGACGCCAGCGGCACATACGATGTGATCCGCCATGATGGACGAGCCGTCAGCAAGCTGAATTTCGAGTTCTTGTCCATGATCGGTTACGCCTATTGCTTCCGCACCAGTCCTGACATTCACGCCTTTGCCTTTACACCACCGCTCGATCATTTCTGCGCCGATCTGGTCCATCATTCTCGCTAACATTCGATCAGCGAGCTCAATCACGGTCAGTTTGAGCTTCATCGACACCAGAGCCTGCAGCACGATGCATCCAATAAAACCAGCTCCCAGCAATACAACTCGATCCCCCGCGGCGACTTCGTTCAGTATTCGGTGTGCATCACTCAGTGTCCAGCAGTTATGAACACGCGCTGACTGCATGCCGCTGATCGGAGGGCGAATAGCGCTAGACCCCATCGCCAATAGCAAACGGTCGTAATTCAATGATTTTCCGCTCGCAAGCGTGACAGCTTGCTCGCCTGGTGATACTTTGGTAACCGAATCATTTTGAATGTTGATTTCAAGACTTTCGTAGTGATTGCTGCCGTGTCGCAGGTAGGTTCCGCTTTCTCCGACATCACTGGCCAGCAGGTACGGAAGAGCCATCCGCGAATAAGGCGGATAGGACTCGTTGCCCACGATTGTGATTGAGTCATTTTTAGATTGCTTGCGCAGGGTTTCTGCAGCAATTACACCGGCAGGTCCGGCTCCGACGATTACATGATGCACTTTGCTTACCGCTTGGATGAGGATTGAAATTTGGACTGATTAGTTCAGTCCGTGCGCTTCGACAGCAGACTCCTGCATACGTGCATATCCTGTCCAGTTGGAATCGACATAGACAATTGCACCGGTTGGGCAAGCTTCTGCGCACTGCGGATCGCCGCCACACAGATCGCATTTAATGACTTTGCCTGAATCCGAATTGTAGTTGACGGTTCCGAATGGGCAGGCGATGGTGCAGACCTTGCAGCCCACGCAAATTGAATCATTGACTTCCTTGGCCCCTGTTTCAAGATTGATCGTAATGGCTTCGACCGGGCATGCATGCAGGCACCACGCTTCGTCACATTGCGTGCAGGTATACGGAATGGTCTTCAGGCCGTGCTCAAACTCAAAAATTTTAATGCGGGATTTTGCCGGATTGAACACTCCTTCATTTTCATAAGAACAGGCCAGTTCACACTGCAGACAACTCGTGCATTTCAGCGGGTCAATAAGTAGCGATTTGTACATTGCGCAGAATTCTCCTCTTGCAGCCTAAGCAAAAAATTTCTCTTTATTTTTGTAGAAAACAGATTTTATCAAATTAATTCTTCAGCGTTATATGTGATTCCGTTTGACTCATCGAAATTCCACTTCTTGCCAAGGATAAGTAAACATTTAAGTGTTACAATTTTTCTTAGGAGAAATGAACTCTCATAGCATTGATGAGCCTTGTTAGGCGATTAATATGGCTATATCTTCAAGGGTTGTAATTGCCGTTAGTGCCATTGTGTTCTGTATCTCAACGACCTCGTAGTCGGTTGATCCAGAAAGATGCAAAGCAGTTCGATATTCAGATGTTGGTTGGACTGACATTGCCGCGACAATCGCTGCAACATCAGTTGTTCTTGAAGTTTTGGGCTATGCGCCGGAAGCGATGGTGTTACCAGTAACGTATCCCAGTTTGAAAACAATGATATTGATGTCTTTCCTGGCAATTTGATGCCGCGGTTTTGCCGGTACAGCGCTGGGAATCTGATACACTTGCTCAGACCGGTAAACTGTATCGGGTATCGAACGAGATTTCAATGAAAAATTAGTTGAAATTCCACTTGTTTTGCCTTAAAAATTTATAATTTATTGCGTGTAAATCTACTCACTGGTTTTGTAACTGAGGTGTGTTCCATGAAAGACCGGAAATATTCAAACAATGTCATACAGGGGAAATGGTCAACAACGACCAAGGAAGAGCGTCAGACTCGCATTGATCTTGCCGCCGCTCATCGACTGGCGGATTTGAACGGATTTAGCGATATCGTCTGGAATCACATCAGTGCGCGAGTGCCGGGCCAATCGAACCGCTTCCTGATCAACCTGTTCGGACTGAGATTTGATGAAGTAACTGCATCGAATCTAGTGACATTGAACGAGGAAGGTGAAGTGATTGTGCCGCCGAGGTCTGCGGATGGAGAAATCCTTGATATCAGCGAGATTAATTTCACTGGATTCGTGATTCACAGTGCTATTTACAACCAACGCGAAGATGTGAACTGCATAATGCATTCTCATCCTCCGGCAGGATTGGCGGTTTCGGCACTTAAAGAGGGCTTCATCCCCGTAGTGCAGGATGCCTTCCAGTTCTATGACAGAGTGTCCTATCACGAATACGAGGGACTGTCTCTGGATTTGGGCGAACGAGATCGGCTTGCAGCGAACCTCGGTGATAACCCAGTGATGATCATGCGCAATCACGGATTACTGACGGTCGGTTCAAGTGTCGCTCAAGCTTATGTACGGATGCATTATCTTGAGGGTTCCTGCCAAGCACAGCTGGACGCGTATTCCACAGGAAGAGAGATTCACCTGCCATCAAAAGAAGTTTGCGAGCACGCTGCGGTTCAGTATCAGAAATCCGCACCAGCTGGGACTTACGAATGGCCAGCCCTGATCCGCGAGCTCGATACATTTGATACGTCCTATCGGGACTGAGTTGCAAGCTTGAGCGTGCCTGTTGCCATGACTCAGTCGATGACCTCTTCTCAGATCCAGGATTACTGGAACAATGGGGTTGTATACCCGCTGACAGCATTCGGGCAAGAAGAAGCGCTGTTGCTGATTCCTCGATTTATGGAAATCAAGAAACGCATGTCGGGATGGACAGCTTCCAAACAGATTCTTAAAGCGCACCTGGTTTCTTCGTGGGTTCATGAGATTACTCGAAATCCCCGAATTC
The DNA here is from genome assembly GCA_965220395.1 of Arenicellales bacterium. GTDB lineage: Bacteria > Pseudomonadota > Gammaproteobacteria > Arenicellales > JAJDZL01 > JAJDZL01. The sequence goes on along the minus strand of CBDCPT010000002.1, from coordinate 17,142 downwards.
TTGATGCGGTCGAGTGTGTGCTGGGCCCGAACATTCTTCTTTGGGGGGCTACATTTTTTGCCAAGGAGCCGAACCAGTCACTTCACGTTGGCTGGCATCAAGATCTGTTGTACTGGGGCTTGCAGCCGCCAGATGGAGTATTAACGGTCTGGCTTGCACTGTCCGACGCGCAGGAAGACAACGGGGCAATGCAGGTAATCTGCGGCAGTCATGTAGACGGGATTCGGCATCACAGCAACAGTTTCGATGGAAACAACATGTTGATGAGCGATCAGAATGCAGAGCTGACTAAAGACGACTTGAAAAGAAGAGTAACGGTCGAACTGCTGCCCGGACAGTTTTCCATGCATCACAGCATGGTATTGCATGGATCGGGGCCGAATACCTCAGACCGCTCTCGGATCGGGCTTTCAATCAACTACATATCGACCGACGTAATACAGTTGAAAAATCAGGGACAGGATACAGCAATGCTGGTTCGTGGTACTGATTACTACCGGCATTTTGAGCAGGAACAGGCTCCAAGTGCAGAGTTTGCTCTGGAAGCCATTTCACAGTATCGGAAATCCATTACCATGCCATCTGGTTTGGCAACTGTCGACGATATGACGGATTCGATCGTAAATTTTGACAAAATTGTCTAGTTAGTATCACAAAGTGAAACAGCACGCCAGAGTTGTAATTATCGGTGGAGGCGCTATGGGAGTGGGGCTTGCATACCACCTGCCGTTAGAGGGCTGGAATGATGTCGTTCTCATTGACAAAGGTGAGCTGACTTCCGGTTCGACCTGGCACGCGGCCGGACTGATTCCGAATTTCATTGGCAGTCTGAATATGGCCAAAGTTCATGCCTACGGTATCGAGCTGTATAGCAAGCTTGAAGCCGAAACCGGGCAGGCAACTGGCTGGCATGGCTGTGGAGCGTTGAGATTGGGGGTTAATGACGACGAAGTGGACTGGTTCCATTATGTGAAAGGAATACTGGATTACATTGGGGTCGAGAGCCATCTGGTCGGTCATGCGGAAATGAAAGAAATTCATCCATTGTTGAAAGTGGATGGCGTAAAACTTGGATTCTACACGCCGAACGATGGCCATACCGACCCCGCCAGCAGCACCAATTCAATGGCAGTGGGTGCCCGCAACCGGGGAGTGGAGATTGTCAAAAGAAATCGGGTGACAGGAGTTGAACGAACTGGCAGCGGAGAATGGAAAGTCATTACTGAGCAGGGCTCTATCACTTGTGAGCACGTTGTGAACGCAGCTGGCAGTTTCTCCGATCAGATCGCCCAGATGACAGGTTTCAGACTGCCGATCGTGAACATGGAGCACCAGTATCTGGTGACGGAAAATCTGCCTGAAATTGAAGCCCTTGACAAGGAACCGCCAGTGGTTCGAGATCCGGTCGCCTCTTGCTATATTCGTCAGGAACAGAAAGGATTGCTGGTTGGGCCGTACGAAACCTCTGGAGCTGTCGCATGGGGGGTTGATGGAATTGACTGGAGTTTCGACATGGAGCTGTTGCCGGAATCCATTGAGCGGTTGGAGCGCAGTCTGATTCATGCTGCTGAACGTGTGCCGCTCTTCGCCAATGCCGGAATCAAACGAGTGGTCAACGGGCCGATTACGCACACTCCAGACGGAGGATTTTTATTGGGACCTGCTGGAGGGCTGGAAAATTACTGGCTGTGCTGTGGTGCATCGATTGGAATCACGCAAGGCCCCGGTGCAGGTAAATACCTGGCGCAGTGGATGGTTCACGGGCAGACTGAAATCAATGTTCGAGAGATGGATCCACGCAGATATGGGGAGTTTGCCAATACGCCTGGTAGATATGTTGTCGACAAATCCATTGACGAATATCAGGAAATGTATCAGGTGCATATGCCCGGCGAGTTTCGCGAAGCGGGGAGACCCGTCAAAACCACCCCCGTCTACGAAAAACTGAAAGCTGCAGGTGCCGTATACGGTGAAATTTATGGATGGGAACGTCCGAAGTGGTTTTCACTTGATGGAAATGACGAAGAATACAGCTTTCGGCGTTCAAATGCGTTCACTCCCGTTGCTGAGGAGTGTAAATGCGTCGAACAACGGGTCGGAGTCGCGGATCTAACCGCATTTTCAAAGTACATGGTCACTGGGTCTGATGCTGAAGAGTTTCTGAACCGAATTGGTGCGAATCGAACAGCAAAAAGAGATGGCGGCATGTCGCTGACCCACATGCTGACTGATCTAGGCGGCATAGAGTGCGAGATTGCGATCACAAGACTTGCTCTGGATCGGTTTTTTCTAACGTCGTCGATTGTTGCACAGCAGCATGATTTAGACTGGATGGTGCAACATATAGATTCCGGTGAAGAGGTTGAGATTGAAGATGTTACCGACCAATTTGGAATGCTGGCAATTGCCGGTCCGCGTTCTCGAGATCTGCTTGTGAAACTGACTGATTCCGACCTAAGCAACGAATCGTTTCGCTGGCTGACCGGACAGGAGATTGAAGTCGGTGGAATGTCGGTCATCGCGCTGCGTGTTTCATATGTGGGAGAACTTGGATGGGAACTGTATCATCCGATGGCGGTCATGGGCGACTTGTGCGCTCAGATTGAGGTGGCAGGCGAAGAGTTCGGGCTCGGCTGGTTTGGATCGTATGCGGTCAACTGCATGAGGCTTGAAAAAGGCTACAAGGGCTGGGGCAGCGAGCTGACAACAGAAATTACGCCAGTTGAAGCGGACATAGAAAGGTTTGTCGACTATGACAGTGAGTTCATCGGGCGCGATTCCGTGCTCAAAAGAAAAGCTGAGGGGATTTCAACCAAACTTGTACTGGTATCCGTAGATGCGGATGATACAGACTGTTTGGGAAATGAGCCAGCTCTGGATGGCGAACGTCCTATGGGAATTGTATGCAGTGGTGCATTTGGTCATCGGACCAACATGAGTCTGGCATATGTCTACGTTGAGCCTCAGTTTTCCGAAGCAGGGAAGACATTCGAGATTCCTATTTTAGGGGTTCGAAGAACGGCAACGGTATTGGCGGATGCACCTTATGATCCGCTAAATCAGCGTCTGAGGGTTTGATTCGTTTTTCGGTCCACTGCCGCACTCGACTCTTGGTTTGAGTGTTCCTGTCAAATCGAATCCAGCCTGAATTTCGTCAGTGCGCCATAGCAAGGCGCTTCTTTACGGCAACTGAGTGACTCGGGCTAATCTACAGCGATTGGTCACGGAAACCAATGGAATGGAACTAGTGGTTTTAGCGCATGGGTGCTTGAGCATGAAAAAATTCAGTTCCGCTCACAGGCTGGATCAAATGTCCAACACAAGTAATCAGTTTCAGTTTTGGATCAATAGCGTCATACGCGTTGTCAAGCAAATTGAATTGTTCAGTTTCCGAAATGTTATCGGGAGCATCTGTCCAAGGATGCAAACTTTCAATCTGAGTTGGCAGTTCTTCGGATGGAGTGGGGATCAGAAATCAACTGATGAGATGGGCTCCTGTACCATTCATAGGAGTATATTCGAAAGTCTTCGCATTACCCCAGCATTCCGTCTGAAGCGAGCGGGTATGCATTGGAGTGTACCAACTTGATTACGGCGTTACGTTGCAGTGTTCTGAGTGATCGATTTGATAATTTTTTGTATCGAAGAACCAGCAATTAGTGATATTTGTCAAAAATTCGATGTGCACCCGGTCTTCAAAAAGCTCTCGGTTTTCAAATGAAATTCCGTTATCCTTATTTATAGTGGCGAACCTTTCTGGTTGTTTGTAAGAATTTGTTAATCTACATGTTAAACCAGATACGCGACTTTTTTTCAAGCCGCCCCCCACGCACTACTTTTAACTTAATCTGTGAGATCAAGCCCTAACTTTTTAGCAAATTGCTCGACCGTATTGTCGTCCGAGATTTGCCTTCTTGCTGTCGCCCGCTAGGGGCATTTTCATTCAATTTGTGCTTCGCTCGGCCATTTCACAATCCGATGAAAGTCAGAATTGCAAATCAATTCTCGCGACAAATTTTGGCCTGGGAATTCCACAATCACTACTTGAAGACCAGCAATACGAGCCAACTTAATTGCCGGTAAACAATCAGTATCGCCAGTGATCAGTACAATCCGGTCCAAAATCCGATTAGTGGCATACGTAGCAATATCCAACCCCAGCCGCATGTCCACACCTTTTTGTTCAAACCGAGGCTTGAAGTCGTCGTCTGACAAATCGCGTTTAGAAATTGGTATTTTTTTCGGTTCAAATCCTCGGAATTTCAAAACACCGCGACGAACAGCAAATGACGGTTTGGCGGAAAGTTCTTCCAACCATTGACCTGATCTTGCGAACGTTTTGAGCTTGCCCGATACAGGAAGTCTGGCATTTCCTCGAAAGGGTGGACAGTCGTAGTAGAGGATTCGAAAAATGCTTTCATTTTTTTCGATGCAAGCACGAGCAACGGTATCAATGTAGTCGGGGTTATACGTATGATCGGTATTCCGAACCAAAACTCGCAAATGCCCACCGTCGATAAATACTGCTGTCTTCAAATTAAAAACCTCCCACGGTTATACGCCGTGGGAGGTTTCAATATACATGCCCGCCTACGGGCGTAGCGGATAGTAAAAATAATTTTACTTGTTAGACAGTGAAGAGTCAAGCGTTCAGTAGTTCGAGCGTTTGCCGGAAGCGACTGAAAGCCCCGTCCGATGGCACCTTGTAGCGGACAAACGGATCACCGCCGCAGTCCGCAACCGGCTTGAGCTCGAAGCCCAATGCGATCATCAAAGTCGGGTTTCTTTTCAGTTCCCGGCGCAATGAGGCAACACTTCGATGCTGCAGGACAATCATTGCGAAAAGCGCCTGCAGCATGGCTTCGATGGGCCAGTCCTGACGTCCTTTGCGGTTTCGGTGAGTGCGGATTTGGCAGACGATTTCAGAAAAGTCGAGCTGTGTGAAGATGCCTCGAAGTCTTTCGAGTTCGCAATGGTCTAGATAATTTTCCCAGAATAGATCATAATTGACGAAAGCCATGAGCAGAACCTCTTGTTGAATGGATAATCAGTTAACCATTGAATGATTTTAACTGAATTATATCATGGAGTAGTTGCTTGTGGCTTTATTTATTTATTAATTAAAACAATGGGATAAGTAGGATCAGGCAGCTCAGGAACCAGTTGCTGAGGGGGCTTTGGAATTGGGGTGAAATTTTCCCTTTACCGCGTAAAAACGCCGAAAAAGCGGTATTTCAGGCTATTTTGTGGGGTAAACAAATTTTCAAGCTCGGCGATTCGCGCGAAAAATCAATAACTTACCGATTTCGAAAAGGTCTCAGTTCGCGCTCAGATTGAGGTGGCAGGCGAAGAGTTCGGGCTCGGCTGGTTTGGATCGTATGCGGTCAACTGCATGAGGCTTGAAAAAGGCTACAAGGGCTGGGGCAGCGAGCTGACAACAGAAATTACGCCAGTTGAAGCGGACATAGAAAGGTTTGTCGACTATGACAGTGAGTTCATCGGGCGCGATTCCGTGCTCAAAAGAAAAGCTGAGGGGATTTCAACCAAACTTGTACTGGTATCCGTAGACGCGGATGATACAGACTGTTTGGGAAATGAGCCAGCTCTGGATGGCGAACGTCCTATGGGAATTGTGTGCAGTGGTGCATTTGGTCATCGGACCAACATGAGTCTGGCATATGTCTACGTTGAGCCTCAGTTTTCCGAAGCGGGGAAGACATTTGAGATTCCTATTTTAGGGGTTCGAAGAACGGCAACGGTATTGGCGGATGCACCTTATGATCCGCTAAATCAGCGTCTGAGGGTTTGATTCACTATTCCGTCCACTACCGCATTCGACTCTTGATTTGAGAGTTCCTATCAAATCGAATCCAGCCTGAATTTCGTTAGCGTGCCATAGTAAGGCGCTTCTTTCCTTCCACTGAGTAATTCATCCGGGTTATTCTACGACGATTGGTCACGGAGACCAATGGAATGGAACAATTGGTTTTAGCGCATGGGTGCTTGAACATGAAAAAATTTAGTTCCGCTCACGGGATGGATCAAATGTCCAACACAAGTAACCAGTTTCAGTTCTGGACCGATAGCGTCATACGCGTTGTCAAGCAAATTGAATTGCTCAGTTTTCGTAATGTTATCGGGAGCATCTGTCCAAGGATGCAAGCCTTCAATCTGAGTTGGCAGTTCTTCGGGACGGAGTGGGGATAAGAAATTAACTGTATTTTCCTTGATTGAATGGTGGGTCAAAAAATGTGATACTGAGTTCAGGAATGTCAGAGTCAATGTGATTTAACCAATCTGTAGAATCTTCGCAGAACAAAAGAGGTTCGTACATGGAATCGTCTACGTTTTGCTGACTCATTACAGTTAGATTTTTGAATGATAGACTTGAAATTTTTGTGCTGCTAAATTGTTGATCTTATATGGAGGGTCACCTGCTTCATAGGTTTTTTGCACTAATGGGTACCAGTGCCTCAATTGGACTAGAAAATCAATTACTTGTTTGAACGTAGTAATTCACAATTGGTTGAATCACGTGAATAAGAAGTACAGAGCGGTTGTGTTGGCTGATCACAATATTGATTTACTTTAGAGAATATTCAATTGAACTTCTCCATGAATATTTTATGCAGTAAATGACGTTCGTTCTTTCCTTTACAGCCGTTTCAACCATTAAATTTAATTGCGTAATTCCGAATGACTAATTAAAAATTATGGAATTCTATACCAAAGTAGCACACGCCCTATTTTGCCGCGTCTGGCGTGTACTTTATTATCACGTCCTGAAGTATGGCTTTGGTGAGGTTCTCCGGCGTGGTTTTGAAGCGCATTTTCTTCTCCAGTTCAGTCTTGTTCGGCTGGTAGTCTGTGGGTTGTAGTGTGAGGGTTTTACGGGGCTTTTTCATGGAATTTCCATTTGTTCAAATTGTCATTTTGGTTTGCTTTGATTGAAGTTTGCTTAAGTCCGTTTTAGTAATCAAATTATCCGCGATCCCCCTCATTACAATGTATGGTCGCATCAATGGACTGTTAAAACGATAACGTATCTGACGTTTTGGGCCTGTTCGGTATAGAATTTCACTGCGCTCCAATCGGCTAAATTGATTTAGATGGCGTGCAAAATTTGGAATATCGTATGTGCGCTTTGTAATAATGCGCAAAGGTTCCCGAACGTTTGCTGCAGAGAAAAACCCAAGGTCGTCAATTTCAGCGAACGCGCAAGCCAAAATAACTTCTTTGTAAATGTGATCTGGTTGCTGGCTCTTGGTTGCGAGATAATATGCTATCTTTATTGATTCTTGCCATTGATCTAGAGCTCTTTTTATTCCTCCGTTTACGTCTTCACCTTCACCCTGTTTGCTCTTTCTGTCTATAGTCACTTTTGTAGAGTGAAGCGCGAGTAAATGAGTAATATATGGCAAGCCTTGCGAAAGGCTAATAATTTCTGATTTTGCATCATCTTCAATTTCCATATTTAGTCGATCCATTCCCTTTTGAACAATTTCAGCGATTTCTGTGCTTGACATTCGTGGCATTGGGACTTGAACTAGTGCTCGTTCGATTGACTGGTGTTCTTTTATCAACCCATCTACGGAGTCTGCGACCCCGATCAGGAGGATAGTGGCATCAACACTATAGTCAGAAAGACACTTAATCGTGTCAGCCATTAAAGCAGGAATCTCACTGTTCCCGGTCCGGTCGAACTGGTCGAACACTGGAACAAGAAAGATTCCATGTGAAAATTGTTCCAGTATTCTACGTATGTGTTCTGGGGATACATTTTCAGGAAAGTTATCCACGAGATTCCGCCTAATCTCAATTTCTTCATTGGTGAAACCGACCCCAGGATGTGTTTCATTTATGGTGAAGTTATCAAACTGCTTTTTCCACAAACTTGTAAACGTGTCAGATGTGTCGCAGTTCACACGTGGTAAAAAGAACTTTCCGCCAGTTTCACTCAAGAAACTTGAAAGTACATTCGACAATGAAGTTTTTCCAACACCGTGCTCACCATAAAGAACGGCATGGTAACCTCGTTGGATAATGGTGTTGATTATCTTTTCTACCTGATCAAGCCTGCCAGAAAACAATTCGGCTTCACTAATACTAATAGGAGCACCTGGTGTAAATACTCTGGATGCTTTGAAATCCAACTCAACCCAATTTTCGCTTTCCATATGCCCTCCTAAGCAACTAGTAATTTATTAAACCTGCATAGTAGCGAACATATGCTGTCAAGTAAAAACCAGATCGCTGTTGATTCGCCTAAAATGTTTTGCTTTTTGGACTCAGGCGACCAAATCCTTATCGCGCAGCCTGTGACCAGATAGGTCATTTGCAATCTGGCGCATCTGGTCTTTGGTATCTAGCGGCCTGATATTATGGCGGCCTGCGAACTCCACTACATACCGCGCCAGATGGCGACCGTTCCATGGGAATTGTATGCAGTGGCGCATTTGGTCATCGGACCAACATGAGTCTGGCATATGTCTACGTTGAGCCTCAGTTTTCCGAAGCAGGGAAGACATTCGAGATTCCTATTTTAGGGGTTCGAAGGACGGCAACGGTATTGGCGGATGCACCTTATGATCCGCTAAATCAGCGTTTGAGGGTTTGATTCACATTCAGGTCTACTACCGCCATTCGACTCTTGAATTGAGTGTTCCTTTCAAATCGAATCCAGCCTGAATTTCGTCAGTGCGCCATGGCAAGGCGCTTCTTTCTGGCCTCTGAGTGATTCATCCGAGCTAATCTACAGCGATTGGTCACTGAGACCATTGGAATGGAACTGTTGATTTAGCGCATGGGTGCTTGAGCGTGAAAAAATCCAGTTCCGCTTACAGGATGGATCAAATGTCCAACACAAGTAATCAGTTTCAGTTCTGGGTTGATAGCGTCATACGCGTTGTCAAGCAAATGGAATTGTTCAGTTTTCGAAATGTTGTCGGGAGCATCTGTCCAAGAATGCAAACCTTCAATCTGAGTTGGCAGTTCTTCGGGACGGAGTGGGGATAAGAAATTGACTGTATTTTCCTTGATTGATGGAAAGCGAGAATCTGAAAATAAATTCACCTCCGGTACTGCCTCCATCATCAATCGGAATCGAACCTTCACTGATGCACCTTCAACCTTTCTCGTCTTCGCGAAAGCCTCCTGATCGTCAAAATGTTCAAAATGTTCAAAATGTTCATCTGGTATAGAATCTTCCCCACTCACGGAATCGCTTGCCACTTGTCTGAAGGCAGACTTAATCAGATTCAATGTCGACATCGTCTCAAAAAAAGCGCCACTGACGAGGCACATTTTTGAATGAGGAGCGGGTCTGGCCTTTTTGTTCCTACCGAACAGCAGGTAATATACTTTTCGGTTGACGAGTGTCTGGGGATTCTCACCTACTTCGTTTATCTGATCCAGCACATTCTTAGCCATCTGATCAACTGCCTTGATTTCGTTAGGGAAAGTTGAATTGAAAGATGCGATTGCATAGGTTTGTGAAGATTTAATCTCAATCAATTCTCCGCCTGGGTATTGTTCAGAATTGTTCGTCCGAAGTACGATGTCTGGAAACGCTCCCTTAGATCGAGCGGCAATCATATATTGTGGAAATTCGAAGTCCTCCAACTGCTCCGCTTCTGACAAGTAGCCTCTTCGCTCCATAATACGAGCAAAGAAGTGAAAAATCGAGGAACGATCAGTCACTAGCTTATACTGACGTGTTCTGTCATGGATTCTTTGGTGTTTCTGATGCTCTCTTCAGTTGGCCAGATTGAAGACAGTTTTGGTGTGTATTGATATGAAGACTGCAATCGAAGGACGTCGTCAATCGGTCGAAGTTTTCTAACTCTATCGTTGATGCGGTCGCAATTCTGTTTGTCAATTTCAATTCCTATCGACACTCGATTCAATTGCTGCGCAACACATAGGGTGGTGCCTGTGCCGGCAAATGGGTCGAACACACAGTCGCCTGGCATAGTAGAACTTAAAATGATCCTCAGCAACAGTGCAATCGGAGATTGCTGTTTGTGAAATCGTTCTCCGGATTGTTCGCGCAGAGGTTCTGCACCGGCGAAATACCCAGATGTCAGCTCACGAATGTCGTCCCAGATATCAGTGAGAAATATGCCGTTTTCTCTAGGTGAATAACCCTCTGGCAATGGAGGATCAATCCTCAATCGATTGAAAGATTTTGGGCGAGGTCCTTTGGTTGCAAATGCGATTATCTGAAATGCCTTTCCGAAGCGATGAACACACGGTACTGCGGAAGTCAGTTTTTTCCAAATGATTAAATTCTGATAGTGCCAGCCAGCATTTTTGAGAGCGCAAAGTACTTCCTCGGTATTTTTCTCTCTCTGCATGAAATACAGTGCACTACCAAGGCTGGAACGATTGTGAATCAGTCTACATATTTCTGTCATCCAATTCCAATAATCAATCTCACTCATACAGTCATTGTGTGCCCGATAGTCTTTTCCTTGATTGAATGGTGGATCCAAGAAAGTGACATCGAATTCAGGGATGTGAAAGCCGGCGTGTTCTAACCAATCTCTAGAATCTTCGCAGTACAAAAGAGGTTCAAGCATAGAATCGTTTGCGTTTTGCTGACTCATTGCGGTTAGAACTTTAGACGATGGTTGACTGGGTCGTGTCTCGAATTAACTAACATACATTAGTGTATTGTACTCTTCACCGAATTGCGCGTTATCGTTATCTATTCTTCCGGGACAGATTTATCTACAAAAACTTTTAATTTCTCCCTGAACAACGATCACATTTGTTCTCTTGACATTTCTGAATTTTGAGAAGTGCCCGTACGAAAGAATTCAGAGCATAATTGTGACGGTCGTCGTGCACTTATCGCACAAACTCTCCATCGCGGATTTTAATTTGGAACTCGGATAGTACGTTCGAAATTATTTTCTGGCTTTTGCCATTATGCAGATCCTTCTTGTCACTATCATAGGCAAGGTAGATGCAAGTGTACGCCTCTTGCGAGAACAATCACTTTGTTCCCTCCTTTTTCAGAATAGTGTCCAAATGATTCCCATCATCAAATTGAAGCTGAGCAACAACACGGAAACGCTCATTACTCTTCGACAGAAGCCGAATTCTTGGCAGAAAGTCTATCGCAACAGTCTATTTCTAAACTGTCAATAGACATGGGATTACCCTCACATTCCAAAATCTTTGCCCAATCTCCACTTCTGAGTGCGCTTTTCGACGTAATTTGAAACTATCCAGTGCAGCACCCGCACGCCAGCAGCAGTGTAGACAATCATCATCCCCATAGCCGCTGCGGGTGCAATGTCTCCGGCATCGTCCATGTTTAGTACAGCGACTGCTGCGATCATCGTATTGTGTCCGTAGAGAAACACGATTGCCGACACAGTTGTGATTGCGGTGACAAACAAATATATCCAGATATTGATAATCGCTGGCAGGCAGATTGGCAGTGTGACATTCCAAAAAGTCTGGTAGAAAGGCACTTTCAGTGATGCTGATACCGATTCAAACTCGACATCAAGCTGTTTTAGGGCAGTCGTAGCAGTGAGATGCGGAACCGTGTAATAGTGCACGATATTCGCGAGAACCAGAATGAACATGGTTTTATAGACGAAATTCAGTGGATTAGACGGAGCATTGAAGAAAAACAGGTATGCAAGTCCAAGTACCATGCCCGGCGTCGCAAGAGGAACCATCGTGAAGAAATTCAGAGTTGTTCGAATTCCTGTATAACGTCGAGATTTTTCAATGAAATAAGCGCCGCAGAAAATTACCGCAGTGCCGATAAAGGCAGTGTATGTAGACATCACCACACTGTTACGGTAAGCAAGCCAGCTGCCTCCGTCCATAATATTGAACTGATAGTTCTTCAGGGAAAGACTCAGGTTGTAAGGCCAGAATGTAACAAAGGATGCATATGCTGCAGTCGCCAGAATGCCAATCAGGATGAAACCGACGACTGCGCAGTAGATCAGCATCAGCAAATCAAATCGCGCATTAGGCTTCGGAGCATACGGCACCGAACCAGGAGTAATTTGAGCGGTTTGTCTTCGTTGTACCCGTTGTTGCGCAGCGAACGTAATCACTACGGGAAGCAGCATCATGACGCTGACGACTGCGCCGAGCTGAAAATTCTGCTGTCCAATGACCTGCTTGTAGATGTCCAGCGAAAGGACATTGAACCAACCGCCGATCACCTTGCAGGCACCGAAGTCTGTGATCGTATATATGAACGCTACGAAACAAGCACTCATCACTCCATATTTGGCAGCGGGAATCGTGATCTTGAAAAATGTCCGAATATTGCTGGTTCGTAATACCTTCGCCGCTTCATACAGGCGTCCATCCGCGGTAGACAGCGCAGTAGTCAGTAGCAACACTGCATGCGGAAAGATCCAAAAGGCAAGGGAAATGACAATTCCGATCGGCCCCCTGATTTCATAACCGAACATGGCCCACTTCATAAATCCCTGATTGCCGAACATGTAGACCAGCGCAATTGCGGGTAACAGCGATGGAGCCAGCAGTGGAACGAGTGCGATGGACCGAAACAGGCCTTTTAGGGGCATGCAGCTTCGGGTCAACGCGTACGCATATACAAATGCCAGCGAAATGACGATTACGGTCGTAACGACACCGACAAACAGCGTGTTCGATATGGAGTCAACAAGTGCCGGAGTCTTGAAGTATTCAACGTAATTCGCAAGCCCGATGAATTCACCATCTCTATTTTGTACGCTCTTCTGAAAAATTGTAAAAAGTGGGAAGAAGACTGCCGCTACGATGAATAAAGTAAGTACCAGCAATATGGCACCCTGATACCGGTCGTCGCGACTGTAGCCTCTTTTGATCGTTGATTCGATTACCGCGATTGCCATGATCAGAAGTTCATGTTTTTAGCGCGGGTAAATGTGCAATCGATCAATCGGGAAATTCACCTGCAGCGCGAGACCTCTTTCGAGATTCAGCGAGCGCATGTCTCCAGGGGGAAGTTCTGCTACGAATTCCGTATTGTCAGCATCCTTAAAAGCTAGACGCACTCGATAGAAAGAGCCGAGAAATTCTGTGTCCAGTACTACTGCAACGGCGAAGTTCGAGTCGATAGTATGTTCTTTGTTGCTGCGTAGAACAACGTCTTCTGGACGAATGCACAGGAATACGCGGTCCCCGCTTGCCATGGAATTGCTTGCCTGCCCGAATTTGAATCTAAGGTGGTTGATTACGACCTCATTGTCATCTGCAACGGTGCTTTGCAGAAAATTCATCTCTCCGATAAAGTCAGCGACAAAAGGCGTTTTCGGAAAACTGTAAATTTCGTGTGGAGTACCGGTTTGGGCGATAACGCCGTGGTCCATGACTACAATACGATCTCCCATCGTAAGTGCTTCTTCCTGATCATGCGTGACCAGAATTGTGGTGATGCCAATCTTGCGCTGAAGATCCAAGATTTCTCTTCGCAGATGTTGCCGAACCTTGGCATCAAGTGCGGACAGCGGTTCATCCAGTAGAAGCAGACCGGGGGAGGTTGCCAGAGCTCTTGCCAGCGCGACGCGCTGCTGTTGTCCACCTGACAACTGTCCTGGAAATTTGCTTCCATGCCCTTCAAGCCCTACCGTTTGGGTTAATTTAGCAATCCGTTTGGATATTTCCGCTTTGGAGAGTTTTCGGTTTTTGAGTCCGAACCCGAGATTTTCATCGACGGTCAGGTTCGGGAACAGGGCGTAGGACTGAAACACAATGCCAAAATCCCGCTTATCAGGGGGGAATGGAGCGACATCTACACCATCCTGAATAATTTCACCCGAGGTCGGTGTTTCTAAACCTGCAATGCAACGCAGTACGGTTGTTTTTCCACAACCAGAAGGTCCCAGCAGGCAGATGAATTCGCTCTGATTGACATCAAGGTTGATATTTGTGAGCGCTTCAAAAATACCAAAGCGCTTTGTCAAGTTGCGAACTTGGAGATATGGCTGATCGCCCGACATATCGAAACTGCCGTCAGGTCAGACAAAAATCCGGGAGCTGCGCTTCATCACAACTCCCGGATTTTACTTAAACAAATTTAAGCGTTAGAGTGATCGAATCTTAAAGTGGCTCCAATTTACGATTTAGGTTCCGATTTGGCACCGTATCGTTTTTGCCACTCCGCCAGAATTCTCTGTCGGTTCGCTGCTGCCCAGGCGAAGTCGTTGTTGATCATCTTGTCAAGGATGTTCGGCGGAAAATTTTTGACTTCTTGCGCAACACCTGGCATTGCAACCACAGCATATTCACGGTTGTAAATTTCATTGGCTTTTCGGGTGACTGACCAATCAGCAAGCGCTTGTGCCGCTGCCATGTTTTCGGCGCCTTTCACGATACCAAAGGCTTCGAGGTCCCAGCCAACTCCTTCTGATGGAGCGATAACTTCCACTGGCGCACCGTCATTTTTGAGCTTTGCGCCTCGATAGGCGAAAGAAACGCCAACAGGAATTTCACCGGCGGCCGCCTGCTTACAAGGCTTTGAACCGGAGTGAGTGTACCATGCAATGTTTTCGTGCAACCCGTCCATGAACGCCCAGCCGTCTTCTTCGCCCCAAATCTGCAACCAACTGGAGACATCAAGAAATCCGGTACCGGATGAATTTGGATTCGGCATGACAACATGTCCCTGATACACAGGATCGGTTAAATCCTTCCAGGAAGATGGCATGGGAAGACCATGTTTTTCTGCTTCAACCGTATTGAAACAGATCGATGCAATCCATGCTCGCTGACCAACCCATAAGGGCGGGTCCATAGTCGGGTCGACATATTTGGCGGCTAAATTCTCCACTCCTTTGGGAGAATAGCCTTCAAAATAGTCTTCGTTCGCCAGAAACACAAGGCTTGTGGCGGCGAGCCCCCAAACGATATCCGCCTGAGGATTGTCTTTTTCTGCCAGCAATTTGGCAGTAATAATTCCTGTCGAATCTCGAGCTCCCCATTGAAGATCAATTTCGGGATTATCGGCTTCGAATTCTTTTTCGAACATTGCTAGTTCATCGGCCTCGATAGCCGTATATACGATCAACTCGTCCTTAGCGTAGGCGGTAACCGTAATAAACAACGAAAGTGTAATCAGTGTTACAACTTTTGGTAGTCTATAAAGTACTTGAGTCATGATCATCATGTTCTCCCTAAAAAATTTTTAACAATTCCAATTCGTCCACACTGATCGAATTCTAAGTCATCAAACCAATGTAGTTCGAATCAAAACTGAGTTTAAATGCACTGACGATGTTGCCGTAATTGCGGAACTCAGCACGAATACTATTGTAATAATTATTTAAAAATTATTTCTTAAAGTTAATTGGCAGTAACTTCACAATTGAAATTCCATCTGAAAAAATTCTGTTGCGATGGAATCGAAAATTTATCATAATCTGCTGTTTGCTTAAATGGCTGATTTTTAGAATCCGTACCTAAGTTGGAGCAAAATGTTCTGCACTGGACTTTGCTCTCTTTTATTTTGTGCTGCAATTCTAGCCACTGCCTACGGTAGCGGTGAGACAATTTCGGACTGTGAACGAGGAGAATGATGCAATCTGAATTTATTTATACAAGGACCTATCACGGAAAAGTAAAGGCTCTGATTCTTGATTGGAGCGGTACTGTTGCAGATGCCTATGTCATTGCTCCGGCAGTCGTATTCGTAGATGTATTTGAAAAGCAGGGTGTAGAGATATCCATGGAAGAAGCTCGTGGACCGATGGGGCTACGAAAAGACCTCCACATCGCAGCCCTGACACAAGAGCCTGAGATAAGAGAACGATGGCGAAAAGTGAAAGATGATTATCCAACACAGGATGACGTAGACAACATGTTCAGCGATTTTGTGCCGATGCAGTTGGACTGTCTCAGACGGTATACAACTTTGTTGCCTGGTGTTGTGGAAACAACTGAAAAAATTAAGGCCGACGGTATCAAGATTGGCAGTACTACGGGCTTTGTTCGAAGCATGGTTGATATTCTGGAGGCAGACGCTAAAGAACAGGGTTTCCATGCAGACGTCACCGTAGCGGGAGACGAAGTTGTCCATGGTGCACGACCAAAACCGTTCATGGTTTACCGAAATCTTGACTTACTGGATGTTCACCCAATTCAATCCGTGATCAAGGTTGACGACACGATCAGTGGTGTTGGAGAAGGGCTGGAGGCTGGCTGTTGGACGGTTGGCATCGCGCGTTACAGCAACTACATGAACATTAACAGTTTGGAAGAAGCTGAATCAGTTTCTGAAGAAGAAATCTCGCGCAGGCTGGGGAAGACAAGAGAAATTCTGGGAAAAAGCGGTGCACACTATGTGATAAACGAGTTCCCGGAGCTGTTGGGTGTCATCGCCGATGTGAATGCCAGACTTGCAAGAGGGGAAAAACCATAGCGCGCTCCATTATCGAATCGACATCACCTCATCACCTAAGGAGAAGTAGTTATGAAATACCTGCATACAATGGTGCGAATCACTGATATCGACGAATCGTTGAAATTCTATGTCGATAATCTGGGCTTGAAAGAATTGAAGCGATCTGAATACGAGGCAGGCAGATTTACCTTAATTTTTCTCGCAGCTGAAGGCAATGAGGATGCGCAGGTGGAGCTGACCTACAATTGGGACCCCGAAACCTATTCGGTTGGGCGGAATTTCGGCCACCTCGCATACGAAGTGGACGACATTTACGCAACATGCAGGCGATTGGCGGATGGCGGAGTCACCATAAATCGACCGCCACGAGACGGCAGAATGGCTTTCGTAAGGTCGCCAGATCAAGTTTCGGTTGAAATTCTTCAAAAAGGAGATGCACTGCCGCCGCAGGAACCGTGGGTATCCATGGAGAATTCCGGCATTTGGTGAGCCGTATCGATTGCCGTCAGATTACCTCATCGGTGCGTTCGGTCGTCTCGCCATAACGGCGAAGCGCGGGTTTTTTCAGCCCTTCATAGAGCGAATCGATATTTTTATCGATTTCTACTTTGGATTTTTCAAACAGGCTGTTTCCGCGAATGTCGCTTTCAACCAGAAAAGGTCCGAATTCGCAGACTTCCAGAACCCAGATTGCCTGTGCAATTCCCAATTCTTCAATCCAGTGCGCATCGATTACGCGTTTAATTCCACGTCCTAAA
>CBDCPT010000001.1:0-1894351 GCA_965220395.1 Arenicellales bacterium | reverse complement strand
GGTAAGTGGTTTTTCCTGCACCCACTGGTCCAAGAACTAGGACAGCGAGTGCTCGGGAACTTTCAGCAGCTCCCTTGAGCGTCTCCGAGAGCGCCTTAGCGTGTTTGGTCCTTCGAAGGGCTTTCTTGGGTGAGGTCGAAAACAGACTCTCTTCGCGCTGAAGGTGCATGTTGATTTTACGGTCGAATCTGACCCGGTCGGCAGAGCTTACGTAGCACTTCGTGAGAAGGTCGTCATCCCTCTCGATTATCGAATCTGCAAATGATTGTATGATCGCCTCGTGGAGCAGGGGATATAGAGAATTTGGTGTTCTGACTCGAGTGTGTCCTGTAGAAAGAGCGTAAACGTCTTTCCTCGAACTGATCTTCGCTGCGTCCAAGGAGCTCGAGTTCTAGGTTACCGTTGATGACGGCATCTCGAGAAAGAAGTCCATAGAAGTCGTCGAACTTGACTTCTTTCTGCAATAGTCTCGTGCTTGCTTTATTGCCTCCCCAGTGCGCCCTTTGAGAAGCTTTCCGCTCAGCCTAGCTTTGCGGCTGTCCCCGACAGATTCAAAGGAGGTTCCTACCTTTTTTGCTTCAACAACAAACGCAGTGTTGGCTGTACGAAAGATGTAGTCGGTATAGGTGGATTTACCATCCTCGGTGACGCGTTCCTCGACTGTCACGTCGTCGTAGGTCCAATCGAGTAGTTCGAAGAAGATGCCGTCTATGAGTTTCAGACGAGTTTCTGCTTCATTGGCCGTACTCAATTTTAGGTGCGCATACCTGTTAAGTAGTGCCGCAGCTGAGGTACCGGATTCGGTGGTAGATTTCATGATGCGTAATGAGCTTTATTTAAACGCGAGTGACGCTTATCTGAACGCGAAGTGACCTTTATCTGAATATTGTGTCTGATGAAGAAACCGGTATGGTTTTTCCGAGCGTTTAATTCAACTGTCATTGAATAATGAATGACCTCCATTTGTCAAGTGTTGATGTCTTGCATGTGCAAGACATGATAAATCGTCTGCAAACGCCGCTGCGTGGAAATGAGTCTGTAGACATCCCTGTGGAAAATTCTCATAGCCAATCAGCATCAATCTAGAACTTGACTTTGAGTTGCAAATCGACCAGAAATTATCGAAAATAAAGGGGACGATAATTCGGGCGACAGCCGTTCAACGCACATGTAGTCAACTGGCCATCGGCTTGCGGTTGCAGATTCAGGTCTACAGCGAGCAGCTAGGAGTGTTCCTGGGAACAATCAGGCGAAAAATCGCCTGCATATTTGACCGCCCTCAAGGGGACATCTTCGTACGTTGGAAACCACTGGAAAAGCAGCCCATCAACTGGGATGCAGGTTCCAACGAATATGTGCGCCTTAAGATTCGACCGTTCTTCACCGTATCTAATGTCAGCAAGAATGGCACTGGTGTCCTGCGCGATATACCCAGTTTTAGTTGGAAAATGGACCGTGGCAAGGAGAGAAAATCCGCTCCTTGGTACCACGTGTTGAACAGCGGCCGTATTGACGACCACCACCTGACCTTATTCGTGAATATTGCCTCTCAAGAGACCGCCGAATGAGCAAGAGCAAGGCGCTTAGTAATCCTTTTTCAACCGGAGGTGGCGGTTATCATTTTGAAGCGCATGTGCAGGCATCATTTGTTGTATTGATGCTAACTGGGGGGGGGTGCGTCCCCTGTCTTCCCTGTTGGCCTATTACGGAAATCAAACTCCAGAGCAAAATAGACGGTTTTGATACAGACGATCTTGTGGTTGTCGTTAAAAAGTCAGGTAGCAAGGAACGACGGAATCTCCTTGGTCAAGTCAAGCATTCCATTGCAGTTACCAAAAGTAATGTTAACTTTGGCAAGTTTATGCAAGCCGCATGGAATGATTTTAATAATCTTGAGGTGTTTACAAAGGGCAAAGATGTCATCGCATTGATTACAGGCCCGCTCAGCGCAACCGATGTACAAAATGCTCTATGGCTTCTTGACCAAGCAAAGCACACCAAAGACGTTGATGAATTTTTAACGCACGTCCATCGTGCTAAGTTCAGCCCACATAAGAGCGCCGAGAAACTCAGTGCCATTCAACACCATCTGAAAGCAGCCAATGGCGGTAATGAAGTTACGAGGGACGAACTCTACGAATTCCTGAATCACTTCTATATACTCAGCTATGATCTTGGGAACGAGTATGGTGTTGACCTTTCTCTGTTAAATTCCCATATTTCCCAATTCTCGCAGCAAGATCCCCAATGGGTCTGGTCACGGGTTGTTGAAATCGTACACACCTGGAATAAAGATGCTGGTACT
This sequence comes from Arenicellales bacterium, assembly GCA_965220395.1. Lineage (GTDB taxonomy): Bacteria > Pseudomonadota > Gammaproteobacteria > Arenicellales > JAJDZL01 > JAJDZL01. The sequence goes on along the minus strand of CBDCPT010000001.1, from coordinate 1,892,046 downwards.
ATCACACCCGGAAAGCTACCAGAAGACTTGCTGGAAGTCTTCAAGCAGAGAACTGTCGTGGAAGTGCCTGTGGAACTCAAGGCGGCTCAAGAGAAGCTGATTACTGATTGGACGCAACATCCTGACGCCACCTATCTAGCCTTGGCAGTTCTGCTTGGTGCTTGGAATGAAAGGACTCAAGGTGACCGTGATACGATTACTCAGTTCCTCGGCATCAGCTATGATGAATGGCTAAAGAAGGCGCAGGAAATATTGCACCACCCTGACAGCCCATTGTCCGTAAATAACGGTGTTTGGAAAGTTGTCAATCGAGTTGAACTGTGGAGCCAGTTGGGATCACGCATCCTCGACCGGAATCTTGATATCTTTAAATTACTAGCGGTATCCACACTAACTGAGCCAGATCCCGTTTTTGAACTATCTCCTGAAGAGCGATACAGGGCGAATATTCTTGGCAAAGTTCTGAAGTGTTCGCTAAATCTGCGTACAGGAATCGCCGAGGGTTTGGCCATTATGAGTAGCAGGCCTGATGCGTGTGGCAACTGTTCGCACGGGGAGGTTGAAATAACTAGTTTATTGGCCGTGCGTGAAATACTGTCTGATGCTGACTGGGTACGGTGGGGTAGCCTGAACAGCTTATTACCCGCTCTGTCAGAAGCTGCTCCTAATGAATTTCTTGATGCAGTCGAGAAAGCGCTAAACCTGACGCCCTGTCCCTATGACGAACTTTTTGCCCAAGAAGGTAACGGCATCACCGGAGGTAACTATTTAACCGGCCTTTTGTGGGCTCTGGAAGGTTTGGCCTGGGACGAAGAATATCTGGTCCGAGTTTGTGTTGTACTTGGTGAACTTGCTGGCCATGATTCTGGCGGTCAGTGGGTCAATCGCCCGTCCAATTCACTTGAAACCATACTACTTCCTTGGTTTCCGCAAACGCTTGCATCAGTTGACAAGCGAAAGGTGGCGGTGCGAACACTCTTGAACGAATGGCCGGAAGTCGCTTGGAATCTAATCATTCAACTTTTGCCTGGCCAACTCCAGACCTCTTCCGGTTCGCACAAACCTAGCTGGCGAATGACAATACCAGATAAAGACGAAAACGGCATAACAAATCAGGAATACTTGCAAGAGGCTTCTTTTTACGCGGAGCTAGCAGTTACTGCCGCTGGCGATGATATCGATCGGCTCTCCGAGCTGATTGACCATTTTGATAACCTACCTCAATCAGTATTTGGTCAACTGATCGAAGTCCTTTCCTCACTACCTGTTTCCACACTTCCTGAAGAGCAACGGCTATCGCTTTGGAATCATCTCACAAAATTCACAAAGAAACACCGACGGTTCTCTGATACTGAATGGACATTGCCTGAAGACTTGATTATCAGCCTTGAGCTAGTTTCCGAGCAGCTCGCCCCGAGTACCCCGTTTAACCTATATCAGCGCCTTTTTAATTATGGAGATTTTGAACTTTACGAAGAGAATGACGATTGGGAGGCGCAGGGAAAGAAACTCAACGCGCTTCGGGAAAAGGCCATATCGGAAGTCTTTCAGCAAGATGGTGTTGAGGGTGTCATCCGATTTGCTGAATCTGTTAATACACCTTACCAGGTGGGAAACGCACTCGGCGTCATTGCCGATTATGTTATCGATCAGGTCCTTTTGCCTCAATTTCTGGATACACAGAACAAAAAGCACAAGGAATTATCGAGCGGTTTTATCTGGCGGCGCTATCACGTCAATAATTGGGAGTGGTGTGACAACATCGATAAGTCAGGTTGGACGCCAGCGCAAGTAGGACAATTCCTGGCCTACTTGCCATTTGGGAAGGAGGTATGGGAATACGCTTGTAATTGGCTTCAGGAGCATGAACGTGAATATTGGAGCCGTACCGGTGCTAATCCTTATCAGGCTGATGGTGATCTTGCTGTTGCTGTTGAGAAGCTCATTGAATATGGAAGACCACATGCAGCAATCAAATGCCTAGACAGGATGCGTCATGCCAAACAGAGCATTGATTTTGATCAATGCATTCGAGCATTGATGACTGCTCCCATTTCCGGTGAACAGCCCCATTCTATGGACAGGTATCACATTATCGAACTGATCAAGTTTCTTCAGGCAGATTCTTCCGTTAACCAAGACGACTTGCTTGGAGTGGAGTGGGTATATCTCCCCCTTTTAGACCGCCGTGATGGAGCTGCTCCTCAGTTCCTTGAATGCAGGCTGGCCAATGACCCCGATTTCTATTGCGAAGTGATCCAACTGATCTACCGATCTAAGAAAGAAAATCAGCCGTCGAAAGAACCCATTGAAAAGATAAAGGCAAATGCAAATAATGCCTGGCAACTGCTACATTACTGGAAAACGCCACCAGGAACTCAAAACGATGGAACGTTCAACGAGGAATGCTTCACCGAATGGCTCCAGCGGGTCAAGCTACTCAGTATGGATTCCGGTCACCTGGAAGTTGCGCTTGTTAACTGTGGTAAAGTGTTGATTCACGTCCCAGCAGACCCTGATGGATTGTGGATACATCGCACTGTCGCTGAAGCACTTAATGACCGTGCCGCTGACAAGTTGCGCGATGGCTTTAGAATGGGGACATACAACTCGCGCGGTGCTCATTGGATTGATCCAACCGGCAAACCAGAGAGAGAACTGGCAGAACAGTTCCGAAGTAAAGCCGAGCAAATAGAGAATGAGGGGTTTCAGCGATTTGCCGTTGCCTTACGAGAATTAGCGAACGGATATGTTCGAGAGGCTGATCAGATAATTGCTGAACACAAATTAGAGGACGAATGATCATATTTTTCTACAACAAGACATCGTCGCGTATGAGGGCGCTTGCTCATCTCCTGAAAGCAGTCCGTGATGCTACAGTGTTCGTTGTAAACAGCAAGTTCGATGCGCTCAAGAACAAGTTCGATCGCAAGATCGATGCACTGCAGAATACACAGAACATGATTTTGTAGAGCATCTCACCGCAGCCTGACAAACAAGGTAGCGGATAAACAACCCGAAAGGGCTAACAAAAAAGAAGGGTATCAAGCCCTCCTTTATGTTGGTGCGCTAGGCATGGCGCTATTCCGGCACACGTGGTGGTGGCCGGATGACTTGGCGGTGCAAGTCATCCGGCCCGACAAGGGGAACGGTTAGCCGAACGGCAATGGTGTCCGCTGTGAAGCGGAATCTGAAGGAAGCCGAAGGCAAACCGCTGGCCTGACGAACAGGAATCGCATACGAGGTGGACACGGTGGGTGAGAAGGCCATTAGATTCAAAGCCCGATACTTGTACGGAAACCGTGGACGTAAATGCGGCAGGCATAAGCGGGAGGGTCGCGCGCATTACCCTGGGAGGTCTGCTGTCCTGCCATTGGCTACCGGATTCGGAAGGAGACGGGATGGGACGGCAGAAGTCAGCCGAGGCCATAGTAGGTTGCTGGCCGGCAACTGAAGGGCTGAACATGACAAGCCGCGAGTAGACGGCAGAGATACTCGATGAAACCAACCAAGACACAGACCGACAAAGACAGTCGAACCGGCGCGGAGGTAGCGGGACGGAATCCGGCAATGTCCGCGGCTGGTGTTGAGGTGGAATCGACGACTCTGGCGCAGACGAAAGCGCAGTCGCAAGAGGTCAATCTGATGGAGCAGGTACTGTTGCCTGCTAACACGGAAAAGGCCTATAGACGGGTGTGTGCGAACCAAGGCAGTGCCGGATTGATGGCATTGGCCGACAGTCAAGGCCAAACCTTTGGAAATGATCGAAGGCGGCTGTTTCCCGACGGGCGAACCACCGATTGGATTGGAAAAGTGGCTTGAGCGAGAAGAACAGACTAAAACAATATTGGTGTTTTCGTGTCCAACGATAAGGTGCCATGACATTGCTCCTCAGTCATAGCAAAATTTTCTTAATTTTATTGGTAATACTTGAGTTGGTAAAGAGCGAGGACGATTTAACGCAACCAAGCATAATTTTTGCTGTTCACGAATACAGGGTTTATTCGAATCGTTTCAGTTGCAGGGTGAGTATTCAATTTAGGTGGTTATCCAAGTTCAATCCAGTGAAATTTTTTTTGCTATCTGAGACAGGTTTAATTCAAACACTGCGATTTCTGATTCCTTCGGAAGAGTTTTTGTACGTTCAATAGGGAAATCAGATTTAGATTGATCATTTACAGTATTAGTTGAAACTCTATATTTGTCGTAATTCAGCAAATCTAAATCACCAATATAGGTGGTTTTTCTACCCCTAATTCCGATCGAAAAGAACAAGCGTGAGCCATTGATCAAAATTATTTTCACTTCAGGCGAGTTTGGAATTCTGAGCGAATACGGAAGTTTTAACATCGGATAGCTTTCTCCCAGATGTCTGTCAAATGATCGAAGTGCTCTAAGTACGTTTGTAGTTAATTTTGTTGGTAAATGAAACTCGCCCAACTTAAGCGCCACGACAAATTCAAACAAATTTCGTGCTGAGAATCGACGGCTACTTCCTCGGCCCTTTGCATCACTCCCGTCTGGTGTGATTACGCCCTTTTCGCATAAGTAAATTAATTTGTACTGCGGCTGGTGTAGCAAGCTCGAAATCTGGGTTAGTGTCCATTCTTTATTGCTCATGATTCCTCGTCTTTAACATTTTGATACTTGATGGCTTTGGAAACAACTTTAGCATGAACACCTATAGTTCGAGCTATTTTGTGCTGACTGTATCCGAGATTTTTCAGACACAACACTTCGGAAGCTATTTTCTGATACATTGGTATAGTTTCAGGATCGATTATAGTAATTGAAAGTGGCACGCTCCCTAAGGTGCGAATCAATCCCGCTGGGGGACGCCATTTGATAATTTCACTGATGTTTAGGAATTGGGTTACCTATTTGGTTTTCTTCGGCAAATCTACATATTCGAGATGACAAAATCGCAATTTTGAAACTTTCGCGATTCAATTCAGTCAAAGTCGATACCTTCAATTGACTGCTACCATGCATATCCGAATACTTTCCAGATTCAGCTTGCTCATTTTTCTATTCAGCCTGTTTGCCAACATACAGGTTTACGCAGATTTTGAGAAAAGTCCAAATGACCACCGGAAATACCTCGCGTTCGAACTTGAAAATCGAATGCGCGTGCTGGTCATTTCCGACCCTGAAACAGATGACGCGGCTGCCTCGCTAGCGATTCAAATTGGAGGAGGGGATGATCCGGAAAATCGAGCCGGAATGGCTCACTATCTGGAACACATGCTATTTCTCGGAACGGAAAAATACCCGGAACTGGATAGCTATCGTACGTTCATTAAACAAAACGGTGGAGCAACCAATGCGTATACCGCGATAGATCTCACCAACTACAATTTCAGCATTGAACCCGAATTCCTTAAGCCTGCTCTTGACCGATTTGCGCAATTTTTTGTCGCGCCTCTATTCCCAGCAGAGCAAGTCGGCCGTGAACGGAGTGTAGTACACGCGGAATTTGAAATGCGTACACAGCGCGATGTTGTCAGGCACTGGGCAGCGATGAGACATGCCTACAATCCGAAACACCCATCGTCAAAATTCGTCACAGGCACCGAAAAGACTCTGGAAGGTGATGTCCGTCCTGATCTAATTGAGTTCTTCAATGAAAACTACAGTGCGAACCTAATGAATCTAGTCGTGCTGGGTCGAGAACCAGTTAACGAATTGCAGAAATGGATAGTGGAAATTTTTTCTGAGATCAAGGACTCTGATGCTGATGTGCTTGAAATAACCGAACCTTTGTTTGCCGACGGGAGTCTGCCGGCGCTGTTGAAAGTTATGACCCTAAAGAACAATCCGAGCTTAAAGTTAACGTTTCCAGTGCCGAATCTGGAACCCTACTGGCGAGAGAGTCCGGACGGGTATATTTCGAACCTGCTGGGACATGAAGGCAAGGGGAGCCTGTTGTCGGAATTAAAAGCTGAAGGCTGGGCCGATGGCTTATATGTCAGCCCCGGTAATACAGGCATCAACAGCTATACCATGACTGTAAAAATTTCGCTTACTGAGAGCGGGCATCAAAACTGGGAGAATGTGACAGCCTACGTATTTCAGTACATCCGAGAAATTCGTGCGCGCGGAATCGATAAATGGAGATTCAATGAACAGAAAATTCTGAGCGAAATCGGTTTTCGCTTCAGTGAGGTGGACGATGCTAGAAATTTTGTGACCACTCTTGCAGCAGTGCTGCATAAGTATCCTCCAAATGAAATACTGTCAGCGCTGTATCTGGTGAGTCAATACGATCCTAATCTGATCACTACAATTCTGGCTGAAATGACACCGGAAAATACTTTAGCAGTTTTGGCGTCATCCACGACTGAGACGGATAAGTTGACGCCTTATCTGGGAGTGGAATATTCGCTTGATAAAATTCCTGACCAAACAATCGAATTGTGGCACACTGACCTTGCAGACTCATCCAACTGGTTGCCGGCAGCGAACGAATTTCTGCCGCAGAATCTGGATTTGAAGACTGCCGAAAAAGTATCCAAACCCGAAAGAATTATTGCGAAACCGGGGTTTGAATTGTGGCATCAGATGGATACTTCATTTGACGTACCACGTGCAAGTTTCTTCATTTCGGTGCGAAGTCCAGTGACGAAGACCAACGTTAAGAATTCCGTTCTGCTTTCGCTATTTGAAGCCGCAATTAATGATCAGTTGAACGAATTTGCCTATCCTGCAGCACTCGCTGGACTTGACTACAGTCTGTACGGACACTCTCGCGGATTTACCATTCGAATTTCCGGTTTCGATGACAAGCAGTCCGTGCTACTTGGCGAGATCATCAGCATCGTCAAATCCCCTACGTTTGATCGGAGCAAATTTGAACTGTACCGGGATCAGCTGATTCGAGAAATTGAAAACAGCCGCAGAGACAGTGCATATCGACGTGCTATCTCTGAGTTTTATTCAATCATTGTCGAACCGAGCTGGACCGAAGAACAGGAACTACAGGCGTTGACGCAAGTAGAGTTTGAGGATCTTGTCAATTATTCACCTAAATTGATTGAAGAAGTGGATCTTGTGGTTTTATCGCATGGAAACGTGCTGAGAGACGAGGCCATTGCAATGGGAGAACTGGTCGAATCGAATCTGCTATATCCGGAGAGAGTCGCGACCGTACGAAAGAGCGATGTAGTCGACCTGCCTGATCATGGCCCTTTCATTCGTCAGATTGCAATTGAGAATAATGATTCTGCAATTGCGGTATATCTGCAGGGATCAGATCGATCGCTTCGAGAGCGAGCCTATTTTGCTCTCTTGGCACAAATCATTCAGACTCCGTTTTTTTCAGACCTTCGGTCGGTTCAACAACTCGGCTATGTAGTATTCTCAGCCAATGTGCCAGTTGGGCTGGTGCCTGGAACAATGTTCGTCATTCAGTCCCCTGATGTTCTACCGGAAAAAATGGAGATTGCAGTCGTTGAGTTTCTGGATCAATTTCATTCATGGCTGGCTGATCTATCAAGTTCAGAGTTCGAAGCATACAGATCTGGTTTGGTCGGGCAGATACTCGAGAAGGATTCCACCTTGAATGACCGTTCGTATCGATATTGGATCGCCATTGATCAGAAAGATCATGAATTCAATCAGCAGCAAGAACTTGCATCGATTCTTGAAACGATGGAAAGAAAAGCATTTGAAGATTTCGTGCACGACTTGCTTGTAAAAAGAGGTGACAGCCGACTGGTGGTACTCGGTTACGGAAACAACCATGGTATGCCAGTGGAACTGCTTCAAACAGAAGGCGTTCACATAGCTGATCGAGAAAGTTTCAAGCGCGGTCAGGAACTGTTTCCTCCACTCTAGCGGGAAGTCGTACGAAATGGCCTCCAGCATTGAACTGCTCGCGCGCGAAGTTGGAGATACTTTGTTACAAAATCAGCTGGTGCTCACTACGGTTGAGTCGTGTACCGGAGGCTGGGTAGCTGAAGCGATTACGAGCATTGCAGGAAGTTCTTCATGGTTTGAACGGGGGTTTGTCACATATAGCAATGAAGCCAAGCAGGAACTCGTAGGTGTCAGGAAGGAAACTCTCTTACAGTACGGTGCTGTAAGCAGAGAAGTTGCGCGGGAGATGTCTTTGGGCGGAATCGACGCCGGTCGCGCCGATCTTGCCGTAGCGGTTACAGGCATTGCAGGACCGGACGGTGGTACTTTGCAAAAACCTGTCGGTACGGTATGGGTTGCCTGGGGAGACCGAAGTGGCAAGGTCAGCGAAAAGCTTTTTCAATTTGATGGTAATCGAGAAGCCGTACGTAGATCAACGGTAGAACAATCGTTAGTTGGAATATTGGAGTTTCTCAAAAGCCCCATCTAATACGACAATTAATGACGAATTGTTATTTGTCTATTGCAATTTTTAAACTTCTGTAATACGTTTACGTAGTTGAAATTTCCAATCTTCTGTGGGTATACTTACCAAATAATTTCCATCTTTAACCTACCGAATTTTCTTGGGATAATCGACCAATGGACTGGATTGATGTGAATATCCAGGAAGGCGTGAATGCGTGTGTTGCGAATGCTGCGTCTGCTGTTCGTGTCGGAAAAATCACTGACCGGGGGATTTAGCTGGAATGGTTCATTTCTTGGGACAAACACTGAACGTATTGCGTGTCACTGTGGATAGGCTCGCGTGAGGTCATTAGGCGTAGGTGCTGACACGCAAAATTCTTTACAGCGCCTACGCCGATCACGTACATTCCTTTAGATAGTGTCTGCCAGAAAACGTTTAACACATTGATAATAATGATTAATCATGTCATTCTATAAAGTGAAGATTTTGCTGGTTTGTGGTATTTGGCAACGAAATTCGCCTTTGAACCCGTTAATCCGCCAAAACCGAAATTTCTTCGTTTGAAAATATCGGATGATTGTTCTTTATTATCAATGTGATGTAGAGTTTTCTGACGAACACTAGATAGTTGACTTCGCATAATTATATGCATCAAAACTAGTCTTTGAATGTTTGATCGAATCAATTCATTTACTCAGATGGCCGCAGAAATTGCCCTTCTGAATACAACAGCTGTCGCTTGAGGCACCGATAGTACAATTACCGACCTAGGTACCGGGAAAATTATCCGGTCAATAAACTATTCGCTCTGACCAAATGGCACCCTATAGGCGTAATGATTTAGGCCAACTCAGAGATTATGGGAGTTCCTTGGAAAACCATCATTGATCAATCCATTCTTCATGCACATCAGTATCCCACGACTAAGGATCTTGAAATGATGCACCACATGCGAGGCTGTCAGGAGTGGGATGAAAGTCCTGTCCCTTGTTGAAAGGAGGATCGGTTGCAATAAGATGGACGGTTCCGCTATTTATCCCCCGAAGGAACTTCAGATTGTCTCCATGGAATAAAGTGCAGTTCTTCCGGTTCGGGCTAAAACGTTGTGTGCGGGCTGTCTCGGTATGTCTCCCTCCGAAATCACAGTTCCAGTAGCTCCAGTATCCCATACTGCTTCAAATTGAAATATTTCAGGATGATCTTCTACATTCTCCTTTAATTGTTCAATATAGGCAGGTTTGCTAATTGATACTGGAGTATATAAAGTACGAACATTTTCATCATATTGTCGCGTAAATGCATAGTATTTCATATTGGCTACGCCACACGAGAATGAAATGTCAACTCTTCTTCTTCATCAACCCGAAAGCACTGTCGTATTAAGAAAGTTCCTTCCTTCCATTTTTTACTTTCAGCAAGAACATAAGCATCAATTTCCGTATCGTAAAAACTAAATTCTAAATCTTGAGAAATCAAAACGAACTCGCCATGACGTTCATCGGCAAGTTTTATTTGATTCTTTCTAAAATACTTCAATTGTTTATCTAACAAGTTTCAATTTTTTCATTGATCAGGATGACTGAGTGATATGTTGTAAATCTCGACTGACAGGATAAAAATTCGAAACGTTCCCAATTCCAACGGTACCGGGTGCAACCGACCGATATAAAATTCCGTTGCGATTGATTTTAGCCGCACATTTTTGAGCAGTCTCACTAAGCACAAAGAAAATCTCAAGATATTCGATATTTAAACTCTCTCAACAATTATCGGTTTACTTTCATGTTTTGAGTTCCCGCACACCAGCGTATATAAACGTTTGTCAATTGGCAATGGATTTCGGACTGAAATGTTGAATAATCCCGACACGCAAAGACTGTTTGTAGGCTTGTGGCCTGATTTCGAAATTCGATCGCGCCTGACAACAGTTCAAACCGATTTTCGATTATCTGAGTCAAGTCGAATAACACTCCCAGAAAAATTCCACATTACTCTTTTGTTTCTGGGAGACGTACCCGAAACAGAAATCGCCAGCGTGAAGACCTTTATTCAAGACATTCAGTTCGATCCGTTTTCGATTGAGTTGAACTGTGTTGGTTTCTGGCCCGGTAACCGCATTATTTGGGCGGGAACGGATGAAGTGAGCCTCGAATTGATTGAACTCGTCAACAGGGTGAGGGAGGGGTTGTCTCGATTTGGTGAGGATCGTAGAAAATTTTTCCCTCACATTACCTTGGCACGCAAGGCTAAAAAGAGAATACGCGGTTTGATAGACCCCATCCACTGGCAGGTGCATCACATCGAATTGATTCGCTCAACGCTTTTGAGTGATGGCGCAAAATATGAGTCAATCGCGCGCTCAGGCTGAATCAGCAATCAATCTACAAGATCTGCCGAAACTGATCCAAATATTCCAAGATCTGCAGTAACCCTGTCGCCTGAACGGATTGGTTTTGGTAGCCCGCATACACCAGTAGTGATGTATTGTTCGGCTTCGATTGTGATTCCTCTTGAGGAAAGCTGGTTTACTACCCACTCAAGTGCCGCTAGCGGGTGTCCCAAAGCATCTGCTCCGGTTCCTTGCGTTGCGACCTCATCATTGATGATCAGTTGGACTGGAGATTCTGCCAAATTGATGTTTCTCCATTCCACCGAAGTTGCTTCACCGATGACCCAGTCTTTTCCACAAGCACAGTCTGCAAGCAGAGTTGCCGCGCCAGCATTTGCGAAATCTGAAATTCTCGAGTCAGGGAATTCCAGACTGGGATGTAGGCTTGAGACAGCGTCGAGAATTTCATTTCTCGTATACGCAGTTTCACGGCCAATTATTGATTTGCCGAAACGAAAAGCGAACTCTGCTTCCGCTACTGCCATGTGATTGCCAGCCATCGACAGAACCGCGTTTGGTTCATACACATGCGATGAAAGATAGGGACCTTCTAGTGGTTCATCAACACCGATATGTTTCTGGCCACCTGCACTGGTAGCGGCGATTTTCCACCCAGCGATGGAATCTTCAGCGAGTTCCGGGAAGTGAATTTGAGCTTGTCTTCCGACATCTTCAGTATCCGGCTTGCAGTGCGCAGGAAGCGCATTGATTGTTTCTCCGGCATTGCGCAACGCCCATAAGGCTGCCGCTGCTTGTCTGGCAATTTCGCTACTCATGATTTTAAGTGATTCCTATGTGTAATTTCATTTGGAAATCATCGTTCCAAATACTGACGTTTGTTTTTTACCTCTTCCCACTCGGCTGCATCCGGCGGAGCTTCGATGATCGAAGAGATTACCGGCCAAATCAGACTCAACTCTGTATTGAGATCGAAGAATTCCTGCTGATCTTCAGGTAAATCATCTTCGGCATAAATTGCGGTTACGGGACACTCAGGTTCGCACAGACTGCAGTCGATGCACTCCTCCGGGTCAATAACAAGCATATTCGGGCCTTCGTGGAAACAATCCACTGGACACACTTCAACACAGTCTGTGTATTTGCACTTTATGCAAGATTCGGTAACAATATAAGTCATGGTTCAACAAATGTGTATAAAAGCACCCATGTCGTGAATGCAAAATATGATTAACGCACTGCAAATTTAATTTTGGCGTAGTTCAAGTTCAATAACCGTAGAATCACTGACAAATTCAAATATCACGATTTGGCATCGAGATCAAATTATTGAATTATCTACTTTCTTGGATTTGGAAGTAATAGTTTACTCTCCCATTACTCATAGGGTATTTGACGGATTGCTTCACAATTAAAAAAATTTGTGGCTTTCTTACAAGATTTAGCCTTGGTGACGCTGTCATAGTAAACAACTTGGGTCGGTTCGTCACCAGGTCTCCTGGACACAAAGGAACGGTAAATACCAAATTTGAAATAAACCCTTTTCCCCTTGTTCTTGGTCTTGCCCGACCAAACATAACTTGGATCGACACTTCCGTTGACATAAACACGGAAGAATCCGTCCGATTTGTGAGTCCAACGTGCATGTACAAGAATATCCGTCCATCTGCCTCTCATATCTTCGTCAGTCAGTATCTGGTTCTGGTGTAGAGTGTAGCCCGCTGTCTGGTTATCGACGTGATATCCTCCATCTGCATTTTGAAACATGAAGACGGGATGATCGTCGTGTTGGTGAAACTGTCCAAGCGCAATTTTGACCGGAAAGATTATCTCATAATCTCTTGGAATGTAAATCGACCAGTGATACCAACGTTCTCCCGTTCCCCAGTCTGATTTAGATTTCAGTTCGTGTCTTTCTCGGTCATTTTTGCAGTCGCTCCAACCAGACGACCAGCTACAGTCGCCCGCACGAATTTCAAACCTCATGGACAATTTTCCATCGCGAACTGGATAACCTCTCTGACTTTTCACAACTTGATATCCGTAGTTCTTGAAATTTTTACGAAGCGATTTCTCGAATGACCATCCCGTAGTGATGTCACCGGCCAAAGATTCTTGGGCAACTGTGCTCAGCAACAGTATTGTTCCTGCACAAATTAAGTTGAACACGAAAAGCGAATATGTCATGATTCCTGCAAATCGACTACTGTTACAACACGCAATACTCTCATTTCCTACAATCCATACTCGGCTTTTGGGTCTGTTTCTTCCATTGTACTTGCCGTATTTGATGAATCCACGAATTGATATTTAGATTTTTATTCGATAAGAAATCGAATACTCATGTAAAGCGAACTCTTTTGCTAGACTGTATGTCACAACTTGAACTGATTTTAGTTTTTGTGTAGTTGCTTCAACTGATAGAGGATTTCAAGTGCTTCCCGCGGACTGATGTTGTCGGGCTGCACTTCGCCAAGTCGGTCAAGTGCCGGTGAAATTAGTTTCGCTTGCGGGTCGAAAATTGAAGGCTGAGAAAATTGTTCGTCTATTTGTACTGCTTGTTTGCTAGCTGACATCGATAGTTCAGCGAGTTTTTCTGAAGCGACTGCTATGACTTTGCTTGGAATTCCGGCGAGTCTTGCAACCTGAATTCCATAGCTCTGATTTGTTGCCCCTTCTTTGACCTCATACAGAAATATGATCTCACCGCCATGTTTCACTGCGTCCAGATGTACGTTTCTCGCTCCCGTCAGGCTTTCAGCGAGAGCCGTAATTTCAAAATAGTGCGTCGAAAACATGCATAAAGCCTGAACGTCGGCCAGCAGGCTGTGCGCACAAGCCCAGGCTAGAGCCAGCCCATCGAATGTACTGGTCCCACGACCGATTTCATCGACAATAACAAGACTCTTTTGAGTGGCGCTATGCAATATGGAAGCCATTTCCGTCATTTCTACCATGAATGTTGAACTGCCCGCACTCAAGTCATCAGAAGCTCCGATGCGTGTGAAAATTCGATCGATGGGTCCAATGGTCGCCGAGTCGGCAGGAATATACGCTCCCGTATAGGCCAGCAGCACAATGACCGCGGTTTGCCTCATGTAAGTACTTTTTCCGCCCATGTTCGGACCTGTGATCAGTAGCAAACGATTTTGTTCGTTCAGTTCAGTGTCGTTCGGCACAAAAGGCTTGCTGAGCATTGATTCAACCAGTAAATGTCGACCAGCGGTTATGGCAATGCCCGGCTCGTCGACCAATTTCGGTCGCTGCAAGTCAAGTGTTGTTGCCCGGCTCGCAAAATTACACAATACATCAATTTCCGCTACTGTTTTGGCAGTAGTCTGAATGCGAGCGACAAACTGCTGCAGGTGCTCCAGCAATTCGTTGTAAAGTGCCTTTTCACGTGCCAAAGATCGCTCTTTCGCACTCAATATCCGACTCTCAAATTCCCTGAGTTCCGGTGTAATGTATCGTTCGCTGTTCTTCGTCGTCTGACGACGCGTGTATTCTGCGGGAATCTGCTCCGTCGCAAGACGCGGTACTTCAATGTAATATCCATGCACACGGTTGAAGTGCACCCGAAGGTTCTTAATACCCGTACGCTCGCGTTCTCGAATCTCCATCTCAGAGAGAGCCTGGCCTGAGTCGTCTCGAAGTTTGATAAGTTCATCCAATTGACCGTCATATCCCTGTTGAATTACACCACCGTCTCGAATCATGGCAGCCGGCTCATCCTGAATTGCCTGCGACAGCAACTCAGTTAAATCCGGCAGCGCTTCCATCGAATTGCACAAATCAATGACTTCCTGACAGTCTCCCTCAGCGATCAATTCTGCGAGCGTCGGAATGGATTGAAGCGACTCTTTGAGTCGTACCAAATCAGCCGGTCTGGCGGTTCTTGTCGCAACTCTCGAAACGATACGTTCGATGTCTCCAATCTTATGAAGAACCACCTTGGTCGTCTCTGATCTTCCTTCTTCGCATAGATGCGCAATGATTCGATGCCTTCGTTCTACCTCTTGACGATTGCGAACCGGGTAACGAAACCACCTACGCAACTGTCTTGCTCCCATCGCTGTCGAACAACGATCAAACAGTTCCAGCAGGCTGTTTTTGGTGTCACCGGACAGTGTCGCTTCAATTTCCAGGTTGCGCCAGCTATGGCTATCCAACAACACAAACTCGTCGGGTTTTTCGATTCGCAAGCTCTGGACATGCGGCAACTCTGCACCATAGACATCTCTTGCATACTGGAGCAGAGCACCGGCAACAGCGGTAGCTTCCGGGTACTGATCACATTCAAATACCGCTAGATCAATGACACCGAACTGTTTCTTGAGAAGTTCGCTTGCACGGTCGTAACTGAAGTACCACTGCGGCACTTCCTGAAGCCGATTTGTGCTCAAATTTTCTGTCTGATCAGTAGATTCGCTGACCAGAATTTCGGCAGGTTGGATTCGATCAATTTCGGACTGGATAGATTCGGATGCAGGAATTTCTCTTGCAGAAAACCTACCACTGGATACTTCCAGCATGGCTATTGACCAGCCCTTACTGAATTTCCTGACAGCCATCAGAATATTTTCACTACGGGCATCCAGAAAATTCTCGTCTGTGAGTGTACCTGGCGTGATGACACGGACTACTTTTCGTTCAACGGGGCCTTTTGAGGTTGTCGGATCTCCAATCTGTTCGCAGATCGCCACTGAAATCGAGAGTTTAATCAGTTTCTGAATATACTGATTGACACTATGAAATGGCACACCAGCCATTTTTATCGGGTTTGCAGTAGTTTTTCCTCGGCTGGTTAGCGTAATGCCCAGCAGTTCGGCACCGCGTTCAGCGTCCTCATAGAACATCTCATAAAAATCCCCCATTCTGTAGAACAGAAGGGTATCGGGATAATCTGCCTTGATGCGTAGGTACTGCTGCATCATGGGCGTTGTTCCATCTGCAGGTGATGCGCTCATGACAATCAGTCGTGAGAGATGTACTGGTGATGCTTCAGTTGGATAATCTTTACCAGTTCGTCGTACAGTACAGAGTTGCCCGCCACTACCATTCCGGATTCAAGGAAGTCCTGATTCCCTAGAAAATCGGAAACCAATCCTCCCGATTCCTGAATCAACAATGCACCAGCGGCAATGTCCCAGGGTTTGAGTCCGGTTTCCCAGAATCCATCATATCTTCCACAGGCAACGTATGCAAGGTCAAGAGCTGCAGATCCTGGGCGACGAATACCGGATGTTTTTTTCGAGAGCTCTCGGAATACATCGATCCACAGGTCAATGTTGTCCATCTCGCGAAACGGAAAACCAGTTCCAATCAGGGCTTCTTCCATATTCCTCGTAGCGCTGGATCGAATTCGTCGATCGTTGAGATGTGCGCCGGAGCCTCTTGATGCGGTAAAGAGTTCCTCAAGAATTGGATTGTAAACCACTGCGTGCTGAAGTGCTTTGCCTCTACGGACTGCGATGGAAACACAGAATTGAGGAATGCCATGAATGTAGTTGGTGGTGCCGTCAAGCGGGTCGATAATCCACTCACAATCCAGCCCTGGAGCAGAGTACTTCTCTTCAGCCAAGATGGCATGATTCGGATAGGCTTCATGAATGATCTCGACAATTTCCCGTTCTGCAACAATGTCTATCTCTGTTACGAAGTCCCGTGTGCCTTTGGCGTCATACCGAAGCTGATCAAGGCGGTAGGCCTTGTGCATGATGGTTTTTCCCGCACGGCGAGCCGCCTTAATTGCGATGTTCAGAAGTGGATGCACGTGGACGAATCGTTGTTGTCATAGGGAATAGCCAATCAAGACTATAATTTTAGTTTTTCAGGCTCAGAACAACCTCCGGCTCACATATGGAGTCAATGGGCGTTCATTCGATCAGGTGTGAAGTGGATCAGATTGCATAAACCGCATTCGTACGGTTTCTATCGACCGATCCTGCATCAAAATTGAATCCCCATTTTACTTTATCGTAGATATTGGGTGAGCGTTGAATTCGCTAAAGTTTCAAGGTCATGAGCCAGTCAGAACTCGGAGAATATTGAAATAATGGAAACCTATCGTCTATTCATCAATGGGCAGTATGTAGATTCAGTTAGCGGGGAGTGGATAGAAAGCGTCGATCCGTTCTCGGGTGAAGTCTGGGCACGCGTGCCGCGCGGAAATGCTGAAGATGTCAACCGCGCTGTTGCTGCTGCCAAGCAGGCTTTTGAAAACCCTGAGTGGGCAGAGATGAGCGCCAGTACGCGTGGCAAGCTGATGTTCAAGCTGGCAGATATAATTCGCCAAAATGCAGATCGTCTGGCGGCTCTCGAAGTGAAGGATAACGGCAAGCTGTTCTCCGAAATGAAGGCACAGATGATGTATCACCCGGAATGGTGGTACTACTTCGGGGGACTGGCAGACAAGATCGAAGGCTCTATTGTTCCGATTGACAAGAAAGATGCCTTTTCTTACACCACCTACGAGCCGCTTGGCGTAGTGGGCGCGATTACTGCGTGGAATTCTCCATTGCTGTTTATCGCCTGGAAGTGCGCTCCCGCGTTAGCAGCCGGAAATACCGTTGTGGTCAAACCGTCGGAATTTACTTCAGCAAGTTCTCTCGAATATGCAAAGCTGGTTCAGGAAGCCGGATTTCCGGATGGCGTGTTCAACGTGATCAGCGGCTACGGAACTGATGCTGGCGCTGCGCTTGTGGATCACCCTGATGTAGCCAAAATTACCTTTACGGGCTCGGATCTTTCCGGTCAGAAGATTTATGAAAATGCCGCTCGAAGCATCAAACACGTTTCCTTGGAGCTTGGCGGCAAATCACCAAACATCGTTTTTGAAGATGCTGATCTGGACATGGCCGTCAAGGGCGCGGTATCCGGAATTTTTGCGGCGTCCGGTCAGACCTGTGTTGCAGGTTCCAGACTGCTGGTTCAGGAAAGCATCCATGACGAATTCATGGAGCGACTGCTGGATCTGGCGAAATCAGCGAGAATGGGAGACCCAATGGATGCGTCAACACATGTCGGTCCCATAACGACTCGCCAGCAATATGACAAAGTGATTTCCTATATTGAAATTGCCCAGCAGGAAGGTGCCGAACTGGTATTTGGCGGTAGTCCTGGCGATGTTCCCGGTTCCGGAGGCAATCAATTTGTTGAACCGACCATTTTTACCAATGTCTCTAATGACATGCGCATTGCTCAGGAAGAGGTTTTCGGCCCAGTTCTCGCAGTCTTGAAGTTCAAGGACGAAGAAGAGGCGATCAGAATTGGCAACGATGTCGTCTACGGACTTGCTGCCGGAGTCTGGACTAAAGATATCCGGCGAGCGATGAGATTTACCAAGGCGTTGAAAGCGGGAACGGTATGGGTCAATACCTATCGGGCATTCAGCTACATGATGCCGTTCGGTGGAATGAAAAGAAGCGGTCTCGGTCGAGAGAGCGGCGTTGCTGCGATTCGAGACTATCTGCAGGTGAAAAGCGTGTGGCTTTCGACCGCTACAGAACTTCCCAATCCGTTCATCATCCAGTAGATTTACACGCGATCCTTGTAAGTATCGTGCCTGTCAGAATCGTTCTGGTGGAACCTTCGCATCCGGGCAATATCGGAGCGGTTGCCCGGGCGATGGGAAATATGGGTTTTTCAGAACTTTCACTGGTGCGACCGGTTGAATTTCTTGTCGAAGAAGCGCGAGTGCGGTCGGCAAGCAATGAGGAAATACTGGCGAACGCCGCGGTCTGCTCAAGTTTGAGTGAAGCGATCGGCGACTGCACATGTGTTGTTGGAACCAGTGCAAGAATTCGCACCATCGGCTGGCCGAACCTGCCGCCTCAAGAGGCCATGAATCAGGTTGCTGAACGCAGCGTTCAAGGTGCAAAAGTTGCACTTCTATTCGGACCGGAACGAGCTGGGCTTCTCAATCGTCAAATTGACCAGTGCGACATGCTGGTGCGTATTCCGGTCAACGAAGAAGCGCCGTCAATCAATCTGGCCGGTGCAGTGTTAATCATGCTGTATGAACTGCGTCTGGCCTTGGATTCCCGCTCGGAGGTCGATTCAGGGACCTCAGTGACGTTGTCTCCGAATAGAGAGGAAAACATGGCAAACCAAGCACAGGTGCAGGGTCTGTTTGAACATATGCAACGCGTTCTTTCGGATGTTGATTTCATAGCGACTGGCTCCCGCAAAAGTCTGATGAGAAAAATCAGGCGGATTTTTCTTATGCCCGGCCTCACCGAAGATGAAGTGAATATTCTGCGCGGGATTCTGACTGCTGTCACGAACAAGATCGGTGGTAGCAAGCGCAGTTCTGAATGACATGGAGACGGAGAATTGCGATTCGTTGGCTGATCGGGTTGTCGATCGCCGCGTTGATCGTGTTTACAGGACCCGTTTTCCTGCTACTGACGGGAGATTACATGGGAAGGCATTGGTCGCAGGCATCGACTGGATCTGCCGGAATTGCTCCGCATCCATCTGAATACAAAGAAGCAGTTGCTCAAGTTTATGCTGCAAGAGCATGGGGCGTGCGCGGTGCGATTGCCGTCCATAGCTGGATTTCTGTCAAGCCCGCGAATGCGGACGCCTATACAGTCTATCAGAAAATCGGATGGCGTCTGCACTATGACGACACGGCTGTCGTTATTCGAGAAGACATACCCGATCGGCACTGGTACGGCAAAAAACCTTGGTTACTGGCAGATATTCGAGGTGAGGGTGTAGATGAAGTTATTCAGAAGATTCACCAGGCAGCATTGAGTTATCCTCATCCCAAAGAATATCGTCTGTGGCCAGGCCCGAACAGCAATTCGTTCACTGCCTGGATTGCAAGGCGAGTCCCGGAATTGCGCACGGATATGCCACCGACCGCTATTGGAAAGGACTGGCTGGGACCGGGTACTGTCATGGGGAGTTCCCCGAGTGGAACGGGTTTTCAGGTGACACTGCTGGGAGTGCTGGGTGTGACGATCGCCTTGGAGGAAGGGGTGGAGTTCAATGTTGGCTGCGCACACTTCGGTATTGATCCCTTGGGGCTGGCTGTCCGTCTGCCTGGATTTGGAAATGTCTCTTTGTTCTCTGGAGGTTTGAATCGGAATTGAATAAGGCATTGCAGTGATATACAATTTAACTGCGAACTTGAAATTTGGAACTTGCGACTCATCTTAAAACCAGTTGCGGGAAATACACGGAAAATGTCAATTAATCTTACCGAATCAGCAGCGGAGCGGGTCCGCGGTTATCTGGCGGACGGAAACGGCCAGGGACTGCGGTTTGGCGTGCGAAAAACCGGTTGTTCCGGCTTTGCTTACGTGGTTGATATTGCAGAAGCAGCCAAGACTGATGATCATGTATTTCAGAGTCGCGGCATTGACGTATTTGTTGATCCGAAGAGCTTGAGCCTGGTAGATGGAACAACCATTCATTTTCAGAAACAGGAACTCGCCGAGTCGTTCGTATTTCAAAATCCGAATGTAAGTGCGGAGTGTGGTTGTGGTGAGAGCTTTACAGTTGAGTGAAGTTCTGATACATCCTCGTCGCATTTCCTTAATCTTCTAACTGCTTCCAAAATATTTATGTCTGCGCCGTCGCCAATGTCTTCTGGCGCTGCCAGACGTTCTGTTGTGATCGAAACTCTGGGTTGCAAGGTCAATCTGTTTGAGTCCGAGTATCTCTATGATCAGCTGCAAACTTTGCAATGGGATAGATCGAAGAATGATCAAGGCGATCTTTGCATCATCAATACTTGCACTGTAACAAGAGAAGCGGATCGACAGTCGCGTCAGGCGGTGCGACGGGCAATTCGCCGGAATCCCAATGCAAAGATTATTGTGACAGGCTGCTATGCGGAAATGCAGCCAGAAAAATGTGCAGAGATTCCAGGCGTCGATCTGGTAGTACCTGGAACTAGAAAGCTGGAAATACCTCGTCTGGCATCGAATGACGTGCGTCACTGCAACTCAAGAGTGCTGGAATCCGAAGCTGGTTCGAGTCAGTTGCCGCAGGAACCCGTCGTAGCATTTGAATCTCGAAGCAGGGCGTTTTTGCAGGTACAGCAGGGCTGCGACAATGGCTGTACCTTCTGCATCATTCATCAGGCTCGGGGTCCGAGTCGCTCAATTCTGCCTACAACCATCAATCGCCAGGTGGAGCAATATGTGCAACAAGGATTTCATGAAATCGTAATTTGCGGAATAGATTTGGGTTCGTATGGTGGTGATCTGTCAAATGGTACTCAGCCAGCATTTAATCTTGCTTCACTCACTCGGGAACTTGCGATCCGCCATCCAGAAACCAGATTCAGATTGAGCTCGATCGATCCGGCTCATATCACACCGGACATAGTCGGTGTTCTGGAGGAACACGAAAATGTGTGTCCGCATATTCACCTATCCCTGCAGAGTGCTTCGCCGATCATTTTGAAAAGAATGAAAAGACGATATTCACCTGAGGAGGCGTATCAGGCGATTGAAAATCTTCGTCGTGTACGATCCGATCTGGTGCTTTCAGCGGACATCATGGCAGGTTTTCCGACAGAATCAGATGCGGATTATGAACTGACTCGTGCCGCACTCTACGATCTCGAAATCGCGTATCCGCATGTCTTTGTTTATTCCGAACGTGAAGGGACACCGGCGGCAAGGATTCCAAAGGGTGTAGCGGTTGAGGTACGTACATCCAGAGCAAAGAAATTACGGTTGGCTGGTGAAAAAATTCGCGAGCGAGTACTGAATCGTTATATTGGAAAGCAGGTCGATGTCCTGATCGAAGGTTTTGCTGATAAGCAGGCGAGCGTAGTCAGGTCTCGGATGTCCAATTATCTGCCGGTGTATTTCACGGATACGGCGGGCGTGCAGCGAGGATTCAAGAATATTGTCGTTGCCGGGCTCTATCGGGATGGATTGTGGGGAGTCGAAGACTAATCAGATAAATCCAGTCATTGTTGACGTCTGATTCGTAGTTCAATTTCCGATTACCTTCAGCTTTGTATTGCACGGTGGTAGTTTAGTTAATTGGAAATGTCAAAAAATGACGAGCACTTTAATTGCAAGAAGCAATACTCTATTGAAAGATCATCCACTCCCCCGGTAGTGTAGTACCTGTACACCTGTCCGTTGTTGAATCGCCGAGCAACTGCCCGTAGCGATTCTCAAAGTATGCTTCTGCCCGCTGGAAATTTCTTAACCACGCACAGCCGCGTTCGATGCTGCGTCGGTCTGAATCAACGGCTCGCAGAACCAACACTTTAGTCAATCCATTTTCAATTGAGGATTAATTTCTTCTTTTTTGGGGCTAATTGACTCCAGAACATTTTTATCGATGTTGGAAATACGCTTAATGTAAGTGGTGTCTAGGAGTCTGCGATGCAGAAGTTAGATGTTCTTGTGGAAAATGCAATCACAAGCACTTTCATACGCTACGTTCCTCTCGGTGCTGCCACCGGCTAGTCCATTAACCGAAGTTGCATTGAAACACAAACAAGACAACCTGTACGGATCATCGCTCAACTGTTAGGTGTCATTTATTTTCAACGTCGACAAATTGCATCAGAACGCCTCGACAGCAGGGTCAGCGAAGGGGCCGAGCACGACAAACTTCGTCTCGTGCCACTTACTAAACGCTACATAATCGACTCTGACGGCACAGCGGTTAAGAGAGTGGGATACATCGATACAACCCCGTATCCCATATCAATCGCCGTCGCAGGGACACCAATTGCTTCCGCGACCACTTCTGGGTCATTGGTATTGGTTGCAGGGTCAGCCGTGACTAGCACTATGACTTCATTCATTGCAAGATACCCCCTGACAATATCAATTCTCGTAGACTATGAGACCACGCCGAATAATCGGGCAACAACGGGACGAGTAATACCATAGCCAAAATCCGGATTCCACCTAGAATGTTGTCCCAATCGAATCAATTCACAGAACAGAGTGGTATTCAGTCGACAATTAGAATCGAAGCTGATAACGTGCCAATACTGCGTGGTCACGTTCACCGTCAACCTCAGCTCCAAAATATCCAACATTGAATCTTGAATTTTTTGATTGCTTTATGATCGTGCTGACACCAAGTGCGTGAATCGCGCTTGGCATACCTCGCACGCCAGCCTGATTTGCGAAACTAAGCGCACCGACCCGATCAGACTGCATCACGGAAAGAGAAGAAGGACCTGACGTATTGGTTTGCATTGTGCTGAAATGCAACGACGGTCGCCAACTTAGATTTCCTGAATTCTTCAGCCAGTCCGAAGAAGTTAGGTTCATTCCCAATTTCCAACCTGAATATCGTTGCGATATTTCCGGAACATCCGCTCTCATTACGGGACCCTCGGCGGAATGCGAAGCTTGCTCTAAATTACCCCAAAAAAGCGAAGCTGATGGGGCAACACGTACGCCACCAAATTCAAGTTTAGCACCGCCTGTAAATTGCGCATGAGTATTGGTCATGTTAAACGACCCTTTCAAAGCACTATTGACTACCGGGTTGGCTACAACAGAATCCACATCGTAGTCGCCGTGTGACAGTTGCAACTTACTGAAGAACTGACTGTTCTGCCAACCAACTTGAACTTCATAAAGTTCCCCGTTAAATGAGGACGAGTAAAAATTTGAATCGAGGCCTTGAGTTGACGACATCAGACGAGGCGTGAACGAAACGCCTAAATCAAACCCGTTTCTCAGTTTCGTGTTAATGCCGTAAGCCGTTCCGCTCGCATTGGTTTGCGCACCGGCAACCGACACCGGTGACTGTCCCGCATATGAACGAATCCAGTGCTCGCTGTTTCCGATTTGAAAACGTCGTTCTCCGCCAATGCCCGGCAGAAAGCTTGTTGCAGAAGAGACATTGATGTTCGACAGTCCGAGATTTTCTTCTTCATAATCGACGAAAGCGCCGAAGCCTTCATCCATCCAATTCCACATCAAGTAAGCGACTAAACCCGCTCCGATTATGAGACCACTGTCGCTACCACCACCTCCTCGTGCACTCCTAGCGGCCGGGGGTGGCGATGCCACTTTAAATATCGGTTCCTCGTTTTGAGCGATGGCTTCGGCATCCGTAAATACGGTTCTGTCACTGCCAATCATATTTTCAGTCATTTCACCATTACTCGTAACCATGACTTCGGTTATAGGATTGCCCTCACTATCCACGAAATTGGTCTGGGCTTCTAGCACATCAATCCCGTCGTTTTTCAATTCCTCTCTGACACCATCCACTTTGGTCTCAGTCAAGCCATGTCTAATCTGAATGTCAACTACTTGCTCGGCATCTTCCATAAATTTTATTCCGCCACGCGCCGTGATTCTTCCACGATCATTCTCATCGGCTGCAATGTCACCAACCTCAAATGCCAGAAGTGCCTGGTCATGAATCGTTACGTCTCCATCCCCCACGTTCAGATGGCCGGTTACCAGTAGTTGTCCTTCCTCGATCTCGACAGTGCTCCCACCAAAAATTACATCGCCCACAATCGCGGTTCCCGGACATCGTTTGTTCATATACTCCAGATTCCTAATCTCGCCTTCAAATAGCAGCGTGGTGAATGCCGCTACATCTAAAATCAATCGATCATCGTCATCCATATTTTCCCCAAAGTCAATGTCACCGGAAAATTTACCACCGAGCAAATTGACCGTGATCGTATCATCGCCTTCACCCATGTTCAGATTTCCATCAAATTCGCTTCCAATGACTTCCAGAAGATCGTTTCCTCGTCCGAAATTCACGTCACCGGTGATTGTGCTATGACGAACTTTCATTCGATCGTTAACGTCCTTTGATCCGATCAAGTTTATGTCACTCGATTCGACCGCAGTATCCCCATTCAGGTCGAATTCGATATCTCCGGTAACGGTCGAATATTCCATTTCGAGCATTGCACGGCCGTCGACAAACTTCATCGCAGTATCTGCGGTAATGGTGGAGTCTATGACTCGGGTAGTAATATGACCATTTGCATCACTACCCGCATCCGCGAATATGCCAATGCCAGACGATTCATCGTGGTCTGTCGTCGAAACGTCGTCATTTGCACTGTATGCTGTGATTTCGCTGCGGATGACATCAATTTCCACATCTACATCGTCACCGACATCGTCGTTTGTCGTATCGGTGTTGGCGGTCGCTTTAATGCCGATTCCGAATTCGGCTCCACTCGTGCCTGCCTTCACGCTGCCGTCAGTCAATTCGACTTCGGCGTTGCCTGTGCCATAAGTATCAACACCGAGACCGATACCTCTTCTGCCTGTAACCGTAACATCACCGGAATTTTCCACCTTGGCGTTCCCGCTGTTGCCGATAGTCGTTCCTTCATCCTCATTCCCGTAATATCCCGCAACGACACCCCAAGTGTGGTCATCGCCTTGCGTACCTCCGGTAACGCGCACAGTGCCTCGGTTTACCGCAGTCACGTTTCCGAAACTGTTGTTTCTACCGCTCCCATTGACCCGTATGAACGTACCTACGCCATTGGCACTGTCTCCTCCTACTGTTACCGTTGCACCGCTTTCGTTCAATGATGAAACTTCAGCGGGAGCGGTGTCTGTACCGCCGCCTAGCGCCACAGCCAACACGCCGTATGCATTCTCGCCTGTCGTAGTGACATCACCCCGATTCTCTGCCACCGTAGACCCGTCAGAGGTCACCGCAATTAGGGCATGGGCTTCGGTGCCCCTCGTGGAAATGGTACCCGAATTCTCTGCTCCGGCACTACCGCCACCCCCAACTGATACGGCATACAATCCCTTGGCACTTTCGTCACCTTCAGTCGTTATCGTTCCGCCATTCTCGTTGATCGCAGTGGCAGCCCCCGTACTCGAACTGGCTGTCACGCCATCCGCACTTCGTTCCGAGTAATCGTCGCCGCGCGTAATCACACGGCCACGGTTTGTCGCTGTAGCGGTGCCGGCGCCGTTCGAGGCGATTCTCATTCCCCTTGCACCGTCGCCTGTCGTATCGATAGTGCCTTCGTTGGTTCCCTCCGCATCACCCAGTTCCGAGGTCGCGGTAACTCCATCGGCACCGTGCACTACGGGGTTTGTACCGGTATGGCTAAAACCACCGCTCGTGGTTGTCACGCTCCCGCGATTCGTCACTTTCGCTGTTCCCATATTGTCAACATCGACCTGTATTCCCCTAGCGCCAGTACCAGAGGTTATCACCACGCCGTCTGATTCGTTGACAACTTCCGCATCGCCGTCATACGTACCAACCGCTATTGCCCTTGCTCTACGGCCCGGATACATCCTGTCCGCGTCAATATAGCCATTTCCCGTGGTCTCGATTCGACCGTGATTGACAAATACGATTCGACTACCGGCAGTCCCGGCATCGTTGTAAATGGTGGCACCTCTCGCACCCAGACCGCTCGTAGTAATGTCTGCCCACGATTCCACCTTAAGCCTTGTAATTGGGGTCGCGGTGGAGGCATCGTATGACTCGACACTAATTCCAGTTTTGTCCTGGGTAGTAGTGGTTATGTCTCCAAATATGACTACAGTCTCCGGATCGTCGGAAGTTTCGCCAAAAGACGGTTCACCAGTTTCGTCAGGGGAGAGATTCAAATTAATACTAGTGTCAGATGCATTGCCGACAATATCAATCACCAAATAGCGAAAGGCGTCGGGACCTATATCCCCTTGGTCAACCGCGTCTAAGATGCTCTCAATGTTCACTTCATTGCTTATCTTACCGTCGCACGTTACACGGTAGTCACGTGTTCCAGACGAACTGACATCGAACTGGCCGGTACTGGGATTGAAAGTGCCTCTTTGTCCGGGTGCACAATCCGCATCATTAGGCACAACTACTACGTCATCGCCAAATACGGTCATAAACGCTGGTTCTTCCGACTGTTGTGCATCTGCGTTGAATGTTCCCTCGCCTCCCGCATTGAATGTTCCAATATCTGTTCCCTTGGATTCGATTTGAACGGAATCGGCTTGGACGGTGTTGCCGTCAGTATCTACTTTCATAAAACTGGTCCCAGTTTCAAGCACGTCTACGCCATTTGCTTGCAGTTCGTTGTTTACGCCGTCAACCTGTTGCTGGGTTAATTCATGGCGAATCTGAACTTCAGCCTTTACGTCTGCGTTTTGTTGGTATATCACTCCGCCACGCGCCGTGATTCTTCCATGATCATTCTGATTGGCTGCAATGTCACCAATCTCAAATGCCAGAAGTGCCTGGTCATGGATCGTAACGGAACCAGCTCCAAGGTTCATATGACCTGCCACCCAGAGTTGGCCTCCTTCAATTCTCACAACCCCGGCGTCAGATGCTACATCATGCATGATTGCACGGCCTGGCATGCGTTTCGTGATAGTTTCAACATTTTGGACGGTTCCTTCGAAAATTGCGACTTGATTAGCTTCCACGTCGAGCGTCATCTCATCATCACCGATACCGAAATCAACATCTCCGGCAAACCTCCCGCCGTCCGAGTCTAAAAGCAATTCATCGTCACCAGATCCGAAATTCATATTCCCGTTAAAAGTACTCCCCTTGGACTCCATGCGGTCATCACCAGCACCAAACACCACCTCGCCGGTCACCACACTGTTAATCGCTGTCAACCGGTCGTTGAAACCCTCCTGTGATTGCGATCTGCCATCGGCGTCGAAACTAATATCTCCAGTTATCGTCGCCTGGTTCACCTCAATTGTCGCACGACCGTTGACAAATTTCATCGCAGTATCTGCGGTAATGGTGGAGTCTATGACTCGGGTAGTAATATGACCATTTGCATCACTACCCGCATCCGCGAATATGCCAATGCCAGACGATTCATCGTGGTCTGTCGTCGAAGCGTCGTCCAGATTTGCACTGTATGCTGTGATTTCGCTGCGGATGACATCAATTTCCACATCTACATCGTCATCGGCATCATCGTTTGTCGTATCGGTGTTGGCGGTCGCTTTAATGCCGATTCCGAATTCGGCTCCACTCGTGCCTGCCTTCACGCTGCCGTCAGTCAATTCGACTTTGGCGTTGCCTGTGCCATAAGTATCAACACCGAGACCGATACCTCTTCTGCCTGTAACCGTAACATCACCGGAATTTTCCACCTTGGCGTTCCCGCTGTTGCCGATAGTCGTTCCTTCATCCTCATTCCCGTAATATCCCGCAACGACACCCCAAGTGTGGTCATCGCCTTGCGTACCTCCGGTAACGCGCACAGTGCCTCGGTTTACCGCAGTCACGTTTCCGAAACTGTTGTTTTCACCGCTCCCATTAACCCGTATGAACGAACCTACGCCAATGGCACTATCTCCTCCTACTGTTACCGTTGCACCGCTTTCGTTCAATGATGAAACTTCAGCGGGAGCGGTGTCTGTACCGCCGCCTAGCGCCACAGCCAACACGCCGTGCGCACTCTCGCCTGTCGTAGTGACATCACCCCGATTCTCTGCCACCGTAGACCCGTCAGAGGTCGCCGCAATTAGGGCATGGGCTTCCGTGCCCCTCGTGGAAATGGTACCCGAATTCTCTGCTCTGGCACTACCGCCACCCCCAACTGATACGGCATACAATCCCTTGGCACTTTCGTCACCTTCAGTCGTTATCGTTCCGCCATTCTCGTTGATCGCAGTGGCAACCCCCGTACTCGAACTGGCTGTCACGCCATCCGCACCTCGTTCCGAGTAATCGTCGCCGCGCGTAATCACACGGCCACGGTTTGTCGCTGTAGCGGTGCCGGCGCCGTTCGAGGCGATTCTCATTCCCCTTGCACCGTCGCCTGTCGTATCGATAGTGCCTTCGTTGGTTCCCTCCGCATCACCCAGTTCCGAGTACGCGGTAACTCCATCGGCACCGTGCACTACGGGGTTTGTACCGGTATGGCTAAAACCACCGCTCGTGGTTGTCACGCTCCCGCGATTCGTCACTTTCGCTGTTCCCATATTGTCAACATCGACCTGTATTCCCCTAGCGCCAGTACCAGAGGTTATCACCACGCCGTCTGATTCGTTGACAACTTCCGCATCGCCGTCATACGTACCAACCGCTATTGCCCTTGCTCTACGGCCCGGATACATCCTGTCCGCGTCAATATAGCCATTTCCCGTGGTCTCGATTCGACCGTGATTGACAAATACGATTCGACTACCGGCAGTCCCGGCATCGTTGTAAATGGTGGCACCTCTCGCACCCAGACCGCTCGTAGTAATGTCTGCCCACGATTCCACCTTAAGCCTTGTAATTGGGGTCGCGGTGGAGGCATCGTATGACTCGACACTAATTCCAGTTTTGTCCTGGGTAGTAGTGGTTATGTCTCCAAATATGACTACAGTCTCCGGATCGTCGGGACCTTCGCCAAAATTCGGTTCACCAACATCATCAGGGGTGAGATTCAAATTAATACTAGTGTCAGATGCATTGCCGACAATATCAATCACAAAATAGCGGGGAGGGGCGGGAAGTATATCCCCTTGGTCAACCGCGGCTGCGATGCTCTCACCGTTCACTTCATTGCTTGTATCACCACTGCACGTTACACGGTAGTCACGTGTTCCAGACGAACTGACATCGAACTGCCCGGTACTGGGATTGAAAGTGCCTCTTTGTCCGGGTTGACAATCAACAGCGTACGCGACAGAAACAGACTGAAGAACGAGACTTACAAAAAGAAAAACCGAGAAAAATATGAATTTTGAATTTTCTCGGCGATTTACAGAATCAACTATCTGATAGATTGATCGGGGGGGGGGGGCAATGGCATTCATTTTGCTGAAACCGGATTCTGAGATCTCAGGTTCGATTTCTAATTGATTGATTATCTGGAAATAAGCATCGCTTTGTCGCAGCAAGAAATCAGCACTTGACAAATCCGTTGGTTTGGTGCATCATATCCATTGCATAGTTTGATTTTGGAGAAACAACGATGGATGCGAGCATTGCAAATCTGAAAACAACGACCTTTTGCGGGCGTCGTCTCACCCGCAAGCAAATATCCGAGCTCCAGCAGACGGTGCGCAGTTTTCCGGCTTTGAGCCGTCATGAGCTTGCGCAGACGGTGTGTGAGCATCTGCGGTGGCAGACGCCGAAAGGCGTCAATCAGTTCAATTCCGGCTTGAGCCTGCTGGAGAGTCTGGAGCAGGCGGGGGTGGTGCAGTTGCCTGAGAAGGTCATCTACAAGCAGCGAGGTGCGCACAAACCGATCGAGTGGACCGATCGGTCGGCGCCGCAGGCCGCCATCGAGTGCGAGCTGGAGCAGCTGATGCCGCTGTCGCTGCAGTTGGTGACCGAGCAGCAGGACATGCAGGAATTCAACGAGCTGGTGGACCGGCATCATTATCTGGGTTATCGTCGTCCGATCGGTCCGCAGCTGCGATATTTGATCGTCGATGGTCAGGGGCGTCGGTTGGGGGCTTTGCTGTTCAGCTATGCAGTGAAGTCGCTGCCGTGCCGCGATGAGTGGGTCGGCTGGCAGGACCGAAAGCACAAGAAGCACTTGAATCTGGTGGTGAGCAACAACCGTTTCCTGATCCTGCCGTGGGTGCGGGTGAAAAACCTGGCCTCCAAGTCGCTGTCGATGGCGTGTCGGCGGCTGGCTGACGACTGGCATCAGCAGCATGGTTACCGGCCGGTTCTGATTGAGAGCTTTGTCGACGCGGACCGCTTCGAGGGCAGCAGTTACCGCGCCGCCAACTGGCAATTGATCGGGCGCACTGCCGGACGCGGCAAATCGCCCAAGCAGGTGTACATCTATCCGCTGGTTGAGGATGCCAGGGAAGTCTTGCTGCACCGGCCGCGGCCGGTGACGAGAAAAACTGCGGGTCCGAAAATCCTCAATTCGTCTGATCCCTTTGTGCAGTTGTGGCAGAACCTCATCGGCATTGTCACGCAAGTGGCCGAGGACTTCGACGATCAGTGGCAGCAGCGCCGGCGGGTGCTGAACTCGCTGCTGATCATGCTGTTCATCTTCCGGCTGGTGTTCTCAACCAACCGGCAAGGCTATGGGATCACGCTTGCGCAACTTTGGGAGCAGTGCCGGATGATGGATATCCCGTTGCCGCAGAAGCATCCGGTTGCGCCCTCGGCGATGTGCCAGGCACGCGCCAAGCTGGACGAGAGCATCTTCAAGACCTTGCAGACGCAGATTCTGCGATGCACCTCTCAGCACGATGCGGATGCAAGGTGGAAAGGGCATCGGATTCATGCGGTGGACGGCTCAAAGATCAATTTGCCGCGGGGCTTGCTCAAAGCCGGCTATCGCTGTCCGTCGGACAACGCCTATTATCCGCAAGGCTTGGTGAGTTGCCTGTATCAGTTGAAGACCCAGATTCCGGTGGACTTCGATGTGGTTTCGCATGGCGATGAGCGGCGTCTGGCGCGCAGCCATCTGTGCGCTTTGAAGGCATCGGATGTGGTGGTGTATGACCGCGGTTATTATTCGTACGAGATGCTGCATGAGCATGCAGTGCGCGGCTTGCATCCGGTGTTTCGCATCAAGCGTCAGGCGGCGGCTGCATTTGATCGTTTCATCGGCGGCGACGAGACCGATGCCGCGGTCGAACTGCGCCCCAGTGCGGAGCAGTGCGCCGGCATCCGCAGCCGCGATGCGAATGCCGAATGTGCGCCAATCACAGTGCGCCTGGTCAAATACAGCGTGGCTGGAACCGACTATGTGGTCGCGACCACGCTGCTGGACCGGCACCGATACCCGATCTCGGACCTGTCGGATCTGTATCATGCCCGCTGGGGGATCGAGGAGCTGTACAAGGTGTCGAAGAACCTGATGTCGATCGAGGACTTCCACTCCGCCTCGGAACGCGGCGTGCGCCAGGAGCTGTTCGCTCATTTCGTATTGATCACGCTGACTCGGCTGTTCTCAAATCACAGTGAAATGCAGTTGAACGCCGATGGCTGCGATAACAAGCGGGCTTTCAAGGCCAACTTCAAGAACGCGCTGACGGTGATCGGCAAGAATCTTGAGACGCTGCTGCTGAAACAGGCAGACATGGTGAGCGAGGTTCTCAATCAGATCATCGCCGGCATCAGTTCGTGCCGGCAGCGCAAGCGCCCGAATCGCTCCTGTCCGCGACGTTCGAGGAAACCGGTCGGAAAATGGAGACCCGGCAAATCAGCCAAGACGAATTCAAGCTGACAACTCAAGCCATACGCTGGTCCAGCTCAGCTCGGCTGTCGCCGCGGTACGGATCCTTAAGTGAATGGACTTATTTCCTTAAGTGAATGCCATTGGGGGGGGGGGGGGTAATTGATAACATAATAGCGGATCTCAAACTCATGTTCATTTTGTTGGTAATATGCATATTCAAAACATTAAATATATATCATAGGTTATATACTTATACGATATTAGAGATGGAGAATTTAATTTTTTGTTTCCACCAGCAAAATTCTCACTTCAAAATTCCGAAATTTCTACCACAGCTGCCCATTCCAACTGTTTGGGCAACTCCCACCGTCGCAAGGCTCTGTCCATCGTGCCGATGGCTGCGATTGTGTGAATTCAGGCTGCGCAGGAACCTGCCGCTAGGCATTGCCGAGTGGATGGTTTGACAGCCGTCAGGCTGCCAGGGGCAAAATCAGCGATCTCATTCGCTGTGACAGACCCTCGCGGATCGAGGTGCAGGCCATCGCCAGCATCACCGACAGACTCAGGGCAACCCGCATCTGCATGGTTTCAAGCCCTCGCATATAGTGGCGCTCCAACTGAAAGTCGCGACCGACCCGGGCATTGATGCGCTCCAGTGTACTGCGTCTTTTGTAATACCGCTTCCATCGATAGGTGTGCTTTGGCAATGCCGCAAAGGTGCGAAGCTTGTCCTCGTTGATCTTGATACGTACGATGCGCCGTTTTGCATCTTGGCGAACACCGCCGAGCCGATGGCACTGCTCACGCCCAGCACACACCTCACCGGTGCCGGACACCGGACAGTGAAACTGCTATGCGGAAATGCAGCCAGAAAATGTGCTGAGATTCCAGGCGTCGATCTGGTAGTGCCTGGAACTAGAAAGCTGGAGATACCTCGTCTGGCATCGAATGACGTGCGTCACTGCAACTCAAGAGTGCTGGAATCCGAAGCTGGTTCGAGTCAGTTGCCGCAGGAACCCGTCGTAGCATTTGAATCTCGAAGCAGGACGTTTTTGCAGGTACAGCAGGGCTGCGACAATGGCTGTACCTTCTGCATCATTCATCAGGCTCGGGGTCCGAGTCGCTCAATTCTGCCTACAACCATCAATCGCCAGGTGGAGCAATATGTGCAACAAGGATTTCATGAAATCGTAATTTGCGGAATTGATTTGGGATCGTATGGTGCTGATCTGTCAAATGGTACTCAGCCAGCATTTAATCTTGCTTCACTCACTCGGGAACTTGCGATCCGCCATCCAGAAACCAGATTCAGATTGAGTTCGATCGATCCGGCTCATATCACACCGGACATAGTCGGTGTTCTGGAGGAACACGAAAATGTGTGTCCGCATATTCACCTATCCCTGCAGAGTGCTTCGCCGATCATTTTGAAAAGAATGAAAAGACGATATTCACCTGAAGAGGCGTATCAGGCGATTGAAAATCTTCGTCGTGTACGATCCGATCTGGTGCTTTCTGCGGACATCATGGCAGGTTTTCCGACAGAATCAGATGCGGATTATGAATTGACTCGTGCCGCACTCTACGATCTCGAAATCGCGTATCCGCATGTCTTTGTTTATTCCGTACTTTTCTGTCGGTAATCTTCAATGCTGTGTTGAAGTGTTATTAAATCCAATTCCTCACTGGGATCATTCTCCCGTTTGAGTTGATTCCACTGAATCAGGCATTCACTGTTTATTTTCATGATGCAAACTTTTTGGCAAGCGATTGAATCAAATTCTTTCTAAACTTCTGGAGGTGAGAAGTTTCGATCTTGACCTACCAAAATCACGTTCTTTCCTAACCCAACCACCAGTTGGTATCTTCCCGACGCACTTTTCTGGATCTGGGTAAGGAACCCCTCTTTCATCCTTCTTCGGTTGCACATCTCGTAGAACTCTCGCCAGTTGATCGTGATGCATGGCCTCCCGGAGATTCGCAATTTATCGTTGAGTTCCTCAACGATGTCTTCAGCATCGCGCATGTCATTACCTCGCTATTTGAAAATCAGTGTATGGATATTGTATATCAATTCTATTAATGTTACAAAGATGTTACAGAATCCTTTGACTCCTAAATCCAATTGTTTTCAAAAAACTTATTGGACAAGGCTTTTCTATTAATCTCAGATTTCCAATTGCGAATTTGGAGGCAACACTCTTCCCCGTCAGCAGTTGCGAATCGACTAAAATACTAGTTTTGCTATTGAAGCGTAGCAAGTCAATGCAGCACGGGAAAAATGTCGAGTGTAACCTTGGTAAACTTGCTGACTGCTTTTTTTTAATTTTTTCTACGATACTCCCCCTAGGTTACATATTTATGACCAAAGAACGTACTCTATCCATAATTAAACCGGATGCTGTAAGAAGAGATTTAATCGGCGAAATCAACCGTCGATTCGAAGCTGTCGGGCTATCCATTGTAGCGTGTAGAATGCTGCATCTGACCCAGGAACAGGCTGAGGGATTTTACGATGTTCATCGGGAGAGGCCATTCTTTTCCAGCTTGGTCGAGTACATGCAATCGGGGCCGATTGTGGTTCAGGTACTGGAGGGGCGGAAGGCGATTTCCGCGAATCGGACAATTATGGGTGCGACCAATCCGGCCGATGCAGCACCGGGAACAATTCGCGCGGATTTAGCCGAATCACTAGAAAGAAACTCGGTTCACGGATCCGATTCCCGGGCAACCGCTAAAACTGAAATCGAATTTTTCTTTTCTCCTGACCAGATTCATTCAAGATAGCTTTACGTTGTCTGAGTTTAGATCGTTTTGATGTGCCAACTGATATGTCCGTCAATTTAATCGGTTACGAACGGATTGCCCTCACTGAGTTTATGGCAGAGTTTGGCGAGCCATCCTATCGTGCTGACCAAATCCTGAAGTGGATTCATCAGCGAAGTGAAACCCGGTTTGATACCATGACGGATCTCAGCAAACCGCTACGAAAGCGATTGAACGAAATGGCGAAAATTGAGGGACTAAAGGTTGCTAGTGAAGTTCTGTCATCGGACGGCACGCGCAAGTGGCTTCTGGAACTTGCGGAAGGCAACTGTGTGGAAACTGTATTCATCCCGGAAGAAACAAGAGGCACTCTTTGCATTTCTTCTCAGGTCGGCTGTTCATTGACTTGTTCGTTCTGTGCAACAGGTCGTCAAGGCTTTAACAGAAATCTGACCACGGCCGAAATCATCTCCCAAGTTTGGTTTGCACGCAACGCACTAAGAACCGAACAAATGGATCGCCCAATTACCAACATCGTGCTGATGGGCATGGGCGAGCCGCTTCTCAATTACAATCAGGTTGTTCCCGCACTGCGATTGATGCTGGATGATTGCAGCTATGGTTTTTCCCGAAGAAGGGTTACGTTAAGCACGGCAGGAGTGATTCCGGGAATTGAGCGTCTGTTGGAAGACTGCCCCGTAAGTCTCGCCGTTTCCCTGCATGCACCCAACGATGAACTTCGCAACGAATTGGTTCCGTTAAATAGAAAATATCCGATCCGGAAGTTGGTGGAGGCATGCCGTCGATACGCTGGCTATGATCGTCGATGGCGGGTTACATTCGAATACATCATGTTGAATGGCGTAAACGATTCAATCTGGCACGCCCGTCAACTTGCTCGCATTCTTTCGGGCATACCGAGCAAGGTGAATCTAATCCCATACAACCCGGTTGATGGTCTCGAATATGATAGGTCCTCCGAGGACTCAATTAACCAATTTCGTGATGTTCTTCTGGCTGCTGGAGTGATGACGATTACGCGCAAGACGAGAGGAGATGACGTGAATGCCGCATGCGGTCAACTGGTTGGCAGATTTAAGGACCGAACCAAGCGTTCAACCCGACTCGGCACCGCTGTACCAGCAGTTTAACTGCGACAGTACGAGTTCAAGGGATACGGAAATGACGGCTAGAATTCAGTCAGTTCGTGGAATGAATGACTTGTTGCCAGGAGACATAGAGCTGTGGCAACAGGTAGAACAGGCAATTCGACAGATTGCAACGCTATATGGGTACAGTGAGATTCGTTTGCCGCTGCTGGAAAAAACTGAGCTCTTCAAGAGGTCTATTGGTGAAGCGACCGATATTGTAGAGAAGGAAATGTATACCTTTCTCGACAACAATGGCGAAAGCATGACACTTCGACCTGAAGCGACCGCCAGTTGCGTTCGTGCCGGGGTGCAGCATGGATTGTTTTACAACGCCAAGGCGCGATTGTGGTACATGGGACCAATGTTTCGCTATGAACGTCCGCAAAAAGGACGATATCGACAATTTCATCAGTTTGGAATTGAAGCTTTCGGCTGGACAGGGCCGGACATCGACGCTGAAATCATTCTCGTCAGCAATGCCCTTTGGAAACTTCTGAAAATTGATCAGGACGCAAGGCTGGAGATCAATTCGCTTGGAACACCACAGTCAAGAGAGCAGTATCGCTCTGAACTTGTCGCATATTTTGAGAAATACAAGGAAAGTCTCGATGATGACAGTCAACGAAGGCTGAGCACAAACCCCCTTCGAATTCTGGATAGCAAGAATCCTCAAATGCAGGACCTGATTCAATCAGCGCCTGTTCTGACGGATTACCTGAGTTCGGAGTCAGAACAGCATTTCGCAGAGTTGTGTTCCCGACTGCATGATCTGGAAATCGACTACACAGTGAATCACCGGTTGGTGAGGGGACTGGACTACTACACAGGAACCGTGTTCGAGTGGGTGACAGATCGGCTCGGCGCACAGAATGCAATCTGTGCGGGCGGCCGTTATGACGGGCTTGTTGAGGCGCTTGGCGGAAAAGAAGTGCCGGGTACCGGATTTGCAGTGGGTATAGAGCGACTTGTTGAAATCGTCAAGCAGGGATTCATGGAACTCAATGACCGAACGACACAAGCGTATGTCTGCTCGTTGGGAGACTCAGCTCAGCGGCTAGGATTCTCAGTGGCTGAAACCCTCAGAGCATCTGGAATATCGACTACAGTTCACTGCGGCAGTGGAAACCTGGCACGGCAACTCCGTAGTGCTGATCGGCTGAGTGCCTGGGTTAGTATTATAATCGGCGAATCTGAAGTCTCTTCCGACACGGTAACCATCAAGAATCTGCAAAGCGATGAGCCGCAGAAAGTTGTTTCTGTTGCCAACGTTGTCGAAGTTGTGAAGCAGATGTTGGCAACCGAAGGCTGATTGCACAGAAACGAATGCTAGGTATTTGAGAATTTCTAATGACTCCCGACGACGAACGGTTAGAACAAATCAAGGAGTGGTGGAAAGAGTATCGCTGGACGATA
The DNA here is from genome assembly GCA_965220395.1 of Arenicellales bacterium. Lineage (GTDB taxonomy): Bacteria > Pseudomonadota > Gammaproteobacteria > Arenicellales > JAJDZL01 > JAJDZL01. The sequence continues at coordinate 1,854,979 of CBDCPT010000001.1, read as the reverse complement.
CTCGGCGGTACCACGCTCGGAATCGCGGTCATTGGTGGATGGACCGGCTGGAACGAATACACGCAAACGCAACAGGAATCCGCGTCAGCTCTGTATCAGCAAGTGTCGGTTGCAGTCGTTGAAAATAACTATAACTTCGCAAGAGACTCGATTGACGAACTGCTCAGTGATTATCCGAAGACTGCTTATGCCGGGAAAGCGTTGCTTTTGATGGCCCGCGCCAGTTATGAAAATGGGGAAGAAGATGAAACCCGCAGGTATCTGTTGCAAGCGATTGATGATGCGACAGAATCATCGACAGTTCATACTGCACGTATTCGTCTCGGACAGTTGATGATTGCTGAAAAGCAGTATGAGGAAGCGCTTGAGCTGTTAGACATTGGGAATATGGGGGGTTTTGATTCGCATTACCACGAATTGCGTGGAGATGCATATCGTGCACAGGAAAAGTTGAAAGAAGCGCAAGAGTCCTATCGTGCAAGTCTAGATACACTGGCCCCCGGGGCCCAGTACGCAACGATACTCAATTTAAAGTTGAACGATACTTTGGTTCAGGAGTAAAGAAAGGATGAAACTCCGACTTCTCATTGTAGTAGCCATTAGTCTTGTGCTCGTGTCCTGTGCAGGCAGAGACAGAAAGGCTGCGCCGTCACCGACGCCACTTACCGCAACTAGCGCTATTGTTCAACTGAACCAATCTTGGCAGAGCAGCAGTTCAGCGTCCGGATCGAAACAAGGTAAGTTTCTGACTCTATTGCCAGCATTGTCCAGTGACAGAATCATCTCTGCATCGTCCCAAGGGACTGTCTCTGCGGTCGGCAAAGACAAGCCAAGCTTGTTGTGGTTTTCCAGTTTGGATGAAAACATTTCGGCAGGCGTCGGAGAAGCCGACGGTGTAGTGGTAGTTGTGAGTGATTCAGGTACTGTTATCGCCTTCGATTCTCAAACCGGAATTCAAAGGTGGGAGCAACAAATCAACCAAATTGTCTTTGCTCAGCCCTTAGTCTATCGAGGCAAGGTAATATTGCGAACGATTGATGGTAATCTGATTGGACTCGATTCCAATACGGGAGAAATAGTCTGGGATGCCATATTCGACCAGCCGGAATTCGTCGTTTTCGGGTCTCCGCAGCCAACCGGTTTCCGCAATCTTGCGGTTGTCGGAAATGCAACCGGCCGGATTATAGCCACAGATTTAGATACGGGTTTGGAAGCTTGGCAGATTTATCTGGCATCTGATCGCTCACCAGAACTTTTAAACGAATCTGAATCGATTCCAGTTATCGTTGGTGAAGAGCTTTTTATAGCGGATTCTCCTAACGCAGTCGTTGCCTACAGTTTATCTAGCGGCAACCTTTTGTGGGAACAACGCAGATCAACTGCGAGACGGCTTGCTGTTGATGATTCCCAAGTTTATGGAATTGATACCAATAGCAGGGTTTATGCTTTGGGACGAAGTGATGGGTCAATTCGCTGGGAACAGAATGCCTTGCTGTATCGTAAGGTAAGCAACATTGCTCTGGTTGACGATTATCTGATTGTAGGTGATGGAGAAGGATATCTTCACGTTCTGGATACGAAATCTGGAGAACTGGCTGGCCGAGCAAGAGCGGGCAAAGATGTGGTTTTCAACGGATTTTTGGTCGAAGACGCAACTCTGTATGTCGCGTATAGTTCCGGGAAGATTGAGGCTTTCACTTTACAATCTGACGAATGACTCGCACTTGATTTAGTTCAGCGTGCATCGGGTGCCAACAGCGCACTAAATCAGAATCTTCCTTGAATGGGCATTTCTTATGTTACCCGTCATCAGCATTGTGGGTCGTCCAAATGTTGGAAAATCAACCTTGTTCAATCGACTCACGCGAAGTCGTGATGCTCTGGTTGACGACATTCCAGGTGTAACCAGGGACAGTTTGTACGGGATCGCCCAGTTTGGCGACCGCAGTTTTCTGATAGTCGATACCGGTGGTATTGGGGAGAATGACGATACCCTCTCCCAATTAGTAACCAGCCAGGTTGAGTCCGTTCTAGAGGATTCGGACGCGATCGTGTTCCTCGTAGATGCCACTCAGGGACTGACCGTAGCGGATCAGCAGATTGCGCAAAGACTGAGCAAGATTGATTTGCCATTATCAATTGCGGTAAACAAAAGCGAGGGGTTGGTTCCGGAACTAGCTTGTCTTGAATTTCAATCTCTTGGATTTAGCGACCCAATGCCCATTTCGGCACGTCGCGGAAGTGGAGTTTCTCAAGTATTTGATCCACTCGTAAAATCGCTTCCGCAGATTGATGATCCGCTGTGGCTCGATCCAGGGCCGAAAATTGCTGTGATCGGTAGACCGAATGTAGGCAAATCCACCTTGATCAATTCGATTTTCAAAGAAAACCGACTCATCGTCAGCGATGTGCCTGGCACTACGCGCGACAGCGTAGTGGTTCCATTGGAGTACAAAGGTGAGCGTTTTCGATTTATCGACACTGCAGGAGTTCGCCGTCGTTCGCGAGTCGGGAAATCTCTCGAAAAACTGTCTGTAGTGAAGACATTGCAGGCAATCGAAGCAGCACATGTCGCAGTGCTTGTGCTGGATGGGACGGAATCGATTGCTGATCAGGATGCAACACTAGCAGGACTAATTCGTCGTGCCGGACGTCCTGTGGTTATCGCGATCAACAAATCCGACAAAATCAAGAATCGAGATCGAACTGAAAAGAGGGGGGTGCTTCAACGTAAACTTGCCTTTGCGCCCCATCATGAGGCTCTATTCGTGTCGGGGCTCAAACGGCAGGGAATTTCCAAGTTGCTTGAGGCAGTCGACAAGGCTTATCGTTCTGCGATGATCGAAATGCCAACCTCGATATTGAACAGGTATCTGCAGGATGCCATAACACAGACGCCTCCGCCGATGTCTAAACGTCGGCAGGTGAAGCTGAAGTATGCACATCAGGGCGGGCGAAATCCACCTGTCGTTGTAGTACATGGCAACAACGTAGACTCCGTTGCGGATCACTATCGACGTTATTTGGAAAACTACCTCAGGGAGCGGTTCAAATTGTTTGGAGCGGATGTAAGAGTTGTATTTCGTTCCGGAAGAAACCCGTTCGACAAAAAAGGTAACTGAAACTAACCAAACATCCTATTCCTCAACAGCTTCCACATCGCAGTGGAGAACACCTTTTCCGAGTTGGGCGGTGACTTTTTCTCCGGCGGTGATCGTTCCTGCCCGACGCATGATGGAATTGTCTGACACTTTTCGCACGATTGAATAACCACGCTCAAGGGTTGCGGCTGGGCTAATTCCCTCAAGACGTGCTCTCAGCGACTCAGTACGGGTATTGTATTTGTCGCACAATTCCTTCATCTGGAGTTCAAGCAAGTTTTGCATGTTTGAACACTGTTGCTGATAAAGGGAAATTTTAATCGATGGTGATTTCCGCAGCAGTTGATGGTTCTGCAGATCAATCTGTTTGATATTCCGGCCGATGAGTATGTTAACTATACTTTGCAGACGAATAAGTGAGTTTTCGAAATCACCTTGAAGGTTTTCGATTCGTTGCTTGGGATGAACAAGACTTTTTTCTGCCAGATCAATACTTTGTGCCTTGTCATTCAGTTTTCTCCCGATAATTTCGACGAGGTTTAATCTAAAGTTCTGTAATTCAGTCAACATTTCATCCACGGACGGAGTACTCAGTCGTTCTGCTGCAGCGGTGGGAGTCGAGAGATATTCATCAGCAACAAAATCCGCAATGGAATGATCATAATCGTGTCCGATTCCCGTCACGATTGGAATTTTGCTGTCATAAATTGCATCAGCGACTAATTTTTCATTAAATGCCCAGAGATCCTCAATTGACCCACCGCCTCTTGCGATAATTAGTGCATCAACTTTTTTCTTTGAATTGGCATATTGAATTGCTTCCGCAATCTTTTCAGCAGCCCCATCGCCCTGAACTGCTACAGGGTAAATCAGCAGTGAAATACTTGGATTTCTACGTTTGAATGCTCGAATGATATCCAGAACGGCTGCACCAGACGGAGAAGTGATAATTCCGACCGCTATTGGGTATTTTGGTACAGATTTTTTTCGATCTGCTGCAAAATACCCTTTATTTTCAAGATCTTTCTTGAGTTTTTCATAGGCAAGATGCAACGCCCCCTTGTCCTTCTTCAACTCAAGGTTGTTTACGATGAATTGATATTTTCCCCTGGCCGAGTATAAAGAAACTCGACCAGCTAACACGACTTGCAATCCATCGGCTGAACCTGGATTGCTTAGTTTGTTTCTAATCCTGCTTGCAGTTTGTCCAAATATTGCGCAGTCAATGGCTGATGATGCGTCTTTGAGCGTGAAATAAGAGTGACCCGACTGGGCGGTTGAAAATCCTGATATTTCGCCTTCAAGTTGAATATTCCCAAAAGTGTTTTCAAGCAGTGTTTTAGCCTGAGCATTCAATTGAGTGACCGTGTAAACGGTTACTGACTCTTGCTTTTCGGTGACAGTCATGCCATTGCGTCCACGGTGATTGGGATTTTGAAAGTGGCTGAGTTCAGGTTGTGCTGAATCAAGAATACTATACAAATTCGTTATGAAAATTCTTAAATTCAGAAATTTCGGCAGTACCCCAGTCATTTAATTGGCAGTGAAATGCCGCAAAAAATTTCAATACTGGAAATTCACATCGTTATAATTATTAAATGGAAAGCTTCGAACAAGCACTCACTTTTGATGACGTATTGCTGGTTCCGGCGCGCTCTTCCGTACTGCCAAAAGACGTCAGTCTTAAAACCTCCCTCACAAGAAATATTTCTCTGAATTTGCCGCTGCTCTCGGCGGCTATGGATACCGTTACAGAGTCCAGCATGGCAATCAAGTTGGCTCAGTTGGGTGGTCTTGGCGTTATTCATCGAAACTTGTCTCCCAAACGGCAGGCATTGGAGGTTCGAAAAGTGAAGAAGCACGAAAGCGGCATCGTTACGGATCCTATCACAGCGACTGCGAGTATGTCGATTGTACAAGTTTCCGATTTGATGAAAAAGCATAAGATTTCCGGTGTCCCAGTTATGGATAACGGCCATCTGACTGGAATTGTTACAAATCGGGATTTGCGATTTCAGGAACGCAGTGACCAGTCGATTGTCACTGTGATGACACCGAAAGAACGCTTGGTCACAGTCAAGAAAGGCGAAAAGAAGAAGAATATTCTGGATCTGCTTCACGCAAATCGTATAGAAAAACTTCTGGTAGTTGATGATGATTTCGGGTTACAGGGGTTGATTACCGTTAGAGATATTCTGAAATCGGAAGTTTATCCGAATTCGTGCAAAGACAAAGCTGAAAGACTGATGGTTGGTGCGGCTATTGGAACCGGCAGCGATGCCATGAACCGTGTCGATAAACTGATTGAAGAGGATATTGATGTCCTTGTGGTAGATACTGCACACGGACATGCGGAACGGGTACTGGCTCAGGTCAAGGAGATAAAGAAGCAGTATCCTGAAATGGATGTGATCGCTGGTAATGTTGCAACCGGTCGTGCTGCGCTGGATTTGGTTGAACATGGTGCTGATGCAGTCAAGGTTGGCATCGGTCCGGGTTCAATTTGTACGACAAGAGTAGTTGCAGGAGTGGGGGTGCCTCAGATTTCTGCGATTCTTGACGTTGCAAGAGCATTGAGAAACGAATCAGTTCCTGTTATTTCAGATGGCGGAGTTCGATTTTCAGGCGATTTGGCAAAAGCAGTTGCGGCCGGCGCTCATTCTATCATGATTGGAAGCCTGCTGGGTGGCACAGATGAGGCACCGGGAGATATCGAGGTATACGAGGGCAGAACATATAAGTCTTACCGTGGAATGGGTTCCATTGGAGCGTTGGAAGGCGGATCGAAAGATCGATATTTCCAGGAATCGGAAAGTGATCGGATCAAGTTGGTGCCCGAAGGTATAGAAGCACGAGTTCCGTACAGAGGTGCAGTGCAGCACATCGTGCACCAGTTAGTGGGCGGGCTGCGCTCAAGCATGGGATACACAGGATGTGCGGATTTGGATGAGTTGCGCAAACAGGGACGCTTCGTGCAAATTTCCAATGCAGGTGCACGCGAGAGCCATGTTCACGATGTAGAGATTGTCAAAGAATCTCCGAATTATCAACGCAAGTAGGGCATTTGTGGCGGAAGACTATCGGCTTGAACTGCCCAAAGATCGCATTTTAGTACTGGATTTTGGTTCGCAATACACTCAGTTGATTGCTCGCAGAGTCCGTGAATGCGGAGTGTATAGCGAGATCTTTCCATACGATGCTTCTGTACAAGAAATCTATGACTTTCATCCGTCCGCGGTGATTCTGTCCGGTGGTCCAGCCACCGTAACAGAAGAATTCACTGCGAGAGTGGCATCGGAAGTTCTGGAGATGGGTGTTCCGGTGCTGGGGATCTGTTATGGAATGCAAACCATGGCTGCTCAACTTGGTGGTAAGGTGGAGAATTCGCTGGTTCATGAATATGGACACACCGAGCTGAAAGTAATTGGTGAGTCTGACTTGCTGTCTGGGCTGGTCGCAGAATCCGAAACCGGCGATTCGATTTCCATAAATGTGTGGATGAGCCATGGCGACCGCGTTATTAAGTTGCCGGAAGGCTTCTCGACAATTGCAGAATCGGCTGCTTCGCCGTATGCTGCGATTGGTGATCGCACTCGAAAATTATACGGGCTTCAGTTTCATCCTGAAGTCACACACACAAACTACGGCAAACAGATACTGGAACGATTTCTGTTTCGAGTTTGTCAGTGTGCTGCGACTTGGCAGTCGGGATTCTTCATTAAACATCAGATTGATTCAATTCGACAACAAGTCGGCAGCGATAAAGTGATCCTCGCGTTGTCGGGCGGTGTCGATTCTTCTGTTTGTGCAGCCATTCTCCATGAAGCGATTGGTGACCAGTTGATTTGCATATTCGTTGATAACGGATTATTGCGTTTGAACGAGGCACAAATGGTTCAGGAAGCTATCACAAAAAAAATTGGGGTAAACGTAATTTTCGTTGACGCAGCAGATAGGTTCTTGAGGGAATTGTCAGGAGTCACAGATCCGGAAACAAAACGCAAAATTATCGGGCGGGTATTCATTGAAATTTTTCAAGAGCAGGCTGAAGAGTTAACGGATGTTAAGTGGCTAGCACAGGGCACGATCTATCCAGATGTAATTGAATCTGCGGGATCAAAGACGAACAAAGCGAAAGTCATTAAAAGTCATCACAATGTTGGTGGGTTGCCAGACACGCTGAATTTGAAGTTGCTTGAGCCCTTGCGAGACCTTTTCAAGGATGAAGTCAGAGTGATCGGTTCCGAACTCGGCCTCGCTGATGAAATCGTCTATCGCCATCCGTTTCCCGGCCCGGGTCTGGGAGTGCGCATACTTGGTGAGGTGAAGAAGAGTTATGCAGATATGCTCCGATTGGCGGATGCCATATTTATCGAAGAACTGACGAGAAACAATCTCTACTACAAAGCCAGCCAGGCATTTGCAGTATTTTTACCGATCAAATCCGTAGGAGTGGTTGGAGATAATCGTGCTTACGAATACGTTGTGAGTCTTCGAGCGGTGCAGACTCTGGATTTTATGACTGCCAACTGCATGCGAATTCCGTACGAGATTCTGGAGGTAATTTCCAGCCGCATCGTCAACGAAGTCGTCGGAATCAGCAGGGTCACTTATGACATCTCAAGCAAACCGCCTGCAACGATTGAGTGGGAATGATTGCCGAAGGGATAAAAGGACTACTCCCAGGCCTTGCTTAGTAACTTCCTTACTTGAATGACCGCTTATGGCCGTAAGCGGTCATTCACAGTCACTTAGCCGGCGAAGCTGGGAGTGAATCGTCAGTTGTAGGCTTCTTCTTCGGCGTTGGGACCAAACCGTCGCGGCCGCGTTTACCATATTGCCGTTCGTTCAATTGAACGACATTTTCCTTCACTGCCGTCATTACTGTCTCGAGATTCCCTTGTCGATAACCGTGAATAGTGCTGGTGCCTCGCGTGATCTCATAGCGATGCCAGTCGGAACCTTCCGCACCAAACGGAGGCTTTGATCGTCAGACCGATACGATCTCGTATGGACTTCGTATTGCTTAGGATTTATTGGTCATGCAGATTCACGTGCAGTAAATCAAACCTTCCAGCTTGAAGCTGGGTAGCGAATGATGCCATTGGATCGTTGCAACTATGTGGGAAATGCTTACCAGCGTTTCCCACCACCACCGGATCTCTTTTCTTGGGGCTTCGCTTCATTGACTTTGATTTCGCGGCCGTCGAGGCTGGAACCATTAAATTCTTGGATCGCTTTCTGCGCCTCTGCTTTGCTCGACATCTCGACAAAAGCAAAACCCTTGCTCTGACCTGTATTGCGATCTGAGATCACATTTATGGATTCAACTGTGCCGCACTTGCTAAAAGTATCCTGCAGAGTTTGCTGGGTGGCTGAGTACGGTAAATTACCTACATATAGTTTCATTGTTTAAGTCCTTGCTCGATTATCGAGCCTTGTGTGCGCATTTCCGGTATTCAATCAATTAGCACAGGTTTTGCTGTTCCATTGACATGGTGTCAACGAAATCAGGAATTAGAAGTGATTGCCGAAGACTGGCGGAGAAATAAAACTCTTGAAGTGAAAGTCGGGATAGGAATTTCTAATCTAAAGGTACCATACACCACAAATCAAAAATAGCTATGTTTAATAGGCGTTATCGACTCGACATGATGAGGGCCAACGTCGCGAATGAACAATGACAACAAGGAATTTTACTTGTTTGGTCATATAGTCAATTGAACTAAGCTGCGGAACGCAGCTTAGTTCAATAATCATTAATTTAAGATTGCCGTAGAATTATTGATATAATGTCCAATATTATTCACACTATACATGTTAGTGACCATAAATGTGGACGACAAATGAGTAAAACCCAGCTGGACTTGATGCTGCCGATTCCGGTGAGGCGGGCGGTGCGTAAGCTTGGACAGGATATCCGTGATGCCCGGCTCAGGCGACGTATTCCAACGGCTGTCATGGCCGAACGGGCCTCTATCAGCCGAACAACCCTGAACAAGATAGAAAAGGGCGATCCCGGCGTTTCGTTGGGTAACTACGCCAATGTGCTCTTTGTGTTGGGCATGGCGGAGCGGTTGGGTGACCTAGTGGACGTCAAAACGGATATGGTGGGGCTTGGGCTTGAAGAGAAGCGTTTGCCGCAACGTATCCGCAAGCCGCGCCAGAATAAATCCGGGCGCATGTTGTCCCAGTCTGGACAGAAGAGTAAATCGTGATGGAAACAGAAGTGTATGTCTATGTGGATATTGCCGGTACGCCGTATCTGACCGGGCGACTATGGGCGCACGTGCGCAAAGGTAGGCAAAGTGCCACGTTCGAATATCATCCAAGCTGGATTGAGAATGTAGATCGTTTCTCGCTGGAACCGGCTCTGACGCTTGGCCCGGGGCCCTTTCACACACCTTCAGGTAAACCCCTGTTCGGTACCATCGGCGACTCCGCCCCGACCGCTGGGGGCGGAATCTGATGCGCCGGGCTGAACGGCGCCTGGCTGAACGCGCGGGCAAGACGCCGCGCACCCTGATGGAAATCGACTATCTGCTCATGGTTGATGATGAAGCCCGACAAGGCGCTCTTCGCTTTGCCAGGCAGGAGGGTGGACGGTTTCTTGCCGAATATGAAGCCGCTCGCATACCACCCGTGATCGATCTGCCGCAATTGCTGTCGGCAGCGGAGAATGTCGTTGGTGACATGGATAGCGCCGAGGATCTGCGCCTGTTGCTGGCCCCCGGCTCATCATTGGGTGGTGCGCGTCCCAAGGCTTCTGTTCGCGACCGGGACGGTCATCTCGCCATCGCCAAGTTTCCACACAAGGATGACGAGATCTATACGGTTCTGTGGGAAGCGGTTGCGCTTCGACTTGCGGCAAAGGGTGCGATTGGAAGTGATGCGCCGCTGAAATAATTTTCATGCGGTTTTTCGAGGAAGATTTTCCTAACGGCCATCCTATTTTTCATTTTTCCATATATTTCAAAGCCTTAAACAAACGAATCACATTTATTCATGCTAGTAAAGCACCTCTTACAACAACTCAATCACTTCAATATTTTGTCCCGGCGCATCACTTTTAATCGCACCCTGCGGCAAAGGCCGGTATCCAAGTGTCCGTCTGGCGAATTGAACATGTACTGAGCAAGCCGGTGCTGCTGCTGCGCCGGTTCGACCGGGTACAAGGTCAGCGAATTCCGTTTCTTTCAGCCATGAGTATGCTCGGGGTAGCGACAACGAGTCACGCAGTTACCTGGAATTTGTCGATGCACTTCGCCGGTATGGTTCCAACTCGAAACAGGATATGCATGAGCTGTGGCGCCGTATCGTCTTCAATATTCTGATTTCCAACACGGATGACCACTTGCGTAATCACGCTTTCCTCTATACCGGCCCAGACGGTTTCCGGCCTATGATCTGAATCCGGTACCCACGGATATCAAACCACGCGTTCTGACAACGGCCGTTGCACTCGATGATGGTTCGGCTTCTCTGGATCTGGCGATGAGTGTGGTGGGATATTTTGAACTGGATGAAGAAATGGCGTACGTGATCGCAGCCGAAGTCGGGCAGGCCGTGGCAACGTGGCGCGAAGAGTCCGCGCAACTGGGTTTGACAAAAGCCGAGATTGATCGCATGGCCTCGGCCTTCGAACATGAGGATTTGAAGGCGTCGCTTTCTCTTTCTTAATGGTGGCGAAAGAATGAAGTTTCAGGCGAATAAGGAGGGGGTTGTTGACGATAAGCTGCTTACTCTTCCCGTCAACACGGCGGGACGGGCCATTGTATAAGCCGGCGCCCACAAGTTATGTCTTCTCTATAAAGATTTATGTGGGGATGAACTACCAAGCCCGAACGAAGGGAACCGGTCTTCCGGGTTTCGTCCACTGGGCTTAATTTGCACTCTCCAGTAATTTACGTGATAGCACGTAAATTACTCGGTTGATTTTGCACAAAATAGAAAACCTCCCGTCGAACTACTAATTGCACAACTAATAAATCCATCCATATTCAATCTGGTCAAACTGTGTTTGTGGTATTTCACACGGTAACTCTGGACTAAATTTTGCACTGGCAATTTAATATTGAACACGATAAATTTCATTCAGTTGCACTTTTATGCGCATATAAATGTCATACAACTACACTTTTATGCGCATAAAAGTGTAGAATACTTATTTGTGCATAAACTGAAATGACTATCCAACTACCGTTTAATCTGAAATCACTATGTTCAGACTTCCTGACCTCTATTTCCAATCCGATTTGCTTCAAGTTCACGCATGTTGATAATACTTATATTTTTTTATGAACACCGAATGATATTCTCAGTGAATTTCTTTGCAATGCCGGCTAATTTAATATGTCACCTTATTCAGTTCGCAGGATTGCCGACATGCCCTATTGCGCCTCCAACAACTCGATTCGAAAGCCATCTGCGAAGGATTTCCCAGCACCTGCCTCGCACTTTTCAATGAAACCCGCCCAACAAACCTTTAGAATGATGACATATTTAATTGGTCGAGGTCAGGAAGTCTGATGTTACGACGGCTAAGAACCAACGATCTTCACAAATGGAAAAACCAGCGCCATCGTAAACCTCTTTTGTTGGATGGAGCCCGGCAGGTGGGTAAAACCTATTTGGTTACTAAATTATTCGGTGAGAAGGAATTTAAACAGGTACATCGGCTTGATTTTCGGTTGGATCCGACTTTGGCAGATCTCTTTGCCGACACTCTAATTCCTCAAACAATCATTGAGAATATCGAATTACGCTTCAATATCAGTATCAATCTAAACCAGGACCTGATTTTCTTCGATGAAGTTGGGGATTGCCAGAAAGCTGTCGATTCGCTGAAGTATTTTTCGGAGGATTTTCCCTATGCATTTGTTTGTGCGTCAGGCTCAAACATTGGATTGTTGGAATCCTTTCCTGTCGGGTCCGTTCATCACTTGGAATTATTTCCTCTTTGTTTTGAAGAATTTCTGATGGCCAAGCAAAATGCAAAACTCTTGGAATCGTTTAGGGAACGCCGTGACAGCAAAGTAGTTTTCGACCGACTATGGTTGACACTGCTTGATTATTACTTCGTGGGAGGCATGCCGGAAGCCATAATGCACTGGTTTAATGATCAAGACAATCTATCGGAACGGGTGAGTAATGTAACGCGAATTCATCGTGAAATCATTATGGGCTATCGTCAGGACTTCGGAAAGTATGCAGGCAAGCTCCATGCACTGCATATTGATTCAGTGTTTACATCGGTACCGCGACAGTTAGCTGTCTGCCAGGATAATTCTGTTCAGCGGTTCAAGTTTAAAGGGGTTGTGGAGCAAAAGCAACGATATCGAGACCTTCGAGGTCCTATTGAATGGCTGGAAAAAGCCAAATTAGTTCGCAAGTGTTATCCCATTGAAGGCAGCCCAACAGTTCCGCTCCAATCTCAGATTCGAACTAATATTTTCAAGTTGTATCTTTTTGATATTGGGTTGCTCTGCCACATGCTTGAAATTCCCTATCGTTCTCAGACATCGCAGAATTATCAATACAAGGGCTACATCGCGGAGAACTTCGTGCAGATTGAACTCTCAATGCATTCGAATTACCCGACTTATTCCTGGCAGAAGGCAAGAGCTGAAATTGAATTCATTCATCAATGTCGCGACGGCACAATTATTCCTGTAGAAGTAAAGAGTGGCTCGCGCACTCGGGCTCGAAGTCTGCGTTCTTATATGGAACGATACGATCCCTCACACGCTGTGATACTGGCTGGAAAGCAAGGTAAAAAAGGAAGTCAACGCGTACAAACATGGCCATTGTACGACGCGCAATTTCTTAATGACCTTTAGTCAAAGTTTGATCATGATGGTACATAGTTTTTCGTTGCATCGCTGTAGTATGAGCGAGGGTAGTTTGTGCTTATGGTAGTTGGTAATTCATATAAGGTTCGTCTGAATAGCGACAACACTCACCACTTGAAGAAATTACAGTGGCTAGTATAATTTTTATTCTTTCTGCAAATAGAAACAATGAATTCTGTGGCCGGAATCTTGCTGTGTTTCGTGCAAAAAGTGGATAAATTCTTCGAATTATTGCGTAGCGCACATCACAATGGAAGGTTTCTGACAGACAAGTTCATTCCGGGAGTTGCCCCCGCCCCTGTATGAACACATAGACAGAGCAGGAATAATGACGGAAAGAACGACAATTTTGAACCATATAAATCTCCAATTCCGCTTTCGATTTTAGGATTACTGAAAAAGTTGTGTAGCATCCGTGTTGGCACTAATCGTTACTGGTTTACTGATAAAATGACACGCCTTAGTGCATATTCTGAGTGGCAGATTAGGCAACCGGCTGAATTCGTGGAAATCAGGTTTCAATTCGGAGTTTAGTCTGATCACCTGACCCGCGATTGAGCGATGCATGTTCAGTGGGTCCCCATCCACGCAGGGTAATTTTCTCTGATATTTGAATTCATTCTAATTTCAGACTTCCTGACCTCGACCAATTAAATATGTCTCATTCTAACGGTTTGTCGGGCGGCTTTCGTTGAAAAGTGCGAGGTCGGTACTGCGAAACCCTTCGCAGATGGCTTTCGAATCGAACTGTTGGAGACGCAATAGGGCATGTCAGCAGTCCTGGGAACTGAATAAAGTGACATTTCAAATTAGCCAGCATTGCAAAGAAATTCACTGAGAATGTCATTCGGTTCTCACAAAAAAGAAAGTAAGATTATCAACATGCGTGAACTTGAAGCAAATCGGATTGGAAATAGAGGTCAGGAAGTCTGAATTTAGTCATGCATCAATTTCCATCATTCAACTATTAGAATAATTTTGCGGAGAATTGAACAGATGTCCACCAAAATAAAAAAACAACCAATCATCAACTCTCATGAATTTTTTCTAGGTAGTGTTCGTCAGAAAACTCTACATCACATTGATAATAAAGAACAATCATCCGATATTTTCAAACGAAGAAATTTCGGTTTTGGCGGATTAACGGGTTCAAAGGCGAATTTCGTTGCCAAATACCACAAACCAGCAAAATCTTCACTTTATAGAATGACATGATTAATCATTATTATCAATGTGTTAAACGTTTTCTGGCAGACACTAGGTATCTGTTTCCGCAAACCAGTCTGCATGGACCTTTTGCGCCTGCTTTTCGACAAGACGGAATTTCATCTGTTTGACTGGCGAAACTTGCGCTTTGGCTGGCTTTCCTACACGCGGGAATCAGATCATGAGTGAAGCGCAGACAATAAAAGGAAAGGTGTTCAAAGAGCTGCATTCGGCAGACGGCATTTTTGTGATGCCAAATGCGTGGAACGCTGGTAGCGCTTGCATGCTGACAGCAGCGGGTTTTCCCGCAGTCGGTACCACCAGCGCAGGTATCTCCTTCTGTCTGGGGCTCCCCGATTATGAAGGATTGCTCACCCGGGAAGCGGCGATGGAGGAAACTGGTCGAATTGTCGGTGCGATTCGGATACCGGTAAGTGTGGATGCGGAAAACGGTTACGGACATACACCAGAAGAGGTGGCCGAGACGATCCGCCAGGTGGCAGACACAGGCGCAGTCGGGGCTAGTATCGAAGATTATGCCACTGCCTATGGCACTGGTGATCTCTATGATCGAGTGCTGTCAGTCGAGAGAATCGAAGCGGCGGCCGCGGTCGCCGCTTCCCTGCCATTTCCTTTTACCTTGACCGCAAGATCCGAGTGTTATCTCATGGGACACCAAAACCCGTTCGAGGAATCGGTAGCAAGGGTAAACCTCTATCGAGAAGCGGGCGCGGACTGTCTCTTTGTGCCCGGTATCAAAGACGCTGAGACCATCGGTAGGCTGGTGAAGGAAGTCGCCGGGCCAATCAACGTGGTCATGGGTCTTGTTGGTAATCCAATGAGTGTTAAGCAACTCGAGTACTTGGGGGTAAAGCGGGTGAGTATCGGCGGGTCGCTCGCTCGGACCACCTTTGGCGTTATCCGTCGGGCGGCCGAGGAGATACGTGTCCATGGCACTTTTACCTATTCCGAAGGCCAGGTGCCGGACACCGAACTTTGCCGATTTTTTGCCGAGCGGCAGGAATTATCCGCTTCATAGCCAACCACGAGTTTTATTTGCAACTGGGACCGATTCGGTCCACCATCCGCTACCTGTTTAGCAGGAGGCGATTCGAGAAAACGTGACGCAAACGGATGGATCAGGCGGCTAGTCGACCATCAAACGCTCAAAAAACCAGTTGACGCACCCATGGCGGTGTTGGAGCGCTGTTTTCCAATGCTACGAATCCAGCAGAATATTAGGTGTAGATGCTAGAAAAGTTCTCATATTGTTCAAGGCACATTTTTAGTAAAGATTTGTACAACTAGTGTCTTGTCATTCGTCAAGTGTCGGATCAAGACATTTCAGTTTGATACGCGCATCATCGGATGTGAATTGCCAGCCAACTTTGCCTCCAATCCGTCTCTTTGCGACTGCCACGCAGCAACTTCCCGACTCATGGTATCCGTTGCATCATTCTCCGATTCCGGCACAACCGGGCCATGTCTCGAATCTCAACCTCCGCAAAAATTCAAGTGAAGTTCAGGTGCGCTGTTTAGAGTTGCACGAGGCGAAGCAGTTTGACGTCGCTATCATGGGAATTCTTCCGACTCTCGCATCGGCCGTTGCCGGATCATTGAGACGCAGTTGGCCAGAAGTGAGCACCGCCACCAAGTACTGGTTACTCAATCGATTCGATTGCGAATCCTCAGCCGGCGAGAGATACGGTCTGGACCGGAATTCTTATTCAATGTCGCTGTAGATTGTTCTGAATCTGCTCGACTTGTTTGTGACTCATTCCGGTATATTGACAAATCTTACGGATTTCCATCCCATCGCGAATCAAATTTTCGGCGATTTTTTCCAAAGCTTTTTTCTCGCCCTCTTTCACGCCTTTTTTCAGCCCTTGTTCCAAACCCTGTTCCATGCCTTGTTCCAAACCCTGTTCCATGCCTTGTTCCAAACCCTGTTCCATGCCTTGTTCCAAACCCTGTTCTATGCCCTCATTTTTAATTTCATCAAAAAAAGATAACATTGATCGTTTCCTCTTCGGTAGTGTTTGCTCTTCAATTTGAGCTATGGTTTCGTAGCTGATGCGCTTGCTGGGTGTCAAGTGAGACTGCAAATAGTTTACCACCATTGGCAGCAGCCGATTCCGTTTTTCATCGCTCAAGCCTGCTGCCAGTCGAAACACCTTTTCGAACGTTCCCTCATCGGCATCCCACACCTTCGACAGCGCGTAAAGCACCACCTCAGAATCCATGCCGGTGGCGAGTCCTTGTGCAATGACCTCATGCAAATTCACCATCTTGCACCTGAAATTCAAAAAATACCCGCCCCATTCACGTTGCAGATGATCGGATACCGGCTGCAAGCTCTGTTGGAACTCCAAGGGTGCCGACCAATGGGACTTTTTACCGTTGTAGATGATCATCGGCAGCACCCGGCATTGTTTGCCTTCTCGTAAATACAGCGACGTCTGATAGCCCAGCAGTTGCATCAGCGCGTTGGAATCCGAGGCGCTTTTGTGCTCCAGCAGAAAAATGAACTTGGTCGCGGAGTTGTCCTCCTTGGTGTGGACCGAAAAGATCAAGTCGGCGAACCTCTCGCGTCCGGTTTGATCGATCAGAGAACTGGAATCCATATCCAGGGTCGGCCAGTTGAACTCGTTGTTGGTGGCTTCGTCAAATGCGATTTTGAACAGTTCCCGGCTCAAGTCGTCCACCCCGTCCTCACGATGATAGGTGAACTTGAATAGATTGTCGTGAGTCGGTTCGATAGAAAGGTCTGGGGGTGATTGAGGTTTTTGTTTGGCCATGGTTACCACTCCGGGTGTACGTTGCATAGGTTGATCAAGTGTCTCGAACCGCTTTGCAATTCGAACGACTTGATCCTGATCTGAACTCATCGACCGCACAGGCCGTGCGGGTCGAGGTTGCGACTTTTCAGGCTAACTTAGCCCAATCACATGAAAAGTCAAGCGAAAACTCGAAATTGCTCGTGATGAGTTTTTTTTGTGCCCGTACTTTCATACCGCTGCCCGGGTCCAACCATGTCCAATAGACTTCAAACAGTTCCTGAAGTCTATTGGCTAGAGACAAAATAATTCCCGATATGAATTTGGAAACTGATCGCAGTGATTGATTCGGAGAGCTTCGCCTTTTGAGGGTGTTGTGAGGATTTGACTGCCGGGTGCAGGCATCACCCTCTCAATGCACTGCCAAGGCTGGCTTTCGTTATTTTCAGTCCCGCCCGCACCGTCTCGCAAGAAATCTTGTTGATATAGTCGCACTCAACCGCACGCTGCACCAACCGCCACAACGCCCATTGTGAATGCGCACTGCCGCTGAGCGCAACCATGAGGGCTTCAATTTCACCGTCCGCCTTGCGCTCGTAAAAACACTGCTTGCCCTGCTGACCGCCGAGCGCTATTTCACCCGACCCACCTTGCGCGGCGAATCTGCAGCACACCGGCTATGGTTTCACCAATCCTTGCCCGTTCATTGATTTCACCTTCGCCACTGTTCAGTTAAATCAACGCATCAAGCGCTTTCTGTGATGAATGCGAACCGTTCCGCACAATCTCTCCATGCGGATTGCGTTCCGATTTCTGTCGTGCTGCCACGTAACGTTTGTTCATTTGTACATCCTCGTTGTTCAATCTGGCAACAACGAAAATCGATTCGAATTGATACAACATTACATAGTTAACATGACACTAGTGACAAATCTCGCATCAACATTCAGTGTAAACGAATTAAATTTCAATCAAGATCACGAACCAGCGAATCCCTCGCCCCTGCCGGCAGGCTATCCACGCTGAACCTGTAATGTTCGTGATCAATTCCAACAGAAATTTCGGCACCGGATTTGACAGACGCGACAAATGATGCTGGCAGTTCAAATCTGAGAAAGTGAACTGCAGAGGTTTTTTCTTCTGTTGTTCTCTCTAGATCTTCATCTGCAATTGCCCACACCTTGGGTTCGCCGCTAGTGCACATCCAGACCCAATTTTCAATGCCAACCAGCCGGGCAAGCGCTACGCGGCGTTTTTCGATCTCTGGGAATTCGACCATGAATTTTCTCTATCGCGTATTTAGGCTATACTAATTCCAGCAATTCCAATTATGGGCATAGCGTCGGAATTTAACAAGTTGTTGTTTTTATTGAATGTTATTTTCATCCAACAACGTCAAATGATGTGAATTACTTAATCTCAATCTCATAATTAGAATTGGTAATTTACCTCCCCCTACAGAATGGAGACTCTGTTATGAACCGCGCTCTTTCGATGTTGCTAATTTGCTGTTGTAGTGTGCTAATTTCCGGTTGCAAGATCGATGGCATATTCAAGATTGACGTGGCGGAATTGGTTGGTACGAGCGACAATCAAATTCTGATCAATGCTGACATCATCATGCCAATGAGTTCCGAAATCACGTGTCACGGTCCGGAGGCTGCAGCGGTCGTGGAACGTTACTTTAATGACGCCAATTTGAAATTTTGCGCCGTCAAGTCGGTCAAGACGATAACTGATGCGGATGGACTCGAAAGAGTGGAAGAATTTCTCGACAGAGATTCTCAGACGACTAGCAACGGCCTATCGACGCGCACAGTTGATGGTGAACATATTTCCGAGACCACGTATGTCGTCGCGGTCATTGAAGCTAAGGTGCCACTGGACTTTACTGGCAGCCATCACCCAAGTCTTTTTTACCTGATATCCCAGCGAAGTGGTGGAGAGGTTCATCTGAACCTGTTCGTCGAAGGCGATGAGTTAAGTGACTTGCTGTATAGCACAGCAGAACTGACCGGTAGCGTGACAAGCACCGACACCGATGGAAAGACGTATACGGCACTCAACATCGGCAATCTTGATATCGCCCTTTTCAACTCCACCACCAAGGAATGTCGTGTCGCACTGGAGGGTGAAACGGCTTCTGCCCCGGACGTATTAGTGCCTGGAGAAAGCAGATCATATCGCGTCCACAGCAACAGTTCTGTCGCGGCTTACAGTTCTGTTACTGTGGAGAATGGAAAGCTCGTGAGTTCGTTCACCGACCGCGTTGCAACGCTTCGATTGGAGGGGTGCATCTAACGGCGTCTATGTCCTACCCAAACCCGGGGTAGGACACAGAGAATCCGCACTGATGGACATCATTCGCAAAACCTAAATCTTGGGAACCAACATCTGTGGCGACACCGGCGACTGCCGTAGCGGTTCCGGTATAGATCCGCAACCCGAATACGAAAGGAAGGCCTATGACCGTGCTGCGGCGTTGAATCACGCCGTTCTGCGCAGCGTAGGCTTAATTCCCCCCACACCGCCGTCTTGCCGCCGTGCAGTTGGTTCCGATATACGCCTTCATTCCGAATTCTGCTCGTCACCCTTGCGTGTCGATCTCATCATCGTGCCGCACTTAACTGTGCATTCTGATGAATAGGCGTACCTTTCATCAGAATGCACAGCGGAAAAACTGAATCTGCCCGAATCTGTCAATGAGGATGAACTCTACCGCGCCATGGCTGATTACTGCAACGACAGCCGAACATCGAATCCCGAGATATCGGCCAAGCGTCACCTGTCGGAAGACGCACAGATGCTGTGTGACGTCACCAGCAGCTTTTACGAAGGAGAAACCTGTTCGCTCATGCCTTTAGTCACAACCGAAATGGCAAGCGCGGACGGATGATTGTTGTCTACGGTATGCTGGCCGACGCGTCCGGGCGACCAATTGCACTTGAAGCCTATGCCGGCGACACCAGCGATCCCGTCACCGTGTCGGATTCGGGCGACAAGATGCGTGAGCAATTCGGAATTCGCAAAATTGTTCTAATCGGCAATTGCGGTATGTTGACGAAAACAACATTCAGTGTAAACGAATTAAATTTCAATCAAGATCGCGAACCAGCGAATTTCTCGCCTCTGCTGGCAGGCTATCCACGCTGAACCTGTAGTATTCGTGATCGATTCCAACAGAAATTTCGGAACCGAATTTGACAGATGCGACGAATGACGCCGGCAGTTCAAATCTGAGAAAGTGAACCGCAGAGGTTTTTTCTTCTGTAGTTCGCTCTAGATCTTCATCTGCTATTGCCCACACTTTGGGTTCGCTGCTAGTGCACACCCAGACCAAATTTTCTATGCCAACCAGCCGAGCAAGCGCTACGCGGCGTTCTTCGGCATCTGGGAATTCGACCATGAATGTGGCTTTCCAATTGCTGCCGTCAGGAATGAGAGGGTTATAAGTGGCGAGTTCTTCTTCAATTTCGCTCACTTCAAATATTTTCTCGATCCTCAGCATTTCCTGGACTTGGTACTGAATCGTCAGCCGATCCTCGAAATACAGACTAGCGTTCAGACCAATGTGAACTCTACGAAATATTTTGTGCTCTAGAACGTTTCTGCGAAATTCTTCGCGTTGCTCGGAGTATTGTTCAAGCGACAGCAAGTCACTTCTTTTCAGAGGTTGCATAAATCAGATTCCGTATGCTGTACGCAAAAGGGTAATCGGATGTTCAGGTTTCAATGATTTTATTCCTGCGTTGTTGGCGATGTGAGCGGCTGCCAGAACACAGTCGCTTGCCAAGTGGTCGGGTTGTACTTTTTTCACTTGATTAACAATTGGGCGAACAATTTTCTTCGAGAATTCGTGAAATTCCTTTTTAATTGCATAAGTTCCGTCATGCCCAGAGCATCTCTCCACTACGGTAAGGTGAGTTTCTGGTACCAATGAAAGTGCTTCCTTCGTTTTCGATCCCATATTTTGTACTCTTTGATGACAGGCTACATGGTAAACGACGTTTCCCAAGGAATTCTTGAAGTTCGTTTTCAGCAATTTGTGTTTGTAACGCAGCATCAAATATTCAAAAGGATCGAAAATGGAGTCTCCAACCAGCTGGACGTCTTCATCATCCTTGAACAATAACGGCAGTTCCTGTCTGAACATAAGCGTGCAGGATGGAATTGGTGTCACGATGTCCCATCCATCTCGTGCCAGTTCCGCCAATATAGGGATATTGTTGTTCTTGAGTCGCTTAACGCCCTCCATGTCGCCAAGCTCAAGTTTCGGCATCCCGCAACACTTGTCATTTTGTATGACCTGAACCGGAATTCCGTTGTGCTCGAAAACAGCTGCAATATCTTCATTCATGTCAGGTTGGTTGTATTTTCCATAGCAGGTTGCGAATATTGCAATTTTTCCCTTGGTTTGCCCAGCGCTCTGTGCCTCGTTTGCAAGAGATGTTCTCAATGAAAATTTTCGATGTACAGAGGAACTGCAGAATCTCGGCAAATTTGCTTGCTTATTTATGCCTAGGGTACTTTCCAATCCGCGACGGGCGAGTGCGTTCCCGTTCACTTTGTTGACTGCACGAAAAGCGACCGGAACGCTGGAAACTTTACCCAAGAGGTCAGTTGACGAAAGCACCTTGTCCCGTAGCGTTGGTCTTCCTTTCTTATAACCAACAATTTTGGCTCGTAGCATCAGGTGTGGAAAGTCAACCTGCCATTCATGGGGCGGAACGTAAGGGCATTTCGTCATGAAGCACAGATCGCATAGGTAACAGTTATCGACTACATCCCAGTATTTGCTTTTGTCGACGCCATCGATTTCCATGGTGTCTGACTCATCAACGGCATCAAACAGAGTTGGAAATGAATTGCAAAGGCTGAAACAGCGCCGGCATCCGTGGCAGATGTCAAATACGCGTTCCAGTTCCTGGAACAAATTTTGCTCGTTGAGGAAGTCAGGAGAGTTCCACTCCACAGGGTGTCGCTGCGGAGCTTCGAGAGATCCTTCTCTCATTTTCAATTACCTTGTTTAAAGGGGATTGGAAACTTGTAGGGGGTCAAAATAACAAGCGGAACCGCATGACTACGATTCCGCTTGATACTCGAATTCTTTATTCGGAACTTCAGGAGTCGAGATTGTCCAAAGCTTTTTGGAAACGATTTGCGTGCGAACGCTCGGCCTTGGCCAAGGTTTCAAACCAGTCCGCGATTTCATCGAATCCTTCATCTCGTGCGGAGGAAGCCATTCCCGGGTACATATCTGTATATTCGTGCGTCTCACCTGCAATTGCGGCTTTCAGGTTCTCTGCAGTATGACCGATAGGAAGTCCAGTTGCAGGGTCTCCGACGGCTTCCAGGTATTCCAAGTGTCCGTGCGCATGTCCAGTCTCACCTTCAGCAGTTGACCGGAAAACAGCGGAAACGTCGTTGTAACCTTCGACATCCGCCTTTCCAGCGAAGTACAAATAGCGCCGATTCGCCTGCGATTCACCTGCAAAAGCATCCTTCAGATTTTGTTCTGTTTTCGTGCCTTTCAATTCCATTCAATAGTCTCCCGATAGTGTTGATAAATGAATTCTGATAGAGCTAATTTCAACTGTTTATTTTAATGATAATTTGAATTGGATGTTGGAAAATTCACAGATAGGTTTGAGGCACAGTAAAATATTCGTACATCTATGGGATAACAGTAATTCCAACCAAAAACAGTCATCCTAAATTTGCAAATTGCTCAAATTTTGACTGAATGGTATATGATGAATTCATGAGAATCAGTTTCTGATAATCTGGGAGAGTTATAAAGTAGTTGATGGTGGAAGCAATATTGTGCAAAACGAAACGAATGAATTGAACGGTAACGAGCAGGATATAAAACTGTCCTTCGAGCAAGCGCTGAAGGAACTTGAAGCGATAGTAAAGCGAATGGAAAGCGGTGAGCAATCTCTGGAACTGTCGCTTGAAGAATTTGAAAAAGGTATCAAGATTGTGCGCGAGTGCCGAAAATTCTTGGAAGAAGCCGAGCAACGAGTAGAAATTTTGACTCAGCAGGGCGGATTGGAAAAAGTCCAATCATTCGATTCAGAATAGTGCTGCTGATGAGTTTTGATCAGGATTGGAATCGCTGTCAGCAAGCGGTCGAAGCGGCACTGGAGGCGTGGCTTCCTTCAGCGGATGAACCTCCACAGAAGTTGCACCAAGCGATGCGCTATTCCACCCTGAATGGCGGCAAGAGATTCCGTGCCGTACTTGTGATCATGACTGGGGAGATGCTTGGTGTTGACACAAAACTGCTGATGGCGCCTGCAGCAGCAGTTGAGTGTATGCATGCTTATTCGCTTGTTCATGATGACTTACCGTGCATGGATGATGACGATTTTCGTCGTGGCGTACCTTCTTGTCATATTGCCTATGGTGAGTCGACGGCTGTTCTTGTTGGAGATGCGCTACAGACATTGGCATTTGAGATACTCGCGAATGACTCGAATTTGGTAAACTTTACGACACAAGCGGGCAAATTGGTGCAAAATTTAGCGAATGCGGCAGGCTCCAGAGGAATGGTTGGTGGGCAAGTTATGGATATTGATCTCCTGGATTCGGATATGACTACCATTGATTTGACCACGGTACATCGTCTTAAAACCGCGAAATTAATTCAAGCTTCTGTGAGACTTGGTGCGTTAATGAGTGACCAGCTCAATGAGCGAGATTATAAAGCCTTGAGCGAATATGGAGAATCCATCGGTCTTGCATTTCAGTTTACTGATGATTATCTTGATGAAGAACACCAAGAGGAGAATCTTCAAGAAAAAGCCGCCAGTATGCGAGATCAGGCCATTAGGGCGGTTCAACGGGTGAACCGGGATACTACGAATCTTGAAAAAATCGCTAGATTTGTCGTAGACCGGAGTTTCTGATCAATTGGGAGGAGCTATGAGTAGCAAAAGTGATTCTACATCCGTTGCAAGTAAAGGGATAAATGTAGACCGGTATGATTTGCTTAACAAAATTGATTCTCCAGCCGATCTGAGAAAACTGCCTGAACGCAAGTTACCGAAACTTGTAGATCAAATTCGCGAATTTCTAATTGATGTTACATCAAAAACCGGTGGTCATCTTGCCCCCGGACTTGGTGCGGTTGAATTGACGATTGCACTTCACTACCTTTACGATACTCCGGAAGACCGAATCGTGTGGGATATCGGACATCAGGCATATCCTCACAAGATCATAACCGGTCGGCGGGAACTGATGCACACGATACGCAAACAGGATGGAATTAGTGGTTTTCTAAAGCGAGAAGAGAGTATCTATGATTGTTTCGGTGCTGGACACTCCAGTACTTCCATTTCCGCAGCCTATGGAATGGCAGTTGGTACAGAAGCAAAAGGAGAGTCGAGGCAGGTAGTAGCGGTAATCGGCGATGGGGCCATGACCGCGGGGCTCGCTTATGAAGCCTTGAACAACGCGGGTGCATCGAACACCAATTTGCTGGTTATCCTGAATGACAATGAAATGTCGATTTCACCGAATGTTGGTGCGGTGTCGAACTATCTCGCGCGTATACTGTCGGGTCGTGCGTTTATGACGGTTCGGGAAGGTAGCAAGGCAGTGCTGGGCACGCTTCCGCCAGTACAGGAGTTGACCAACAGAGTCGAGTCACATGCGAAAGGAGTCTTTCTCCCCAGTACCCTGTTTGAAGAACTCGGGTTCTACTACATCGGCCCTATTGATGGGCATAATCTCCCTGCTTTGATCCGTACAATCAAAAACATGAAGAAGATCAAAGGCCCGAGGTTTCTTCATATTATTACTCAGAAAGGCAAAGGCTTCGACCCTGCAGAGGCGGATCCCCTGGTTTACCACGGAGTCGTCCCGTTCAACCCGGACACGGGAAAAATGGAGAAGAAGTCCACGGCAGTGACCTACACGAAAGTGTTCAGTAAATGGTTGTGTGACATGGCCGCCAAGGATGATCGATTGATCGGGATCACTCCGGCTATGCGGGAAGGGTCAGGTTTGGTTGAATTTCAGAAGCAATTTCCAGATCGTTATTTCGATGTAGGCATTGCAGAACAGCACTCTGTGACATTTGCAGCCGGGCTCGCGTGTGAGGGTATGAAGCCTGTGGTGGCAATTTATTCAACCTTTCTGCAACGAGCGTATGATCAGTTGATTCATGACGTCTGCGTACAGAATCTCGATTTGACATTTGCACTGGATCGAGCCGGTTATGTAGGTGGCGACGGTGCCACTCATGCAGGTGCTTATGATTATGCCTATCTTCGTTGCATTCCGAATATGGTTGTAATGGCTCCGGCGGACGAAAGAGAGTGTCGAAACATGTTGTACACCGCATATATGCACGTAGGGCCGATCTCAGTGCGTTATCCGCGTGGTGCCGGGGTCGGTGTCGAGCAGGAAGAGGAGATGACTGCACTTGAAATTGGCAAGGCGTCAGTTGAAAGAAACGGCAAAGGTACGGCTATTCTGTCATTTGGCAGCATGCTTGCCATGGCTATGGATGCAGGTGAACGGCTGAATGCCACTGTTGTGAACATGCGTTTTGTAAAGCCAATTGACGAAGCATTGGTCACTGAAATTACCAGTTCACATGATCTGATTGTTACAATAGAAGAACATGTCGTCGCCGGCGGTGCTGGATCAGCAGTAAATGAAGTTCTAGCCAAACATGGAATTCTCACCAGAACGGTGAACCTCGGCCTTCCGGATGAACATGTCGATCACGGTGTACCTAAATTGGTATTTGCCAAATACGGAATGGATGCCGACGCGATCGTTCAAAAGGTTGAGGCAATCAGAGGTTTAGACTCAATGGAGCAAGCAGTGAAATGAATTTTCCGAAAATAATGCCGGTACCGATGGAGCATCGACAAAATTCGATTCCGGACATTCAATCAAAAGCGGATACCCGCAGACTGGCCATAGACCAGGTTGGCATAAGAGCGATTCGGCATCCGGTCAAGGTACGTGACCGTAGTCATGGAGAACAGTACACGATTGCGGTTTTCAACATGTATGTTGGGCTGCCGCACAATTTCAAAGGAACTCACATGTCGCGTTTCGTTGAAGTCCTTAATGACCATGATAACGTGATTTCGGTGCATTCTTTCCGGGATATTGTGAAAGAGGTTGCTGAAAAACTGAACTCGGAAACCAGTCGAATTGAGATGACTTTCCCCTTCTTCTTGGAGAAAAGTGCACCCGTGACAGGGGTGAAGAGTCTGGTAGACTATGAGGCTACCCTGTTTGGTGATTTGATTGATGGCGATGTCAGTATCTCTACGCGTATTGTTGTTCCTGTCACCAGTCTCTGTCCATGCTCCAAGGAGATTTCCGATTATGGTGCACACAACCAGCGATCACATGTAACGATTACGGTGCTTGCTGAAGCGTTTGTCTGGATCGAGGAACTGATTGAATTGGCTGAAATGAATGCCAGTTCACAACTGTACGGATTGCTGAAAAGACCAGATGAAAAATTCGTAACCGAACAAGCTTATGACAATCCAAAATTTGTTGAGGATATGGTTCGGGATATCGCTAGCGCGTTGATACGAGACGAGAGAATTGTCTCGTACACTGTGGAATCCGAAAACTTCGAATCCATCCATAATCATTCTGCCTACGCGCGGATTTCCGGAAGCAAGGAAACACAACCCAGTCTCAAGATTGTGGATTGACAGATTCTGACGAATCTTCGAGCCCTGTGCGTGTTTGAATGTGAATTCGCAACTTGTTCAAGCAGCTTTGCAGCGGCTCAGTGTTGATTTACCGAAGACCTTACTCATCATTGCGCCGGAATTGCCTTCCGAATTGCTGGAGTACTCAAAGCAGGCAGAAAATGTAGCACTTACTCATGTCGCATTCGAAAGTCTTGAAAAATCAGTTGGGCAGTTGGGACGGTTCGATTTTGTGATCGTAGTGGATACCTTGGAAAAGCTGAAAAAGCAAACTGCGCAGCAACTGGTTTCTCGTCTGCGCGACATTCATGCGAAACTGTTGTGGGTGGCTGTAACAGACAACTTAGATGACGTTTTTGGCAGTAAAGATGCCATTGCACAAGGCATGCGAATGGTGGAGCCACAGAATTTCGGCAGTAAAGATTCGCAGTGGTATGAGTTCAGCTTGAAATTCTATAAACCAGTACCACAGTGGCTGAATGCAAAAAACTGGGCGAATCCACAAAATTGGGATAAAACGCGCTGGTAACGAATTGGCAGACAGGGAATAGACCTTTGAAATCATCAAATTACATGCTCGCGACTGTTCGACAGGTTCCGACTGAAGTTGAAATCGTCAGTCATCGGCTCATGCTGAGAGCGGGGATGATTCGTCAGCTGGCATCTGGAATCTACAATTGGCTGCCTTCCGGACTTCGGGTTCTGAACAAGGTTGAAAATATTGTGCGACAGGAAATGAACGATTCTGGCGCGCAGGAAGTGCTCATGCCTACTGTTCAGCCAGCGGAGATCTGGCGAGAATCAGGACGATGGGATTTTTTCGGGCCCGAACTGCTACGATTCAAGGATCGACACGAACGAGATTTTTGTTTAGGTCCAACCCATGAAGAAGTGATAACTACACTGATCAACAACGAGATTCGCAGCTATCGCCAGTTGCCTGCCAATTTCTATCAAATGCAGTGGAAGTTCCGCGATGAAATCAGACCTCGATTCGGTATCATGCGTTGCCGCGAATTTCTGATGAAAGACGCGTATTCGTTTGATGTAAATAGTGCGGGCATGGAAGAATCCTACAAGATCATGTACGA
Organism: Arenicellales bacterium; assembly: GCA_965220395.1. Lineage (GTDB taxonomy): Bacteria > Pseudomonadota > Gammaproteobacteria > Arenicellales > JAJDZL01 > JAJDZL01. Next base: position 1,827,255 of record CBDCPT010000001.1, on the reverse strand, counting down.
TACTTATACAAATATATTCCAAAGGCTGGCACTAGACTTCGTTGCGGTTGAAGCGGACTCCGGTGCGATTGGTGGAAGTGTATCTCACGAATTTCACGTACTGGCCGAATCCGGCGAAGATGGAATTGGCATCAATGCGGAGGCTGGCTATGCATCCAACGTGGAGTTGATTCCGTTACCGCTAATTTCTGGAAAACGGGCTGATCCCTCGGAGCAAATTCAAATCGTCGATACACCAGACGTCAAAACGATTCCCCAGTTATGTGAATACCTGGGTGTACCTGTAGATCGGACCCTAAAGACGCTTCTTGTTAGGGGCGAAGAGGAACCAGTCGCGATTGTATTGAGGGGAGATCATGAACTGAACGCACTCAAAGGAGAAAAAATTCCGGGAATTGCAAAACCCTTACAATTTTTGTCGTTGGGTGAGGTTGCTGCGGAGACTGGCTCCGAAGCGGGTTCAATTGGCCCTGTAGGTCTTGCATCTGCCTCCTCAGGCAATCGAATGAAAATTGTGGCTGACTACTCCACTCAAGCAATGTCGGACTTCATTTGCGGTGCCAATGCCAATGAACAGCACTACATCGGCGTCAATTGGGGCCGAGATGTTGATGAACCGGAATTTGCCGATCTGCGCAAGGCAGTGGAAGGCGACCCATGTCCCGATGCGCCAGACAGGCATCTCACTGTGCGCCGTGGAATTGAAGTCGGACATGTATTTCAACTTGGTACAAAGTACAGCGAAGCGTTTGATGCAACCTGCCTAGATTCTAATGGTGATAATACCGTAATGTGGATGGGCTGTTATGGAATTGGGGTTTCGCGTATCGTTGCTGCGGCAATTGAGCAGAATCACGATGATGCGGGAATCATTTGGCCGGATTCTATTGCACCATTTTCAGTCTGCGTCGTACCCATAAACTATCATCAGTCTGAAACCGTTGCAAAAGTGTCTAATCAGATACATGACAGCCTGAGAGATGCCGGGATCGAGGTTTTGCTGGATGATCGAGATGAAAGAGCAGGTGTCAAATTTGCAGATATGGACCTGATTGGAATTCCTCATCGCCTAGTCGTATCTGAGCGTGGAATATCGAATAGCGAGATTGAATACAAACATCGTGCCAGCGATGAAGTCATCAATTTTCCGCTGGACAATCTGGTTGAACAGATTGCTCGACGGATTAAAAAATTTTGATTGGCCAGTCTGAGGTGGTTATTGCTATCACAGGACTTCGAAAATATCGGTAGTTGACTCCTCCGATGATTCGCTTTCTACTGAGCTCACTTCGGACATCGGTGAGCCGGTCCATAGTTCAGTTTCCAACTTACAGATTTTTTCGGGGTTTCCGCAAGCAACAAGTTCGACTCGGCCGTCGCATGTATTTCGAACCCAGCCACTAAGTCCCAGCTTTCTTGCAGTGTCAGCGGCAAACCTGCGATACCATACGCCTTGAACAAATCCGGATACGACAAATTTTCTGGTTACAATCATTCTGTAGAAGTGGCTTGCTGTGTTTCAGGTACTGGTAGATAGTGTCTGAGTCTGACATAACGTGAACTGTGAATGCTTTCGTAGACTACGAAGTTGAACAGTATTTTCTTCAAGTAGTTTCGGGTTTCGGTAAAGGGAATCGTTTCAACCCAAATTGCAGGGTCTGATACTCGCGATGAGTTCTGCCATAGTCTTGAATTTCTCGGTCCGGCATTGTAGCCTGCAAGTGCAAAAACTGGATTTCCGTTCATTGAATCCAGCAATTGCTTGAAATATGCAACTCCGAGTCTGATATTCACCGATGCTGTGGTTAAATCGCCTCTTGATGGTTTTTTTAGTCCTTGGCGTTTTGCAGTCTGACGGGCTGTTATCGGCAGCAATTGCATCAGCCCTACCGCTCCTGCACCTGAACTGATGTCAGGAATGAAAAGGCTTTCCTGGCGCATGATGGCATAGATCCAGTGCTCAGGCACTCCATAGCGAACTGACTCGCGCCGTACAGTCTCGATAAACGGCGAGGGATGAGAAATATCAAGCTCAAAACTTGCATATTGACCGGAACGATTGATCGCCTGAATTGCCCCGTCATGCCATTTCCAGGCGTTAAACAGAATGGCGGCGTGAAGCCAGAATTCTTCCGGTTGCGTCTCTTTCAGTTGATTGAGTTCGCGTCTTGCGTTGTAGGGTTTGCTAAGAGCAAGCCATTCTCTAATGCGTTGAACACCGGTGATCGCTATGGCGATATCGGCTGCCTTGCTCAAAGCAACTTGCGCAACAAGACCGTCAATCGAATAGTCAAGGTTGAGGCGGTCACCGGACAAGAATCCATAGTAACTGTGTTCAGATGCGATTTCAGACCACAGTTGTTTTGCGTTTGATTCATCACCTGTTTCATAGAGTGCACGAGCTTGCCAGAATTTCCACTCCGAGCGATTTGCCTCCTGCTCGGACATCAGACGTATGGTCGATAGCACTCCGTCCCAATTTTCTGCCGCGAGTGCACTTCGAATCATCAAGTGCAGTATCGATTTATCGCGATAAGTTTCCGGCAGGTCTGACAACCACTCATAGGCGTCCTGATGCTGCCTCCACGCGAGTCTCTTCGCTAGTGTCTTCTCGACTTGAGGAAGCTTGACGATAGTTTCCGGATAAGCGATTTTCAGGCGCTGCCAGAAGGCTGCCGTGTTACTCAAGTCTCTCCTTGCCAAGCGCGTGACTTGATAATGGATGACGTCCTGTCCGTACTTGGACTGGCTCCATTTCAAGAAATTTCTTTCGACAGTGGTTTGTGGGTGGCTACCCCTCAAATTGAGTTGAGTAACCCAATCTCTCAAGTCCTGTGAACGCAGCAATCCACCTAGGTACTTCGTCATACTCTGTTTGCCACTGGCCTTCGTAAGAAGTATGCGCTGCCAGATTAGATCATCATCGATTACACCCTTCTTAAGCGCAAACTCAAACACCTTGTCGCACTGTTTATCCTGTGAATGTCCGACCAGCCACAGTTTACGGATGGCTGGACCAGCTTTTTCGTACTGCTTGGTTTTGATGAGTGCCTGCGTGTGGATGCACTGTAGTTTGGCATTGGATGAATTTCCATAATGCAAACTGATCAAATCCCAGTCATTGCGTGCAATGAGGCGATTCAACCACCACGTCTTGAATCGATTGGGAATGGGAATCTCTATTCCTGAAATTATTTGCGAGATTTCGGAGTTTGTAAATTGCGATTGTGTAACGCGAACTTCTTTCAGTCTGAGATATGGATACAGCGGGTAATTTTCCAGCTTGGGTCTTAGCTTGAGCCACTGACCAGTCCGTTTCCGATTTAGCAGTCTATCTGCTTCAATATATGATTTGCGAAGTTCGGCCAAGGAAGAACTTCCCTGTGCTGGTGGGACGACTAGCAAGCACGCGATAAAAACAGACAGGCAACAAGACTGCATGGCTGACAAAATCATATTTTTAGACATCAAGTTTACCAGTCCTTGGAGTGGGGGGAACGAACTGTAGACGCAAATCAGAATAATTCAGGTCTGATAAATTCAGACAGATTATCGCATTGGTGTGTTCAGCGACAATCTGTCTTGAAGAAAATGGCAACTAGACAACTACCGAATTTACCGATCAATCTCCTGCCTGAACGAGAGCACGAAAGATCGACAATTCCAATTGCTAGTTCGGCGATATGTGCAAACAAACTGTGGATATCACAATCAGCACAAATACACTTACATCATGGATTCCCGAAATGCAGTATCCGTTTCTTCGATTTTATTCATTGACCAAGCACCGCGATTCTTTGCATGCATGACAGCAGCATCGATATCATCCCGTGTCAAGTCACGCCGAATGGTTAGCTCCTGTCCTGGGTAAATCAGGTCTGCGTCCTGAATGTCTTTGTTGCGAGCATATATCAGCGGCCAACGGAACGGATCGTTGTAAATGGCCGACAATCCTGAAATAGACCAGAGGCTTTCACCCCTGGAAACAACGTGAACGTCATTCGAGACCATCAACGGTGCCATTTCTTCAGGTTCCGACATGGGTTCGGGTTCAGCTGCCATTACTTCTTCCATTTCCGCTTTAGCCACCGGACCCTGGCCGAATAAGGCCTTAAATATTGCGCAAGCTGACATGTTGACTGACAGCAAGACAATGATGCCTAGCAAAATTCCGCGCAATTTCAAATTATTCGTTCGTTCGTTCATAAGTTACACTTCCTCCCAGTACAGAATTGAATTACCAATCTGTTAAACATTAAATCAGTTATACGTGATTATAATCACAATCATATAAGTAAATACAAATGTCAATGGAAATTATTTCGATGAGGATGTATTAATTTCCAATTTTAACCTTTGACGTAACAGAATAATTCAGAAGTCTTTCCAAATATCGTTAGATTGTTTCTTGCCAATGTCTTTTCGCAGTAATTGCAGAAATAGTTTGCGAGGAATTTGGACGGCACCCAGACTCAGCAATAGGCGCGTTGGGTCCTGACAGTCAATGAGCGAAAAATTCCACTTTTTCAGATGTTGGACGACTTGAAATAGTGCTACTTTCGACGCATCACGCTGTTTTGAAAACATACTCTCTCCGAAAAATATATTTCCAACACTGACGCCATACAACCCGCCGACGAGTTCATCGCCTTGCCATGTTTCTACCGAATGAGCGAAACCCAGTCGGTGTAACTCACAGTATGTGTCAATCATACCGTCTGTGATCCAAGTCATGTCTTCTTCTTTCAGAGCAGCTCTAGGCGATATTGCGCAGTTTCTAATGGTTGCTTCAAATGCTTTGTCGACGGTTACTCGGTAGCCTCGGTTTTGTATGCTTTTGCGTAAACTTCGGGAAACCTTGAAATCATCGGGAAACAGCACTGTTCGTGGATCCGGACTCCACCAAAATATGTACCGGTCATCCATAAAACAGGGATAGATGCCCTGTTTGTAACCGATCAGAACGCGTTCGACCGTAAGGTCGCCTCCCAGTGCAACAGGCATTTTACGGTCGCCAGATTCGTCAAGGTCTGGAAATCCCGGATACAGTGAATACGGAACCAACAGCCTCATTATTTTTGAACTACTTCAGCTTTCGAATAAGGGGAAGCCCAATCTAGGTAATATAAATAAGCTCTAACATTCCTAGCTTCCTGCTTGACGTAATTGCGGATTGCGGTAGCGAACGCCGGTTCATTGATCAGGTGGGCCGAATAGGAAAGTTCGGGAAGGAATCCTCGACTGAGTTTGTGTTCTCCCTGAACCCCGGCGTTGTACTTTTCGTAGCCCATTCTTATGCAATATTCGATTGCGGTGTAGTAGCAGGTCTCGAAATGGAGATTGGGGAGTTCTGCAAGTGCTCCCCAGTATCTTCCAAATAGTTTGTTGCCGCCTTGCAGGCATAAAGATCCGGCTACCGGTTTCTGATCGATTGAAGCCAGGAATAGAACGATGTTTTCCGGCATGGTTTCTCCGATCATCCGAAAGAACTCATAGCTGAGATACCTGTTCGATCCATACTTGCTCAGTGTGCTGATATAAAACTGCTCAAAGGCAAACCAGTGATCTTGAGTCATGTCAGCACCTTGAATCGTTTCCATCTTGATTCCTTGTGCTGAAATTGATTTTCGTTCATGGCGAATTTTCTTCCGCTTCCGGCTTGAAAAGGTGGCTAGAAAATCGTCCATAGTCTTGTAATTCCGGTTATTCCACACATACTCAAAAGTACTGCAACGGGCAATCAGTCCAGCGGTTTCGAAGACTTGAACATCTGCTTCAAGAACGAACTGCCAGTGGAGGGAGGAAAGATTTTGATCCTGTGTAATACTCAATCCGGTCTCAGCGAGCTGACGACGAATTTCGACGCTGTCGGTAGCCGGTGCTGCGAGCAGTTTCGGGCCTGTCAGCGGTGTAAACGGTACCTGTGATACTGACTTTGGGTAGTAGTGAAGCCCATGTCGTTGATAGCCTCTTGCCCAATCCCAGTCAAATATGAACTCCCCCCAGGAATGTTCTTTCAAATACAACGGGGTAACGCCCAGTACTTCTGAATCGTTGTTGGCTAAATTTCGTAATACAATGTGCTGAGGTGTCCATCCGGTTTCTTCTGACACACAACCTGAGTTTTCCAGAGCACTTAGGAATTCATGGCGCAGAAACGGACAGTCAGAAGGCACGCAACGATTCCAGTCATGTGGACTGGCATGATCAATAGATTGGACAATTTCCCACTCCGTAGAATTACGATTACGGGTCTTGTGAGTTTCTGATTCGCAAGTCATTGAATAATTGTACAGAACCTGATGCAAACGAAATACATATTTTGATGGATGAGAATTTTGGCGTAGCGCTGGCTCAGGTTAATTTTGTAGTCGGCGATCTTCCGGGCAACGAAAAACAAATCATCGACTCGGCTGTATATGCAAGGGATGTACTGCAGTGTCGATTTGTCGTTTTTCCAGAGCTGGCCATATCGGGCTATCCTCCTGAAGATCTGCTACATCGCCCGCGCTTCATACGCGATTGCGAAAGTGTTCTGCATCGCCTCACTGATATTGTTCCCGGCATTGCTTTGGTCGTAGGACATCCCCATCGCATGGGAAATCAACTGTTCAATGCGGCCTCCGTGATTGATGATGGCCGGATACTTGCGACATACTGCAAGCATCATCTGCCGAACTACGGCGTATTTGATGAAAAACGATATTTCACGTCCGGCACTGAGACATCGGTGGTAGAGGTGGATGGGATACTCGTTGGAATCACTATTTGCGAGGACGTATGGGAGGAAGGCCCGGTCGAACAAGCGGTAAGCGACGGGGCGAAACTGATATTCACACTGAACGGTTCACCATTCGATTCCGGGAAAATCGCCTATCGTGAGAACGAAATCGTGTCAGCGCGATCAAAGAGCAACGATGTGAGTATTGTGTATGTAAATCTGGTTGGCGGCCAGGACGAGTTGGTATTTGACGGCGGCTCGCTAGTGAGCGATGCAACGGGTTCGATCGTCTTTCGCGCACCTCATTTTGAAGAGACGGTGGTGCGTGCAACATTTACCAGTGGCACGAGTATTTTGCCGGCAGCAGGAGCAGTCTCTCCAACACCAGATTTTCTACAAGCCATCTACAGCGCAATCAAGCTCGGCGTAGGAGATTATGTCAGAAAGAACGGATTTAAGGGGGCACTAGTCGGGTTGTCAGGCGGTATCGACTCGGCGCTGACATTGGCAATTGCCGCAGATGCGATTGGCCCCGAGAACGTAGAAGCGATACTGATGCCTTCGCGCTATACCCGGCAGATGAGTCTGGATGATGCGATTCAGGAAGCTGACAGTTTAGGCGTGTCTTGGACGATCATTTCAATTGAGCCGATTTTTCAAGCATTTCTGGATCAACTTGCACCTGTATTTGACGGCTTGGGTGTAGATGTTACAGAGGAGAACATTCAAGCGCGCTGTCGCGGGACGTTGCTCATGGGAATCTCGAACAAGAAGCGAAAAATTGTGATCACAACCGGCAACAAAAGTGAAGTGGCGGTCGGCTATGCCACCTTGTATGGAGATATGGCCGGCGGATTTGCTGCGATCAAAGATGTGCCGAAAAATCTAGTATACGAACTTGCCAAGTATCGAAATGACAGGTTCGGGAATGTGATTCCCGAACGAGTTTTCGAACGTGCACCTTCAGCAGAATTGGCAGAGGATCAGGAAGATAGCGATTCACTGCCGTCTTATGACATACTGGATGAAATTCTTGAGGCTTATGTAGAGAATGGATGTTCTGCAGAAGATATCATGGCGCAAGGTCATGATGTTGTGTTGGTAGAACGAGTCATTGCCATGGTTAATCTCAACGAATACAAGCGCAGACAAGCACCGCCCGGCGTGCGAATTACTCCGAGAGCGTTTGGACGTGATCGGCGTTACCCGATAACCAACAGATATTAATTCCTTCAAATTACCGGATTTTTAGCAAAAACTTGCTAAAGATGAGTCCATTTCGATTTAGGGGATGAATTGGAAATCTGTTGCAAAGACAATCGCCCCCCCCCCCCTCTACTGACTGTAACAGGTTTCTTGCAGTTTGGCGTTGTTAGTTAGTGTCTGCCAGAAAACGTTTAACACATTGATAATAATGATTAATCATGTCATTCTATAAAGTGAAGATTTTGCTGGTTTGTGGCATTTGGCAACGAAATTCGCCTTTGAACCCGTTAATCCGCCAAAACCGAAATTTCTTCGTTTGAAAATATCGGATGATTGTTCTTTATTATCAATGTGATGTAGAGTTTTCTGACGAACACTAGTTATCCAGCTGCAATAGAAACTCTGATTGATGTCGTCGCCTCGGTCGAGCTGTTTCTGATAGTACTGTTGCCTCTGCAAGTCTCGCATTTGCTGATTCTGGATGTCCCGCATCATATCATTGTAAGGATCATCGTTATACGAATTGCCATAGGAAGGTTGCTCATAGTAGTATTGGCTGGTGTCAGTGTTTGGCCAATAAGATACTCTGCCCATAAGCAGAAATTGCGAATATTGCACTTAGTGCCAATATCATTTTACTGATACTCATGATTAATTTCTCCGTTTCATATTTGCAAATTTTTACTATTCCGGCAATAGGCGTCGGGTCATTGCAAACATCTTACGGAAAAGAAGTCCCTATGTATTCGCCTCTAGCTCAGAGAGCTACCCTTCGCCGTAGAAGGCTGTTGTATTTCACAGGAAACCCGATCTACGGGATTCCGTAAAATGTTTGCAATAGAGAATATCTATTCGATTTATATGAAATATGCAAAGTATGTGTCAAAAAGAGTACAATCTAATTCACACACATATTGTTATACGCAGAAATCGGAATTAATGACATGACGGCCACAACTTTTGATACATTACAAGCATCAAAAGACCTGCAAAATAGTGGCTTTGGACAGGATCAAGCTGAGGCAATAGCACAAGCCATTCATAACGGACAAGGGGACTTAGTAACCAAGTCTGATGTTGAAAATGTTAAATGGACGCTAGGTGCAATGATAGGTTTGAATTTTGTAGTGATGATAGGTGGATTCAGTCTGTTGGCGACATTTATTAACCAATGAGTTTCTTGTATTAAAGCTTACTTTGCCACCAATTCTGAATACATGAGTCGTTTCCCGATCATGCCAGCGACAACATCCTGCATCTGATTAATAGTGTCATGCTCGCGGATATTGTGTCTGCCAGCAAACTCCTGCACATACCGCTTCAGATGCTTCTTTGACATTTTGTGGTATGTTCCCTTGTGTGCTCGTTTAAGCATTGACCAGAATGATTCCATGCCGTTGATATGGATTTGTTCGTCTACATATTCGCCTACGCTGTGGCACACAGTTCCATGTTCGTATCCGTCAAGTGTCTCGTAACTTTTGAAATCGTCTGTATAGACAGTTGAACCGGCCTCAACATTTTCATTGATAAAGCCGTGAAGCGTTGCTCGCTTCGTATTGTCAATAACTTCGGCCTTGACTTTCTTTGTCTCTCGGTTCTTCGCTCCGGTAACAGCAGTCTTTCCTACTGCTCCCCGTCCGGCCTTCAATTTCTTATCGTTGTGCTTGTTCTTTTCAAGCCCGCCCATATAGGTTTCATCTACTTCAACAGTTCCTGACAACCGATCATCGCCCATATCAAAGTGTCCACGGGGGTACTCAGGGCAGGTGTCAACGAAATTCAGTCATTGCCTTACGAATGGCAGTAATCAACGCGTCGCGCTTACCATCTTTGATCAATCCGAGTTCGTCCAGTGTGGGTCAGACCCTCTCGATATAATCCCGCTCGGTCATTTCGATGCCATCGGATACGTCAAATACGGCAACTGAGCGGCCCGAAGCCAGAAACAGTTCAGTTCAACTGACACCGATAACATCAGTGCACGATGCGGTTTGGATAATTTCAATCATCAGGACAACCCAGGTTGAAGCGGGGAAGCGGCGGTCAGTCCGCCGTCTACTGTGAAACATTCTCCAGTCACGTAGGACGACTGATCTGAAGCCAGCCAAGCCACAATGTTCGCAATGTCTTCGGGTTGACCGAAACGGTTGACCGGGTGCATTGCCAATGCGTGAGCCATGGCAGCCTTAGGGTCTTTCGCAAGGGCAAAACCATCTTCAGCCATTTCAGTCATAATCCAGCCAGGCCGGATCGCATTGCAGCGCACTTTCGGCCCGTGATCAATCGCAATAGACCGCGTGAGTCCATGCACAAACGCTTTGGAGGCATTGTAAAGTGCCATTGAGGGGTCTGAAACCATCCCGGAGATCGAACCGATGTTGATAATGTTGCCGCCATGTTCGAGCATCTGGGGCAGAACACCCCGACACATGTTGAAGACACCTCGGCAATTCGTGCCCATAACAAGCTCCCAATCATCATCGGAACTATCGGCGACGGTCTTTTCCACTTGAACTCCTGCGTTGTTGACAAGCAGAGAGACTGGGCCGAATTGATCGTTTGCAGCTTTGACAATTCTGGTTGCTGCTGCTGGGTCGGCTATGTCGGCTTGTTCCCAGCCGATGTGTTCTGGTAAATTATCGGGCCGTTCCCCTCGGCCGCAACTCAGAACGTGTGCTCCGTCGACAACAAGGCGATTGACAATCGCTCGCCCGATGCCGCGACTGCCACCGGTTACGATTGCAATATGTCGGATCATTTGATTCACTTGTGTGCTGGCATGACGCAGCGGACCGAGGTGTTTCCATCCAAGGCATAGATGCTCATTCGTAGCTGGTTCCCGATACTTTCATAGCATCCAAGGTTTTTCTGGCATACCTGCACCAAGGGTTATGATGAAGGATTTCGCCATTGTCAAAGCCTCATTTGTTGAACTTGTGCAGACAGACCGCCATCCAGTACCCACAACTGACCCGAGGCATAACGCGCCTCGTCTGAGGCCAGCCAATTCGCTAGGTTGGCGATGTCTTCGGGCATTCCGTAGGTCCGCATTGGATGAATGTCGCGCACTGCCTGCTGCAACGTCTCTATGTTTCCACCCCCACCGCCGGAGCCTTCACCGGTAAAAAAACTCTGCAGCATCGGCGTATCGATATAACCAGGACAGATCGCATTCACCCGAATGCCTTCGGGGCCATGATCGCAGGCCATCGCACGGGTTAGTGCATGCACCGCGCCCTTGGTCGCGCAATAGGCAGCTAGTCCCGGGTCTGCGATAAAGCCGTCGTAAGACCCAAAGTTGATGATACTTGCACTGCTTCCGTTCCGTGCGGCGTTGCGCAATAACGGCAATGCGAATTTGCTGGTCAGGAATGTGCCGGTCACATTGACGGCAAAACTACGGTTCCATTCTTCCAGCGAGGTGTCTTCAATGCTCTTTTCGATTTCGATTCCAGCCGCATTAACCAATACATCCAATTTGCCATACTGCGCATCCACTGAGGCCATGGCTCCCCGCACTTCTTCTTCGGATGCCACATCAAGATGAATGAACTTGCTGCGGTCGCTGTCAGGGTCGGCCAAGTGTTCTTGCTCGGCAAGGTCCGTTGCAAAAACTGTCGCGCCTTCACGCAAAAATCGGGCGCATACCGCACGGCCAATCCCACCAAGCCCGCCAGTTATCATGGCCACTTTGCCCTTCAACTTCCCGGTCAAGATGTTATTTCCCTGTCGGTTTTGCCGTACATTCCGGTTGTTTTAGATATCAGGAAATTGCTTTGGAAACCCGCCAGCCCTGGTAGTGTGATGACTTAGACGCTGCCTGCAACTTTTGAGTAAGCATCAAGTACAAGCCCATGAAAATGATGTACTGCATGCTCGGATTTTCCTAATACGGTTGGGTCAACCACGATGCGCCCTTGATTAAAAGCCGGGGTGCCCATACCGCGCTGAACGCTTTCGACAAGACCGATATCTTCAACTTGCAGCACATCGTCGAAAAATTGAATCGCGTCCAACTCGGCCTCATCCGGTTCAGACGCCTCAAAGAAGAAATCCAAGGTCTCCAGAGTGCGGTCTGGACCTGCCGGAATGATGTGCAGCACGATGAAGTTTGAGCGTCCGGGAAAGCGCAACAGGCAGGTATTGGGCCAAAGCCACCATACGACTTGCTTTTTGATTGTTGCGTTACTGACATCATAGGCACCGTTGGGATTGTTCCCGGCATCAGCAATTTGGCTGGAGTATATACCATAGGTGCTAACTTCGTAGGTATTCATCTCGACCAGCTCACAGAAATCCTTGTGTGCGACTGGACAGTGGTAGCACTCAAGAAAGTTGTCAACGACATTTTTCCAATTTGATTTGATATCGTAGGTCAGGCGGTGGGCAAAGGTAAGCTGATCAACATCAGGAGCCCAATGTCGAATTTCCGCTTCCAAGTTGCCAGACTGTTCCGCAAGAGGAGGCGCGTTGACGTCTAGATTCACATAGACGAATCCACAGAACTCCTCGACTTGAACTTCATCAAGGCAAATTTGCGCGGGGTCGAAGTCGTCGAGATGTTTTGTGTTTCGTGCCCGTGCCAGTCGTCCATCAAGCTGATAGACCCAAGCGTGATATGGGCAGATCATTCGCTTGGTAGTACCTTCTCCGAACAGCAGTTGATGCCCTCGGTGTTTGCAGACGTTATAGAACGCTCGAAGAACTCCTTCGCCATCCCGCACTATGGCAATTGGCTGTCCAGCGATATCGATGGCAGCATACGCGTTGGGTTCACGCACCTTTTCCACATGGCAAACCCATTGCCACGATTTGGCAATGATTTCCCGCTGGTCAACCTGGTGCCAGCAGGGATCTATATACGCTTCTGCACGCAGAGTATGGGAACTGGAAGCTTTGAGGTGGTAGCCTTCTGCAATATCCAAAAATTGTTGCTTTGATGGCATATTGGTCATGGTAATTCCGTTTGTTGGTGTTTAAAGAACAACTAATGGCTTCAGGACGCAACATGCCAATGGAATTTCATCTTCACCAATTGAGGATGCCCTGCCTGGGAACAAAGCCAAATTGAAACAGTGTAGTAATTGTTTCGGTGATTGCAACACACTGCCGGGGTCAATATATGTAAGACAAAAACAGGTAGCGAGTTCGAGTTGATTGTAGTGCCGATTATACCAATTGAATGGCATCATTAATTTGATAGAATCAAGCGGTCGATACGGGTCATATTGTCGCTGGTATTCTTCAAGTTTCAGGTTCAACGCTCCGAAGTTTGGTACCCCTTTGTAGAACGAATACAATTCATATCGTGGCTTGCCATTGGTGCGTTCCACGGTTTCATTTAGATCTAGCCTACGGGGGGCAATGGCATTCACTTAAGGAATCAAGTCCATTCACTTAAGGATCCGTACCGCGGCGACAGCTGAACCGGGATGGATCAAGCTCTGGCTGGAACAGTTTAGCTTGAAGTCGTCTTGGCGGGTTTACCGGGTTTCCATTTTCCGATTGGTTTCCTGGAACATCGCGGATAGGAGCGATACGGGCGCTTGCGCTGTCGACACGAACTGATACCGGCGATGATTTGATTGAGGACCTCACTGACCATGTCGGCCTGTTTCAGCAGTAGCGTTTCAAGATTCCCGCCGATCACCGTCAGCGCGTTTTTGAAGTTGGCCTTGAAAGCTCGCTTGTTATCGCAGCCATCGGGGTTCAACTGTATTTCACTGTGATTCGAGAACAGCCGCGTCAGCGTGACCAGGACAAAATGGGCAAACAGCTCCTGCCGTATACCACGTTCCGAGGTGGCGTGGAAGTCTTCGATTGAGATCAGATTTTTAGAAATCTTATACAGTTCTTCAATCCCCCAGCGGGCGTGATACAGATCCGACAGGTCCGAGATCGTGTATTGGTGTTGGTCCAGCAGCGTAGTCGCCAGTGTATAGGTGGTTTCCGCCACCCGATACTTGACCAGACGCACTGTAATCGGCGCACATTCGGCGCTCGCATCGCGACTGCGGATGCGCTCGCACTGAACCGCACTGGGGCGGATTTCGACCGTGGCATCAGTCTCGCTACTGGCCATAAAGCGCTCGAATGCAGCCGCCGCCTGACGTTTGACGCGGAACACCGCATGCAGGCCGCGCACGACATGTTCATACAGCATCTCGTAGGAATAATAGCCACGGTCATACACCACCACATCCTGTGCATTCAATGCGCACAGGTGGCTGCGCGCCAGGCGTCGTTCATCGCCATGGGCAACCACATCAAAGTCCACCGGAATCTGGGTTTTCAACTGGTACAGACAACTGACCGTTCCCTGCGGATAATAGGCGTTGTCCGAGGGACAGCGGTAGCCGGCTTTGAGCAGCGCCCGCGGCAAATTGATTTTTGACCCGTCCACGGCATGAATCCGGTGTCCTTTCCAGTTCGCATCTGCGGCCTGCAGATCGATGCACTTGAGCAGCCGAGTCTGCAAAGTCTTGAAGATGTTTTCGTCCAGCTTGGCGCGTGCCTTGCACATCGCCGAGGGCGCAACCGGACGCGTCTGCGGAAGCGCGATGTCCATCATCCGACACTGCTCCCACAACTGTGCAAGCGTGATCGCATAGCCTTGTCTGTTGGCTGAGAACACCAGTCGAAAGATGAACAGCATGATGAGCAGCGAGTTCAACACCCGCTGGCGCTGCTGCCATTGAGGGTCGAAATCCTCGGCCACTTGCGCGACGATGCCGATGAGGTTCTGCCACAACTGCACAAAGGGGTCGCTCGCAGGCAAGATTCTCGACGCCGCACGCACGGTTTTTTTCGGCACCGGTCGCGGTCCCCGCAGCAAAACTTCTCTGACCTCATCGATCAATGGATAAATATACACATCTTTGGGCGATTTGCCGCGTCTGCCGGTGCGACCGATGCACTGCCAGTTGGCGGCCCGATAGCAACTCGCATCGAAGTGCTGCACATCCACGAATGTTTCGATCAGAACCGGCCGGTAAGCATGCTGATGGTGCCAGTCATCCGCCAGCCGACGACACGCCATCGACAGCGACTTCGAAGCCAGATTTTTCACCCGCACCCAGGGCAGGATTAAAAAACGGTTGTTGCTGACCACCAAATCCAAGTGCTTCTTATGCTTTTGATCCTGCCAGCCGATCCATTCATCACGACACGGCAGCGACCTCACTGCATAGCAAAACATCAGCGCTCCTAAACGACGCCCCTGCCCATCCACGATGAAATACCGCAGGTGCAGGCCGATCGGACGACGATAACCAAGGTAGTGATGCCGGTCCACCAACTCGTTCCATTCCCCGATTTCCTGTTTCTCGCTCACCACCTGCAGTGCCAGCGGCATCAATTGCTCCAGTTCGCACTCAATGCTGGCCTGAGGGGCCGACCGATGTGTCCACACAATCGGCTTTTGTGCGCCTCGCTGCGGGCTGCTGATCTTCTCCGGCAACTGTAACACCCCCTGCTGTTCCAGACTCTCCAGCAGCCGCAGGCAGGCGTTGAACCGATTGCTGCCTTTCGGCGTCTGCCACTGCAGATGTTCACAGATCGTCTGCGCAAGTTCGTGGCGGCTCAAGGCCGGAAAACTGCCTACCGTCTGTTGAATCTCATAAAGCTGCTTGCGGCTGAAGCGACGCCCGCAAAATGTCGTTGATTTCAGCTTCGCAATGCTTGCGTCCATCGTTGTTTCTCCGCCAATACACTATGCAACGCTTATATTGACACAAAACAACGGATTTGTCAAGTATTAAATTCCGGCTCCGGCGTATCCATTTTTAATTCCAAATAATCAATCCATTACCCAATCTGATCTAAAACCTCAGAATCCAATCTCAGCTAAATGAATGCCATTGCTACGGGGGGGGGGTAGCAAGATGAATTAAGGAAGCTGTTCGTTTACGCAGGCTTGTCCATACCAAGTGAATCCAATGTTTCATATGATTAGACCAACAAGGACGTAATAGTGCAGCCGATAGATTCAAAAAAACGACGAGTTTCCAACATTAACAGTGGGGAATTCTTACCTCTCTATGACAAAACCGGCCGTCAAGACGGTGAAGTTCTTCAGGTGAATCCTGGTAAACAGTTGGGTTACGGTTTTCATGTATACAGAATGCCTGCTGGACATACTACGACAGCCCATATTCACGATGGGGACGAGGAATTCCTTATCCTTGAGGGTGAAATTGTAGACCACGATGGATTTCGCTACGAAAAAGGTGATCTTGTATGGTTGGAAGCGAGAACCAAGCACAAATCCTATTCACCGAATGGTGCTTTGCTCGTAGTGTACTTTCGATAGGACGCTTCGACAATCCGACAGCGGCTTTAGTGAACTTTCTTATTCAAAGGATTGCTTTGCGTACCACCTTGCCTAGTATGGAATGAACGGTAGAGTCTTCCGACGGCGTGGTGCAGAATCCAACTACCTGTTAATTTTTTTCAAAATTCAATCTTGCAGCCTAGCACAATCAGTCCGCAATGATCGCAATCAATGCCATACCAGCACCGGTCACCAGTCCGACCCCAACATCACCCTTGCTCAAGCCAATATAAACCTGTTGTCCGATCCCGCTTGTACCGACAAATGCAGCAATTACCAGCATGGCGATTGCATACATGATTGTCTGATTTACCCCCAGCATGATATTGGGTAGTGCAAGGGGCAGTTTCACCTGCCACAAAAGTTGTGACCGCGTACACCTACCGCGCGCGCTGCTTCAATGACTTTTTCAGGTACGGATCGAATACCGTGGGCTAACGATGGCGCGCCAACTCGGTGACGCAGGCCCGTTCTGTGGAGTATTTTTTACACTACTCCGTGAAATTTACGGGAGGTTGCTGCATAGTAGTAGAAATCCTATGCTTTACAATGACTTACGTATACTTACATAACACCATAGACTGAACTGTATTCATAAGCATGTTATGGAATTAGTTCAAATCATCAACACCTTCTAGATATCAGTCAATTAACAAAAGAATGAACGGAGTGAGGCGCTTGGACACGTTCCGTGCATTCGACACGGGTCAACGATACAGTAAGTGGATGTTTTCAGTTTTCGAAATAGAAAATTCCTAACGAAAGAGGCCGAACAGCAGAGGCTTTTCGTTTTTGGCAATGATTTCTTCGTCCAGAACCCGGTGCTCGTTGCCAAGAAACTCGCTGCCTGGAAAATTCAAAGCCAGAACGCGACGATTTTCAGCTGCCAGGTCAGGTAAGCCAAGTTTTTCGTAAGCGTACACAATTATGGCTAGGGCTTCTTCTGTATGCGGTGATGTTTCATAGCGTTCAAGTACCTGCTTAGCTCTGTTGATGCCGCCTACATAAGCTTCACGATACAGATGGAACCGAGCAATTCGAAGGTCATGCCGTGCAAACGTATTGATCAGGTCAACCAGGATTTGCCTGGCCGAGTCGGCATATTCACTTAGTGGAAAGCGGTTGATTACTTCAGTGAATGCAGCATAAGCGTCTCGCGCGGCTTCGGCATCGTGATCGCTGAACTGTTCTTGGCTTTTAAAATACTTCTCTCCGATTCTCGGAGGTCGGATCGGCAGACTGGCAAGTCCCTTCAGATAATATGCGTAATCGATATGTGGATGCGTTGGGTGCAGAGATAGAAATTCATCCAGACACGGAACAGCTGCGTCGGAATTTCTGATTTTGTAGTGAGCGTAACAGATTTCCAACTCTCCTTGTGTCGTATGGACACCATAAGGATAAGCCGCCTTGAGTTCTTCGTAACGTTTAATCGCGTTATCAAATCTTCCTTTGGAAAGTGCTGAATATGCATGATCATACAATTCCTTCTCGGATTTGATGACTTCTTCTTTCTTGCTGCACCCCGCAATCAGCAACAGTGAAACTAAAGTTGAAAAAACAAAGAATCGAGTAGTCTTCATAAATCTTATTATTGAACAACAATCCAGAAAGTAACAGAAATCCCAAGGATTACCGATGTCGAACGATTTCGAATTACTATTATACAGATGCTAGAACCATCCTCTTTGCGATTTATTAAAGATAAAGCAACAATCCTAGACCAAGATCATGTGTACGTTCGAGGAGCGATGAATAGTGAAATTGACAGCAATTATTCCAGATCATTTTGGTGGCAACCGATTGGATAAGGTACTTGCTTCTGTGTTTCCAGACTATTCCCGTACTACGATTCAATCTTGGTTGGATGCGGGCCGAGTGCAATTGAACAATCAAATTCCATCGAAACGAACCATCGTTGTGGGTGGAGAGAATATCGCGATTGACGTGCCAGAGCGACAGCCTCAATACTGGCTGCCGGAAAAGATTCCGATTGAGATTGTTTTCGAAGACGAGCAGCTGCTGGTCATCAACAAGCCCGCAGGCATGGTAGTGCACCCCGGAGCCGGCAATGCACAAGGCACTCTTCTGAATGCAATAATTGAGCATTGCAGTTCGTTAAGCAGCCTTCCTAGAGGCGGCATCGTTCACCGCTTGGATAAAAATACGTCAGGAATTCTGGTCGTTGCAAAAACGGAACCCGCGAGACTGAATTTACTAAAGCAGTTCAAATCCCGTACAGCTGGGCGACATTATCTTGCGATCACTGAGGGTAGGTTGATTTCGGGTGGAACAATCGATGCTCCAATTGGCCGACACCCCGGAGACCGAAGAAAAATGACAGTTGGAGTCGGCAAGCCGGCTGTCAGTCATTATCGAATCGTTTCGCGTTATCGGTTGCATACTCTTGTACGAGTCAAGCTTGATACCGGTCGCACGCATCAGATTCGAGTACATTTTCGACATGCGGGCATTCCACTGGTTGGCGACCCGGAATATGGCAGCAAACCAAAGCTTCCGGCAGGTGCGGGTGATGAGTTGATTGCTGCGTTGAGAGAATTGGGTAGGCAGGCTCTACATGCTGAGACATTAGAGATATTACATCCAGCAAACGATGAACCTGTTCACTGGCATGTCGGCCTTCCGGAGGATCTGCGGACTTTGATACTGGCGCTGAAAAAGGATTCCGTCGAATTTCAGACGCAATAAAAAGCCGCCCTGCGCATCATCTTGCACAGGGCGGTTTGGTTTTAATCGTCAGCAGGCGATCAGGAATTGGGTTTGATGGTCGTCAGGCCCAGAATTTCCCAATCTTGCATGCCGCCTCGATACCACTTGATTTTGTGTGCAGGATAACCGAGCCGAAGCAAATTCTTGATATTGTTCGGCGACTGTCCGCACCACATTCCGTTGCAGAACATGACGGCAGTTCTGCAATTTGAAAAGTCGAAAAGTCCTTCGCTCTCCGTAACATTGAATACGGACTCCAGAATTTCTGCAATTTCAATTGGCGTCGCGCCTTTTGCTGGGTTCAGATTGGTCCAGGGAACGTTCATAGCCGTTGGAATGGAGCCGCGCTCGACCCAGTCTGGTGTTCGAGAATCAATGACAATAATGCCTTCGTTTCCGTCATTCATATTTTTAGCATAACTGATCAGCTCAGATTCACCAATGGTTTCTACGCCAGTTGCAAGGTTTGAAGGCTGAATGCAAAAAGGTGGGCAGGGCCGAGACGTTTTTGCAAATGCTGGATTTACGGTTGCACTATTATCTTGATTTCGTTTGAATTCAACAGTAACCCCATCAATGCTGACTGGTACTGCCATAATCTCGGGCGTGATTCCGACGGGCTTGGATTCCGCTGTTGCAACCAACGAAGTAGCGAATACCAGTAATCCTCCGAGAACCACAATAAAAAACTTACGCATTAATATTACCTCCATAGCGGTAAGTTATCAGAAAATACACCAGTAACCCGCTTCAAATAATTAAATTCCGTTTCAGTTCACTGGTTACTTTGACGCTATTATCATACTTCATGACAGCGAACTTTGCTGAAAATGTTGCCAGTGCCAGCAACGGCTTGCAGACTAAGCTCTGACTGTCAACAATCCAAATTCAAGCGATTGGACGATATGAGGCGAAAGTTGTCAGATTAGCCACTGGGCTATTCTGCCTGAAAGCCAATTTGACGTCCAATGATCACACTTTGCTAAGCGGCAAGTAGGGTCCCAGCCAAAATAAGTGGAAGATCTTTTGGCCAGCTTGTCCTACACGCAATTGCTTTAAGTTCCAAGTGAATGGATCAATCTATTACTGCTGGGTCATATTGCCGAGTAAACGGTAGTCACAATTGATATTTGGAATGTGATGTTGTTTTATGAACTTCTGTAGTGGACGAGTAAAATTCAATACATCAGAAAACTTTGTACAACAGCAGCAGTCAAATAGATATATGTTCTGCTGCTCTACGTTTGAGTTTAAAACGAAAGTGAGATTTCTTAATAAGCTGTCTGGAAATCAAACCTGCGTGATCGTCATAACGATGATTGTGCTATTTCTTGGTACCGTGCGTGCTGATTCAATTCTTGAGACAGTGGACTTTGCGTTGCCGGATATTGACGGCAAATTGCACAGTCTGTCTGACTATCGAGGAGAGTGGGTTATAGTAAATTTCTGGGCCACTTGGTGCGCGCCTTGCATAAAGGAAATTCCAGACTTGATTGAATTGTCAAAGCTATCTGACCCTGTGCGGCCAGTCGTAATCGGCATCGACTTTGAGGAAATTGACAAGATTCAATTGAGAGAATTTATGAACTCCCTGAACATGGATTATCTTGTTCTGATTGTTGGAGAATCTCCGCTGATTCCTTTCGAGCCCTTGAAAGGAATGCCGACTACATTCATTGTTTCCCCTCAAGGTCAAATTGTATTTCGCAAGGTTGGAGCAGTTACAAAAGAGATTCTGCTAAATGAGCTGAACGATCGTGCACAAACTCAGTGATAGTTTTATAGCGTTGCACCTGTCTTTGGATAATATTTGAATGGGTGCATAACAGAGTCAACGTCTAATCTGAACCTCAGCCTGTAGCAAATCTCAATCGTACCTGTCTCATTAGGGATTTCATTCCTGTTGATACTATGAAGAATCTACACACAGCGTGTGCAAATTTGAGGGCATAATTAGTACACTAGGAGCCTGCACGACAGAAAGTATGAGAACTCTTTTGATTTAATGAGTTTGTTGAAAAATTTTTATAAGGAGGAAATGCATGAACGAGTCACCAAACATTGCTTTAAATGATGAGCAACTTGTTCGACTTTTCCCAATATTGGCAGAAACTTCCAAAGAAGGACGGAGTCTTTGCATTTTTCTAGCTTGTTTGTCACATATTCGCGAGCTTGCACAAACGCTACTCGCACCATTGGGGCCAAACATTGGGGTTCGCACTAAAGTTAGGGCCTATACTGAGGTTAGGTTTAATCATGATCTTGAATTTCCGGAAAGTCGTCCAGATGGATTGATTATTGTTACGACCGGTTCCCGTAGTTGGAGTGCGCTTGTTGAGGCAAAAATCGGTCGTGCCAGACTCAATGAACAACAAATTGCTTCCTATGCCAAAATTGCAAAGGTTAACAAAATTGATGCGCTAATCACTATATCCAATGAATTTGTAACTCAACCTGATCACCATCCGGTTCAATTGGAGAGAGCCATTACCAAATATGTTCGTCTTTATCACTGGTCTTGGGCAAATGTATCAACTCAAACCAAGTTGTTGCTTCGAAGTCGAGGTAGTATTGATCAGAACGCGAGATTTCTTCTGCACGAACTGATACGATTTCTTGATCATCCGAGCACAGGAGTTGCGCATTTTAATCGGATGATGGGGAATTGGAAATCACTTGTCGGTTCAGTTATTGCCGGTGAACAACTATCGAACGACTCAAAAGACGTCATTGATGCCGTTGCTAGCTGGCACCAAGAAACCAGAGATTTAGCATTGTTGATGTCTGATCAGATCGATACTGAAATTTCCATCAAACTATCACAATCGCATAAGACAGATCCGAAACAACGTATTAAAGATGATGTGAAAAATTTGTGCAATACTGCACAACTAAGGATTGAATATAGAATTCCAGATGCAGCAGCTCCGATGTTAGTTTGCGCTGATTTACGCGGACGAACCATCACCGTTGGAATGACTTTACAGGCACCAAGCGACAGAAAGACCGGAAGAGCGCGAACGAATTGGTTAATGCGGCAGTTAGAGAAATGTACTAGTGAGAATGTTCATGTTCAAGCAATTTGGCCTGGACGCGCCAAAGCCACGCAGAGCACATTAGAAAATGTAAGACTTGACCCAGAAACTTTGCAGCCTACCAATCAAAATCTTGTACCTAAACAATTTGAAGTACGACTTGTTTACGATCTCGGTCATCGGTTTTCAGGCCCTAAATTGTTCGTAGAAAAACTAGAGGCATCTGTATTTGAGTTCTACGAGCAGGTTGGACAGAGGCTTAAGCGTTGGCAACCTGCGGCACCTAAAATTCGACCTACATCGAATGAGGCACAGACTGAAGAAACAAAAGTAGCGTCCGAAACAGAGGTTGAAAGTGAGAATTTAGCAGATACTGCACAATAATAATAACGTCTAGATATACGAATTACTTTATCACTACTACCAGCATGATAAATCGTCATCAAGAGTATTTTTATCATTGATTTCCAAGTTACGTTCTTGCGGCACGGAGTCCCACTGGGCACGGTTAACTAGTGTTCGTCAGAAAACTCTACATCACATTGATAATAAAGAACAATCATCCGATATTTTCAAACGAAGAAATTTCGGTTTTGGCGGATTAACGGGTTCAAAGGCGAATTTCGTTGCCAAATGCCACAAACCAGCAAAATCTTCACTTTATAGAATGACATGATTAATCATTATTATCAATGTGTTAAACGTTTTCTGGCAGACACTAACTATATTAACCTGTTAACAAATGTTTAACACGGAGCTCTGTTTGAAGATCGCTGTAAAGCACTGTAAAGCTTAACGAAATCAGCAAGTTGAAGAATTTTAACTTTCCAACAATTAGCCAGAAAATCGGCGAAATCTCGGAGTTTGGCGGGCTTTTGGAAACTTCCCCTGTACCATTTAATGGCCACTTACTGTCAAGTGAGTGTGTTTGTCTGAATGTCCCCGACGCGTAACGTAGGGGGAGATTCGGGTTCAATAGCGAAAGTAGGATTCCCTACGATTAAACCGAACGCCTGGTTCTAGCCTGTAGCAAGTTGGGCACACGATCAGGAGTACCACATTCCCCTTGTGTCTTGAACACTTGGGAACCTGTAACCTAGTCGTTGGTTGCAATGGAGATCTAGTAGGGTGTTTGTGCTTTCGAGTGCCAGTGCAGGAGAAGATCAGCATCGTCGTGCCAATCAATTATGGGACGATTATTGGGATGCCAACGATCGAAAAGCCGCATGACAAATTAACTAGCCATGCATCACTTTTAATCACACTCGTTAAGTCAAGTATATAAATCCTATTCGAATAGCATGGAAAAATCTATCGCCTGTAGATTCTTGGTGATTGCACCGACGGAAATATAGTCCACTCCGGTTTTGGCGACTTCCTGTATGTTTTCTAGTGTGATGTTTCCAGAAGCTTCGAGTTCGACACGGTTCGCATTTATTTCAACTGCTTTGGCAATGTCTTCTACACTGAAGTTGTCGAGCATAATTCGTTTCACTCCAGTTTCTAATGCTGCTTCCAACTGCTCAAGGTTTTCAACTTCAATTTCGACTAGTGTGATGTCGGGTTGATCAACGGGTAATTTTTGAATGGCTGCATCCATTGACAGGGAAACGTATTGGTGGTTTTCCTTGATCAATACTCCGTCATAGAGTCCAATTCTATGATTGACACCTCCGCCGATACAAACTGCGTATTTCTGTGCACTTCTTAATCCAGGAATCGTTTTACGTGTGTCTAGTATGCGAGTGCCATAGCCGGAAATCTTGTCTACGAAAATTCGGGTTGTAGTGGCGGTGCCAGAAAGCGTCTGCAAGAAATTCAGTGCGGTCCGTTCAGCACTCAGCAGGGATTTGGCTTTGCCGTGTATTTTGCAGATTGTTTGCCCGCTTTCAACTGTTTCACCCTCATGACACAAAAATTCAACACGAACTGATCGGTCGATTTGGTTAAAAACTTCACTGAACCAGGGAACACCGCAAATCACAGCATGTTCTCTGCAAATGACACTTGCATTTGCTTTGATGTTGTCATCTACCAAGGCAGTGGTGACATCTCCAGAGCCGATATCTTCTTTGATCGCACTGCTAACCACAGCGGAAATGTCAACGGGAAGTATGGCATCGGCATTCATGCTAGTAAGTCTGGATATTTCAATGAATTGGATATTGCTGTAGGAATTCTACATGTGATAATCTAAATTGTGCAACAATGTTAAAGTATTGGAGTAGAATTTGTAGCAGCCGGCATTCCAAAAATGGAATGGTGGAAAATTAGAAAAGTCACTTAGTACTTGTTAGAATCAGCATATGCGATTCGGTTGAATTGTCAGAAAATGATGTCAGCACAAGTATAGGGGGTAGGGGGATTATGAATCACGACATATGGGCTACGATTGGTCCGCGTCTTAAATCTAATAAGTCAAATATTGCCTGGCTTCGCAGGAATCGAGACAGCGAATCAGTATCGTTTACTTATGGCCAGATCTATGAAGGCGCTCTTCATATGGCTGGTCGACTTCGACAACACGGTATCTCACAAGGTGATGTCGTTTCTCTGATGGGCCCGAACGGTCCGGAGTGGGGAATAGGCGCACTGGCTGTATGGAGGGTCGGCGCGGTGCTGGCTCCTGTTCACATCGGAAACAGCGAGGGAGATATTCTTAAACAGCTTGATGCTTTGAATCCAAAATTGATTCTGACGCATGATGCAGACTCTAAGGTCAAGGATATCAGTTACCCGCTCATGAATCTCGAAATTGGCTCCGAATTAACCGAACAGGAGTCGCAAATCCCAAACAACAGTTTAAGTTCCGAAGAGTCGTTGCAAATTTACACCTCTGGGAGTACTGGCACTCCCAAAGTCGTACGACTATCGCATCGAAATATTTCAACGAATGTCGTTGCTTGTAGCAAAATTGTCAAGATTGGCCGTTCAGATCGATTCCTCAGTCTACTGCCGCTTTCACACACGTTTGAGCTTGTCGGCGGTATGTTGTTGCCACTATACAGTGGTTCCTCGATTGTTCTACCCAAGGTATTGACGGCTCAGGAGGTGTTGGCTGCGATGCTGGAAGAGGAGGTGTCAGTGGTCCTTGCGGTACCTCGTTTATTCAGAAACATCAAGAACGGAATGGAAAAGAAATTTCGCGATGGCAGTTTCCTGCTGCGCGGCTACATTGCTCTGCTAGGTGTGCTGCCATTGGGCTTGCGATGTAGATTGAACGCGCCATTGCGAAAAAAGCTAAGCCCAAATCTTCGTTATTGGGTGAGCGGAGGGTCTCGGCTGGACCCGGCCATTGCGCAGTTCTTTCGCAAACTGGGAATCAGCCTGAGACAGGGCTACGGGTTGACGGAAACTTCTCCCGTAACCTGTGTACAGGAAGCATTTCCTGCAAATTTCGACAGTGTCGGCTACGCCATTCAAGGGGTTGAAGTCAAGATTGACGAGCCCGACGAATTGGGAAGCGGCGAGGTATTTGTGAAAGGGGACAATATCATGTTGGGATATTCTGATGAAGAGTTGACCAAAGAAGTGATGAAGGGAGAGTGGTTTCGAACAGGAGATCTCGGACGACTTGATGCTTCCGGAAATCTGAGTCTGACAGGTCGAATCAAGCGTCTGATTGTCACGGAAGCCGGTAAGAATGTCTACCCCGAGGAACTGGAAACTCTGCTGGAACGATACGACGTAGTCAAGGAAGCTGGCGTGATCGAGATCAACCAGCGCCCAGCCGTCGTCTTCGCGATGGACAATCCCAGTAGCTGCGCTTCCATGGCCAAGGACATAGTGAAAGATTTCAACACCAAAGCATCTGCCCACAACCAGATTACGCGTTGCGCTGTAGTCGAAGACTTGCCGAGAACACCACTTGGCAAGACTGCACTCGCTGAACTGAACCGCGTATTTGAAGAAAACGAAGTGGCATAAAAACCCGGCTCAAAACAAATCGGTGCATGCCCCATCATCGTTGTGCCCCGCGGATGTTTGGATTGGTTTCGGCGGTGACTTGCCAAAAGTTGCCAAATCATCTGTGGAAAATTGGAATGGCGGATGGTACGGATTACAAACCAGTTCGCGCAATGATGTCGCCAGTAGACTCAGCTTGGAAATCCCAATTGGAGGACGCTGCAGTACACACAGCCTACCGTCAATTCAGTTCCTCTCGTACTAATGTGTTTTTGACGTCCTTGAGCAGTTTCGTAATGTATTGGACCAAATGCTCAAGAAATAAATTTCTTTTCAATGTGCGTTCCTGAACATCCACAGGAAGAAAGCGAGCAATGGTTTCGTGAAACTCCCTTGATTCGACAAACTCTGGAATCCGAATGATCATGGCATTCAGCTTCTCTACGTAATTGTCTACCTTGTAGTCAGCTATCTTGTTCTTCAGCCACTCGACCCGAAATGTTGCTCCGTTAACACCAAGCCAACGGAGATCCCAGATATCACGATAGCGAACATACTTCCGCGTATCGATCAATGACACCAGTTTGTCGACCAGAATTTCATCCATGGATTCTGCCACAATGAGCGTGTCTGTGTATCCGTCGGGCAGAATTTCGTAGTTGCTCTTCAATGCCAGAAGTTCGCGGGAATATGCCGGCACATTCGCAATATCAAGGTGAATTCTCTGACTGGGAGAATCTTTTCTTGCCGGAGCTGTATTGATCACAATTCTCCAACGAGCGACTTTCACTTCGTCAGGGGCCGGAGCACTCCAAAACTCAGCCGGTTCTCTTACATTGACCTCGAAATCGTAGCGTTTCTTGAAAAACTCTTCAATACAGTTCTTGATTTCAGTCGAATCCGTTGCAGAAAAAAGCTTGCCAGCGCAAAAAACCAAATCTTCACTGTGTCGCGGAGCGCCATAACACATTCGCAACGCAGCGCCCCCTTGGAAAGACAATTTGTCCAGTAGTTTCCATTGGTCGAGTCCAAAGAGAATGTCGTACTGCAACAGTTCTTTTTCTACAGTTGCCTGCACATATTTGCGGCCAGACTGTTCCATAGCGAATTTAGTCAGATTTTCAAAATTGGAACTCTTGATCATCTTCCAAGCCGTCAAAGTCAACCAGAAACGTGTTTCTTCCGACACGCTTGAGATCGCGCCATGCTGTTTCCATTTTGGCAAAACGGAAAGGTCTGCCAATATCAACCGTTCCGTCTAGAATCTGGGCGTAACTTCGGGCGGTGTGAGTAAAGTCAAGGACACCGTAAGGCGTTTGGTATACCCCTTTACGCCCGGTTGTCATTACGGTAATCCTGTCTACAGGAATTTGTGAAATCGCACCATATTCACTAAGTGCCGATTCCAAGCTCACATAACTGATCTCTCCGCGTCGAAAAGCTGTGCCGATTTCTTCGAGCAAATGCCCATCGCGGCTTCTAGCGGTAGGGAAAACATACACTCCACGCAGGGCTCGTACCAAGAATCCATTTTTCTCCAGACGATCAATGCCCGCAAACAATGTGGAGTGGTCGTCTTCGGGGAAAATTTTGGACATGTCGCGTAGTGTGTATACGCATTTCCCACGCAAATCCCACTCAGTTAGTCTCTTGATTGCTGTTGCCTGTTTCATATATACAAGAAAATGTTATATTTATAGGATATCTGTATATATAATAATATCAACGAGAGGTTATCGTCAACCTCTGTGAAGCCATTTGATGGTCCGGGTGATGGTTCTCCAGAATTGAAGTTGCTGACCGTTTACCAGAACAGTGTGAATGGAATTTCGCAACTCCATTCCGTCCGTTTCAAGCCCGTTGAATATTCTAATTCCGCCCCTATTTTCTCCAATGATGTCCAATTTGTTTAAAGAAGAGGAAAGGCTTCGATGCTTTTAGAAAAATTTACGCTGAAACTTCAAACCGCTCTTGGGGAGGCTCAAAGTATTGCGGTTGGGCGTGATCATCAGTATATCGATCCGGTACATCTTATCGTTGCTTTGATTGATCAAAAGGGCGGGACTGTTCATCACCTATTAGTACAGGCGGATGTGAATGTTGCCAGGTTGCGCAGCGAGCTTGGCAAATATCTTGACAGTCTGCCGACTGTAGTCGGAAATGATGGCGAGGTTCACATTTCGACAGATTTATCGAAGTTGTTCAATCGAGCTGACCAACTGGCTCAGAAAAGAGGAGATAAGTTTATCTCCAGTGAAATCGTTATTCTCGCGGCCATAGATAGCAAACACAAAGTTGGAGATTTGCTTCGTTCTGCTGGTGCAACACGTGGCGTGATTGATGAGAAAATCAAATTAATGCGTGGCGGTCAAACGGTCGATGAAGCCGCAAGCGAAGATCAACGTCAAGCGCTTGAGAAATTCACCATAGATGTAACTGAACGCGCTGAGCAGGGAAAATTGGACCCTGTAATCGGCAGGGATGAAGAAATTCGTAGAACAATTCAGGTTCTTCAGAGACGCACTAAAAACAATCCGGTTCTGATAGGGGAGCCTGGCGTTGGAAAAACAGCGATTGTCGAGGGACTCGCTCAACGAATCATTGACGGTGAAGTGCCAGAGGTTCTGAAAGGAAAACGCCTGCTTGCGCTAGATTTAGGCTCTCTGATCGCGGGAACGAAATTTCGCGGTGAATTCGAGGAGCGTCTTAAGGGATTGCTCAACGATTTAGCGCGTCACGAAGGCCAAATTATTCTGTTCATAGATGAACTGCACACCATGGTGGGTGCCGGCAAGACCGAAGGATCAATGGATGCAGGCAATATGCTTAAACCCGCACTCGCACGCGGCGAATTGCATTGTGTCGGTGCTACTACCTTGGACGAATACCGTAAATATGTTGAAAAGGACGCGGCACTTGAGCGACGGTTTCAGAAAATTATTGTTCAGGAGCCGAGTCTGGAAAGCACCATTGCGATTCTTCGCGGCATCAAGGAAAAGTATGAGGTCCATCACGGTGTTGATATTACAGATCCTGCTATCGTTGCAGCCAGTCAGTTGTCGCATCGGTATATTACCGACCGAAATCTGCCAGATAAAGCGATTGATCTGATTGACGAAGCCGCCAGTCGAATTCGAATCGAAATTGACTCCAAACCGGATGCACTGGATCGTCTGGATCGCAAAATCATTCAGTTCAAGATCGAGAGGGAGGCATTGAAGAAAGAGACTGATGACGCATCCCAAAAACGTTTGGCAAAACTGCAAACGGAGATCGAAAATCTGCAGAAAGAGTATTCTGATCTGGAACAGATTTGGCATGGCGAAAAGGCTGCAGTGAATAGTTCGAAGTACATCATGGAGCAGCTGGATCAAGCCAGAATTCAGGAAGCGAATGCAGAAAGAGCCGGCGATCTAGACCGGGTCGCAGAGTATCGTTACCAGAAAATTCCCGAACTCGAGCGTCAACTGGAGAGTGCTCGATCGGAGGAGGATCAGGATTTTGAGCTGCTCAGAAATCGAGTAACGGAAGAGGAGATAGCGGAGGTAGTATCAAATGCTACTGGAATACCTGTCAGCAAGATGCTCGAAGGTGAACGCGCAAAACTTCTGAGAATGGAACAGGAGATTGCAGGTCGCGTGATTGGTCAGGAGAAGGCTATCACTGCGGTAGCAAATGCGATTCGACGATCGCGCACGGGTCTTTCTGATCCAAGTCAGCCTTACGGAACATTTCTGTTTCTAGGGCCGACGGGCGTTGGCAAGACTGAATTGTCGAAAGCCCTGGCGGAATTTCTGTTTGACACTGAAGACGCACTGATTCGGGTTGATATGTCTGAGTTCATGGAAAAACACTCTGTCGCCAGATTGATTGGCGCTCCTCCAGGCTATGTTGGCTATGAAGAAGGTGGATACTTAACCGAATTGGTTCGAAGAAGGCCATATAGCGTAATTCTTATGGATGAAATCGAAAAGGCACATCCAGACGTTTTCAACATTCTGCTACAGGTTCTGGATGACGGCAGATTGACCGATGGGCACGGTCGCACAGTCGATTTTCGAAATACAGTCATTGTGATGACGTCAAATTTGGGATCAGACTTGATTCAGGAGATGACACAAAGCGCTGACTACGACAAGATGCAGCGTTCAGTCATGACCATAGTCGGTCAGAACTTTCGCCCCGAATTCGTAAACCGAATCGGCGATATTATCGTGTTTCATGCACTGTCCAGAGACCATGTTCACGGTATTGCCAGGGTTCAGATGCGCCATCTTCAGGAACGTCTTGAAAGTCGTGACATGAAACTTCGCTTGGGTGAGGAAGCGCTGGAGCATCTTGCACAAGCGGGTTTTGATCCGGTCTACGGTGCCCGTCCGCTTCGCAGAGCGATCCAGTCGAAAATCGAAAATCCGCTGGCAAAGGAAATTCTTTCGGGTAAATTCGCCACCGGAGATGAGATTGAAGTAGTCTGGTATGATGGGGAGTTTCAGTTTGCCAAAATCGATGTTGGCGAACAAAGAGCAGTTGCGTAGGCGAAACTGTTACAGATATCATCAAATTTTAAATCATGGCGTCCAAGGTCAAATTTGAAATTTGCGAGTTGACAGCTTCAAGTGGATTTAAAATTTGAAACCATTTTTCCCAAGGTAATGCGCGTTGACCAGCTCGATTTCATATTCGCAATTCGATATCTTCAATTATGGAGAGATCCACGATGTATCTCCCCTCATCCGGCGAATCGTTGCAGAAAATCCGAGTAAATTCACTTTTCGAGGTACCGGAACCTACATAGTGGGCCACGGCAACGTTGCTGTAATTGATCCGGGTCCGAACTTGCAAAGCCATATATCGGCGATAGTGAGCAGCCTTTCAAAGGAGACTATTTCTGCCATCATTCTCACCCATACGCATAGCGATCATTCAGCGGCCGCAAAACCGTTGCAGGAAATTTGTGGTGCGCCAATTTATGGGTGCAATCTCCGTGACAGGAATGCAGAGAATAGCGAAAGTGGAGAATTGGAAGAAGCCATTGACCGATCATTCAATCTTACTCACGAAATTTCTGATGGAGAAACACTGCAGGGAGACGATTGGATTCTGGAAAGTGTGCATACTCCGGGTCACATGTCGAATCACTTCTGCTATCGTTTCCCATTTGAAAAGGCATTGTTTACCGGCGATCACATCATGGGCTGGTCAACCACTGTTATTATTCCGCCGGATGGCTCGATGTCAGATTACATGAGCAGCCTGCAATTACTATTGGATGCAAATGATCAAATCTACTATCCGACGCACGGAGCTCCAATTTATGAACCTCAACCTTATTTGAAGTCTCTCATTAAACACCGCCTTCAAAGAGTATCTGAAATCATCGAGTGCTTCGAGAGCGGCATGACGACAGTGCGTGAAATGGTGGCAAAAGTTTATCGGGATGTTGATCCGGCACTTCATGTGGCGGCGGCCTATTCGCTGTTTGCAACTCTGATCATGCTGTGGGAGGAGGAAAGAGTAGTATGCGATGGCAACCCACAAATGAACGGAGACTTTAGATTTGTAGGCTAGCCTTAAGAAAATCGAGAGCGCTGAATGCAATCAGTGGTATTGCCTGCTCAATTCACGGACTGCATCAACTAGTACGGTTACCTTTGCTGGATCTATGTCTGGTGTAATTCCGTGACCGAGGTTAAAGACATGTCCGTTGCCGTGGCCGAACGATGCGAGAATGCCTGCAGTTTGTTTCTCAATTTCCGTATCACTCAATCTGAGAGATCCCGGGTTCAAATTTCCCTGCAAAGCAACACGATCGCCAACTCTTTTTCTGGCTTCACCAATATTTACTGTCCAGTCGATGCCAATTGCCTGGCAACCCGTTTCTGCCATGTTCTCCAGCCATTTCCCACCACCTTTGGTGAACAGGATTACCGGTGTATTGGGAACTGAGGCAGCGAGATGTTCGAAGATTCGCTCCATGTATCGAAGTGACATATCTAGATACTTATCGGTATCCAATATGCCGCCCCAGGTATCAAAGATCATGAGTGCGGATGCGCCTGCTAGGGCTTTGGCTGTGAGATAAGTCGCCACCGAATGGCAAAGAACATCAAGAAGCCGATGCAGGTCTATAGGACTTTCTTTCGCGAAAGCCATAATTTTTGCAAATTCCGTTTTGGATCTTCCTTCAACCATATAGACTGCGAGCGTCCATGGACTGCCGGAAAACCCGATTAAAGGCACTGAACCGTCAAGACTTCTAACGGCAGTACGCACTGCATCTAGAACATAGCCAAGATCATCTTCTGGATCAGGCACTGCCAGTCGTATGATATCTGCAGAGTTTTTGACAGGATTTTCAAATACTGGCCCCACTGATTCTTCCATCCGCAGGCCGAGCCCCATTGCGTCTGGAATAACCAGGATGTCGGAGAAAATAATAGCTGCATCCAGTGAATAGCGCTGCAGTGGCTGTAACGTGACTTCGCAGGCGAGTTCCGGCGTATGACAAAGAGTCAGAAAGTCTCCCGCTTTTCTTCGAGTCTCCCGATACTCCGGCAGATAGCGCCCCGCTTGGCGCATAATCCAGATAGGTGTTTGGTCGACGCCCTGTCTACGGATTGCTCGCAGGAAACGGTCGTTTTTCAAAGTTGGCACAGTTGAACTGTTCGGCAGTCCACTATGCTGCGAGTGCACTGCGAATTTCTGATTGGAAATTTTTCGCCGCTTGGGAAGGTTGGGTGGCGTCGCGAATCGGTCTGCCAACAACAAGGTAGTCAGCGCCTGCCCGAATTGCTTCTGCAACGTTTACAGTGCGTTTTTGGTCGTCGGTTGCATCGCCGCGGTTTCGAATGCCGGGTGTCACGATCAAAAAATCTTCGCCAAGCTCGCTTCTGATGGATTGAATTTCCTGTCCCGACGCGATCACTCCGGCACATCCAGATTGATGTGCGCTGAGTGCACGTGCATGCACTAATTCGTTTGAAGACGTTGCAAAGCCCATGGTTTTCAGTGCTTGGTCATCCAAGCTGGTTAGTACAGTAACCGCCAAAATCTGCATATCTTCTGCTGCATCTACAGCAGCCTGCATGACCGCTGGATCTCCATGTACTGTCAAAAACCGGATACCAAGGCCATTCAAGTTTCGAACCGCTCGATACACAGTTTGGGGTATGTCATATAACTTGAAATCTGCAAAAACGCTGCAGCCTCGGCTCGTCAACTGTTCAATCAGGTCAATTCCAGTTCCGCTCGAAAACAACTCCAAACCTACTTTGAAGAACGATACATGATCGCCGACTTGAACGACGAGTTCCAGTGCCTGCCCTTTTGTTGGAACG
This sequence comes from Arenicellales bacterium, assembly GCA_965220395.1. Classification (GTDB taxonomy): domain Bacteria; phylum Pseudomonadota; class Gammaproteobacteria; order Arenicellales; family JAJDZL01; genus JAJDZL01. The sequence continues at coordinate 1,793,985 of CBDCPT010000001.1, read as the reverse complement.
TCCAGCGCCAATATAAGTCGATCGCTGGGGGAGATTGTGTTCATTGCGAACGAAGTCTGTAGGTTCATACGCCGATGTAATTCATGATACCACGTGCCGCTTCACGCCCTTCAAATACTGCTGTTACCACCAGGTCTGCACCGCGAACCATGTCACCTCCAGAAAACACTTGCGGATTTGAAGTCTGAAACGGAAATTCACTTTCAGGACTCGCTTTGACACGCAGGAAAGGGTCGGTTTCAATCTGATGTAGCGTAAACCAGTCACTCGGGCTCGGTCGAAATCCAAATGCGACAATTACACTGTCGCACGGAATTGACTGCTCACTGCCAGGGATGGGCTCAGGCTGCTGTCGTCCACGTTCATCCGGCTCACCTAATTGGGTTTCAATCACTTTAACCTGTTCGACTTTACCGTTGCCTAGAATTTCGGTTGGTTGACGATTCCACAAAAATCGAACGCCTTCTTCTTTCGCATGCCAAACTTCTCGGCGCGATCCCGGCATATTGGTTTCGTCTCTTCGATATACGCAAGTCACTCTGTTAGCACCTTGGCGGACCGCAGTCCGAACGCAATCCATCGCAGTATCGCCACCCCCCAAAACGACAACATTCTGATTGCTCATGTCGATTGCGCGCCAGTTGCCGGCTTCCCAGTTCTCCACCTTGTTGTTGTTGCCGATCAGGTAAGGCAGGGCTTCATAGACGCCTTGCATGTCTTCGCCCACAAAACCGCCTTCCATATAGGTGTATGTTCCCATGCCTAAAAATACGGCATCGTACTCGTTAAGAAGGCTAGAAAATTCGATGTCTGTGCCAACTTCGGTATTGAGCACAAATCTGACGCCCATTTCTTCCATTACTTGACGCCGTTTGAGGACAGTTTTCTTTTCAAGCTTGAACGGTGGAATTCCATAAGTGAGCAAGCCTCCAATTTCCGGATAGCGGTCGAATACAGTCGCACTGACTCCATTTCGGACCAGTACATCCGCGCAGCCAAGTCCAGCAGGTCCACTGCCGACAATTGCAACCGTTTTGCCGGTTGATTCAACGGAAGATATGTCAGGTTTCCATCCTCGACTGAAAGCTTCATCGGTGATGTATTTTTCAATCGAACCAATCGTAATCGCTCCGAATCCGTCGTTCATCGTGCAGGCACCTTCGCACAGGCGATCCTGAGGACAGATTCTACCGCAGATTTCAGGCAGCGAATTAGTTTGGTGAGACAGCTCGGCAGCTTCAAACAGTCTGCCCTCCGAAATCAGGTTGAGCCACTCGGGAATGTAATTGTGAACCGGACACTTCCACTGACAATAGGGATTTCCACAGGAGATGCAACGAGCGGACTGTCCGGCCGCGGTGCTCGCATCATACTGTTGGTAAATTTCATTCCAATGATGTATGCGGGATTGTGCGGGATCCTTCGGTGGATCCTGCCGTGGCAGCTCCAGGAACTGGAAATGTTTTTTCACTCTAGGATACCGAAACGGAGGGTTTAAGCGGCTTCACGGAGCGTTTCCATGAGATCCTTGATTTCTACTGCCTTGGGCTTGACCAGCCAGAATCGTCCAACCAATTCCAGGAAATCGTCGCTCACGACTTTCCCCCACCTGCTTTCGGTTTCTGCGACATGTTCGTCGATGAGTTCGTGCAGATAGCTCAAATGTGGTCCCATGTCTTCGTGAGTCAATCGATGAATGTCAATCAGTTCGTGGTTGTAGCAGTCGACAAAAACTCTTTCCAGATCCAGAACGAAAGCGATGCCTCCGGTCATGCCCGCTCCAAAATTTACACCCGTCTGGCCGAGAGACAGTACCGCTCCACCGGTCATATACTCGCAGCCATGGTCGCCGCACCCTTCCAGTACTGCAATCACTCCCGAATTTCTCACCGCAAATCGTTCTCCTGCGGTACCTGCAGCAAAAAACTTACCACCTGTTGCTCCGTAAAGGCAGGTATTGCCCGCAATTGGCGTATATCGGGATTCCAGCGGACTGTTCCGAGGTGGTTTGATAACGATTTTTCCGCCCGCCATTCCTTTGCCAACATAGTCATTTGCATCGCCTTCAAGATAGAGTTCGAGGTCTGCCGCGTTCCATGCACCGAAACTCTGGCCAGCAATACCTTTGAAGTTAATCTTGATTGGCGACGAGATTTCCAACTTCGACTTTGCAATTTCCCCGGACAGTCTTGCGCCGATTGACCGATTTGTGTTGGAAATCGGGTATTCAAACACCCCGCCGGTACCGTCGAGAATGTTTGGCAATGCATCGCTGACCATTTGTTGTGCAAGCTCACCTTTGTCCCAGGGTTCATTTCTGCTGGTTGTGCACCTTCGCGGGACTTCCTCCGGCACTTCGGCGGTTGAAAGCAGTGGACTCAGATCAAGGCGTTGCTGTTTTTCTGTTTTGCCCTCGACAATTTCCAGCAGTTCCGGTCTGCCGATGATGTCATTCAAACTGTGAGCACCAATGGCGGAAAGAATTTCTCGGACTTCTTCAGCAACAAATTGAAAGTAGCGTACAGCTTTATCTTTGGTGCCCTTGAAGTGGAGTTTTCGCAGGGTTTCATTCTGCGTAGCGACACCAGTGGCACAGTTGTTGAGGTGGCAAACACGCAGATACTTGCACCCGATGGCCAGCATCGGTGCCGTGCCGAAACCGAATGAGTCTGCCCCCAGTATGGCTGCCTTGACAACGTCCAGGCCTGTTTTCAGGCCGCCGTCCACTTGCAATCGGACGCGGTGCCGAAGTCCATTCATTCTGAGTGTCTGCTGGGTTTCGACCAGCCCCATTTCCCATGGACTGCCGGCATATTTTACAGAGGTTACGGGACTTGCCCCGGTACCACCGTCATAACCTGCGATTGTAATCAGGTCAGAATAGGCTTTGGTCACACCGGCGGCAATCGTACCTACGCCTGCTTCGGACACGAGTTTGACAGACACCAGGGCATCAGGGTTGACTTGCTTTAAATCAAATATGAGCTGGGCGAGGTCTTCGATAGAATAGATGTCGTGGTGCGGCGGTGGTGAAATCAGCGCCACTCCAGGCGAAGAATACCTGAGTGATGCGATCATTTCGCTCACTTTGTGTCCTGGCAGCTGACCGCCTTCGCCCGGTTTGGCGCCTTGGGCGATTTTGATCTGCAGCACATCGGCATTTACCAGATAGTGCGGCGTCACACCAAACCGTCCGGACGCGACCTGTTTGATTTTCGATGTTCGAGAGGTGCCGTAGCGTCTCGGGTCTTCTCCACCTTCTCCGGAGTTGGATCTACCACCGATTTCATTCATAGCCTCTGCCAACACTTCATGCGCTTCCGGAGAAAGGGCGCCAAGCGACATGGCAGCACTGTCAAATCGAGTGAGAATGGACTCAATTGGCTCCACCTCAGTCAGTGGGATAGACTCTCCGTTATTCACTTTGATCTTCAGCAGGTCGCGAAGAACCGCAGGCTCCCGTTTATTGATGAGCGATGTAAATATCCGGTAGTCTTCCTGTTTGCCGCTTTCGACTGCAGCGTGCAATGCATGCACTACATCCGGGTGAAAGGCGTGATACTCGCTGTCTGTCGAATACTTCAGCAGTCCGCCGTGATTGACAGATTTTCGAGGATCCCAGGCTGCGTCAGAGAGTTCAATCTGATCATTCTCAATATCTTCAAAGCTGGTACCCTGAATTCTTGAAACGGTACCGCAAAAGCAGACATCGACGACTTCACTGTGCAGCCCAACGGCTTCGAATAGTTGGGCGCCTCGATAGCTTGCTACCGTAGAGATTCCCATTTTCGACATAATCTTGAACAGCCCTTTCTTGATCCCCTGTCGGTATGCGCGCAAGGCAGACATGGCTCGATTTCCAACTGCATCGTTGCCGATGATATTGCGCACGACGGCATAACTCAGATACGGGTAGATTGCAGTCGCTCCGTAGCCGATCAAAACTGCAAAATGATGTGGATCTCTTGCTGTTGCGGTTTCAACAATCAGATTTGCATCGCATCGCAGACCTGCTTGGATTAGTCGATGATGGACCGCACCGATTGCCAGCAGTGCGTGTATCGGTAGGGTGTTCTTTGTGATGCTGCGGTCTGAAAGCGTGATAATCATGTGTCCGGACTGGACAGCCTCAACAGCTTCGTCACAAATGCGACTAATGGCTTTTTTCAAACCTTCTCCGCGGGTGTAATTCAGGCCGATTTTATAGACTTTGTATGCTGGATCCTTTTGTTCCATGATCGTATAGAACTTGCGTCCCGACAGTACCGGAGAGCCGATGATCAGCCGTTTTGCATGTTCGGGGTTTTCTTCAAACAGGCCAAGCGACAATCCCATTGTCGTTTCCAGAGACATGACAATTTTTTCCCGCAAGGGATCAATTGGAGGATTGGTAACTTGGGCGAACTGTTGGCGAAAATAATCGTAAAGTGATCGGTTTCTTTGTGATAGAACCGGCAGCGGTGTATCATCTCCCATGGAACCAACCGCTTCTTGGCCAACCTCGCACAAGACCCGGATGACCTGTTCCTGCTCCTCGAAAGACAGATTAAACAGCTTTCTGTAAACCGCAAGCTCAAACGGGTTGAGTTTCGAACTTATGTGAGTGTCGTTGAGCAGCTTGGTGTAAATTCGATTCTGTCTCTGTCGCAACCAGCGGTTGTATGGCTGGCGGTTTATCAGAAGTTCGTTGATATCTTTCGGCAGAAGAAGTTCACCGGTCTTGGTATCCGCCGCGATCATCTCTCCCGGTTTCAGCCTTCCCTTTGCAACCAAGTCTTCTTCTCGGTAATCATGTACTCCAATTTCCGTGCACAACGTGATGTAGCGATCGGAGGAAACAACATAGCGTGCTGGCCTCAGGCCATTTCGGTCCATGACGCATGCAGCGTATCTGCCGTCGGTCAGTACGATCCCTGCCGGTCCGTCCCAAGGTTCAGCGTGTAGCGAGTTGAAACTGTGAAACGCACGCAGATTTGAATCCATTGAGTCGACGTTCTGCCAGGCCGGGGGCACCAGAATTTGCATCGCTCGAAAGATGTCCATTCCGCCGCTTATGAAAAAATCCAGCATATTGTCGAGACTTGCGGAGTCCGAAGATTCAAAATCTACCAGTGGTAACAGTTCGTCAATGTTCTCATGCAGGGAATCCGTGAATTTTCCGCTTCTTGCCACTGCCCAGCTGCGATTACTTTGAATGGTATTGATCTCACCGTTGTGAGCCAGCATTCGAAACGGCTGTGCGAGACTCCAAGTCGGCGCAGTGTTGGTGGAGAAGCGCTGATGAAAAACTGCAAGGGATGATTCCAATCTCGGGTCGTCAAGTTCGGGATAAAACAAGGTCAGATTGTCCGGCATCACCAATCCCTTGTAGACCATTACTTTAGATGACAGACTGCAGATATAAAACTGATTATCCGATTCCGATATTACTTTTTCCGAGGTCCTGCGGGTTGCATACAAACGGCGCTCAAATTGAACCGTTGAAAGGTTGTCTGGTGCATTGATAAATATCTGTTCGATCTGTGGGCATACTGCTTGGGCGGATTCTCCCAATGCTTTGGAATTCGTTGGAACAATTCTCCAGCCGGCCGTTTCGAGGCCTTTCTCTTTCAGTTCCTGTTCCATCAGCGATCGGGCGCGGGCTGCCATCTCCGGTTCGCTGTTGAGGAATACCATGCCGATGGCAAATTTCCTGGTTAGTTCAATCTGTTCCTTTTTTGCGACGTGTCGGATAAAGCTGTCGGGAATGCGTAGCAAAATGCCGCAGCCGTCTCCGGTTTTCCCATCAGACGCAATTGCCCCTCGATGTGTCAGATTGGACAGCGACTGAACTGCGGTTTTCACCAGCCAGTGCGACGCCAGCCCGTCCATGTGGGCAATCATGCCGAACCCGCAACCGTCGTGCTCAAATTGCGGGCGATATAAACCTGTATCCCGACTGTGTCGATTCATGGAATTCTGTCTCTACTCGTCAACTCATCGTTTGCAGGCCTGTATCAGGCTGAGATGAGCTGGTTTCAGAAATAATTTCGTCGCGGTTTGTTGCGCACATCCGTGCGCCATTCGTCATTTACATTCAAATGCCGAACTTTTTAGTATAACGACAGATTGAAGATTTTCGCAAATAAATAATTTTTAGATCGATGGCGACTATCAGAATATTTCGATCAAACTAAAATCTTGTTGCCTGCGAATACCAGTTAATCATCAATCCGTTTGCTTGAAATGCAGAGGCGCAAATCAGTAATGGTATTGGCGCCATCAACACTCCAATGCATTCCGATGTGCTTGGGAGGTGTACCAGTCAGGTTCTTGCAGCAAGTTGATGAAGGCATGCATGAAAATCGCCAGACGACTTACTGACACATGACATTCACTTCTTCGGGTATCCGAACGCCATTCAAGGTGAAAATTCGAATCGACACTGTAATTTTCGTTAGAATGTACCTAATCAAAAAAATGACTACCACAGGGAAGAAAATATTATGAATCATATCAACAAAAAACTTATTGTGGCAACATTCACAATTCTTTTTATGTCCACAGTAGCCATTCAGAGTGTTCAAAGTGATGGACATGTCGTGAAATTAGGGTTTCTAGTTGGATTCACCGGCCCGACCGAATCGCTTGCTCCCGGAATTCTTCAAGGTGCCGAAATGGCCGCTGATCAAATTTCTGCAACCATTCAGAGTGTTCAAAGTGATGGACATGTCGTGAAATTAGGGTTTCTAGGTGGATTCACCGGCCCGATCGAATCGCTTGCTCCCGGAATTCTTCAAGGTGCCCAAATGGCCGCTGATCAAATTTCTGCCAGTGGCGGAATGTTAGGTGGAAAAGCCCTGGAACTCGTGACGGGTGACTCAACCTGTGCTGACTCAACAGCGGCTGCCAATGCAGCCGACCGGCTCATCAACTCGGAAAATTTACCTGCCATTGTCGGGCCGATGTGTTCCGGGGCAACCATATCTGCAGCCAATAATGCTGCCATTCCTGGCGGTGCTGTCATCATTTCACCGAGTGCCACCAGCCCGGCAGTCTCTGATGTCGATGACAACGACCTGCTTTTTAGAACAGTCCCTTCTGATTCGTTTCAGGGAGAATCGATGGCTAAACTGTTGATGGCCAAAGACATTACCACCATTGCCATCACCTACCTCAACAATGACTATGGAAAAGGATTTGCCGAGGCCTTGGCGAATTCATACACGGCATTGGGCGGCAATGTTGCTGCAAACGAGGCGCATGAGAGTGGCAAAGCGGACTATCGGGCGGAAATCGGTTCGTTGGCTTCAAGCGGTGCTGAGCATTTGGTAGTTCTGGGATATGCCGACGGTGCCGGTCAGACAATAATCCGACAAGCGCTGGAAGGCGGTGATTTCACCAATTTCATCGGCGGTGACGGAATGCTGGCACAGTCTCTAATTGATGCCATCGGCGCCGAAGCTCTGGAAGGCATGATTATCACAACAGCAGGGACTGTGCAAGGACAGGGCAAAGATAATTTCGATGCCATGTGGAAAGAAGAGGGACTTGATGTTCCCCTTTATGCTGCGCAAGCCTATGACGCGGCGTTTCTTCTCGCACTGGCGATAGAGAAGAAAGGAACTGCTGAACGTGAAGGAATGTCAGAAGCACTGCGTGCAGTTGCAAGTCCTCCCGGTATGCCAGTGTATGCAGGCGAATGGGACAAGGCGCTTGCAGCGCTCAAGCAGGGTGAAGGCATCAATTACGAAGGTGCAGCTGGAAGTCAGGATTTCGACGAGAATGGAGACGTAGCTGGTGTGATTGTCGAAGTCAGCGTTCAAGGCGGTCAACTTGTGGAAATTGGCCCTATTATGTAAAATTTCGGAGAATTTGTTGCCAAAGACAGTGGCGCTTCGGCGCCACTGTTTTTTGGTGTTGATGCTGTCAAGTTAAGTGACGCAGGTGCCGAGTGTTATGAATCCTTGCGTATCCGCTCGGGGATCAGACCATTCGGCACATAGCGAAGCGCCAGAACGATTGTCAGTCCAGCTACAAATACGCGCGTTTGGAGAGCTCGAGCCATAAAGTCCGAGGGGGCTTCCCAGCCAAACCACATTAAGCCGTAGTTGCTTGCAAATTCAAACAGAACCAGAGTGACGGGTTCCGACATCGTCCAGATGATGTAAATCGCGACCGCTCCGAAAATCGCCCCCAGATTGTTGCCTGCACCACCAAAGAGCACCATGACCCAAATCAGAAAAGTATGTTGAAATGGATGGAATCCGGCAGGATCGAAAATTCGCACAGAAGTTATCAGTGCGGCACCGCCCATTCCAATCAATCCAGAGCCGATGACGAAAATTTCCAACCGCCGGAAGTTCACATTCTTGCCCATGGCTGCCGCTGCGATTTCATTGTCCCGAATCGCTCTCATCATCCGTCCCCAAGGGGCATGATAGGCTCTCTGCAGTAGAACGAAGACAACCGCGACGATTGCTGCCATCAAACACAGGTATGCTGCTCGAGCCACGACGAATCCCAGATCATTCGGTGTTGGCACCGGCCATGGCAGGGGGGAGACGGTGAGGGTTCCGCGCGTAAGCCAATCGGCATTCTTCAGAATTGCTTTGATGATTTCAGCAAATCCAAGCGTTGCGATCGCCAGATAGTCGCTTCGTAGTCCAAGGCACGCCTTGCCGATGAAATAAGCTATTGCTGCAGCAGCAATTCCCCCTGCAATCCAGCCGATTCCAACCGGCAATCCAAATCCGCCGATAAATCCCGCTTCTTTTTCGATCAATCGCGCAACGGGTGCCAACGCGCTGTTGAAAACGAAAAATGCGATTAACAGAGCAACAATCAGGGAAATCGTTTTGATTCTTTCACTGACTCCGAATCTGTGAATTTGGTTCAAGCCAACCATGGCGATAATGATCACTGACACCTTTAGGAGGAAAATTCCCAGGGCTGCGGGACCATCGGATTCCCAGAACGAGTCATTGATCGGAAAACACACCAGCATCGTTACGAATCCGCCGACTGCAATAAATCCCATCACTCCGGCATTGAACAGGCCTGCATAGCCCCATTGAATTGTGAGTCCGAGTGCGAAGATTGCGTAGCAGGAAGCTTCCACCAGCATTCGCAGCGTGTAAGCTTGTCCGAAGGTCAGCAATACTATCAGCACGGCAATTCCCAAAATGGAAAAAAGGATAAATTCTCTTTGGAACTTTGCCATGATCCGCTGGTTCGGTTACAGGACCTGCCCGCGAAAGATTCCCGTCGGCCGCCAAATCAGAACTGCGATGAGTATGACAAACGGGACAACGATCTTGTATTCGGTAGGAACGAACGCCAGACGTGCAGGGATGTCAATCCATTGCGGCATGTAGTCTTGGAGGGGGCGCAGCAATATAGACCAGTTGAATATCGCCAGCGTTTCAGAGAATCCCACCAACATCCCACCGGCAATGGCGCCGTATGGACGTCCGACACCTCCAACAATCGCAGCGGCGAAGATGGGTAGCAGCAGATTGAAACTCAAATCCGGCTTCAGGAATACGTCGAGCGCCAGCAAAACTCCGCCGATGGCGGCTAAGGCGCCGGCGATAACCCATGTCGCTCTGACCACTGTGTCGGTATTGATTCCAGACACCAGCGCCAGTTCTGCATTGTCCGACATCGCCCGCATCGCTTTGCCCAAGCGTGTGCGGGTGAGGAACTGATGCAGACAGAACACACAAACAACAGCAGTCAGAACGAGCAGCACCTGAGGTTCAGAAATGACAATGTCTTTCGTTGCCAGATCAAATGGCAGATCAATGCGGAATATGTCTTTTTTCTCAATCGAGAAAAAATTACGCGGAGCCGTTCCGGCGAACAGCCTGATCGCTCCCTGAAGCATTAGCGTAACGCCTATGGAAGCAACAAGGAGCAGGATTGGCTTGACATTTCTCTCTCGCAATGGACGGTAGAACATTCGGTCCAGGCCAATTGCGAGAACAGCAACACCTGCAGCCGCCAGCGGCAGAACCATGAATCCCGCAGGCAGTCCGGCGATCTCCCTCCCGCCGGAAAACGCCGCTGATAGAACCAGTGCCAAATAGGCGCCGACTGTCATCAAATCTGCATGTGCGAAATTGGCAAAGCGCAGGATTCCAAAAACCAGCGTCACCCCAACTGCACCGAGCGCATAAATACAGCCAATCACTGTGCCCGAGATCAGCACCTTGTTGACAAAGAAAATCAGTTCATTCACGGGTGCGTTCAGCCTCCGAGAAAACTTCTTGCGACTTCCGGATTAAGGAGCAAGTTTTTGCCGGTGTCAGTATACAGATTGCGGCCGCTAGCCAGCACAAAGCCTGTATCCGAAATTTGCAGGGCGCGTCGCGCGTTCTGTTCCACAACCAGTACCCCGATTCCGGACGCTGCGATTTCCAAAATTCGATAGATGATGTCCTGAACATATGCCGGGGACAGTCCGACCGTAGGTTCATCAAGGAGCAGCAAGCGCGGTTCGACCATCAGCGCTCTGGCAATCGCAACCATCTGCCGCTGTCCTCCAGAAAGTTGTCCTGCGATGTCGCGGCGTTTTGCCTTGAGAGGCGGAAACAGTTCAAACATTCGTTCCACTGAGGAAGAGAAATCATCTCGACGGATGAATGCTCCCATTTCCAGATTTTCCTGAACTGTCAGCGACTGGAATATATTCATTTCCTGAGGCACATAGGCAATTCCGAGATCAACGCGCTTGTCTGGCGGCACGTCGGTGATGTCGCTTCCCTCCAGTTTCACGCTACCCCGTTCAAGCTTGATCAGGCCGAACAGACATTTCAACACGGTCGACTTGCCTGCGCCGTTCGCGCCTACGATGACACCGATCTGACCCGAATTCAATTCGATGTCAACACCGTGCAGGATCGGTTCTCCGCCATAACCGGCGATGATGTTGGTTGCGTGAAGCAACATAGTTCAGCCTGCGGACATCAAGCGACTCGTTTTCCACCACCGAAATAGGCTTCTACAACCATTGGATTCGCCAGCACTTCCTCTGGAGGTCCCTCGGTCGCAACTTCGCCTTCCACCATTACCGTCACTCGATGACATAAACGAGATATGAAATCCATATTGTGCTCAATGATGAAAAAAGTTTTGCCAAACTCCTCATTCAGTTTCTTGATATTGTCAGAAAGCATGTTGAGAAGCGTGCGATTAACCCCGGCGCCGAGTTCATCCAAAAGAACAATTTCGGTTTCGGCCATCATGGTTCTGCCGAGTTCCAAGAGTTTTTTCTGACCGCCGGAAAGATTTCCTGCAAGTTCATTTTTTACATGGGACAGACCCAGAAAGTCGATCACCTCGGATGCTTTTTTGAGATTTTCGGTTTCCTGAGAACGAAACTTCGAAGGACGAAACAGGGCCGATGTTAGATTTTCGCCGGTCTGTCCGGATGGCACCATCAGCAGATTCTCAATGGCTGTCATGTTGGAATACTCATGTGGAATCTGAAAAGTGCGGAGCAGTCCGCGGGCAAACATTTCGTGAGATGGGAGTCCGGTAACCTGTGCGCCGTTGAGCCGCACAGTGCCTGAGTCAGGCTGATGAACACCGGCGACGATATTGAACAGTGTAGATTTTCCTGCGCCATTGGGCCCAATCAGGCCGGCGATCACGCCGGATTCCACTTCAAGACTGCACTCTCGAACCGCCAACAGCGAACCGAAATACTTGGTGACATTTTGAATTTCGAGAATTGCTGACACAGGCTAACGCTTCCGGCTATGCATATGAACTTGCTAGCCATTTTAGCGTAACGTAGAGTTAGCATTGGCAAAAGCCGGCCTAAAGACGTGTTCTCGGATTCGAGAGTTGAATGCCACTTTGTGTAATGATGACAATCACGGAGGGCCAAGAACGCGATGGTTCAGCAAGCTCTATTGTGACATCGATAGCGCTGAATTTTTACGTTAATGAGTCACAAGAGTGTGTCAATCCGTTGAAAGCAGCTACAGATTCAAATATCCAGATTCGGTTCCAATCGTTTGAATTGCCAAAATTAATGTTGGCGGATATCGGTTTTCGAGAAATCACTTCCTTTGAAAAGCAATGGCAGATCAAGAGATTTCGCCAGTGCATAGCTAAAGCAGTTACCAAAGTTAAGTTCAGCTGGATGCCGTCCTCTCCCGAAATCTCGAAAGGCTCTGCGGGCAATGTTCGCCTGATCTGAGTCGACGGAACTAATTTCAATTCCCGCCTTCGCCATAAAAAGATCAAGGTCGAGTACCCCATCCATTCCATACCGCGTGAGAATAACGATTGATGCTTCAATGAAAGAAGCCGCTGAAACCAAGCGTATATCCGCCGATTCAATCGCTTCAATGAAAGCGTCTTGTTCTGGCTCGTTTTGCAATATTGCCACAATTGCAGATGTATCGATGACCATCAGCTTGGCAATCCGGTTTTATCGTATCCTAGAATTTCATCGGAACTTCTGTTGTCCCGAACAGGTAACGAACTGCAATGTCTCGCGATTTCCTTAAGTTCTTCAATCCTATATTTGTCGAAGCGATTGCGCTGAATTCTCTGCAGGCGCTCTTCCAGTGCCACAGTAACTGCTTGTGTTTTTGTTTCGCCCATCAGTTCCGCGACGCTCTGCGCGAGAGCTTCAGTTTTGCTGTTTCGAATATTCAAAGCCATTATTTTCATTACATGTAGATTAAAATACACATTGTAACATTTTTGTGACTTCCAACACAGACCAGCCCGAATTCAGATTAACTAGCCTGATGGGTAATTTCTTGTTCAGTCACGATGGTGTTCAGTGTGAGACAGTTTTAGTTGCACAACAGCCGTCTCGATGTATTAAGGCGACTACATCAGAGCACAACACGTCGCACAGTCTGTCATCAAAACCTTGTTAAAACCTTACGGCGGTGTGCGATTAGCGGGAGGTAAACGCGTCAAGTGTATTTATCAGTTCCGTAAAGTCATAGTCATCCTTGATTTCAGCTTTACCGATTCCATCTAACACAATGATTCGAATTGTTTTTCCTTGCACTTTCTTATCAAGCGACATGGCTTCCAAAAAGTCGGTGGTACTCATGCCGACAGGCGGTAACACCGGCAAACCTGTTCTGTTGATGATTTGTTCAACCTGACTGGCTTGATGGGCGCTGAGCAGGTTCAGCCTTCTTGAAAATTCGGCAGCCATTACCATTCCGACTGCGACAGCTTCGCCATGCAACCATTTTTTGTAGTTCAACCAAGTTTCGATTGCGTGTCCAAAGGTGTGCCCAAAGTTCAAAATGGCTCGTATTCCGATTTCGCGCTCATCTGTTGCCACAACTTCCGCTTTACTGCGACACGACACTTCAATTGCATGAGCCAGACTTGCAGGCTCACGCTCCAGAATGGAGTCGATGTTCTCATCAAGCCAGACAAGAAATCTAGCGTCCTGTATGGCGCCATACTTGATTACTTCGGCTAGGCCCGCCCGCAATTCTCGGTCCGGCAAGGAATGCAGAGTATTGGTGTCGGCGATTACGCACTGAGGTTGATAGAACGCCCCGATCATATTCTTTCCAAGCGGATGGTTTACGCCAGTTTTGCCGCCAACTGACGAGTCTACCTGCGCGAGAAGCGTCGTTGGAACCTGGATGAATGGTACGCCGCGCTGGTAACACGCTGCCGCGAACCCGGCAATGTCACCGACAACCCCGCCTCCAAGCGCAATTATCGTCGTTTTCCGGTCGCAGGGAATGTACAGCAGTTTGTCAAATATTTCTCCGATGGTCTGTAAATTCTTATGAATTTCGCCGTCAGCAAGAATATGTGTGTGAACCTCCGCAAATTTTCCAACTGAATCAACGACATTTTGCACGTACAGGGGGGCGATCGTTTCATTCGTGATCACGACTGCTTTAGACCCGCGTACGTGAGGTTGGTAAAGCTCAGACTTGTCGAGAATACCGGCTCCGATGTGAATAGGATAAGAGCGGCTTCCGAGAGCCACTTCAATGGTTTTCATTGATTCAACAAGCCATGTTCGATTTGAGAGGCGACCTCATCTACTGACTGTCCATCGGTGCGCACAATGATATCGGCTTCGCTTCGATAAAGCGGGTCACGAATTTCCATCAATTCTGCGAGTTTTGCCAGTGGGCGTTGATGGTCCAGATTCGGTCGGTGCTTGCGATTCTTGATTCGATCATATTGCTGATTCGGGGTTGCGTGAAGATAGACCACGATTCCGTTTCGCATCATCATGCGATTTTCTAACGACAAAATCGCACCACCTCCGGTTGAAATGACAGTGCCGTTTTTACAGCAGTGAAAACTGATCATGTCAGTCTCTCTTTTTCGGAATCCTTCTTCGCCTTCAAATTGGAAAATTTTGATTATGGAAATTCCGGCACTACTTTCAATCTCTTTATCGATATCAATGAAATTGAGTCCAATTCGTTGCGCTAGTTTCCTGCCGACAGTACTCTTGCCGGCACCCATAGGACCGACTAGAACAATCATGGGATCCGAATGCCCGTATTTTGTCTTTATCTGAACCAAAATTGAAATTCTATGTTGTTCAATTTAGCCGTGTCTGCCTTGATTACACGAATAGAAAATATACAGCAAAGTTGATTTTGGTTTACTCATTCCATCGCCGCAATCCAGTATTGTGAACGTTTGCAGGCAAGTTGAGCTGCGTTTCCGGATTCAGGCGGACAGACGACTCATTTTGTCCGGTAAATCAATGCCCGCATGGAATTGAAAATTCCACCGCACGAGACAAACTGAAGAAAAAGGATGTTTCTCTTCAAAAATTCTGAAAATGAACTGATTTGCAAGTATGGTAATAGTAATTTTGTCTACTGACATCACCCTTAATAGATAGTTCAAGTTGTGGTTTCGCCTTGGTTTTTTCGCTCGCTGATTGTTGTCAGCAATCTGATTGTAGCAGGTGTTGCGGCTCTGGTTATTGTGGTGCTTTTGCTGTTGCCAGGACTGCCGAATATCGAAACCATCCGTACTCTGGAACTGAAAGTACCATTGCGTGTTTACTCCAGCGATGGGCTTCTGATGGGGGAATATGGTTCCGAACGTCGCATTCCAGTAAGAATTAACGATGCTCCTCCTGCGCTGATTGCCGCCGTACTTTCCGCTGAGGATGATCGATACTATGAACATGTCGGTATTGACTATAAAGGCATTCTTCGCGCCATCTACGTCAATATCCAGTTGGGTGCCAAGGCGCAAGGTGCCAGCACTATTACCATGCAGGTTACGCGTAACTTTTTCCTCAGCAAGGAAAGAACTTACATTCGTAAGGCTAATGAAGCGCTTCTTGCACTGAGACTTGAGCAGCTTCTCACCAAAGACGAGATTCTTGAACTCTATCTGAACAAGATTTTTCTCGGCCATCGCGCCTATGGATTTGGTGCAGCCGCGGTGGCGTATTACGGCAAACCGCTGGACGATCTCGACTTGGCGCAATATGCTATGCTGGCTGCTCTTCCCAAAGCGCCCTCTCGCGTAAATCCGGTTTCCAATCCTGAAGAGGCACTAGTTCGAAGGAACTACATTCTAGATAGAATGCTCGAATTGGGCTATATATCGAAACAAGAACACATCACTGCAACCGAAACCCCGGTTACAGCGCAACTTCACCTTGCGGAAGTAGAACTTAGAGCTCCCTATGTTGCTGAATATATACGTCAACAGTTGTACGAAAAGTTTGGTGATCAATTGTACGAGGATGGCTATAGCGTGTATGCGACGGTTAGCTCCGAAGATCAGAAAGCGGCGGTGCGGAGTCTGCGAGAGGGCTTGATCAGCTACGACATGAGACATGGTTACCGTGGTCCGACGAGAAATTGGGATTTAGCGCGCTTAGATACCGACAAAAAGAGGTTTGATGCATTAAAGCAGCTTGAGTCCAGCCAGGAGATTGTTCCTGTTCTGGTGCTTGAAGTGCACGAAGACAATGCAATCGCTGTCACCAAAACAGCCGAACAGATAACCATTCCATGGGAGCAAATGAAATGGGCCCGGCTGCATCGTAGTTCACGTCAACTGGGACCTCCGCTAAAGTCTCCTCATGATGTTTTGAGACCTGGGGATATGATCTATGTACGTCCCGTAGACGAAGGCCAGTGGATGCTGTCGCAGATTCCCACTGTTGAGGGGGCGCTGATTGCAGTCCATCCCAGGGACGGTGCAATCAAAGTCATGGTAGGCGGGTTCGATTATTATCTGGGCAAATTCAATCGGGCGACTCAGGCAGTTCGGCAGCTGGGTTCGAACATTAAGCCTTTTGTTTATTCAGCAGCGCTGGAAGCAGGATTTACCGGGGCCAGCCTGGTAAGCGGAGCCCCCGTCGTTGTCGAAGACGAGTCGACGGAAATTTTGTGGCGTCCGGAAAACTATAGCGGCAAATTCTATGGTCAGACTCGACTTAGAAAAGCACTTGGACTGTCACTGAATCTCGTCTCGGTGCGCTTGATACGAGGCATGGGAACAGAGTTCGCGATCGATCACATCAGCAAGTTCGGCTTCGACAAGGAAAAACTTCCAACAGGGCTATCACTTGCACTGGGTTCTGCAGCGGCGACTCCTCTCAAGGTGGTTTCTGGATACTCCGTTTTCGCCAATGGTGGGTACGAGATCACCCCGTATATCATTGATATTGTGAAAGATCGAGACGGAAAGGTGGTCATGAGAGGTCAGATTTCTAGAGTTTGTGAGTCCTGTCTAGACGGATTGTTCTATCCTTTAGCTGTCGAAGATCAGAATCAACCGCTTGAAGCTCAATTTGCCAAACGGGTGATTTCCAGTGCGAACGTATACATCATGAATGACATGTTGCGCGAGGTTGTCGCTTCAGGAACCGCGAGGAAAGCCAAATCATTGAAGCGTTCCGATCTTGCCGGGAAAACCGGCACGACTAACGATTTCGAAGATGCCTGGTTTTCTGGGTTCAATGCAGAGCTGGCGACGACGGTATGGGTGGGATTTGACAATCCATCGGACTTGGGGCAGCATGAAGCCGGATCAAAAGCCGCACTTCCAATCTGGATCGAATTCATGAAGACCGCTTTACAGGACATTCCCGAAACACCCCTGCGATTGCCTGACAATGTTGTCGTTGCGATGGTTCACCCGGAAACCGGTGAAGCGGTCAATAGCGAGCATCCTGATGCTTTGCGCGAAGTGTTCATTGTCGGTTCCGAGCCCAAGTTGAGTACTCAGTTCCCACTTACGCCGGACAATTCTGGTGACACAACAGCGAGCCCGCCACAGACAGTCGACGACTTATTTTAGATTCTATTTCGGTTAAAAATGGCTAGATCAGATAACCGTCTTCGACGGACGATACGCTATGAAGCAGCCCGAATCATGGCCGAAGAAGGTATTCGAGACTATCGTCGGGCAAAAGAGAAAGCCTGTATGCGCATTGGAGTATCGACTGTTCACTCGGTACCGACAAATCTTGAAATCGAGGATTCCTTAGCAGAGCAGTTGTCTATATTTGCAAAAGAATCAGTGCAGGAACTGCACAGAAAATATCTTGAAACAGCCTGTACGATCATGCAATTGCTGCGAGATTATTCGCCGCGAGTGACCGGTGCTGCGCTTTCAGGAAACATTACCTTCTCACGCCCCGTTGAAGTGCATCTGTTTTCAGGTACCTTCGAGGAAGTCGGTTTGGTGCTGGAATCCAATGACCTAAGCAGTCAGTTTTTTGATAAGCGTCTGCGATTTTCGCGTACTGGTTTCTGTATTGTGCCAGGATATCAGGCTTCAATAAATGGAGTCGATGTCGAGATTCTTGTTTATTTGCCCGGCGAGCCTTATCCCCCTTTATGCCAGACAAATGGCAAGCTAATTACTTGGGGTTCGTATAAAAAGGTAAAACGAATGCTGAAAAATGACAAATTGTGTATTACATCATCTGATCGCATCAGTTATTTTTCGGAATAATTGCGATTTCGAAATCGAATGATACGAACCTAGCGACAAGCCCAATGATGATGCCAAAGCAAAGCACAAAGCCCAAGGCAACAGCTATACGAATTTCAAGACGACGGAGACGATTTTCAATCCCCTCCAGTCTACTATTAACCTGATTCAGGGACTGCATAATCCATGAATTCTCACCAGAACTAACTGAAGGTTCAGGTGTTGCATCGATCTTGGGGGAGATTGTACTTTTATTATCAACCATCACGCTTTCTCAATTCCAACCATTCCCACGGGTGCACGTCAGAATTTTGGGAAGATTTACTGGTTGATAGCTTTTGCATACCAGAAATCATCGAAGCGATTACTCAGCACACTGCAACGCAACGCGGCAATCGCATTGACACCTTTCACACTCCAGTGCATGCCGCCGCGCTTCAGTCGAGCGCCGATAGCGTTTTTGCAGCCGGCCTCCACCACGGCGCTTGAAACGCACAGCTTTTGATCCCGAAACTGACCGTAGCGCATGCGTTCGCGATTCTTGTCGAAATAACCGGCCGCCTGAGCCGCCGCTTCATGCGTCGGCGAAAACGCTGACAAAGCCTCAAGCAACGCTTCGATGTCACCGGCTTTGAGTTGTTCAAGGTGTTTTTCCGCCCACTGCTTGGCGAGATCGGATCCGGGCCCGTAAACAGCCTTGGCCACATCCCAAAGTTTTTCTCGAGCATGAAATATATCTACGATTTGTATCGCATCGGGGAAAATCTCCGAGCAAATGTTCCAGATCCACAGTGCGCCGTCGGCGATCACCACCTGACGGTTGGCGTCGTAGAATCCGCGCCGCACCGCTTCACGCTCGACACGCTGTGCGAATGGCGACAACACCTTGTCGCAGTCTGCGGTGCGCGCCGTCTCGATCGCCGCATTGTAACTCGTCGACATCGGATCGGTCTGCGGCCGGCCTTTGTCGTTCAGCGTCTCGGCGGTCCACACCGCAACTATCTTCATCTCCCGCGTCTTGGCGCTGCCGTCCGGCTGTTTGCCGCAACGGCCGGCGGTTTCCGATGCACGCATCGGCACCCCGGTGCCGTCCATGCCCAGATACATCGTGGCGGCCGAACTCGGCTCGACATCCACACGTGCTTGCTCGTCCGCGGCGATTTGCTCGCCCAGGCCTTCGGCTGAGCGCTCGACCTGCTTGACGCTTGTATTGACATGCGCCAGTTCCCGCAAAAGCTCCTGCGCGCAGGCAAAACTTGTGTGTGCCGCCGTCAATCCGATCATCCGCACCACGCCCGGCGAGATGACGCTTTCGTCAAGTCCCAGCTGGATGTCTTTGGGATAAAACCCGCTGTTGCACTCGCGGCAGTGGTAATACGCACGGTGCAGCGCCAGCGCCCCCACCACGGTGGTGAACGTCTTGGTGCGCCGTCCCGAATAATGTGCCATCCCTCCACACTCGCACCGCAATTCGGGACCTTGATCATCGTTGCGATCGGCATTCAGATACGCCGCCACCAAGGCAGCGCCAAGATTCAGCACCGAGCTCCGAACCGCGGTCTCGATGGCTTCGAAATCCACCGGGGCGCAAAATGCCTGCGCACTCAGCAAGCCTTCGATCTCCTTCGCCGCCGCGGCGACGAGCGCGCCGGCGAGGGGCGGTTCGTGTGCGATCGTGTTTTTTTTTCATCCCGCCGTTGCCGCAGTCGAAACTCGCACAGCGTTTCGTTCAATTCGGTGAACTGCTTGACCAGTTCCATGAAGCGCTGGTATTCGGCCACTTGGTGGCGGGTTTCTTCCAGCGCCGATTTCGGAATGCCGCGGCATCGGTTCTTCGAATCGACGATGCGCGTCAGTTGCCATCCCGGGTGGCCGCGGTGGTCGGGGTGCGCACAGTGGCAATTGGGCTTGCCGCATTTTCGTTGGTACGGCGCCAGCGTGCCCGGGCGCAAGTGTCCGATTGAAGCGAACTGGGTTCGCAGTTCATCGAGTTGGGATTGGAGTTGGTTGAGGGTGTCCATAGCGGTTCTCCGGCGAGTATATCTGTAACAATATTATTATACAGATAATCCGGCAAATCCTGTGAACTCCTTATATTACAAAATGATCTCAAAATTCTGACGTGCACCCCATTCCCACAGATCGCGATTGGCGAAGCCAAAGTAATTCGTAACTGGAATAACGATACCGCGACTGGTTCCGCCCTCTTTAAGCCCGACAGCATTTGCCAGTTCGCTGGTTGTTCCATTGTATGAAACGAAATATGCTTTTGGTGCCTCACCAAAATAGACTGGTTGCTCAAGACTATTTAACTGACGAGTGATATTTTCTTCAGAATCAAAAGGAATAACCGCGTAGATCATGATTCTATTCCTCTACCTTTATTTTCTTTGTTCATCTAGTGTTGCTCTTACATATTCTTGTGGGCGGTCACCCTTCAAACTGTCACATGCGTTACACAATAAATGCAAATTGCCGTTTGCATCCGCCCCACCTTTGCTCGTAGGGATTATGTAGATTTTAGTCAGATGCCGAAATGGAAAATTAATGAATCTTACATCCAGCGCATAATCCTTCCTGTGAACCATATAGCAAATGCTTAATATCTTTTGATTGTTTTCTGCTTCTGTCATCCGGTATATCCGTTCTATGGAGAACCTTAAATAAACAACTCACCTAGTTCGGTGCGTAATCTTTGCCTTACGATATCGAACCCTTTTTGCTGACATCAATACCTATTCAATGACGGTGATGTATATCAAACAATACGTCAAAATGATTTCCAGCAGTGAGTTCTTCCAACTCCTATTCATTTTGACCAAAGTCTGAAAAATCCTTAAAACCGATTGGTTTGATTTTGTCGAATTTGCCGTTGTTTGAGATAAGTTTAGGGAATTATCCACTTGACGATCCAAATGAACTGTTCTACGCAGTAGGAACTGCCAACGCAGTTCCGTCGTTTTCATTCTCCCTGCGTGTCGGGATATTCCCGCCCGACTTCAAGGACTTCGCGAGTCCTTTCTTGAGAATATTCATTGACGCATTCAAGTCTCTGTCCGCTTCAAAGCCACAAGACTCACACTGATAATGCCGAACTGCCAGCGTAAGTTTTGTCTTTGGCTTTGAACCGCATTCGGAACATATCTGCGACGTATATTTCGGGTAAACTTTCTCTACTTTCCCACCGGCACTTTCAGCCTTGCAGGTCAGCATGTTTACGAAGTTTCCCCAGTTCGATTCAAGTATTGAACGAGCAAGACTGTGATTCTTGACCATATTCAATACTTTCAAATCCTCTACATAGAATGTATTGGATTGCTTTACCAGTTCGGCAGTGAGTTCGTGTAGTTTGCCGTGTTCACGATCTCGAACCCTCTGCCATTCTTTTGTCAGCGCAATGCGCTTTTTCTTGCGGTTGTTTGAGCCTTTAACCGCTTTGGACAGTATTCGCTGTTTGCGTTTGAGGCTGGTTCTGTCCAGTTCATTCTTGCCGGTCTGGTATCCGTTGGAACACGTAATCCGAGACTTTATCCCTACGTCTATGCCAATCGGATTGATGGATGGTGCGGAATCTACATCCGGCAGTTCGTGAATCAGTTGAATCTTTACGCGCAGTGCTGTCTTGACCACACGAACGAATTTTATGTCGTCCGGCAGTATTCCCTTGAATCGTAGTCTTCCAATGCCTTTGACTTGCAGAATGTTGTATTTGCCGTGTGTCTGGATCGATGGATTGTGCCACTCAATACTTCGTATTCCTCTGCTATATGACTTGAATCGAGGGAATCCGCCATGCTTGAAGAATCTTTGATAGGCTTTGTCCAATCGCTTCAATAGATTTTGCTGAATCGCACATCTATGGTTTTCATAACCTGGATCGCTTGAGCGAATTTCGGTCAGTGATTTTGCCTGTGCGACGTATCCGATTGATTTGCCCGATTTCCTGTATGCGTCAATGCGCTCTTCAAGAGCTGCGTTGTAAAGAACCCGCAGCATATCAAGAAATTCATCCAATTTGATATGAGATGACTTGGATAATTTGGCGGCGTATGTGAATGTTCGGATCATTCTATCTTTGAAGGAACAGGATTTAAACTCTAGCCCTATTGACGCGCCTTTTGGTCTCCAAGCTATTGATTTCAAGCAACTTCGGCGATAGGCTGGAGCTGGCATCCAAATTGCTGCAGAAGTGTTCCTTCCGTGTATGCGGTGACGCAGTCCGCTGGAGGCTGCTATTTAGGATCGTAAAGCAGGTAATTCCCGTTATTTTTCCTTAAACGGATTTATCCCGTAAATTTCATAGTCTATTTTAGCGTCGCACAATCTTTGATTTTTTTTCCACGCAGACCCGCGACGTCAAATTCCAACCTCTGCAACTCGGTGAAAGCATAGCAATCAATAATGCTCTTTTCCATATCGCAAAAATATCGTGTTTCAATTTCTATCGAATTCATGAGCGACGTGTAACGAGCCTCTTCCAGATCAAATTGTAAGTCACAGTCAAATCCATGTGCCTGTGCCTGCGAACAGGCTATAAAAATATAGTATAAGGAACTTATAGCACAGGGGAGTTTAGATATGAATGAACAAACACGCAAGAGACTTTTCCGTTGGGCGTAATTTTACTGGCTATCGAGCGGAATGAGTCGGCATGAATATTGATTTTTCCGGGAAAAATCGAATCACAGCGCCAGATTTCGGCACCGCGGCTGTTTGCGCGGCAATAATCAGGCTGAATGGGGCGATTCAGACAAATTGCGCTCGCGCCGAGCGGTCCGCTGAATCAATTGGCTGGAATGGCGCCGCGTCAAGCGGCAGAATCAGGCTGCCAGGTCTTTGACCAGTGACCTCATACGTTCAGGCTTGCCGCTCTCAACGGCAAAACAGGCGGCTGCCAACATCACCGTCATGGACATCGAGATTCTAAGCGCCATGCGCTTTTGTCCGCGGATAAAGTGATCCTCCATCAAGAATCCGTCTGCGATTCTGGAAAAGAGCCGCTCACAGGCGGTTCTTTCTCTATACAGCCGTTTCCACTTGCAGGTCGAAGGCGGCAATGCACCGCAGTCTCGAAGGTGCTCCGGGTTCACTTTGACGCGCACCACTCGGGTCTTGGCGGTGGCTCTGACATGGCCGCTTGTGTAGCATTCGGCTCGACCCTTGCACTCGAAATCGTTGACCGCAGCCGGACAAGCCCATTTCACAGTGCCGCGCTTTTTCTCATAGCCCTGGTGATGCATCAGTCGGATTTGTTTTGAGTGCGGACACTTGCAATACAGATCGCCACGTTCTGTTACCAGCATCGTGTCAACCGCATTTTCGTCCAATGCGCGGGTCGGCACATCCAGCTGATCGGCATCCAGATTGATTTCGTCCCACAGATTGCGAGTGGCGATGACCGGCAAAATATCCGCTTCGAACAGCTGTTTTCGAAGTTTGTTGCTGTCAAGCCCGCGGTCGGCAACAAAGCTTTGACACCGATTCGACAAATCTGAATCGATAAACTCGACAGCCAAATTCTTACAGTGAATATGCTCGGATTCTTTCGCCGGTGCCAGCTCGAATCCGAGCGGCAGCTCGTAATTCACATCGCTCAGGACGTGGAGGCAGTAACCAAACCAGTATTTTTTGACTTGCTTCTCCTTGCCATTGAAACCGGTCGCATACTGCTTGTGGCAGCCCCAGGAAGCGTCCGGGTCTGAGGTTTGCTGCTCGCCTGTGAGCGGATCGGTTTTGTTCTTGATCTTGCTGCCGGTTGAATACGATTCAATCGCTTGGCCATCGTAGCCGACTCGCTCGCCTAAATTCGGCAACAGCTCCGACAGCCTGTCGCGCTGGCAATGGCATTCGTTTAGCAAAAAAAGCCATTCGTTTAACAGTTCGGTATTTTCCCAAGATTTGGACGGCCTGCAACTGATCAATCGTTCAGTTTTTTAGGTCGCCCTGGTTCTTCGGTTGGCATTCCTGAACCGTTCATCCGGACGCTTTGAGACCCGCGGATACGACCGTCCCGGACGTTCCTTTTGCAGACAATTGCCGATGCTGTGCAGAATGTTCGATACCGCGCTCGAAGCCAGTTGCCAATGGCCCAGCATCAGCGCTTCAAAGTTTCTCGCCACCGTCACCAGCACATTCTTGAAATTCGCACGCATCTTGGGTTGATCGAACGCAACGCCCGCATTCAGGTCGTCTTCCAACTGGTTGCCGAACGAGCGAGACAGCGCCAGCAGCACAAAATGAGCATACAACTCCTGTTTCACGCCGCGCTCGGACTTGGAGTGAAATTGCTCGATTTCCACCAACCGCTTGGAGATTTTATACAACTCTTCTATTCCCCAGCGACCGTGATATGCATCCGACAGTGCGGCGAGCGGAAACTGGTTTTGATCCAACAGCGTGGTCGCAAGACAGTACTCATTGCCACCGGCGCTGTATCTGACACAGCGCACCCGGACCGGGTGCAGGGTTTCACCCGGATGACGCCGACGCCAGTGCCGGGCGCGAGACGCGCTCGGCAAAACATCAATGACGCGTTCATCCTCGGCGCAGTCAATGAACTCATCAAAGGCGCCGGCACTGCCACGCTTGAGGCGAAAAATACAGTCGATGCCGCGTATGGCATGCTGACGCAACAACTCGAACGAATAATAACCGCGGTCGTACACCACCACTTCGCCAGCCCGGCACCATTTCAGATGCCCGAGCGCGGGCTGATGTTCGTCCAGGTGCGACAGCAACTCAAAATCCACTGGCATTCGGTCGCCCAGCCGGTACAGACAACTCACCAGGCCTTGCGGATAGTAACAACCCTGGGAAGGCAGGGAATAGCCGGCTTCGAGCAGCGCCCGCGGTAAGTTGATTTTGCTCCCATCTACCGCCAGCAGCCGCCGACCACACCACTCGCGACGGGCATCCTCACCCAAGTGCTCATCCAAACGCGCCAGCACCTGCCGATAGACTGTTTTGAACACCTGCTCATCGAGCTTGTGGCGGGCGACACACATCGAGGACGCCACTGGCGGCTGCGGCTGCGGCAGTTCCACACCCAGCAGCCGACTCTGATCCCACAGCTCGTTGACCGTGATCTGATAGCCCTGATGATTCTTTGAAAACACCAGGCGGAACACAAACAGCATGATCAACAGCGTATTGAGCACCCGTCTTCGCTGTTGCCAGCGTTGATCGTATTGCTCTGCCACCTCGGCTGCAATGCCGACAAAATCACGCCACATGCGCACAAACCGGTCATCGGCAGAACCGACCGACGGCTGCCGCGGTGCAACTCGCCGGGGCTTTTTGGCCTCACCTTCGAGCAGCATGCGACGCGCATCGTCCGCCAATGGCATCACATACACATCCTTGATGGTCTTGTCAGAGCGCTTGACGGTCTCGCCAATCCGCTGCCAGCCCGCCGCACGATAACTGCTGGCGCTAAAACGCGCCGCTTCAACGAAGCTCTCCATCAGCACCGGCCGCACGCCCCATCTTGCCTGCCAATCGTCTGCCACCCGCCGTGCCGCCAGCGACAATGCCTTCGAGGCCAGGTTCGACACCTGCACCCAGGGCAAGATCAAAAACCGCGCATTTTGCACCACCTGCTTCAAACGCTTCTTGTAGCGCACCGGCTGCCAGCCGATCCATTCATCCCGGCACGGCAACTTCGCACTGGCCCGCTGAAACAGCAAACAACCCAGCCGCCGACGGTCTTTGTCAACGATGAAATAACGCAAATAACACCCCATCGGCTGACGGTAGCCCAGGTAATGATAACGATCCACCAGCTCGTTCCACTGCGCCTTGTCCGCCTCGCTCTCCACCAACTGCAACGCAATCGGCGACAACTCCGACAAACTCGCCACCACCGCCGCACCCGGCTCACTTCGCTCGCTCCACTCCAGTCGCTTGCGGGCCCCTCGAACCATCGTCTCATCCTTGCCCGGCAAGCGCAGCACATCCGCAGCCTCCAATTCCTCCAGCATCTTCAAACACGCATAAGTGCTGTTGACGCCGCCATCCGTTCGCCAATCCAAATGCTCACAGATCGTCTGCGCCAACTCGTTGCGACTTAAGCGCGGAAAACTCTCAACCGTCTGCTGAACCTCGACCAATTGCTGGCGCGTAAAGCGCCGACCTGAAAAAGTCGTCCGATTCAATCGCTTGATGCTGTCGTCCATCGCGTGTTCTCCTGATGCGCTCAATGTTCACTGTCATTTTCGCAGAACCGGAGAGGTTTGTCAAGGGCTCAGGACGATTTTTTTACACTCAAAAATACATGATTGACATCAATGACTTGCAAAACTCAACCGACGACGTGTTCGGGATTATTCAAAACGAATGCCATTGGTCGCGCTGGGCTTCAAACAGTGCCGACACACAGCCGAATTTTTCATCGACCTCAATGAGCGTTTGCCGGAAGCGACTGAAAGCCCCGTCCGATGGCACCTTGTAGTGGACAAACGGCTCCCGGTCGCAGTCCGCAACCGGCTTGAGCTCGAAACCCAGCGCGATCATCAAAGTCGGGTTTCTTTTCAGTTCCCGGCGAAATGAGGCAACACTTCGATGCTGCAGGACAATCATTGCGAAAAGCGCTTGCAGCATGGCTTCGATGGGCCAGTCCTGACGTCCTTTGCGGTTTCGGTGAATGCGAATTTGGCAGACGATCTCAGAAAAGTCGAGCTGTGTGAAGATGCCTTGAAGTCTTTCTAGTTCGCAATGGTCCAGATAATTTTCCCAGAACAGATCATAATGGACGAAAGCCATGAGCACAACCTCTTGGTTGAATGATTTTTAACTGAATTATATCATGAAGCCGTTGCTTGTTGCTTTATTTATTAATTAAAACAATAGGATAATCAGGATCAGGCTGCTCAGGAACCGGGCCGCTGAGAGGGCTTTGGAATTGGGGTGAAATTTTCCCTTTACCGAGTGAAAACGCCGAAAAAGCGGTATTTCAGGCTGTTTTGTGGGGTAAACAAATTTTCAAGCTCGGCGATTCGCGCGAAAAATCAATAACTTACCGATTTCGAAAAGGTCTCACGCAAGCAGTCGGTATCGCAAACTGACCGCCGACTCCGAAAGAAGCTCGGCAAAAATCACGACAAATTCACTCGCGCCATGCGTAAACTGGCGCAACCTGCCAAACAAGTTTCTGGCAATCGCTAGATAAATTATGAAAACTCATAATTAACATTGACCGAATGATCTCATCAACAAATACATCGAAACATCATCGCCAGCACCTATCAATTCCAGCATTCGTTTTATGCTATTGTAATTTTTTGGATAAATAAACTGAAGAGAAAGCATTGAGCCTTCACCTTCTACTTTGATATACCACGTACCGATTAATTTTCTGAAATACAGTTTTGTATGACATTCGCCTTGCGATAGCAATTCAAATTCTTTTTCAAATGCTACCCAATTGACACCATCATCTGTTAGTTCTTGTGCATAGGATACTGACAATTGATTCCATACAAGAAAAATAGCCATTGAAATGAATAGTATTTTCATAAAAATTTGGTTGCGAATTCTTTTATATTCTCAAGAAACGAATCGGAAATGTCATCTTTTTCGTATGTTACGCTTTTCCTAGATCCTATAATTTTGCAAGAAACATAATTGGCGTTTGCAATTTTTATGAATTGTTGACGAGAAATTTCTGCAAAACCGGACTCTTGAATATCGAACCCAGCATATTTGTCTATTGGATTGTAATCGATATGCCCTAAACGCCGGTTTTGATTAAAAATTTGCAAATCGATTAATTCTCCGTCTGGAAGTCTAAATATTATTTTCTTCAGTGTTCCTAACAAACCAGATGACCCCATTGGGCCTGAGTGATGTTCGGAATCATTTATTAGGAAAAATCCAATAGATTCAATCCCGCCGTTTGAATGTATGATTATGTATGGGTTTACATATACTCCTTCCTCATTGATATGAACTCCACCTGGGATTGATTTTGTAGAAATCCTATTTCCGTCTGAAGAAAAAGTAGTAGTGCCATCTGAACTGAACCGATTATCTAATTCAGTCATTGTGAATTCAGGCACACTAATAATACAACCTGTTAAAACTGTTAAAAGCAATGCTTCCGTAAGTAATGTTGTTAGTTTTATCATGTGAATTCTCCCCCTCAATGTTCAAACCCGACACAATGGCGCCGGGCTATTGCAAACATCTTGAAATAAAGAAATTCTTGCCTATTCGCTTTTGATGGCTTTTCTATTCAGCAAGTAACCCGACCTACGGGATTTCAAAATGTTTGCAGTGGAGATTTTATGATGTTTTAATGGGTGTCGTCAAATATATAATTCCCTTATTTAGCACGTCGGGTACGGCGAATGGGTTTCTTCGTGGATTTCCTCGCGGCTTTCTCCGCTATCAGTTGTTCGCAGGCCTGCAGTTCGAGTTCAGTCGGAATCAGATTGGGTGGTATAGTTGCATTTACCTTGCCATTTGTGACATAAGGTCCATAACGACCTTCCAGGATCTGTATGTCGGAATTGTCGAATTTCTTGATGATCTGCTTTTGCCTCTTGAATGGATTTTTCTTCTTTTCACTGATCAACTCTAACGCCCGCTCAAGTGCAACGCTTGACGGGTCATCGTGCTTTCCCAAGCTTACACTCAATCTGGAACCATCTTGAAGAGTTACAGAAAGGTACGGACCGAATCGCCCCCTGTGTGCAGTAATTTGCTCACCTTCCGGCGTCATTCCGACACTTCTCGGTAACTTAGGCCGCTCAAGGAGTACCTGTATGTCTTCAATCGTTACCGACAGTGGGTCTTGATCTGCGTCGAGATTATATCGTTCTATTTTGCCATTGGTATCCGTGGCGGAAAAATATGGGCCGTAACGGCCGCTAGAAACTTCAATGACAAGACCATCTTCGGTGGTCCCGATTGAACGAGGAAAAGAAGGTTTTTGAAACTGTTCTATAGCCGATTCAAGCGAAACAGACCCTGGGTCCTGATCCAGTGGCAAAGGTCTGAATTGCGGTTTTCCCTCTTCATCATTCATCCGACCCAATTGGATGAATGGACCACCGTTTCTAACGCGCACGAGTAATTCTCGTCCGCTTTCAGGATCGGTTCCAAGCGATTTTTCATATCGGGGAGCAGCTTGTTTTTCCTGGACACGAGCATTGAATTCTTCCCAGAAAGCATTGAGAAGTTCAATTCGACGAGTTTCTCCGCGAGCGACTTCGTCCAGCCCATCTTCCAGATTGCTGGTAAATCCGTAATCGACGTATTGGTCGAAGTGTTGATTGAGAAAATCGACGACAATACAGCCTAGACTTTTGGCTATAAAGTTTTGCTTGCTCATCTCGACGTACTTTCTATCCAATAGTTTCGAGATGATCGTCGGCCAGGTAGAGGGCCGGCCAATGCCATATTCCTCAAGCTGTTTGACCAGACTTCCGGTGTTATATCGAGGCGGTGGCTGGGTAAAATGCTGTTCAGGTTGAATCTCGTTTACTGGTACGAATTCTCCTTTCGACAGAGGTGGGAGGGTGCGATTGTCTGTAGATGACTCCTCGCTATGAGCCTTGCTGCCTGTTTGATAAATCGCCAGCCATCCTGGCACTCGCAGAGTAGAGCCAGTTGCTCGAAACGTATGGCTCTTGGTGCCCAAATCTACCGAGACATCGTCGTAAACCGCATCACTCATCTGACAGGCGACAGTGCGTTTCCAAATCAAACTATAAAGCCGAAATTGAACATCGTTGACCGATTTTCTAATTCTTTCAGGGGTCAGGAATATATTCGTAGGGCGAATGGCTTCGTGGGCTTCCTGAGCGTTCTTCGACTTGGTTTTATATAGCCTTGCGTTGTTGGGCAGTTGTTGTTCTCCCAAATTCTTTGAAACAAAACTGCGAATCTGATCAATGGCGGAACTGGACAACACCACCGAATCGGTTCGAGTATAGGTGATGAGGCCGGTTTGCGTGCCATTGACCATCAAGCCTTCATACAGTTTCTGAGCGGTAGATGCAGCAATTCGTGCACTCATGCCGAGCTTGCGAGAAGCTTCCTGGACCAGGGTAGACGTCGTAAACGGTGGCAACGGTCTTCTGTTACGCGTTTTTCGCGTTACCTTGGTTACTTCGATTTTACGGTCAGCGCCCTTGTACAGCAACTCGGATTCAATGCTGGCAATCGCTTCGGTCGCGGACCTTTCATCCGGAATATCGAATTTACCCAATTTGCTGCCGTTTAGATGTGTGAGCGTGGCTTGGAACTTTGTGGCCTGAGACAATTCATTATTAGGTTTGATCAACTCGGCATTGATCGACCAGAATTCTTTGGGCTGGAACTCGTCAATTTCCCGCTGCCTCTCGACAATCAGTCGCAGCGCAGGACTCTGTACACGCCCTGCTGATAGGTTTGAGGTGCTGAGTTTACGAATTAACAGAGGCGAAAGGTTAAATCCGACCAGAAGGTCTAGAGCATCTCTTGACTGCTGTGCCTGAACCATATCGTCAGAGATTTCGCCAGGGTTGGAGATCGCGTTCCGCACCGCTTCACTCGTTACTTCATGGAACACAACGCGGTGCACTGGCTTGTCTATCAGCACCCCGCGATTTGATAAGAAATCTCGAACGTGTGCAGAAATGGCTTCACCTTCACGGTCAGGGTCTGTTGCCAGAAACAGACGTTCCGATTTACGCATTGCTTTGACGATCTGATCTATGTGCTTTCGTTTCTCCGGAATCAATTCATAGCGCAGGTTGAACCCGTTTTCTACATCGACACTATCCGACTGGTAGATATGTCCGCCTGTTGCCAAAATTTCATAGGAATCTGCTGGAGCGACTGATTCGCTTGGCGAATCAGTCAAATACCTTCCAACGGTTTTTGCTTTTGCTGGAGATTCAACTATTACAAGGTTGCGCATTTTTCCTGCCAGTGGGATAAAGAGTCAGTAGGATGAGAGAGCAGTATGACTGAAGCAATCACAAGGATTCAACCCGTAAACAAATAGTATCACGATTGCGCTTTCATGCATTGCAATTGAGATGCAACTGATTATTCAAAATGAGAATTGGGTGTAAATGATAAGCAGTCGCCATAAGTTTGAGGAAATTTACAATGTTGGGGTTAGAAACGTACAGGAATACTGACAGCTATAAACCGAAAAATTTGCCCATGAATCAGATTTTGCTTTCTATGTGTATTGCCCCTTTACTTATTGCCCCTTTACTTATCCTTGCAAATTGGAATGCCTCGTTTGCAAGTTTTAGACAAGAAAGCATGTAAAGCGTTCGGGATTTTATCACTTGAAGAGTTCTGCTTGTGTACCTATGTTAATGCCAGTTATGCGAAATCAAATACGTGCTAGTCTTCATATTTCGATTTGCCGCGCTGTCATTTAGGACTGAATTGAAACAGAGTTGAGCTGTAGAATCAAACCATGCTGCTGCAGTTTTACCCGTGATGGTATTGAGTCCGAATTGACGGATTGAAGCAAAATATGAAGCGTTTCGGGCAAAATTCGCTAAAATTGTTCTGTAATTGAAATTATTGCGAGACCGACTCTCCAACACTGAAAAATCTGTGAGTCTTCTTTTCAGTATTGGATTTCCTCATAATTGATAATTCGTGACTTTGGATTTTTGCTGAAGGCCTGTAGCCACATGAAGTGATTGAAAATCTAATGGCAATCCGAAAAATACTTGTTTATCCCGATTCAAGGTTGCGCAATGTAGCCGAACCAGTAGTGGAATTCAACGATGACATCCGGCAATATGTCCAGGACATGCAAGAAACCATGTACAGCGCGTCCGGAATCGGTTTGGCTTCCATTCAAGTTGCAATCCCAAAGAGTATTATCGTAATCGATATATCCGAAAATCGCGATGATTTAAAAATTTTGATTAATCCTGAAGTCGTTGATCGCGAAGGATGGCAGTTCATTGAAGAAGGGTGCCTGTCATTTCCAGGATACTTTGCGACAGTAAAGCGAAGCAGCTGGATCCGATTTCGTGCACAAAACTATGACGGCGAGTTCTACGAAATGGAAGCTGAAAATCTGCTCGCGGTCTGCGTCCAGCATGAAATCGACCATTTAACCGGAAAGCTGTTTACAGATTATCTGTCGAGATTGAAGAAACAGCGAGTCAAAAAGCAATTTGAGAAAGCCGCCAAAATTCGTAAACGTGAGCAGCTCGCTCGAGTTTGATTGACGGCGAGATTCGCTCCATCGCCGGCAGGCGCGCCGAATCCATCACACACTATCGGAAGCGCAACATGACTCTTCGAGTAATCTTTGCCGGAAGCCCTGATTTCGCGGTACCAAGCCTCAAGAAACTTGTCGATACTGGGGTACAGGTGTCCGCGGTTCTCACTCAGCCGGACCGAACCAAAGGCCGGGGACGAAAGCTTGCCGAACCGCCAGTAAAAAGTTTTGCACAACAGCACCAGTTACCGGTCATTCAAACTGAACAGCTGAGTTCGGATATCGTTGAGGAAGTTCGTCTGCTGAATGCAGACATGATCGTTGTTGTTGCTTTCGGATTGATCCTGCCGCGTGCATTGATTGAACTTCCACGCTACGGCTGTGTGAATGTTCATGCATCTTTGTTGCCCAGATGGAGAGGCGCTGCTCCTGTTGCGCGAGCAATCGAAGCGGGTGACGTTGAAACGGGAGTGACCATCATGCAGATGGACGAAGGTCTTGATACCGGTGATATTTTGTCTCAGGCCCAGTGTCCCATAGAACCGAACGATACGACTGCGACGCTGCACGACAAGCTTTCGGAACTTGGCGCCAGCGAATTGATTCGTTTGTTGCCTGAAATTTGCAGCCATTCAGTACAACCTTTGCCTCAGAATGAAAAGGATGCAACCTACGCAGCAAAACTGAATACTTTTGAAGCCGCCATAGATTGGCGGCTCCCTGCCGCTGAAATTGTTCGCAAGATTCGCGCCTACAATCCTTGGCCGGTGGCTCGAACCCGCATCGGTTCTCTGCGACTTCGCATTTGGGAGGCGCAGGTCTGCGAAAAAATATCAGGGTCGGGAAAGCCGGGCGAGGTGCTTGATGCAGGAAAATTCAGACTTGATGTGATGGCAGGAGGAGGAGCTTTGAGCATAACAAGCCTCCAGAGAGATGGCAAAAATCGTTTGGCTGCATCGGATTTTCTTGCAGGACGCCCAATACTTCCCGGTTCGGTATTTGCTTCCGTCAACGCGTCACGGGAATACCAATGATGGACAATACAGACAATTCGAGGGCTGTCGCGGCACGAATTGTCGAGAAAGTTGTCTATGACGGTCAGCAGCTGAATCGAGCAATGGACCGCATGATGGCGGGGCAGGCAGAGAAACAGCGACCGTTCGTTTCCGAAATTGTCAATGGTGTCGTACGCTGGTTTTGGCGGTTGGATTGCTATGCTGAGAAGCTGCTGAAGCGACCGTTGCGAAGTAGTGACCGAGATGTGTACTGTCTGCTGTTGGTAGGGCTTTATCAGTTAGAGTTCATGCGGGTGCCACAGTATGCCAGTGTTTCCGAATCCGCAAAGGCGGCTACAGTTCTCGGAAAATCTTGGGCGATTGGGCTGGTAAATGCAATTCTAAGGAAGCATTCAAGGGAGCGTAACGGCTACAAAATAGAAGACTTACCGGATTCAGGTCGTTATTCACATCCAATTTGGATGATCGAACAGCTGCGTGAAGAGTGGCCGGAATACTGGCGCAGTATTTTGCAGGCCAATAACAGCAAGCCGCAGTTGACACTACGCGTCAACAGAGAAAAAACCAGTGTTGCAGGATATTTAGAGGTGCTTTCCAGAGATGGTATCGTCGCAACAGCGGATTCAGTAGCACCTTTCGGTATTCAACTCAAGAAAAGGATTCCCATAGCTAAATTGCCAGGCTTTGACGACGGCATGATTTCCATTCAGAATTCCGCCTCGCAATTGATTGTTCCGGCTATGGATATTCAACCTAGCCATCGTGTGCTGGATGCCTGTGCCGCGCCAGGAGGTAAAATGATTCACATGCTGGAAACGCAGCCCGATTTGGACGAACTCGTTGCAGTGGACATCAGTGAAACCCGATGTAGTGAAATCGTAGATAATTTAAGGAGAGTGGGTAAATCGGCTACAGTGATGACAGCAGATGCGGGGCAACCAGATCAGTGGTGGGATCAAAAACCATTCGACCGAATTCTTTTGGATGCACCCTGTACAGCGATGGGTGTCATAAACAAGCACCCCGATATCAAACACCACAGACGCCGGGAGGACATTGATAATGCAGTCCGCCAGCAGCGTCAACTGCTGGATGCATTATTGCCGCTGCTGCATGAAAATGGGAAGCTTTTCTACACAACATGTTCCATTTTGGCGGCTGAGAACGAAGATGGAATCGCAGGTGCCATTATCCGAAACCCGAATTTCAGGTCGGAAATTCTTCCTGAATCACTTGGATGGTCAACCGGACACGGCCGCCAGCGGCTGCAAGGAGTTAATCGGAGTGATGGCTTTTTCTACGCTAGTCTGACTAGACGATGAATCCGGTATCAACAATGAGGCAGATGTCGAGCATTCGTAAGAAGGCATCTGTAGCAACACTAGTTCTGTTACTGGTTACAGGAGCGTATTCATCCGCCTTGTTCGGATTCGAAATTTCCGAAACTAGCGCTCGTTGGGAAGACAGTGCCATACAGGTCACTGTCAATGCTGACATCGAATTGTCGCAGGATGTGATCGACGCAATCGCAAATTTTCCAATCACGATCACAACTCGCATAAAAATTTATCGTGAGCGGAAAAATTATTGGGACGATCTGATTGTTGAGTTTGAAATTGATGATGCCATCAGTTATAGAAGTACCTATCAAATTTATCAGGTAACATCGTCGGATGAACGGGTAAGTGGAACATATAAGACTCTTGAAAACGCGTTGAAAGCACTTGGAAAAACACGAGTGTTCGAGATTGCACTGGCGAAAGAAGAACTAGCCGATGGAGAATCCTATCGCGGAAAGTGTAAGGTATTTCTCCGACATTCGAAACTGCCCTCATTACTAAGAAAGCGTGCTTTCTTTAAAAAGTCCTGGCGACTTGGAAGTGGCTGGAAACAGTTCGACCTGTAGTGAATACCCCTTCAATCAATCGATCCAAGCTCGTTTCCTTCACCTGGAAGCTGATTCTGTTGACGCTCATAACGCTGATTCTGGTCGGTGTGGCTATAAGCACTTTGTGGCCCGATTACTTTGCTGAGCGTTCCGCTGAATTACTGATACTGAACTCGATTTGCATCTCCATACTCGGCCTGCTGATTGTCATGTACTTGGTGCGTCTGTTCAAACAGCAGCGCCAGGGAGTACCTGGCACTCGACTGGCAGTGAGGATTCTTCGAGTTTTTGCCGTTCTCATTTTGTCGTCCTTGAGTTTCGTGTACATTTTTTCTTTTTTGTCGATCAACCAGGGAATCGATAGCTGGTTTGATCCTCAAATGGACGATGCCTTGGAAGAAGCGAAGCAACTGAGAGGTGTGTTTATTGATTCATTGGAATCCAAGCTGGTATCTGACCTTGAGGGTGTAATTGAAGAGTTAAAAGAAATTTCTGCAGATGCCAAATTGGATGAAAATCGCAAAAAAATCAACGATATTCTGTTTGATGCACGAGTTGCTGGAAATTATGAGGAAATCACATACTTCAGAGGTGCGCCTACTCTGACAGGATTTATCGCTTCAAGCGGATTGCAGACTGACTCACTGGTATTAGCCCCTCAGAAACCTAGTGAGAAGTCGCCTCAACAGGCTTTGTCCGATGCCGATGGTACAACCGCTGTCGGGTTGCAGAGCGAGTTAGCCCCTCAGAATCTTAACAATCAGGTTCCTTTCCATTCGAGTTCCGGCGCGGTCGGAATTCAGTTTGACTCAGCGGTTCAGCAATTCGGTGCGGTAAGTCAGCAACCCAGCGAAAATTTGATGCAGCATACCCTATCCAGTTCCGGAGATGTCCCGGTTGGTGAAATTCTCGAGATTAACAATCGAGGGTATCTGAGAATGCTGCTTCCATTTTCGATTGCTAGCGAAATTGGTACAGAAAAGCACTACCTGCAGGTGGTGACGAGACTTCACCAAAGCTCCGAACGTCTAGCAGAGAAGATAGGGTCGATTGACGAAAGATATAGAAGACTTGGCAGCTTGCGCTCGCCGTTAAAATACAGCCTTGCCCTAACACTCACATTCGTTACGCTGATTGCATTACAACTTGCGATCTGGGCTGCGATCAAGTTGACTCAGCGACTGGTCAATCCAATTCAAGTATTGTCTGAAGGCACCCAGGAGGTAGCCAAAGGAAATTATGAACAGTCACTACCGGTTACAACCCGTGACGAATTCGGTGTGCTGGTTGAATCATTTAATGATATGACCAAGAAAATTAAGTCATCACAAGAGCAGCTTCGAAAGAGTCGGGCGATTGCTGAAGAACAGCGTTCTTACCTTGAGATTGTATGGCAGCATTTATCGTCGGGTGTTCTGTTCATTGATCGAGACTCTTTTCTTACGAACATCAATTTGGCTGCTGAAAACATCCTTGGAGTCGATGCAGATTCAGTAAAAGACAGATCTTTGGATGACATCATCCAGCACTATGAGCATCTTGCACCGCTATTTTCTCTAATTCGAGATGGAACGGCAAACAAGCAAAACGAGTGGAACGACACGGTCTCGCTTGGTACGAAAAAGGGCCAACAGATTCTTGCCTATAGTGCTACCCAGCTTCCGGCGAGCGATGCAGTTTCAGGAAGTTATGTGGTCGTTGTTGAGGAGATCACCAGTCTCGTTGAAGCACAGCGAGCTGTGGCTTGGGGAGAAGTTGCAAGACGAGTGGCTCACGAACTTCTGAATCCTCTGCAGCCAATCCATCTGGCAGTGGATCGAATCAAGAGAAAAGCTGTTGTGTCAAGCGAAGATAAGGAATCTCTCGAACTCACTTTCGACTCCATCTACAGACAGTTGGAATCAATGCAGCGGCTCGTCAACGAATTTCGAGATTATGAAAAATTGAAGGATCTGCGTCCCAGTAAAGTCGACCTGAACAAACTCATACGAGAGGTAGTTGTTCCATACACTGAAGGAGAGCAGTCAAATGGTGTCATTCTTCAACTTGACCCTGAACTGAAAGAATTCAGCGCCGATACGAATCAGTTGGTACAGGTTTTGAACAACCTGCTGATCAATGCGAGAGATGCGGTATACAATTCAGAAAATCCGGTTGTTACGATTCACACCACACAAGTTGAACCGGATACCATTCGGATGCGGTTTGTCGACAATGGTCCCGGTTTCGACGAGGAGCTTCTCGATCGGGTTTTTGAACCCTACGCAACTACCAAGGAACAAGGAACAGGGCTTGGACTGGGGATTGTCAAGCGGATAGTCGAGGGGCATGGTGGAAAAATTTCTGCGAGAAATCATTCTGATGGAGGAGCTGAAATTTCCATAGAATTTGATACCCGGTACACCTCCGTTCAAATTTAATCTGCGGATTAGGCAAGTATCAAGAGGAAGTGGAAAATTGGCAGTTGAAAGAAAACGAGTCCTGGTTGTAGATGACGAACCCGACGTTCGTCTGTTACTCGGGCAAGTTCTTACTGACTTTGGTTATGTGGTAACCGAGGCACACGATGCTGCCGCCGCGCGTACCGCCGTGCGGCTGGAACAGTTTGATGCCATTTTACTGGATGTATGGATGCCGGGCGACGACGGCATCACACTTCTCAAACAGTGGAAAGAAGCGAGTATGAAAACTCCCGTGGTTATGCTGTCGGCTCATGGTTCGATTGAAACCGCAATTGAGGCGACTCGAAACGGAGCGTATGATTATCTGGAAAAGCCGGTCGGAGCTGGACGGCTTGAAATTACCATGCGAAATGCAGTCAGCAAAAGGGCGCGTCTAGCGGTTACTGCCGACAGTGAACTCAAGCCATTGGTGAAAACGAAATTAATCGGTTCGAGTGTCATGATGAAATCTCTGCGTCGCCAGATCAAGGATGTTGCCGCAACCGAGGCAAATGTTCTGATTGTCGGCGAACCGGGCACCGGGAAAAGTACTGTTGCGAGGATGATACACGAAGCGAGCGGGAATTCCGATGATCCGTTTATCGTGCTTGACTGGGTAGCTGGCGAAGGTATAGGTACACCGGTATCAGAATTGCTTGATGCAGTGAAAAACGGAACATTGCTGATTCGCGACCTTCAAATCTATGATGGATTCAATCAGGGCCGTATATTGGGATTGCTGAACAAAATTTCGAGAGAAAATTCGGATGCAGGTGGATCAACAAAGCCGCGAGTCATTGCAACCGCGTCGCCAACCATCAAGGCGAAGTTGAAAAGCGGGCAGTTGACGCCAGAGGTGTATTATCGCCTGAGCAATCTGACAATTGAGGTGCCGGCACTGCGTCAGCACCCGGAAGACATTCCTGAATTGGTCGGTTACATGTCGGATCAGTTCAGTCAGCGAGAAAACATTCAGTACAAGCGCGTATCGACTGCGGCACTCAACAGCCTGCGCAACCATGACTGGCCGGGAAATGTACAGGAACTCAAAAGTGTGCTTCTACGAGCGATACTGATGAGGCACGACGAGACGATTACCAGTACCGACATTGAGTCTCTGTTGGAGCAAGTCTGCATAGAGAATATGGAGAACGATTTTCAAATTGAAAACGGTGCAGTCTGGTTTTCACTTCCTTTGCGAGATGCTAAAGATCAATTCGAGCGGGATTATTTGATTCACAATCTAAAGCAGTGCAACACTTATACGGAAACTGCAAAATCATGTGGTCTTCACCGGTCGAGTCTGTTCCGAAAGATCCGGGAGCATGGAATAAAGATTGTTCCAGGAGGCGGATTTGAGGGCGATGACGCGAACGAGGAATCTGAATGACAAAAATTGTTATTTTTGGTGCGGGACAAGTCGGTTACAGCGTTGCAGAGGCGCTTTCAGACGAAGAAAATGACGTAACTCTCATTGATCGGGACGAAATTGTGCTGGGTCAGAAGCTGCAAAATCTGGATATCAAGACGATTCACGGAAATGCGACCGACCCCAATACGCTGGATACTGCTGATATTGAAGATGCGGAATTGGTTCTGGCTGTTACCGATCAGGACGATACCAACATTCTGGTCTGCCAGTTGGCGTACATGCTGGGCAACACCCCCCAGCTAATCGCTCGACTGCGAAATCCTGAATTTCACAAGCGCAAGGATCTGTTGTTCGGCCGCAGCGAACCCCACAAGATTCCGATTGATACGATCATCAGTCCGGAAAAGCTGGTAACGGATCAGATAATGCGGTTGGTGAGACAGCCTGGCGCACTTCAGATAGTTGAATTTGCCAAAGGAAAGATTCAGCTGGTGGCGATTCGAGCAGATCATAGCGGAAAGCTGGTTGGACACAAAATCAAGGAACTGCGGGAGCATATGCCAAATGTCGACTCTCGAGTTGCCGCAATCTACCGCCACGATCGTCCCATCATACCGCAGGGCGATACCGTCATTCAGCCGAAAGACGAAGTGTTTTTCATTGCCGCTCCGGAACATATTGCCGACATGATGACTGAGCTTCGAACGGTTGATGCATCTTACGGAAAGCGAGTGATGCTGGTCGGCGCAGGAAATATCGGCATGCGGCTGGCGCGGGAGATGAGTGAGATGAAACCAGGCGGTTTCCGGGTGAAACTGATTGAAAAAGACAAGGAACGCGCACAAAAGGCAGCACATGAACTGCCAGACACCGTGGTCATACATGGTGACGCTGCAGATCAGGATTTGATGCTGCGAGGAAATATAGAGAACACCGAAGTATTCTGTTCAGTGTCTAACGAAGATGAAGTGAACATTCTCTCGGCCATGATGGCAAAAAGGCTTGGCGCAAAACGCACGATGGCGCTGATCAATAATTCAGCGTATGCTGAACTGCTCGAAAATACCGGTATCGATATTGTGATTTCACCCAACTTGAATACGATCAGTGAACTGCTGAGATACATTCGAAGAGGTGGAACCGTCGCGGTGCACTCACTACGTCGAGGGGCTGCTGAGGCCATTGAGACTGTTGCTTACGGTTCTTCAAAGAGCGATTCAAAGGTTGTTGGGCGTACGATCGGCGAACTGAATTTGCCGAGTGGTACCACCGTCGGGGCGATACTTCGGGACGATCAGGTGTTGATCGCTCATAGCGACATTGTGATTGAAGACAAGGATCACGTCATTCTGTTTGTAGTGGACAAAGGAGGCAAGCAGATCGAGAGCGTTCAGAAACTTTTTGAACCGAGCCCGCTCTACATGTAAATTCGAACGCGGAATCTACCGTTCGTTTTCAACGCGCCTATATCGCAAGCCATGCATTACAAAGCAGTTTTCAAGGTTGTCGGCATACTATTTGCGATGTTCAGCATCTCTTTGCTGCCGCCTCTTACGATTTCCTTTTTTTCTTCGCATCCTAGTGATGATACATTTCCGGCATTTCTAATTTCATTTATCGCCATTCTTGCGACTGGCATAGCTATCTGGTTTCCAGTACGAAAGAATCGGGAACAACTAGGTCCGCGGGAAGGATTTCTTACGGTGGCAGCGTTCTGGTTTTCACTTGTTACCGTTGGGACTTTACCATTTCTCTTGTCACAGAACCTGGAAATCAATTTTACAGATGCATTTTTTGAGTCAATGTCCGGTCTCACCACGACAGGTGCGACGGTACTGACTGGAATCGACGACTGGCCGAAATCGATCTTGTACTACAGACAGCAGTTGCAGTGGCTGGGCGGTATGGGAATTATTGTTTTGGCGGTTGCAGTTATTCCAATGCTGGGCATTGGAGGCATGCAGCTTTATCGAGCGGAAATGCCCGGTGCGATGAAAAACACGAAACTAACCCCACGCATCAAAGAGACTGCGAAGGCTTTGTGGTATATCTACCTGGGACTAACGATCATCTGTGCTCTGGCCTACAAGCTCGCGGGGATGTCGCTGTTTGATGCAGTGACTCATAGTTTTTCGACCATAGCGATCGGCGGGTTCTCCACTCATGATGCAAGTTTCGCTTACTTTGAACAAGACTTGGTCTTGTACGTGGCAATTGTGTTCATGATTCTCGCCGGAATCAATTTTGCGTTGCACTTCAGAGTCTTGAGCAAGCTGCACGTCAGAGAATATTTTCAGAACACTGAACTGAGAGTCTATCTATGGATTCTGCTGGTTACTGCGATCATCGTCTGTACAGTACTGCTTTTGTTTTACGACCAATTGGAAGGGCCTTCGGAGACCATCAAGCATGGCATCTTCCAGGTCGTTTCCATTGCCACAACATCTGGATTCACGACTGACGACTTTTCAAAATGGCCACTCTTTGTTCCGGCTATGCTGCTTGCAGCCAGCATTATCGGAGGGTGTACTGGGTCAACCGCCGGAGGTCTGAAAGTTGTGCGCGTAGTGTTGCTGTTCAAGCAGGGGCGTCGTGAAATACTACAATTGATCAATCCAGATGCCATCATTCCGATTAGATTGAACGCCGACCCTGTACATGAGCGAGTGATCAATTCGGTTTGGGGATTTTTTGCATTGTATGTCGTCAGTTTTGTGATTCTTGCGCTGATACTACAAGCGACAGGTCTCGATATGCAAACAGCTTATTCGACGGTTACCGCCTGTCTGAACAATCTCGGGCCTGCATTGGGGGCTGCCTCTGAAGGATACTCTACACTTTCATCTGCATCGAAATGGGTGCTCGCCTTTACAATGCTGCTCGGGCGACTGGAACTACTGACTTTACTGATACTGCTTACACCTCGTTACTGGAGAGATTGAAATCGAAATTTCAGGAAGCTCCGAGTCAGCCTACTACAGTTTCGCCAGTGCAGAATTTATTCAGCGAGAGTGAATATTAAGCACAAATTGAACAGTTGAATTAAATCCAGTTTTCCAGACGTAATCCCGCCACTCGTTCAAACTTGTTGGTTACCAGTTTACGCCTTTCGCTTCTTGCATGACTGGCGATGCGCAAATCGTTAACGCCTATTGGAGTTCCCTTGCGTTCCAGTACCGCTCGTATATCCCCGTAGTGAGCCGCTGCTTTGTTACCGTACTCAAGTATGGCCAAGCGCGAAGCAAAGTCTTCCACCTGTTGCAGATTGTGTTCGGGTTTGGCGCTTTTTTCCACACCATTCCCTTGACATGCCGCCCAGACAGCGCCGTTGCAATGGCATCCCTGTGGACATCCAATTCTATGTGCACATGCTTGTGAAGCCGGCATCATCGGCACTCAAAATGCGGCCCTCGCAGTCCCTTCGATTACAATGTATGTTACTGATCTGCCCCTCTGCTGTTTGTTGGCAGAAAGAATCAATACTATAAAGTATCGCATGAGCTGGATGGGGAGCAGGTCAAAACATACGTTACTTGAATTGGTGAAAATCTCAAGTTTGAGATGAAGATACTGAAGCCGGAAGAATTCCATGAGTGACTCGATAAACAATACTGAAAATCAATATCCTCAGTGGAATATTGATCGTATTGAGGCTTTGGTTGTCGGTGGAGAATCTGAAACGGTGGAATTCAAGGAATCAACCGGGAGGCGCCGCGAGGCAGCCAGTACCATATGTGCTTTTCTGAATACGCAAGGTGGACATTTGCTGTTCGGGGTCAGATCGCACGGGGAATTGGTGGGTCAAGATGTCGGTTTCAATACAATTGAGGAAGTGAGTACCGAATTACAAAGAATCAATCCTAAGGCATACCCGACAATCGAACGAATTCCCGTGGACAGTGGCCGTGAAATCATAGTAGTCAGCACAAATCAAGGAAGTTCAAAGCCATACAGTTACCAAGGTAGTGCTTACCGTCGGGTCGGAAACACCACACTGACTATGTCCGATGAGTACTACAATAATATGCTCTTTGAGCGAATGCACAGCGATCAACGTTGGGAGAACCAGATCGCCGACGGATGGACGATTGATGATCTTGACTTGGAGGAGATTCAACGAACTGTCAAGGTGGCGGTAGAACGAGGCCGCTTGGAAGATCCTGAAACTGATGATCCGGTTGAACTTTTGCTTGGACTGGATCTGTTATGCGACGGTGTTCTGTTGCGAGCGGCAACGGTGCTGTTCGGGAAGAAGGAACAAATCGGGGCTAAGATGCCACAATGTCTGCTTCGAGTCGCGCGTTTTCGGGGATTTGACAAGATGGTGTTTCTGGATAATCGCAAATTCGCTGGTAATGCGTTCAAACTTCTTGCACATGCAGAAAGTTTCTTGCGCGATTCTCTGCCAATCGCCGGGCGATTCGAATCGGATCGCTTTGAACGAATCGACGAGCCTCTGTATCCGGTTTCAGCCACTCGCGAAGCACTCGCAAACGCTTTGTGCCATCGCGATTATTCAGCGGGCGGCAGTTCTGTTGATGTGGCAATTTACGACGATCGCCTGGAGATCACTTCCACCGGTTCACTGCACTTCGGATTGACGCCGGAGAAACTGTTCGTCAATCACCAATCCAGGCCGTGGAATCCTTTGATTGCTCACGCATTTTACCGTCGTGGGATCATTGAAGAGTGGGGAAGAGGGACGATTGAAATTGCAAATGCCTTAATTGAAGCAAAGCTCCCACCCCCGGAAATACAAGACAGCGCAGGAAGCGTAACGGTGCGGTTTCGATCAGGCCAATTGCTCCCAGAACGACGAGTATTGCATAACAAAGACGCAATTGGAAAGTCAATTGAATCTGTATCCTCCAATCTCGAAATGAAATTCGCAGATGAGTTGTATCAATGCCTCTACCAAGTTCTCAAAAAAGACGCGAAAAAAATCAACGAGAATCAAAGTAAATATATGCTCAAACCTTTCATACCGGAAGATTTTTGCTTGAGTCGGAAGATATGGGTGCGCAGACTTCTGAATGAAGATATGAACAAATGGGACAGGGATCCGTATTGTGAGGGTGAATTTGTCTGTACACTTACGAAGAATCACGATAGAATCTTTGTAGAACCAGCTGTCCATGACCTATTCACCAAGTTCGAAATCATCCCGGAACTAGATGAATCGACGGGCTCTTACATACTGCATATCGGTAAAGATCGATATGATATCTATCAGGCAAGTAAAATCATATTGGCACCTTTAGTGCCAAGTCCTAAATTCACAAATTCCATTCAATTTCTTGAAGAGATTTTTAATGACCTCAAGCGTGAGGCAGACAATGTCAACAACAAACAGAACATATACACCTTTGCAGCTTTCGAGCCCATAGATTATTCTTTGAGCCGGAAGATTTGGGTACGCAGGCATGTGAATGAAGAGATGAACACATTTCATAAATATCCGTATTGTGAGGGTGATATCGTGGCCACACTTACGGATGAACATGACAGGATCGTTGTGAAACCGGAAGAACATGAACTGTTCACTGAGTTCGATATCATTCCGAAATGGGATGCGTCAACGTTCTCTTTCAAATTGTATGTAGATGAAGTTCAACACGAGATTCACCAAATAACCCAAAAGATATTGCAACCTTAGCTTTGTTCAAGCAGGGGCGTAGTGAAATACTACAACTGATCAATCCAGATGCCATCATTCCGATTAGATTGAATGCCGACCCTGTACATGAGCGAGTGATCAATTCGGTTTGGGGATTTTTTGCATTGTATGTCGTCAGTTTTGTGATTCTAGCGCTGATACTACAAGCGACAGGTC
Source organism: Arenicellales bacterium (assembly GCA_965220395.1). Classification (GTDB taxonomy): domain Bacteria; phylum Pseudomonadota; class Gammaproteobacteria; order Arenicellales; family JAJDZL01; genus JAJDZL01. The sequence goes on along the minus strand of CBDCPT010000001.1, from coordinate 1,749,331 downwards.
TCGTATGCAAACAGCTTATTCGACGGTTACTGCTTGTCTGAACAATCTCGGGCCTGCATTGGGTGCGGCTTCTGAAGGATACTCTACACTTTCATCTGCATCGAAATGGGTGCTCGCCTTTACAATGCTGCTTGGGCGACTGGAACTGCTGACTTTACTGATACTGCTTACACCTTGTTACTGGAGAGATTGACATCGGAATTTCAGGAAGCTCCGAGTCAACCTACTACAGTTTCGCCAGTACAGAATTTATTCAGCGAGAGTGAATATTCAGCACAAATTCAACAGTTGAATTAAATCCAGTTTTCCAGACGTAATCCCGCCACTCGTTCAAATTCATTGAAGTTGTTGGTTACCAGTGTCAGCCCTTCGCTTCTTGCATGACCGGCGATGTGTAAATCGTTAACGCCTATTGGAGTTCCCTTGCGTTCCAGTACCGCTCGTATATCCCCGTAGTGAGCCGCTGCTTTGTTACCGTACTCAAGTACGGACAAGCGCGAAACAAAGTCTTCAACTTGCTGTAGATTGTGTTCAGGCTTGGTGCTTTTTTCAACACCGTGCATTAGTTCAGCCAATGTGATCGAGCTTATACACATTCGTCCCACATTCCGGTTAAATGTCTCCAGGACCTCCATTGGACGGATTTTAATCACGTAAATTGCAATATTTGTATCCAACATGTATTTCAACATCAAAAATCTTCACGATCAGATTGCTTTTGGGAAGCTCGAACATTCATAAAATCATCGCTCACGCGCTCTTCTGAGAGAAAGAAACTATCCCAAGAGCTATCAATGGGGGATAGGACGCGATCCTTCCCAACAGCACGTACAGTAACTTGTTTCACTCCATCCGGAAAGCGAGTATCAGCGGGTAACCTAACGGCTTGGGTACGATTGTTTAAAAATACAGAACCAATAGACATTGCAGTCACTTATCAAGTATATATACATCGAGTATATACTAAATTTTACAATTTGCAAGAAACAATAACTACGACATGCAAAAATTACCTTAAAGTATGGACAAAGGCGGAGATGATGGTCTACTATCTAGTGTTCGTCAGAAAACTCTACATCACATTGATAATAAAGAACAATCATCCGATATTTTCAAACGAAGAAATTTCGGTTTTGGCGGATTAACGGGTTCAAAGGCGAATTTCGTTGCCAAATACCACAAACCAGCAAAATCTTCACTTTATAGAATGACATGATTAATCATTATTATCAATGTGTTAAACGTTTTCTGGCAGACACTATCTATCTTGGTTTTATCGATGTTTAAGGGATTCTGCTGGGCAAGATGCGTACTCGCTCATAATGTTTTCGGCGGGAGAGACGCGCACATCATCGTTCATGCAACCGATATTCCCCCAATTGTGCAAATTATCAAGAAGAGCATACAACATGGTCGTGCCGAGCTGATGGAGACGAGGGTGTGTTTCACTGTACCTAGGTTGAGACCATTCGAGAATATAGGCAAGTGTCGCATCCCGAGTGAACTCATTGGTGGCGAACGAATAAAGATCAGACAACTTGACCATAGTTGATTCTTTCCTCTTCAATTCCTCTTCAAGAGAAGCAAATGAAATGCGTATCACTTCGATTGAAAAAATTTGACAATCAATTAATTATTGACTAACATTTATGACCAACAAAAGATATTACAAATAGGCAGATTGCTATGAAAATCTACAATGTAAATCAGGTTAAAACGCATCTTTCAAATATTTTGCATCAGGTTGAGTCGGGGGATGACGTTGTTGTTGCTCGCTACAATCAACCGGTAGCACGAATAATTCCGTACCAAGACAAAGAAATCAAACGACAATTCGGATCGTTAAAGGACGTATTTGCATTTGATGATTCTTTTTTTGAGCAACTTCCTGATAGTGAACTATCTGCATGGGGAATTGAAGAAAAGTGAACTATCTGCTAGATACACACGCGTATCTGTGGTGGCTTTCTGGTGACAAGAGGTTGCCAAAAGCTGTCCGGTTAGAAATTTTTAACAATAAGGATGATGTTTGTGTCAGTGCGGCATCCATATGGGAGATAGCTACTAAATATCGCATTGGTAAACTTCCATCTGCCAAAGGAATTATTTCGGACATAGTTCGATTTATCCCACTCCAAGGATTTAAACCATTATCAATATCGGTTGAAGATAGCTTGCGAGCTGGATTACTTACAAGTAACCATAGAGATCCATTTGACAGGATGCTAATAGCTCAAGCACAGAATCGGAATTTAGTCCTTGTCTCAAACGAAAATTTTTTTCAGCAGTTTAACGTTCGACTTCTCTGGTAATTCATCGCAACTCAAAGAAAGATTACAAAATGCTCCTAGAGCGTCTGGTTGATGCTCAAAATGCATGGCAACGACATCAGAGAGTTGCAGGTATTTTTCGAAAAATTCATTGTAGTGCTACTGTGGAAATTCCGAGCAATACTGAGTTCACACAGTACTCGCTATTCTACTGGACATGATTCCACGCTTGCCCTGCGAACTGCACCGATGATGCCACAAATACTCCCGAAATTCGGCTTATCGTAAATGGTCGTCAGGAAAAGAATTTAAGGTGTTTCTGAGACGGCTTGAGAAGCTCTAGCCGGTCTTTACCGGATTCCGACTCATTCAATCTGCTTGTCCGCATAAAATAGATTGATCGCTGAAGCGTCGAATCTATACTGAAAATGCATAAATTGAAAGTTCTACATCCTCGTCAATAAATGCTCGGTTCTCCCGGTGGTCTGGTCTTGAATCTTTTGTGCAGCCAAAAATACTGTTCCGGAGCTCTTCGGACCAGTTTCTCGATGGTTGCATTCATTCGTCTTGCGTCGTCTTTCAGGTCACCGCTGATGAATTCTTCCGGTAACTGTTCAGTATGCAACTCATGACCACTGCCGTCGGCATTCATCACGGAAAAGCATAGAAATACCCGTGCGTTTCTAAACTTGACAAACCTCGTTAAAGAAGTGTAGGTTGCTGCGTTCACACCGAAAAACGGCACGAACACCCTGTGCGCAGGACGTTTTGCATTTTGGTCAGGAAGAAGGAAGAATGGGGTGCCTTTATCTAGCGCTTTGTAAAATGGGCGCATGCTGCCAAGAGAGGAAATCATTTGTATGGAATGCCGGCCGCGCTTTCGATAAAGTCGGTTTACCCAGCCATACTTAGTCTGGTTGCCGTTCAATGCACAGTGGTAACCTTGGTCAAAAATCGGATTTCGCGGCGGCTCGTACATGGATACTACGGGAGTAAGTTCTCCTATCGCCCTCAGTGTCAGCATCGGAGAGACTAAGTGCGGACAAAGAAGTATTGCAGGCTTACCGGATTCCAGATAGGTTTTTAGCGTCTCACGGCTATGCCAGGAAATTTCTTTTTTTATTCGATCATCGCTGGCGAATAGAGCAAATCCCCAGCTCAGCAGTCCGCGCCCGGCAAAACGGAATGCCTGCATAGCGACATGATCTCGATCAATCTGAGACATTTCGGGAAAACACAGTTCCAGATTCCTTTTGACGACATGTCTGCGATTTGGGTTGAGCAGGTATAGGAGCGAGCCAAGTTTACCACCAACATGCCAGCGCCATTTTGATGGCAGCAACCCGGCACTGTACCAAAACAAAGTGCCAATCAGGCCAAATATGTGATCCTGAAGTTTGGGCTCAGTATAGCGACGGCCCATTGTCGGGTCTGGTCCTGAACCAATTCAGTGTCCACATATATTGTTCAGGGGCTTCTTTGATGATTTCCTCGAAAACTGCGTTCATGCGTCTTGCATCGACATATTTGTCGTTCGTAGGAAAATCCGCAAGTGGCTCGCCAATCGTAACATTGTATTGACCGGTATTTGCATTCAGATAGGCTCTCACCGGCAAAACCAATGCGTTCGTCATGCGAGCCATACGCCCCAGTGTGGCGAGCGTAGAGGCTCGTACATCAAAAAATGGAACGAAGACAGAATTTTTCAGACCAAAATCTTGGTCTGGAATGTAGTAGCAGCTCACTTTGTTATTTAGATTTCGTATTAACGGGCGCACTCCCTTGGAGCGACTGTAAAGCTTAAGCCCGAAGCGCGAGCGGCTGGCTTTGATCCGCTCATTCATGATTGAATTCTTCATGTCTTTCATCATAGTACAAAGCGGAACATGTCGAGCCAGAAGTGTAGCAGTGAGATCGACACCGACTACATGAGGAGTTAGAAAGATTACTGGCCGGCCCTCGCTGTCCGCTTTAGTCCAGTTTTCGATACCCTTGTAACTGATGCAGCGATTCAGACGGTGTTCACTCGAAAACCACAGCATCCCCAAGTCCACTACAGCCTGTCCGTATAGCCTGAAATGATCACGCGCGACGTGGTCGCGTTTTTCTACCGGCCAGTGAGGGAAGCAGATTTCCAAATTTGCGAGGGCAAACTTCCGCCTTTTTTTATTGAAAACATAGAACAGTTTGCCGACGATGCTGCCCACAAGCAACATCACCTTTCTGGGCATCTGGCCAACGACTGTCAAAGCCGCAATCGTGATCCAAGCACGTGATACTTTGATACGGGCGAGCCAGTTTTGAAATTTTGTAGAGAAGCGTGTCACCGAGATGGGTACAGCGACAGGCGTCTTTGAGTTTTTCCAGAATACCATGGTATCAGGAGTCTCTGTTATGTAAACTCAATTGAGGGCAAATTCGTCTACGGTACTGGTTTATACAGATATTTTGCGAATTTCGGAAATTTTTCAGCCAGATTCTGAAAGTCGCTCCAAGTGTCTACATCCTGCAAACAAGGCAATATGACATCAAATTGGATACCGCATTCATGCATGCGCGACAATATCGACAACAATACAGTTTCGACGCTCCATTCAATCCCGCTGAACATGCCTGGAATGCAATGTTGCAAACCAGCCATATAAAATCCGCCATCGGCAGTGGGTCCGATCACGGTTGCTCCGTCAGTGAGTCTACCAAATGCGAATTTCAGCAAGGCTTCGGAAACCGTCGGTATATCGCAGCCCATAACCGCAGCTGACGATGCCTCATTCATTGCATCGCAAAGAGCCGATTCCATTTTCTCTCCCAAGTCGCCCGACGACTGAGCGGCGACATCAATTCCGAATTGATTGGCCATCTTGGCCAACTCCGGATGATCCGCTTGAGGGCTGACAAGCAGTTTTACAGGCCCCGGCCAGGCAGACACGGCTGTGGCAACTGTTTCTTCAATCATGTCCAGTGCAATGGCAGCTGCGATTTCAGGTGAGGCATTGGGAAAAAATCTGGTTTTTACAAAACCTGGTTTGGGATCTTTGGTCAGCAATATCAGAATCGGTTCGAGCATTCAGTGAACCTGCCTGTATAGTCTTGCAAGTTTTATGGGTGAAACGCCGATCCAGAACAGGGTCCTTATTGCCCACATTTGCACGATCGTTTGCAGGTATCCGCTGGATTCCCATCTTCGTGCCGATGTTATGACCGGTGTCCGTAAACGAACTGCTCGCCCGATTTCTTTCAAATGCTTGGACAATGCGACATCTTCCATGATTGCGATTTCAGGATAGCCGCCGATGCACTGAAATATATCCCTTTCAACGAATATCGCCTGATCCCCGGTGCAGATTCCAGACATTGCAGAACGAATATTCATGGTACTGGCAACCAACTGCATCAATGGCGAGGAACTGTTGAATCTAACGTCAAATCGCCCCCAAGGCTGCGCCGGCGATATCGACTGCTTGATGATGTCTGCTGCGTTTTTCGGCACTGTCGTGTCGGCATGAACAAACCACACGATACTGCCTTGGGCGTGCTGCTCTCCTAAATTCATTTGCATGGCACGCCCGATTCTGTCCGAATGTATCAGACGAAGTTTTGGATAGGTCTTTTGTAACCAGTTCAGTGTTTCAAGCGTGGACTGTCGATCACTTGAGTCGACAATGATGACTTCCAGAATTCCCGCGCAATCCAGCAAAGCAGCGAGCTCTTCGAGAACTTCCGGATGTTCATTGCGAACTGGCACAATGACTGAAACAGTGGAATGCAACACGTATTCCTTTGGATGCAACGAGGAGAACTTGAGATCGTCGGTAAATTTAGAAAGATCTACCTTTTGCTGCAGCAACTCGCAATCGCAATGCATTCAAGCGAATGAATCCTTTTGCGTCTGACTGAGTATAGGCCCCGCTTTCATCGTCAAAAGATACGATTGCTTCGTCATACATGGAGTAGGCGTCGGATTGGCGCCCGGTTACCATGACGTTGCCTTTGTACAGACGCAGTCTTACGGTACCCGTTACCACGTTCTGATTGGCGTCAATGACATTTTGCAGAGCCAGTCTTTCGGGGCTCCACCACAATCCGTTGTATACCAGTTTCGCGTAGCGGGGCATTAAGTCTTCCATCAGGTGTGAGACTTCCCGGTCAAGCGTAATTGACTCCATTGCTCGATGCGCCTTGATCAGAATCGTTCCTCCAGGCGTCTCGTAACAGCCTCTGGATTTCATACCAATAAAACGATTTTCAACAATATCTGTTCTGCCAATTCCGTGTCGTGCACCGAGTTGATTCAAGCGATTCAGTATGACGGCAGGAGAACCCTTCATTCCATTGACTGCTATGGCATCGCCGCTGTTAAATTCAATTTCAACGGCTTCCGGTTGGTCCGGGGCATCTTCCGGGTCACAGGTCCATCTCCATATGTCTGCTGGAGGTTCAATCCAGGGATCTTCAAGTTCACCGCCTTCGTAGGATATATGCAGACTATTGGCATCCATCGAATAGTCGGCTTTGCCGCTGGCGCGTTTATCTACTGGAATACCTTGCTGTTGCGCATAATTCAGCAGGTCTTCTCTTGAATTGAAATCCCACTCGCGCCAAGGAGCGATCACTTGCACATCCGGCATCAGCGCATAGGCGCCCAGTTCAAATCTGACTTGATCATTGCCTTTTCCGGTTGCGCCGTGAGAAATAGCATCTGCACCAGTTTCACGGGCGATTTCAACCAGACGGGCGGCAATCAGCGGTCGCGCAATAGAAGTGCCGAGCAGATATTCGCCCTCGTACAGAGCATTGATTCGGAACATCGGAAATACATAATCGCGGACAAACTCTTCGGTTAAATTTTCGACAAAAATTTCCTTGCATCCAAGATCGGACGCTTTCTTGGCAATCAGTTTAAGGTCTTCATTCTGTCCGATGTCCGCGGTAAACGGTACAACTTCACATTTGTATGTGTTTTGAAGCCAGCGCAGAATTACCGAAGTATCCAGTCCACCAGAATAGGCAAGTACGACTTTTTGAGGCATAAGAACTGTTTTGAATTCGAATAAGGAGAGTCAATACTAAAGTCTATCAACTACCCACACTTGACTGAAGGCCATCGCTGATCATTCCAGCCATTTACATCGCTGTGTATGTGTTGACGGCTTCATTAACTTTTTCATTGCTATCCATAAGATTTTCGTACCCGGTATTGGTTGACTTTTGCGTGGGGTGAACCCGGCAATTCTGCCCAAGTCCACCGTAAACTCAACGATGCTCTGTTTGGGCGCTGGACGGATGTCGTAACTCGATTTGACACGGTGCAGCAACACCCGCAGCAGGCGAGTTTCTGTGGCATCGAAAAACTCACTGGCCAATCGCTCGGGCTCATATTTCGCCAATTCGTTCGCACGCACAACGATACGGCTAAACCATAGCGACTATAATCGCCACAGCTAACCGCTTGTGAAAACCACTCGATGTCCTTATGACTGAATTGACGGAGACCAATCTGCATGCAGCACATTAAATCTCATCTCAACGCCTTTGTTAAGTGTGTTCTATTGATAGTCCTATATTTTATGTTGGTGAATAAATTTATCCCTCATTGCCATTTGCCTTCCGGACGAGTTGTTTCATCGGTATAGCAACGAGCCCCTCCTGATCCGATAGGTTTATATTCGGTGACATATCCCTCATGGATGTAGAAAATGTTGTTGCATGCTCCGCGTTTTGAAATACATACTCCCGCAGCTGGACAAACAATTCTGGATGCTTCATTGATATAATTCCTGATTTCATCTCCGTCTTCTGTGAATGAGCGCTCAAGACGCATCGTGAGGAATAACGAATGGGTATCCAAGGCTTTAACTGGAACACCTACCCATACATCGAGATCAGATTGACGGACTCCTCCCAAGGTTGCCAAACATCCAGTTAGAAGAATAGAAATGGCAATGCTTGCCATAATCCGAGCAATACCGATAAGCATAGATTCTCCCTTGATTGCTACGACCCTAAAAATACTCTATATCATATTACACACAATATTAAAATACATTGTGAAACACTATTTCACACATTTTGTGTTGGTGTATATGTCAAGTTAAAGATTAATCCCCAAAAGTTTATAGTAGTCGCACTGCAAATCCCGTCAAAATCTCGGTGCTTAATTCACCTCATTCACCATTCGTATTCGATACCGAAACAGACCAGGAGGATAGGCACAATAATCCAGAGAAAAGCGCCTTTCATCGGTGCGCCAGATATGCGGGCTAGAAGAACCAGCAAAGCCTCCTACACCTTCGTCTGTTTCATTGTCAGGTGATTCGAAAATAGCCAATTGAAATCTTCCCAGTTAAGCTTCAGTTCGGCAACCCAAGAAATGCCCCTCGATTTCTCTCTGTTACGAACCTCAGCAAGGTCGCATATCGCTTGTTTCCGTATCCTGAAATAAACCCGATTCCATGTACACGAACAATCGGTTCGCCAGTTGATTTACTAGTATTCAGAGATTTCAGAGTGTCAATCACCAAATCGTAGGATGATCCGGTGAAATCATCGCCGAAAATATAAACTGAAATGCGATCTTTATTGGCCGCATAAGTTTTTAAGGCAATTTCCAAGCCTTCGACGGGACTGCTATTGGAGAAACTTGTCCATGTTTCCAATAGGCGTTTGATACTTTCTCTGGATCTGGAAGTATCAGGAATCCACTTGCGTCTTGTGCTGTCAATCAGGTAGATACCGTTGTCATTCATCACCTGAAATCCTCTCACCTTTGGATGAATGTCAAGAACCCTGTTGATAACATCAATGACCTGACCCCAGATTTCGTCCATGCTGCCCGACGTATCAACAATGAATATTACATATTCGGCGTCAACCGGTATACCACCGACTTCTGCGTCTCGTTTTTCTGGAGATGTAGCAACTCTGATTGTTACGTTCTTCAGCGACGTCTTGACGACTTCAAGACCTTGGTTGGAATTTCTGAGTTCTGACAATTGTCTTTGTGCTTCATCAATCGATTTGTCAAGTGCTGAAGTATCAATGTCTTGCGATTCAGCCCCCGCATTATCGCTTTTAGGCGAATCGGTCAATGCCAATTCCGCCTTCAATTTGGCAACTGTTAAGCGGACATTTTCAATTGCTGACTGCAGATTCACACTTACTTTTGCAATATCAATTTCTACAGGTATCGGTTTCGTAATCAGCAACAACAATAGAATCGCACCTAGCCCGCACGTGACAATATCTAAGAATGCCATGCTGAATACTTCCGTTTCCCGTTTCTTTCTCCTCATGGCCAACCTGCTGCCGGAATAAGGAGCAATCCTCCGGTTCCAGCCGTCCAATTCCAATATTCCGGTGCTGCCTGAGGATCTCCTTCCAACGGAAGCAGGATGACATTCACTTTTTTACTCTTTGGAGGCGCCGACTTTGATAGACTCGTCTGAAATAGCATCTGGCGACACTTGCCGCTGATTACTTGAGTATTTTTGTTGCAGTTTGACAGCAGGCCAGATGATGATACGCTTTTGGTAGGCAGTCCATCCGTTACAATATAAATATCACTTGTTGCGGGCGACACTTTCTGCAGCGCTCGCAATGCCGCTTCTAAATTCGTTGCGCCGGTTGGGACTACCTGATTGATCTCGTCCAGAATGCTCTGGAGAACTTTGCCATCTCGGGCCGCCACCCAGCGGCCACCGTTCAACATTCGCGCTCGGTCGTTATACGCGATGACAATCACATTGGAATTCTTAGGCAGACGATTCAGCAGCCACTTTGCAGTTCTGGTCGTGCGCTTCCATTTCGGGCCTTTCTTCTTATCTGCATTCGATCGAATTTTTCGCGCAATGATGTCAATCAGCAATTCGTCAGTCATCGACGCGCTCCGATCAATCAATATGGCAATGCGCTGCCCCTCAACTTTCATCCCTAGCAGATATTCCTCTTCGCCGACCTGAGGGTCTGAAATAACATCTGTCGATTGTGCTGGCTGAATCGAAATGATTTCGTTTTCCAGTACGGATTTCCTAGCCTTCTCCAATTCAGTCTGACGGTTTAAACTTGCCAGTTCATTCTGCTTCGCCTTCAGCGTAGCTAGCTGATCTGCTTGTTTGTTTTTCTGTTCCCTTTCAGTTGCTTTTCTTTGTCCGATGACATTTAGCTGTTCTGAAAGCCTGTCTTTTTCATCGTTCAGTTGCGCCAATTCCTCCGCATGCATCATCTCCAGTTCCTGCGCATTGGACTCCCCAACTTCTGCGCCAGTGTTGTGTTTGACAATCAGGAAAAGCAGCACGACAGCTCCCAATCCACAAGCCATCACATCAAGAAATGCGAGAGCACTGCTTTGGTTGCGCCGAGAAGTTCTCATTGCGAATCAAAGATTAACGGCTGATGCGTTTCAGCAGGAACTCTTCGCAATAACTTTGGATGTCCACCAAGCGACGGTCCTGCGCTCGCTGTAAAGAATGCAGTAGCAACATCAGTATTATGCTGGCTATCAGAGCGACGAAAGTCGAGTTGAATGCGATGCCAAGACTAGCTGTCATATCCGAAATATCTCCAGCCAATGCCTTGTCGGCTTGCGATAGCGCTTGACCGATTCCGCGGACAGTACCGATGAACCCGATCGATGGGATGGCCCAGATGACATATCGAATCATCGTGTTATCTGCCTCCAAACGCATAGACAAAGCTTCAACACTTGTCTGAATTGCGTCCGAAGTGTTCTGTACGTCTTCAGTAATTTTGTAGCGGCGCAGACTCGCTTTCAGCGTCTCCAACAGCTGCGTTCGACCGATCAGCTCTGGGAGAGACTCAAGTTCGTCCAAGGTATCGATGAGTGGAGTTTCGCTCTTTTCTGCACTAGCGAAGAGATCAACTTTGAAAAGGTACTGTTCCTTGGCGATCTCCCTGAGCTTCAGAACGATCTGAACGATGCAGAACAGCATCAGAATGATGCAGATTTCCTGCTCCCAGTCTTTCAGAATCACTACCCAGTCACGAGGTGCCGACTGCCCGGCTTGTCGTGCGGCATCAATGACTACTTCAGCATTCGGTCTGATGAATTGAATGTAAAGCGTATGAACTCCAATTGCTGAGACTACAAGAATGACGATGCTGCGGACCGTATCTTTCATTTCAGATATCTACGGGAAAACTCACCGGGGAATTCAGACTGATTTTCGTGTTCTGGCTTTGCGCTGTATCTGAATGGTAATAGCCCACTGCAAGTGCAGCGATTATCAGAAATGCAAACAATATTAGCGTACGAATACTCGCTTTCGGACGGTATCCAAGCACTTTCTTCACTCCTTCACTGAACACGGATTCTTCAGTTTTCTCGAACCCTCGACAATCTCTGTGTTGATTATACCGTCTACAGAGATCAAGCCGCTTAAGCAGCGACGATCAAATCAAAATAGATAGCGAGCGACTCGGAATCCGACATCATCGTTGGCTGAGTCACTGCCACCTCTCCATGACGCTCGCAGTTCGGTCAGTTCGGCTGACTTCCAGCTCGACCCTTTGATCACATGTCTTGCGGAATTTCCACTGTCCAACGCGTCGACTCCAATCTGTACTTGTTCCGGCGGCTTGAGACTATACACATCGTGCGTCCATTCCTTAACGTTTCCAGCAAGGTCATGCAGTCCCGCAGGATTGGTATCAAACACACCTGTGTCAGATACTTGCGGATACCCATCCCTGTAATTCCGAATATATGTCTTCAGACTCCCCTTTGCTGACTCATCAGCAAAATTCCCCGAATTTGCAGGAATTGTCGTAGTGTCACCCCAAGGAAACTTTGACTGCTGGGTGCGCCCCGCTTTTCTCGCCAGCCACTCCCACTCAGCTTCAGTCAGCATTCGATATCCGTCAGCAGAAGGATTGCTCCCTGCAAACTGACCATCCGTAAATAAATAGACTGGAATGAATCCTTCTTTGTTGCTCAGCCAATTGCAGAACTTGGCCGCGGCAGTCCAGCCGATGTCGGTAACCGGCTGACGATTTCCCGAACTCGCTTGGCCGGAAGCGCTGAATTTTTCAAACTGCTCTACCGTGACCTCATGAACACCAGCATAGAATGGCCTAGTGAGTCTAACTTCCCTGAGGAATTCATTGGCGCGCCTGCCAATCTCTCCGCGCGGAGAACCCAAGGTAATAGAACCGAGATTGTCGAACAGCTTCATTTCGATCCCTGCGCTATTCACATATCGCGGTTGCGCAATTCTCATTCGATAATCCTTTTCTGACTCTAAAGTCATAAACACGCTCTGACGCGTACTTTCTTCAGGAATAATCGTACGAGTCTGTGAAAGAAATCCAGGTGCATTCAGAGTGATTGTCTGACTGATAGCGTGCATTTTAAGAAGCTGAGGAGTTTGGCCGAACACCTTGCCGTTGATTTCAATTTCAGTTTGGGGTTGCGAGTTAACTTCAACCAATCCGTAAACGGGTGGCAGGTCAATTCTAATCGCGTTACTGCCTTTCCGCTTGACTGTGAAATCCACACTCTGCGAACGGAACCCGTCTTTGGAATACTTTAATTCGTGGCGAGTCTCGACAGGCAGAAACAGTTTATTGTTCGATACTGACTTAACTTTACCATCCAACAGGAGTATTCCTCCAGTAGGAGATAGTGTCAGCGAAACCGAGGCAACGGATCTTGCCAATTCGTAGTGTCGTTTTACTGTGGGCGAAGAAGCGGTAATTCTTACCGAATCTGTCCGTGAATCAAATCCGTCAGAAGTTACAGTCAGATCGTGAAGTCCACCTTCAACCTCCAGAGTCAAAGGTGTTTGTCCTGCGATTCTAGATTCTGTCATCACCGTACCCCCGTCGGGCAATGGCATTCATTTTGCTGAAACCGGATTCTGAGATCTCAGGTTCGATTTCTAATTGATTGATTATCTGGAAATAAGCATCGCTTTGTCGCAGCAAGAAATCAGCACTTGACAAATCCGTTGGTTTGGTGCATCATATCCATTGCATAGTTTGATTTTGGAGAAACAACGATGGATGCGAGCATTGCAAATCTGAAAACAACGACCTTTTGCGGGCGTCGTCTCACCCGCAAGCAAATATCCGAGCTCCAGCAGACGGTGCGCAGTTTTCCGGCTTTGAGCCGTCATGAGCTTGCGCAGACGGTGTGTGAGCATCTGCGGTGGCAGACGCCGAAAGGCGTCAATCAGTTCAATTCCGGCTTGAGCCTGCTGGAGAGTCTGGAGCAGGCGGGGGTGGTGCAGTTGCCTGAGAAGGTCATCTACAAGCAGCGAGGTGCGCACAAACCGATCGAGTGGACCGATCGGTCGGCGCCGCAGGCCGCCATCGAGTGCGAGCTGGAGCAGCTGATGCCGCTGTCGCTGCAGTTGGTGACCGAGCAGCAGGACATGCAGGAATTCAACGAGCTGGTGGACCGGCATCATTATCTGGGTTATCGTCGTCCGATCGGTCCGCAGCTGCGATATTTGATCGTCGATGGTCAGGGGCGTCGGTTGGGGGCTTTGCTGTTCAGCTATGCAGTGAAGTCGCTGCCGTGCCGCGATGAGTGGGTCGGCTGGCAGGACCGAAAGCACAAGAAGCACTTGAATCTGGTGGTGAGCAACAACCGTTTCCTGATCCTGCCGTGGGTGCGGGTGAAAAACCTGGCCTCCAAGTCGCTGTCGATGGCGTGTCGGCGGCTGGCTGACGACTGGCATCAGCAGCATGGTTACCGGCCGGTTCTGATTGAGAGCTTTGTCGACGCGGACCGCTTCGAGGGCAGCAGTTACCGCGCCGCCAACTGGCAATTGATCGGGCGCACTGCCGGACGCGGCAAATCGCCCAAGCAGGTGTACATCTATCCGCTGGTTGAGGATGCCAGGGAAGTCTTGCTGCACCGGCCGCGGCCGGTGACGAGAAAAACTGCGGGTCCGAAAATCCTCAATTCGTCTGATCCCTTTGTGCAGTTGTGGCAGAACCTCATCGGCATTGTCACGCAAGTGGCCGAGGACTTCGACGATCAGTGGCAGCAGCGCCGGCGGGTGCTGAACTCGCTGCTGATCATGCTGTTCATCTTCCGGCTGGTGTTCTCAACCAACCGGCAAGGCTATGGGATCACGCTTGCGCAACTTTGGGAGCAGTGCCGGATGATGGATATCCCGTTGCCGCAGAAGCATCCGGTTGCGCCCTCGGCGATGTGCCAGGCACGCGCCAAGCTGGACGAGAGCATCTTCAAGACCTTGCAGACGCAGATTCTGCGATGCACCTCTCAGCACGATGCGGATGCAAGGTGGAAAGGGCATCGGATTCATGCGGTGGACGGCTCAAAGATCAATTTGCCGCGGGGCTTGCTCAAAGCCGGCTATCGCTGTCCGTCGGACAACGCCTATTATCCGCAAGGCTTGGTGAGTTGCCTGTATCAGTTGAAGACCCAGATTCCGGTGGACTTCGATGTGGTTTCGCATGGCGATGAGCGGCGTCTGGCGCGCAGCCATCTGTGCGCTTTGAAGGCATCGGATGTGGTGGTGTATGACCGCGGTTATTATTCGTACGAGATGCTGCATGAGCATGCAGTGCGCGGCTTGCATCCGGTGTTTCGCATCAAGCGTCAGGCGGCGGCTGCATTTGATCGTTTCATCGGCGGCGACGAGACCGATGCCGCGGTCGAACTGCGCCCCAGTGCGGAGCAGTGCGCCGGCATCCGCAGCCGCGATGCGAATGCCGAATGTGCGCCAATCACAGTGCGCCTGGTCAAATACAGCGTGGCTGGAACCGACTATGTGGTCGCGACCACGCTGCTGGACCGGCACCGATACCCGATCTCGGACCTGTCGGATCTGTATCATGCCCGCTGGGGGATCGAGGAGCTGTACAAGGTGTCGAAGAACCTGATGTCGATCGAGGACTTCCACTCCGCCTCGGAACGCGGCGTGCGCCAGGAGCTGTTCGCTCATTTCGTATTGATCACGCTGACTCGGCTGTTCTCAAATCACAGTGAAATGCAGTTGAACGCCGATGGCTGCGATAACAAGCGGGCTTTCAAGGCCAACTTCAAGAACGCGCTGACGGTGATCGGCAAGAATCTTGAGACGCTGCTGCTGAAACAGGCAGACATGGTGAGCGAGGTTCTCAATCAGATCATCGCCGGCATCAGTTCGTGCCGGCAGCGCAAGCGCCCGAATCGCTCCTGTCCGCGACGTTCGAGGAAACCGGTCGGAAAATGGAGACCCGGCAAATCAGCCAAGACGAATTCAAGCTGACAACTCAAGCCATACGCTGGTCCAGCTCAGCTCGGCTGTCGCCGCGGTACGGATCCTTAAGTGAATGGACTTATTTCCTTAAGTGAATGCCATTGCCCCGTCGGGTATGGAAGTGATGAAAATCTCTCCTTTGACGGGACCGAGTTTCAGCTCCAGTCTGTAATTCTTTCCTTTCTCAGCAGTCAAATTCTGTATCGTCGAGACGTAGTACGGGTGCCGGGCGCTGACGTTGTATTCACCTGAGTTCATCCGGGTTTCGAGCGATGCTCCTTTAGCAATGAACGCATCGTTCAGATACCATTGAACTTCAGGAAGTTTCGGGACGGTGGTAGCCTGTAGCGTAGCTAACACTTCTCGCATCACCACGTCCACTTTTCCGCGCTTCCAAGTCGCACGTGCAATCGAGAGCTCTTCCGTCTCATATCCATCCGCAGTCACCACCATATTCAGTTGACGTTTCAATCCCCAGATGTTCGAACCTGCTACGAAACCTATACCTTCCAGAACTTCTATCTGCGCGGTACTGGCAGCCTCAGTCGGTGCCACTACCACAGTCAATCGTCCGATCAATACAGTTGCAAGGTAAACCAGAACTGCCAATCCGATAATCGATGCAACGGTTGCTGATCCCACGAGTAACCGTTTACGATGCCTACGCTGAGCTTCAGTCAGAATATGTTCAACTTCGTTCACTGCAAATTACCGTGACTTCCGTTAAAGCATAGCTGTCATTTTTTACAACCACTTCGACTAAGGTGGTGCGATAGCCTTTCCGTTTCCCCTCGAAAACATACGTACCGGGGAGAAGTTCAACAGCCCGTTCCTCAGTTTTCCCGATTCGGCCTACGCCTCTGATCCCGATGTCAGTTTCTCCGTCTGACTTAATTCGCACCGGAACGGGAGTCTGCCATTTGACGACTGCCTGCGCAAGAGAGGCTGTAGATGATCTGAGCTTCGCGCTGAACAGGCTGAACATTTCCGTATCCTGAACTACAGTCCGTGCAGCAGCAGCGATATTCTGTGAGCTCAGACGATGGGGCCGTTCGAGAAACTCGTCGGTTTTTCGTTGCAAAGCAGTGATCTGCGTCGCAAAATCATAACCCTGCATCGCTTCCTTGTTCGCCGGTTCAATGGCAAGAACCCGTCCGTAACTAATCAGCGCCTTTGCCCAGTTGTCCTGTTCCGCATCGTTCTGAGCGGTTGTAAGGTGATGAATGATTTCCTGCTGACGCTTGGCTTCTGCAATGCGATTCTGCAAACTAGCAGTTTGGGAAGCGGATGGTCTCTGCTGCTTGGCTTGTGCAAGCGCGCGTTTCGCCCGATTCAGATCGCCGTCGAACAGTGCCTGGTTTCCTTGGTCAATTGTGTTTGTGAATTTCCGGTTGCTGATCTGCTGTCTGACTTCGCCTATGCGCTGTGCGGCCTCACCGCTGTTCGGCGAAAACAGGAGAATTCGTTCAAGAGCATCGAGTTCATCCTGAAGCCTGCCCGAGCTTCTCGCAACTTCAGCATCGCGCCGGGCCTGCAGGAATTTTGGCAGAACTTCGATCTGATTGCGCCAATATGCAACTTCGTTGCTATGTGGTCGTAGTGCAGCTGCCCTTGCGATTGCTTCATTCGCCGTCTCAATATTTTCTTCCGTATAGGCTTCTTTGGCGATAGCCAGATTGAGCTGATAGTATTCCCGTTCCTGCTCGGCGGCAGTTTGTGCGTCGACAAGAGCGATATCGATCAATCGCTTCGCCTCACCGAACTCGCGATCCTGGTAGGCTTCGACAGCCTTCTGCCGATTCTGCAGCACTCTATCGATAATTGCGTCATTTCTTGGTACGATTGCCTGATTCTTCCGCAAAGACGGAAGCTCCCGGTCCAGTTTGGCAACCGCGCTTTCGTACTGTGATTTTGCCAGACGCTCAGTATCATCATCAGCCTTAGAGCCTGTACTGTCCGAAATTTTTCCAACGGAAATCTCGATTTTATGCGCGGGTTGAAGACTCGCCACCGACGTTTCTTCACTGAGTGGCTCCCTTGTGTCAGCAGGCTGTTCGTCTGATTTCTTTGAGGGGATCGTTGCGATGGTTGCTTCAACTTCGGGAGACTGCCGGTACTGAAACAGCGAATTGCTGTCGCTTTCCAGTACTCTGTTGCCGGCAGGGTCAGAGAAATCAATCTTCTCCGAGGCATTGGCGATGGCTTCATCGACTTCCGATAGGGACTGGAGATGCAATGCCGAATCATCCATGCTTTGCCGCTCTATCTGCAACAACTCAATCGGAATCGCGCTTTCAAATGACTGTTCGTCGAACGGCAGTTGAGGCAGTGACGGGATTTCATCATCTATCATTGCAACCTCAGCTGAGTCAGTAGTAGAATCCGACGGCTCAATAAGCTGGACGCGCGGGTCATCCTCCGCGAAATTGGTTCTCAGGTCTTCGGGTTCTGCGAGGACTAAAGCTGCCGCATCAAATTCGGCCATCGCGTCCTGCCACTCGGAAGTTGAATTTTCAAGAAGCCGCAAAGCACTGTCGACGTCTCCAGCACTGAACGCCTCTTCTGCAAGTTCAATACTCAAGGCAAGCTGATCTCGCAACTGCGTACGTCCTGTTGAAAACAGGTCTTCAAGATACCTGGAATCAAGTGCGGCCACAAGATCGGCATGCAGCTCCTGATAACGTCTCTCCTGGCGGTGGAGATCTGCTCGATTGTCTCCCACGTCTGATGGAGCATCCAGCCACGATGAAACGTCTGACAGGAGCTTTGCGATATCGTCGGGATAGTTTTTCGCAGCGATCCGGATTCCGATGCCCGTTCCGCCAATTAACAGTAGCAAGCAGACAAGTGTCAGAAAAACGCGAGGTGCCGATCGTCTGGCGCGGGTCTGACTGTGAATTACATGGTGATTCATGGGCATGTTCGATCAATGCCCGAATCCACTTTCACTCGGTATTCGTAGTCCAACTGTGCCGCGTCGGATCAAAGCACAACGTCAGGAGTCCTTTCCCGCTCATACAACTCTCCGAGAACGTCCCGCCATTGACGATATTGGGATTTCACACCTCCACGGAGTTCAAGCGTCGTGTCTTCAAATTCCACTACCTGCGGGGCTACTTCAAAATTCAACGACTGTCCCAACTCCATCAGATTATCGCGATGATATTTCCCCTCCGCCTTTGTAGTAAAACTCTGCTGCAGCATAATAACCCCGCCAGCAGCCAGACCCATCGCTCCTGCTGTAACGTTGGGATCGTTAGAATCATTCTGGGAGCCTGCGTACGCGGCTCCGAGCAGTAGCAATCCTCCAGCAATCGCCTGCACGGTAGCTTTCGATTTCGCTTTTCGCAATTCCTTTGAAGAAGTCAGGCTATGTTCCTGCCATGCTACATAACTGGAATTCGTATCG
The DNA here is from genome assembly GCA_965220395.1 of Arenicellales bacterium. GTDB lineage: Bacteria > Pseudomonadota > Gammaproteobacteria > Arenicellales > JAJDZL01 > JAJDZL01. Next base: position 1,730,420 of record CBDCPT010000001.1, on the reverse strand, counting down.
CGAACGAATTCTGTGTAGTGAGTCTGCATCTTGTCCATAAACAGCCCATCTACAGTTCGAATGGCTTGAGTCCGCGCAAGCATCGGGTCGTTTATCGCAGGCAGGGATACAAGGCTGATTCTTTTGTTTTCCACCTTGACATGCTCTGCAAAAGCACCTTGCGCGAAGACACTTGCAAACTTGATCTCTGTGATTGTACGCAGTTCCGCGAGTCTTTTCTGTGATAACTTTTTTAGCAACTTCACGATGTCTTTTGCGACTTTCGCGAAGACTGGCTGATAAGGGTCTTTACCCTTTTGGCGAATGTCCTGCCAGTGATATTCTTTGACGCGATGCTTATAGGATTTTTTCATCCATTTCTTTCCGCTTGAGTCGTACACTGCTAACGATATTTCGATATCTTCTCCATTGGACTTAATAATTTTTCCAATGGCGTAAAGATCGCCTGCGACTGCCACATCAGGCACAACGCGGACGTCGCCGAATGTCGTGGTCTCCTGAAGTTCCTGTTTGAGCGAATCGGCAAATCGGACAGATTCGGTTCTGCGAAGTTCCGGCCACACCCCTAGTTTTTCATATTCATCGGGATCTTCGGGAATGCCAGGGTCAAAAACCGGAACTATAACATCCAGTTTAACGCCAGCGTATCGTTCAGACGTTGTTGCAGCGGCTGTGTCTTCAAGGCCGAGACCAAACGGCAAGTTGCTGACCGAAGAAGCAGCACCCCCGGCACTTCCGGCACCTCCAGCGCAGCCGATCAAATACAGCGTGGCAAAAGTCAAAAATAAAATACACGAAACTTTTCTCATCATGGTAGTCTCCACTTATCTCTATTGAGTATTGGATTCAGGAATTTCCTTCAGTGGCAATCCTTTGTATTGGCGATATTGATTCCATAATTTCGCTCGCAGAGCCGGGTCCTGTTCATTCTCTGCAGCAAGTCGAATCTGTGCAAGCAGTGCGCCATCGTTATCCGCAGGCGGGATGTCTTCTGGTATCTTCCCGTTCGGCAACAGAGGCTGATTCGTTCCGTTGTCTTCTGGTTCAGTACCTTGAACTGTAGCAGATACTGTAGATTCCGTGTCGGACGGAATTACTTCATTATCTGTTGAGATGGATGCTGTCTCGGTACCTTGAATGCCGGTAACCGCTACAGAATCACCTGCGGAACCATTTTGTCCGCCAGATGCGCTACTTGAACTGTTCTGTTTTGCACCATAGCAATCGAGGCAATCTTCGAACTCAGCGAGCGAATCATAAAAACGTTTGTTCATCAATGCAACAATTTCGGCTTGAGTAAGCAAAGCGTCTCCAATTTCGATATCAATAGAATTGGGCGGCTCGCATCCCTTCAATCCTTGCCCAAGAGACGGAGCAGGATCCAGCATCAGGACGAACCCTACGACAAGAACATACAGAAACTTTGGATACATGCCAAATCTGTCCAACTATACATACGAAAATTTCCAGTATATGCAATCAGTGGGAAATATTGAAAAATTTAAATTTCAGAACACGTGACATAGGTGAAGAGAATATCAATAAACATGCGGTTCGGCCTGCTTTTTTGGAAAAATGCGGCATAAATCGAATAACGGCGACTGTCTCTCCAAAGCCGAACCTATATGCCATGCTTCAATCGTGCCTGAACTTCCTCCCGGAACATGCCGAATTCATCAACGAGCGCTGCGCCAAGGTATGCGAAAACGGCCGCGTGGCGATTCACAACGCCAGCGGCGTGATGCTGTCGTATCTTGAATCCGATGATTATGGGCAGCGCATGGCGATTGGCCTGCTGCCGTGCAGACAACGCAAACGACTGGTGGTACGCTTTCACTGCATGGCTCAGCCGCGCTTCAATAAAGCGCTGCATGATCTATGCGAGTGTGCGGCTCTGCAGTGAACAATTTACCCCGGAACTGATTTGAGTATGGTCTACGAAAGGCCAATTGTCGCATATCAATCCTGACTATGCCACGAGTTCTGAATTTACATAAACTCCAGTAATTCCAACAAATACCAGACAGATTCAAGAAATACTGTCGCCTAATGCCAAGCACTACCTGTGTCTGATTGGCCTGGAAATGCACGTGGCATTGTTATTCAGGTAATTGTTCACTGTCCGCACTACGGCGAATAGCAATACAAAATTACATTCCGGTCATTGTTTTCATTGTAATTGCCCTGTATATAAATTTAGAAAGTGAATTGTTTCCGATGGCAATTTCGGTATGGAGCCAAACGCTTGAGCACGAATTCAACCGGATTAAGGGGGGTTACATGATTACTGGAAATAAATTCAGTGTGCACAATCCAAAACAAATGAGCATCGATTCCCAGCAGAAATTTGCGATTAAATGAACGGTCGGGGAAAAGGGTTGCATTCGATGTGTCTGTTCATTGCCAATCCGTCATTTTCAACGGATGTGAAGGACGCTAGAAATGGTACCGCCGAGAAAGGCGAAGCGTCAGATTCACGAACCGGGTGAGAAGTGTTTCTTGGATAACACTATTCGATGGTTGGCATAAAACTATCAATAGGATAATACGCGCATCGCAGATCAAAGTGCCAGCCAACAATTCATCAAATATGTTGTAACTGAACCGTCGAACGCCTATAAAGCGCGAGAATTCATACAAAAATTTCCTATAATCCTTGAAAATACTCACTTAGATAAAAGATTTTCCAGAAAAAATGCTATCGAATTTAATAGTGCGTCCCCGCGCAACTTCTAGAATTGATGCTGTATTCGAAGCTCACTCAGCCGTAGCACTAGTCGGTCCGCGTCAGTGTGGTAAAACCACACTGTCGAAAATGATCACCAGAGATCATTCCAATGTATCGTATTTTGACTTGGAAGACCCTGTTGATTTACGTAAACTCCAATTAACCAAACAGGCTCTCATGCAATTGTCGGGGGTAGTGGTTATAGACAAGATTCAACGACAACCCAAACTGTTAGAAATATTGCGGGTAGTTCTGGATGACCCGAACTGTGCAGCTCGATTTCTGATACTGGGCAGCGCTTCTCCAACTCTCATCAAAGGCGCATCCGAATCACTCGCAGGACGCATAGGCTTCGTGAATTTAGCGGGATTCACGCTTGAAGAAACAGCCGAAACTTCATGGCAGAAACTGTGGCAAAGAGGTGGTTTTCCGCCCAGCTATTTGGCGACACATCAGAATGCTTCTCTCAAGTGGCGTGCAAATTTCATACGAACTTTTCTTGAACGGGACATTCCACAGCTGGGAATATCCATTGCGTCTGAAACACTGCGTCGATTCTGGACAATGGTCGCCCACTATCACGGGCAGATCTGGAATTCTGCCGAATTTGCGCGCTCCTTAGGTAGTAGCGAAGCCACTGCTCGCCGCTATCTCGACATACTGGGTGGGGCATTCATGGTGCGAATCCTTGCACCATGGTATGCGAATTTGAAGAAACGTCAAGTCCGTGCACCGAAAGTTTATTTAAGAGACACGGGAATTCTGCATGCCCTGCTAGGTATCGATTCGTTTGATACGCTTCGCGGGCATCCAAAAGTCGGAGCGTCATTCGAAGGGTTTGCAATCGAACAAGTGATCGACTGTCTGGATACGGAATCTACATATTTCTGGGCGACACATGCCGGAGCCGAGCTTGATCTGCTGTTTACCATTGCCGGGAAACAGTATGGAATCGAATGCAAGTATAGCGATGCACCAGGAACTACCCGTTCCATGAGAGTTGCTATTGAAGATTTACGGCTGGAGCATTTATGGATAATCTATCCAGGTACTGAGAATTATCGATTGGACTCCAAAATTTCCGCGGTGTCCATCGAATCTGTAACTAGTTTGATTACGGCGCTGAAATCGGGAAACAAATCCGACATTAAGTAACCGGTAGATATTGACTTCCACGATCAGGAGAAACTAAATCGTATCTGACTCATTGGCACCTTGCTGGTGCCAACAGTAGTTATCTCCAAAATTCGTCTCTCAGAGCGCCAGCCTGCTCTCGACGCATACAACATCGGTTTCACTATGGAAACTGCAATTTACCGTTGTACCGTGAGAAATTGCATCGGCACCGGATTCGCGGACAATTTCAACAAGGCGGGCGGCAATCAGCAGTTGTCTTGACTCAGAGTGTATATTGAGGACTTCAACTGGCAGGAAAAGTTAATAGCAGTCGTACTGCAATGCCCATCAAAATCTCGGTGCTGAATCCACCCAATTTACCATTCGTATTCGATGCCGAAATAAACCAGCAGGATTGGCACAATGATCCAGAGCAATCCCTTGATGAGAAAGAAGAGAAACCCGATCCATCCGAGTTGTTTGAGCCGTTTTCGCAGCTTTTCACTAGTGAGAAATTGAAACCGATTCGTCATAATCACAGTCGAAGAATACCATTCGAATCGTAGTACAGTTTGAATTGGTATCAATTATGCACGATGATCGAAAAAAGATACTATAAGTTTGGCTACTCTACCCGGATCGTCCATGTGGCAGTGATGCCCACCGTCAATATCGACTACAGTCAGATTTGGCAAGTGAATTTCTCGTCCCCGTAATGAATCCCAGTTCTTAATGATTCCATCTGAGGATCGAATCAATAGCGAAGCACACTGAATTTTCTGCAGATAACATTTAACGTGTTCTTCAGCTAGATACATCGGCGAAGCCTTTCGCAGGCACCGATCTGTTCGCCAGACAAATACGTTTTCAATTTCAAGGAGATTTCGTTCTGCGATCAGTTGTGCAGAAGGCAAAGATAAATTACCCGCTCGCTTGCGAGCCTGTGCCGCCTCATCTATTGTTTGATAGGGTTTAGCGTCGTTCGGTGCTTTTACAATCTGATCAATGTGCCGTTGAAGCTGCTTGACCATGTTCTCGGGTGAAGCAGTCAGCGGCGCCAGTCCCTCTATCATGGCGAGACGCTCAACTCTTTCTGGAATGACGGCAGCAACGACTCCGGCAACGCCTGCACCGAGCGAGTGGCCTAGCAAACTGAATTTTGTGTATCCGAGTGCATCAGCAGCAAGAATTACATCTGCTGCATAGTCAATATAGTGGTAGGCGTTCACACCTTGGCGGTGTTCTGACTTCCCGTGTCCAGGCAAGTCAAGCGCAACAAGATGGATGCCGGTCAGATACTCTGCAATCGGAATAAAACTCGCTGCGTTGTCCAGCCAACCGTGCAGCGCAATGACAGGCGGGTCGGTATCAACGCCCCGGGATAGTGCAGAGAGTCGAAGATTATTCGTCTGTATGGATAATTCTTTCAATATCAATTCAACAATTACTGTAGTCGCTAAAAGCAAAACACGGAATAATTAAAGGAAATGCTGTACTCGTGGAATCGTTAGAAATGCCATGTTCCAAATACAATCGCAATTTATACAACAACATCAAAATTTGAAACAGGAAACGACACCTCTATTGCCACTTTTTTTTTACAGTCGAATCGCTTTCAAGGCCATGTTTGAATACACTTCAGTGGCGGTTGTCTGTGTGGGTGAGTTTGGTCGTAGTACAATGGCAAGAGTAATTCATTTTGAAGGAACATGAATTAAAGATTAGGGGGAATCGTGGGAACGATAACGAAACTGCAAACCGAAACTGGAGCCAGCACAAAGCCGCACAAAGATACTGTTACGCTGATCAACAATCGAACCGGAAAATCTTACGTATTACCAATCGTCGATGGTAGCGAAGGCCCTAGTCTGATCAATATATCGTCACTGTATTCTCAGACTGGAATGTTCACATATGACCCTGGATTTACCTCCACTGGGTCTTGCAGGTCCGCAATTACGTTCATTGATGGTGAGAAAGGAATTCTGATGCATCGAGGCTATCCTATCGAACAGCTAGTGGACAATACTGACTATCTCGATGTGTGTTACCTGCTTTTGCATGGAGAGTTGCCGTCCAAGGACGAAGGAAAGGAGTTCGTTGATTCGATCACGATTCACACAATGCTGCATGAACAACTGGTTGCTTTTTACCGAGGATTCAAACGTTCCGCCCATCCAATGGCGGTCATGGTTGGAGTCGTTGGTGCACTGTCTGCGTTTTACCATAGCAATACCGATATTCATGACCCCATTCAGCGCATGCTGGCGGCGCACAGACTGATCGCCAAGATGCCGACAATCGGTGCATATGCCTACAAGTATTCCATGGGTCAGCCATTTGTTTATCCACAAAATGAACTGACTTATGCTGAAAATCTGCTGCGCATGATGTTTTCGGTGCCTACCGTGAATTATAAAATCAATCCTGTATTAGCGAAAGCGATTGACCGGATTCTCATTCTGCATGCTGATCATGAGCAGAATGCTTCAACTTCGACAGTGCGCCTTGCCGGATCTTCCGGCGCCAATCCGTTTGCGTGTGTCGCATCCGGAATAGCGTCTCTGTGGGGGCCGGCGCATGGCGGAGCAAATGAAGCGGTGCTGAATATGTTGCGTGAGATCGAGTCAATCAAAAGGATTCCGGAATATATTGCCAAAGCAAAAGACAAGAATGATTCTTTTAGGCTGATGGGATTTGGTCATCGCGTATACAAGAATATCGACCCGCGTGCCAGGGTAATGCGACAGACTTGCCATGAGGTCCTGAATGAACTTGGCTTGTCTGACCCGCTGCTTCCGATGGCTATGGAACTGGAAAGAATTGCGCTTGAAGACGAATACTTTATTGAGAAAAAGCTTTACCCCAACGTTGATTTCTATTCAGGAATCATATTGCAGGCGATTGGATTTCCAACGCAGATGTTTACAGTACTGTTTGCCATTGCCCGGACAGTCGGCTGGGTTGCTCATTGGAAAGAGATGTTTGAAAGTGATGATAGTCAGAGAATTGGACGTCCGCGCCAGTTGTACGTGGGTCCAAAAAGACGAGATTTTGAGGTTATGGAAGTACGCAAAGACAGAGCTCCAAACTGGTTTCGATTGTGGGGTGGCCGACGATTCTGAAAACTTTGGAGGCGGTCGGATGAGCAGTGCTAAAATTAGCAAAGTGTCGATCAGTGCAGCGACATATGAATTGCTCTGTCTCACAGGGTAATTGAACCGGTTTCAAGCACGAAATCGTTTTTTAGTCATGTAGCGAAATCGTGCAAGGAGAAGGGCAACCGCCACCACACAGGCAATGCCAATTGACCACATAAGTGCTGGCGGTCCGCCTTCCAATTGAACCCCCCAAAACCAGGCCACTGGTAACATAACGATCCAAAATGACACGACCATGGTCATGGTGATGTACCACATATCCTGGTATCCCCTCAGTACGCCTACTCCGACTGCTTGAAAGCCATCCATAATCAGTATGAAGGAAGCTGCGAAAACAACTGGAATTGCGAGCAAAAGAACTTGTGGTTCTTGACTGTAAATGCGCGCCAGAAATTCTGGAACACTGGAAAAAATGATCGCGATCGCGCTCAGTGTGAGAAATGCCAGAGTAAGAGCCGTCCAGCCAGAGTTGGCCGAACTGGCCGAATCATTTTTACCCAAATGATTGGCCACTCGGACGCTTGCTGCCATGGAGAAACCAAGCGCAACCATGAATGCAATGGTTATGAGATTCAATCCAATTGTCCAGGCGGCGGTCTCTGCAACGCCCATATAGCCTGCGAACAGGGTCAATATCAAGAACGATGTGGACTCCATGCCGTGAGCAATGGCGGTTGGATATCCCAATTGGCGAAGGTGTTTTGAAATTTCTCGCAGTTGTGTGATTTTTTTAGTAATGCCATACTTTATACGGTCGAGTGTAAACAAAAGGTAGGCCACCAGAACGGCAAATGAAAGCCATCGAACAATGCTTGTTGCAAGCGCTGCACCTTCCGCTCCTAAGGCTGGCGATCCGTGATTACCGAATATGAACACCCAGTTCAGATAGGCATTTAGGACATTTGAACTCAGGGTCACCACCATTGCGGGAAGTGGTCGTTGCAATCCTTCCATAAACAAGGAAGTTGCTACCATGCACAACAGTCCAGCCAATCCCAGTCCGTGCATGGCAAGAACGCGCCCACCACCTGCAGACAGTTCGGCACTCTGTCCGGTCAGCAAGAAAAACTTTTCCCCAAACTGCATCAGAATTCCGAGCACAATTCCGAGCACGACGGCATGAATCAAGCCGACGCGCCAGATTACTCCACAATTCGAGCAATTTGCCGCACCATCTGCATTTGCAGTAAGAATCGCGATTGGTAGTACCGAGCCGATTCCAATCAGAATTACTGAGACATGAGGCCCGTTGGAAAGGCCATAAAATGCGAGCTCGGTGGTCCCGGCATATCCGCACATGGCAACATCTACTGTCACGATGAGAATAGCGCCTGCGCGGCCTAGCAAGACCGGTCCGGCAAGCCTGAATATTGGCCAGACTTCTTTAGTTCGCGTCAATTTTACGGTATTGTGGAATGAAATCGCACAAATGGTGTCAAAAACCGTTTATTGTACGCTGATAACGAAACCCGCCTTGAATGGATATTGCGGAGAACCTCGCAGTTTCCTGAAACCACTCAGATTGAGCGGTTATTGTGTGAATGGGCAAACTGCTTGGTAAATTCTAGAGCCCAACGAATTCGCTATTGGATCAAATTAGTGGCTTTCTGGGCGATTTGACGCTCCGATGCAGGGGTATTCTGAAGGTGGTAGAAGTTGACGAATCCCGTTCGGGCGAGAAAGAATCGAAGCTTGCAATGCCTCCCTGTCAATTTATTCCGTAAATTTCGGACTCCGGATGAAAAACCAGCCAAGCAAAGGCGAAATGTTGCCCATTTTCTATGTCATTCAAATTCTCGCCTGCAAGTTCTCCTGCAATAGCTTGACCGAAGATGTTCCACTGAGATCCAGTTTCAAGATCGTAAAATGCACCATCGCGTTCCTCAAAAGTTAACAACAGGTCGCCGATTTGTCGTCGAAATACGGTTGCGGACGGAATGATGCGAGACTTCGATATGGTACGGCCATCAAGTGGTGATGCAGCGTCGTTCTTGCTGAACACTACCAGCGGAATACTGTTGAATTTGTCATTGATGACGGGTTCGTCCTTGAAGGCGGAAAACGGATAGACCCGATGATTTGCGCCGACAGACACATTGACTACTCTCTCCATTGCAGGAAGGCGTGGGTCGGCAGGGTCACTGAGCAAGAAAGGTATATTGTTGATGTTGTCATATCCCCGATACGGATTGGTGCCATAGTTGCGTCTGAATCCCGTATCTCTGGATAGCACTTCTCCCTGCGGGTAGGCTGATCTGAATTCTTCATAGGAGACAATTTGTGTTGGAAGTCTCTCCAGTTTCACACTTGCATAGTCACCAATTAGTCCTTGACCGGTAATCTGCTGCCACCAGGACTCAGTCTGTCTGTCATACATGACAAGATCGCTGTGACGCAAGCGACCGGTTGTTCCAAAATCAAGAATTTCGCCATGTAGATTTCGATCAAAGACAATGGAAGCATTGCACAACGGACAGAACGTGACGGCTACATATCTGTCGTTTAACCTGTCATTGACAATTTCATGCCAAATGAGTATCTGCAACGGGTAAGCTCGCGCTTGGCCCAAGATGTCCAATACGATAACAGGCTCTTGCGGGTCGAGCCATTCTGAAGCGAACTCTATGGAGATGAATTCCGGGTCGTCGATCGCGGGAATGCCATCCTTTGGCACTCCACCCGATATGATTTCACTGAGTTCAACAATGCGGTTATCGAAATCCGTATTAGGCCACTCTCTTGCCTCGGATAGAAACTGAGCATAGGAGGAAGTCGGAATCAGCCAGCATGTAAGTAGTAACCAAAAAGGTACGGCAACAAACTGTTTGGAGGGGAAGTGTATAGATTTTTGAGACATCGCGGCTTATCTTTTGCTTATTTTGACTGTTTCTACACAAAAAAGTTCTGAATCTCTTACGTTCCAGCAGTTGGACGAAGCATGCCTTGGAATCGCCTTCGTTGCGAGGTAAATTCTAGTTCAACTCTGACTAGTGTCATGTCAACTATGTAATGTTGTATCACTTCCAATCGATTCTCGTTGTTGCCAGATAGAACGACGACGATTTACAAATGAACAAACGTTACTTGGCAGCACGACAGAAATCGGAACGCAATCCACATGGAGAGATTGTACGCAAAGGTTTGCATTCATCACAGAAAGTGATCAATGCGTTGGTTTTGCTGGACTGCGACGAGGGTCAGATCAATGAACCACCAAGGTTTGGTGAAACCATTGCCGGTGTGGTGCAGATTTGCCAGCGTAAGGTGGAGCGGGTGAAATAGCACTCGGGGGTCAGCAGGGCAAGTGGTGTTATTACGAGCGCAAGGCGAACGGTGAATTTGAAGCCCTCATGGCTGCGCTCAGCAGCCGTGCGTATTCACAATGGTCGTTGCGGCTGTTGGTGCAACGTGCGGTTGAGTTCGACTATGTCAACAAGATTTCTTACCAGACGCTGCGGAGGGAGTTAATAAAATGAAAGCAAGCCTTGGCAGTGCATTGCAAGGTTGATGTCTGCTGCCAGTAATCAAATCCTACAACACCCTTATCAGACGAAGCTCTCCGAATCAACCACTGCGATCCGCTTCCAAATTCATATCGGGAATTTTTCGGTCTCCAGTCAATCAACTTCAGGAACTGTTTGAAGCCTATTGGACATGGTTGGATTCGTGTAGCACTATGGAAGTACGGGTGTTGTTTTTCAGATAAAAACAACATTCATTTCGCAGATTAAATCGAACGGTCGCAAGAAGAATTTCCCGAATTGCGGGAGAAATAATGATTGACGCGGTGCGTTGAGTCTGGCCGGTCATGATCGATTGGACAAAGTTGACAGGAGGCCAGCCCGGTGATCGGAGTTGAGTGAGGTAGAAGGCGTCAGTCAGGATCCGACGGTGGCGACATCCATCGGCCCCAGCATGGAGGCCTGTATTGGCGGTGTGCGGGTCAGTTGGGCTGCGGTTCAGCGCCGTTGGATGGTTTGGAGTGGCGTTGCCGGGTGTGGGCTGTGATGCCGAGGCGGCCGCAGCCGCAAGGCTGGACCGCACGAAGCGGAAACGTGCAGTTCAAGCTGCAGCTCCGCCGAAGAAGGTGCGGCGCGATGTTCGATGCTCAAGATGAAGTGATCCTGGTTATTGCGCAGATACAGGTTGGAGTCGCCCCAGGCGTGCAGGTCGGAGCAGCCGCGCAGTGTTTGTCCGGGGCGTTGGTTGGCAGTGGTTTTGCCGGCGTGATGGACGAGAGCGACTGCGGTATGAAAGCGCCGTTGCAGGTTTCGCAGCGAATGCAGGATGGGGGAGATTTCTGCGCTGATGTTTTCATTGACGCCGTGCAGTCGGGTCAGCGGGTCCAAGATCAGCAGTCGAGGCTGGATGCGCTGCACGGTCTGGAACAGCAGCTGTTGATGATGATCAAAGTCGAGGCGCAGCTGCTGGGTATTGAGGATATCGATGTCGAGGCGCTGGAAGTCGGTGGCGCAGGTTTGTGCGATGCTGTGGAGTCGGTGGGCGATGACGTGCCGGGCATCTTCCGCGGCGAACAGCAGCACGGGTCCGGGATGGTGCACCGCGAAGCGTTGCAGGCACGGTTTTGCGGAGGCGACGGCGACTGCCAGATGCAGTGCGAGAAACGACTTGCAGCATTTCGGTTGGCCGCCGATGATGCCGACGGCCTGTTGCTGCCATAGTGATTCGACCAGCCAGCCGGGTTGGGATTTGGGTGATGTTGCGGTTGCGGGTGTCCAGGTGTGGAACCCGTCATTGGAGTTGGACCAGCTGCGGTTGGCGGGTGCGTTCACAGGCGGCTCTCGGCACAGGCTTTTTCGACATGTTCGGCGCTGACTTGCTGAGCCTTGTCGAGGCCTGCGGCCAGCAGCGCATAGTGAGCGATGCGGTTGATCTGGCGCGGCATGCCGCGTGCGGCGTTGAACAGCGCTTCGATGGCATTGGGTTCGAAGTATGGCAGATCGGCCGCGCCGGCCATTTGCAGCCGATGCTGCAGGTAGGCTTCCGTTTCGCTGCTGGTGAGCGCGGCGAAATGATGCTGTGTGACGATGCGCTGTGCCAGCGATTCGTGCATGGACATGGCGAGGCGGCGACGCAGTTCGGTCAGCCCGACCAGCAGCATGCATATGCGACGTTGCGAGTCGAGCTCGAAGTTGGTCAGCAGTCTGAGGTCTTCGAGCACCTCGTTGCGCAGATGATGGGCTTCATCGATAATCAGCACCGGCAATTGCTTTTTTTCCTGCGTCAGTCGAATCGCTTCGCTGCGGATGGCGTGCCAGGCACCGCTGCGTTGACGCTGTTCGGGCAGGGCCATGGCGCGGGCGATGACGTTCAAGGTGTCGAGCACGCTGCCGGTGGTCAGCGAGGCGTAACACACCCGGTATAGTCCGCCATGCAAATCCGCCACCGCCTGCCGGCAGGCAGTGGTTTTGCCACAGCCGGCTTCGCCGGTGATCAGTGCGATGCCGCGCAGTTCGATCAGGTGTGCCAGACGCTTGGCGACTTCTTCGATGGAAGCGCTGCGATACAGCTGTTCGGCTTTCAGGTCGGCGTCAAACGGATAAGCGGTGAATCCAAAATGCTGCAAGTACATCAGTCCTCCTCGGTGAGTTGCGGGTCGGGCTCATGAAAGCGAATCCCCAAAGTCGTATCGCGTACGACATGGGCGTTTGCGTATTCGTCGACCAGACGGCCGACTCCGGCATCTTGTCGGTCATGGTGAATGCGGATGGGTTCATGGTCTGCGTCTTGGGGGTTGTAACGCACTGTGACGCGCTGTCCGACCAGTGCCGCGTCGACTTCGTAGAAACGGTTGTTCAGGCGAATCGTGCGATCATTCATGACCTTGCGCTGCACCTCGTAGAGGAACAGTTCATCGAAATCAATCTCCGGGCCGGCGAGGCGCAGCCTTTCACCGCACTGCGCCCATTTGTCCAGCGGTGTCAAGCCATCCAAACCGCGATGCGGTGAACGGTGATACTCGCCTTCCACCCAGCCCCACAGTTTGCGGTTGAGGGTGTCAAGCGAGACGGTGTCAGCCGCTTGCAGATGGCTGACGAAGCTTCTCCGGCAGGTTCTGAAAAAGCGCTTTATGTAAAGTCTATTGTTATGTAAAGTCGGATTTGAATTTGCCCGAAAATCAAGAACTTCCGGGCAAATCGCTTTACATAAATATAAAGTGTCTTCTCCCACTAGTCACCATACAAAAGGAGAAGACACATGTCATCATCAACAAAACCATGCGCGGTTTTCCAACCAGAGCATGATCCACTCAACCCTTACATTGAAGAATTTCACGAGCACCTGCGTCGGTCAAGCCTGTCGGAAAGGGTAATCCTGACATACATCGGCTATGCCCGACATTTTCTGACTTGGCACAGACAATCGGGTTTGGACATTCAGTTAATTGACGATGCGGTCCTGCGGCGATTCCGGGATCATGACTGCAGCTGTCCCCGGTATCACCTCAGCTGGAGTCAAACGCAGGGTCGGCGCCTCCGCAATAGGCTGTCAGGCGTATTGAGGCTGGTCGGTTTTTTCGAGCAGATCGGCAGAACCCGCCATCCAGGTGAGCAAGAACGGGCTCGCTGCCTGCTGAACGCGTTCTTGAATCACCTGTCTGAAAACGCCTACAGTGCGTCTACACGAAAGAGCTACCGGGGTGTAAGCACACACCTGCTGGTCTGGCTTCATCAGTCGAGAATTTCGATTGCAGCACTGGATGTGGGTGCTGTGCATCGGTTCATCGGACACGATTGCTGGTGCGGAGGCTTCCATAGGGGGATTTCCGATAATGAAAAGACTCGTGCCGCGGTGAATCGTTTCGTCGAGTTTTTGGTGTCGCGAGGCGCGGTTTCAGATGCAAGCCTGATGCCGTGCGAGAAGCGCCAGCCGAGGCTGCCGGAATTTGCACACTGGCTTCGCCGCCACCGGGGTATTCAGGAATCAACTGTCAATCAGCATGTGCGGCAGGTTTGCAGTTTGCTACCGCACCTCGGCACTGCGGAGGAGTATAACGCACAGCAGATTCGAGATGCGCTATTGCGTCGCTTTCAAGGATCGTCGGTGTCGTTAGCTCAAGCCGTGGCCGGTTCGACTCGCATGTATCTTCGGTTTCTGAGCACTCGCGGACTGTGTCCGCCGGGACTGGTCGGGAGCGTAATGTCGGTAACGAAATGGCGGCTGTCTTCGGTGCCCCGGTACTTGGAAGCCGATGAGATAGAACGGGTCATCGCCACCTGCGACCCTGCCAATCCGGCAGGGCTGCGGGATCGGGCCATGTTTCTGTTGATGGCCCGGCTGGGCTTGCGCGCCGGCGACATTACGGCACTGAGGTTCGACCACCTTGACTGGATCAATGCACGGATTCAGGTGTGCGGCAAATCCAGACGGGCCGTGGCACTGCCGCTGCCGCAGGATGCGGGTGATGCAGTGTTGGAGTATTTGGAAAAGGCGCGTCCGCGAAGCGATCGCCAACGGCTGTTTCTGACCGCAGTGGCGCCGTACCGACCGATCGGCAACGTCTGCACGATCAGCAATATCGTCGCGAGGGCTTTGCGGCGCGCAGGCATTGAAAAAACCGGTCCCCGAGGCGCGCATCTTTTTCGTCACTCGGCGGCAACCGCCCTGCTTAGGGGTGGGGCGACACTTGATGAAATTCAGACATTGCTGCGCCACCGGTCCTCGACAACGACCGCAATCTATGCCAAGGTTGACCGGCCCATGCTGGAAACGGTCGCACAGCCATGGCTAGGAGGTGGGCAATGACATTGCTGCGAGATGTTGAACGATTTGTTGCGTTCAAGCAGAAACTCGGTCTCAATTTTGCGACTGAATCGGGCCGGCTGCATGCCTTCGCCGTCTGGGCCATGAGCCAGGGCGATCGCCATGTTCTGGTGTCCAGTGCAGTGGTATGGGCGTCGCTGGCATCATCGCCGCGGGAAAAATGTGTGCGGCTGCGTTCAGTGCGCAAGCTGGCAGTGTGGCTGCATGCGGAAGATGACCGTCATGAAATTCCGAATCCGGACGCGCTCGGCCGGGTCAACATCGCGCGGCGACCGACACCGCATCTGCTCAAGCCAGATGAGATCCGGCTGATTATGGATGCTGCACTTTGTCTGTCCCCCGCCGATTCGATCAATCGACATACCTATCATTACAGTATCGGCCTGGTCGCTTCAACGGGATTGCGTGCATCAGAAGCCTGTTCGCTGAAACTGAGCGATCTGGTCCCGGACGGACTGAACATCAGGCGCACCAAGTTCGGTAAAAGTCGACTGGTTGTCCTGCACCCGACCACCCGCCAGGCAATCGAACGCTATCTGGTTATCCGCGCCCGCTGCGCAGCCGCCAGCGAGCATTTGTTTGTCCTTTCGACAGGCAATGCGCTATACCCCGACTTGCTGACCCGAACGTTCATCAAGTTGGCCCGCAAAGTCGGGCTGCGTGGCGGCCCGAATGAGCCAGGAACTCGACTTCACGACCTGCGTCATGCCTTTGCCGTGCGCAGTCTCGAAGCCGCAATTGCCTCTGACCGCGACCGCGTCAGCCGCCACATGCTCGCGTTGAGTACCTACATGGGGCACGTTGATGTGTCATCCACATACTGGTACCTTGAGGCGACACCCGTGCTGCTTCGCCAGATCGCGGATGTTGCGCAATCGGCACCCCGGGACGGGAGGGCTGAATGATGACTGATCTGGCTAAACATTTGGGGGCTTTCCTTAGGGAATATCTGCCGCGCGACAGCGGCGCCAGTCCGCATACGGTCTCCAGCTACGCCTTGTGCTTTAAGCTGTTCGTTGGATTTGTGTCCGAAAGACTCGACGTCAGGCCGTGTCTCTTAGAAACCGATGATCTCGGCGTGGAGCTGATTCTGGACTTCCTCGAGCATCTGGAAAACGAATGCGGCAACAGCGTGCGTACTCGCAATAACCGCCTGGCCGCGATCAAGAGTTTTTTCCGCTATCTGGAATTTCGCGAAACACATCGCCTTGATCTGGCTGGGCAGGTACGCGCCATTCCGCTTAAGCGTGTCGACGAACCACTCATCGACACATTGAGCCGCGAAGAGCTGACCGCGCTGCTGGACGCACCTCAGACGAACTCGTTCTCTGGCATCCGCGACCGGGCAATGCTTCATCTTACCTATGCCGCCGGACTGCGAGTGTCCGAACTGGTGGGTCTGACTCTGGACGATCTTCGCAAGCCGAATCTCGACACTGTGCATGTAATGGGCAAAGGACGCCGAATGCGGATTATGCCACTGTGGAAAGAAACCAAGCCACTGCTTAGGCATTGGCTCGCGATTCGCCCCGACAGCGCCGATACACATTTTTTCTTGAATGCGCGTGCAACAGCTATGACCCGGCAGGGGTTCAATCATCGCGTCGCCGTGCATCTTGAAACCGCACGCAAACAGCAGCCGTCTTTATCAAACAAGCGAGTTTCGCCGCACACCCTGAGGCATGCCTGTGCGCTACATATCCTGGAAACTACAGGCGACATCCGCAAGGTGTCCCTGTGGTTGGGACATGCAAGCATCCAGAGCACCGAGATTTACCTCAGGGTTGACCCGTCGGAAAAGCATGACATCATCGCTGCCGGCTTTCCTCCTGGCATTCGCAAGGGTTCCTTTAAAGATGCCCCAGACCGGCTAATCGCGATTCTGAGCGACATGGCAAGGCAATAATTATGTAAAGCGATTTGCCCGGAAGTTCTTGATTTTCGGGCAAATTCAAATCCGACTTTACATAACAATAGACTTTACATAAAGCGCTATATGTAAAGCTTTACATATAGCGCTCGATCTTGCCTTTTCCAGCTGGGCTGAACGGCCGGGCGTGAACGAGCGCGATGTTCAGTTTGGCACATACCACCGACAGCTGGTGCGAACGATAGCAGGCACCGTTGTCGACGTAGAGCCGCTGTGGCAGGCCACGACGGATCATCGCCTGTTTCATCACCTGCTGGAACGCGGCGGTGTTTTCTGAAAAATCAAACGCCGCATAGGGAAGCACCCGGGTCGCGTCATCGATGAAGGCGATCAGATAGGTTTTTTGCCGTCTTCGCCCGTGGTGAATCACCGCCGGTCCGTGCATGACATCACTCATCCATAACTCGCCGGCATAGCGATACGCAAAACGCCGCCGATCCTGGGGCACCGGTGCCACCGCCTGCATCAGTCCCTCGCGCTCGAACAGCCGATGCACCGTGGAGGCCGGCATCGGCACCTCGGCGCCGAGCCGCTCGGCTTCGCGCACCGCCGCAATCACTTCGCGCACACTCGACTTCGGGTGGTCGCGCTTGTGCTCCAGCAAGGCCTCGATGAGTTCCACCGGCATCCGCCGCGCACGACCTCGGTCACTGCGGCGTTTCGGCATCAAGGCGTCAAAGCCACCTTGCTGATGCTGCTGCAGCCAGCCATACACAGTCGCCTTGCCAATCCGGGTGCGACTCGAATACGGAATCACATACGACTGTTCAGTCTTGGCGTGAATCCGCGCCGCCAGCGACCCGGCATCCGGCGGGGCATGCAAAAGATCGGCGATCACGCCGTAGCGAAACAACGCAACTCGCTGTCGGTATTCTTCGTCGGGGGTTGGCATATCGCTCACCAGGTCTCCAATCATGGCTGAAAATGACACGATAGCCATCCTCGACCGCGGTTTGCAATTCCAATCCGTGTTGGAATGGGAAAAGCGGATTTTTCCCACTGTTTTCTGCTATGGAGGCCTCACTCCCACAGGCGTTGGAAGGCTTTGCAGATGCTCGCAGCACAAGGCGCGGGCCGACACCAGAAAGCAATCCCCGCGGAGCCGGTCGCGCACGCATTCAAGCCTTGGCTGACAGCCCTCGAAGCGCAGCGGGAACAGAGCGATCAGCAACGTCAGAAACACTTGCACATGGAGTTGACGGCGTCGCGCCCAGCGCCACACGCCCGAATCGTCTATGTAACCATTGCCGTGTACCTTCCTCACCGCCTGCAGATCTGCGTCATCCCTTTCGAGTTGCGCCGCCGCACGCTCGACCTGTGCCAAGGTGCCCGGCATGCGGGCTGCAAAAAATTCGGGCAGCAGGCTGAATGTCTGATGGTTTTCACGGCAGTAATAGCGCACTATCAGCGCCTCGCCGTAGCGGGTCTTGCGCGAATAAGTGCCGTGACGATGGAATGCGCAGCCCCCGTCAGGATGATTCGGACACCACGACAGGGTTGCGTCCCTGTGCCCTTTTCTGATAACATAATCATGATCGTTCAAAGTCGTTGGATGAAGAATTTGCATTGTTCCGCTCCGGCGTACTTGCGGGCCGTTCGCCCGTTTTGTTCGGTTGTGATAGGGAATCGCACCGTGTTCATACACGGTGCGATTCTTTTTATGAAAGCCTGTCTTTGGCTATGTTCGAGACCGCGAAAATGAGCTAGTTGCCGTTTCGGCTTATTTTGGAAAAGTCTCGTTTCGGCTGCGAATTATTGTAGGAAATTTGCGGGGGTTTTCACTGGTTTAATTTGGGAAACTACACGGGCACAAAAAACTCATCACGAGCAATTTCGAGTTTTCGCTTGACTTTTCATGCGAATTGGCTAAGTTAACCCGAGAAGTCGGAACCCCGACCCGCACGGATTGTGCGGCCGACGAGTTCAGATCAGGGTCAAGTCGTTCGAATCGTGAAGCGGTTCAGGACACTCGATCAACCTATGCAACGTACACCCGGAGTGGCAACCATGGCCAAACAGACATCCCAATCACCCCCAGACCTTTCTATCGAACCGACTCACGACAATCTGTTCAAGTTCACCTATCATCGTGAGGATGGGGTGGGCGACTTGAGTCGGGAACTGTTCGCAATCGCCTTTGACGAGGCCACCATCAACGAGTTCAACTGGCAGACCCTGGATATGGATTCCAGTTCTCTGATCAATCAAGCCGGGCGCGAGAAGTTCGCCGACTTGATCTTTTCGGTCCACACCAGGGAGGACCACTCCGCGACCAAGTTCATTTTTCTGCTGGAGCACAAAAGCGCCTCGGACTCCAACGCGCTGATGCAACTGCTGGGCTATCAGACGTCCCTGTATTTACGAGAAGGCAAACAATGCCGGGTGCTGCCGATGATCATCTATAACGGCGAAAAGCCCAATTGGTCAGGACCCTTGGAGTTCCAACAGAGCTTGCAGCCGGTTTCCGATCGTCTGCAGGGTGAATGGGGCGGGTATTTTTTGAATTTCAGGTGCAAGATGGTGAATTTGCATGAGGTCATTGCACAAGGACTCGCCGCCGGCATGGATTCTGAGGTGGTGCTTTATGCGCTGTCGAAGGTGTGGGACGCCGATGAGCGAACGTTCGAAAAGGTGTTTCGACTGGCAAAAGGCTTGAGCGATGAAAAACGGAATCGGCTGCTGCCAATGGTGGTAAACTATTTGCAGTCCCACTTGACACATAGCAAGCGCATTAGCTACGAAACCATAGCTCGCATTGAAGAGCAAACACTACCGAAGAGGAAACGATCGATGTTATCTTATTTTGACGAAATCAAAAATGAGAGCTTGGAACAAGGCTTGGAACAAGGTTTGGAACAAGGGCTGAAAAAAGGCGTGAAAGAGGGAGAGAAAAAAGCTTCGGAAAAATTCGCCGAAAATTTGATTCGCGATGGGATGGAAATCCGTAAGATTTGTCAATATACCGGAATGAGTCGCAAACAAGTCGAGCAGATTCAGAACAATCTACAGCGACATTGAATAAGAATTCCGATCCAGACCGTATCTCTTGCCGACTGGGGATTCGCAATCGAATCGATTGAGTAACCAGTACTCCGTGGTGGTAATCACTTCTGGCCAACAGCGTCTCAATGATCCAGCGACAGTCCGATGCGAGGGTCGGAAGAATTCCCATGATAGCGACGTCAAACTGCTTTGCCTCGTGCAACTCTAAACAGCACACCTGAACTTCGCTTGAATTTTTGCGGAGATGTTTAGTTTAGCTACGAAACCATATCTATGGACGGCAGTTGGCTCAATGTTGCGGAGGTTGAGATTCGAGTCATGGCCCAGTTGTGCCGGAATCGGAGAATCGATGCAACGGTCACCATGAGTCGGGAAGTTGCTGCGTGGCAGTCGCAAAGAGACGGATTGGAGGCAAAGTTGGCTGGCAATTCACATCCGATGATGCGCGTATCAAACTGAAATGTCTTGATCCGACACTTGACGAATGACAAGACACTAGTATGAACTGAAAATTGAGTAATCTGGTGACGGAAGACAGACTCGACGGAGTTGCTTCAATTGGTATTGCCTGTTCGCTTTATGGCAAAAGGCCCAATCAAAACCAATACCGCGACTCCGATGAACGCAATCCCCCAAGCGGCTGGCCTGTCGCCTCCACTTGCCAGATCAAGAACCACTCCAAATAAGATCGGCCCCACGAAGGCACCCACAAACCCGACTAGGGTGTGAAACGCCATAGTAGTCCCGCGTACGCGAGATTCAGCGTTTCTCACAACCGCAGAGGTGATTGAGGCCGAGTCGGAAATGGACAAAATGGCATAGATGCAAACCAGGCATACGATGACGATCATCGACATCTGGCTTGAGAATCCGAGTGCGATTCCAGAAATTGCCGATAGAGCCATGACAACCAGTATGACCTTTACGCGATTCAAGCGCTCAGCCAGTTCATTGGTAAAAACGCTGAATGGCTGCGCGATCAGGGTTGCACAAGCAACAATGAATGCCGGATTCCAGTTGCCACCGAACGCCCCCGGCTCTCGTTGGGTCAAGGCGAATACCAGAAAAGTGACCGCCCATGATCGGAACACGAACAATTCCGCATTATGGACACTGTATGCAATGCTGAATCCAAGCGCTTTGCGATTTTGGAAAACCGGCCTGAAATTCGGAATCAGTCTGAACCGTTCTTCAGATTTGGCTGGTTGTGCATGCGGGAGAAACAAGTAGGTGAGAATGTAAGCGACCAGCGGGCCGAGCGCTGATGCCGCGAAAACCCATTGCCAAGGCAAAATTTTTGCAAGAACTCCCGCTACCAGAAATGAAACTGCGACACCTAATCCGAAACACATGGTATACATCGCTACCGTCCGGCTTTGCATTCGATCAGGAACTGCGTCAACCATTGCCTTCAATCCAGGCATATAGGTTCCTGCAAGCCCGACTCCTTGAAGAAACCGCCACACACTGGCGCTGATGATTCCTGAAGTCAATAATCCGAATAACAACGGAATGATGGCGGTCAAAGCCATTGAGCACAGATAAATCCAGCGAGAGTCAATTCGGTCGGTCAGCGGGACGAGTATTGTGACAGCAAGCAGATATCCACCGAAATAAATTCCCGCAACCCAGCCGATTTCTGTGTTATTCGCCCCCCATTCGACTTGCAGAGTCGGTATCAAGGTGGGATACATCGAGAATGGAATCATTCCCAGAATATGCGCAGTGCAGATGATTGCGAGAGTTAGTTTAGTGTTCCGCATGGTTAGTGCAAGAAAGGAGATTCAGGATCAATGTATGGAATCAAGAACAGAATTAAACCACACTCAGTATCCATAGTTGATAGTGAATGGAGTCCACATGAACCGGACAGGGCTGAACATCTGAATTACTCTTTTGTCGTACAATAGATGGAAACCAACCAAATCGATCTCTCTGATTCTGCGAAAAACCTGACTATCAAGTCAATGCTAACCAAGATTCTGTTCACAATTGCAGTCATCATTGTTGTTCTGTTCGTATATCAATCCAGATTCAAACAAACCATTCAATCCAACAAAAGAGTAAAGACTCCTGAGCTTTCGCCGTTCAAGCCTTCTAAGTGGCTGATTTATTCCATAGCAGGAGTACTGGCCGTCGCCTCTGGTGTCGTTTATTTCTTCAAATGGCAGGCTGACAATACCGTAATTAACATTCGTGTAGTCAGTACGCAGGAAGAACAGGCAACTACGTACAAAGCACGTCAGAAAGACATCAAGGGACGCACCTTCACAACACTTGATGGACGGCTTGTTACACTTGGCGGTGCGGACCGAATCGAACTGCTTGAAGACTAAGCTCTCTGTGCCCGATCGCGTCCAATGAAAGAGAAGCTTCCAGTTACTTATTCCCTGGTCGGCTTGTCGGTTGTCATCACCCTGCTAGCCAAATTTGGCGACAACTACACAATTTTGGCCGCCACTGTTATTTCAACCAAGGCAGGCACCTTGGAAGAGATATTCAGTGGTGAACTGTATCGTCTGTTCACTCCGGCATTTGTTCACTTTAGTATCTACCACCTCGCATTCAATTTGTTGTGGGTATGGGTATTGGGTGGTGCGATCGAACGTATTCAGGGTAAACGACTGCTGTTGATGATTTTCGCAGTTTCCGCTGCACTGTCCAATATTGGGGAGTTTTATGTCTCTGGTCCCTTGTTTGGCGGAATGTCCGGCGTTGTTTATGCGTTTTTTGGATATGTCTGGATGCAATCTATCTTCAACCCGAGGATGTTCGGCAGGGTCATGCCTCCGGCGGTTGTGCCGATTATGCTGATTTGGTTTGCTTTATGCTGGACTGGAATCATTGGAAACATTGCCAATGTGGCGCATACGACTGGGTTGATCATCGGACTAGTTTGGGGACGAGCCCACACTTTAAGGCTTTCTAGACGCACTTAGCATGAATAAAGCATCGAATCGGACAACCTACGGGTTTATTGTAATGCTGGGTGCTGTACTTGGCTTGTGCAGTATGAACTCTGTATTGGCTTTCGATTTTCAAGCGCTGCCCGGCGCAGTTGAAATGCCTGTCGATGTACAGGCAGAAATTCAAAATGCTTGGGATGGCAGATCATCAAGACATGACGTCCGCTCTCAACATCGACAAGAGGATGGTACGCCGTTATTTGCAAATCGACTTCTTCTGGAAAACTCGCCTTATCTAAGGCAGCATGCACACAATCCAGTCAACTGGTATTCCTGGAGTGGGGATAAATTCTCCGCGGCTGCGAATTTACAGAGACCGATACTGCTTTCTATCGGTTATTCCTCCTGCCACTGGTGCCACGTCATGGAAGAGCAGAGTTATGACAACGTGGAAATCGCTCGCGTCCTGAACGAGAACTTCGTCGCGGTCAAAGTCGACCGGGAAACCAATCCTGATGTGGACGAACTCTATCTTCTGGCAATGCAGGTCATGGGCAGGCCCGGAGGCTGGCCTCTGAATGTATTTCTAACTCCGGAGGGGAAACCCTTTCTGGGTATGACTTATCTTCCACCGGATGAATTCCAGCGAGTGCTGGACGCTGTAGAGTCAGCCTGGAGTTCCAACCGATCGCGGGTTGAAATGCTGGCAGAAGAAATTACCCAAGTCATTCGGAAATTTGGAATGACTCAATCCATGAAGGTTAACCTCGAAAGAGAACAGGTCGATTGGATTGTTGACGTTATGACGCAGCGAGAACAGGCCAAAAATGAATTTTCACAACCGACTGCGAGTTTTCCAAGTGAATCAGAGCTGCTTATGTTGCTTGATACGGCAGTCAGATATCAAAATGAAGCTGCTCTTTTGCTGGTTGAAAATCGCTTGACAGACATGGCGCTTGGCGGTATCCGAGATCACGTTGGCGGCGGATTTCATCGCTACACGGTAGATAGCGAGTGGCGAATTCCGCATTTTGAAAAAATGCTCTACAACCAGGCGCACATCACTCGAGCCTATCTTTATTTTTATCGGATTGCGGGAGGCGAACTCTATCGTCGCGTAGCTGAACAAGCACTGGACTACGTGCTACGCGACATGATGAATGAGAATGGAGTGTTCTATTCTGCCACCGATGCGGACAGTGAAGGTGAAGAAGGGGAATTCTTTCTATGGACGCTGGAAGAAATCCGGCAGATTGCAGGCGAAAACTCCGAAATCGTGATGGATACCTTCGATATTTCCGAGCAGGGGAATTTCGAGGGTAAAAACATTCTTTACATGAGCACAACACCGGAATCGCGCGCAGCAGAATCTGAATTGAGCACATCACAGTATTTGGAAATTCTAGCGCAGACAAAAGAAAAACTGCGAATTTACCGTGACCGGCGTGCTAAACCTTTCCTGGATACCAAGATTATTACTGCATGGAATGCCATGATGGTTACGACGTTGGCTGAAGCCGGACGCAATTTGGAAAATGATCGATATCTGCAAGCCGCCATCACAGCTGGCGAGCATCTTTGGAATAGCGCGCGAGATGAGCACGGACAACTGTATCGCATTCAAATTGACGGCCAATTGACTGAGCCGGCAAAGCTTCGCGACTATGCGTATCTATCGCTGGCATTCCTGACACTGTTTGATGAGACCGGCAACCGAGTCTGGTTGGAACGAAGCGAGCAGCTTGCGGAGCAGATGCTCGAAGCATTCTGGGACCAGGAGCGCGGTGGTTTTTATTCGGTATCCAATAATGATGCGCAGGGTTTGATTGCCCGCCAGAAAGATCGTTTCGATAGGGCGATACCTTCAGGAAATTCTATTGCAGCACATGCTTTATCCAGACTGTTCTACAGAACTGGAAAGCGATCCTACAGCCTTCGCGTGGAACAGTTGTTTCAAGCATTCGGTGTCGAAATTTTACAAAGTCCGACTAGTTTTACTTATGCGTTACTGGCACTGGAAGAACACCGCGGCGGCTCAAGCGATGAAAAGGAATACGCAGCCTCCGGGCATGCAAAGGTGTCGGTGTCAGTGACTGAGGCGGATATCGACCGTATTCATGCAGTGGTGGAATTAGAACTTGACGACGGCTGGCATGTTCAATCCGATAAACCTGCAGCTGACAATCTGTTTGCCACCCAAATTGACATCTCCACTGACGACTGGGTGCTTGTAAATGCGGTGTATCCGCCCGCGAAATTATTGTCAACGTCATTTCAGAGTGATCCGTTATCAGTGTTTTCGGGAAAAATTCGGATACCGATTGAGCTGGCGCCTAAAGGCCCGACTGCTGTAGCGACAGCTGTGGATGTTCGCCTTCAGGCGTGTGATGAAAAGTTATGCTTGTTGCCTGAAACAGTCAGGCTCGAAATTCCGAGAAAATTGATTACGGGTTGAGCGGTACGAGCCCACCGTCAATTAGAATATTTTGCCCGGTAATGTAACTTGCGTGCCTGCTGCACAAAAACGCGCAAAGAGCTCCGAACTCATCGGGTGAGCCAAAGCGTTTTGATGGAATTGCTTCTTTGCCTTTTTCCAGTAGCAGATTAATGGGTTCACCGGTCTTCTCCGCGGAGAACTGCATGCTGCTTCGCAGCCTATCGGTATCAAATCGACCGGGCAGGATTGCGTTCACAGTGACGTTGTACTGTGCAATCTGACGGGAAGCTCCAGCAAAGTATCCAGTCAGTCCCGACCGGGCGCCATTGGACAGGTCTAGGTTTTGAATTGGAGACTTTACGGAAGAAGACGTGATGTTGATGATGCGTCCGAAACGGCGTTCAATCATTCCGTCAATAACCTGGCGGAACAGCTCGATTGGAGTGAGCATATTGTTGTTCAATGCTGATTGCCAGTCTTCCAATTTCCAGCCTCGAAAGTTACCGACTGGCGGGCCGCCGGCATTGTTGACGAGAATATCCAACTGCGGAGTTTCAGCAAGAGTCATGCTTCGGCCGGCTTCGGTGGTGATGTCGCACGCAATTGCGTTGACGCTGCCGCCTGCGATATCGCGGATTTCAGAAACTGCGGAGTCCAGAGTGTTGGGATCTCGTCCATTCAGCCACACATTGACACCTTCAGCAGCAAGTGCCTTTGCACAGCCCTTGCCGAGCCCTCTGCTTGATGCGCAGATTAGGGCGTTTTTACCCTTGAGTCCTAGTTCCATTCCGAGTTTCCTCCTGAACTTGTCAAATATTAAGATAAAAGAATAATTGGCTACTGCTGCGAATAATATTCGAGGTGCTGCCTGGATTGCTGGGTCCGCGGTCGTAGCAACTGTAATGAGTGCCGGTGTTCACGAACTCGCTGGCTTTATTCATTCAGCACAGACCGTATTCGTACGCGGTGCAGTCGGTTCGGTGATGATTCTTGCATTCATTCTCCCGCAGTCCGGATTGAAAATTAGAACCAATCGCATGAAACTGCACCTGGTGCGTGGAATCATCGGCGTTGTTGCGATCAATCTCGGATTTTATTCGCTGACAATTCTTCCACTTGCCACAGTTACAGCTTTGTTTTTCACGACTCCATTGTTCGTGACTGCGTTCAGCGTTCCACTGCTGGGGGAGAAAGTCGGACTGCGACGAGCAATCGCATCCATGCTCGGACTCTTTGGTGCCGTAATGGTCATAGGCTATCTGCCTGAGCCAATGGAAATTCGCTGGTTTGCACCGATATTTGCCTCGATTGCATTTTCTCTGACGTTGATACTAGGGAAGAAGCTGTCTGTCACAGAACATCCGGGAACGATCGTATTCTACTTCAGCACCATTCTGGCTGTCGGCAGTTTTCCCCCAGCGTTAATCGTGTGGGAAACACCGACAGTGCGGGAGTGGCTATTGCTCATAATGGTGGCGGCCATGTCATCGCTGCGAAACTATATGGATGTCAGGGGCTACGCTTTGGGCGATGCTCAATTCGTCGCACCGTTTCTATACACCAGAATGATATTTATGGTTATTGTAGGATATATCTTGTTTCAGGAAGTTCCGACTGCGTCCGCGCTTGGTGGGGCACTGATCATCACACTCAGTATGCTTTACATACTCCACCGTGAGATGGTCAGAAACAAAGGATCCGCTTAGGTCAATTCGACTGATCGGCTTGTACGATTCCTTCCGCAATTTTCTCTATATCGGGCTCATTCATCAGATAGACCGTGGAGGTTGGGAATGCGATTTCAGCGCCGTGACTTGTGATGACTTCCATGGTTTTGACCAGAACATCCTGCTTCACTTCATGGTATTCAGCCCATACGATCGTCTTGGTGAAACAGTAGATCAAGATATCAAGTGAGGAAGCGGCAAATCGGTCGAAGTTTACGATGGTGGAATTTACCTGATCGATTTCCGGATGATTCGATAGCATGTCTTTGGTATCAGACACAATGGCGGTGAGTTGATCTGCGTCATCGTAGCGAATGCCGACATACTCGAAAATTCGACGATTTTTCTGGCGCGTCAAGTTGCGAACGACAATAGTTGCAAAAACAGAATTTGGCACAAACAGAGTTCTTGTGTCGTATCGCACAATAATGGTTTGACGCCAGCCTATCTCTTGGACGGTTCCTTCGATATCTCGATCGGATGATGTGATTGTTTCTCCAACTTTGAATGGTCGATCCATGAACAGCATCAATCCACCGAAGTAGTTGGCGATGAGTTCGCGTGCGGCAAAACCAATCGCAATTCCCCCAACGCCTCCGAACGCCAGAATTCCGGCAATATTCAAGCCGAGCGTCTGCATGGCGACGAGAATGCCAAGAATAATAATGACCACTCGCAGTATTTTTGATGTGATGAACACAGTCGTACGATCAAAAGTCGAATCTGATTCTGCTTGTTTGGCGACGTAACTGCGTTCGTAGATTTCAACAAATTTGAAGCCGAACCAGGTTATCGCTGCAATTGCTGCTGTTGATCGCAATGCCGGTACAGCTTCAAAAATTGCTGTCTGGAATTCGATACGGGCAATTTCGATTGCGAACGATACGCCCGCCACCCAAATCAGCACAGCTGCCGGCTTTCGAATCGCTTCAACAGTCGATCGGCCCCAGATCAGATTGGTTTGGGCCAGGCGTTTTTCGACGCGAAGCAGTGTGAAGTGTCGAACTCGGCTGACAATGAAAGTGGTGACCAAGACAATGAGAATTTGGAACGCCCACAAATTCGCTTGAATCAGGTCTGTAGTGAGCTTAATGTTTTCGTTCATTTTCAGCGTCCGATCATAAAGTAGGAAGGATCATCAAACAATCTGGATCAGTGAGTCCAGCAATGCGTCGGGTCGTTCCGACATTATCGTATGTCCAGTGCGCGGCAGGACAACAGTTTGCGAATTGCTAATTTCCTTGGCTAGCTCACGTGCTGCTCGACTCGGCGTGAGCATGTCGTGCTCCCCCAGTATCAGCATCGTAAGACACTGGATGTTGCGTGCAGCTTCCATTCCCGATGTGTAGTTGTTGCAAGCATTGAGGTCATTGTATAAAACACCCGCCTTGCCGCGCTCAAACAGTCGCATCAAACCTCCAATCATCCACATACCCGGTGTTTCGTTGCCTCCGAAATGTGCAGCTGGACTGTGCCCCCAAGCAGTAAGCATATCAATTGCAATATGGTCGTTGGCGTTTGCTGCGTTCAGCAACTGATCGGTTACCGGCATCGGTACCGCGGTACCGACCAGAACCAGAGCACGAATGCGACTCGGATGTCGGGCTGCGCAGTCGAGCGTAATGAGCGAACCCATGCTATGTCCGATGATGGCGGTTTGTTCGATACCGACGGCGTTGAGCACTTCGACGAGCCAGTCTGCATACTGTGAAATCTCAGCAAGGATTTTTCCTTCGGACAGTCCATGACCTGGCAAATCAACTGCGAGCACGTTCCAGCCGTGACGTGCGAAGTAACGAGCCGGTAACGTCCACACGGTGTGGTCCAACGACGCGCCATGGACGAACAAAGCAGACGGTTTGGTTGGGTCAATATCTTTTCCGCCAGTGAATGCGTATGCGTCATAGCCGTGGAGCGGAATTTTCATGAATGCCGAGAGCTTCCTATTTCGTTGAATTTATTCAACGAGTGCGCTGCGAAGACTTCAGACCTAAATCAAGATCGGAGATGAGGTCGTTTGCATCTTCCAGTCCAACTGAAAGTCGAACCAGACCCTCGGAAATACCAGCATTTTGCAGTGCCTGTGCATCCATGCGATGATGCGTCGTCGAGGCAGGGTGAATGACCAAGGATTTGGCATCTCCGACGTTTGCCAGATGAGAAAACAATTTCAATTTTTCAATCAAGCGATGACCGGCTTCGCGGCCGCCTTTGATGCCGAAAGAAAAGACCGCACCTGCGCCTTTCGGCAACTGGCGCTTTGCCAGTTCATGATCCGGATGATCTGCAACTTCAGGATAGCTCACCCATTCGACTGCGGAATGAGATCGAAGAAATTCAATAATTTTTCGAGTGTTGGAAACATGCCGTTCCATTCTGAGGGGTAACGTCTCCAAGCCTTGCAGTACCAGAAATGCCGTCATTGGGCTCATGCAGGCACCAAAATCTCGGGCGCCTTCCTTGCGTGCACGGGTAATGTAGGCGGCGGGCCCGAACTCTTCAGCAAAATTGAGCCCGTGGAACCCATCGTACGGCTCCGTAAGTGTCGGAAACTTGCCGGATGCAATCCAGTCGAATTTGCCGCTGTCTACCAATACCCCACCAATGACTACACCATGTCCGCTCAAGAATTTTGTTGCCGAGTGAAAGACCAGGTCCGCGCCTAGATCGAAAGGTCTGCACAGATAGGGTGTCGTAAAGGTCGAGTCGATCAACAAAGGGACGCCGTGCTCGTGTGCGATTTCAGAAACTGATTCGATGTCCAACAGTTCGCAACTCGGATTGCCGATCACCTCTCCGAACAACAAGCGAGTATTCGGGCGAAAAGCATTGCGGATCGCGTCATGATCACGGGGGTGCACAAACGTCGTTTCTATGCCAAATCTCGGCAGAGTATAAGAGAGCAGGTTGTGCGAGCCGCCATAGATTGATTGGGAAGACACAATATGAGAACCCGCTCCCAAAATGGTGGCAATGGCTAGATGAAAGGCAGCTTGCCCACTGGCGGTTGCGATGGCTCCCACACCTCCTTCCAATGCCGAAATCCGTTCTTCTAATACCGCATTGGTCGGATTCGAGATGCGAGAATATACATGCCCTGTGCGTTCAATATTGAAGATGGAAGCGGCATGATCGACATCCTCAAACACGTACGAGGCAGTCTGATAGATTGGCGTTGCCCGGGCACGGGTGGCGGCATCTGGTCGCTGTCCTGCATGCAGGGACAGCGTGTCAAATTTCATGAATCCGGAATTGGTCATGGACAGAATTAGATCGTCGGGTCGTAGTGATTGCGGTAATGCTGAATCACTTGAACAAAACGGATATTCTAGCCGAAATTGTTCAAATCAATGCCACTAAGTTGCGAAGAATTGCCAATGGTAGAGCGTACTATATAATTACAATTATGTAGTTACAAGGAGGTTGGAATGCACTTTGGACATGGGACGAAAATAAGAGTAAGAGAAATATTCGATCTCATGGGATTAGCTTTGAGACTGCAGTACATGTATTTGATGATCGATATGCAGCAACGCTGGAAGACCAGTATTGAGATGAACAACGGTGGCGTACGATGGGAATGATAGGCATAGTCGTTGTCGTGGTCATTCACACTTGGCCTGAATATTACGATGAAAGCGGTAACGAGTTCGGTCGAGTCATCAGTGCCAGGAAAGCTACTAAACACGAAAGAGAAGCTTATGAAGAAGGAAAGTACTAAACTGACGAAAAATCAAAAAATCGAGTTGAAGGCGCTTGAAGCATTACCCGATGAATACATCGATACTGCTGATGCCCTCGAAAATTTGGAATGGTCAAACGCTGAACGAGGTGTATTCTACCGTCCGGTGAAGCAACAAATCACTTTGCGTCTGGATGCGGACATATTGCATTGGTTCAGGATACATGCCCGTAACGGACGCGGTTACCAGACCGATATTAACCGTGCACTGCGCAAACATGTTGCCCGGGAAGCAACAGATGGCGAGTGAGTATTGCGAAAGCCAATATTTCAAGTCCTGTCAATTTTTTTGGAATTGGCTGTTCGTGGTTACAGACCTTGTTGAAATTATTTATTTTGTGAAGCCTGATTTTGCCATTGGCGAGGCATCCTGATGAGCGGTCGGTTTCAGTCAGCGTTGCTGAAACACATTCGATCAAGAAAGCCGGCGTATTCAAGGAACTGAAGGGATTGGAATGCGAGTGATTGCAAACGATTGGAATAGATCGACTTTTTTGACAGCCTTGTGCTGTCTGATTTTGTTCGCTGGTACTATCGCCAGCATTAATTTCGTATCTGTTGCGAGTGACGACACCCGACTATCGGTTGAAGTGCTGTCGTCACCATTGGAATTTCCGGGACAATCCGAATCAGCTGTCTTAGCTGATCGGATCCTGACCAACCAAAGCGATGCCCTACTATTTGATATCGAGAAGCGCAACATTCTGATTTCTGAAATCGAGCAGGTTCTAAAGTTGGTTCGAGAGATGCACCCTGCCACTGTTGAAATCTCGGCGAAAGAAGGTCATCAGCCGACAACGCTCATCATCGGATTGACGTCGGAATTGCTGGAGTCAGTCTCGGAAATGATTGATGACGGAAATCGATATATCACACTGCATACTGGCAACGAAGAATTTGATGCATTGAACAGCAGGCTTGGTGTGCATGCAATACTTCCCTACAAAATGTTTGATTCCGTGATTTTGTACTTCAAGTTTCCCGTAAATCTTCTGCAGGCACAAATTGAATACTCCATGATCGCAGGTGTTGAATATGCGGAACTGAATTCATGGTTGGGAGATCATTCCGATATCAGAATGGTGAAATCCGACAATGAATGGTTTGTTGTGTTTCGAAAAGCCTGGGGTGATTGTCCATCTGGTTGCCTGTATGAAGAATTGATGTTCTTCAGGGTGAGGGAAGGTGAGGCAAAACGGATTGAAGAAAAAGTGTGGATGGATGCAATAGAATAAGTCAAGCTTCTCATGGCCAGAGGATAGGGATCAAGAGCGCAAACCGCAGTAATTCTGGTGATTGACCCTGTGGCGAGGATTCGACAGGAATCGTTGCCAGAGTATCTCTTTAGTGCAAATTCCTCAGTTCCACAAACCGCATTTGTGAAAGGTGAATATAATCCGTTTGTCTCCTTCGTCTAGATTCTCTTTCGATTGAACTCGCTTTGATTTCTGCACTGTCTGCCACCGTCAAGTAGAATTGGAGAGCGACTTCACGAAGTCTTGATTAACAGATTCTTACGTATTTTCGATGGATTCAGATCAACCGAGATTTAATTGGCTTCATCCATTCATCATTGTGGTTTGTGGGTGTCTCGTCATATTTATTGGCTTTGGTATTCGGTCTACGATGGGTGTTTTCCTCGTACCGATCACCGAACAGTATGATTGGGGACGAAGTATATTCGCTTTTGCCGCAGCCCTCCAAAATCTGTTCTGGGGATTCTCGCAGCCGATTTTCGGGGCGGTTGCAGATCGTTTCGGTTCCGGAAGAGTCATTCTACTCGGTGGAATCTGTTATGTAGCTGGTCTGGCACTGATGATTGTCTCATCAACACCGCTCGGCTTCTATATCGCCAACGGCGCCTTGATCGGGTTTGGACTATCTGGCACCACATTTGCAATTGTCTTGGCGGTCATCGCCAGGGCGGTACCGGAAAGACAGCGATCCATGGCTTTGGGAATCGGTGCAGCAGCTGGTTCATTAGGCCAGTTTGTTCTCGTGCCGCTGGGCAATTCGCTGATACTGCAGTTCGGCTGGGTCAGTACGATAGCCATGCTAAGTTGCGTGATGCTGCTTGTAATTCCGTTATCTTTCGTACTGTCTGGGAAACCAAAAATTTCTGGACCCGAACAAACGCTCAAGGCAGCCGTGTCCCAAGCCGCCCGGCATCCCGGTTACGTTCTCTTAACAAGCGGATTTTTCGTTTGTGGTTTTCAAGTTACATTCATCGGTATTCACTTGCCTGCCTACTTGACGGACATAGGTCTGTCGAGCAACGTTGGAGCTTGGGCATTGTCGTTGGTTGGATTGTTCAATCTCGTGGGCACGCTGCTTGCAGGCTATATGGGAAACATATTCAAAAAGAAGAGCATATTGAGTTTTATTTATCTAGGACGAGCGATTGTCATCGCCGTATTTGTGATGTTGCCACCCTCGGTGCCGAGTGCATTGATCTTTGCCAGCTGTATGGGCATACTCTGGCTCGCAACCATACCCTTGACATCAGGCATTGTCAGTCAGGTCTTTGGTGCGCGTTATCTTGGCACTTTGTTCGGATTTGTATTCTTAGGTCACCAGATCGGCAGTTTTCTGGGTGTTTGGATGGGTGGTATTCTGTTTGACGCCACTCAGTCTTATGAAGTTGTCTGGTGGATTTGCGTGGCGCTTGGAATCATTGCGGCACTTTTGCATTGGCCTATCAACGAAAGTCCGATTCGGGAAACACTGAGGCCTGTCTCCGAATCGGCATAAACGACAGTATCTGTTTAGCAGGCCTTAATAACTCATGGGGTGAAATGTGAGTAATCGAGAAATTCAATCAGTAACGGTTCTAGGTGCGGGTACCATGGGCAGCGGCATTGCAGCGGTTTGTGCCGAAGCAGGCTGCAAGACGAATCTGCTGGATGTTACGCCGGAATTAGCGGAACGCGGCAAGCAG
The DNA here is from genome assembly GCA_965220395.1 of Arenicellales bacterium. Taxonomy (GTDB): domain Bacteria; phylum Pseudomonadota; class Gammaproteobacteria; order Arenicellales; family JAJDZL01; genus JAJDZL01. Next base: position 1,696,947 of record CBDCPT010000001.1, on the reverse strand, counting down.
AATATGCTGGTCGGCAGAGCACCCATGCTCGACAACCCTGAATCGGCAGAACGAATTACAACTGGAGGATTTGATGAATCTCTCGCGCTTGCGGCAGAGTCCGATTGGATATGCGAAGCGATTGTCGAAAATCTTGAATCAAAGCGCCAGATTTTCTCCAGACTGGATCAAGTGCGAAGGCCGAACTCAATCATAACGTCCAACACCTCCGGGATTCCGCTTCGATCAATCTGTGAAGGAATGTCCGAGCAATTCCGCAAGGATGTCGCGGTCACACATTTCTTCAATCCCGTTAAAGTCATGCGACTGCTGGAACTGGTTGCGGGTGAAGACACTACCGCTGATGTCATCGAATCCTTGGGATCATTTGCCCGAAACAGCCTTGGCAAAGGTGTTGTCTATGCCAAGGATACTGTGAATTTTATTGGCAATAGAATCGGATGTTTCTGGATGTTGGCGGGGTTTCACAAAGGCCGTCAAGCGCGCGCTGACGGAATGTCGATTGAAAAAATGGATGCGCTAATGAGTGCCGCACTCGGAATTCCCTCTACCGGGCTCTATGGATTGATTGATCTGGTCGGACTGGATGTGATGAAACTGGTTGCCGCCAATCTGAATGAAAATCTACCCGACAATGATGCTGGAAGAGACTATCTCGAATTTCCGCTGGAAGAACAGGCGATGTTTGATGCGGGCCAGCTCGGACGAAAAAGTGGCGGGGGATTCTATCGCATGCTAAAAAATGAAGACGGCACTCGACGCAAGGAAATGTATGAACCGGAATCCGGTTCGTGGCTGTCGGCGCTCGGGGCATCGGTTAGCGGAGATGCCCGTTCTGTGGTGTTTGATTCGGGCGCGGAAGGCAAATTCACCTGGAGCCTGATTTCGGAAACCCTATGCTATGCAGCTGACCTAGTGCCCGATATCTCGAACGATATCGTCAACGTTGATCGTGCCATGCGCTGGGGTTTCAACTGGAACAAAGGACCATTTGAGCTACTCGATGCATTAGGAACGGACGACGTAGTCGCTAGACTCAGGTCCGAGAACCGTAAAATTCCTTGCATGCTGGAGACACTTCAGTCTAGTGGCTTGACAAGCTTTTATAGCAGTGATGGGGCGCAATATGTTGGCACAGACGGAAATCTGCACGCTGTCCCACAGGAGTAGAAACGAATTTTCGGAAAGATTCTGAACCGTTGTTGCGAGTGACAGGAATTTTCGGCTGATTTAGATCCAGTAACTCGAGCGAGTCATCACTTTCGACAGGGCTCGCATGAGCCCCTTTGCGGGTTCGGACAATATCCCGGCTCCGCTTTGTTCTGCTGATTTGGCATGCTTGAGTTCGTCCTCGCGCATTTGTTTCAGAACTTTTTGGCTGCTGCGATCCGATACCGGCAGACGCTGAAGATGCCGGTCCAAGTGTTCGGCTACCTGATATTCTGTTTCAGCCAAGAAAGCTGCACTGGTTCGATCTCCCAGCAGTCCGGCAATTGCACCAATCGCGTAAGAGCTGACATAGAAAATTGGATTGAGTCTGCTGGTTCTGCCGTTCAATGATTTGATTCGGTCTTCACACCATGCCAGATGGTCGTTTTCTTCATCGGCCGCTTGCTGAAAAGTTTGGCGCAGATCCGAATTACGCGCAGTCAGAGACTGCCCTTGATAAAGTGCCTGCGCGCAGACTTCGCCAGTATGATTGACTCTCATCAAGCGCCTGGCTTCATCTTCCTCCCAGTTGGAGAGATTCTGCTTTTTAGATTCATCGGCAGGAGAAGGCCTAGAGGGTTCGGCCGATGCGAACAGGGTACGCAACATATTGTCTGCATGCGAAATCAACTGATCTGCTAAGGTGTATTGTCGATTCATCTTTTGTTCATCCATCTGTCCGACAACACTATGATACTTGATGGTTGGCTATAATGGTAAGGCATCCATCTTAAGAGAACTCTATGCTGAAATGACACCTAAAAAAGGGGAAAAAAGTTCAAACATCAAGCTCGCGCAGGAGCTGCGCAGCATTGTCGGTGCGGATGCGGTGATCACCGAAGAAGAGGCGTTACGCCCGTTTGAATGTGACGGTCTTACCGCCTATCGAGAACTGCCGCTGATGGTTGTTCTGCCGTCCACAATTGAGGAAGTGCAGAGAATTATGAAAGCGTGTTCAGAGAACTCGGTACCGGTCGTGACGCGAGGTGCCGGAACCGGTCTTTCCGGCGGAGCATTGCCATTGCCGGACGGTGTTTTGCTGAGCCTCACTCGCATGAGCAAAATTTTAGAGATCAATGCTCCCGCAAGAACCGCTCGCGTTCAGCCAGGCGTAAGAAATCTTGCTATTTCCGAAGCAGTTCGGCACCTGGGTTTGTACTATGCTCCGGATCCATCTTCGCAGATTGCATGTTCCATCGGTGGCAATGTCGCCGAAAACTCCGGCGGCGTTCATTGTCTGAAATACGGTCTGACAGTGCACAATATTCTACAGCTGCAGGTGGTGACGATTGACGGTGAATTGTTGACCGTCGGTGGTGAGGCGCTTGATTCGCCCGGATATGATCTGCTCGCCTTGATGACCGGTTCGGAAGGCATGTTGGGCGTCGTCGTTGAAGTTCTGGTCAAATTGCTTCCAATTCCGCCATCGGCACAAGTCGTAATGGCGTCTTTTGACGATATTGAAAGAGCAGGGCAGTCCGTTGCAGCCATCATCGGTGCCGGAATTCTGCCCGCCGGTCTGGAAATGATGGATCGCTACGCGATACAGGCGGCTGAAGACTTCGTTCATGCGGGATATCCGGTGGATGCTGCTGCAATTTTGCTGTGTGAACTGGACGGAACAGCGGAAGAAGTGCGAGATCAGATTGACAAAGTTGAGCGAATCTTGCGTGATCAGGGTGCGGCGAATACCTGGGTGGCCAGAGATGAACAGGCGCGTCAGCGATTCTGGTCAGGCCGAAAGGCCGCTTTTCCGGCAGTTGGGCGGATTTCCCCCGATTACTATTGCATTGACGGAACCATTCCACGCCGCGAGCTCGGTGAGGTTCTGATTAAAATCAATGAGTTGTCTAATCAATACAAGCTACGTGTGGCGAATGTATTTCATGCAGGAGACGGCAATCTGCATCCGCTTATTCTTTACGATGCAAACAAACCCGGAGAGCTGGAGCAAACAGAAGAACTGGGCAATCGCATCCTTGAACTGTGTGTTGAAGTCGGGGGTACGGTAACCGGAGAACACGGTGTAGGTGTGGAAAAACTGCGTCCGATGTGTTTGCAGTTCGAGGATGCCGTGTTAGATCAGTTTCATGCAGTGAAGGCTGCCTGGGATCCAGAAACACTGCTGAATCCAGGCAAAGCGGTTCCAACTCTGGCTCGTTGTGCCGAGTTCAACTCGATGCACGTCCATGGAGGCAACTTGCCGTTCAGCAATCTGGAGAGATTCTGAGTTGACTGGTGCTGACGAAACCGGGCAACTTGTTGAAGCCATCCAGTTTGCCCATGGAAACTCACAGCCTCTCAGAATAAGGGGTTCCGGAAGCAAGTTCTTTTTCGGACATTCAATCGTGGCTACGGTGCTGGATGTATCGAAGCATGCAGGAATTCTGTCATACGAGCCGTCTGAACTTGTGCTCACGGCGAGAGCCGGGACTAGACTTTCCGAAATTACCGAGACGCTATCTGAATCCGAACAGATGCTCGGGTTCGAGCCTCCGTTTTTCGGCAAGGATGCAACTTTGGGCGGCACAATCGCCTGTGGTTTCTCCGGTCCTCGACGGCCTTTTGCGGGATCCGCTCGAGATTTTGTGTTAGGCATCAAATGCGTCAACGGAAAGGGTGAATTTCTGGCATTTGGCGGGCAAGTCATCAAGAATGTTGCCGGATATGATGTTTCGCGGCTGATGGTCGGGGCGCTTGGGTCGCTCGGTGTTCTATGCGAAATTTCCTTGAAAGTGCTGCCGAAATTCGAGCTTGAGATGACGCGAATGCGCGAGATGGATGAAACAGGCGCATGCCAGGAAATGGTGAGGTTAGCTGGATTTTCCTTGCCTATTTCCGCAATGAGTTATTGCCAAGGTCTGTTGCGAGTGCGTCTGTCAGGAACCGAAAACGGAATTCAGGCTGCGCAGGCAGTAGTCGGCGGAGAAATTGATGGCAGCGGTGAAGAATACTGGCTTCAGCTGAGAGAGCAGCAGCTCAGATATTTCAATCGCAACCAGCCGTTGTGGCGACTGTCCGTGCCTGCGACAACCCCTCGTCTGCCATTTGCAGATGACTGCCTGATCGATTGGGGCGGCGCATTGCGATGGGTTTATACGGACCAGCCCACAGACTCGGTCTTTATGGCTGCAAAGCAGGCCGGTGGTCACGCAACCATGTTTCGTTCCGATGCGCACTGGCCGACAGATCGGTTCAGTCAGCTCTTCGATCCAGTGGCAGGCATCCATGCTCGTCTCAAGTCGGCGTTCGACCCAGCAGGAATTCTAAATCCAGGAATTATGTATGCCGATGTCTAATTTATCCCAAAGCCTCTAATAGGATGCAGACAGAACTAGCCGATTTCATCCGTGAAACACCGAATGGACAAATCGCAGATTCCATTCTGCGCAAGTGCGTTCATTGCGGCTTTTGCTCCGCTACGTGCCCGACATACCAGTTGCTTGGCAATGAATTGGATGGTCCGCGAGGGCGTATTTATCTCATCAAGCAGGTTTTGGAAGGCTCTGAACCTACTCAGCGTACTCAACTGCACCTGGACCGGTGTCTGACTTGCAGATCATGCGAGACAACCTGTCCTTCTGGAGTTCGCTACGGACAATTATTGGAAATCGGACGGGAAGTCGTCGAACAGCGTGTACCGCGTACGTTTTCAGAACGATTGGTCAGAAATTCAATCCTTCTAATTGTACCGAATGAATTGCTGACACGAATTTCCCTGTGTCTGGCACGTTTATTGCGGTCGTTGTTACCGGCGGCCCTCGGTGGGAAAATTCCACCGAAGGAAAAAAGCAAGCCTTGGCCAAAGGTCAAGCACAGCCGAAAAATGATCATTCATCAGGGTTGCATCCAAAGAGTCACAAAGCCGGCAATCAACGTTGCGGCGGCCCGCTATTTGAACGGTCAGTCAATTTCTGCGATTCGTACGAACGATGCCTGTTGTGGTGCCTTGGGCCTGCATCTGGGCAATCGCGATTTTTTTGCCGGGCAAGCTCAAAAAAACATCGACGCATGGTGGCCGCATATACAAAAGGGAGCGGAAGCGATTGTTTCTACCGCAAGCGGATGTGGCGTGACGATAAAGGAGTATGGCACGTTGTTGAAAGAGGATCAGGACTATGCTGAAAAAGCGGATAAAATTGCATCGCTCGCGATCGATATTTCGGAAGTCGAGAGAAGTGCCGAGGTATCAACGACTCACGACCTGCCCACTAAAGTGGCGATTCATTCACCCTGCACACTTCAGCATGGACAAAAAATAGTCAATTCGGTAGAAAAAATATTGAGTGAATATGGGATTGAAACCACTTACGTGGAAGATGCGCATATGTGTTGTGGGTCTGCTGGAGTTTACTCGGTTTTACAGAGTGAGCTGTCAGGCCAGTTATTGAAGAACAAGATTGCTGCGTTGGAACGTGGGCAACCGGATCAGATTGTAACGGCGAATATTGGGTGCTTGATGCATTTGGCCTCAAGTTCAGCAGTACCGGTCAAGCATTGGGTTGAAGTTGTTGCCCCCCCCCCCCCCCCGCTGACTCGTGACTGGAACATTCGATAACTATGGAGATTTTTTCTGATTTTTTTACAGCATGAGTAGATTATTCAAACTCACTCGTCGGCCCCAGAAATCGATCTCCATCGTAATGAATCATGTGGTCTGGTGAATCGCTGATCCAAACCTCCGTCTCCCAAGCGATATCAAGCAAATGCCTCCGGAACTCGGAAATATCCGGAAAGGCACTGACGTAGACAACGCTCGCGGAACACTCACCCAACATTCGCTTCAGCTCGGCTACGCGCATTGGCGACATGGGGCCGTGTGACGTGACCGCTTCAATTAAAAATAGCCAATTCCGAGCATCATCAAAGAGCACAACATCTGGTACCTTGTCATGACTTGTTATCGATATACCAATACTAGTCAAAATTTCCCTAGCAACTAATAGATCTTTCTTTGCTGTATCCCCCAAATACAGAAGTTGTGCACCCGGTGCGAAACGAGGACCGAACTCCTCAACAATAGATTTCTGTAACTCATTGTGCGGGCCGGGAGATAACCGAAGTTCCTGATTTTCAGGCAGCCGTATAGGAACCATGATATAGTCCCTTTGTTGCTGATAATTTTTTAACAGGGAACCTTGAATGTGGAGAAAATTTTCTACCTCCGTATTCCAGTTCTTCGTGCCATAAGACTGAACAACCCGTAATGCAGCCTCGGTTACAGCATAGTGGGCATTCGGACTGTTTGTCGAAAGTCCAGGCTCAAATGGGTTTAGGTCCGCAATTCGTCCTTGAATGAATTGATGGAGCACGTGCCGACGGAATGTCTCCCTAGTGTTGGGTGCGTATTCAGTACCGTAGTTATCCTTAAGATAATCCATAATTCCCTTGGTTACTGTGCATCGTTTCCGTTCTGCTTCAGACCATGAGGACTCAGGTGTCATTCCGCACAGAGCGATAAGTGTCAGACCGGACATTCTATTGTGCTGAGCTGGTGGCATCCCTAGAGATTTCAGGATTGCCTGAGCTTCTTTAGGGCTAGCCAAGGGATACCTCCTTTAACTCCGGTTGCCCCAATAATGTCATGACATGTAGGTCGATATCTTGTGTGGGGTCAGAAAGGTGCTTCACTCGTCGACCAAGTTCGACAATTGTCTTGTGGGCAGGCAATGGGATAGATCGCAGTTCAGTGGCGCTCACTTGAGTGTTGCCGTTTACGGCTCGGAAGTACGTGTCAAGCAGGCGGCTGTTGTACAGAATTGCCAAACCAAGGGTTTCTTCGTAGGAGAGTTGACCGTCCGGTCGGTGTATATAGTTCAGGTGATTCTCAAATCCCACTTCCGGAGTATTTAAGGCCTTTGCCAGATATGGAGCCGCAGTCAGTCGGCGCGGCTGTTCTTTGGAACTGAAACGACGCAGGAGCACGTAATTCTTGTTTGGCAGTAAAAGTGCTTCGGCTCCCAATCGCTTTATATACTCTGGCTTGTGTCGAAAAAGTGGCCAAGTGGTCTTCATTGCTTGTATATGGTTCATCCATAATAGAGGCACATGACTGACCGGAACGTCTCCTTCCCTATCGACAAGCGTCGCTGCTCGAAAGGGTACGACGGGTCCGGTTGAAATTTTTAGACCGAGACTGTGAATTGTGCACGGCCAAGAATCTACCAAATTCAACACATCTTCTTCTCCACTGAGAGGTAAACGAAGCACCATGTCCTGTGAATTCAGATCAAGAACCAAGTTGATCGAAACATTTGAACAAGTCCGTTCATTAATGTCGCATACACCACGACTAGACGAAATGTTGATTTTAAAATTCCTCTCGGTTCGATACCAGTTCTCCTGACGTTTGCCGAAGAGAATGATATTTTCCTGTAGAACATCATCTCGACTGAATGCTTCTCGCCGAGATCCAAACACATGCACCGCGATCGGACAAATTAAATTGAAGAAAAATGCGCGAAATTGTTGAAAGTAAAACCCGGATGTAAAACTCCGAGGCGTGATGAAGATGAAATCGCCACGCTTGCGCAAAAGCACCGCACTTACCGCCATGAATAGCGCATATATATTTGGCTGACCATGAACTACAGTGGATACGACAGATGCTCGAGGATCGCCTTTATTGATCTTAAAATATGGAGGGTTAGAGATAACAACATCAAATCCCAACTTCGCTGTTCTATCGGAGGTTTGTTCAGTTTGGAGTTGTAACACCTCGGCGTTTGCAATGATAAAGTCAACCGCTTTCACGCTAACAGAAACTTTAACTCTATAGTTACGTTCACACCAGTCGGTGAGATATTTGAGAACGACTTGAAGATAATTAATTATGCCTTTGTCAACCTCATAGACGACCAACTCGATTGTAGTGGGTTTGGGATTACGAGAAATAAGCGACTCAACTGCCGCGCAACAGAGAATTCCACTACCAGCGGCTGGATCCAGAATCCGAAGCTTTGGTTCGTTTACCTGAATTTTTTCTGCCATGTAGTCAGCGACGATTACAGATGTCAAATAAAGACCGTGTTCCTTACGGTGTTCATTGGATTTCTGTTCGACATACCACATACCAACTCGGTCAGCATATTCCGTAGGCCGCTCTCCTACATTTGGATTTGGTACTGCTGGAAACACATCCAGGCTGGCTTCAGCCGCATGTTTTTTCCGATTTAACGGTATCCGTTGACTACCAAACTTTTCAATACTCGATTTTATTACTTGTCTCTATTTTGAATTTGTTGTAGAGTATTTGGAGGGAGAGAAGAATATTTTTCGTTCATTTCTTTAGGTTTGGTTAACATTTCGTAAGCAATGTCATTAATTAAGAGAAAAGAGACTTGAAACTTTGTCGATATCTTCTTCAATTTCATTTCGCCTGGATGTAGGGCATTATTACCAATAACTCGACAGTAATCTAAAGCTTGCTGAATTTGCTTACTCAACCCTTTATTTTTCACCATATTACTTATGCACTGATTTAGGTTGCCTTTCTCTCCGACCTGCCTGCACAATTTTTCAACGCACAAACGCAATAAGGCGGCTGAAGTTCTCGGGGAATCTTTATATATCAGCGCAGCTTCTCGATAATATTGTTGAATTTCGTCATTCATATCTCCATTAGGGTCCGGGAAAGACGTCAGTCTGGGGTAGATCCTATCTTTATTGTGCCAGACTGATGTTTCGGAACAACTTTGGCAAACTGAAAAACTCAATTTATTGGTAATGAGGCTGTTCACATGTTTAGTTAGACTGTTAGTTAGAATTTCGCAAAATTTTGTGACGGTCGGTTGGGCGTAGTCAGAAAAATTTTCTCGGTAGCTAAGGTACGTTTGCCCGACAATCCATTTAAAACCCGCTGACAATTTTCCGGCATCCGTCCATTCTTGCTTTGCGAACACTTTACAGTAAGGGCATTTAAATTTTTCTTCATGAAAAATGGGGAGTTGTTGACTGAGCATATTACTGTTCCTTTAATAGATGGGATAGTAATAAATTCCCGCAAATTATGTAATTTTATTGTTGGAACATTTTACAGTATGTCTTTGTAGATTCTAATTCCACAATGTATTCAACATGGTATTTTTTTGTTATTCGGAAGATGAAGTGTAAAATGTAGCCAGAATAGAGACTTTCTCTGCTCATCTTTTCTTAGGTGCTTAGTTTCAGGTCGACTATCACGACACTGGCGATAGTCGCGTGACCATGTTTTAAATGGTATATTTCATCGCCTAGGCTAACTTGAAAGTGGCTTGCAGTCGGTACCAAGATTCTGTATCACCACCGAACCCCTTGTCAAGACGAATTGCCATCTCCGGTGAGATTCTTGAACGATAATTTTCGATAACCGAAAGTTGTTTACAGCATATGCCGAGTTTTTGTGCGAATTGGATCACACTTATACCCCAAGGCTCAAGACAATCGTAACGTTCAAACAGGCACCGGGATGGGGATGGTTCATTATCGACATATGCCGTTTCTCCTAGTGACAGATAAATATTGGTGTCTTCCCCAGCAACTTGACAGTCAAATCGAAAGCCAATGCGGAGCGCTCTATTTATTCTGTATACTGCTTTTTGCAAATTGCAGCGAACTCGAAATCTGGAATTTGACTGTAGATCAAGAGCTCATGCCAGATTCAATTGCGTAAACAATCGTAACAAATGAGCACTATGAAATTTGATCGTTTCAATTGGGCCGATGTCTTCGTACTGGATTGGGAGTTGGCAAAGAAATTTTATTCTGGAATGTTCGACTGGCATTTTATTGACCAGTTCATTGATGGTGAAATGGTGTACTCACTCGCTTGCCTGGATGAGTCTGCTAATCCGCCTGAAGCAACCAGCGTAGCAGGCATAGCACCGAAAGTCGAGCCCCTTGAGGAGGGAATGCCAGGCAATTGGTATTCCTATGTTATTGTTCAAAGTGTTGACAAGGCTGTTGAAAAAACTGTTGAATCTGGTGGCAGGGTCAGAATGGAACCGATGGATGTCGGACAGGCTGGCAGGCTGGCACAGTGCATGGATACACGAGGCATCGCCTTTCATTTGTGGCAGCCCATGAAGCATTCAGGCGCTCGAATCACAAATGTACCTGGTTCGCTGAATTGGTTCGAGTTGACTACCTCCGACACCAAAGCGGCAACCCGCTTCTATGGCTCTGTTTTTGGCTGGAAAGTTGAGGAAATGTCGTCAGGTGATATTCCCTATTTCCTTTTCAAGTTGAATGATTTTCCAGTTGGCAGCATGCATTCGAGAGTTGAAGAAACAGCTGGTCAAGAATTGTGGACACCCTATATCAGAGTAGAAAGCGTCGATGACAGTTTGGCAAAGTGTAGTCGTCTCAAAGGTTCTGTAGTGTTCGGTCCCGTCGACGAACCCGGAGTTGGTCGCTATGCAGTAATTGCGGACCCGGGAGAAAACATGCTGGGCATCGCAGAATTTACACCACACTAGTTGATTTGGAAAATCTGGAAAAATTGTTTTGAAGTTCACGACGTACAACATTCAGTATGGACGCGGTCTTGACGGGAAAATAGATCTGGGCCGAATTGCTGGAACGGTGCAAGACGCCGATGTCATTGCATTGCAGGAAGTTGAACGATTTTTCCCCCGTTCCGGCAGCACGGATCAGGTTGAAGAGCTTGCGTACCGATTAAATTTTCATCACTGGGTTTATGGTGCAGGGGTGGATATTCATGCGGACAGGCTTCTTCCAAATAACAAAATCAGGCATTGCCGGCAGCAGTTTGGGAATATGTTGCTGTCGCGCAGTCCAATACTCACTTCAAGAAATCACTTGTTGCCTAAGGTGGCTTCTACCGGCAGGCCGCTCAGTATTCAACGAAGCGCGCTGGAAGGTGTAATCTCCATCGGTGGCAAGAAAGTCCGGGTGTATTCGATCCATCTTACTCACATCAGCGCTGAAGTCCGCCTGAAGCAGATCAAAAGAATTCTTGAAATCGATCGCAAAGCGGTGAGAGAAGGTGGTCCGATTTCCGGCGTAGCAAAAGGCACCGATTTTTCCAAACAGTCAGACGCTTCATCATTGCCGCGGGAGTCGATCCTGCTAGGCGATTTCAATTTCACTCCTGATTCGGTCGAATACAGCCGCATCGTAGGACCAATGTCCGATTACGGAGGACGAGTCGTCAGCCCCGAAGGATTTGTGGATGCTTGGGTCGCGGCCGGAAACAGGTTAATGTCGGGAGTTACCGCAGAAAGGGGTGGTAAGGCAGTTCGTATGGATTATTGTTTCGTGCGTCAAACCCTCAGCGATAAGATTCGTTCAGCAAGAATTGATTCACAGGCAGACGGTTCGGATCATAAACCCATGTCGGTAGTCTTTAATTTCTGATCGTCTCAACAAATTTATAGTGTCAAACGGATGCTCAAATCCGTTCGCCTTGCTCATCCAATACAATCTCTTCCTCATCCGTGCGCAATCGCGCCGCAATTCGTTCGTAGAGTGCCAGTACCGCCGGTATGAAAAACAGCACCAGTACAGTTGAAAATGCAAGTCCGAAAATCAGTGTCACGGCCATAGGTATGAGAAATTGTGCCTGAGTCGATTTTTCGAACAGCAGCGGTAACAGCCCCGCGATTGTAGTCAGACTAGAGAGAATGACGGGCCGTAGTCTCTGGCAACCCGCTTCGACCATTGCTTGCTTGACGTCCATGCCGGCATCGCGGTTCTGTTTATAGAAAACCACCAGTACGATCGCGTTATTTACCACGATTCCAGACAATCCAATCAATCCAAGTATCGTGATGATCGTAAACGAGAGTCCTAAAAACAGATGCCCCCAGGCTGCACCGACGACTCCAAATGGAATGGCGAGTATAACGAATAAAGGCCAACTATAGGACCCAAAAATCCACGCCAACGTCAGATAGATTAACGCAACGGCGATTAGCGCACCTGTTTTCATGGACTGCTCGGTTTGTTCCTGGTCAGTTTGACGTGCGCCAACTGACCAACTGACACCATATTCGTTGGCAATCTTCGGCAGAACTTCAGCTTCCAGCCGATTCATGGTTTCAGCAGTATTTGCGACCGAACTATCTACGCTGGCACTGACTTGAACGGAGAATACACCTTCAGAATGACGTAATACGTCAAATCCTCTGTTGGATTGAATTTCGACAACATCCAGTAAAGGGATCGAATCCCCTGATGGCAGTATCATATGGACATTCTCGAGTTCACTGAGTTGATGCCTTTCCTCGTCAGGCAACATCAGAGTCACTTCGATATCGTGGTACTGAGCAGTAAAAGATTGCAGTAATTCACCTTCAATTGAAGAACGAAGTTGTCGACTTATTTCAGCGGCTGATAGTCCTAGTGCCTGTCCTAGTGACGTCAGCGAATAAATCTGCTGCTGACGTCCATAGCTGGTGTCATCCTCAATGGCATATACGCCTGGAATCTGGCGCAAATGTTCGGTTAAAGCAAGTGCCGCGTCTTTTGTGATGTGCTTTGCTGCACCGCTGAACTTGACTTCAATGTCTCGTCCGGGAGGCCCTGGGGTTGGACTGATTGTTACCGCGGTTTCAAGCCCGGGTACATATTCCAGTTTGCTACGCCAAGTACGAAGAAATTTGGTTATGCGCACCTCCCGTGTATCTGACTGCTTGAGTTCTGCGACAACAGCTCCATGATTTGCACCGCCAACAGCGGGTGCTTCTGACTCAGCGGCAAACTTCGCCCCATGTATCACTAGGGAAGTAGTAACCAGATTGCCTCCGAGTTCGGCTTCTGTTTCGAATAGTGCTTCCTCTACGCTTACGAGGTATTCGTCAACAACTTTTCTTGGCGTGCCGGCATTGAAGCTGAGGTTGGTATACACAAGGTCCAGCTCCGGTGTCGGAAAGAAACTGTAGTGCAATCGCCCCGATCCGAACAGACCTACAGTTAGAATCAATAATGCGAATCCGACGGAAATTGGGATGCTTGGGTTGTCAGTTGCGAAACTGAGCATGTTGCGGTACCAACGATCTCGAAAGGTTAAAAACCACCGATCGACTAGGGGCGCATTTATCGCGCTTGATTTTGTTGAAATTTTCTCAAAACTAGATCGCAAGTGACCGGGCAGTATCAGAAACGCCTCGACCAAAGAAGTAGCGACTACACAGATCACCACGAGCCCGATGTAATACAACACAGCACCGATAATACCGGACAGGATCATTACAGGCACAAATGCAAATATGGTTGTCAGCGATGCTGCTAGAATAGGCAAAAATAGGCGCTTGGATGCCTTGATTACTGCATCTGCGGGTGATGGATTTTCTATGAATCTCGTCATTGCCTCTTCACCGACGACAATCGCATCATCCACGACGATTCCGATTGTCATGATGAATCCGAACAGCGTAATCATGTTAAGCGTTCCGCCTGTAACATAAAGCAGACTTATCCCGCCCATTAGTGCTACAGGAATTCCGATGGCTACCCAGAAAGCAATTCGCGTATTCAAGAACAGATACAGTACGCCCAACACGAGAATTAATCCGATGATTCCGTTGTCAACCAGTACTTTGATTCGGTCGCGTAGAGCAATGGATTTATCTTCAAAGAGGTTCAGTTCTACGTCTGGTGGTATGAGAGGTCGAGTTTCTTCCAACCATTCGTACACAATCGCGGCGCTCTTCAGGGTGTCACCTGATTCCTGCCGGCTGAGCTGCAGCTCAACTGCGGGCTTGTTTTTGTAGCTGAGGAAAACCTGGTCAGACTTTGGTCTTTGTTCTATGGTTGCAATATCGCCAAGCGTGATCAAGCGCCCATCCGTGTCGGCGATGACTGGTAAATCCTCAAATGCGATCTCATCTCGCCTTTGGTCAAGAATGCGAAGCTGTCTCGCTGCATCATTTCGACCGGAAAGGCCAATTGACGTATCTTGAGATTGCGACCGAATTTGCTGCCCGAATTGATTCAGAGACAACCCCAAATCCCTTTGTACTTGCCTGGGAATCTGGATGGCGATTTCTTCATTTGGCAAGCCGACAATACTGATCTTTCCAATGCCCCGAGACAATAGTTCATCTCGATATTGGTTTGCCAGAACACGTAGCTGATCCAAAGACTGACCGGTAACGATCATTCTTACGATGAGTTCATATCGCTTGACTTGGGATACTTCTGGACGTTTTGCGTTGTCTGGCAGATCCGGAATGACTAGATCAACCAAGGCTTGTGTATCGTCACTCGCGACTCTGAGATCCGCTCCCTGCTCAAACTCCAGTAAAATACGCGAGCCGCCTAAATAGGAAGTGGAAGTCATATTTTTTAGATGATCGAGATTTTTTAGGTCGAGTTCCAGTCGATTTGTGACGGATATTTCGACGTCCTCAGCAGCAGCCCCAGGCCATTCGGTTGAAACATTGACGAACTGGAGATTAAAGGCTGGAAAAAACTGAACGTTTATATTAAAAACGACGTATCCACCAGCAATTAGAATGACCACCATGAGAATATTCATGGCTACCGGATGTGTAGCGAATATTTCCAGAATGCCCTTTTTTTCCATCTTTACACGACTGCCGGGCGATCACTCGTCCGGCTAAATATCACTTTGAATCAGAGATTTCTACTTTCAAACCGTCAACAGCATTATTCAACTGTGTGGTGACGATTAAGTCGTCAGCCTCTAGATCAGAACTGGTTGCAACGATGTAGGTCTTGTCGTTACGCACTACTTGTCCATGTCTTTTGATTGTCGCCGACTTCAAGGAATCTGAATCCACTTTGAAGACCTGATTGGATCCATAAACGGCCTGATAAGGTATGGCTAAGGCTTCCTCTACCGGGACTAGTGATAGGAGAACTGTAACGGATCGCCCTAATTCGGGATAGATGGAATTCGAAGACATACGGAAGTAAGCATCCACTCCGCCGTGACCTGTACCGACGGTTGACGCCAATCGGTCCAATTTCAACTGCAGTTGCTCGTCATCCAGTTCAGCGATAGCTTCAAGTTCAATCTCGCCCGCAATCGACTTGCGCACCTGAGCGAGATGACGATTTGGAACTAACGTTCGAATTTCTGTTGTGGTGTGGTCGAACATGTCGACAAGCGGGCTAGCGTTCCTTACATGATTTCCGGCAGCGACATGAACTTCAGTGATTCGCCCTGCATATGGAGCGATAATTTCAGTATCTTCCAAATCCTGCATCGCTTTTTCAAGTGATGCCTGTGCTCTTTGAAGTTCTGCTTTCAGAACGGCAGCTCGACTGTCATATTCTCTGATTGCAGCTTCGCGAGCTGTCACTGCGAGGCGTGCTTGCTGTTCCACTCTTTCGGTAACATCAAATTCGGATTGGCTTATTAGATTTCTATTCTTGAGAGTTCTGGATCTTCCCATCGCATCTGTGGCAAGTTTGAGCAATCGGTTTTCATGTCGCAGAATTTCCCTATCTGCTGTCACTCTTTGATGCTCTCTTTCAAGCGACGCGTTGATTCCTGCGACATCGGCTTGCAGCAGACGCAATTGAGTTTGAATGGTTCGTGAATCAAGACAAATCAGCACTTCCCCCGCTTCAACGGTCTGCCCGGTCATGACATTGACTTCAATAACTTCTGCGTCCAGTATGGAAGTCAGTCGGGAATGAGTAGGAGAGACGACTCGTCCAAACAGTTCGACTGTAGGAATGAGGATTTCTTTTGTAATTTGCTGGGTATCAATCAGCCATGCACGTTGCTCGGGTAGTTCAAATACCGCTTCCGGCTCATCGAGTGCGAGAAGTTTGAATCCGACCACCCCGGCTCCGACTATCGCCATTGGCAAAAGTAGGCGAATGAATAGTTTGTGCAGTTTGGACAATTTAATTTATCAGCGCCTGATCATTCAGGAATAGCGGAATACCAGCGATGCTGGAACAATTTCATATAGGCGTTCATTTTATAACAGCGATGAACTCTACTCATGCACTCACACTATTTCGCAGAACCGGAAAAGTATTCGGTTGCGGTTTTGGAGTGGGATCACTTACGCTTTGGACATCTGGCGTTGCATTGAGAGCTGGTGCGCTCATCGTACAGAGTTTGCTGTCGATTCTGGTGTTGCAGGAAGGAAAATTCATCAGGTCGATGGAATCAATCAGATACTTGAATATACATTTGGTTAAGTATATAAGCCTGACCAATTCAATTTCAGATATTGACGAAGCCGGACTCTGGAATAGTTCAAGAAATTCAGATGGATTCGATTCTAGTCGTACCAGCAGTCGATGAATCTTTAACCCAAAGCACTGAGAAATCACATTATGGATGAACGCAAAGTAATCGCTTTTTTTCCAGAAGGCGCATTTGGACCGGCACTGAATTCCGTAGGAATTGCACAGGCCTGCGCAGACCGGGGCTATCGGTGCGTATTCCTGTCGGATCCAGGATTCGCAGAAGTTTTCGAGGATTACGGGTTTGAAGTGAGAATCGTCAATCTGTCAGAACCCATGTCATCCGAAGAGATGGCCAAGTACTGGTCAAGTTTCATTAATGGACATATTCCGAATTTCAACCTTTCACCGTACGAGCAGATCGACAATTATGTGAAAGAATGCTGGGAAGCCATTGTCGATACTTCAAAATGGGCAGAAAAAGATTTACCGAATGTACTGGGTGATCTGAAACCGGGCTTGATTTGCATTGACAATGTAATTCTGTTTCCAGCCGTCAAGAGATACGGTGTGCCGTGGATTCGAATCATTTCCTGTAGCGAAAACGAAATCGCCGATCCATGGATCCCGCCGCATCTATCAGGATGTGGGGAAAATGATCGCGAGGGTTTTGAAGCTTATCGAAGCCATTTCAACCAAGTTATCCGGCCCATCCACGATGACTTCAATGCATTTCTTGAGTCTTGCAGCGAGTCGCCATATCCGATTGGTGAATTTTTTGAACCCTCGCCATACATGAATCTTCTGCTCTATCCAGAACCGCTTCAATACTCAAGAAAGAATTCGCTAGATCCACAGCAATATCAATATCTGGAAGGCTGCGTACGTTCAGAAAAAGAGTATGAAGTACCTGATTTCGGAAGCAGAAACGAATTGCCGTTGATCTATCTCAGCTTCGGATCACTGGGTTCGGGTGATACCGATTTGCTGAAACGCATGATTGATGTTTTGGGAAAACAGGATTATCGAGTGTTGGTCAATATCGGAGACTACGAAGAGCAATACAACTCGATTCCGGACAATGTTCGAATATCGTCATGGTACCCTCAACCTTCGGTCATTAAACAGTCGGATGCGGTGATTCATCATGGTGGTAACAACAGTTTTACCGAGTGCCTTTATTTTGGAAAGCCAGCATTGATCATGCCTTATGTGTGGGATGGTCATGACAACGCCACCAGAGTTCAGGAAACCGGTCATGGACTTAAAATGCATCGATCCAACTGGAGCGGCGAACAGTTTATTTCAGCCTTGAAAACTCTGTTGACAGATAACGAGATGCATGTTCGGCTGAAGCGCACCAGCACCCACATGAAAGCCGCCGACGGGCGCCAGAAAGCCGCCAGAATTATCGAGGAATTGATCAATTCGTAAGTTACCGGTCATTTGGCTGCTCGCTGGCAATCTGGAATGATGTTTTTAATTCGTCAAATCTGAATATAAACGTTATCCTCGACAACTTGGACTGGATAAGTCTTCAAATCCTCTTCGGCCGGATCTTCAACGACGGCACCGGTTGTAATGTTAAATTCAGCGAGATGAAGTGGGCAGACTATGCGGTCTTCCTCAACGTAACCGTCTGAAAGACAGGCGTATTCGTGTGTGCAAATATTATCGATTGCGTGGATTTCACCGTCCATCAGGATGAGTGCGATTTCTTCTCCTGCGACATCAACCGGGTAGGGCACACGATCTTCCAGTTCGGACACACTTGCGACACAGTGACTGCTTTCCAAGTTGAAATCATTCATAATTGAATTTTCCTATTTTATCGGTTGAATGACATTGCCAATCAGCCAATAGTGATGTCGTTTCATGATGCCGATTGAGTTGCTACAAATTATAAGGGATTTACAGTTGACATGATTTCCAGCATGACCGGATTTGCCAGACAGGCTTCAACAACCAATTGGGGTGAGATACAGTGGGAGGCGCGCTCATTGAATCACCGAGCTTTGGACCTCAACATTCAGTTGCCTGAAATTTTCCGCCCGCTGGAAGCTGCTTGTCGTCAGCGGCTTGCCGTTCAATTCAATCGTGGCAGAATTGAAGTAGTGCTCAAATTTAAATCTATTAAGGGAGGCAACGCAATTCAGCAATTCAATCAGACTTGCGTTGAAAATCTTATTGCCCATTCTCAAAGGGTAATGGATTTGGTCTCCCAGTCATCGCCGCTAACCATATGCGACATATTAAAGTGGCCAGGCGTTCTGACTTCAACAGATTTGGATGATTCAGAACTGAATGAAGAAATTCTCAAGCTTTTCGAGAAGCTTGTCGAAGAGCTGGATCTAGACCGGCGTAGAGAGGGGCAGGCAATCCAATCTTTGCTGAGTGAAAAAATCAAGGAATTCAAGGAATTTAAAACGAGTGCGATGGATCTGCTCCCTGAGGCACAGGAATACCTGCGCAACCGGATCGCAAACAAGCTTGAGGAAATGAAACTCGAAATTGATGCGGAAAGGTTTGAGCAGGAAATAGCGCTGATTCTGGTGAAGGCAGATGTGTGTGAGGAAATGGAGCGTATTGGATTGCACATTGCTGAACTCGAGCGGGTGCTATCAGAAGACCAAGAAGCAGGAAAACGGTTAGGATTTGTTCTTCAGGAATTGGGGCGTGAAGTGAATACATTCTCGTCCAAGTCGGCTCACTATCCGCTGAATTCGCTGATGGTCGATATGAAAGTCGTGCTGGAACAGATTCGCGAACAAGTACAAAACGTCGCATGACGCCAACGCAGAAAGAAGAATCAGTATTGTTGATCATTTCCGCTGCTTCTGGTACGGGAAAGTCAAGCCTGTCGCGTGCCTTGGTTGAATCCTCAGAGAGAACCGTTCT
Organism: Arenicellales bacterium; assembly: GCA_965220395.1. GTDB lineage: Bacteria > Pseudomonadota > Gammaproteobacteria > Arenicellales > JAJDZL01 > JAJDZL01. Next base: position 1,677,726 of record CBDCPT010000001.1, on the reverse strand, counting down.
TTCAGTTTCACATACAACCCGTGAGATTCGGCGAAATGAAGTCGATGGAAAAGACTACCATTTCATTAGTGACGATGAATTTCAACGAATGATTGAGGCGCGAGATTTTGTTGAACATGCAAAGGTTTATGGTCACTATTACGGCACTTCCAGAACATCAATCGAACAACACTTGAATTCGGGTGAGAATGTATTGCTCGAAATAGAGTGGCAGGGTGCCAAACAGGTAGTGGAACTGTTTCCGTCTGCGGTGCGAGTGTTCTTGCTGCCTCCTTCAATTCAAAGTTTGCGAAATCGATTGCGCAGCAGGGGACGCGACTCCGGCGACACGATTGAAGCCCGGCTTGCAGTAGCGGTATATGACATAAGAAATTGTTTTGATTACGATCACCTGGTACTCAACGATCAATTTGATGCAGCCTTGTCCGACCTGAAGACGCTGCTTCCGGGCAGTACAGGAACAATACGTCCCATTCCAGCCGGCTTGCTTGGTGAATTAGGGATTGTTGATGGAGAATTTGATGAGTCTGTGAAAAACTGCTAAAAGTTGTCAATTGATTTACTTGTTTGACCTTAATGGCATAACGGATTGATACTTCCGAAGGTCGGTCAGATTTCTAGATAATGACAGATTCACCATATTTTTTTTCTGCCAGAATTCTTTCGTAACTCAGTCTGGTCAAATCCAATGATTTGTACTGGCCATCGACGACGAGTTCCGAAATCGCTCTGCCAATCGCCGGTGCCTGCTGTAGGCCATGCCCGCTGAATCCATTCGCGAAGTAAAAATTGGAGATTTCCGGATGAAAGCCTACGATGCCATTTCGATCAAACGAGTTGTAGTCGTAGTGTCCCGCCCAGGAATTGACCACTCGAAGTGTTTCGAATTGTGGAATACGGTGTGCCAGTTTGGGCCAGATCAAATCGTCAAATAATTCATGATCGACATTCAATGTGTAGTCGATCGGGTCTTCTTCATGACTTAAAGGAGAGTATCCACATATATAGCGATCACCCTCTGGTCTCACATAAAATCCTGACGGATCGACAACCAGCGGCATATCTTCAATTGGTGACTTGGTGCGAAAAACGAACACGTTGCGTCTGCGTGGTGAAACAGGCAAAGAAATTCCGGCTTGCAAAGCCAAGTCGCCCGCATAAGGTCCCGCGGCGTTGACCATGGATTCACAGCGAAGGTGACCGTAAGACTTCAAGTCAGCTCCGGTAACACGATCAGACTGAAGATGGACATACATTACTTCATCTTCAATATAACGGACACCGAGTGAAATCGCTTTCTGCTTGAGTGCGATCAGCAGACTGTAGGGGTCAAACCAGCCTTCTTCCTGCAGCCCTCTACATCCGGCAGCTAAATCATCTACATTCAGCCAGTGAAATGTTCTAGCCAGTGAAGCGGTGTCTAGATACTCAACTTGCGAACCGCAAACGGTTTGCATGTCATGCCCTCGACGAAGTTCATCCTGTCCTGCGTGAGTTGCCAAAAGCAGATACGCTGAACGAATCAAGCCGATATCAGGGGAGTTGTCACCCACCTTGAGAAGCTCGTCAGCATTCGAGAGAAACTCATAGCCAAACTGTGAAATCAACACATTTTCTGGAGTAGAAAACTGTTGACGAATTGAACCCACAGACCGTGTGGTTGCGCATGCAGAATAAGTGGAATCCTTCTCGATGACGGCGATTGATCCGTCGTAGTCAGAGTTTGATGCTAGAAAATAGGCGATGGAACTTCCCATTATTCCGCCCCCAACTATGAGAATTTCACAAGTGGAAAGTTTTGAATTTCTATTATGCACTTCCATCGCGTAACTATTAATGCTTGTTAATATTTTTTTAGGAAATATTCGTTAGAATATTGGAAAGTTTAATTTCGCATTAGGAGAACTCAATGCAAAAATCAAATTCGTTTTCAAATATCGGCAATCTGCCAGCGCGTAAAGTTGGGTGGGCGTTGATTCTGTTTGTCTCAATTGTATTCGCTGTGATGGCGTTTCGCCCTGAGTCTTTGGTTCACGCGGTCGAAGGCGGCAAGCCGGTTAATGCTAATCTTGAAGAAAATGTTGTGAATTCCGGATTCGCAGAACTTGTTGAAGCGGTTTCACCTGCTGTCATTTCAATTGAGGCTACTCGAAAAAACAATGTTGACGGCATAAATTATTTTCGTTGGCCGCCGGATTTTGATGCTGAAACATTTAGGAATTTAGACCCAAGGATGTGGGAATTCTTCAAGAGATTCGAACCTGGAAAACAACCTCCTTCTAAGCAGTATGGCAGACAAATGTCCAACACAGGATCTGGAGTAATCATCAATCCCGACGGATACATTGTGACCAATTTGCATGTTGTTGAAGATGCAGAAACAATCAAGATTACGCTTTCTGATCAAACTGAATACTCTGCTGAACTCGTCGGTAGCGATAGGCTGACGGACATGGCAGTTTTGAAGATAGATACCGAGACTCCCTTGCCGTATGCAGAGTTTGGAAATTCTGAAAATGCTCGGGTTGGAGACTGGGTTATTGCAATTGGCGACCCGTTCGGACTAACCCAGTCGGTTTCTCTTGGCATAGTCTCGGCCAAGGGTCGCAACTTGATTCAAAACTCGCCAAACGTTCCATTACTTCAGATTGATGCGGCAGTAAACAAGGGGAATTCGGGTGGTCCATTGTTCAATACCGAAGGACAGGTGATCGGGATCAATACTCTGATTTTTTCACCCACTGGAGTTAATGCCGGTGTTGGTTTTGCGATTCCTTCGAGCGTTGTCGACGATATTTCCAACAGTTTGATCTATGATGGCATTGTCAGAAGAGGTTGGCTTGGAGTCGTGATTCAAACGGTTACGAGTGAAATTGCTCAGGCACTGAATCTTTCGGATAAGCCTGATGGTCAATATGGTGCGTTGGTTTCGGAAGTTCAAGCAAATAGTCCGGCCGATGTTGCGGGTATACAACCGGGTGATCTCATCGTGGAATTCGATGGGCAGACTATCGGAACTGTTCAGGATCTCTCGGGACTGGTGAAAAAGACAAAACCCGGCAGTGAAGTCGCAATCAACGTAATTCGAGGAAGTGAAACCATTTCACTGAATACAAGAATTAAGGTTCTTGCGGGTGCAGACACAGAAATGAGAAACGCTAAAAAAGATATGGCACAGAACGAAAGTGCCAATACTCAATTCGGTGTCACATTAGCGGAACTGAATTCGGATTTGCGTTCGAGATATGGAATTGATGAAAATGTTGTCGGTGTGATCATCCTTGATGTGGTTCCTGACAGTCCTGCAGATAAATCCGGACTTCGTATGGGTGATGTTATCAAATCGATAGATCGAAAGGACACTTCAACCGTGAATGCTGTTATTGAAACTTTTGCCTCTTTGCGTTTGTCTGAAAAAACTAGAACTCTAATGCTAATTGAGAGAGGCAGCAACAGCCAATTCATTGTAGTAGACCTTGGATAATTCTCTCTTCCCTAACTTACTCGTTAGAGAAAACGCGTCAAGTAGCAGCGATATCCTGCTGCTATTTGACGCATATTCAATTCATTGGCGCAAGGATACTGTTGGGCGCAAAATAGATATAAAAATGCGAAGCGAGCACAATGCAGGAAAATTCTGAATTAGATTGAAACTGTATTCGATGGTGAATATTCGATGAAAATACTGCTCATTGAGGATGATGAATTTTGGAGAGATGCAATCGTTCGGAAACTTGTGGAGCAGGAGCATCATGTCGAAGTAGCCGAAAATTTTCAAGACGGCTTAGCACTCGTTCGGAATGGAGAATTTGATGTAACTATAGTTGACCGGGTGCTTCCATTAGATAAGAGCAGTCCTGTCTTGGATGATGACGATTCTGGGTTAAATATTGTAAAGACCATTAAGGAGGAGAAAATTGATACTTTAGTGGTTGGATTTAGCGCCGTCGGGAAATTGAATTACATGTGGAAATCACAAGAAGGATATGATGCCGGTTGCCACTTCTACGTGTCCAAGAAGGATGGGGTTAGCCATTTGATGCAGACCATGCAAGGGGTAGAAGCAGTTTCTGAAAAATTGAAGGCAGAAAGGATGGTCCTCCAAGTCGACCAACTAAAACTCGACTGCAGCCAAAGAACGGTGACAATTAAGGGCAAGCCAGTGCATCTGTCTCCTACACAGTTTGATATTCTTGCATTATTGATAAAATCCAAAAATGAAGTTGTAAAGTATGAGAAGATTACCCAATTAATTGAGAAATCCAATAGCGGTCGGAAAAACAAGAGCAACAAGAATAGCAATAATGTATCAGTTCAAGTGCATGGATTAAGAAAGGCTATAGAACCCCACGAAGGTTCAGAAAAAATGATTTTTACCGTTCACAAAGTCGGCTATGCACTGCGTGAGAAAAGCAAGAGAAAAGCCTCAATCAAATAAACAGATGGATTTCAACTTTTGAGAAAAAGCTGAAACCCGTTTTAGCGCGTGTTCAGCATGAAAAATTATTTCAAAGGATTTTCGTTCGTTCTGGCTGTTGTTTTCACTCTGGTGATCTGGTTATCAATTGCCGGAGCTATCGTAATCGCACGCAATGCATCATTGCACTCCCGACTTGAAGATATCGACCGAGAGCTGATTTACATATTCGAGTCAATTCAACGTTCCTACATCGTCCACCCTGGAAGAACATTTTTATTCTTTGAAACGATAGCAAATAAAGTATCGGCACAATCACCTGAAAATCCACACAAAATCTATTTGCTAACGAGCATAACTGGTCAAAAAATTTACGGCAATATAGAAGAATTGCCAACATCCGGCTTCGATGACGAGGGCATAGTTGATTTTGATTTGCCCGGCAATGAAACGCGCTATGCTGTGCGCGCTCGTGCCGTTAGGTTAAATGACCAGTTCATTCTGCTGGTAGGCAGAAACGTGAGCGAGCTACGTGAATTTGTTTTTGATGTACTGGTGTGGGGCACAATCATTGCGACCTTTGTCGCACTAGGTGCGGCGTATTTGTTTACAAAACTGATTTCGCGACGTCTGCAAGTATTTAACAATACTAGTGAAGCTGTATTGACAGGAAATTTCGGCGAAAGAATTAAGAGAAACAGGAGCGGTGATAATTTTGACCAGTTGGCGGAGAATATCAACAATATGCTGGAGCGAATAGATTATCAAGTAGGCCACCTTAGAAAGGTATCCAATAAAATTGAACATAATATATTGTCGCCTCTGTATCGACTGAAAGAGCAACTTGTGCACAGTGCAAATCTAAATGATGAAGAAAAGAGCCAATTGCTTTCAGAAGTGGGATTGATAGACAGTGCGGTTGGTGTGGTGGTGTCTGTTGCAGAATTCGAGAACAAGATCTCTGAGGAAGAACACAGTAAATTCAATCCGATTGAAGTCATTGACAAACTCTATAGAGATCATCTGGAGATGGCAGAGAACAAAAAAATCAAATTGAACTATGTGTTAGAGGCTGAGCGAATAGAGATTCCTGGTTACCAAAATGCCATATATCTAGCGCTTGAAAATTTATTGAAGAATGCAATCAAATACACGCCGAAAGAAGGCACTGTTAAAGTGGCAGGCATCAGCAAACCGGAAGGATTTGAGTTTGTCATTGCCGATACCGGACCGGGAATTCCACCTGAAAAACACGAGGAGGTTCGAAAGCTGAATTTTCGACTGGACCGTGACAAATTGATGCCAGGTGAAGGATTGGGCCTCTATTGTGCGGATGAAGTGGCTAAAAGGCACAATGCGGAACTCAAGTTCGAGAAGACTCATCCGGATGACCAGAACAATCCCGGGCTCAAAGCTACTCTAGGCTATTTTCGTCAATATAAAGCAGCCGCAGCCGCAGCGGCCAGGACTTCTCGTGAGAACACTAAATGAAGAAGAATTTCTGACTGAGTTTGCAACAGAGGCTTCACATATTTTTGAGAGTTGGAGCACAAAAATACGGCACCGACTCCATGACCCCATCGCGTTGCTATACTGGTCCGCTTGCGTACGCGACCTAACCGCACTGAAACCCGGAAATGTTCACTGCTATGCTGATGGACATGACTTGACGACTGAACACTTTCTTGCAAGCGCTTTTGCCTCTGCTTCAATTATTGCTCACCCAGCTTTGGGTCTGGGACAAAGAGTCATTCAATCGGTACGAGCAACACAGGAAGCCGTTGCCACCAATACCAACTTGGGGATCATTTTGTTGTGCGTACCTATCGTACACGGATATCGAAATATCTCACAAGTGGGCTTGCGACAGTCGATACAAAAGGGAATCACTGAATCGGGTGTCGAAGATGCTGAACTGATTTTAAACGCGATCAGAATAGCCTCGCCTTCCGGTCTTGGAGAATCTTCCGAGCATGATGTATTTGAGCACGCTGCCGCCGATATTCAAACAATCATGAAAGTCGCGGAATCACGAGACCTGCTAGCACGCCAGTACTCAAGCGGATTCTTGGATATTTTCGAAACTGGATTTCCTGCGATTGAGGAAGTACAAGCTAAAAAGTTTGGAAGAAACGAAATTACGACGGCCGTTTATCTGACGTATCTTTCGAGATTTCACGACTCGCATGTTCTACGACAGCATGGCATTAACGTGGCCGAGGAGATCAAATCAGTTGCTGAAAAGCTATATGCTCATTGTAAGAGAGCAAATTCAATAAGTGATATGCACGATGAACTGATGTATTATGATACGGAATGGAAACGACGGCATATTAATCCAGGGACGAGCGCAGATTTAACTGTCGCGACTCTCTTTGCACACAGTATTGAAAGTAGAGTAAATTAAGTGTGTAATTTGATGTTTACGGTTTTACAGTAATTAACTATATTTACTAAAGAAATTAATTCTTTTTCAACCAAGTTGGAGGTAATGAGATGGCGATTGACAATGTAAGGGTCGGAGAATCATTAGTTGGAGAAGGCAATGAAGTTGCACACATTGACTTGCTAATAGGACCACGTGGGTCTGCTGTGGAAGCAGCGTTTTGTAATTCTCTGTGCAACAACAAAGACGGCTTTACCAGCTTGCTGGCTGTTGCTTCGCCCAATATTCCCGCGAAGCCAAACACTGTCATGTTCAATAAAGTAACCATGAAAGGCGCGAAACAGGCGGTGCAAATGTTTGGCCCTGCCCAACGTGCTGTGTCATTGGCAGTCATCGACAGCGTTGAAGATGGCACTATTCCAGCGGATGAAGCAGATGATCTGTTCATTTGTGTTGGTGTTTTCATTCATTGGGATGCCGAAAATGACAGTAAGATCCAGGAGTACAACTACGAGGCGACACGTGAGGCGATTCGTCGAGCTGTCACAGGTCATCCTAATGCTCAAGAAGTCATTGCTCAAAAGGGTATAGCGCACCCGTTCGGAGCAGACTAATTCATGTTTCCTTGGAAAAAGCCAGGTGGCTATGTCGCCTGGCTTTTTTGTGAGCATCCGAATAAACCAAGGAGTTGAAAATCCATATAAATTTTGGGGAATTATATACAATAGTCACAAAACCCTTGACATTACCTAATTGATAGTTTATACTTTAGTCACAATTTCAAAAATGGATGGTAACTAAAGATGACTCAAAAAGCCCCAGGCAAATCTCACCGAAAGGGTATCACTTTAATCGAACTGATGAACAAGTTTTCGAGCAATGAGGTTGCTCGACAATGGTTCGAAGAACACCGATGGCCTGATGGCGCGCATTGTCCATATTGCAATTCTGACAATGTGCAGTCCAATATCAAACACAAAACGATGACGCATCGCTGTAGGAATTGCGAAGACAGGAAGATGTTTTCGCTAAAAACAGGTACGGTAATGGAAGGGTCAAATCTGAACTATCAGGTTTGGGCGATTGCAATTTACCTGTTGACTACAAATCTCAAGGGTGTGTCCAGTATGAAACTTCATCGAGATTTGGGTATCACTCAAAAATCAGCTTGGCACTTGGCTCATCGTCTACGAAAAACCTTTGAATCTCAATCCATTAAATTTGATGGCACAATCGAAGTAGACGAAACCTATATAGTGTTCGTCAGAAAACTCTACATCACATTGATAATAAAGAACAATCATCCGATATTTTCAAACGAAGAAATTTCGGTTTTGGCGGATTAACGGGTTCAAAGGCGAATTTCGTTGCCAAATACCACAAACCAGCAAAATCTTCACTTTATAGAATGACATGATTAATCATTATTATCAATGTGTTAAACGTTTTCTGGCAGACACTATATAGGCGGATTGGAGAAGAACAAGCACGCTGACAAGAAACTGAACGCCGGACGCGGTGGAGTTGGAAAGACTACTGTTATCGGCGCAAAGGAGCGAGAGACCAAGCAGATCAAGGCAAAAGTGATCGAAAATACAAAGCGTCCGACACTGCACGGCTTCATTGATGAAAACATTGATCCTGGCTCAACTGTCTATACAGACGACTTCAAGAGTTATGAGAAGCTGACAGACTTCGATCACGATTCGGTCAAACACTCAGTTGGCGAGTATGTGAAAGAACAGGCGCATATCAACGGAATCGAGAGTTTCTGGGCAATGCTCAAACGAGCGCACAAAGGCACATACCATAAAATGTCCAAGAAGCATTTAGGGCGGTATGTCCAGGAATTTGCTGGACGGAATAACATCCGCGAACAAGATACAGCCAATCAGCTACAACGTGTTGCATCTGGAATGGTCGGAAAGCGATTGAAGTATTCGGAACTGGTGAAATGAAGTTTGGCTCTATAAACGGGAACCAGCATTCCTATATGATTCCGATAGGTATTTCTCAATGAACGCAACCCAAGAACAAGTAGAACTCGGCTTGATGGTGCAAGAGCGCCGTGAGATCAAGAATAGCCTCGTCTGCACTAAGAACAAACTGGAACGCTACAAAACAACACTTGAACAGGCCTCATTTTCAATAAGAGATACGGATGGATTCAGTTTTTCTGACAACTCCGATGAATTTACTGTACTTTCAGTTCCGGGTGCGATGGGTCTTGAAAAGGATCGCCCCTTTCCTTCCAGAGAAGAGCTTGCACAAACATTGAAGGATTGGCGCCACCTTCAGAGAAGGCTTGCGGAACTGGACGAGCTTCTGTCCCAAAATCCGATGAAGAAGCAGCAAAAGAAACCGAAAGCGATAGATTGCGGGGCGTTCTGGATGACCGAGAGCACGATGAGGGAGATGTTACTGGAGACGATGAGGGAACAAAGCCCGAAACTGCTGGAGAAATTGAGAGCACAGCAGGAACTGGAACTGTTCGTGAAGGAACAGGTGGACGCAGCGATGAGACTGCAGGAGTATTACAAGACGATAAACCACGACGGCCTGAGGGAACAAGTACAGTACATCCTACTGGACTACCCGGGGAAGAGTCAGCCGAAAGACCCGACTCTGTGGGACAAAGGACAGAACCCCCAAGAAGCGCAATAAATTACCTGCATCTTAATCCTCTGTTGCACTGGCTCTATCTATTGTTTCACTGCAAGAATACAGAAAGTAATCGTCCATCGTCTCCTTCTGTTTCGCTTTATCATTTGCCCGAATAGCAATTAGATTTTTAAGAAGTATGCGCCTGCACCTTTCGAGCATTTCATATTGGATCTCAAACGCTAATTCTTGAATTGTAAGTCCTCCATATAACTCTTGTTGAAACGTCTTCCAAGCCTTCTTTTGTTCTTCGGTCCAGTACTCCATTTCCTCCTCAGTTTTTATCCTTTCCATTCTGTAAAAGTGCTGCTTGAAATTGTATCGATATGTCTCCTGTTCCTCCTCCGACATTTGTTCATATTCTTCAGGTGTGACTTCCACAAAAAACTGGGCGAGAGTTACATGTGGCAGTAACGCCACCAAACCGACAAAGCATAAAATAATCAGGCACTTCATAGATTTCTCTTCAAGTTGTTGCGACTCGGTAAAAAGGGTGCCGGGCAGTTGCAAATATCTTGAAAAAAAGAAATCCTTGCCTATTCACCTTGACGGCTGTTATATTCGGCAAGTAACCCGACCTACGGGGATTTCAAAATGTTTGCAATAAGAATTCTACTATATTTGTCTATTTTTGTATAATCCAACGACAACAACTAAATTGGAGATTAGCAATATGAAACACTCAAAAGATTCGGTTGTGAAGGTCAAGCCGAAATCTTACCAGCCGTCCCGCTCTGAATTGAGAGAAAAAATACACATCCCGACTACACCTGAGCAACTTGCAAAAGCAGCAGTCCAACCTGTTGTCGTCAATACGCAGAAATGAATATCCTTGTGTTAAAATTCTGTAACACAAGAAACCGTTTAATGTTGGACTGTCCGTCTTTCTTGTCGGTATGACGGAATGGGTGTAGGCTTGGTGGGATTCGAACCCACAACCTAGTTGTTTGTGCAACTAAGTGGGACATTCCGAGTGTCCTGCGTATACCGTTCCGCTACAAGCCCAATATTATCGAAGGGGAGTGAATAACTCCCCTTCACTTTTTGGATTATAGGCGGATTCGGCAGGGTTTTGTGACTATTGTATATAATTCCCAAATTTTGAATGAAGCCGGCGCATTGACAATCCTTCAACCGCTTGGAGTCAAGCCCATTTTTCAGTTGTGGCGGAATTGCAGTTGCCGTCTACAGTCGATACGAATTCCACAAGTCCTTTGTATAGTGCTCAAATGTGACATTCTGTCCACAATGTTTGCAGACAAGTCCTCTTGAGCGTTTCTCACGTCCGATATGCCAGTCGCACTGGAAACAGGAAACAATATATTTTGGTGGTGTAAAGTGGATATTGTGCGTTCGGTTGCCACTACATCCAATCTCCAGCGCTTTGGCCTTCCAGACGGCGTCGTGCCCGTGATTGGGACCGACTAGTGCATGTGCAATTTCATGCAATAGCGTATCAGTGATTTCGACTTCATCCGCTCTAAGACAGAATTGCTGTGAAATGCTAATTGTCTTGTCTGTGTACAAACAGACTCCACCTCTCTTCGTTGCATCATCATAAGTGAATCGCCAGTCGGTGAGCTGATGCTTCTGTAGCAGTTCGTCTGCTTGCTGGGCTACTGTATCCAGCTGTTGCATATTTTCAATGCCCAGCTGGTCAGGTGTTTCTTTTTCAAGCATTTCGTACGGCACATCCCAAGTTTCTCCCGCACATTCCAGTCGTGCGCGTTTGGGATTCATGCGAGTAATTGTGCCATTGTTAATTTTTCCATTCGATGAACAAAAGAAAACGGAATCGCCGATACTGAATTTCGTTCGTTGCATCTGATTGTGTGTATACACCCGCTTGGGCTTGACACCTTCCCTTGGTTTGAGTATGAGAACCGGCACGTCGAATTCGGCGCCGTCCTCGGCAACTACTGTCGCTTTAGTACCATAGACTGATGCGATAAATCCTTTTTCCAGACCACGTTGACTATAGAAGCGTACGGGATCGTTGATTTTCAATTTTAAGTTTGCCATGCAGCCACGAAATTCTAGTGTGCGTAATTCAGGTGTCTGTTCCAATTACAACCGGCTTTGCACTTACAGTACAAGTGTGAAGAAATGTCTACAAGAACAGATAGTTCGAGCAAAGAGTCAAAATTTCTTGTGAAAGCAGTGGACAAGGTTCGTCTGTCGCTTTAACCCAGCCACCAATATTGATTGTATACACTATCTAATTTGTTCAGGCAATGAAAGTAGGTTGTATTCCCTGCGGCAGGGGAGAATTCGGAAACAGGATTGATCATCTTCAGTGGACTCGTACAGTGGCCGGTTTGCGTGCAAATTGCAGATAGCGAAAGGGTTTCGTGTAATAATAAGACTACTGGACTATAGTAAAAACATCAGTTTGCACGAATCAAGCTGTCAATATGAAAATTATTCGTCTGGAGAATAGGGATGTCTGAAGAAACAACCGACCGAAGACTTGAAGAGACGTTCGATCAGGCAACTGTCGAAAAAAGATTAGCCGAAGAATTACCTCATTGGTATTACGAAAATGGCTGGATTCGTCGAAAATACAAAACCATGGGCTGGAAAGGCACGCTAATGGTGATCAACGCGGTCGGCCATCTAGCTGAAGCGGCGTGGCACCATCCTGATATTTCCGCGTCGTATGCTTTTGTAATTGTAAAGTTGATGAATCATGCGGCGAAAGGCATTACGGAAAAAGATTTTGAGTTGGCCAAGAAGATTGAAGAATTTGTGCACTGGCAACCGGGTCTTGAAGGCGGTTCTTTGGAGGGTACGCCTACCGATCAGCGATTTCGCTACATTCGCTACGACTAATTTCTGAGTCAGTTGATTACGAATCACCCCAATGGCTGACAGTACTGATGTCGTAATCAGTCTAGGATCCAATCTTGGCAATCGTCGAGACAATCTCAGTACCGGACTGAAGCATCTATCCAAAGCCGGCTGTTCCATTCAGCAAATTTCACCCGCTGTGGAGTCGCCAGCACAATTGCCACCTAACTCACCGTCAGCGTGGAACCGGCCTTTTTTGAATGTGGTGGTGCAAGGAAAATGCAACTTGGGCATCGAAAAATTCTATCGAGTCAGTAAACAAATTCAAACCGATCTTGGAAAGGCAGTTGAAAACAAGTGGCAACCGAGAAATCTGGATATCGACATCGTTTTCTGGGGTAGCGTTGTCACTAAATTGAATGGCAAACTGATACCTGACTCAGCCGTTTACTCCAGACCTTACGTTTTGTCACCGCTTGTTCATATGGCACCGCAGTGGAAAATTGCGGGCTCTGAGGGTGTAAGCGCATTGGATTTCAGTTGTGCTTCCAAATCAGAATTCCATATCCCCTTGTGGATGGGAATACTGAATATTACCCCGGATTCGTTTTCAGATGGAGGTAGATTTGCTCATCTCGAAAACATGCACGCCGTTGTCGAAAACATGATTTCAAACGGTGTCAATATCATTGATATCGGTGCCGAATCGACACGACCCAATGCAACACCACTTACGGCGGATGAGGAGTGGACTCGCCTGAAGCCGGCTCTCGAACTTGTTCAGGAAATAGTCAAAGAAACCGTACTCCCTCCGCAAATCAGTGTGGATACTTATCATTCGGCAACAGCTGAAAAATGTCTTGAACTAAACGTTGACATGATTAACGATGTGGGCGGCCTGCGGTCAAATGACATGATGGCGCTTGCCCGGTCCTGCGATAAGATTTTCATTGCCATGCATAGCGTTACGGTTCCAGTCGATTCCAAAATCAGTCTTGAACCTGCTGCCGATGCTTGTGCCGTGTTCGAAAACTGGATTCGAGAGGGACGGGAACTATGGGATGCGAACGGATTGGATTTACATCGAATTATTGTGGACCCAGGCATTGGATTCGGAAAAAGCAGTCTTCAGTCTCTGGATCTCATGCGTTCGACAAAACGATTTCGGAAACTTGGACATCGATTGGTGGTGGGACATTCCAGAAAACGATTTCTTCGCTCCTTCTCTGATCACGCAAGTGCAGATCTTGATATTGAGACGATCGGCGCATCACTGCAGATGTGTTCGCAATCTGTTGATATTCTTCGCGTCCATGATGTGGAGGCTCACACTAGGGCCTATCTGAGCTGGGCGCATCTTCTTAAAAATCGCGCCTAGCGTACTTGCGCTACACTCACAATAGTCAACCCGGTCGTCTGCGAAATTCGGTTATTGCGTCAACAATCCACTGCCAGGCTTCGAGTTCCCTATCACCGGCTGTCTTTTCGATTGCTATCGCCAGATACTCCATTTCAGAATCAACTTTTTCTGCCGACAGCATATGAAGTCGGCTCACCAATATTGCTGCTTCGATTACAGCCGCTTGTGCCCGGTTGAATCCTGGAAAAGGCTTTATGAAGGTGCTGCACACTTCCGACAGATAGATTTTGGGACGCAGCGAATCGTCGACTTGTCTGACAACTTTTAGCTCCCGATAAGACAGGGCCGCTTCAAGCGCGTGGCCATTCACCTCAGAAGTGGAATACGTCGGCCAGTTGGTTTTTCCCGTCAAACACCCCGCATATACGCGAACGTCATCGGTTATATTCACAACTGCAGTGCCGCTGGTTTGCAGATTATTGAGCGTTTGGGAAGGCTTGAAAGGTGCAATGACAACCCATTCGCCTTCCTGTCGAATTCCCATCGGTGCGATATGAACTGTGTTCATTTTGTCGACCGTAGTTACGACGACTTCGTAAATCATTATTTTTTCATTTTTTTGATTGTTTCAACGTTGTACCTTCCTGCTGATATTCTTCACCCGGAGAGTTCACTGGTGTGATACAACCCCAGCTCAGAGGGCGATCCTGAACATATCGCTTTCCAAGCAGCCAGGCAATTTGCGCTTTGGCAAGTTCCATACCAAGATAGAACGCATGCGATCCATCTTGTTCGACTTTGAGATTTGGAAAGAGCTGATATGGGTCCATTGATTCATGCATTCCATCTCGATTGAAGATGTGAATGCCTTTGTCGCTCACCTGAATTCGGAAACTTGGATCTCGAATCATGTCTGCCAATTGCCGAATTTCATCGACTGAATGAGGAAACGGTTTTTTTTCGTGCAGAGCCAGCAATCCTGCATCATAGCCTCTTGGCAGACTTGAGTCACTCTTGGCTGCATACATGATTCGACGAGCGCGGTCCGCCTCTGCAACTGCCGTTTTAGCGTGCCCGCTCACTTCGGTAGTCAATATTGCACTGGCATTGAGTTCGGAAGCAACGCCCATCATAATTGCAGTAATTCCCATTGTGTCTGCGTCGGTAAGTTCGGTGATGTTTCCAGTGCCGATCATCATTTGGATATCCGGGTATCGATGGCGTAGTTCGTAATACCGCGTGATGGACTTGGTGAATCCAAAATGGATTGGATTCAAGATTGGGTCGACAAAAAATTCGCGTCCTTTGTCTGTCATTGCGTCAATGGCTCTGTACAAAGAATTGAAATCCGATTCATCATCTGGAATCAATACCGGAGTGCTTTCTACTTCGTCTGCGATCCAAAGTGATCGCTCAGACAGACTGAGGAGATAGTCAGCACCTGCCTGTCCGCCACGTAGAAGATCATCCTCTTCAAGAGAATCAATGCTGGTTTGAAATCCGTTACGCTTGAGATCCTGAATGGTTTCTTCAAGATGCGGAAAATCCTGTCCCGGCAGGCAACCGATGTCAATCACATCCGCCCCCGAATTTCGGTATGCCTGTGCGGTTTCAATGATTTGATCCACACGCATATTGGGAGCATCGACAATTTCAGCGAAGATTGAGACCGAATAGTTTTCTAAATCTACTTTCCTGGAAGCGGATCCAAAGAATTCGGGCAAATCTTTGAGATCTGCTGGTCCCTTGAGAACTTCTACACCGAAATGTTCTGAAAGACTCTCAGTATTTCCGGCACAAAGCCCTGGTAGTATGATGCGATCAAATTGGTCTACGCCTTTCAGTCGCCGTTTGACCATCTCTACGGTGATCAGCGCTGCGACGCTGACACCGATTTGATGGATTTCACAGGAAAAATCTCTCGATTCGATATGATCAAGCGTTCGTTTCAGGCTAGCTTCCGCCAAACGCCCCGTCACGAACAGGATTCTTTCAGACATTGCATTCGTTGTAGAACTGCGTCTCGCAGTCCGTTCATGTCGGTCGTCAAAGTAGTATTCTCGAATTCACCGATTTTTCTAGTGCACTTGAGATCAATTTCTCTGGGATAAACTGTCACCATTTTCCCTGGAGCCGGTGTGACTACGACTGGCTCCGTATCGCAGGCATAGACGATTATCGGAATTTGGCACTTTCCGGCCTGAGCGAATACATTTGTCACAAGCGTATCGGAAATACCCGCTACACACTTGGCGACGGTGTTCGACGTGGCGGGTGCGACGATCAAAGTATGGTAGTTGTTTTCGTAGAACTGGCCTACCGGTACGGCACTGGCGGTGGAATCATGGAACATACGTATTCCGGCTTCGCGCAATCGCCCGATATATTTGTACATAACCAGCACCTCCTCTACAGCTCGACTCAGGAATATGTCAATACCATCCAGTTCGAGAATGAAATCGAGACATTCCTTTAGATCATGACCTGAACCGGTTAACGCCCATGCGAATCGTGTTGTTTCATATTTTTTTGCCATGATTAGTCAATCTAGCGTACTGGTGTTGCAAAGCCGTCAGTAATTGTGCGTACCCCTCCAGGCAATTTCCTCTTCAATAACTCGTTTTTTCTCACGAATAACTTCCGTAGAGTAAAAATCATCCCCATGTTGTTCAGCAATTTTGAGTTGCTGCAACGCGAGTTTCAATTCGCCAAGTCGAAAGTGATATTCGGACTCTGAAATGTAACCATTTAACACCTCGCCGCTTTTTGTAGCCGTTTCTCCGTGTAGTTTGTAATACTTTATCTGCTCTGAATTGAGGTTGAGATGCTTTTTAATATATCGATTGGCCTCCTCAAGGTTGCCAGAACGAATCAGCGCGAGTGTATAAAATTCAACAACGGCTGAATCGGCATTTTCAGACAATGCTGAATCAGCTAACAGCTCTCTTGCAGAATTTGGGTTGTTTTGATTCAGTTCAATTTCTGCTGCTGCAAGCATAAACCATAGATTATCAGGCTCAATTGCCCGGAGATTGTTCAGCTCCTCGCGGGCAGAATCGATTTGAGTATCTCTGGCGAGTGAAAGCGCAAATCCATAACGAGTTGCAAATTGCTCCATCTCGCTCCCCACAGACAAATTGTCCTCGAAAAATTTACTGGTTCTGGTCGGTTCCCAATTGAATAGAACGCGTGATCGTGCCTTGACGAAATGGAAATCAGGGGGAACTGGCTTATCAACGGTCTGTTTGTATCGATTTACACGAGCTTCAAAACTTGCAATTCTTTCAGGTGTTACGGGATGCGTGTTGTGAATATTTGATTGAACTACTCCTTGTTCACGAATGGCCTGTTCCAGTACCAGCATAAAATTCCTTGCGTGGATTGGGCTGTAGCCGGATGTCGTCAATATCTGAAGCCCAACTGCGTCTGCTTCCCGTTCGTAAGCCAGCGTGTAGTCGATCAGTGCCTCTGTCTGAGCTGCCTGCGCGCCGGCTATCGCAGCAATTCCAGTATCTCCTCCTACTACAATTCCTGCAAGAATTGCAACCAGAGCCGGTAATTGCGTAGCTTTGTAGTCGCTGAACAAACGGGACAAATGCTTCTGTTTGTAGTGTGCGAGTTCGTGCGTGATGACCGAAGCCAGTTCTCCTTCCGTTTTTGCAAGTTCAATAATCCCCGTATTGATGAAAAATGTGGCACCGGGGCCTGCAAATGCGTTTATGCTGGAATCGTTGACGACGAAATAGTGCAATGGGTCAGAGTCCATTCTCGCATTTTTCGCTATTTCCTTTGCCAAATCTGATACATAGTTATTGATCTGAAGATCTTCAGATAAACTTGAGTTTTCCCGAATCAGAGAGAGAAAATGTCGGGCCTGCCGCTCCAGAACGAGTGATTTAATCGGGTTTTGCGTTTGGGCGCTTGCAGGCTGACCGGAAAGAATAACGAACAAGACGCCGATGCATAATGCACACAACAAACGCTCTAGCAAGTTAATTCTGGATTTAATTGAACCTCCCAGTCCGCATCCGACAATCAGAACAACACAAGGCCATGCACGAAATAGCAAATTTCATGCACTCAATTTTATCAGTATGAGGATTTGGCTCGGAGGTAATCTAAATTTTTGGAATTACATACTTGTGTACTAAATCCCCTATTGTGATTCCTGTTTTTTCATGTAGTCC
Organism: Arenicellales bacterium; assembly: GCA_965220395.1. Classification (GTDB taxonomy): domain Bacteria; phylum Pseudomonadota; class Gammaproteobacteria; order Arenicellales; family JAJDZL01; genus JAJDZL01. The sequence continues at coordinate 1,659,925 of CBDCPT010000001.1, read as the reverse complement.
CATGACTTCTTTGGCTTGGCTCGCAACACCACTTCAGCTATTGTTTCTGGAGAGGCGTTGATTCGTTCTGGGAGGGGTTTTGTTATGGGTCTGCCTCTTTTGGGTTTCTTTGACATTTCAACCTCTCTGTTTGATTATCACGTTGCTTGGCGTGTAGAGTTATTCATGGAGTGATTCCATAATCTCTCTGATTTTGGAATCAGTGCATCCGCACTGTCTCAAAATAGAATGAATATTACGTTCATCCAGTAACTCCTGTTGGGGAACTGCCACATGATGAGTGCCACCAATTTTCCTATAGACAAAAGTCCGCTTTGCTTGATGGTCGAATTTGTAGCCTAGTTCTCTTAAAGACTTAATGAACTGCTGACGTGGAATAGGCATAATTTGAATGCACTAAAAGATCAATTGGGACACTTGCTCCTATATCGTTCTCCATTGCGTATTGCTGTGAACCCCATCCACGATCACTAAAGAATTTCTCCAGTTCTCCTTTTTTCAAAAGTCGATTAAGAATTGACTGCACTGCATCTTGAATATTGAGATTCAATTCGTCAATAGTAGGACCCTCCATTGTTAACCCTAGAGTGTCACAAATTCCAATCCAATTACCATGTTCACTTTGAAACACATGCCATGTGATTGTGCCTTTAATGCCAACTGCACCAGTCTTCTTCATATCTAGTCCTTCTTGTGAAATCGTCTTTACTTTTTGCTATGAAAATTCATTGTAGATCATTTAGTGAATATTTGTTTACAAGTGAAATACAACTGGTATCGAATCTTTACTGCAAACATTTTGAAATTCCCGCAGGTCGGGTTACTTGCCAAATATAACAACCGTCAAGGTGAATAGGCAAGGATTTCTTTTTTCAAGATGTTTGCAATAGCCCGGCACCCATGCCGAGCTAGCAAGATTGTTGGAGAAAATAAAAGAGAAAGAGGAACCTTCCAAACCTAACTTCAGAACACGTGACATAGGTGAAGAGAATATCAATAAACATGCGGTTCGGCCTGCTTTTTTTGGAAAAATGTGGCATAAATCGAATAACGGCGATTGTCTCTCCAAAGCCGAACCTATGCCATGCTTCAATCGTGCCTGAACTTCCTCCCGGAACATGCCGAATTCATCAACGAGCGCTGCGCCAAGGTATGCGAAAACGGCCGCGTGGCGATTCACAACGCCAGTGGCGTGATGCTGTCGTATCTTGAATCCGATGATTATGGGCAGCGCATGGCGATTGGCCTGCTGCCGTGTAGACAACGCAAACGACTGGTGGTACGCTTTCACTGCATGGCTCAGCCACGCTTCAATAAAGCGTTGCATGATCTATGCGAGTGTGCGACTCTACAGTGAACAATTTACCCCGGAACTGATTTGAGAATGGTCTACGAAAGGCCAATTGTCGCATATCAATCCTGACTATGTCACGAGTTCTGAATTTGGACAATCCAGGATACCCTAAATGGGTGAAAATAATCTCGTTGATACTTTTTTTCATCATTTTCTTTATCCTTTTTCCTTACTTTAATGTCGTGCTAGATTATTTATTCTGGCGTGCTGGCATGTGACGGAAAGGTGATAGATTATGAAAAGGAAAAGTAACCTCTATAAAACCATTGACTATATTCTTAGAATCGGTATAGCCGTGTTTATGGTATGAATGATTGTTGAGTTTGCACTGATTATCGATGCAGCCTGCCAAGCTGGTTTCTTACCAGCATCAGAATGCCCATTTAGCTTTATGTAGACCTCCATTCACTTCACTAGTTCTGAATATCTCAATCTCTTCCCAATCATACTAGCAACGATATGTTGCATCTGGTTGATGGTATCCTGTTCACGGATATTGTGCCTGCCAGCAAATTCCTGTAAATACCTAGTTAGGTGTTTCTTTGACATTTTATGGTAAGTTCCCTTATGTGCCCGTTTCAGCATAGACCAGAACGACTCCATGCCATTGATATGGATTTGTTCGTCTACGTATTGTCCTACGCTGTGTTTTACGGTACTGTGTTCATACCCATCAAGTTTTTCGTAACTCTTGAAATCATCCGTATAGACTGCTGAACCAGCTTCAATGTTCTTATCAATGAATCCATGAAGTGTTGGTCGTTTCGTATTTTCTATAACTTCCGCTTTGACTTTCTTTGATTCTCTTTCCTTGACTCCAATAACGGCAGTCTTGCCTACTGCACCCCTACCTGATTTGAGTTTCTTATCGTTGTGCTTGTTCCTTTCCAAACCACCCATATAGGTTTCATCCACTTCTACTGTGCCTGACAGTTTCTGTGTTTCATCGTTCCAAGTCTCTCTGATTCGATGTGCCAAGTGCCATGCAGACTTTTGAGTGATACCTAGATCACGATGCAGTTTCATGCTGGACACACCTTTCAAGTTAGTTGAATACAGATAGAATGCCAAAGCCCATTTACTCAAGGGCAGCTTGGAGTCGTGCATTATGGTTCCAGTCTTTACTGTAAAATCGAATTTACAGGAATTACAGTGATACACAGGAGTTTTTCTAGCAGTTCTTCTTGGTTTGATCTTATCACTATTGCACTTTGGACAGATGATTCCGTTTGACCAGCGACGTTCTACAAACCATTTCTCTGCTGTTTCTTCGTCTCCGAACTTTTGAACGGCTTCGATTAGGCTAATGCCTTTTCGGTTGTATTTACCTGGTCCCTTTCCTTTGCTAGTCATAAGTTTCAATCTAGAAATGTGTTATTGATTTATGGTAGTATTGTACATTATTATTGATGGTAATGCGAATAAAAATGTACACAAGTATGTAATTCCCAAATATTTACGGGGGTGTTGTATTGCTTGATGCATTAAATGCAGTAGAGATGAAAAATACAATACAACGATTTTCGGAAGAAATTCTTTCGGCAAGAGCGGATTTTCAATAACAACATTTCTAGCAATCAATTGTTCGTTCGATATCCGAAAACTGATGTAACGTTGTAACTTCCGTTGCCAGAGCCCAGTGATTGGCAACACGATTTTCTATTCCACCAAACTACGGCGAATTCTCTGGTTTCCCATCCATACTGGTCACCGGTTGCGTTAAAATGTATGTTAGATATGACTAGGGGTCTACGCAAAATTCAAAGGAATCCCCGAATTTAAGCTGAATCTGTAGGAAAAGAAATGTCAAGGGAAAAAAACGCAACACAAACTTACACAATCATCATCGAGCGATGCTTGGAGACAGGTCTGTATATTGGAAGTGTGCCTAGTTTTCCAGGTGCATACAGTCAAGGAAAAACAATCGACGAACTAGATCGGCATATGAAAGAAGTCATCACAATGCTACTCGAAGATGGTGAGCCTGAGATGCAGACACAGTATGTAGGCACAAAAACGGTTGTTGTTGAAACCGATCATCTGGAAGTGGCCGCTTAATTCTCAATCTTTACATCTTCTTTATTGATCATCTGCTTCTACCTTGATTGGTAGAAGTATTTCCACTATACGCGCATGCTATAGGGGAAATAGGAGTTTCATACGTTTACTTGATAGGAACATTTTATGAGCAAATTAAGGTGTAACACATGTCAAATATTCCTGTATTAAAACCTAGAGAAGTCATTCGAATACTGAACAAACTGGGTTTTGAGGAAGTGAGGCAAAAAAGGTCGCATAAGCAATTTCGACATTCCGATGGCCGGATTGTTACCGTACCGGTGCATTTCGGCCAAGATATAACACCTGGTTTACTTCATAAAATTTCTTCGGATGCGGGTATGGTGACAAGAGAATTCGTCAAATTACGATAGACTCAACTATTTTCTGTGTCTTTGGCTGTTCCCCTAGGCATCATTTCGCATTGCCAAGGCGGCAGTGAAAATGCATGACGAAAAAAATTTAGACTAGTAGTGTCCGCCTTTATAGATGCAATCCAATGGACACACTTCTATAGATTGGATAACTAAACACTATGCTGTGGTGCACTATGCCTCAATTCATCAGCTCATGAAATTCAATATTCTAGTTTGTGAAGGTCCCTATACCCATCAGGCCTCCGATTCTGCCTATCAGTTTGTGAATGCTGCATTGCGCATCGGACATGAAATCGTTCGTGTGTTCTTTTATCACGACGGTGTATACAACGGCACAGCACTGAGCGCGCCTCCTAGTGATGACCGGGATATCGTCAATCAATGGACCAAATTATCTCGTGACCACGACATCGATCTGGCAGTCTGCATCGCGGCATCGCTTAGAAGAGGCATATTGAGTTCTGAATCCGCCGAGCAATACGGAAAGGATATCGCCAATATTGACAGCCAATTTCAGGTTGCTGGCATTGGCTATTTCATTGAAGGAAGCATTATCGCCGATCGAACAGTAATATTCGGTGACTGACTGAATTTAGGTATAGACAATGGTTGAAGCCAAAAAACGTTTCATGTTCATCAATCGTCGTGCGCCTTATGGCACCATCTATGGATTGGAGGCACTAGACGCAATGTTGGCAGGCTCTGCCTTTGAGCAGGATATTAGTGTTGTTTTCTTGGATGACGGTGTTTATCAGTTGATACGAAACCAAGATCCCTCAGTACTTGGAATGAAGCACTTCACCAGAACCTTCAGAGCATTACGAGACTTTGATATTACGAATCTGTTCGTCGAGGAAGAGTCTTTGAAACAGCGCGGCATGACTGCCGAAGACTTGATGGACGTGCCGCGAGAGGATGACAGCAACTGCGTGACGGTTGTATCCTCTCATACTCTGTCCGACCTCATGAATCAACAGGATGTTATTCTGCAATTCTAGAGATTCCAAGATATGCGATGACCGTCTTTTGCAGCACACTAAAGGTTTCATTTTCGATTTTCCGACGAGTTCCATTACATTGTCTTTGTTGATCGTGATTGAGCTGATGAAACTGTTCGATTGTCAATCGGAATAATGACCATGATTTCTATGGTCACGAGTTGAATCATAATTGACTCTAACGTACAAGTGGTGTGTAATCAATGAACTATCCAGCATCATTTATAGAAATTTCGTCAAACGGTAAATATTCGAATCTCGTGCGCCGTGGAAAGGCGCTTTACTCTGGTGGGTGCAAATCCCACCCAACAACTGTCGCTCCGGTTGGTAGCGGCTAAAGCGGATCAAGGAGGTAACGAAATGGTTTGAAGCACTTTGGCTAGAAGGATTGCGTAAGGCAATTCAGCGAACATGCGGGCTGGAACGCGAGTGAACGTCGAACAGGCCTCGAAACATTTAATGCGGAAGTCGATTCTGTCGCGATTTGGAAGAAGACCGACGATACATGGGGAAGTGAGCGATACGAGCACCGATGTATTTCCGTCGGGGTAATGGCGCTGGCACGCATGGAAGATGAGTAAAGTGGCAACACGGGAAGCCCTGACAATGATGCAGCACACACCAAACCGGTAATCCGTGAGGACGAGACTGGGTTGTCAGGGTGGCGGATAGGCTCGTAGTACCGAAGATACAGGGTAATGCCTGTGTAGGAAAGGAGCCTTGAGTCGAAAGCAGTATGTAAAGGAAGAAAGGACATGACAACTGATATAAATCTAACAGGGTCAGATAAGGTTCAGAGGCTACAGCGCATACTACATGCCAAAGCGAAGGAAGAACCTGAGTTGAGGTTTCATGCATTGTATGACAAGTTGTATCGAGCAGATTTTCTTACAGAAGCGTATCGGCAGGTGCGCCGCAATGGCGGTGCAGCTGGCGTGGACGGTGAGACAATCAGCGACATCGAGGCATATGGCGTGGAGAGGTGGCTTGGGGAACTGGCGCGGGAACTCAAAGACAAGACCTATACACCGCGAGCGGTGCGAGAGGTATTAATTCCGAAGAAACAGAAAGGCAAGTTTCGTCCATTGGGCATTCCCTGCTTGCGCGATCGGGTGGTGCAAACCTCGGCGATGTTAGTTTTATCGCCGATCTTTGAAGCCGATCTGGGCGAGGAGCAATATGCCTATCGGGCGGGCAGGAGTGCGAATGATGCGGTTATTCGTGTTCATTCGCTGCTGAACAGCGGGCATCATGAAGTGGCAGATGCAGATTTATCCAACTATTTTGGTGAAATTCCCCATGCTGAACTGATGAAGAGTTTGGCGCGTCGCATCAGCGATGGCGCAATGCTCGGACTCATCAAGTCGTGGCTGGAAATGCCGGTAGAACAGGATGACGGCAAGGGTGGCAGACGCCGTACGAACCGGGCGAAGAAGCAGCGTAAGGGCATCCCGCAGGGTTGTCCAATTTCGCCGCTGATAAGCAATATCTACATGAGGCGCTTCATTCTGGGTTGGAAACAATTGGGCTTTGCCCGTAAGTTTCAGGCACAGATTGTCAATTATGCAGATGACATCTGTATCTTGGGCAAAGCGCCGGCGGCACAAATGCTGTCAGCGTTTACCCGAATCATGGAGCATCTGAAATTGCCAGTGAATATGCAAAAGACCCGATGCTTGCGTTGTCCGGATGAGGCTTTGGAATTTTTGGGCTACCGTATTGGAACGAATTATCGACACAACGGAAAAGGCGCTTACATCGGCACTCGTCCGAGCAAGTCGAGCGTTCAAGGTATATGCCGCAAAATCAGTGAGCAAACCGCGAGTTGTTATGGGACTGTGGAATCTGAACAAATGGTAAAGCGCCTCAACCAGATGTTAACTGGATGGGGGAATTATTTTTACCTGGGACAAGTTTTGCCAGCCTATACCGCAGTGGATATGCACACGATGCGACGGCTTCGTCAGTGGCTATGTCGTAAACACAAGGTGAGAAGCGGGAAATACGTGCTTTTTCCCGATGCTCGGCTGTACGAGCAGTACGGCTTGACTCGTCTTGCAAGTACGACTACGAGCTTTCCGTGGGCGAAGGCATGATTTCGTCTGAAAGCCGGATGCGGGAAAACCGCACGTCCGGTTTGATGAGCGGCTACTGGAAACGGGTAATATGGCGTGGAGTGAGGCACTGGCATTTGGTGAAAACCGCCAGCAACAGTTTCCCCCACTGTCCTAACTTACGCCGCGCCAGTAGTCGACTCTACTGATTCCGATGCTGCATACCGTCAATAAGTCTCCAACTGAAAAATCAAGTTTGCTGAGTTGCCTGCGTTTAGCGCAAAGCGGGAGCGATATTCTCTTGATTGAAGATGGAGTGTACGCAGCAATGAGTGGAACTGATAGTGAATTGGTGATCCGAAACGCGTTGGACAACCATCGAATTTACGTTCTTGAACCGGATCTCCAATGTCGAGGATTGCAGAAGTCTCGATTGATTCCCGGAATCGAGACGGTTGACTACGTCGGATTTGTTCAATTGGCCGCTGACAATGACGCAGTACATTCGTGGTTGTGAGAGAGAGTGAGTGAATATCCCTGTTGAATTGGACGGAAAGATCTATGAAACTGATGCAGAGGGGTTTTTGGTCAATCCTGACGAGTGGTCGCAAGCGCTGGCTGAGAAAATGGCACAGGATGACAACTGCGAGCTAACTCCAGAGCATTGGGAGGCGATCAATATTCTGAGAGAGTATTATGCCGAATACGCTATCGCGCCGCCAATTCGGGTTCTGGTTCGTCACATGGGCAAACGGCTCGGCAAGGAAAAAGCGAATAGTCCCTATCTGTACGAATTGTTTCCATTCGGACCAGCAAAACAAGCCTGTCGCTATGCGGGATTGCCGAAACCCACCGGTTGCATATAGAGGTTACCGGTTGTTGACGACAGCTCGCTCGGTACGTGAAGTTTGCTCTTGAGCATTGCATTTTCGATTACTTACTACTTCGCTGCAATCGTATTGTTGGCCGGGTTACTGTGGAAAGTCATCAGTTATGCGAGAGTTCCTTCAAGATATTTGCTACCCGTTGCTCCGGTACCTCGTACTCGATTTGGGGTAGTTGTTCGAATAACAAGAGAAGCACTGTTCTTTGAGAGCCTGTTCCATGCCAGCAAATGGACATGGCTGTTTGGATGGATATTTCACTACGCTTTGGCGCTGGTTCTGCTTCGCCATCTGTTTTTTGTGACGGATCCTGTGTGGGCTTGGGTAATCTGGACATTCGAGCCGGGTGATTATGCCGCTTGGGGGATGTTGATCGGCTTGGGCGGACTCTTCGGGAGAAGAATATTCGTTGATCGTATACGTCACATTTCCAGCCCCTCAGACTACGCAATGTTGATTCTGCTGATTCTGATCGCTGTCACTGGCCTCTTTCTTCGATACAAAATTCATGTGGACATATTCGGTGTTCGCGAATTCATGCTGGGTTTGATCAATCTGTCTCCGACAATCCTGCCCCAGAACGTTGTTCTATACTTGCACTTGACTAGCGTAGCCATTCTGGTGCTGATTTTTCCGTTCAGCAAATTGATTCACTTCCCAGCCTATTTCTTTAGTCCAAGTCATAACCAGCACTACCCTCCAAGAAAGCATGTGGTTGACGAGTGAGCGGACGATGAAACAGATAACAACTCCGAAAATTAACAAAGGTGTGATGGCAGACGCTAAGCCTTTCTTTCAATCGGAAGGTGGATCGTCCCACGCACCGGTCGATAACTGGCAGGAAATCGCGGTAGAGAAGCTCGGAGAACTGGTCGAATCAAATCGGGCTCTACAGGTCTTTCTCGACAGTTGTGTGAAATGCGGTGCATGCACCGACAAGTGCCATTATTTTCTCGGAAACGGTGATCCTCTCAACATGCCAGTGGCAAGGCAAGACTTGATTCGCGGGGTTTATCGGCGTCACTTCACGCTCGCGGGTCGGTTGTTTCCTAATTTCGTCGGTGCTCTTGATTTTACGGAAGAACTGCTTGAAGACTGGAGTACTTACTACTATCAGTGTTCCCAGTGCCGCCGTTGTTCGGTGTACTGTCCATTTGGCATCGATACAGCTGAGATTACCATGGCTGGACGGGCTATCCTGGAGGCCGTCGGGTTCAAACAGACCTACATTCATACGGTAATCGATAACGTCCACAGAGTCGGAAACAATCTCGGTATGATAGGCCCCGCCATCGCGGATACTCTCAAGAGTCTGGAAGAGGAAGTCAAAGAAGATACCGGCGTGGACGTGCGATTTCCATTGGATGATGCCGAGGCCGATATTTTACTGGTTGTTCCATCTGCTGACTTTTATTCGGAACCGCACGTAGATGGATTGATTGGCTGTGCGAAGATATTTCACCAGACTGGCATTCGCTGGACGATTGCAACTGAAGCGTCTGAAGCCGCGAATTTCGGGCTGTTTGTTGGTGATTCTTCACATATGAAAAAAATCGCAGAACGAATTCAAAACTCTGCTCTGGAGTTGGGAGTCCGACAAATCCTGATTGGAGAATGTGGGCATGCTTGGAGAGTTGCCAGCAGCTATTGGCCGGAATTATTCAAATATGCAAATTCACCGATACAGTCACTGATTGAACCACTGCATATATGCGAGTTCACCCACACTCTGATTGAAAGCGGTCAATTGCGCCTGGACAAATCCGTGCATGCTGACAAAGTGATCACGTTTCACGACTCATGTAATGTGGCTCGCGGCTCGAGAATGGGTCAAAAACCGCGGGATATCTATCAAATTCCCCGCAATCTGTTACGAGCTGCCTGCGACAATTTTGTGGATATGTCACGGGAAACTATCTGCGAGTACACATTCTGTTGTGGCGGTGGTGGTGGATTGCTGACTGACGAATTGATGGAAGTGAGAGTCAGCGGTGCGTCGCCAAGAGTACAGGCACTCGAAAGTGCAATTTCGACTCACGGTGTAACTCACATGGCCGCAATCTGCGCGATTTGCAAAAGCCAGTTTCATACAGTTCTACCGCACTACGGTCTCGGAATCGACATGATCGTCAGCTTGCACCAGATTGTGGGGGATGCAGTTGATTTGCGTTGATATTCTGACGACCAGGCACGGGTGACTGTATTGGATCAGTACTCCTTGATAAATTTCTGTCTTACGTCGGTTTATTCTTCAACCGCCACGAAGCATTATCGGGAATCCTCAACTCGGTGAATTCGCATTGCTGGCAAACTGTGTGCGAAATCATACGATTTGTATTGTTTCAGACTTCCTGACACTGACAGCTGAAGTCAGACCTGTGTGCTGGTCATAAGCTGCCGTAATTAAACCACTTTTCTCCTGAAATCCTGCATATTCCGCTTGACATTCAGCTCAAAATAGACTAATATATTCTGACACTATATTCTGAATAAACCCCAAGCCGAAATACCGCCATGATTGCTACTCTGCCCCTTTCACCACCCGACAACATTCCGATCGGCAACAGCTGCTTCTCCATTCAAATTTCCGAAGACCGCATCACCTACTTCTCCAATCTGCAGCCGTTCGACTTCCATCCGATCAAAAATCAACGTGACATGCTGATGCGCATCGGTCGCCTGCGCGTGGTTTCAAACATCCCCCAACAAGCCCTCATCGAGGCTTTCACAGTGTCGCGTTCCACAGTTCAGCGGGCCGCCAGGAAGTATCGTGAACACGGCGAGGAGGGGTTCTACAAGCCGCGTCGAGGTCGTGGTCGCAACGTCATTGACGGGCCGACCGCGAAACGTGCCAACCAGTTGCTGGCTGAAGGCCTGAGTGGCACCGAAGTGGCAAAGCAGCTGGGGATTGCCAAAAGCACGTTCAGCGAAAATCGCCGTGCCGGTGTGATCGGCTCGGACCTCAAGCTCCTCAGCAACCAAGACGCAGGCTCGACTATGGACCGCAGCCGGCGTGACCAGCGCGATCGCCAAGCACCGATGGGACGGGCGGCGAGCGATGTGCAGGGACGGACTCTAGCGTGGCAGGGTCTGATGAGCGAGGTCGAACCGCGCTTTGAGGAAAGTATGACGGGGGTTCGTTTGGGTGGCGTTCTGGCGTCACTGCCGATGCTGTTGAAGGAAGGGCTTGTAAGCGTTTCGAACCGTTTGCTGCAACTGCCAAACGGATATTACGGATTGACCACGATTTTGCTGTTGCTGGCGTTCATGACACTGGCACGGGTGCGCAATCCGGAAAGCCTGCGCTATCTTGCACCGGGAGAATGGGGCGCCATTCTCGGCTTGGACCGTGGTCCGGAGACCAAGACGCTGCGCCGTAAAATCAGTCAGATTGCGAACTCGGAGGAGCTGGTGCGCGACTGGCAGTCTGCGCTGGCGCATGAATGGATGAATGCGGATTCCGAACTGTGTGCGACGCTGGCTGTGGATGGCCACGTGAAAGTTTATACCGGTCGCAAGGGTCAATTGCCGAAGCACTTTGTGGCGCGACAGAAACTGTGCCTGTCGGCGACCGCCAGTTACTGGATCAACGCGCTGGGAGGCAAGCCTTTGCTGTGCATGCACCAGTCGCTTGATCCGAAGATGGTCAAAGTGCTTGAACACGATATTGTGCCGCAACTCGAAACGCTCGGTGTGCTCAAAGCCAATGCCCCGGACCTAACGCAGCCACAGTCAGGCGAGCCGCTTCTGGCGCTGGTGTTTGACCGCGAGGGCTGGAGTCCGAGTTGTTTTCGCAGACTGGCCGGTCGTGGCATCGCCTGCATTACCTGGCACAAGAACTTCAAGGGCGCGGACTGGCCCGAAACCGACTTCGGCACCTTTGAGGTGCCCATCCACGGTCCGGCACAGGTGCGCATGATGTCGGTTGCACTGGCGGAAAAAAAGGTCTTTCTGTCGAATCGATTCGAGGTTCGCCAGATCCGCCGCCGACTCGACAGTGGCCGACAAGTGGCGCTGATCACCACCGACCCGTACATGCCCATGCAGCCTACCTTTTATACATAAGTCTAGTCTGGACGCATTAACCGATAAATTCCGCCCTCCGGGCCAAGTCTGACCATCAGCTCATAGGCTTGTGCCATGGCGGACAGCCGAGTGTATCCCTCCCAGATCTTCTTGTATCCCGGCGGCGGGTCTTTGCGCCGGTTCAGATAGCCGCCCATGATCGCCATGGTTCGCACCGCCGTGCCCAGATCATCAGGCTCGGCCAGGCGATTGTCCCGGGCGAAATCTTCCAAGACGGCGATTTCAATGTCGCTGAACAGCACCTCAGGCGGCAGTTCCGGCGTTTCCCGGCCCATCAGCACCATCGCAGCCAGACGCCACGCAATCACCGCCTTGATGGTCACCGCACGCTCAATCCGGTCGCAGCTCCGATGGCTCAGGAATTCCACCTTGCAACCGCTTTTCAGAACCCGATGCCAGTCCTCTATCCGCCAGCGCAGCCGGTAGCGCTCAATCACCTGTTCCGCCTGCTCAAACGAATCCACCGGCAATGTGGTGAGCAGCAGCCACTCCACCGCCTCCAAGCCGGCCGGCGGCGAGGGCTCCAGCACATGCACCGCATTCAGCTTGACCGGCGACTCGCCTTTCAGATGTGTCGCCTTGACCGGCACCGGAAGCTCAAGCGGCATCCAGCGCAGCTCAACCGCCGCCGTGCGCTGTTCCCGCCTGACCTTGCCTGGCTGACCGCGGCTTGGACGCCGCGCCGACTGCTGCCCCATGTGAATCTCCAGCTCGCCGCCACAGGTCGCACCGCGCACCTTGTCGAACAGCTTCACGGCCTGCTTGACCCGCTTGCCATCACGCGGCGCCCACTCATGACCCAGCACCCGGTCTTTAGCCGCCCGAGTCAGCACCTCCACATTGCCCAGCTGCCGGGCCAGCGCATACAGCTCAAAACTGTCGCCCTCCCGATCCATGACCGAAACCACCCGAACCCCATCCAGCTGCGCCGCCAGCGCCGAACATTCCCGCAGCCCCGCACGCCAGCGACCCATCTTGTTCTCATCCGCCTCGCGCCGGCCGTCTTTCGGCAACGAATCATACTGGATGTGCGGCACCCCCAAAGGCACCCCAGCCTCGTTCAAAACCAGCTGCGAGTGCATGTGAATCCCCAGCGTGCCCATGGATGACTTGTTGCGGCTGATCAGCCCCATGCCCTTGCACTCGCCATGATCGGCGAAGTTCAAGTCGGTGCCATCCTGCACGCACAGCACCTCAGCACAGCCCTGCATGCGCGCCAGCGTGCGCTGGCGGTGCGGCGCCAGAATGTTGCACGGGGTCACCTCCGAGTCGGCCGGCTGATCAATCAAGCGGTAATGTCCATAGACCGCCGCCTTGTCGCCGACCGCCGCGGCCGGAAACGACGACATCGGCGCCGCCGCCTGCAGCGACGCGCTTTTCACCAGCCGCTTGCTCAAGCGCTTGTCCCCCAGCGGGGCCGCGCCCAATTCATGGTCTGCCCATTGTTCACTGTCCAAACCCTCACCTGCGCCGCGCGGCGCAATCCGAAACGGGTCCGCCACCCCCAGAAGGTCTCGCCAGCCACGCTCCACTTCATACAGATACACCGATTTCACCGCTGCCGCGGCACCCGCAGACGACATCCGCCCCCGCCCGGCGGTCTGGCCCACATGCGTCCAGTTCGAGGCCCGCAGCGAGGCCCCATCATAGCATACCGGGTTGATGAAAGTCTCCACCAGAAACGGCCGGTAGCCATAGCAGCGCTCGAAATCAGCCGGCAGACGCCGCAGCGCCATCCCCAGCGCCTTGGAAGCCAGGTTCGCACAGCGCACCTGCGGGCGAATCAAAAACCGGCTCAGCCCGACTACCCGGTGCAGATGCATCCCGCGCTGCGCCGCATCCCAGCCCATCCATTGGTCGCGCGCCCGCAACGTCAAGGCCGATGCCGCAAAGCCAAAGCCGCCCAGTATGCCATGGTCTGACTCAATGAAATAGCGCAGCTGACAGCCCGCATGAACCGCCGCGCCGCGCGGATGCTCGCGCGCCATCAGCTCATTCCACAGCTGGCGCTGCGGCCGGTCAGCGACCCGCGTCAAGCGTAGCCCCGACAGCTGATCAACCCGTCCCGGCACCTGCTGTGCAGGCGGCACCGGCTCGCCCGTTCCCCGAGCCTGACCGCGGCTGCCACCGCCGCGCGACTCGGGCAGCATCACCTGCCCCGAGTGTTCCAGTCGGCGCAGAGACTTCATGCAGCTGGCCTGCTGAAGCTGACCGCCGGCGTCCTTGAAGTCAAACAGCTCGCACACCGCACGCCCAACCGCGGTGCGGGTTTCGAAAGTCTCCGAGCTCAGTAGCGACTGGACCTGCTCAAGGCCCCGGGGAGACGACAGCTGGCTGTGAATCTGGCTTTGCACATACATAAAAATGAAGTGTAAAGCACAGACATATCATTTGTCAAGTCCAATTTGTGCCCTACAGGTAGCATGCAGCAGGTCGCAGGCGCCCTGTTCTCACGCTGGTCTCAAGAGAACTGCTTCAAATACATGCGCCACGAATTCAACCTTGATGCGCTGCCAACCCACGACTTGGAAACTCTGCACCCAGACACTCAAGTGGTCAACCCGGCACGGCGCGAACTCGAAAAGCAGATCAAGAGATTGCGCAGCCGACTCGGCAGCCTGCGCAACAAGACTGCCGACCAAGCGAAAAACGGCCACAATTCAGCCGTGCTACTGGCACAGATCGAAACCCTCGAACTACAGATGCAAGAGCACAAGGCACAACGCACAGATCTGCCGATGCACATTCTTGCCGCCGACCTGGACAACGCCGACAAACTCGACATGATTCCTTCCAGGCAGCGGTTGCTGCTCGACATCATCCGCATGATCGCCTACCGTGCTGAAACCCGCATGATTCCGGCGGTCGCACAAATGCAGGGAAAAAAGACCAATGCCCGAAAACTGTTGTCTGCTGTGATGACAGCCGATGCGGATATTGTACCCGACTCCGAAAATGCAGTGCTCCGGGTGCGCTTGCTCGGTCTCGGCAGCGATTGTTGCGACCGTGCGCTCGAAGCGCTCCTTGCCGAACTCAACGAAACGCATACCATCTTCCCCGGAACCAACCTGCGCATGGTCTACGAAATTCCAAATTCTGCAGCCTGAAAGCATCAGCTTATTTCGTTCTATGTTAGGAAGTCTGAATTTAAAATGCCCCCCCTTTTCAGTTCCCAGGATCTCGCACATGCCCTATTGCGGCTCCAGCAGATTGATTCGAAAGCCCTCTGCGAAAGGTTTCCCGATACCAACCTCGAACATTTCAACGAAAACCGCCCGGCAAACCGTTAGAATGAGTCATATTTAATTGGTCTATGTCAGGAAGTCTGTGTTTATGTGCGAGTCGTTAACCCCGTCACTCTGCCATTCACAATATGTCAGTGAGCGAGCGGTCGATCAATTGAACCACCCCAAATGTCTCCAACCGTAAATCCATTCGGAAATGGATCATCAGTATCCACCACGTATTGAGCGATTCCAGTAATCCATGCCTGTCCACGGATGGTTGGTACAACCGCCGTAAGATTACCAATTCGTGTTTCGCGAACCAGCCGTCCAGTGAATATCGTACCCAGAATCCCCTCATGGTGGAAGTCTTCATTCAGTCCGAGCTCGCCTTTTGCATAAAGTGTGGCCATGCGGGCGCAAGTCCCAGTACCGCACGGTGAGCGGTCAAGAACGCCGGTCCAAGTTGTTGGTCGCTGCCAATCCAGCTGACCGGAAGAAACAACCACAGCATTCTTTGTAGTGGCACCTGCTACTGTAGGAGTCCCGGTCATTACACAGATCGTCACCCCTGACACATTTGGATTCTCCGGGTGTACACTCGGCAACTGTTCCCGGGCGGCTGCTTTGATCATCTCGCCGGCCCGGGTAATTTCTCCGGCCCGGTCTGGGAGCAGTTCAATCCCCAATCTCTCAGCATCCGCAACAACATAGAACATACCGCCCCAAGCGACATCAACCGTAACTTTGCCAAGTTCCGGGACGTCAATTACTTCATCTAGATGAACAGCAAATGCGGGTACATTTTCAAATGTTACACCTTTAACTTTTCCATCCATCACTTCGGCAGTCACTGTAACCAACCCGGCAGGTGCCTCCAGTGTCAATACGGTTTCTGGCTCCGTGACTTCAACCATACCGGTTTCGATCAGCACAGTGGCAACACAGATCGTGTTTGAGCCGGACATCAAAGGGTACTCGACCTGTTCTAGAATCACAAACCCTGCATCTGCTTTCGGGTTTTGTGACGGCAATACAACATTGCAGTTTGCAGCAGGATAACCTCGCGGCTCGCGCAACATCCGTTTACGAAGATCATCGGCTTCCTGCTCAAGATGGCACATTTTGTCATACATCGTTTCGCCGGGTACATCCGTGATGCCGCCAATGATAACTCTACCGGGTTCTCCGCAAGCATGAAGATCAATGGCATGAATGACGTTTGAAAATTTCATTACGTTGTCTCCCAAGATAGCCGCATTTTCATCCAACTCGCGGTGTCGTGAAAATTGGCGACGACACTGCCCGGTGGTACAAGCGCATCGCGAGCCGCTCGCGTTTCATCGTCCAAATACATGTCTTTGATAGGAATACCGCCCCGCCATCACGCCCACTGCTATCGGTGCCCATGCAATTAAACCCAAACCGTGCTGTTGGCTAAGAAGCACAGGTTCGTTTTCGATTCTACGGTCAAGCAAGTTGTAAGGCGGTTGTTTCGACACGAATCTCGCATAGCCTTTGTGTTCGCTAACCATAATTGCTTCCATTGCCGCCCACGTCGGATGCGTGGAATGCGGCTGGTCACCGGACAGTTGCTACTGACAATTCGTGCACCATCACATAAGGTCGGTCAACAAATTTAATCCAGCCTTCAGTCACACAGCGTAGTGCCACCTCTTTATCGGTCAAGTTGCGAAGCTTACTTTTCTATCAATAGATTGGGGGCGAAAAAGTTACGATTATAAGGATTCCAGTATGGGGTGGCAACACAATGTCGCACGTCAAACAGAACAACTCCACCCTACAGAAAGTTTCAAAATGTCATCCCAATTAGCCACCGTCTGAGAGGCTCCAACAATTTGGTGAAACGGGGTTGTTTTCTTGCTTTCCAAATTGCCACTTATGACAAGCCTAGATTCAACAGTCCCTCGGTATGGCGAGATTCTAAGTACGACTCAAGCCAGTCGCGCAATCAGATCCGGCAGATTGATGTGGCGACTAGTTCGGTATTCGAATTCAAACAAGCAGGCACACGGCGGCTGGCTTTGGATCAGTACTCCTTAACGCATTCCTGTCTTGCATCGGTACGCTTAATTACTCGCCCGATGATGTCTGCCAAGCTTGTTATATCGGAGCTTTCTTCAGGCGCGGCGGTAGCAGTCAACCTCCAATTTCCATTGTTTTTAGATAGTTGCCGCAGCTCAATTTGATCGTTGAGTTTAGTAACCACGAAGTCGCCATCAGTGACTGGTTGGCCTGGGTCTACAACAATAATCGAGCCATCTGGAAACTCCGGTTCCATATTGTCACCAATAACGCGAAGAACGAATGGTTCCTTGTCCATGCAAGAATTCGTCATATTTGTATTCTTGAGGTTGTCCAAAATTGTTTCTGTGCTACTACGCCAACCAATTGACGCCACCTGAAAGTTGTTATTTTATGCAGATACTTAGATGCTTCAGCTGAATTTCTCGGTAATCAAATGACTCGCTTATTTTGAGGTATATTGTCTTGAATCAGAAAACTTTTTTTGATTCGGCAGGTCTAACCGATCAAAAGGTACAACATGATGGACAAAACAAACGTGATGAATCCTAACAAGTTAAATGATTGTCATCCCTGGTTTGACGAGACAAGTTTTGCTAGATTTTCTCGAGATGGATATCTGATTGCGAGGGACATTTGCAGCGAGACGATTTGCCAGGCTATGACAAATGCAATCAATTCGTCGCTTTACCCAGCTCTGGCACCGGTTGAATACGAGGCGGACGTGCACTATCCTGGAGCCCCTGAATCGCGTGACTCACCTGGTGGAGATACCCCCCGCAGGCTGCTGAATGCTATTTCAAGAGACGAGGTGTTTCGACAGTGGGCAGCAGCCGAAGTTGTAGCTGATCATGTACGAAATCTTCTTCAAACGTCTCATATTCAGGTTAGTCAGAACCACCACAACTGCATAATGACGAAATTCCCGGGGTATGGAAGCGAGACAGGATGGCATCAGGATATACGTTACTGGAGTTTCGATCGACAGGAACTTGTGACTGCTTGGCTTGCGCTGGGGAGTGAAAACTATGTAAACGGCAGTCTTTCTGTCATTCCGGGTTCCCATCAAATGCGTTTTGACAGAGGTCAGTTTGATGCTGCCTTGTTTTTCAGGACCGATTTGGAACGTAACTCAGTTCTAACGAAATCTGCTCAAAATATTGAGCTGAATGCAGGAGATGTTCTATTTTTTCATAGTCGATTGCTCCACAGTGCCGGCAGCAATCGCACCGATGCAATCAAATTTTCGGTTGTATTTACCTACTATGCTGCGGACAATCGCCCAATCACGGGAACAAGGTCTGCTGAGCATCCTGATATCGATTTGGAAGTGTAGTAATGGAAAATTTTGGAGCGTTGCTATACCCGGTCATGCTTGTTATTGTGCTCTGCATGTGGCTGAGAGTGCGAGGTTTGAATTTGGAGGAAATCGTAAAACGATCTGCAGATGAACATCATAATCTGAACCAAATTTTCAAGGAACACCCAGAAGGTGGGAATTGGCGGGAAATTGAGCACTGGGTTGACGGCCATCAGCGCTGAATTACATCGAGAACGTTGATCAAAAGCATGAAAACTACGGTAAACACATTCATTCGATATAAACAGGAAAGTAAGAAATTTGCCTGCCTTACCTCGTACGGGTACTGCGAGGCGGTGGCTGCGAGCCAATCCGGTGTCGAATTGCTACTGGTGGGTGACTCTTTGGGGATGGTCGTACAGGGGCACGACAGCAGTCTTCCCGTGACGATTGAAGATGTTGCCTATCACGTTCGTTGTGTACGCCGCGGCAATCACGATGCACTGTTGATGGCTGACTTGCCTTTTATGAGTTATTACAGTAAAAACGCTACCCTGCAAAACTCCGCTCTCCTGATGCGAGAAGGCGCTCAAGTCGTTAAACTTGAAGGTGGCGCCTGGCTCGCTGAATCTACTAGATTACTGGTGGAGCGCGGAGTGCCAGTCTGCGCCCACATGGGTTTGACTCCTCAGTCAGTCAATCATTTAGGCGGATATCGAGTTCAAGGTCGAGACCCAGTCAAAGCGCAGACTATGATCGATGAAGCGCTAGTTCTTCAAGATGCCGGTGCCAGCTTCATTCTGCTTGAGTGCATTCCGACGTCTCTAGGTAAAACTATCACCGAATCACTGGATGTTCCAGTCATCGGAATTGGTGCCGGGCCATATGTCAACGGCCAGATTATGGTGCTGCACGACTTGTTGGGGCTGTATCCAGGCAAGCCTGCAAAATTTGTAAAAAATTTTCTGACTGGCAATTCCAGTGTTCAAGCTGCCATCAGGGGCTATGTAACTGCTGTTCAGAACCAAGAATTTCCCGCGCCTGAGCATTGTTATGAGTGAATTCGAAAGGATTATGTGGACTACAGGCTACGGCGACAGGACCATCAACGGCTTTACTGAATTGCTGAAATCGCATTCCATTGATACAGTCGTGGATATTCGAATGTTTCCAGCAAGTTCAACCCACCTGCATTTCCAACGAGATTCATTGCGAGGACAGTTGAACAGTGAAGGCATAGATTTTCATTGTGCAGGACATCATTTTGGCGCAATGCGCGAGGTGTCTGAAAATTCACCACACGTCGCGTTAGGGGAATCCCTGAGAGGATTTGCGGAGTACATGTGCACTGCGACATTCAAACAAGGTATCAAACAGTTGATTGACCTGGCAGCAGGACGCAATGTTGTTCTAGTCGATGAACCGACAAATTTTGAGGAATGCCATCGCAAACTACTGGCAGATTATCTCTATATTATGGAAGGGTACCGGGTGTTCCACATTCAGTACCGCGGAACAGTTCAGGAGCATTTTTTAACCTCATCCGCCAGAATCCAATTCAACACCTTGGTCTATGACAGCTTTGAGCATAACGGAATTACGTTTCATTAAGTGTATTGGACTATGAAGGAATCGGAATTCTCAACAGAATCTAAAACGAAATCAGATATTTAAGAGAGTAATACTCATGTTTTTCAATCGTAAAGTTTCCATGCCATCGCTGGAAGATACTCTGGCCGGACGGAGCACGCCTATTCGAACCTCGAATACTCACTACGTCAGCAGCAGACCTTTGTTTGCGCCCTATCCGGAGAATTCCGAATTTGCCATGTTCGGGGCTGGTTGCTTCTGGGGCGTGGAAAAAAGATTCTGGCTACAGTCTGGAGTGTACGTTACTGCTGTCGGATACTCCGGGGGAACTACACCGAATCCAACTTATCGCGAAGTTTGCACGGGAATGACTGGACATAACGAAGTGGTAAGAGTCGTATTCTTTCCAAATGAGATTTCATATGAAAAGCTTCTGCAAGTTTTCTGGGAGTGCCACGATCCGACACAAGGAATGCGGCAGGGCAACGATGTCGGCACACAATATCGTTCCGGCATATATACCTATGGAGACCAGCAGGCGGAGATGGCACAAATATCTTATTCCGCATATCAGTCTGCACTTCGCCAGAAAGGCTTCGGTCCTGTGACCACTGAGATTGTGAAAGCATCTGAGTTCTACTTCGCGGAAGCAGAACATCAGCAATATCTCGCTAAAAATCCATACGGTTATTGCGGTCTCGGCGGTACTGGCGTGTGTTATGTTTCCGAGGAGGAACAGGCGACAGTTTGAATCGGCTGAATGGGTAGGGCGCTGCAGTGAAAGTAAATCTTACTCTTGAAGATGTATTTGAGCTCAGTCTGAGTGCGCTCGTCGGATGTGGGGCGACTTGGGCCAATGCTGGGCCTGTCGGAGAATCCATTCGAGATGCTGAAGCTGACGGCATTCGAAACGTAGGACTAAATTATCTTTCCCATTATTGCGAGCATTTGCGGTGCGGCAAGGTTGATGGAACCGCTACGCCAGTATGGGAACGAACAGCAACGGCTGCAATTGCACTAGATGCCAAGAACGGATTTGCACACTCTGCATTTGTTGAAGTATTTGATACGTTTGTTGATTTAGCCATGCAAAACGGTATCGGGTCGCTTTCAATGAGAAATTCCTACGCGGCAGGCGTCATTGGCTGGTATGTAGAAAAACTGGCGAATCAAGGACTAGTTGCCCTGGCTTTTGCAAATTCTCCGCCGGCAATCGCACCCTGGGGAGGCGTGACGGCATTCTTCGGAACCAATCCACTTGCATTTGCGGTTCCGCGCCGAAACAATCCCCCTATCATTATTGATCAGTCGTCTAGCGTGACTGCAAAAGTGAATTTGGTTGCAGCTGCAACAGCGGGTGAGCCGGTACCTGACACCTGGGCGTTCGATAAAGAGGGGAAACCAACTACCGATGCTAGGGCTGGACTTGAAGGTTCAATGGCACCTGCCGGGGGCTACAAAGGTGTTGCCATGGCTATGATTGTTGACTTGATGGCTGGCGGTATTGGAGGCCCTAATATGTCGCACTGTGCTACGTCTTTCGGAGACAACATCGGAGGACCTCCAGGAGTAGGGCAGTTCTTTATAGGAATCAATCCGGATTCCTACGGGGAAGGATTCAGTGACAGGTCGGAGAGAATGTTTACGGCAATGTGTGCTCAGGACAATGTCCGGCTACCAGGTGATCGTCGGCACCAGCATCGTATCCAAGCCAGCAAAGAGGGAGTCTGGCTTTCGAATGACCTTCACCAAAAACTGCTTGGCTACTGCAACTGATTGATACCTGCGACATTCTGAGATTCATTCTGAATCTGTTCAATTTCATTTCCAATGTTCATGACGAGGGATTACGAAGGCATTTTGGGTGTTTGACGCTCTAGGTCACAAACCCAACCTGATTCAGAATAGAGCCAGGTGCTTGGTCAGACTGTTGGGAATTCTGCTTTCGTGTTGCGGATTCCGAACATCGAAACTTGATGACTAGATTTGATTCCAATCCAACTGCTGGTTGCACAAAACATGCTTGATTCTTGCTCGCTTATCTCTGTAGCAGATAATGGTCTGTTGAAGTTTTTTTCGAAAATTTTTTCCTTTTAGAGTTTTTGATACCAACACCGGGTAAATCGAGAAATCACCGTTGTGGTGTTCCTTAAATAATTTGATCCCGCCTTCAAGCTGCTGCTTCACTTCGTCAGTTTTGTAGTAACTTGATTTAAACTCGACAGGTACTACACTATTGGGCTTCAATTCACTAACTACAATGAGAAAATCACATCGTTTACCGGTGAATTGAACTCCATCTTCACCCGTCATGCAATCAACATCCAAGATGGTTGTTTCGTTTGGTAAATTGTCCAATTTCAGTTGACAATCATCTGCTTGCGTAGATGTACTTTTGCATTGTTGGCGAATGCACTTCGTGAATTTCTTTCGAAACTTGGATGACAAGGAATTCATTCTGATTGCAATCCATCAAGCTGACCCAATATTCGCACAGTTTCATTGTATTGGTCTGAAGACACCTGATCATGATCGCGAGCTGCAAACCCATTTTCCTGATCAAAGTGCAATCTTTCGACTATCGTACCATTCGATTGTCTATTAAACACATAGGCACTAACATCTGTCTCTGAAAGGGCTGGGGTGCATCCTTGTTCGCTTTCTAATTTTGACGACCGAACATGATTTGCAATTTGTTCAATAAAGTAATCACTATGGGTAGTAACAATAGTCTTCACACCAGCTCTAACCAATTGCGCTATTGTGGTTGCAATTTGTCTTTGCGCTTCAGGATGAAGATGTGCTTCCGGTTCTTCGATGATGAACAAGTCTCCTTTTTTGGCGTAATGTCGTGTAAACAGAACTACAGGAGCAAGTTCGGAAACCATGGAAGAAGAATATTGTAGGGGAATTGCGATTCCGCTCTGTCTATATAAAAAATGTGGATTCTGGTTCGCATGTGCAATATCAATTTCGATGGAACCGCGCAAGACATCGTTTTCCATCCTCGTCGCTAAAGTGGATAAATCAGCATCAGATTTTCCTTGAGGGTCGATTACTGAAATTTTTTGGAGAAAATCAGCGGTTGTTCCGTTTAGCGTTGGAATATTTGAAACCTCATTTTTAGCAACTGAAGCTTGCTCCGCCAGTGCCCCGGCAATAGCCCGATGGCTCTGCATAATTCCTGTCCTTGAAGCAGGCAGATAAAGTAAATTTGTTGACGAGCACGATACTGCCAAATTTCTCGATACCAAATTCAGTAAAACATTGGCTATTTGTTCGATTGAAATTTCATTTTCCGAAAACAAGTCATTAGTTGCCTTGCTTACAACCTGAATGTTTGAGATATCTAAATTCTTGATTTCCAAACTGGGTGCCTTGCTTGAACTGAACGTAAAATCAATTTGATTGTTGTGAAAGTGAAGATTGAATTCAAGTCGAGTTGATTGAGTAATGCGCTGTGCTCCAATACAGCGGAAAATTTCACTATGAAAATTGTGATTAATTTTTTCGGCTAAAATTTTATTCATCCAAAGTTGCAATTCTTTGGGTACATCCGAAAAATTGAACTGCGTAAACTCGAGGTTCTTTTTATTTGCGCTTCCAAACAAGTCATTAAGCCAAGAATAGGCAATTCCCTGATCTACGGCATGCAATCTGTATTCAGGTATTGGTAAAAGTACATTCGACAAATACCGCTTGTAGAGATTTGGGCTGGAAATGGATTTCAACAAAGCATAAATTAATGAGGCGAAATACGATTTTCCTGTGTTGCTTGGACCAATAAAAATCGACAGCGGGCTGAGTTCAACATTAAATGCTTCAGAAATCGGTCCAAATTTTCTTACTTTTTGTGCTGATACCTCAATCATGATTGCCGTAGTCATTGCATTGTTGAAATTTTAATTTTCGCCATCAGCAGTTTGAATCCAGTCATTGGCCATATCGATTCCGTCAACATTCGCTACCGCTGCAATTCTAACGATACAGTTTGATTTAACGAAATATACACGGAGATTATTCGGTGCCTGGTGCGACTTATCTGAGATGTAGGTTTATCAGTTCAGTCAAGTTCTGTTGCGCTAGTGGGGGATAAATTTGGGAATTGTTTTTCTGTATCGGGGTTCCGCCCAATACCCGCCGTCTAATTAGTGTGGTACCTTGTGCATTTTGATGTGTTCCAAATCCGGCTTTCGCTGTAATGCAAGTAAAATCAACTATATTTTCTGTTTGATTCCGCATCAGAAACCTTTGATTGAACCAAACAGGCAAATTAGTGATTCGATTGATTAAAACGAATTGACTGTGTAGTTGTTCAATTTGCATTATAAGGAATTTATCAGTGTCATAAGGTTGTTTGAAAGACAATTAATTTTTTGGGATTATATACTTGACTAAACCGATGATGATTTGTTCCAGCTTCTCCCCGAAAATGAAAATTATTTCGCTTTGGAGGATGATTGAGTCTTTCGACTTGTTTTCCTCTCGCCTTTTTTTTTCATTCTCAGCGGCGGGACCGCAAGCACCTGGCGAGCAATCCGTTGTGCTCTTGTATGCACATCGTCGCTCCCTTTTCGCCGCGGTGTTTCCAATGGAACTTGTTTCTTCAACTCGTCTTCCCGGTCAATGTAATCGTCCATCAACGACAGACACCAGATCCTTGTTCACCAGCCGCCGACCGACAAAGCCCGCCACAATCGACGTCATCTGAGCGGCTGTGTCGAGCTCGTGAATGTTATGCCGACCGACAAATTCACTGACATACCGGTCCAGATGTTTACGACTCATCTTGTGATAGGTTCCCTTGTGCGCACGCTTGAGCATCGACCAAAACGACTCATTGACATGGACATCATCTGCCACATACTCACCAGCCGAATGACGCACAAACTGGTGCTTGTAACCGTCCAGCTCCGATAACTGATAAAATCGTCCGTCATCACATAGTGCACGCCTCAGCGTGGTCCTCGATAAATCCATGCAAGGTGGTACGCCGAGTGTCATCAATTACCTGGGCGCTGACCTGCTTAGATCCACGTTCGTTGATGCCAACCACCGCAGTCTTGCCGACGCTGCCGCGCCCGGCTTTCAGTTTGTCGGATTCGTGTTTGCTGCGCTCCAAACCACCGACGTAGGTCTCGTCCACCTCCACTGTGCCCGACATCGAAATACCACTGCTGCCGCTGATCGCAAAGCGGATCTTGTGCAGCATGTGCCAGGCTGTCTTCTGGGTAATGTTCAGGTCCCGATGCAGTTTCATCGACGACACCCCCTTCAGACTTGTGGCCAACAGATAAATCGTAATCGCCCACTTTCGCAGCGGCACATGCGAATCCTCCAGCAACGTGCCGTGCCGGAACGAAAAATGCTTGCGACAATCGCGGCACCTGTATGGCAGGGGCTTGCCGCCAGCAACCTCATAGGTGTTGGTGCCGCCGCAACGGTGGCACACCGCACCGCCGTCCTCCCAGATGATCGACTCAAACCACTTGCGTGCCGAATATTCGTCCGGAAACATTTCCATCAACTCAATCAGTGAAATACCATTTTGGTGCGACTTACCAGGCGCTCTTTTTTGCAGGTTCATTTGGATTTACTCAATTGCAATTGGTTAAACTAATGCTTTAATGATAATTCATTTCGTTGGTTTAGTTAAGTATATAAACCCCTAATTTTCCCCTAATATTTCGATCATGTCCGGTTCTTCACACAGACATCCTTGAAATGAGCAAGCATGGTAAGTTGGTTGATATTTGTCGGGAAAGACTCCGAAATAACCGTTCAATGTTTAAATCAGAACTAATGTTCGCCTCGAATTAGAATATGCAAACACTGTGCCTAATTGAATTTGGTGAGCGACGAGTTCAGGGAGTGCTGGATATATCCGACGCTTACAACAGCCCTTGATTCCAACTTAAAATTAGGTTTATGTCAAGTTGATAATCACGATTGAATTTTGTATACAATCCTGCTACAATAATATACGGCGGATATATTATTGTTTGAATGAATGTTGGTCGTTGGATTTTATGCAAACAATGTCAGACCAGGGAGAATACAGAGCCAATGTGGCACTCGTGCTTTGCAATCGCAAGGCGCAGGTACTATGGGCTCGTCGTATACGACATGATGGTTGGCAGTTTCCACAGGGTGGAGTCGACTCTGATGAAACCTCAGATGAAGCCGCATATCGGGAGTTAGAAGAAGAACTTGGTCTGAAACCGGCCCATGTTCGCTTAATTGGCTCGACAAAAACCTGGTTCAAATATGACATCCCGAACCGTTACACACGGTATCGCAATCAGCACGTTTTACGGGGACAGAAACAAAAGTGGTTTCTCTTTGAATTTGTCGGCAACGAATCGGATTTCTGTCTGGACTGCACTTCCCATCCCGAATTCGATGACTGGAAATGGGTCGACTACTGGACTCCGGCTGACCGTGTAATCAGTTTCAAGAAAGCGGTTTATAAAGAAGCGCTTAAAGAACTTGAACCCTTCGTTAATCAAATTAGTATAAAGCAGGGTATGACCAGTCGAATGACGACCCGTGTTTCGACTGACAGTTGTCAGCTTGAAACGCTATAGCAAGCGGGCGTAGTTCAATGGTAGAACTTCAGCTTCCCAAGCTGAATACGTGGGTTCGATTCCCATCGTCCGCTCCAACTTCTATTGCCTGAGAATCCGCAGTTGGAATTCGGGATTTACGATTCCGATTCCTTGATTTCAAAAATTTTGACTACGCGTTTCGCGCGGCGGGTAGTTCTTGCGATTTCAGCAGAAATCTCCGCAATTTCTGGCGTGACAATTCCCATCAGGTAAACGATTTGACGGTGAACGATGATATGTACAAGCGGCGACAATTCGTTCAGTTCACTTGAAATTCTGTGTTTGACGGAAATCTGTAGAAATTTGTCTTTACCTAGTTCCAAAGGAGTGCGAACTTTTTCTACTCGTAGTTCATTGATGACTTTCCGGATATTTGGGTGATCTTCGGCTACACCTCCAACCCATTTCTTTTCACTGGCATTGCCCACTGACCCAGTCAGAAGCACAATTCCGTTTATTGTCGTTACATTGACGTGCGAGTGTTCGGTCAGTTCCTTGTTTTTTTCGAGTAAGTTACTGATCTTGAAAGTAGATTCGCCGTCTTCAACCATCTGAATGACGGTTCGACCTTTATTGCCCGGTCCAGTCTGTGCCTGACTGTTTGAAAATGTTATGCAAGTCACGACAATAGCGATGGAGCAGAACGCAAAATATTTAAATATGGATGGCGAAATTCTGTTCATTGGTTATCTAGCAAACTGGCAGGTTAAGAATTGGAAATACACTTTTGAGTTAGCGTTTTTCTATAACCCTATATTGTATCCCATTGAGCTGCTTGACTCACTGCTGTTCAGGTGGTGGGGACGTGCTCGAAGATACGTAGCGATTGGGCGCCAGAATTATTTCGGGATCCGGCATTTCGACAATCAATTCAGGTATTCCATTTGAAAACATTACCCAATTCGATTCTCGAAGCACTCTGCCGTCTAAATTGACTCGGAGCAATGCTGTGACGCCATGATAGCGAGCGTCAGGATTATCGCGAAGCATCGCAAGGCGCATTGCTAGGTTGTATGCATCAACTCCCATTGCAAATATCCGTTCGAAATCGATTGTGATGGAAGTGTCCGCGGCGAGTTCTCGTCTCAGATTCACCATCGCACTGCTGTGATCGATGACCCAGTTCATATCGGCGAACCGCACTCCATCTAAATCCTGATCTGTAATTTTGTTGAATTTCCCACTGAATATTCGAGAGGTGGAATAGACCGGAAGATTGTGTGCCTTGAGGAAATCAATATGCGGTTTGATCAAACGCCCATGCAGAGGGTCGGCACTTAGGAAAATAAAACTGGCATCTTGACGACGGCGAGGAATGAAACTGAGCGAGCGTCCGGTCAAATCACGAATTTCCTGATAACGGCCAACACTCGACTTGATATTGAGAATCTTTTTGACAGTTTCGGAGTAATCGGTTTCTTCTCGGTTGTATACATGCCTTTCGATTACTGCACCACCCAGACGTTCCCACTCATCTGTGAACGCATTGACGGTACGTCTTGACCAGGTTGAGGGATGTTCGAGAACCAGTGCTGTCGTGTGCCCGTCACTTTTCGCGCGTCGAGCAACTGATGTGCCGTCCTGTTCAGGGGCGAGTGTAAACTGGCTGACGTGTTGCGGTAGTTTGATCCCCCCTGCATCTCCTAACAGCAAAGTCGGCACGATGAAATCTCCGAACTGCGCCATTTCTCTAACGAACTGTATGCCAAGTGGTCCAATTACAAAGTTGGCGCCGTTGTCCAGGGCGTGGTAGTAGAATTGCGTAACCAAATTTGGATCGTCGCCAATATCAATCACTTCCAGAATGGGTTTTGAAGGATTGGTGTCGGCGGCGTGCTGCGCGACTAGACCGTCCAGCAACGCTTGTGCCGCCAGATTGCTCGACGATGACAGTGGAAGCAGTATGGCTATCTTGGAAACAGAGGAAGGATTCGTGGACAATCCCGATTCGATCAATCGTCGGGCAGGATGGTCGGGATACTCTTGTAACCAGGTTTGCAAGGCTCTGTTGTATTGATAGGGATCGTGCATCACAACATTGTTTCCAAGTGCTAGCAACAGCCACTGTTTTTCAATGGGGTTATCCGTATTCGTAAGTGCTTCTGCAAGGTCGTCAATTGAAATTCGCCGCAGTGCGTCCCACAGCTTGTGGCCAACCCGGACCTGGTAGCTTCCGAGGTGCAAAGCCGAATAAAGCCGCATCAGTTCGCGTGCCAATTGAAGCGGTTCTGCCAGTACATCCAGATTGGAAGTGGAGTAAATTCTCAAGCGAACCACCCGAAAACGCTGAGTGGAGTCAAGAGAACTGCGGGATTCAAGTCTCGCGAGCTGCCGCAGAGCTCTTTTGTGTCTGCCTCGCGACTGCATGAATCGGATAGCTAGAATTTCAAAGTCTATCCGTTCCGACTCACCTAGTTCATCGACGCGAATCAGTTCTACAATTGACTCGGCTTCCGCAATTCGGTTTTGTATGAATAGTGAGTTTGCGGCGTTTAGAAGATTCGAGCTTCGACTAAGGGAATTGGAATTTGCTTGAGTGAGGTGTGTCCAGGGAGCAAATTCGTCGAACGGTACTGCAGACCCGTTTAAATCATCGGATTCGGTTATTATTGGAACGTCTGGCGCTGTTATTTTGATCTCAGATGAAAGGGAACTTACAGTCGGCGAAGAATCATCGTCAGTGGATATTTCGGGCTCGGAAGAAACGGTTTTTGTTTGTTGTGCTGTAGGTGCACAACTCGTCAAAAAAAGACAAAAAGCGGAAATTACAAGACTTCGTGAGATTGAATCAACTCTAGGCAAATCAAATCGCATGCCGAAAATCGGATTATTCATAAGGCATTTCCCCAGTTGACCTCCTGCTGTTCAGATCAAATTATAACGTGCACGAACTTCAAATTAACAAAGAAGGAAAGCTTTTCGTTGTAGCCACGCCCATTGGTAATCTGGAAGATATTTCCTTGAGGGCCATCAAGGTTCTCAACGAAGTTGACGTCATTGCCGCTGAGGATACCCGACACAGTCGAAAACTTTTGCTGAAGTTCGGAATTTCCTCTCCGATGGTTCCATATCATCAGCATAATGAATCTAGGTCGAAAGGGCAATTGCTAAATAGATTGGCAAATGGCGAGAGCATTGCACTGATCTGTGATTCCGGGACGCCACTAATTTCCGATCCGGGCAGGTCAATTGTCAGAAGTGCTCACGAACAAAATTTTCGGGTAATTCCAATACCTGGTTCCAGTGCAATCACTTGTGCATTGTCAGTGTGTGGGCTTTCAGTTGACAAAGTTCTGTTTGAAGGGTTTTTGCCGGCAAAAAAAGTGGATCGACTAGCACGATTGAAGCAACTTTCTGCAGGGCGAAGGTGTTTTGTATTCTTTGAAGCGCCACATAGAATATTAGTTTCGCTGTCGGATATTGCGGATGCATTTGGTGATGACTGTCAAGCCTGCATTGCCAGGGAAATGACAAAAATTCACGAAACAATTCGAGTCGATGAATTAGGCAATTTACTGTGTTGGGTAAAAGAAGATCAGAATCAGCAAAAAGGCGAGTTTGTGGTTTTGGTGGACAATACCGATAGACCAGTCGCAAATCAAGAAGAGCAAATTGACAATACTTTGGAAGTCCTGCTTGAGGAGTGTTCACCACGAAAGGCTGCTGAGCTCGCTTCGCGAATACTTGGAGTGAGGCGCAACCCGCTCTACAAACGTGCAATGCAGATCAAAGAAGACAGTCGAGAGAAGAAACCGACTGATTAGGCGTACTGAAAATTGTGACGGTAACTCTGCATACCGTGAATTGTTGATTGCAGTTAGCGAAGTGCCGTTTGAAGGTCAGGTACTTGTTGAGTCAGCAAACGCGCAATTGTTATAAAATTGTCAATTCAGAAAAGAGCTGGTCGGGCAGTCGCTTGCAATTGCTGAAGCATAGTGTATTTTGCATTGGTTTCGCTCAAGAGGAAAGTCCGGGCTCCGCGGGCAAGGTGCCAGGTAACGCCTGGGCGGTGTGAACCGACGGAAAGTGCAACAGAAAATATACCGCCTGTGAAATACTTTGCAAATCGTATTCATAGGTAAGGGTGAAATGGTGCGGTAAGAGCGCACCGCGATATGGGTAACGATATCGGCAGGGTAAACCCCACACGGAGCAAGATCAAATAGGAATCCTTTAACGTAGCCCGCGTTGGATTCGGGTAGGTCGCTAGAGGCTCGCAGTGATGCGAGTCCCAGATGAATGACTGCCTCGATTGAAAAATCGAACAGAACCCGGCTTACAGATCAGCTCTTTTCTTACTGTACTATCCTTTTACCTTGAGAATGTTTAATTGCAAGTGACAGGGCGAACTACAAACTGTTTGTTTACCGACCGCAGAAAAATTGTTTCTGTGAGTTGTGCCTGAAGTTTGATTGCGCATACTGGGCAATTTCAGTCATAGGAAGCCTTCACTTTTAATCAACTAGTACAAGTGGGGCTGTAGATTCCTCTCGACCAAAGTTGTCGCAGAGGTGCCCTAATCCGCAATTAGAAATCTGAGAATAATAGAAAAGCCTTGTACAATGAGGCTTTCAGCAAAAATCGGATTTCAACCCAATGGGTGATGCCCAAAATGCCTCAGAGGTACAAGGCTCATATCGATTTTACCCTTTCATCTGTACACAGTTGACTCGGCAAGTGACGTCGTATTAGTCTGATCATTTCTGTGCATGTATTCCTCGGTGATAAATTAACGCCGGGGTGAACAATGCATAGGCTTGCCACAATTTACGAGTTCCCGGCAAAGGCTGACTTTTTCTCGACTCAAACCCGGCGATGCTCGCAAGGTCAATGACGAATGTCCGGATATTTGGATTGTGATTCGGGGGGTCGCGCGAACGGTGGATGCCGCGATAGTACAAATAATCATACAGACATTCGACCTGCTCGTCCCCCACCACCTGCCTT
Source organism: Arenicellales bacterium (assembly GCA_965220395.1). Taxonomy (GTDB): domain Bacteria; phylum Pseudomonadota; class Gammaproteobacteria; order Arenicellales; family JAJDZL01; genus JAJDZL01. Next base: position 1,628,399 of record CBDCPT010000001.1, on the reverse strand, counting down.
GCTGCAACCTGCGGGTCGTTGCGTGCCATATAATTCAGATCATGAATGTAACAGGCGGTGACCGCATCGAACACCAGGCACTTGCGCAGATCATCCGCATGATCGAACTGGCGCGTGCCGATGCGCGTGCCGTTTTTCAACACGCTGAACCAGGTCTCAATGTGCCAGCGCAACTCATACCACCGAACCACCTTGCGCGCCTGTTCGGCACTCGCCTCGCCCTCAGTGGTCAATAGCAGCCAGTGCAGTGGCTTTTCACCTCGCGGTGCATGAATCTCGTCAACACTCACCGCCAGCATCTGCGTCGGCGTCTGATCTTCGGCCAATACCGGCGCCCCGAGCGTCACCATACAGGCCCGCAAATCCAACCGCGCCTTGCGCGCCTTGCGCTTTCGCTTGCCACCACAGGCCTCAATCTGAATCGTCTTGTGCGCAATCACCGGTTGCTTTGACAGATGCAACGGCAACTTCTCAGCAGTGCCGTCTTCCAGTATCACCTTACGTTTGCGCGCACCATTGGAACGCACCAGCAAACTGTCACCTGATACCACCGCCTGGCGAAGCATCGACCACAAATCCGCCTCCCGATCACACACCGTAATGACCCGTGTGTTCGGACAGGCCTCGGACAGTTCATGCGCACGTGTCAGCCCTGCAAGCCAACGCTCGCTTTCCTTCCCGCCTTCTTCGTCGCATTCACTCGCTTTGCTGCTCACCTTGCGAAATCCCGCATCCAGCGCATACACCCCCAGCGGACGTCCCACCTCGTTGATCGCAACTCCAAAATGCGCCAATATCCCTTTCGCTCCCGCACCACGACCGCCAATGCCCACCAATCCTTCGCTGCTGCTCAGACCGTGATAGTTCAATGACGTCGTGTCCTGCACCGCAAGCACCACCGACTCCGTCGCACAACGCTCCGCAACACTCGCCTGATGAGGCTCCAAGATATGTTCCATACTCACCTGTTGGTTCGATAACAGCCGATACGCACCCTTGCGTTCCGCTCGTCTCGGAAATAGCACCGGTATCGATGCGCCCTGATGCTCAACCCACGCCTGTCCCATTTGCACAATCCGTTCCCGAACCCGACCGTCCGGATGACTCGAACGCGCATACTCGCGCGCCGCCCAGTGCGCATCTTCGCTCAAATACACCGCCTTGGGCGTTACAATCGGCCGATACCCACCAGTGCATAAACGCACCTGCCAATTATCCGACAATGGCTTCATCCATACTGCCTTTTTCGTGCTCGGCTGCGCGCGCCGTTGCGCATGACCGCTGCTCAACCGCTGGCACCGTCGCCAACCCGCCACCTCATAACTCATACCACTATAGCACTGGTCCACATACGTATATGCCAGTACCGGCAAAACTCCGTAGCATGCCTCCCAGTCAACTGCCACCCGCTCGCAAACCTGACCCAAAACCTTCGATGCCAGACCATACACCCGAGCAATCAGCAAAAACCGATGATTGCATATCAGCGCTGACAAATTCAAAGCACGCGCATCACCACTCCATCCAATCCATTCATCGCGTGCCTTCTGATGCCAACTCGCAGCCGAAAATCCAACCCCGCCAATGACCCCATACCGAGAACTGATCACCCAATACCGCATCTGACCTCCGGGCGCACGCTTGAATCCCAATGGATGCCAAGCTTCCATCATCGCATCCCAACTGCGGCACGACTGACTATCCGATACCACTGCCACACCAATCTCACCCATATCCGATAACCGCATGCGCATCCCCGACAACGCTTCCAATCCCGCAGGCGGTGAAACTTCATTCACCGACTGCGGAACCCCGGCGCACGCCTGCGGCAACTCAAAGCCCGCCTTCTGCGCTATTTTTACCAACGCCTTGCGTGCCGAACTTACCGCAGGGCGACCTTTGCTATCATACCAATGGTCAAGCTCGCACAAAAGACGCGCAAGTTCACCGCGGGTCACAGATGGCTTGCTGGACCTCTCCATCACCTGCGTGACAGTATCGGCACTGAATTGTCGCATTCCGACTTGCATGCCAATATGATGGCATAATCTTCGACCGAAGTCAACTGTGGGCAGATGAAAGGATTTTACCCCATAAAATTGGAATCAGCAAGCGTATTTTAACCTCCCGCGTCGGTTTGATCGTCGTTGCACAGCTAATGTAGCGTCTTGGTCTGGAACAATTGGCTGATCGGCAATTGCCTGTAGCAGGCAGCAACCGCGGCTACCGTCAAGGAGCGATGTTCAATATTTTCATGTTGCTGTTTCATGAAGGTGGCAGGTGTCTTGACGACGTAAGCCATTTGGAAAAAGAAAAGCCCTTAATGAAGCTGCTGGGCTGCGGGAAGTTGCCTGGGGCCAAGACACTGGGCAATTGGTTGCGGCGCGTCGGGCGTAGTTGTCAGGCGATGCAAGGATGGGTCAATCTGAACAAAACAATTCTTGCAGCGGGGCTTTACAACCGAACGCAGATTACTTTGGACATAGATGCTACGGTGATCGAATCAAGCAAGCGTGCAGCTCGGTACACGTATAAAAAGCACCGCGGCTACACGCCGATGGTCGGGCACATCGCTGAAACCGATCAGGTGGTGGCGGTAGAGTTTCGAGAAGGCAATGAATCTCCGAACAAAGAGAACTTACAGTTCATCCAGCGCTGTGAGTCGGCATTGCCGGAGGGTGTGTCGGTATCAAATGTTCGCATTGATGCTGCCGGTTATCAAGCCGGGGTGATCAACTATGCGATGGACAGTGGCATGGGCTTTGCGATCCGTGCCAAGATGGATCGTGCGGTCAAAGAAACCCTATCTGAAATCAAAGATTGCGATGGCGCCCATTGGTATATCGTGATGGCAGTGAATCGGACACAGAACAGGTTTGTCGCAGCTTACATGTGATGACAAAAACCGAAGCGTTTACGCTGGTCGTGCAAAGAAAGCGTATCGATGACGATGAGAACCCCTATTGGGACACTTTGATCAACCGCGATGATGAAACCGGGGTACGGGGACCTTACAAGTATCGTGCGATTGCGACCAACTTGGATGATTTTTCAGACCCCGAGGTAGTGTATTTTTATAACCAGCGTGGCGTGGCGAGCGAAAACAGAATCAAGGAGCTTCGCAGTGATTTCGCCGCAGCCAGATTGCCCTGTGGGGACTTTGATGCCAATGCAGCATGGCTGATGTCAAGCTCAATGGCCTATAACCTGTTTGCCTTGATGCGGATGGTATTGCTGGATTCGTTGTCAACTGCCCGTGCTCCTACAGTGCGTTTGCGTCTGTATGATGTCGCCGCACTGATCGTACGCCATGCCCGGCAATGGACGGTGAAAGTCAATGCCTGCCACCGGAAGGTGATGGATGAAGCGCTGGACATATTCGAGGCTTTCCGCTTCTGTTATGAACTGAGCGCCTCAGGTGGCGAATTTTGAATCGTGCTTGAATCAATTCCGACCCCGGAAAGGTTGTGCACCTTTGCACAGTGGCGAAAATGCCAGCGGACAATGCATCAGGTTGGCAATCTCCTGTAAATCCAGACAAATTCTTCGTGTTGCTCCTGTGTTCGATAATCGGAGCTGCAAAATTCAGTAAATTCGCTAAAATCTTGCTGATGTTAAGCGAATTCATTCTCTAATTTCGGATTTGGGAGGTGCGTATTTCTGCACATGGTGTTTTTTGGCAGTATCATACTGCCTGTTTTATTTGTAAACAGACTTAATTTTGTTGGGAGTGAGTGTGCCCGTGTCACAAGTAAAAAGCGATATTGAAATTGCCCGGCAGGCTACTTTAAAACCTATCGGTGAAATTGGTGAAAAACTGGATATTCCTGCGGATTCCTTGATTCCCTTTGGACGAACCAAGGCCAAAGTTGATTTGCAGTTCATTGACTCGCTGAGCAGTCGACCAGACGGCAAACTGATTTTGGTTACAGCGATAACCCCAACCCCTGCAGGGGAAGGTAAAACAACCACGACTGTCGGATTGGGCGACGGCTTGAACCGAATCGGCAAAGACGCAACGATTTGCCTGCGGGAGCCCAGTCTTGGACCATGTTTCGGCATGAAAGGCGGCGCAGCTGGAGGCGGGTATGCACAAGTCGTTCCTATGGAAGATATCAACCTCCACTTCACTGGCGATTTTCATGCCATAGGAACCGCTCACAATCTGCTGTCCGCACTGGTCGATAATTCGATCTACTGGGGTTCTGATGCCGAGTTGGACAGTAGAAGGGTGGCGTGGCGCAGAGTGGTTGACATGAACGACAGGGCGTTGCGACAGATTGTATGTTCGCTGGGAGGAGTATCAAATGGATTTCCTCGCGAGAGCGGATTTGACATCACAGTTGCAAGTGAAATTATGGCGATATTCTGTCTGTCAGAAAATCTGCGCGACTTGGAAGACCGACTTGGTCGCATTATTGTCGGATATCGCCGTGATCGTTCACCTGTGATGGCGAAAGAATTGCATGGACACGGCGCAATGACTGTTTTGTTGAAAGACGCATTTGCTCCCAATCTCGTACAGACGCTTGAGAACAATCCCGCACTGGTCCACGGTGGTCCGTTTGCCAATATCGCACACGGTTGCAACTCTGTTGTGGCTACTCGAGCGGCACTAAAAATGTCTGATTATGTGATTACCGAAGCAGGATTTGGTGCTGACTTGGGGGCGCAGAAATTCTTTGATATAAAGTGTCGTTCGGCTGGCTTGGATCCCTCCGCTGTGGTCGTAGTGGCAACAATTCGTGCGCTTAAAATGCACGGAGGCGTCGCTAAATCCGACCTAAAAATGGAAAATGTAAGTGCGGTTGATGCTGGCTGCGTGAATTTGCAGCGTCATCTGTCTAATGTCGCGAAGTATGGTTTGTCGGCGATCGTAGCAATCAATCGTTTCATTACCGATACCAACGCAGAAGTGGATGCTGTACGTAGACGATGCGAATCATTGGGTATCGAAGCGTTCGAGTGTACCCACTGGTCAGACGGTGGTGCTGGAACTGAGCGATTGGCCCATAGAGTCGTTGAACTAGCCGATTCGAATGAAGCTCGATTCAATGTTCTTTATGACAGCGAGCTTTCGCTTGAAGAGAAAATTCGTAAAACTGCGCAGGAAATCTACGGTGCCTCGGATATAGCCATAGAAAGCAAGGCAGCGACTTATTTGTCGCAGCTGCAGAACAACGGATTTGGCAATCTGCCGATTTGCATGGCCAAGACTCAATACAGTTTCTCAGTCGACCCGACGGCTTTGGGAGCGCCAGAAGGGCACATCGTTCCAATTCGCGAAGTGCGGTTGCTGTCAGGTGCCGGATTTGTCGTAGCAATCTGTGGAGATATTATGACAATGCCGGGTCTTCCTCGAATTCCGGCTGCCAATTCAATCCATCTTGGCGCTGATGGTCAAGTTGAAGGCTTGTTCTAGTTCATCTTGACATTGAGATTTCTGAGAGTTTCCCCTTCAGCCTAGAGACTGTTGGCTCAATATAGATACAGCTGGATTCGCTGTGTTGCGCGGTAAACCTGATAACATGTCAAGCACTATGCAATACAAACTTAGCCTGCCACATCGATTGACTCGCTTGATCAGGTTTGAATAGCGGATGGCTATCAGAACGCTGGACCGCGAGCAGCTGCGACGTTCGCCGTTTCATCCCCGTTTGTTCGGTACCAACGGAGCTGTAACCAGCGAGCACCATCTAGCGGCAAATGCCGGGGCAGATATTTTGAAAGCGGGCGGAAACGCAGTGGACGCTGCTGTTGCCGCTGCACTCGTGGAAGGGGTTGTCAATCCACACCAGCATACAATTGGCGGCGAGTGTCCGATGATCATTCAGATGGCAGACGAAAAACAACCTGTCGTCGTGAACGGAAATACAATGGCGCCGGAAAATGCCACTGTGTCCAACTATCGCGCACGAGGCTACAGCGATGTACCTGATATGGGAATTCTCGCCGCCGGCGTACCGGCTGCTATTGGTGCCTATACGACGGCGCTCGAAAGATTTGGAACTTTATCATTTGCGGACGTTTGTGCTGCTGCACTTGCGCTGGCGCGAGACGGATTCCCCGCTCATCGTGGTCTCCTGTATATGCCTGATTTCGGCGTTCGTGATATTCAGGAATTGATTCGAACCAACTGGAAGAATACTGCGGAAGTCTATTTGCCCGACGGCAGGCTGCCAGGTCCCGGCCAACTGATTCGAAACTCGGCGCTTGCCGACTGCTTTCAAACTCTTGCAGCATCCGAAAGCTTCGCAGGTGGCACTCGTCGCGATGGGATCACCGCAGTTCAAAAAGAATTTTACTGCGGTGACATCGCAGCTCAAATTATCCGCCACGCCGAAGACGCAGATGGCTTTCTGACGCGTAGCGACCTGCAAGCTTTTGTCACCAAGATCGAATCACCCGTATCAGTCGATTACGCAGATGTACGCGTTTTCAAGTGTGGTGCCTGGAATCAAGGACCGGCGCTTTTGCAGACACTATCAATTCTGAAGAATTTCTCCATTGGAGCAATGGAGCACAATTCAGCCGACTATCTTCATATTGTCATTGAAGCGGTGAAACTTGCTTTTGCCGATAGAGAACAGTGGTATGGAGATCCAGAACAAGTCGATGTTCCAATTCAGGAATTGTTGAATGACTCGTACGGTGTTAATCGCTCGAAACTGATTGATCTGGGCACCGCCAATGCACAGGTACGCCCCGGCAACCCGCTTCGAGACCTTGCGGTAATGCCGATTGAAGATCGACTTGGTGGAAAATCTTGGGGACACGGCACTGTACATGTTGATGCTGTGGACCGGCACGGCAACATGGTTGCTGCAACACCGAGCGGAGGCTGGCTCAAATCTTCAGAACTAGTGAAAGCGCTTGGTGTCTCGCTCGGAAATCGGTTAATGACGTTTTATCTTCAACCCGACCATCACCCCAATCTTGTCGGGCCGCATAAACGGCCACGGACAACCATCAGTCCGACGATGGTTCATCGCAACAACAGACCATGGATGGTTTACGGCAGCATGGGCGGCGATCAACAGGATCAGTGGATGCTCCAGTTTCTACTGAATCGGGTGGTGTTTGACATGACGATTGCCGAGTCAATCGAGGCACCCAAGTTTTCGAGTCATCATTGCCCTGGTTTCTTTGCTCCGCATGAATCTTTCACCAACCTCGTCAATATTGAGGAAAAAGTCGGAGACAAGGTATTCGGTGAACTCAGATCACGAGGTCACGACATTCAGGCTGTGCCGGATTGGACTGAAGGCTATCTTCTCGCCATTGAGAGAAACCCGGAAAACGGAGTACTTGAAGCGGGATATGATCCCCGCGGCGCAAAAGGGGACGTATTTCCAGCAGCCGCCTGTTGTTGGTAGTAGGCGACTTGAATCCAATTCCGAAACTTAATGTCGCTTAACGCGGAGCAGGAATCGAAATATCACGCTGCAAGCAGGCCGCTTTCACCGTATTTTGTAACAAAGAGGCGATCGTCATCGGGCCGACTCCTCCTGGTACAGGGGTAATTGCGCCCGCGATGTTTAAGGCTTTGTCAAATTCAACATCTCCTACAAGAACCATCTTACCGGATTCCGCTTTGATTCGATTGATACCGACGTCGATGACTGTCGCTCCGGGCTTGATCCAGTTTGCTTTTACGATGTGGGTCTTACCGACGGCAGCAATTAGAATATCTGCATCTCGGCACACCTGATCCAAGTCTTTGGTGCGAGAGTGTGCAATCGTAACCGTGCAGTTTTCCTGCAGTAACAGTGCTGCTAGCGGCTTGCCGACAATATTAGACCTTCCTACAATGACTGCATTAGCGCCGCTTAGATTGCTTGTGTGAGACTTCAAAAGCTGTATGCAGCCGAGCGGTGTACAGGGCACCATGCCGTCAAGACCAACAGTCAATCGCCCAGCGTTGATAACGTGGAATCCGTCGACATCTTTGTCGGGAAGTATAGTGCTGATGACTCTATTCGGGTCAATGTGGTCAGGAAGCGGTAGTTGCACAAGAATACCATGTACTAGCGGGTCAGAATTCAGCCTTTCGATCAATTCCAGCACACCGGTTTCCGAGACGCCAGTATCCAGCTTGTTGTGAAATGAATTCATCCCCGCGTGCGAGGTTTGGATGATTTTGTTCCGAACATACACTTGACTGGCATCATTTTCTCCAACCAGTACAACTGCCAATCCGGGGGTTAAGCCATGTTGCGATTTCAACTGCTCCACTTGCAAGGCAACATCTTGTCTTAGTTCAGTTGCAAGTGCTTTACCATCAATAATATGTGCCATTATTCACCTGTAGTCATGATTACCAATTCTTGGATTGCTGTAAGCCAAGTGTTGATTTTATATTTACAAGGGGAGTTCGTTGCTAAAATGTTTTGTCTAGTCACGAAATTTGGTGGTGTTTTTGGTTTAGCTTTGTATTCACCTAGGATCGATTGTGCAGATGACTAACGCAGTTAATAATTATTCTTGTAGAAAATTGCCGATCGTCGGTGTACTGGGGTCTGGAAGTAGTGCACACGACAATCAGTCAACGGTTCTGGGGCAGTGGCTGGCCACCCAAAGTGTTCATTTGCTAACAGGAGGGGGAGGCGGTGTTATGCAAGCAGTGAGCAAAGCGTTTGTTGAATCCGAATGCCGGGTGGGAGTGGTCATTGCAGTAGTTCCAGGTGAATATGACAGGCTAGCGCAGGTCTACGTGTCGAGTCCGCACTATCCGAACCCTTGGGTTGAAATCCCAATTTACACGCACTTGTCTTTTACAGGCGTACTAGGCACGAGTGAATGGTCGAGAAATCACATTAATGTGCTGAGTTCTAACGTCATTGTTCTGCTGCCAGGTAAAGCAGGAACATCTTCAGAAGCGAAACTAGCTGTCCATTACGGCAAACCCGCTGTTGCCTGGCTTGAAAATCGGGATCAAATCGAAGATCTTCATCCGGACATTGCCGTGGTCAGTACCATACAGGAGGTGCAAGAATTCGTACTAGGTGAAATCCGGACTAAAAATGGATGAGCTGGAACGTTCACTTCTGAACGTATTCACAAACTCTGATTTGAACCGAATGGTGAGTCAGCGAAAAGACCAAGCCAAGCTTTTTTCTCTTCAATCCGATTCGTCGTCTCGCTACTGCTTGTTCTTTGAGGATCGTTTTTTGATGCGCAACGCAGCAGCCCTCGGTCCGGTTTTCCTGAATGCAAACGAGGTTGGTGCAATTCAGCGCTCCGCACGAAATGTAGTGTTTCTGGGTTCAAGAGATGCAAAACACTTCTTTGCGTTGGAACTGCTCAGTCATTCGCCTGCGGAGAAATTGCTGAGTGAAACCGTCACATTTGCAGGTCTTCGCGAAAGTGGTCATTCCTTGAGCGCACAAGATGCTACGATGCTGTCGTACGCGAAAGCGATGTTCCACTGGCACCGTGCACATGAGTTCTGTGGCACCTGTGGGACGAAAACGCAGTCGATTGAAGGCGGGCATTCGAGACGTTGCATGAACGCGAAATGCAACACAACCCACTTTCCGCGAATCGACCCAGCAATTATCGTAGCCGTTATAAAAGATGATCGGTGTTTGTTCGGCAGACAGAAATCTTGGCCGAATTATCGCTACTCTGTAATTGCAGGTTTTGTTGAACCAGGCGAAAGTGTCGAACAGGCTGTTGTTAGGGAAGTGCAGGAAGAAACCAACATTCGTCTGAACACGGTGAATTATCATTCTTCTCAACCTTGGCCATTTCCCGGATCAATCATGCTCGGATTTTCGGCAATCGCCTCGAACTTTGATATTCAGTTGAATGATGGTGAACTGCAAGAAGCGCACTGGCGAAATGTTGATGAGATCGTTGATGGATTGGAATCGGGAACATTTAAGCTACCGCCCAAACTATCCATTGCCTATCGTTTGATCGAGGACTGGTTTGATGCATGTTCAGCCGAGAGTTTGGCAAACATCATTGAAAAACTCGGCATAGTTCGATCATGGTGACCGACACTGTAGCAGGCGAGAGTTATAATTGCCCTCAATGAGGCATCAGCTAGGAGAACCGATTGCCAGAGACAGCAGGAACTGCACGAAAACGGGTTCTGGGTGATATACGCCAGTCCCTGACTCAGCTTGACGATTCCGTCAAACAGGCGGTAAATTCGGAATATGATCGCGTTAGATCATCAGAGGCACTCAGGCCTGTAGTTGATGGCATCTTAGTCGACAAGTTCATTGAAAAACACACCGCTGTGAAAGGATCGGTGAAGATTGTCTCAAATTTCGCTGAAGTTCCAGCAGCGGTGAGTGAATTTCTGAACGAGCACAATCTATCTAATGAAATGGTAATGGGAAAATCCGATTTTCTGTCACAGTTTGACTGGCCGCAAGATTGGAAAATCAGCAAACGAACGGCACAAAAGACCGATGCCATTTCAGTAACCGATGCCATTTGCGTCATTGCAGAAACTGGAACCATTGTCATTGCAAGTTCTCCAAAAGTCTCTTCTACGCATCTGTTTCTCCCGGAAAATCATATTGTGATTTTGAATTTCGGACAGGTTGTGCGCCATTTGGAAGATGCATTGAAGATCAGTACACCGCAAATTGAGAGTGAATCTCGCGGTTTTCACATGATTACCGGACCATCGAAAACTGCGGATGTGGAGCAGACTATTCAGTATGGTGCGCATGGACCGAGGCGGCTCCACATTGTCATGATCAATGCGGGATGAAAAGAGTGCCGATGATTACAAATCATAATAGTGCGATTGATTCATGAATGTAACCGAAACCCCACTTCGGCAATCGAGTTTCAACTATGAGGAGCTTCTGTCATGCGGGCGAGGGGAAATGTTTGGAGCGGGAAATGCACAACTGCCGCTCCCCCCGATGCTGATGTTCGATCGTATTACCAACATCAATTGCAATGGAGGGCAGTTTGGTAAAGGACAAGTCGAGGCGGAACTCGATATTCGACCGGATTTGTGGTTTTTTGATTGCCATTTTCGAGGCGACCCCGTAATGCCTGGCTGCCTTGGCATTGATGCTCTGTGGCAACTGGTCGGATTCTATCTAGGCTGGCTGGGGAGTCCCGGCAGCGGGCGAGCGCTTGGTGCGGGCGAAGTTAAATTTACCGGTCAGGTCACCGGCAATATCGAGCTATTGACCTACCGAATTAATGTGAAGCGTGTCATATCGAGAAAGTTTGTGATGGGCGTTGCGAATGGAATTGTGGAAGCAGACGGACAGCCCATTTATACCGGTTCCGATTTGCGAGTCGGACTCTTTAAACTAGGTTGAAGCCAGATGAGACGAGTTGTTGTAACGGGACTGGGAGTCGTATCGAGCATTGGCAATAATTGTGATGAGGTTACGCAGTCGCTACGCAATGGCACCTCCGGCGTGGAATTCGTTCCGGAGTATGAGGAACTGGGGTTTCGTAGCCAGATTCATGGTTCGGTTGACATTGATTTGAAGAGCAGAATTGAGCGCAAAGCTTTGCGCTTCATGGGCGATGGCGCCGCTTTCAACTTTATTGCCATGCAGGAGGCTATTGAGGATTCTAGATTGACGCAGGAGCGGATTTCAGATCCTCGCACGGGCATGATCATGGGCTCCGGCGGTGCGTCCACTGAAAACATCGGAATCGCGATAGATATGCTGCGAAAACGAGGTGTTCGAGGAATCGGCCCCTATCAAGTGCCACGTACAATGTCCAGTACGAACTCTGCAACTCTGAGCACATATTTCAAGATTCGAGGTATCAGTTATTCGGTCAGCTCAGCTTGTTCCACCAGTGCACATTGCATCGGTAGCGGTATGGAGCAGATTCAGATGGGAAAGCAGGACATTATGTTCGTAGGCGGCGGTGACGAGATTCACTGGACCATGACGATGCTGTTTGATGCCATGCGTGCGCTTTCCGCCGGCTACAACGATCGACCGAAGGAGGCTTCTCGTCCTTTCGATGCGAACCGCGATGGTTTTGTCATTTCTGGCGGCGGTGGGGTAGTGGTCCTTGAGGCGTTGCAAACTGCCCTTGATCGAGATGCCAAAATATATGCAGAGCTGGTTGGATATGGCGCCACCTCAGATGGTTACGATCTTGTACAGCCTTCAGGAGAAGGTGCAGTCCGCTGCATGGAAATGGCGTTGCAGGATGTCACCCATCCAGTTCAGTATATCAACGCGCACGGAACCAGTACGCCGGTGGGAGACATCAGCGAACTGGGTTCGATCGGCAAAGTTTTCGACGATATTCCGTATATTGCATCTACCAAGTCGCTGACTGGTCATGCGCTGGGTGCAGCGGGAGTAAATGAGGCAATCTATACATTGCTGATGATGGACAACGGATTCATCAGTCCGTCGATCAATGTTGAGAACATTGATCCAAAAGCTTCAGAATTTCCAATTGTTCGAGAACTTATAGACGATATTGACCTCCAAACTGCCATGTCGAATAGTTTTGGATTTGGAGGAACCAATTCTTCTCTGGTTTTTCAGCGCTTGTCCGAGTAGTTTGCCACAAACCTCAAATTTGCGGACAGAGGGATTCATCAGCCCGAATCGAAACCCTCTTCATGTCGCAGTCTGGCTACTGATCATCTGTGTAATGATCTATGTAATCATTGCGATCGGCGGATACACACGTCTCACCAACTCGGGCCTGTCAATTGCTACCTGGCAACCCGTGTCCGGAATTATCCCACCCTTAACTGAGGATCAGTGGCAGGCTGAATTCGATATCTACAAGCAATTTCCAGAATTCCAAATTGTCAATCCAGATTTGGTGCTCGTAGGATTCAAGCAAATTTTTTGGGTTGAATATGTTCATCGCCTTGCTGGAAGATTAGTTGCTCTCGTCTACTTGCTGCCTTTTTTTTATTTTCTGTTTCGTGGCTATCTGACTCGAAGATTTATTGTCAGACTGGCTGCCGTATTCGTTCTGGGCGGAGTTCAGGGGCTATTGGGCTGGTATATGGTGAAAAGCGGACTGATCAACAATCCGTCGGTTAGCCAGTATCGGCTAACCGCCCATCTCAGTCTGGCGGTAGTTTTGTACAGTTACGTTCTATGGCTGTCGGTGAGTCTGTTCGGATTTCATGCTTTAGAGAAACACCCGTCACTGTCGAGCATTCGCCGTTTGGCTGCTGTATGTATTGGGCTGCTGGCACTCATGCAGCTCAGTGGCGGTTTTATGGCTGGAACTCATGCAGGATTTGTGATTAATACATTTCCGGATATGAACGGCAAGTGGGTACCTGACTTGCTGTTTCCCCTTTCTCCACTGTGGCGCAATCTGTTTGAAAATATCATAACGATACAATTTTTTCATCGTTGGATGGCAGTTGCCACTGTTCTCGCAATCGCCGTGCTGTGGCTGCAGCGATTTCGGATCAAGAGTAAATCCGTTAGGCTAGGAATTGACATCGCGTTCTTGGCTGCACTTATGCAATACTCGCTCGGTGTCTCAACACTCCTCAGTCAGGTTGAAACTTCCATCGCCATAGCGCATCAATCTGGTTTCGTGCTACTATTGAGTGTATTGATCATACTGATCAGAGCCACATTACCTACAAATGTGCACTCGTCAAATTCGGCGACCTAACCATCTTCGGGTAGGAATGAGCAGAGGACTCGATCATTAAAACCTGGATTCGCAACCCACTGGCAATTTTCGCAGATGACGCTGGTGGTGGCATAGTAATAGAGGATTCACGTATCATCGAATGTGTTTTGAGGGGTTCTCGCCCGAAGTCGACTGTCGACAAAATCATGGACGCATCTGAGCACGTCATACTGCCTGGTCTCATCAATACCCATCACCATTTTTTTCAGACACTGACCCGAGCTAATGAACGAGCGCTGAACAAGGAATTGTTCAACTGGCTAGAAGCTCTGTATCCAACTTGGTCTGGATTGACGGCTGATTATTTGGATGTTGCCACGCGACTTGCCCTCGCAGAATTACTGCTCTCCGGCTGTACGACTGCGGCCGATCATCATTACGTTTTTCCAGCCGGTCTGGAACAGTCTATTGACATTCAAGCCCATGCCGCCAGTGAAATGGGTATGCGCGTCACCTTGACTCGGGGGAGTATGGATCTTTCGACCGATGACGGTGGATTACCACCTCGATCATTGGTGCAAGATGCAGATGTAATTCTTTCAGACAGTGAAAGAGTGATTGACATCTATCATGATCCGCAGGAGGGCTCTTATCGACAGATTGCACTTGCACCGTGCTCGCCATTTTCAACGACTGCTGAAGTGATGCAAGAATCCGCTCAATTAGCGGCCAACAGGGATGTCATCCTGCATACGCATCTTGGCGAAACCCAAGATGAGAAGCGATTTTGTATACGTGAATATGGCTGTCGCCCCCTCGAATATCTGGAAGAAGTGGGCTGGCTGAACGATCGAACATGGCTTGCCCATGGCATTCACTTTAATCGAGATGAGATTCAACAGCTGGGTTCTGCAGGAGTTGGTGTTTCACACTGCCCTGGATCGAACATGTTGCTTGCTTCTGGAATTTGTCCTGTACTCGAACTCGAAGAATCGGGAGTAAAAATTGGAATTGGCGTCGACGGTTCAGCATCGGAAGACGCCTCCAATCTCATACAGGAAACGCGCCACGCTCTACAGATTCAGCGTTTGCGTTATGGATCTGCCCGTGTCAGTCATCTCGACGTCATTCGCTGGGCAACGGAAGGGTCAGCGGCGTGTCTGAGGCGCAATGACATCGGCAGCATCAAAGTAGGCAAACAGGCTGATTTAGCTATGTAGTGTCTGTCAGAGAACGCTTAACCCATTGATAATATTAAATAATAACAGGATATTTTGAACGAAGATCAGGAAAATAGCATATAATTGAGGAAAAATCACCTGAAACCGGTAAATCTTCGAGGAATTCGAGCGATGAGAAAAATCGAAAACAGTCAGATGGAGTTTGGCGAGATCGCAATAGGCAAGATTGACATCGATGCCAAGTCTCGGGACGACATTCCAGCGCTACTCAAGGGAATTCAGCACATTTACACCCAGCCGCAAATTCGCGAGAAGATATTTTCACTGCTGCAAGAGCAGGTTAGAGCGGACGTCAATCTGGATGTAGGTCGACCGGGCATGGATTTATGGCGCGTGTTCGTTCTTGGGGTGGTCAAACAGGGATTGGGTTGCGATTTCGACCGCTTGCAGGAGCTTGCAAACCAGCATGACACGGTTCGCAAGATGCTGGGTCACAGTGAGAGTTTCTACCGAGACAAGTCGAGTTACTACCATTTGCAGACGCTGATCGACAATGTGTCGCTGCTCGGTCCGCAGTTATTGTCCGAGATCGGCAAGGTAGTGGTTGAAAGCGGACACGAGGTGGCAAGAAAAAAGCCTGGCGCGCCATTGCGCGGGCGCTGTGACAGTTTCGTAGTTGAGACCGATGTGCATTATCCGACGGATGTCAACCTCTTGTACGATGCAGTGCGTTGTGTGATCCGGGATGTGGCGCGGGCCGCGGAAAGATGCGGTTGGACCGATTGGCGTCAGCATCGGCATCTGCAGAATTCGGTGCGCCGGCTATACAACCGGGTGCGCAAATCAAAGGGACGCAGAGACACCAGCAAGGTGAAGGAGTATCTTCAATATTGCAAGTGGATTGCGGAGCGAGCGGAGCATGACGTTGTGAGTCTGGAGCAGTGTGAATCAGCGTCGTTGCTGACGTTGCTTGCGATTCACAGAAATCTTGGCCATGCCCGTCGCCAGTTGGATCAGGTCGAGCGTCGGCTGCTGCACGGCGAAAAGATTCCCCATGATGAGAAGGTGTTTTCGATATTTGAACCGCACACCCGCTGGATCTCGAAAGGCAAGGCCGGGGTGCAGGTGGAGTTGGGGGTTCCGGTGTGCGTGGTCGAAGATCAGTTCCAGTTCATTGTGCATCAC
The DNA here is from genome assembly GCA_965220395.1 of Arenicellales bacterium. Taxonomy (GTDB): domain Bacteria; phylum Pseudomonadota; class Gammaproteobacteria; order Arenicellales; family JAJDZL01; genus JAJDZL01. Next base: position 1,612,461 of record CBDCPT010000001.1, on the reverse strand, counting down.
AAGATTCTGTGGCAAGGCTCAGATGTGGATGTGGCCGTGTCGATGGTGGAGGAAACCCAGGCTCGATTTGCGGATTTTCGCATGTGCAGTTTCGATCGTGGATTTCACAGTCCGTCCAATCGCCGGCGATTGGATGAGATACTGGATCTCAATGCGCTGCCGTGCAAGGGTTATTTGAGCAAGGCGAATCAGATGCGCGAGCAAGAGCCCGGCTTCGCGGCAGCACGCAAACAGCATCCGGCAGTGGAGTCGGCGATCAACAATCTTGAGCATCGAGGTTTGGACCGGGTGCGCAGTCATGGTGCCGGCGGCTTTGATCGCACGGTTGCGCTGGCGGTGGTGGCGGCCAACCTGCATCGCATTGGCCTGTTATTGCAGCGCACAGAGCGCGAGAATATCCAGCGGCAGAAAAAGGCGCGTTTGCGCGCCGCCTGACGCTGCGGCATCCAATTCGGCGAGCGCCGGAACACTCCCGCTCAGACGGGAACGGGTACCTATACCTGTTTTCTGGGGAATTGCGCAGGAATTGGCAAATTCGCTTTCAAATCCACTGCGCTGCCATCTTTTCAGCGGTTTCAGCTGCAAAAAATAAAAAATGAACCTCGAATTATTACCGAAATCCCGCCATAATGGGGGTTTTCTGCCAGACACTATGTACAAGTTGGATGAACTGCGATTTTCAGGTGCAGGCGCCCCACTCGCTGCGGTCATCCTTTGCGGTGCACATCGTGCTGATCGAGTCATGATTGGCGGTAAGTGGCGAGTAGTTGACGGAGAAATTCTAGGTCTGGATCTGGAAGCATTGATGGCTCGACATGGAAAAGCGGCGAAAGAATTGACCGCAAACAGATAGTTGGAGGATTGACGAATTCTTTACGAAATTCCTGCCCAGTTGGATACAAATGCGTTCAAGTGATTTAAACATTCTGCCCAAATTTGAAATTCAAATTCCTCACGAATCCGCAGAAAATTTAAATATTTCGTCCGATTCTCAGTGCCCCTTCAACTTCTTCAAGACGACCGTCAACTACGTCATAAATCAAGCCGTAAATTGATATAGTCTGCGAGACCAACGGGTGATTGGCAATTTTTTCGACATCCTCGCGCACACTTTCCTTGAGATTCTGTATCGTCAGCCATTTGACGTGGCGACCTTCTGTCGATCCGGGCTCGCTTCCAACATTGCGCCACGAGCCATCCTTGAATTCTGCCGCCTGCAGACTTTCCTCAAGCAATTCTCCCATTAGTTCGTCGGTAATTATTCCCAGTCCGCATTGTGTGTGTTGAATTACTAACCATTCCAGGGTTCCGAGTAGTTTGTGTGAAACAACTAGCGACCGAATAGCGTCGTCGCTTGCTCTTCCACCAGCATTGCGAATGACATGCGCATCTCCTTCGGATATCCCAGCAAACTTGACCGGGTCCATACGAGCATCCATGCAGGTTAGAATTGCGAATTGCCTCGCCGGTTTGGCATTGAGGGTTGCTCTGAAGCCAAAATTGGCAACATGGGCACGGTTGGCGGCCAGAATATCATCCAGATTTTTTCTCATTTCGCTTACCATTTCGCTTATTCAGTTATCTCTATAAAAATTGACAATCAAATTTTCGATTTTTATGCTCCTAATTGCATTAAGTAGAGGAGTTTTCGCAAGGAAATTCCGGCTGTCACGCTGAATTTTATTTCAATTGTTCTGAATGCTCTCCAACATCAGTTGAGTGGTTGCATTGAGTGGATAGGATACTCTATAGCGAATTACCCATTACCGATTCAATATAATTTGTTAGCCGATTTCTTGACGCTACATCCATTCAATTTGTCGAGAGTTGGATATGAAAAGAATAGTTATCCAAGATAGAACAGTTTGCGCATCTGGTGTTCCAAGTAGATTTGCAGGGACGGCGGCCACATTTGAACTGATGACGTTCTCCTCCGTCGCGAATGCATCTGAAACAGCATTCATCTTCAACACGTTTTCATTCATTTTATGGGGTGTGCTCGTGATGTGGATGTGCGCCGGCTTCACCATGCTTGAAGCGGGGTCGGTTCGCACCAAAAATGCTTCCGTGATCTGCCTGAAAAATATCGGACTGTATTCTATTGCGGGACTTGCCTACTATGTCATTGGATACAATCTGATGTATGTTGATGTGGGCGATTTCATCGGCACGTTCACCTTGTTTTACAGTTCCACTGCGAACGAACTGGCGTTGCTGGCAGGCAATGTTGATGCACTGGATTCGGTTCTTGAATCCGATTATTCGACGATGTCCTTCTGGTTATTCCAGATGGTGTTCGTTGCAACGACTGCGTCAATCGTATCCGGAACACTGTCAGAACGAGTTAAGCTCTGGTCGTTTTTTATTTTCACGATATTTCTCGCAGCACTCATCTATCCCATCATAGGTGCTTGGACCTGGGGTGGAGGATGGTTGAACAATATGGGATTTCAGGACTTTGCCGGATCGACCATAGTCCATTCAACCGGGGGCTGGGCGGCGCTTGCCGGCGCTATTGTGGTGGGTGCAAGGCTGAACAAATTCCGAAAGGATGGAACCGTCAAGAGCACACCTCCATCAAATGTTCCCGCGGTTACGCTCGGAGTGTTCATATTGTGGTTGGGCTGGTTCGGTTTCAACGGCGGCTCCCAGCTTGCAATGGACTCTGCGGCCAATGTGGTTGCAATGAGCATCGTGCTCGTGAACACCAACCTGGCAGCCGCGGCAGGTGTAATGGTAGCAGTTTCCGTGTCTCGTCCTTTGCTGGGTCGAGTTGATTTGCTGGCAGTTCTCAATGGTGCCATAGCAGGGCTGGTATCAATTACTGCAGGGCCAGACATAGTCGATCACCAGTGGGCAATCGTGATCGGCGGAATCGGCGGCCTGATCAGTACTGTGGGTGTGAAAGTGCTTGAATTTTTCAAAGTCGATGATGGAGTTGGCGCGATTTCAGCCCATCTGTTTGCCGGCATTTGGGGAACAATTGCAGTCTGCATTGCGGCAGGCGGCAATTTAGGAGTGCAATTGATTGGGATAGTGTCGATTGGTGCTTTCGCTTTCGTAAGCTCTTTCGTCTTGTGGACAATTCTGAAAGTCACTGTGGGTGCTCGAGTGACTCAAAGTGTGGAAGAACTTGGACAAGATGTGGCGGCACTTGGAATCGAAGCCTATCCGGAATTTATGATCATGCCCGATCAAGATGATTTTGGTGATTTTGATCAGGACAAACCCGGTTAGTTCACACCAATTTCACTTCAATTATCTCGAAAATTCTCCAACATCAGTTGAGAAATTACCCAGAGTGGACTGGATACGCCTGAGGGAATTATCCACTACCAATTCGGCTATAATCCACTACTTAATTTCTTGAAATCGCATCTATTCAAATGGATGAGAGTTGGACATGAACAGGATATTTATTCAAGATAGTACAACCTGCGTTTCTAAATTTCCAAGTAGGTTTGCTGGGGCGGCGGCCGCATTTGGACTGATGATGTTCTCCTCCGTCGCGAATGCATCTGAAACAGCTTTCATCTTCAACACGTTTTCATTCATTTTATGGGGTGCACTCGTGATGTGGATGTGCGCCGGCTTCACCATGCTTGAAGCGGGGTCGGTTCGCACCAAAAATGCTTCCGTGATTTGCCTGAAAAATATCGGACTGTATTCTATTGCGGGACTTGCCTACTATGTCATTGGATACAATCTGATGTATGTTGATGTGGGCGATTTCATCGGCACGTTCACCTTGTTTTACAGTTCCACTGCGAACGAACTGGCGTTGCTGGCAGGCAATGTTGATGCACTGGATTCGGTTCTTGAATCCGATTATTCGACGATGTCCGACTGGTTCTTTCAGATGGTGTTCGTTGCAACGACTGCGTCAATCGTATCCGGAACACTGGCGGAACGAGTTAAGCTCTGGTCGTTTTTTATTTTCACGATATTTCTCGCAGCACTCATCTATCCCATCATAGGTGCTTGGACCTGGGGTGGAGGATGGTTGAACAATATGGGATTTCAGGACTTTGCCGGATCGACCATAGTCCATTCAACCGGGGGCTGGGCGGCGCTTGCCGGCGCTATTGTGGTGGGTGCAAGGCTGAACAAATTCCGAAAGGATGGAACCGTCAAGAACACACCTCCATCAAATGTTCCCGCGGTTACGCTCGGAGTGTTCATATTGTGGTTGGGCTGGTTCGGTTTCAACGGCGGCTCCCAGCTTGCAATGGACTCTGCGGCCAATGTGGTTGCAATGAGCATCGTGCTCGTGAACACCAACCTGGCAGCCGCGGCAGGTGTAATGGTAGCAGTTTCCGTGTCTCGTCCTTTGCTGGGTCGAGTTGATTTGCTGGCAGTTCTCAATGGTGCCATAGCAGGGCTGGTATCAATTACTGCAGGGCCAGACATAGTCGATCACCAGTGGGCAATCGTGATCGGCGGAATCGGTGGCCTGATCAGTACTGTGGGTGTGAAAGTGCTTGAATTTTTCAAAGTCGATGATGTAGTTGGCGCGATTCCTGCTCACCTGTTTGCCGGCATTTGGGGAACAATTGCAGTCTGCATTGCGGCAGGCGGCAATTTAGGTGTACAATTGATTGGGATAGTGGCGATTGGTGCTTTCGTTTTCATAAGTTCTTTCGTCTTGTGGACAATACTGAAAGTAGCTATGGGTGCTCGAGTGACTCAAAGTGTGGAAGAACTTGGACAAGATGTGGCGGAACTTGGAATCGAAGCCTATCCGGAATTTATGATCATGCCCGATCAAGATGATTTTGGTGATTTTGATCAGGAAAAATAGTCAGTTGTGTTTAAGAGGCATTGTATATGAATGACACAAACATAAAGGAGAACCTCAATGGAAATTCCTTCCGATAGTATCGATAATACCCTGATATTGAAACCAGGAGGACGTGTTGACGGACAGAACGCACTTGAGTTTCAAGCGGCGATTGACTCTGCAATAGATTCTACCAATGAATCCGTAATTTTGGAATTGAGTGATTTATCCTACATCAGTAGTGCTGGGCTTCGGGTCATTTTGCTGCTTGCAAAGACTTTGCGAAGTCGAAATATTCAGTTTTCGATGTGCTCCATTTCTGATACAGTAAAGGATGTATTCGAAATCAGCGGATTCGGCAAAATTATTCCTACACACGCCACTCGCGACGACGCACTCGCTGCGATCAAATAACACTGGCGAACTTCCGGTGGGCCAGGCAGTGTGTCAGCAGCGTGAACACTTGCCATGATTCTGTTGGACAGTCCTGTTGTTGAGATTGTGTCTGTTTATTTGTCAAACAAGTTCAGTTGGACTTTCCCCAGACAGACTCGACAAATTAGTATCCAGCAAAATAATATGTAACTGGATGCAGGTACTAAAATTCAAGCAATGTGCTTGATATGAACAATTCCAAATTCCTCTGAATCGGCAAGTTTCGCTTCGAAGATTGCTCCGTTTGGAAAATTTAACGAATCTTCCTTTGGTACCATTTCTAGCAGAACTCGGGCGGTGCCGCGACTGCCAATGAGTAACGGCATGTGTTGGAATATTTTTGCGTGATTGCGAAAACCCTGCAACGTGCGTTTGCGAAATTCCGGTCGGCTCTCGCCATTAGGGGGAGTATCGCCTGCTGCTAACAAAGGATTGATTATTTCAGAACTGACATCGTTCCAATCCCCTAACAGACGTTCGTTAAGGAGTGGTTCCAGAACAATGTCCAAATTCAGTTGGCTGCTGATGATTTGGGCGGTGGTCATCGTTCGCTTTGACGGAGAGGTGATGATCACATGTGGAATTAAACTGTGACGCCGTAAATTAACTACCGCCAATTCGGCTTGCGCAATGCCCGACTCTGTCAAATCTGGATTTCGATCACCACCTGATGCAACGAAATTTATGTTGGCCACGGTTTCTCCGTGTCGCATGAACAGTAAACTCCGGTGAATTTTAGCGTCGGTCATCTGGGAATAGCACTCTTACCGGGTTGTAATCTACATGAAACACTTTGTCTTCATCAAAGCGTTGGTCATCCAGAATCCAAGCCACCATCATCCGAGTCAGCGTTCCGTCGCTCAGTGCCGGAGTATGCCCGGTATCCTCTACATGTATGACAGAGAAGTTGTCATGATTTCGCATTCGATCTACAGTTTCATTTGTAGTGGAGTCGCTTTGGGTACCGTGCAGCAACAGAACCGGACACCTCAGTTGATTCCACTCGTTCCATATGTCGAGACTACTGCCGGCTTCCGTGCGATAAGCTAGCATGGCCCGAAGATCATGGCGATAAATTCGTCCATTTTCATTTTCAGACCAACACGTCTTGTTATGTGCATTGTGTAACAATACAGCGTCAAGTGCCGGTCCCTCATGCTTTGCGGCGGCACCAGTACGTCGGAACATCTCGGCTGGACTATGGAACACATAGTGGCGCGCGACCGCAATCGCTCGCCTTGCGCGTCTTGCCAGCGGAATATAGGGACCGCTGTCGTTGAGAACAATTCGCTGTACTCGGTCCGGATGGCGGGCGGCAAATCGGATGGCGGTAGACCCGCCTAGTGAAGATCCAAGCAGAGTACAGGAATCCAAAGCCAGAAAATCCATGAACTGCGTCAATTGCTGGACATAGGTTTCGAGACTGTAGTCGGAAAGTTCTGACATCCAACCGCTACGTCCTCGTCCGGCAAGGTCCAGACCAATAACCCGCATCTCCGGCATTGCATCCAATGCCAGAAAATCGAAGCGCTGAACTACATTCGTCAGACCACCGATGGCAATCATTGGTTCGCCTTCTCCACCTAAATCAGAATAGGCCAGCGGTACTGAATATGTTTTGCCAATTCCTACCACTGGGTCTTGAAGCCGCGAAGGGTGCTGGTAATGAAAACTATAAAGTGGTGGCCAGTTATCGATTCCACTCAATATTGCTGAGATCAATTCGTCATAAACTTCCCAACTCATGTCCCCGACTCTGGGTGCGCCGAGTGCGCTGTGTCTATCGCGCAGTGCGGTGTCGGCTCGACGTGCCGCCATCATGGAATGAAACTCGGTTATGGGGAGGTTCCAGTTTGCCAACCGGTTCAGGCTCAATCCGGAGTATGCAGAGTCAAGGTGATGCGGTTTCGACCTTCGCGCCTCTCGTAGACGGCTTCGTCAATTAGAGTTTTCACGAAGTGCACCCCCAATCCGCCTATTGCACGTTCTTCCAATTCGTCATCCAATGAAGGTTCTGCAGCTTCCGAAAATGGGTCAAATGGATTCCCTTCATCTTCCATCACCACAACCAGACAGTCATCAGATTCAGTTAAAGTGATGTTAATATCCTTTTTTTCTTCTTGCCCCTCAAATCCATAGTTGACTACGTTGGTAATTAACTCATCCAGTGCAAGGTTGGTTTTGAAAATCCATTCAGATGGCCAAGTCCGATTTTCACCGAATTTTTCAATTTCTTCGGCACTACGCGCCAATTCGGAAAGATCGCATTTCAGTGTGAGGGATAAGGTTGTTTCGTCTGTCGAAGTCTGATCGCTACTCGCTTGCACATCCATTGAATCTTGATCATTCACGATTCTTTTCTCTTTGAAACGCATGACTACGCAGGTGATGTCGTCGAATTGCGGTGCATCCTTTACAAAGTCATCAACAGATTTAACAATTTGCTTTACATCGTCTGCGGGGTCTTGTTCCGGAAGAGCGACGATAGTATCGAGAAGTCGATCATCGCCGTACGCTTCTTCTTCTGCGTTAAACGCTTCCGGAATGCCATCGGTAAACATGACTAAGCGCGAACCCGGAAGCAGATCAACAAAACCATCTTCAAATTCTATGTCGCTGAACATTGCCAGAACCATGCCATTGGTCAATTCCAAAGGACGACCGCCATTTTTATCATATATGATCGGTGGGTTGTGACCACAGTTCGCATAAGTCAAGCGACCAGTTCGTTCATCTAGAATTCCGTAGAAGAATGTCACAAACAGATCTTCTTCGTTGTTTTTTTCCAGAAAATCATTGACGCTTTGCAGAACCTTGCCAGGCGAATCCAGGTGAGCAATGCTGCCGCGCAAAATCGTCCTAGCCATCACTGTAAACAGAGCGGCTGGCACGCCTTTACCGGAAACATCCGCTATGGCAAATCCAATTCGATACTCGTCCAGACGAAAGTAATCAAAAAAATCGCCTCCGACTTCTTTGGCGGGCCACATTCCGCCGAATACATCGAACGAATCGGAAGTCTGAAAGTGTCTCGGCAGCAAGGACAGCTGCACGCGGGTTGCAATGTCCAGTTCCTTGCGAAGCGAAATTAATGCTTCTTTCGTTGCCAGTGCATCGCGCAGTCGCTGGTGCTGGTCCTGAATTCGATTCGACATGCTTTGAAACGCAACAGCCATCAGTGCAAGGCTGTCTGAATCTCTGGACCTGCCGTCTTCATTGATTGCGTTCATCATTGCATTATTCTGATTGTCGCCATCCCTATCATCGTTTTGTACAATTTTGCCGAGATGTTCTAATTCGCTCAATATCGCACTGCGTTCTTCCCCCTCGTCCATAGTGTCAGCAAGTCGAGTCATTTCTCGGTAGATGAAACGTTCCTGACGCGCGCGCTGTCGTTCGTGTGAGCGACGAAATCGGTTAAATTGAATCATGCTATCCCGGAAAACATTGACCGCACTTGCAATTTGACCAACCTCATCTTTACGAGTTGCATGTTCGATTTGGATTTGCATATTGCCTTTGGATAGAGCGTTTAGTACGTTTACACCCTCGGTCAAGGGAAAAAAGGAGCGTGACATATACAGGTAAAGTCCCAACATCGAGAGGATCAGAAACGCGACAATCAACATCGCTATAAATTGACTAATCTGTCGCTGTTGAAGAACCAGGTGTGTGACGTCCTTGATATTCACCAATCGACCCACCAAACCACCTAGATTGGCGACCTGTGGCAAGACTATGACAGAATAGAATTTACCCTGATCCGCTATTGTCTGTAGTACGTTGACCTCATTTAGATTGACGACGTCGCTAAATTGATTCCATGTCTCGGAATTGGGTGCGACAAGCAGTCGTCCGCGGCGGTTCACGATCATTACCGAAGAATTATTCGATTTCTCCATATGGACAAGTGCATCGACGATATTGGTGGCATATACGCCTAAGCCGACCACTTGACCAGAGTCAATCCGTAAAGGAGTTCCAAAAACGATCGCGGTATTGCGCCGCTTGTCGTTGCCGATTCCTCTTATCTGTTTCTGATCTTCAATGGCATCTCGTGCTACACCTGCTACGATGATCGGGCTCTGGAAGACGCCAGAGTGTGAAGAGTAGGCAAGAGTTCCGTCTGGATAAATTAGATCAAATCGGTCGGCAACTTCTTCATTGCGTAGTTGTTCGCTTATTTGAATTGCTATACGTTGAAGCTCTTCATTGTCACCATCTGCAAGGGCATTGACCAAAGATCGATTCTCAGACATGAGCCATGCCTGGTGTTCCATGCGTTCGATGAATTCTTCCTTAACCTGATTCCAGAGCTTCGACTGGTCTGCAATTATTTCATTCGAGTATTGCAGTCGAATCAGATCTTCGCGCTTGACTGCCGCAAATACAATCGCGATGTTCACCATAATGACAACGATGATGCCTAGCAGACAGATTCTGGTGCGTAGTTGCATGTTAATTTTTGGGAATTATACGGAATAGTTGACAAAGCCGAAGTTTTAGAATATACTTACTAATATAGAAAATTCATATTGATGTTGGAAGTATATTATGCGTAAGAACAAAAGCGAAAGAAAGCGAGTCAGCCTTTACGAATTCATGTCTCGGTTTCAAACAGAACAAGATGCAATGGCTTATATCGAATCAAAACGGTGGCCAAATGGTCGAGTTTGTCCCAAGTGCAATTCGGAAAAAACAAGCAGTGCCAAGCATAAAACGATGCCTTACTGGTGCAGACCTTGCCGAAGTTACTTCAGCGTCAAAACTGGAACTCTAATGGAAGATAGCAATATCAAATACAGGCAATGGTTAATGGCGATCTACCAACTTTCAACTTCCCTCAAAGGTGTTTCAAGCACCAAACTTGGAAATGACGTTGGAGTAAATCAGTCTGCCGCTTGGTTCATGGCTCACCGAATCAGAACTGGTTGGGCAAACAATGTATCTCAACTCTTTGGTTGCGAAGTCGAAGTTGACGAAACCTACATTGGCGGTAAAGAGAAGAATAAGCATAAGGACAAAAAACTGAATGCCGGTAGAGGTGCCGTCGGCAAGACCGCTGTTGTTGGAATCAAGGAACGAACCAGCAAGAAGATAAAATCATTCAAAGTGGCTGATACCAAAGCCATCACGCTTCACCAGATCGTCTGTGATAGCGTTTCAGTTGGCTCTACCGTTTACACTGACGATGCCACTGCTTACGATGGGATTGAAAACTATGGTTATAAACACGAAACCGTCAAGCACTCGGTTGGTGAGTACGTAAAGGGACAAGCTCACATCAACGGCGCAGAATCATTTTGGTCTTGCTTGAAGCGCGGATACTACGGCGTCTACCACAAGATGAGTCCGAAGCACCTACAGAAATATGTTGACGAATTCAGTGCCAGACAGAATGTTAGGCAACTGGATACGATGGTGCAGATTGACTGCACAATTCGAGGGCTGTTTGGCAAACGGCTGAAATATGCAGACCTAGTTGGTGGGGATGATGGTCGGTTGCATTAATATTAATGAATAAAGATAGTAAACATTCTTAATTGGGGTAAAAATGGAACGACACATGGATTTGATTCGGTGGTTGCTTGAATATGCGGAACAGAAAGCAACTACGGAGAATTCACTGCCACCAAAGTGCAATCGGTACACTTTAGAGCAATTGCATTACCATATTGGCCTATGCGGTGAAGCGGGCTATTTTACGACGACCGACATTTCTTTTGGAGAAGAGAAATTCAAACGATATGAAATAGGCAGCCTCACATGGTCGGGACATGAAGCATTGGACAAACTACGAGGAAGCGCACAATAGCGTGACTCACACTTTGTTAACTGATCAACGCTCCCAGAAAAAATATGAGCGGAGCAATCAACAATAGGATAAACGCCACCGCCCATCCTATCAGTATCACATTCATAAATCGCCACCAGATTTTTCCTATTGCCGGACTTCTAGCTCCGCAATTAGGACATGACCAAGCCGACCAAGCCACTTGATTACTACAGACACGGCATTTCTTCATTCTGGTTCAATGCTGTATTTGATTGACAGAGATTCTGGTTTTTCAACATTTTCAGCAATCGCTTTGAAAGTGTGCCCATCAATAAAATCACGCGCTGTGCCGATAAATTTCTGAACTTCTTCAGAGCCATCATACAAGCGAATAATGATGTATCCTGAATCGCATGTTGCGACTCCATCTATAAATTGAAAATTGGAACTGTTGTAAGATCGCCAATCTTCAACTTCACATTTTCCAAAATGGTCGTCGCAAGCGTTTGCAAATCCAATGGGTAGGAAACATGCCGAAATGAGTAAGAGATTTGATGGCCTGAAAAAGCGTGTGAGATTCATAGATTCCCCTCCAAGTTGTTGCGACTCGGCAAAAGGGTGCCGGGTCGTTGCAAACATCCTAGAATAAGAAATCCCTGCCTATTCGCCTGGATCGGCTATTGTATTCGGCAAGTGACCCGACCTACGGGGCTTCTAGAATGTTTGCAATAAGGATTCTACTGTATTTGTATAACATTTGTAAATGAATATATAATCCCTTGTAAGTTAATGAAAGATAGGTGTAATCTGGTGTCAACAACAACATTCGATACTTTGAATGCATCCAAAACCTTGCAGAATGCGGGTATGGAAAAACAACAAGCGGATGCTACCGCAACAGTAATTAAGGAAAGCCATGCTAATCTAGCCACTAAAGACGATATTAACTGGCTGAAATGGATGATGGGGATCCATTTCATTATTACACTAGGTGGCTTTACTCTTTTAGCGACATTGATTGAATAAACAACAGGAGAACGAAGTGAACCAATCACCCCCCAAGATGACTGACTTCAAGGTTGACGATGTGGTTTCAATTCTGATGGGCGTGAAGCCTACATCCAAACTGAAATCCGAAAAACAAAAATCTTCTAAAAAACAGAAGAAAACGAACTGATATTACGCTTGTCAACTATTCCGTATAATTCCCTAATTTTTCGTATAGTCTAATAGTTGCGTCGACTATCTTTGAAATCTGCGATGGTGATCATATCCATTGGTGGGTATAACCCGACTTCTCTCACCACGTCTATGTTGATCCACAACTTGAATCTTTTAAGCTGTGCAACAGGTAAATCTTCCGGACGTTTTTTTTCTAAGAGAATGCGCTCCGCTTGTACTCCAGCCAGTTTACCTAGCGTGTGGTAGTCGGTAACCAAACCAAACATCACGCGAGAATTTTTCAATGGAGCCTGTGTGGAGGCAAAGGTTGGCAGCCCCGCTGCAATAGCAGAAGAAGTATATGCATCTCCATGACGAGTAAGAAATGAGTCTGGCCCCAAATACAGAATGTCAGCACCGTCGTCTTTCGCTTGCTGGATAAGCTCGGGGACAGTTTCCGGGTCGGGTTTGCCGTTCTCATCCAGTGGCACTGGCAAAACTAACAGTTCCAGTCCAAATTTGGGTACGGTTTCCTCTAAGGATGCGACGTTGATTCGGGAATTGCTTGACGTCTTGTCATAAATTACCGCAATTTTTTTGAACGGGCGATAAGCAAGTATGGTATTCATTTGAGCCTCAATGGATGCCAGAAACGAAACTCCGGTAACCGGTCTGCCTGTCTGCTCAAAAGATTCAATGATATTTGCGCTTTTCGGGTAGGCTACAAGAACGAAGATGCTTGGAATATCTCGGATAAACTTCTCTGGCTCTTCCGTTTCGACTGTACCGACGATGCTGCGTGTTGTGCCGGTCCCCCAAGTGTAGATAAGATCGGGCCGCATCCGTTTGATTTCTTCTACGATAGGAGGTGCATTACCGCGGTCCAGGTCCAGGCTGCGCACCGTCATTTCATAAGGGATGCCGCGCTGATTGAAATAGTCACGAAATCCAGCCTCAACTTCGGTTTCTCCACGCCATAAAACGGCAAAAATTCGGAATGGCTCGGTAGGGGTAGATTCGTCCACTACAGTTTGCGCAGGCCCTGAAGACGGTAACATGACCATGGCAATGCATAACACCAGAATCGACTTGGGCAAACTGAGAATCTTAAGTTTTTGCAACACCAGTCTCCTGTAACAGCTGCTTATTTGCCGGCAGAACCATGACGATCAAAAACAGAGCAATCAAGCCTAACAGTATGCAACCGAAACCGGCAATAGCGCCTCTATAGTCGAAAGCGCTAATCAGTGCCACCGCGATCAACGGTCCGATGACCATACCAAGGCGCTCTACCAGTCGGTATGCGCTAATTACCGAGGCTGTGCCCATGGTTTCTTGATAGCGTTGAGCGACCTGTTGTATGATGGCGTTCTGTGAAGTTAGAGTCAGTGCATGCCCAAGACCGAGAGTGAGAATCGCGATCAGTACAGCATTGGAGGCACTGCCGACGCTATCGGTAAACAGACTTACGATACATCCGAGTCCGGCAATTGTGCCACCCATGGCAACGACATAACTATACTTTCCAGAGCGGTCAGCGAAACGTGCGGCAAGAGTCACAAAAACGATTGTTGTGATGCCATACAACATAATGATTCGCCCGATGGAAGACTGATTGTGCCCGAGTTCGTTCAGGTACAACGGTACCAGATAGGCAATGAATCCTGCCACCATCATTTTCCCGGGTATCGCAGCAAATAGTAGTACCGCTATAAAACGTACGTCTTTCAATAGTGTAAACCAATCACGCATACCCAGAATGAGTTGGGAGGACTCTGATTTGTCCGGCAACTCGGTATTGCGGAATACTAGATAGACGATATACCCTGAAACAATCGCCAGCATTGCGGAAATGAGAAAAGTCGCTTCAAAACCGATTCGGTCCGCGAAAATTCCGCCGATAGGAGGCCCGCAGGTAATGCCGACGAATACAGCACCCACAAATACACCAGTGCTTTTGGCGCGATTGCCTCTTTGGGAGTTCTGTGTAACCCAGCCTTCCGAAGCAATGAAGACCAGACCATAGCCAATTCCAGTTATGATTCTATACACAACCAGGTCAATATAGCTTTGGGTGAAGAAATTTCCGACAAATCCTAATATTGCCGCTGCAATTCCGACCAGGAATACGCGACGAACGCCGTAGCGGTCGACGAACCCTCCTCCGAAGGGTGTTACGATCATGGCTGCCAGCATAAAGAGAGTAATCGGCAATCCGACTAGTACATCGTACGGAATGGCCATGTCAGTCGGTGCATATCGAGAAACGAACAAGGGCAGAAACGAGCGCGATAGTTCTTCGGAAAATATGAATAGAAACAGCGGTGCTCGAATCTGCTTGGCACTTCTTGAACGTACTTCCCGGCCGCCAGAGAATAGATAGCGCTCGTTGACTTCTTTGTGTACATTGGAAATCTTGTGTGCTATAGTTGGGTCAATTTGTGCGTCCGTCAGTTCGCGTGCATCGAAGACAAAGTCGTTATAGCGGCTGTGCAGGTCGCGTAAAATTCGATTAAAACTGGCAATCAGTAGACCTACCTCGTCTCGGGTTCTCGCGACGAGGCGATTTGCAAAGATGCCATTTGCACCTTCTGACAGAACTCTTCGAATATGTTCTAATGGTTCGGATACGTTAGAGCTCATAAAGAATCTCAGGAATTCCAAGGTTACGAGCCATGAAATTATGATCACGGTAATAATCTCATAGAGAATTTCCGACAACTGGCTTACCACATGTTCGCTACTCACACCAACGTGAAGTATGCTGGACAAGTCTTCAATTCCGTAAATCGGAAAGGATCCATCAACATGACCTTCGATATCGACTTCGAAATTCGAGCCGCCCATATGATTCGAGAGCCCAGCCAGTATCTGATTCATAGTTTCCGGCAAGATGCCTCGAAGGAAAAGCACGTTTCCGGAGGTATCAACAAGTGACAGGTATTTGATGTCTTTATTGGATGCGAGAATGTTGTCAAAGTAAGGGTTGACGCCAACGAGATTTTCAGATGGAATTCTAAGATCGCCGACGGCAAATGACAGCTGAGAGGATATGGCATAGCCTACGGCATTGGCTTTCTGATTCAACTGAGGCTCAAGTTTGCGTTCAAATCCGATCAACGCAAACCAGGCTATTGCAATCTGGCCGGCCAGCAGTACCGCGATGGACAGCAGGACTAGACGTGTTAGGAGCCCGCGCGGTTGACTGAGAAACTGAAACTCCGGAGTGGAGTCAAATTTTGGAATTTGCGGGGTTGGTTTCAAATTGTTTCTTCATCCAGTTGATGAATTTCTTTGGTAGCGGAATCAAGAGTATCTTGAGCGCCTAGTACGGAATCAGAAAAGGCTGCAAACTCCGGATGTCTGGCTAGCGTCTTTTGCAACACAGTGCTATCCTTTTTTCGTTTCGTGATGTCCTCCATAGCACTGCCCATAATTTTCAGGTCTTGGCTTGCGCCGCGTAGCAGTGCTGAACAGCCAAAGAAACTGAGCAATACGATGACGATTCCAACTGCGACACCAACTAGCAACAAACGTTCAATCTGTTCGGAAACGCTGCGATCAAGAAATTCCCGGGAATAACGTAATGCCAGTGAGCCCACATCCTGACTCAAGTTGTTGCGTAGTGGTACTCCGACGACGCCTGCATCACTTTCCAAAGCAGACCATAAAGCCTTGTTGCGATTGGAGCGCCACGTTATGACCCAGTCTTCTGATACAAGATCACCAACAAAACTCGGGTCGGTACTGAATAGCACGGTTCCAGTTTCGTCAAACACTTCAATGGAAAGGATTTGTTCGTCACTACGAAGATATGCTTCCATCTCTTCGGTAATGTTTTCCAGGCTAACCAGTGCCAGTCCCAGGTCCAACTGTGTTTCAATGCGTTGACGAACATCGTTTACAACAAACTGAAATCGAGAAGTGAGAAAATCAGCGAAGGTGCGTTCAAACTTATGAATACTCAGTACACCAGTCATCGCAGCGCCGGCTCCCAGAATGACAGCGAGCACAATTGCAATTCGAGATGCGAATCCGATCATCATAGTTGGAATTCCCTAATTTGAAACAGATTCCGTAATTTCAATACATCTTTGACTGATACGCATGCGCAGTCAATTCAAGCAATCGACAAAAGTAGCGTATGCATCTAAATTATATGACAAAACTAAAAAACCAAAATTACCCCTCTGATTATCGATACTGTTGCAAACCTCCGGCAAGCACATCTTTGAATTCCGAATCGCATGAGCCTGTCGGAGTTATCTGTTTATGAGTTGTTGGAGCCAGTCACTTCACAGTCTGTTTCGTACACTGTGGCATAGCCTGTTCCTAAATTGCACTACATGTTCCTAGCACCATCATTCCAGGAGTCATAAATTGATCAAACTGCCTACATCCCGGCTATAGGGGAGGGTGCAAGCAACAAACAATCCTCTTTCTATATGTGCAATGCAATATAATGTCTACCAAGTAAACGATCATCACATTTCACAAGAAATTCCTGATCAGAAGTTCGAAATATTTTCTATTCGTAGATTACCATTTACTAAATTACAATAAATGATTGTTTTAACTAAATATAATTGATAATATCAAGAAAAATGAGTTTCAAAAAAGTGCAATTACCCAAGAAATAATTAAAAATATTTTTCCAAAAGGGGTTGACAGAGTCAATAATGATGCTATATTGCACTGCAACAAAGTAAATTTATTGGAGAAATCAACATGCAGAACAACTTTGCAAACCTCGCTAACGAAGCGATTAATGTGAACACCAAACTTTTCAACAAGTCAGTAGAATTCGGGGTCGAGTCAGCACAGCAGCTTGTTCAGAACGCTTCTGAACAGACTGGAGAGTGGCTGAAAATCAAGAGTTTTGATGACTATGTCGCTACCCAGGAAAACTGGAACAGTATTGCCATTGAACAGACCCAAAAGGCTACGCGTTCCGCAATCGAATTTGGTAATGAAGCTTATAGTGCTTACCTGTCACTGTGGCAGAAGTTTACCGAAACTGCCAAACAGCCAATCGTCACTGCTGCTGCAAAGAAAAAGTCTAATTAAGCGGACGAAATTAACGATTCCATATCACTTAACTCCTCCTTCTATTGAGTTGGTCTGCTATTGCAAAATAGCAGACCTTTTTTTCTGCAGCTATTGGCTGCAGCGGTTTGGCTATGTAACGGCAATTACAGATGTCATTCCGGTATTCTGGTGTTCGAGAATGTGACAGTGAAACATCCATTGTCCCGGATTATCAGCAACAAACGCGATTTCCTGGTTGTCATCCGGTTGAAGCAGAACAGTATCTCGAATCGGCGGGTTTCTCAGTTGCCTTCCATTGTTGCGAATTACCTGAAAACTGTGTCCATGCAAGTGAATCGGGTGTTCAAAGGCGGTGCGGTTGATTAGTTCAAGAATGTATGATTTACCCAATTCCAATGTGAGCAAAGGTGGTTCGGTATGTACATTGCCGGGTATTTTTCCATTGATTGCCCACAATTTGCCTAGTTCTGCCAAGTTTCTCATGGTTTTGAACTCACCGTTCAAGTAGGCGCCGGACATTCCCCCCATTGCACCTCCTTCAAATACAATTTGATGTCGTTCAGCATTTGCAATATCAGGCCTGGATACAGGGTTTGGGAGCAGAGCAAGTGGCGCAGACTGGCTATGAAGTGGCAAAGAGCTGTCAGAGTTTCGTACCAGTCGCATAAGTTCGTAAGCAAAGTCACTTCCAAGGGCACTGTCCACGACGGAAGAAATCTCACCTGCTTTGCCGGTCATATCTACAATCAGGTCGGTGCGCTGTCCAGCACCGAGCACAATACGATCGTTCTGAACAGACTTTGGTTCGATCGGGTGTCCATCAAGAGCGATGATCCAAGGATTCAAATCCTGAAAGGTTAGGGCGAAAGTTCGAGAATTGGCTACATTTACCAATCGAAGACGCAGACGTTCCCCTGCGTGCGCAGAGAACTCTTCGCCAATATTTCCGTTAACGGTAACGACATTTCCGATTCTTCCATTGTGACTGGCATCTCGCATGTTGTCGGAAAAAGATACGATTTGCGCATCTTGGTTCAATCTCCAGTCGTCCAGCACCCAAAGCACATCTCGGTCAACCTGCGGACTTTGCAGCTCATCGACAATTAGTGCACCGCGCAAACCTCTGCCGACTTGCTGCGAGCTGTCTACATGCGGGTGGTACCAGAACGTGCCCGCATCATGAAGCTTGAATTCATAGTGATAGGTAGCGCCGGGTTCAATGGGTTTTTGGCTCAGAAAGGGAACTCCATCCATTTCGACAGGTACACGCAAACCATGCCAATGAATTGTTGTCGGCACCTTCAGTTGATTTTCAACTTCAAGGCTCAGTTTGTCTCCTTGCCGATATCGAAGCAGCGGCCCGGGGACTTGTTGATTGAATGCCCATACAGCAGTCTCAGGTCCTAGGTCCAGAACAAGCTTGGCCATTGCCGGAGCTGCGACAAGTCGCGAGGGATGTCCTTCGGCGTGCAAAAATTGCCCTGGTGTTGCAAAAATTGCGATCGTAGAAACAGAACGCTGGATAAATTCTCGTCGGCTTAGGTTGAATCTGGGCACTGTCATAATTCTTTAGGATTCAGAGCCATTAGTTTACAGTGATATTCATTCATCAGCAATATGCGGACGGTTCATGTCTATATTGATTACAAACTAACAGAGGATTGGAATTTGCCAATTCCAAGTACAATTCCAAGCGGCAATGCATAAGGGGGTGTATTGAAGTGAACATCTATGAGCAAGCCCTAGACAAGAATCCGGCGAATTTTCACCCGCTGACTCCAGTGAGTTTTCTGGAGCGGTCGACCAGAGTATTCCCAAACAAGGTCGCTATCATCCATGGTGACAATACCTATACATATCAGGAATTCTACGGTCGATGCAGACAGCTAGGAAGCGCTCTCAGCAAAAGGGGAATTGGTGTTGGAGACACAGTGGCTGTGATGTTGCCCAACACGCCGGCCATGCTTGAGGTTCATTACGGAGTGCCCATGTGTGGTGCAGTTTTGAATGCCTTGAACTATCGCCTTGATCCAGCCACCATCGCTTTTGTTCTAGGGCATGGAGAAGCGAAAATCCTCCTCACGGATCGAGAGTTTTCTCCGGTAATCAAGGAAGCGCTCGAACTCTATGGTTTCAGTTTGCCGGTAATTGATGTTGACGATTCTTTAGCAGATTCCGGTGACCTCATCGGAGAAAAAGATTACGAATCCCTTCTGCAGGAAGGGGATGAAAATTATCAGTGGCTCGTACCGGAAGATGAATGGCAGGCAATCTGTTTGAATTACACATCCGGGACGACTGGCAACCCCAAAGGTGTGGTGTTCCATCATCGTGGAGCCTATATCAACGCGCTTGGCAATTCTCTGGTATTTCAACTTGACAGCAATAGCGTTTATCTTTGGACATTGCCCATGTTCCATTGTAATGGGTGGACGTTTACGTGGGCGGTGACCGCAGTATCTGGTACTCACGTATGCTTGCGAAAAGTGGATCCGACAGCAATATTTCCATCGATTCGGGACAATGGGATCACACACTTGTGTGGGGCTCCGATTGTTTTGAACATGCTTGTTCACGCACCAGAGGTACTCAAGATCAAATTTGATCAAACAGTCGAAGTTGCCACTGGCGGTGCTGCACCACCGAGTCAAGTGATCGCGGAAATGGAAAAAATGGGATTTCGAGTCACACATCTTTACGGCCTTACGGAAACATACGGTCCCGCAACGGTCTGTGCATGGCAAACAGCATGGGATGACTATGATTTAGGGCAGCGGGCGTCAGTAATGGCACGCCAGGGGGTGTACTATCCGACTCTGGAGGATGTAAAGGTGATTGACCCCGATACGATGGAACCTACACCAAATGACGGGGTTACCATGGGAGAACTGATGATTCGCGGCAATACCGTCATGCGCGGATACCTGAAAAACCCGCAAGCAACGGACGAAGCTTTTGTGGGTGATTGGTATCACACCGGTGATTTAGGAGTTACGCATCCTGACGGCTATATTGAGGTACGAGATCGTTCCAAAGACATCATAATTTCCGGTGGAGAAAACATATCGAGTCTGGAGGTGGAAGATGTCTTATATCGACACCCGGGCGTTATGGAGGCAGCGGTCGTAGCACGGCCGGACGAAAAATGGGGTGAAACCCCTTGTGCATTTGTTACACCGGCACCTGGTCACGAGCAAACGCTGACTGAAGATGAAGTTGTATCCTGGTGCAGGGAGAATCTGGCTGGTTACAAGATTCCGAAATTAGTTGTTTTCGGCCCATTACCGAAGACATCAACCGGCAAGATCCAAAAATTTGTGCTGCGGGAGAAAGTTCAATCACTGTGATTGGACGGCGCCACAAATTCTGAATGTGCAGTTGTTCGTTTGAGTAGATAGACCTTCCCAATTACTCTAACTTTGACGTTAGGGATGGTATGTTATTGTAGTAAGAAGGAATCGGAAACAAGACAACCTGTTCTGTGGTCAGTCGAATATTTGATTTTTATGGTCGGCGAAACAGCGCTTTGTGTTATTTTGCGACCAGAAAAGGAGAGCAACATCGTTATGATTGAGATGTTGCCCTTAGGAGTTTAACGGGCGGATAATTGAAAGACAGATCGACTGAACATATTCTCAAGAGCCAATGAACCTAAGTCATTTGCATTACAAATTCAAAGCCTTCCTGATCTTATAGACATATTTTCACGAGATTATGATCAATTGGTAGGGGTGGATTGAAATGATGATATGTCTGATTTTTTGGTATTGATGAATTATTTGGAGCCAGTCACTACCAAATTTCAGTTTGATTGTATCTGATGAATCGTGTTATAACAATATTGTGATGCTGTGTGGAAATACTTGAACAGCGTGAGCCTCATCAGTGGAGAATGCCTTGGGTAAGGCATCTTCGAGAGTCACTGATCGAAATTCGTGTAAGGGGCAATGTTGAATGGCGAATTCTTGGGTATTTCGGTCCAAAAGGGGAAAGAAAAGCATTTACGGTACTTCTAATATGCCATCATAAACAAAAAAGATATCAGCCGCATAATGCGATTAAAACAGCGCGCAAACGCTTGAAAGAGGCGGAACAAAATATTTCTAAGGTGAAAAGTTGTGATAGACCCAGTTAAGTTGGAACGATTTAAGTCAGAAAACTACAGGAAATCGTATATGTCGGGACGTATACGAACGTATATTGCACTGCAGGTCCGCGAGTTGCGGGAGAGCAACAATCTATCGCAATCCGATTTGGCTGAAAAAACTGGTACACATCAGAGTGCGATTTCCAGACTTGAAAATACAGACTATGGGCGCATGAGTGTTCAAACACTTATTGACCTTGCAACTGCGATGGACGTTGCACTCGTTGTGAAGTTTGCATCTTATGAAGATTTCCTTTCTCAGCACAGCGATGTAAGGCCAAGTGCTCTATCGGTTGAATCATTCTCCGAAACGTATGAACGGTGGACTAACAGCACGAATCAACGTGAATTCTCGGATGGCCTGAAGCGCCGAATTGCAGAATTCAGCAACAACAATAAAATGCCTCAATTTCCGAGAGATAGAGTGAATTTGCAAAAAAATTGGCAAAGCGGAAGTGCTGAAGATTTGGTTCGATTTTTCGAATCCCGCACAGTTTTTTCCAGCACATCTAACAGCAACACGCCGCCGAATTTCGACGACATCGGAACGCGCCAGGAAATAGGAGTAGTCGCATGAAAATTGTAGGGTATGGTCGTGGTAGCATCATTATATTGTTTCCACCCGAGGAGGTTCAACCGACACGAGGATTACCAATTCATGAAGTTGTTTGTTCAGTCCGTGATCGCTATCGTTTTTTACACGCCCCCGATCTGGCCAAGCCAATTTCCAAACTTGACCAAGAGGGCTATCAATTCACGGGCGGCACGTTTGTCTGCGGAAACGAGAACTTCACAATAAATGAGTTTACTGTCTACAACGATGGAATTAGCATCAGTAGTTGTAATACAGATACATCAGAGTTGTTTTTTGAAGACTTAATGAACTGGGCACGAGAGGAGTTAGAGTTCAGGCCATTCGTCCATGAGCCGATGAAAATTTACCGTAGTCATATCACAGTTAAATTTGATCAACCGCTATCCCAAATAATAAAAGGGTTTGACAAGTTCTCTAACGCTCTGTCCACTGCACTAGAGATGCATACAGATTTTTCAATGCCAGTAGATCTGATTCGAATTGGAATGGGAGTGGATGGATCGAAATTTGGCAAACTCAGTTCAATTCCGTTCTTAATGGAAAGGAGAATCGGTGTTTCATTTGATGAGGAGTGGTACTTCAGCGAAGCTCCGTTTCCAAGCACGACGCATATAAAATTGTTAGAAGAACTGGAGTCGGCAATACTGACTGAATGACGGACGATTTCTTCAGCCGGTTGTCCGTGTGGATATACTCACTTCTGCCTCTTTCAAATTTCGTAACACACGAAATACATCAAGGGGACGCCCTAAATTAATGGTGAGGAATGTATGTAATTCCTCTTTTCTGTATCCACAATACATTTGACAGATATCCAAATGCAAATGTCGAAAATTCTCTTTATATTTCCAGGTCAAGGTGCACAATACACTGGCATTGGTAGTGATCTGATTCAGGCTTTTCAGGTTGCGAAGGAAGCATACGAACTAGCGAGTTCTGTTTTGGGCTATGACATGATTGCGCTTTCAAGCGTTGAAACAGGCAACAATATCAACCAAACTAGATATACGCAACCGGTTCTGCTTACACATTCGTACGCGTGCATGCAGGTCTTTCTACAGCAATCCGAAAATAAAGTACTGCCGTCATTCGCTTGTGGGCACAGTCTTGGCGAATATGGCGCACTCGTTGCTGCCAACTCGCTTGACTTTGAATCTGCATTGAGTCTGGTTTCCACTCGCGGAGAATATATGGGAGAATTTGGTGGAGGTGAAATGCTTGCACTCCCACTCTCAGAAGATCAACTGAATCCACTAATTGAATCCAGTCTTTGTGAAATTGCAGCGTGCAATTTACCTGAGCAAACGGTTGTTGGCGGCTGGCCGGCGGATCTTGACCACCTGGTTTCTGAAATTGAAAAGGTGTTTCCAGGCAAGACAGGGACGAGATTGAAGACAGAGGGCGCATTTCATACTTCGCAAATGCTGCCAGCAGCGGAAAAGTTTGAAGCAGTTCTGAATGAGGCAGACATCGAACTACCGAAAATTCCCGTTGCAGCGAATGTAACTGGCGGTTTTCATGAGTCTAATGTAGATATGATACGGTCTAATCTGTACTTGCAACTGTTTAAACCGGTTCGATGGTATGCAAGTTTAATGGCAATTGCGGACATAGGTGTCGATAGGGTCATCGAGTTCGGCGGTGGGTTAGGTAGCGGAAATAGTCCTGCAGAAAAACGGCCGAATTTAGCTGCCGCAGTAGCACGCGCATACCGACGGAGCAAACCCAGACCTGAATATCATTCAGTCATTAATTTGAACACCCTTGAAAGCACACTGAGTAAAGTGTGCCAATAAACGCCAGATGAATGATTCTGAATTGGGGAAACGTTACATTGTGAGTTCTTGAGAGCTTGCAAGCAATCAGGGATTTGATTTCAATCTGCAAACTATGCAAGAATCCAAATTTCTAGATTTGTTCGATTTCAATCAGAGTGCCTGCGAAATCTTTCGGGTGTAGAAACAGAACCGGCTTTCCGTGTGCGCCAATTTTTGGTTCTCCATCTCCGAGAATACGTATTCCTTTCATTTTCAGTTGCTCGCGGGCTTCTTCAATATCATCGACTTCATAACAGATGTGATGAATGCCGCCGGATGTATTCTTTTCAAGAAACCGACAGATCGGCGATTGAGCTCCCAAAGGATGCAGCAATTCAATTTTGGTATTCAGAAGATTGACAAATACTGTGGTAACTCCGTGTTCTGGCAACGGCACAGGTTCCGATACTTCCGCTCCCAATACCATTCGATAGAGTTCACTCGCCTCTTCAAGGTCGGGAACTGCAATTGCAACATGATTCAATCTACCAATCATTTGCAGTCCTGTTGATATTCCAGAATTGGCTGATCCGCCGCTAGGCTGTCTCCAGTCTTGGCAAGAATTTTGGCTATGGTGCCATCTCTTTCAGCTCGAAGAGTATTCTCCATTTTCATGGCTTCAACAATTGCAATTGGATCGCCGGATTTGACTTCCTGCCCTTCTTCAACGCTGATTTCGACCAGCAGTCCGGGCATCGGAGACTTCAGAAATGGCGACACTTGCAGATTCGTTTTCTTCAGCATGTGTCGGTTGTAACGAGCTGCCATTGGTGTTAATACCCTGAACACGGACCGGTGCCCGAAATAGTCAATTTGGAATGATATTCCTTTTCGGACAACTTGCACGCAGTAGGAATTACCTGTTAGAGAAAAGCGGAATCGACGTTGTCCGGGCTGCCATGTGTGTTCGATTTCGTATGATTTCCCGCTTTCCGATTTCAGTCGATGACCGAAATTTGTTTGTTCGATTGTCAGTTTGTAGCAATCATCGCCAGTCGCTGCAACCCATTCCGTTGTTGCCTCCCAGTTGCGGGCATTCAGTTGTTCTCCTATAGTTGCCGACTGCAATTCGTTTAAATAGTGTGCGATAGTCGCAATGACTGCGGCTAATTCAATCTTTGTGCTGGAAACTGTTTCACAGTTGTAGCCATCTGGATATTCCTGTTCGATGAATCGCGTACTCATGTCGCCTTTTAAAACGGCATCATTGCGTGCCAGGGCCTGCAGAAAAGGCAGGTTGCTGGCTATCCCTGCTATGTGATATTCATCAAGCGAATTTGCCAGGCGAGCGAATGCCTGTTCCCGCGAGTTGCCATGTACGATCAGCTTGGCAATCATCGGGTCGTAATAGACGGAAACCTCTGCACCTTCAAATACTCCTGTATCGACGCGTACCCGTTCCGACTCTTGGGGCGGGCGACAGCGGACCAACCTTCCGGTCGAAGGTAAAAAGTTACGCGCCGGATCTTCTGCATAGATGCGCGCTTCGACCGCCCAGCCCGAGGTTGATATGTCCTCTTGCGTAAAACCGAGCTTCTGATTTGCCGCGACTCGAATCATCCACTCGACCAGGTCAATTCCTGTCACAAATTCGGTCACCGGGTGTTCCACCTGGAGGCGGGTGTTCATTTCTAAAAAATAGAATTTCTGCTCGGCATCGACCACAAATTCAACAGTACCTGCGGAGATGTAGTCGACTGCTCGCGCAAGTGCAACTGCCTGACTCGAAATTTCAGCTCTCGTCTCGTCATTCAGGAAGGGAGAAGGCGCTTCTTCGATTACTTTTTGGTGCCGTCGCTGCAATGAGCATTCTCTTTCCCCTAGATGAATGACATTGCCGTGTTTGTCGGCAAGCACCTGTATCTCAATGTGCCTGGGATTCTCGATATATTTCTCGACGAATACCCGGTCGTCGCCAAAGTGCGTCTTCGCCTCGCTTGCAGAACGTACGAAGCCTTCCCTGCACTCATCGTCATCGTAGGCCAGTCGCATTCCTTTGCCGCCGCCTGCTGAAGTCGGCTTCAACATGACAGGATAGCCAACTTTCTTGGCCAACTCCACTGCATGGTCAGGATTTTGAATGACGTCATCAAAACCAGGAATAACACTCACTCCAGCTTCCCGCGCGATTTTTTTTGAAGTGATTTTATCGCCCATCGCTTCAATCGCTGCCGGTCCGGGTCCAATAAACACAATATTGGCCTCATTCAGCTTTTTTCCGAAGTTCGTATCCTCTGACAGAAATCCATAACCTGGATGCACCGCCTTTGCTCCCGTCTCCTTGCAGGCGTCAATAATCGCATCAACATTCAAGTAGCTCTGAGCGGCGAGTGCGGGGCCGATACCAACAGATTCATCGGCGTACTCAACGTGAAGTGCATAGCGGTCCGCGTCGGAATATACGGCGACAGTTGCAATACCCATGCGCTTTGCCGTACGCATGATGCGGCAGGCTATTTCCCCTCGATTCGCAATCAGTATTTTGTCAAACATGGAGACTGGAGATGCGCTACAACGGAATATTGCCGTGCTTGCGCCAGGGGTTTTCCAATTTTTTATCCCGCAACATTTCAAGCGAACGACAAATGCGCTCTCTTGTCGTATGCGGCATGATCACATCATCAATGAATCCGCGGCTGGCGGCGACGAACGGATTGGAGAATTTTTGTCGATATTCTTCAGTTCTTGCCGCAATTTTTTCCTCATCCCCCAGTTCTGCCCGGAAAATGATCTCTACGGCACCTTTGGGTCCCATTACCGCAATCTGTGCACTTGGCCAAGCGAGGTTTACATCTCCTCGAAGGTGTTTGGAACTCATAACGTCATACGCACCGCCGTATGCCTTGCGCGTAATGACCGTCACTTTCGGAATCGTTGCTTCCGCGTAGGCATACAGAAGTTTTGCTCCGTGCCTGATGATTCCGCCGTGCTCCTGGGCGGTGCCTGGCATGAATCCCGGTACATCGACAAAGGTAAGTATCGGAATTCCGAATGCATCGCAAAAGCGGACAAATCTTGCCGCTTTGATGGAAGAATGAATGTCCAAGCATCCTGCCAGTACCATCGGTTGATTTGCAACAATCCCGACAGTTGCTCCTTCCATGCGGGCAAACCCTATCACGATGTTTTGGGCATGATCAGGTTTGAGCTCGAAAATATAGTCATCATCGACAACTTTCAGAATCAGCTCCTTGATATCGTACGGCTGATTCGGGTCATCGGGAACCAGAGTGTCCAATGAAAGATCTTCCCGTTCACGCGGGTCGCTGGTCATCCGCATTGGCACTGAACTGCGATTGTTGACAGGTAGAAAATCGAAGAACGTTCTCAGCATCATGCAAGCTTCGACATCATTCTCGAAGGCTCCGTCCGCAACGCCGGATTGTATCGTGTGCGCAGAGGCACCGCCGAGCTGCTCCGCAGACACCTCTTCATGAGTAACGGTCTTGGTAACATCGGGACCGGTTACAAACATATAGGAACTGTCTCTCACCATAAATATGAAGTCGGTGATTGCGGGGGAGTAAACCGCTCCCCCAGCACAGGGCCCCATAATGACCGAAATCTGAGGGATTACACCGGAGGCTAGGACATTCCGCTCAAAAATGTCTGCATATCCACCCAGCGAAGCAACGCCCTCCTGAATACGGGCGCCGCCGGAGTCATTGATTCCAATGACCGGCGTTCCAACTTTCATAGCCTGATCCATCACTTTGCCGATTTTTTCAGCGTGAGCTTCTGAGAGCGAACCTCCATACACTGTAAAGTCCTGACTGAAAATGAACACAAGGCGGCCGTGAATTGTGCCGTAGCCGGTAACTACACCATCCCCGGGAATTTTGTTGTCCGCCATGCCAAAATCGGAACTGCGATGCTCGACGAACATGTCCCACTCTTCAAAGCTGTCTTTGTCGAGCAGCAGGTCGATTCGTTCGCGGGCGGTCAGACGGCCTTTTCCATGTTGGGCGTCTATTCGTTTTTGTCCGCCACCAAGCCGTGCAGCCTGGCGTTTTTCTTCAAGCTTGTTGATGATGTCCTGCATGAATGCCTTCTGTGCGATCCGCTATATCGTTTGCAAACTCTGTTCGATCATCCCCAGAACTTCAGGAATTGTATCCAAAATGCGTGTGCCGGGTCCGTATACGGCTGCGACACCGAGGCTCTGAAGAATTTTTACATCTGCAGGCGGAACCACGCCGCCGCAAATTACAACAATGTTGTCAGCACCTTCTTTCCGCAATCCTTCAATCACCTCAGGTACCAGCGTTTTGTGTCCGCCTGCCTGTGTTGAAATGCCGACCAGATGAACGTCGTTGTCGACGGCTTGTCGAACCACTTCGGCGGGGGTTTGAAACAACGCACCGATATCGACTTCAAATCCAAAGTCAGCATAAGCTGTGGCGATCACTTTTGCTCCGCGATCGTGACCGTCCTGACCGAGTTTTGCGATCAGTGCCCGTGGGCGGCGATGGTGAACATCCACAAACGAATCGACTTTTTGCCGGATGGCAGTTACTTCGTCCAAATTACTGATTTCCGTTCGGTACACGCCGCTGACGGCCTGCGGCAGCGCGCGATGCTGTCCGAACACTTGGCGTAGGCTATCGGTAATTTCACCAACTGTGGCGCGCTCACGGGCCGCTTCAATCGAAAGCTGGAGCAGTCCCCATTCGCCGGATTCGGCCCGGCATCGCAGCTTTTCGAGTGTGTTCTGACAGCGAATTTCATCCCGGCTTTGTTGAACCTGACGCAGACGTTCAACCTGGCTCTGGCGTACGGCCTGATTGTCGACTTCCAGCAGATCGACTTCGTCTTCGCCATCACTCGCGAAGCGATTGATGCCAACGATGACTTCCTCGCCCATGTCCAGCCTCGCCTGTCGGCGAGCTGCCGATTCTTCGATGCGTTTTTTGGGCATTCCTGCTTCGACAGCTTTCGTCATTCCGCCGAGTGATTCCACTTCGTCAATTAATTTTTTGCCTTCTGCAATCAAGGATGCAGTCAGACTTTCCACGTAATAGGAACCCGCCAGTGGGTCAACGACTTTCGCTAGGCCAGACTCTTCCCTCAGAATCAATTGCGTGTCACGTGCAATTTTTGCCGAAAACTCGCTCGGCAGGGCAAGTGCCTCATCAAACGAATTGGTGTGCAGCGATTGTGTGCCGCCGAGGATTGCCGCAAGTGCTTCTACCGTTGTTCGGACAATGTTGTTGTAGGGAGACTGACTTGTCAGGCTCACGCCTGAAGTCTGACAATGGGTTCGAAGCATCAGAGAAGCCGGATTTTCTGGACTGAACAGGGATTGCATCAAATCGGCCCAAAGAAATCTGGCAGCACGAAGCTTGGCGACTTCCATGAAAAGATTCATGCCGATACAGAAAAAGAATGACAGTCTAGGTGCAAAATCGTCAACAGCCATGCCGGTCGACAAGGCGGCGCGGACGTATTCGATGCCATCTGCGATGGTATATGCGAGTTCCTGAACGCAGGTGGCACCGGCTTCCTGCATGTGATATCCGGAAATGGAAATCGGATTGAAGCGAGGCATCCGTTCAGCGGTGTGCCGAATGATGTCTGCTACGATCCGCATGGAAGGTTGGGGTGGATAAATGTAGGTATTACGCACCATGAATTCTTTCAAAATATCATTTTGCAACGTTCCTGAGAGCGCATTCTGTACAACACCCTGTTCTTCCGCGGCAACGATAAACATCGCAAGTACCGGCAGGACTGCGCCATTCATGGTCATGGACACCGAAATTTTGTCCAACGGTATCTTATTGAACAGGATTTTCATGTCTTCCACACTGTCGATTGCCACACCGGCCTTGCCAACGTCTCCGACTACGCGCTTGTGATCGGAGTCGTAGCCTCTGTGTGTGGGCAGATCGAAAGCGACAGACAGGCCAGTTTGGCCGGAGCGAAGATTGTCAAGATAGAACCGGTTGGATTCCTCTGCGGTGGAGAACCCCGCGTATTGCCTCAGCGTCCAGGGTCTTCCTGCATACATGGTTGCCCGAGGTCCGCGCAGGTATGGAGGAAGTCCCGGCCACGTAGAACAATGTTCCATATCAGCAAGATCATCTGCCGTATAGACCGGTTTGACGTCAATGCCTTCGGGCGTTTTCCATACAAGCTCGTCCGGGCTTCGGCCCTTCAACTCCGCTTGCGCCCGCTGTTGCCAGTCAGAACTTGAGTAATCCGGAAATTTCATTGGACTGTCTTGTGCAGGTTTATTGGCGATTCTGTCCAGTAAACGGGATCAAGACTTTGCGTAGCCAATTGATTTCAGCGAATCGGTGATCTCGTCCAGTATCACTGGGTCATCAATTGTAGCTGGCATCTGCCACGATTCGGCATCAGCAATTTTCTGCATCGTTCCGCGCAGAATTTTTCCCGAACGGGTTTTCGGCAGACGATTGACTACAAGCGCTTCCTTGAAAGCCGCTACCGGGCCAATTTTGTCACGCACCAAACGTACGCATTCTTTCACGATTTGATCATGATCTCGTTCGCAGCCAGCATTCAGAACCAGAAAACCGAGCGGAAGCTGGCCTTTGAGAGAATCGTTTACACCAGTCACTGCGCATTCGGCGACATCGGGATGTGATGTCAGCACTTCTTCCATAGCACCGGTAGAGAGTCGATGTCCTGCGACATTGATGATGTCATCGGTTCGAGACATTACATAGATATAACCATCTTCATCAATGAATCCGGCATCGGCCGTCTTGTAGTATCCCGGAAATTCTGCTAGGTATACATCAAAAAACCTCTGCTTGGCATTCCAAAGTGTTGGGAAACTCCCCGGCGGCAAGGGCAGGCTTACCACGAGCGAGCCAATTTCGCCGGGTGGCATTTCTTGGTTTTGATCATCGACGACTTTGAGATCCCAACCAGGCACCGGTTTGGATGGGGAACCTTCTTTGATCGGAAGGTGTTCAATACCGATGGAGTTGGCGCAAATCGCCCATCCTGTTTCGGTTTGCCACCAATGGTCGATCACCGGAACCTGAAGTTTGTCTTCGGCCCAATGCAGGGTGTCGGGGTCGGTTCGTTCGCCTGCAAGAAAAAGAGTTTTGAAAGCGGACATGTCGTATTTTTTCAAGTACTCACCGGTGGGATCTTCCTTTTTAATAGCGCGAAACGCTGTGGGTGCGGTAAACAGAGTCGAAACCTTGTGTTCAGAAATCACTCTCCAAAATGCGCCCGGGTCAGGAGTGCCGACAGGTTTGCCTTCATACAGGATCACAGTATTTCCTGCGAACAAGGGTGCGTAGATGATATATGAGTGTCCAACAACCCAGCCGACATCGGACGCTGCCCAGAACACCTCGCCCGGGTCAACACCATAGATATTTTTCATTGACCACTTCAAAGCGACGATATGACCGCCGTTATCCCGCACTACGCCTTTTGGTTGTCCGGTTGTACCGGAAGTGTAGATGATATAGAGCGGATCGGTCGCTTTGACGGTCACACAGTCTGCGGGCACTGCATTTGCCATTACGTCATTCCAGTCGTGATCGCGACCGGCGGTCAATTTTGCTTCTGCCTGCGGACGCTGATAAACGACGCAAGCTGCAGGTTTATGTGTAGACAGGTCGATTGCAGCATCAACCAAAGGCTTGTATTCAATGGTTTTGCCTGGTTCAAGACCACAAGAAGCTGTAACGATGGCGGCCGGTTTTGCATCATCAATGCGTACTGCAAGTTCGTTTGATGCGAAACCACCGAACACAATCGAGTGTACAGCTCCGAGTCGCGCGCAGGCGAGAACGGCGATTACGGTCTCTGGTATCATCGGCATGTAAATTACCACGCGTGACCCTCGTTCAACGCCAAGAGCAGAGAGTGCTCCTGCAAATCGAGCGGTTTCTTCGGTCAGCTGGCGGTAGGTGTAATGTCTGATTTCGCCGGTCATGGCGGAATCGTATATGATTGCATTCTGCTCTCCTCGACCTTCTTTGACGTGTAGATCGAGTGCGTTGTAGCAGGTGCTGACTTCGGCGCCAGTGAACCAACGGTAGTAGGGCTTGTCGGAGTCATCAAGCACTTTATCCCATGGTTTTTCCCAGTGAACGGCTTTTGCAATTTCACTCCAGTATTGGTCCGGATGCTGGATGGATTGTTTAAATTCTTCTTGATATCTGCTCATAATTGCGTCTGCTTCGGATAGTGTGTTGGTTCAGTTCGATTGTTTTTCTAATGTCAACGGTGAATATTCATTCTTCATTTTGGTCATTACTTCAATAAAATAGTTCAGTAGTGGAATCGCTGTCAAACACATGTCGCATAGATTATTATGCGAAAGCGATTGCAATCACCACTTAATTTTACCAATCGTTGAATAAGGAGCACCATTGGACATGGCATATGAACGCATTATTACGGAATCTCGAGGCAATGTTGGATTAATTACGATCAATCGCCCAAAAGTATTAAACGCGTTGTCCTCTGACGTGATGGATGAGATAGGAAGTGCCGTTGACAGTTTCGAAGGCGATTCCGAAATAGGAGCCATTGTAATAACTGGAAGTGAGAAAGTTTTTGCCGCTGGCGCTGACATCAGTCAGATGATCAACAATACATTTGCCGATGCCTATCAAGGCAATTTCATCAGCCGCAACTGGGAACGCGTGACGCAGTGCCGCAAACCGGTCATTGCAGCGGTTGCGGGGTATGCTCTCGGCGGAGGATGCGAACTTGCGATGATGTGCGATTTCATCATTGCCGGGGACAATGCGCAATTCGGGCAACCGGAGATTCTTCTGGGCATCATTCCCGGGGCAGGCGGTACGCAGAGACTGACTCGTGCAGTTGGGAAGTCAAAAGCGATGGATATGTGTCTGACCGGACGTAGAATGGACGCGGAAGAAGCAGAACGGTCCGGCCTTGTATCGCGCGTGGTGCCTGTTGATGAATTGGTCGATAGAGCGGTGGAAATCGCACAGGGCATCGCTGATTTTTCACAACTTGCAGCTTCTATGGTTACGGAAACCGTCGATCGAGCCTATGAAACGACTTTGGCGGAAGGTATTCTGTTTGAAAGGCGGGCATTTCATTCGATGTTTTCCACCAATGACCAAAAAGAAGGTATGGCTGCGTTCTTGGAGAAGCGCAAGGCAAACTGGCAGCACAGCTAGTGTTCTGTCATTCGTCAAATGTCGGATCAAGACATTTCAGTTTGATACGCGCATCATCGGATGTGAACTGCCAGCCAACTTTGCCTCCAATCCGTCTCTTTGCGACTGCCACGCAGCAACTTCCGGACTCGTGGTGTGCGTTGCATCGATTCTCCGATTCCGGTACCGCCGCGCCATGACTCGAATCACAACCCCCGCAACATTGAGCCAACTGCCGTCCATAGATATGGTTTCGCAGCTAAACTCAGACTTCCTGACCTCGACCAATCAAATATGTCATCATTCTGACGGTTTGCCGGGCGGTTTTCGTTGAAGAGTGCGAGGCAGGTACTGGGAAAATCTTCGCAGATGGCTTTCGAGTCGAGCTGTTGGAGACGCAATAGGGCATGTCGGCAATGCTGTGAACTGAACAAGATGGCCTATCAAACTTGCCAGCATTGCAAAGAAATTTGCTGAGAATGGTTTGCTGACAGCAGTTCTTTGAAGCGGGAGTGGACCCCTCAAAACAAATCCTTCCGGTTCAATTCTGGATTATCGCTTGACAGTTCTTTCAATTTCATATCTATTTTGTGGTTGTGCGACCAGCAAACCGCTGAATCCACACGATCAGGTTCAACCCCCATCCATTCAGGAGGATGCAAGATGGAAGAGATGTATGCCGCCAACGATGAATCCCTGCATCAATCGCACGATGCGTTCTTTTGCGAGTGGTTCAGCAAAGATAAATACGCGATCGAACTGGCTCAGCTTGCGCTTGGAGAAAACGCGAATGTGTTGTTGGACTGGTCAAGTTTTCATCTGGAATCCACCGCTCTGACTGAAGCGCGCGGGCGAAAGAGACAGGCGGACCTGTTGTGTTCCGTGAACTTCAACAAGCATCACTCGACGGGGCGCGTGTATCTGTTGTTGGAACATAAAAGCCATCAGGACAAATCAACCCTGTCGCAGTTGTTTGAATACCAGCTGCTGGCGCGTCGTTCACATTGTGGTGCGGTGATTTCTTCGATTGTCTATCACGGTCGCGAACGCGAGTGGAACGGGGGGTCAGGATTTCAGGATGTGTTTTTGAAACTGCATCCGGAATCCATCTCGTTGCTCAATCATCTGTTTGCCGTCAGTGCCGATTGTCTGGTGTTGAACCTGCGTGATGATGCGGTTCTTGAACGAACCGGTGGTTTGAGTTGCCGAGTGATCTTATATATACTGAGCAAGATATGGCAACTGGATGATGAACGGGTGGCAGAGGCGTTTCGGATTGGTCTGACGATTGAATCGGATGAGGAACGCACTGAAATGATCAGATCTGTGACGCGGTATATTCGACGCAAATATCCATATATGGACTCCTCCCGTTTTGCAAGGTTTAATTACACATTGATGACATATTTAGGTTGCGGTCATATATCCGGCTTTCCAAATGAGGGATTTTCTGTTTCCCTCTAGCCTTGATGAAATTCGCACACAGGATCCTTATCAAGTTATCGGTTTCTTACAACCTTTGGGTATACCAGGTTCTCCCTGTGTCGGCATCTCCTGTTTTGTCATCAATCTGTTCTCTTACCTATGCAATCCCTCGGCAGGTTTCCGGTTTAATCTGTCTCGTCTCGCGACTGAATATCTTCGTTTGCTTTTTCCGTTGCACTGCGGCTTACAGGCTCTGATCTGAACTCAAAAATGTATGCTTTGATTACCATCATCACACCTTGGTCTGTTCAGGCCATCACAACAGTTTCGGATCATAGTGAACGTCTTTGGTCAGCACTACCCAGCCGATCCGTGCCATCTTGTTGGCGATTGCGATAGTCGCCTTGTGGCGCCCACGGCGTTTCGCTACCTCCTGCGCCCAACGGCTGAAAGGGTCGTTTTTGCTCTTCTCCTCTGCTGCCCTCAGTACTGCGCGAGCGCCGTGAATCAGCATGGTGCGCATATAACGGTTGCCACGCTTGGAGATGCCGAGCAGAACCGGTCTGCCACCGGTGCTGTGCTGGCGCGGAGTCAGTCCCAGCCACGCCGACACCATCCGTCCGCACTTGAATGCCTGGCCATCACCGAGTGCCGCCACAAAACTGCTCGCTACGATCGGTCCGAATCCGGGTATCTCCATCAACCGACGCATCGGCTCTGAACCGTTCACCAGCTCCTTGATTTGAGTGTCGTAGCCATCTACCTCCTGATCCAACTTTTGAAGCTTCCTGTATTCGCCGTCCACAGTGGATACAAACAACATGCTGATCTCACTGCTGGTGCCAATCACGCCGTCCTCATCCGCGGTGATTACCGATTCGATTAGAGCATACAGAGCACGCTTGCCGCGTCCACTTGTCAATCCGCGTTCTGACAAATGCGCACGTAGCGCATTGCGCTTCTGTGTGCGTTGCTGCACCGCTTGCTGGCGCAGACCATGCAGCATCATCAGATCCTGCTGTTGCACCGTTTTCACCGCAACCGTGCGGATGCCCGGACGACCGGCCGCTTCAGCAATCGCGAGCGCATCATTTTGGTCATTTTTATTGCCCTGTACGTAGGGCGTCACTTTGTGGGCCGGAAGCAGTACCACCTCATGATTGCACTCCTGCAGCTGACGTCCCCAGTAGTGCGAAGTTGCACACGCTTCCATCACCACCTTGGTCGGTTCCAGTCCGGCAAAGTGTGACAGCATCCTGTTTCGCTTCAGATTGCCTTTGCCCGTCAGTGTTCCATTTCGATTCAGTTCCGCATAGTGGAACACACTCTTTGCGATATCCAGGCCTATCGTTGTATTATTCATTCTGTCCATAATTGGGTTCCTCCCATTTGCTTGACTGCATTTGTATACACTCAGCATCGTTGATTTCTTCGCCGATGTAAAGTGGGGGGAGTCCATATCATCAAGTTACGACTGGCAGAGACTGGAACAGATTGAACGGGAAACGATAGCGGAGGAAAAGAGAATCATGGCACAGGTGATGACGCTTGCGGAATTGGAAAAGCAGGAATACATGAAGCAGGGAATGGAACAGGGAATTGAGCGGGGAATTGAGCAGGGAATGGAACAGGGAATTGAGCAAGGCTACAGTGATGCGACACGAAATATTGCTTTGAATTTGATTCGTGAAGGTCTTGACATCAAAACGATCTGCAAATTTACCGGATTGTCTTTGGATGAAGTGAACAAACTGCAAAACGATGTCCATTGATGCCGAAGTGGCATCTGATGCACTCGCTGCAACAGTCTTCTTTGTGCTTTGGCAGCGTCTTTGTATTTTCATTGATCATGTTACCAAAGCGTGAATTCAGTTGGAATTGACCACCCTCTAAAACATGAATGCAACCTACAGTTCATTAGACCGAATACGTTCAGTGTGGAACATCACGGCTTGAGTGAACGCTGACTGACAGCTTTGTTAATCAAGCCTGCATATACAACCCCGAAACATTGTGGAAAAACTTACTCAAATTGAATGCCATTGCAGTCGGCTCTGGTTCGAGATTCCCACCTGTCAGAGCACCTGACATCCGGCCATACGTCATACAGGCGGCACGACTCGCAGGATTCATTCCGTCAAGACGTCAGCTGCTTTCAGGAATCAAGAAACTCTGGGATGGGTATGTTATTCTGCAACACTTTCAGCCTGCCTGACCTCGACCAATTAAATCTGTCTCATTCTAGCGGTTTGCCGGGCGGTTTTCGTTGAAAAGTGCAAGGCAGGTACTGGGAAATCCTTCGCAGATGACTTTCGAATCGAGCTGTTGGAGACGCAATAGGGCATGTCGGCAATCCTGCGAACTGAATTAGGTGACATATCAAATTAGCCAGCATTGCAAAGAAATTCACTGGGAATATCATTCGGTTTTCACAAAAAAGAAAATAAGATTATCAACATGCGTGAACTTGAAGCAAATCGGATTGGAAATAGAGGTCGGGAAGTCTGAAACTATACATCTCCGCAAAAATTCAAGTGAAATTCGAGGGCGCGGTTTAAAGTTGCACGAGGCGAAGCGGTTTGACGTCGCTATCATGGGAATTCTTCCGACTCTCGCATCGGCCTGTCGCTGGATCATTGAGACGCAGTTGACCACAATTGAGCACCGCCACCAAGTACTGGTTACTCAATCGATTCGATTGCAAATCCTCAGCCGGCAAGAGATACAGTCTGGATCAGATATCTTATTCAATGTCGCTGTAGATTGTTCTGAATCTGCTCGACTTGTTTACGACTCATTCCGGTATGTTGACAAATCTTACGGATTTCCATCCCATCGCGAATCAAATTTCCGGTGATTTTTTCCAAAGCTTTTTTCTCGCCCTCTTTCACGCCTTTTTTCAGCCCTTGTTCCAAGCCTTGTTCCAAGCCCTCATTTTTAATTTCATCAAAATAAGATAACATTGATCGTTCCCTCTTCGGTAGTGTCTGCTCTTCAATTTGAGCTATGGTTTCGTAGCTAATGCGCTTGTTGTGTGTCAAGTGGGACTGCAAATAGTTTACCACCATTGGCAGCAGCCGATTCCGTTTTTCATCGCTCAATCCTGCTGCCAGTCGAAACACATTTTCGAATGTTCGCTCATCGGCGTCCCACACCTTCGACAGCGCGTAAAGCACCACCTCAGAATCCATGCCGGCGGCGCGCCCTTGTGCAATGACCTCATGCAAATTCACCATCTTGCACCTGAAATTCAAAAAATATTCGCCCCATTCACCCTGCAGATGTTCGGAAACCGGCTGCAAACTCTTTTGGAACTCCAAGGGCCCCGACCAACTTGGCTTTTTACCGTTGTAGATAATCATCGGCAACACCCGGCAAGGTTTGCCTTCTCGTAAATACAGGGATATCTGATAGCCCAGCAGTTGCATCAGTGCGTTGGAGTCCGAAGCGCTTTTGTGCTCCAGCAGAAAAATGAACTTGGTGGGGGAGTTGTCCTCCTTGGTGTTGACCGAAAAGATCAAGTCGGCGAACTTCTCGCGCCCGGCTTGATCGATCAGAGAGCTGGGTTCCATCTCCAGGGTCTGCCAGTTAAACTCGTTGTTGGTGGCATCGTCAAAGGCGATAGCGAACAGTTCCCGGCTCAAGTCATCCACCCCGTCCTCACGATGATAGGTGAACTTGAATAGATTATCGTGAGTCGGTTCGATAGAAAGGTCTGGGTGTGATTGGGATGTCTTCTTTGTCATAGTGTTGCCACTCCGGGTGTACGTTGCATAGGTTGATCGAGTGTCTCGAACCGCGTCACGATTCGAACGACTTGTCTGACCTGAACTCGTCGGCCGCACAATCCGTGCGGGTCGGGTTGCGAATTCTCGGGCTAACTTAGCCCAATCACATGAAAAGTCAAGCGAAAACTCGAAATTGCTCGTGATGAGTTTTTTGGGGCACTCGCATTTCCATACTGCTGCGCGGCTCCAACAATGTCCAATAGACTTCAAACAGTTCTTGAAATCGATTGGCTAGAGACCGAAAAATTCCGGATATGAATTTAGAAACTGATCGCAGTGATTGATTCGGAGAACTTCGTCTGATGAGGGTGTTGTGAGGATTTGATTGCTGGGCGCAGGCATCAACCTCGCAATGCACTGCCAAGGCTTGCTTTCGTTTTTTTCAGTCCCGCCGCCAGC
Source organism: Arenicellales bacterium (assembly GCA_965220395.1). Lineage (GTDB taxonomy): Bacteria > Pseudomonadota > Gammaproteobacteria > Arenicellales > JAJDZL01 > JAJDZL01. Next base: position 1,573,964 of record CBDCPT010000001.1, on the reverse strand, counting down.
GTCTCGCAAGAAATCTTGTTATAGTCGAATTCAACCGCACGCTGCACCAACAACCGCAACGACCATTGTGACTACGCACTGCTGCTGAGCGCAGCCATGAGGGCTTCAAATTTCTCCATTCGCCCCCTGCGCTCGTCAAAACACCGCTTGCTCCGCCGAGTGCTATTTCACCCGCTCCACCTTGCGCTGGCGAATCTGCAGCAACACCGGCAATGGTTTCACCCAACCTTGGCGGTTCATTGATTTGACCCTCGGCGCTATTCAGCTAAATCAAAGCATTGAGCGCTTTCTGTGATGAGTGCGAACCTTTCCGCACAATCTCTCCATGCTGATTGCGTTTCGATTTCTGTCGTGCGTCCACGTAACGTTTGTTCTTTTGCAAATCCTCGTTGTTCAATCTGGCAACAACGAGAATCGATTCGAATGGATACAACATTACATAGTTGACATGACACTAGTTCGTTCCTCCGAGTGCGGGAGACGGTTTTCAGAGTATTCAATGTGTAGGGCCTCGGACGGCGATTCTGCGCAAAGATTTCAAGTTGGATTCGTCCAAAATTTCAACACTACCACCTCGTGAAAGATCTGTAGTATTAATTACCGAATTTTTGAGTCGGCAGTCGAGTTTTAACTCCCGAAAGATTTAATCGGCACTTGCATGCTGCCGATTTTTTCGATGTTGCACTCCAGCACGTCGCCTATGGATACCGGGCCAGTTCCTTCAGGTGTACCCGACATGATGACATCGCCTGGGTACAAGGTATAGAAGGACGAAGCGAATGAAATCAGTTTGCGAGTCGAATAGATCATGTGACTGGTATTTGACTTTTGCTTGGTTCTACCGTTAACTGCGAGTGAAATATCCAGATTGTCCGGATTTTCAATTTCATTGGCAGTAACCAGCCATGGCCCTACGACCGAGTGGGAATCCATCGATTTTCTTAGACTTCGGTCTTCCGATCCTCGAATCGTCATATCAAGTCCGATCGTATAGCCGGCGACATAGTCCAGCGCATCCTCTTCACTGACGTTTCTGCAGTTACGGGCAATGACGATTGCCAACTCCACTTCGTGGTCTGTGCGGCGGTTCTCAAATCTGAGTTTGACTCCATCATCGGGTCCGACCGGAATCGGAGACTTGAGAAATAGTCCGTAGGTTTCGATACTCTCGATTTTTTCTTTCATATTGACCTCCTCATCCAAATTCACTTCTTCCTGGTGCGCACGGTAGTTGACGGTTGCACCAATGATTTTGGAAGGACGAGCAACTGGACTGTTCAGGTGCAGGTCCCGCAGCGAGTAGTTTTCAGAAGCAAAACGTAGTTTATGAATTTCTGGAAGAAGCATTTCAAGATTTGCTATCAACAGGTCACCAGGCGGTTGCGGCCAGGTGGGCACCTTGATGCTTTGCAGCACTTCGCTGACGTCCTGCACGTTACGTCCTTTTACGACACCAAGACAGTTTTCGTTAAATCGGCAAATTTTCATGCGTATGGGTTCTATCTGAAAGGTTTGCGCCGCCAGCGTTGCAAGAACTTCTGACCAGTCTATCTCATCCGCCTAGTTTACAGCAGAATTGCAAATCTTAGGAAATTTATGCAAGTGTCTCTGAATTATCGCACCTGATAGGCGCTGCACTCACTAAAGTCTTGAGCAGGTCAATTTCAGGGTCGCAACTAAAAATGATTCCAATATTGTCCGTTTATGAATCCATTCAAAAGTCGTAGCAAGCCTTGAAAAATTCTGCTGCGAAGCTTCGAAAACATCTCACGAATTTGAATCGTATTTAAAGATTCTCTGAAACTCATTGTTTCCGCAAGCAAATGAATGTTTGAAGAATGTATCTAGAACGCTACTTTTGCCGACTAAAAAATTTTCCGCCAAATACTTGACATTGACGTCGAATTCGTCCACAATCAAGTGAATATATGTGCCTATTAGTGGAAATATATCCCATAAATATCGAAAATAAATCTATAAGTATTTGATTTACAATGCAAAACGAAATTCACGGATCAAGCTCTCTCACTGTCGATGCAAAAGGTCGGATCGTCATTCCAACTGAGCATCGAGAGTTTCTACTCGGGGTGGGCGGGGGAAAATTGAATATCGCGTTGCATGTGGCGGACAGTTGTTTGACCGTACATACGCTTGAGCACTGGCAACTTGTTGTGAAGCACTTGATCGATTTGAAAGACAAGGATGCCAAGTCTGCAAATCCCGAGGCGCAGCAAACCCGAGCCAGAGCTCGTGAGAATCTACGCATCATGCGAGGCAGTGCCAAAATTGTTGATGTAGAAGCCAATGGACGATTCTTGATACCCAGAGAATTACGTAGAGTTGCCAACATCAGCAAGCACGCCATGCTAGTCGCCGTCGGTAACTCTTTTGAGCTTTGGAGTGAGGACAGCTGGGTCAATCACTGGAAGCAGTCCAGAGAGAGGGAATCCGAGCAAAAAGAAACGGTATTTTTCCAGGGTTTTCTGGACGTATTGCATGGTGATGCCATCATTGAAGAATCGCATGACTGAATATATCTGATGGTCTCTTCAATGAACACTTCAAACAGTGAATTCACACACATTCCAGTGATGTCGAAAGATGCCGTCAGATCGCTCGTCGCAAATTCACAAGGAACTTACGTGGATGCCACCTATGGGCTAGGTGGGCATTCCCACGAAATTCTTGGAAAATTGCATGCACGCGGCAGACTCTACGCGTTCGACCGCGATGCAGAGTCCATTGATGCGGCACAGGCACGACACGGCAGTGACAATCGATTCGAGTTTGTGCATGCTCGCTTTTCAGAAATTGGAGTTGAACTTCGTCGCCGATTGCCGGGCATTCATGTTTCTGGAATCATCGCTGATCTCGGCGTCTCGTCGCCGCAGCTTGACAATGCAGTGCGCGGATTCAGCTTTCTGAATGACGGGCCTCTCGACATGCGAATGAATCCGCGAGAGGGCGAGCCAGCTTCGGCTTGGTTGCATTCAGTCAGCGAAAAGGCACTGAGCGGCATACTGCGATCACTTGGCGAGGAGAAATTCGCTCGACGGATTGCTCGAAGAATTGTCGAATTGCGACGTAATGCACCGATAAATTCAACCGGTGAACTGGCACAGATCGTAGCAGACTGCATCCCCACTCGAGAAAAGAACAAGCATCCGGCAACTCGAACGTTTCTTGCCATTCGAATGCACATAAATCATGAACTTGAAGAACTCAACAAATTTCTACCGCAGTGCGTTGAGCTTCTCAAGCGTGGCGGACGTCTTGTTGTAATTACCTTTCACTCAGTTGAAGATCGGATTGTCAAGCGGTTCATACGGGAAGCTTCAATCGGTTCTCCAGGTCCTGAAGGCGTTCCATTTCGTCAAGCTGATTATTCCCCAACACTTCGAATCATTGGCAAGCCGCAACAGCCAGACACGGCAGAAGTGAATAGAAATCGGCGCTCCCGAAGTGCAGTCATGCGGGTCGCAGAGCGCATTGGGTGAGAGAGTCGGATGCGTAAAGTTGTTTACATGCTGATATTTGTCTGCCTGGCCTCGGTGATCGCGGTTATCTGGGTGCGTCATGAGAATCGAGAAATTTTTGTCGAACTGCAGGCACTCTACCATCACAGAGACGATCTGAACATTGAGTGGCGTAATTTGCTGATTGAGCGAACTGCTTTGACTCGCCACAATCTACTTGAGAATTGGGCTCAAACCAACGCTAAGATGCGAGCGCCAGAGGAGCAGCTAGTTCTGCTGCTCCATAAACACTCGCAGCATGTGGCTGCATCAGAGGTATCACAGTGATGTCTCGAGATTACATGGTTCCGCTCCGTGATCTCGCTATGTTGAGCTTGATCACATTGGGATTCGGGTTGTTAGTTGCTCGGGCAGTTTATTTACAGGTTACTGTGACGGAAGATTTACAGGCGGAGGGAAAGGCTCGCTACCTTCGCAATGAAACGATCGCAGCCAATCGAGGCTTAATCAAGGATCGAAACGGCGAGATTCTAGCGATCAGTACTGCGGTTGACTCGGTGTGGGCTGACCCCAAAACTCTGAGCAATCATGCAGATCGCTGGGCTGACTTGGCCAAGGAAGTTCAAACTTCTGAAACTAAGATTCGGCAAGACGTCGAAAAATACAACAGTCAAAACCGGCAGTTCATGTATCTGAAGCGTCATCTTTCACTGCAACAAGCGAAGAGAGTGCAGGATTTGAAAGTTCCTGGTGTTTCATTGATGAGGGAGTATCGACGTTATTACCCGCACGGTTCGATGGCAACAAACCTGATTGGTTTTACGAATATCGATGATATCGGGCTTGAGGGTATCGAACTGTCGATGAATCACCAGCTCGAGGGGAAATCCGGCCTGAATTTGGCCATCAAGGACAAGCATGGCAGAACGATAGAAACATTAACACACACCAGACGCGTCCAAGACGGAAAAGACGTGTATCTGAGCATTGACTCAAAAATTCAACACGCAGTTTACACAGAACTACTGGCGGTGGTCGCCAATGAACGCGCTACGCTGGCTACCAGCGTAGTCGTTGATATCTCCACCGGCGAAATCCTGGCTATCGCTGCTGCACCGAGTTTCAATCCGAACGTAGTGAGCGACCGAAAGCAGACTCGAAATTTTGCAGCAACCCATGTCTTTGAGCCAGGTTCCACCGCCAAACCCTTTGTAGTAGCGAAAGCGTTGATGGAAGGCGTAGTAACTCCAAAGACGATGATTGATACAGCTCCCGGATGGATTCGCATTGACGGATTCACCATAAAAGACATTCGAAATTTTGGTGAACTGTCTGTCGAAGACGTCATCATGAAGTCCAGCAACATCGGCCTGACGAAAATCGGCACTCAGATTGACCCGAACCATCTGATGGATTTCTATCGTAGTATTGGATTCGGTTCGAGTACCGGTAGCGGCATATCAGGCGAGGATAACGGTCTTTTTCGAGATCGAACCAAGTGGTATGCGAGCGATCACGCCACTTTGACCTACGGTTATGGAATTTCAGTAACAACTCTGCAGTTGGTTCAGGCCTACACGATGCTTGCCAATGGTGGAGTTCTTGTGCCGCTCACGATCATGGCAAATGAAAAGCCTCGTAATCGGCGCCGGGTTCTGCCAACCGAGATTGCCGCTGAAATTACCCGGATGTTGGAGCGCGTGGTTACACCGACTGGCACTTCGAGGAAAGCGAAACTGTCGCTTTACAGAGTTGCAGGAAAATCTGCAACTGTGCAGAAACTAATCAACAAGCAATACAGCGACCAACATCATCTGGCAATTTTCGCTGGATTCGCACCGGCTTCCAAGCCAAGACTCGCGGCAGTCGTAATCGTGGATGATCCACGTGCTGACTCACACTACGGTGGGGTCATTGCAGCACCCGCATTCCGGGAAATCATGTCCAAATCTCTGAGGATACTCAACGTACCACCGGATGATTTGGATCGTATTGCAAAAAAGGAAGATGTTCGGGCATCCGCCAAATCATGAACCTCGCAACTGAACGAAGTTACAGCGGCGAGTATTTGAGTAACTTGCTAAGCGGTCTGCGGGAAGTAGACAAGGAAAATGACATATTGATTGAGGACCTGTGCCTCGACAGTCGCAAGGTTGGTGCCGGCAGTCTGTTCTTCGCCATACCCGGTGAGATTGAAGACGGTCGAAGTCACATTCAACAGGCGATACAGGCAGGTGCTCGCGCGGTAGTCTATGAATCGGATGGATGGTCAATGGAACATCAAGACAACAGCCGGCTATTTGGAGTACGCGACCTGAGACGACAGATAGGCACCGTAGCGGATGTATTTTATGGCAAGCCTTCGTCAAAAATGCATGTCGTCGGCATCACTGGAACGAACGGAAAATCCACTTGTGCAAGCTTGACAGCTCAAGCGTTTGAAGCACTGGGGAAGAAATGCGGGATTGTGGGAACACTGGGTTCAGGATTTCCGGCTGAGCTGTCTGAAAGTTCATTGACGACTCCAGACCCAGTATCTCTACATCAGAATTTGGCTTTGTTGCTGGAGGCGGGAGCCGAGTACCTGTGTTTGGAAGTTTCTTCTCACTCTCTTGATCAGTCACGTACCAAGGGAGTCCGTTTCAGCACGGTTGTGTTCACTAATCTGAGCCAAGACCATATGGACTATCACCGAAGCCAGGAACATTATCGGGCCAGTAAAGCGAAGCTTTTTGTCAAATCAACAGCTTCGAGTGCGATTCTCAACATTGATGACGAGTTTGGTCGTTCTATGCTCGGCAAGACTTCCTGCACCAGAGAATTTACCTACGGTTCTGCACCCGCAGACATACAGTTGCAGGATTGCATTTCCACTCGCCGCGGGTTGGTGTTGAAGATTGCCGTCCTAGGCCGCAGCATTGAGGTTCAGAGCGAGCTTCTAGGCCGTTTTAATGGCATCAATCTGACAACAGTCGCAGCGGTTCTGCACGCGCATGAATTCGACCTTGCGGACATAGAGCGTGCACTGCACGCCGTCAAGCCGGTTGCTGGACGCATGGAGCGAATCTCGGGGTCATCCGTGCAACCCGAGGTGTTTATTGACTATGCGCATACTCCAGATGGGCTGAAAAGCGCCTTGCAAAGTCTGCGCGAGATCACCGAGGGTAATTTGGTGTGCGTTTTTGGATGTGGCGGAAACCGAGATGATAAAAAGCGTCCGATTATGGGAGCAATATCCGAAAGGCATGCGGATCACGTAATCGTCACCGACGACAACCCGCGAGGAGAATCCCCGCAAGCCATCATCAAACGAATTCTGGAAGGAATGCGGTCCAAGCCCAAAGTCATCCATGATCGTCGGGAAGCTATTCGATCCGCGATCAAGGGCTGCGGTCGCAATGACACGGTTCTCATTGCCGGTAAAGGCCATGAAACTACGCAGACGTATGGCTCGAAGGTGATTCCATTCAGTGATCGTGAGGCAGTGACAGATGCCTTGAGGAGCCTCGGATGATGAATACGCAGGTGGTAGCACAGGCGGTCGACGGTGTTCACATCGGCGCGAATACCTACATTGAAGCCGTGAGCACCGATTCCCGTAGAATTCGAGAAGGTGATATGTTCGTTGCATTGCGCGGCAATCGATTTGACGGGCATCACTACGTGAACGAGGCGGCACATGCCGGTGCAAAGGGTGTGCTCGTCGATGAATCCGTTGATGTTTCCGTTGCACAGGTAGTGGTTGATGACACAGAATTTGCTTTGGGCCGGCTTGCGTCGCACTGGCGTCAGAAATTCAGCATTCCGCTGGTTGCCGTTACGGGGTCTAACGGAAAGACGACGGTCAAGGAAATGATCGGCAGCATATTGAGTGAGCATTCCGAGACGTTGGTTTCTCACGGCAACTTCAATAATGCGATCGGATTACCGCTCTCGTTGCTAAAGCTGAGGCAACAGCATCAATTCGCGGTAGTCGAGATTGGTATGAACCAGATTGGCGAGATCGACTATCTTTCGAAGTTGGCCTGTCCAGACGTTGTGGTGATCACCAATGCCAGTTCCGCACATCTTCAACACCTGAAAAACCTTGATCAGGTTGTCATCGAAAAGGGTTCTTTGATGGTTGGCTTGAGTGATGATGGCATCGCCATTTTGAATGCGGATGATGAACATGTCAACTACTGGCGATCCATCGCTGGTGGGCACCGCGTGATTACGTTTGGTCTGTCCGAGGCAGCCGACGTGAAGGCTGAATATCGACACTTAGAATTCGGTTCCATTTTGCAAGTTACCACGCCTCGTGGAATGATTCAGATGGAACTCAAACTGGCCGGGGTGCACAACATCCTCAACGCCTTGGCCGCAACCGCTGCTGCTATCGGGCTCGGCATCTCCGATTCTCATATCAAATCCGGATTGGAAAAAATGTCTCCAGTTGCCAGGCGACTGCAATTGCGTCAACACAAAAGAGGCGGTCACCTGCTGGACGATACCTACAACGCAAATCCCGCTTCGGTAGCAGCAGCTCTCAATGTTCTCAAGAATTTGTCGGGCGACCGGCGACTGGTGATTGGCGACATGTTTGAGTTAGGGGAGGACGATACAGAGTTTCATCGTGAAATCGGCAAACTGGCGCGCCAATCCGGCATAGGACGGGTGTACGCGTTGGGTAATTTGACGAAGTACGCAGTGAAGGAATTCGGATATGGCGCTCGACATTTCCAGGACCGACAAGAGCTTGTTGACGATCTCCTGCAGCAGATGGACTCGAATACGATTATTTTGGTCAAAGGCTCGCGCGGCATGAAAATGGAGAGCATCGCGAATGAGTTATGTGCTGCGAACGTAGAACAAACAGGAGGTACAGCATGTTAGCCTCCCTGTTGCTCACCTTCGCAGACGAATATACCTGGCTCAATATCTTTCGATATTTGACGTTTCGCGGCATTCTGGCGGTGCTAACATCACTGGGGATTGGAGTGGTACTCTACCCGTACATCATTCGTAAACTGAAGGAGATGTCCATCGGCGAAGTGACTCGCGATGATGACGTGCCGCTACATTCCAAAAAGGGTGGCACGCCAACCATGGGCGGCGTGATCATATTGCTCGCAATCATTGTCAGTACCTTGTTGTGGGCTGATCTTTCTACTCGATTCATCTGGATTGCGCTGAGCGGATGTATTTCCTTCGGATTCATCGGCTTCCTGGACGATTGGTTCAAGCTGAAACGCAATCATGGCAATGGTGGGCTCAGCGTTCGATACAAGTTGTTATGGCAGTGTATTGCCGCGACGGCAATCGCGATGACGCTCTATGCGACCGCCGCGTCAAGTGCCGAGACAGATTATCTGCTGCCATTCTTCAAAGATGTGGTGATCAATCTACACTACTGGTTTGTACCGCTCACTGTCATTGTGCTGATCGCAACATCAAATTCGGTCAATCTGACTGACGGATTGGATGGCTTGGTCATCATGCCGGTTGTATTAGTAGCAGGCGGCCTGGGCATATTCACTTATGCAACAGGTCACGCGGTATTTTCGGATTACCTGGCTATTCCTTTCATTGAAAACGCCGGTGAACTCATCGTTTTGTGTGGTTCTGTGGTCGGTTCCGGACTCGCATTTCTGGCTTTCAACTGCTACCCCGCTCAGATTTTCATGGGAGACACGGGAAGCATGGCACTTGGAGCTGCGGTCGCCATCGTTGCGGTTATCGTGCGACAGGAAATTGTTCTGTTCATCATGGGAGGACTGTTCGTCATCGAAGCCATCTCGGTAATCATTCAAGTTGCATCATTTAAATTATTCGGGCGACGCGTTCTGCTGATGAGCCCGATTCATCACCATTTCGAAATGAAAGGCTGGCCCGAACCGCGTATCACCGTCCGTTTCTGGATTATATCGTTGGTTCTGGTACTGGCCGGACTCGCCACTCTGAAAATTCGGTAAGAGAAGGAGGCATTATGCAATCAAGACTTCAAAATACAGAAAATTCCAGCAAAGCTGGAAACGCAATCGTCTTCGGACTTGGAAAGAGTGCTGTCGCCTGCGCCACTTTTCTCCTGAATGAGGGCTGGGACGTAGCAGCCTCAGATGTAAATCCGCGCCCGCAGCTCGAGAGCCGGTTCAAATCAGCACTGCCGGGAATTCCGGTGTATGCACCGGTGTATCCGCAGCTGTTCCTCAATGTTGACCTCGTTGTCATGAGTTGTACCGCAGCAAACTCGAATGCCACTGTATTGCAGTTAGCCAAGGAATACGGTGCTGAGGTCGTGAGCAGTTTGGATTTGTTTTTCGAGCGAAGCACCAAACCGGTCATTGCAGTTGCCGGAACCAATGGCAAGAGCACTGTAACCACACTTGTGGACGCAATCATTTGCAGTCATGGAGATTGTGTTCGAATTGGAGGCTATCGAGGATTGCCATTTCTTGAACTGCTGAACAAACAGCGGCCGAATGTATTTTTGCTGGAATTGTCCGCAATGCACTTGGAACAGGTGAATTCTGTAAGACCGGATGTTGCGACAATATTGAACGTTTCGCCCGATCACAAGGAACGTTATTCCAACTTGGATGATTATGTTGACTGCATGGCCAAAGTTTTGCAAGGTGCCAAAATTCCGGTGATCAATCGTGATGATGCGATCGTTTCGCAACTTACGACATCAGGAGCCGGAATTTCATTTGGCTTGAATCACCCACCGCGCGATTGCGACTATGGCGTCGTTGAAGATTCCACTGGCCGATGGATAGTGCGCGGTAACGAAAAGCTGATCAATCTGTCGCAGTGCTCCCTTAAGGGATCGCACAACGAACTGAATCTGCTTGCCGCCTGTGCCATTGCAGGTGCGGTTGGGTATTCAGTCGATCAGAAAAAGGATGTTGTGACGAAATTTGAAGGTCTTCGATTCAGTTGCAACGATGAGGGCGAGTGGAATGGCGTTCGCTGGGTCAACGATGCGAGCTCAAAGAATGTAGGCGCAGCAATTGCAGCCATTCAATCCAACTCCAGACCAGTCGTTTTGATCGCCGGAGGATTGAGCAAGGGGGCGGATTTCTCGCAAATTCCAAAATCGGTGAACGGCAAGTTGCGCGGATGCGTATTTTTCGGTCGTGACGGCGAAGAAATTGGCAAGTCGCTCAAAGGATTTGCCAAGCGCAAGCAGGTTGAAGATCTCTATGAGGCGATCAAGGTTGCTGAAAGCATGACGAAAGAGGGCGATTGTGTGATTTTTTCGCCTGGCTGCGAAAGCAATGACATGTTTACCGATTGTGTACACCGAGGAGAAACATTCAGCAAAGCGCTGCAAATGCATTTTTCATGATTCTGGTTCGACATCAAAATAATATTCGAAGCGCCGACGAAGGCGGGCCATACTTTGATCCGCTGTTGCTGATCACATACCTGCTGCTTATCGTATTTGGAATGATTGCAGTTTACTCTGCAACGATCGCGCATGCTTTCAGTGCCGATGACCCGTTCGTATACTTGCGCCGCAGCGGCGTGCATATTCTCTTTGCATTAACCGTCATGTTGATCTTTTCGAGAATCCCGGTTTGGTTATGGCAGTATTTGGCACCGGTATCACTGATCGCCGGCATTGCGCTGCTCATTCTTGTTTTGATTCCATCCATGGGAGTCAATGTAAACGGCAGTACGCGGTGGGTGGAAGTCGCAGGCTTGAAATTTCAGCCGTCTGAGTTTGCGGAGCTAGCCTTTCTGATATTTGCCGCAGACTACCTGGTGACTCGTCGCGGGAACATGCAAAATCTTATGAGAGATGTTGTGCCGATTGTTGTGATTTTTATGGTCTTCGCCGCCTTGCTTTTGGCAGAGCCGGATTTCGGCAGTATTGTGGTTCTCGGTTCAGTTCTCATCCTGATGCTTATTCTCAGTGGCATGCGTTGGCAGCACACCGTAACCATTACAGGTGCTGCGCTATTGGGTATGGTCTGCCTGATACTGGCGAAAGCCTATCGTTTAGAACGCCTGACGTCGTTTATTGATCCATTTGACGATCCGTACGATACCGACTTTCAACTGGTGCAATCCTTGATTGCGTTTGGACGCGGAGAATGGTTTGGCGTGGGCATCGGAAACAGCGTGCTAAAACTCGACTACCTGCCGCTTGCAGGGTCAGATTTTCTACTGGCCATCATTGCGGAAGAAATGGGCTTCCTGGGAATCTGCACTGTGATCGTACTGTTTGTGGTATTGGTCTGGCGAATCTTTCATGTCTCTTGGTCAGCCGGAGCGGCAGGTGACACATTCGGAATGGTGCTTGCTCAGGCAATCGGCGTTCTGATTGCAGTATCTGCACTGGTCAACATGGGTGTGAATATGGGGCTGCTACCGACAAAGGGTCTGACTCTGCCGTTCATGAGCGAAGGTGGAACGAGCCTGGTAGCCTACTCAGCCGCGCTCGGGATGATTTTTTCCATTGAACGCAGTTCGCGTCAGGAATCTGAACAATGAACACGATCATAATCATGGCGGGTGGAACAGGCGGGCATGTGTACCCGGCATTGGCGGTTGGCACCGCTCTTCGAGAGCGTGGCGTCAATGTGTTCTGGATGGGTGTTTGTAACGGACTGGAACAAAAGCTGGCTCGAAACGCCGGATTTGTCTTTGATTCGGTACGTACTCGAGGACTATGGGGCAAGGGAATTGTGCGATGGCTGACATTGCCTCTGTGGCTGACTGCTTCGATTCTGCAGTGTATCGGAATCATTCTTCGCCGTCGTCCGGATGCGCTTCTGGGAATGGGGGGTTACGTCTGCGGACCAGGCGGACTGGCGAGCTGGATTCTGCGTCGTCCGTTGGTGATTCACGAATCGAATGTTGTTCCTGGACTGACCAATCGCGTGCTTGCATTTCTGGCATCCCGCATTCTGATTGGATTCTCGAATACACAGCTTGCCGGGAAGCCGGTATTTACAGGCACTCCAGTGCGTGCTGAGATCATCAAAGCGGGCAGGGTGCGTAGAGATTCAATCGAAACAGAAGAGCGGAATTTGCGGCTGCTTGTGATCGGCGGAAGTCAGGGTGCGCAGGCTTTGAATGATGCACTTCCATTGGCGCTTGGTTCGTTGCGGGAGAATTTACAGCCGCAAGTGATGCACCAGACCGGCCAAGGACGAAAAGAAGTCGTTTCGGATTCATACGTAAGTCAGGGAATTGAGGCACAGGTTCTTGACTACATCGACGACATGGCGAGTGCCTATTTATGGGCCGATATTGTCGTTGCCAGAGCTGGCGCCATGACGCTTGCAGAGATTTCAGCGACAGGACTGGCGGCGATTCTGGTGCCTTATCCTCATGCGGCCAGAGATCATCAGCGTGCGAATGCCGAAGCCCTTGCAGCGCAAGACAGTGCGGTCATATGCAAGCAGAACGAACAATTGACGGAATGCTTGGGAAAGGAATTGAAAAAGCTCATCAGCGACAGGAACCGGATTCGAGAGATGTCGAATCGCATCCGAAACTTTGCTCGAACGGATGCAACTGAACAGGTTGTCAACAACTGCATGGAAGTCATGCAGTCATGAACCACATGAAATGAACCAGAACATACTATCGGAAATATCGATGCAAGGACTAAAAGGTGAACTTCGGCAGGACGAACCGATGAGCCGGCACACAAGTTGGCGTGCCGGCGGCCGGGCAAACTGGTTCTACACACCGAAAGGCAAAAACGATCTCGGTGAATTTCTCAAGCGCATCCCGAGCGAAACGCAGATAGCGTGGTGCGGACTCGGGAGCAATACGCTGGTGAGGGATGGTGGTTTTCCGGGAGTGGTCGTCTCGACACTGAAAGGTTTGAATGAAATCCACAGAACTGAAAATAACGGAATCTATGCTCAAGCCGGGGTGCCGAGTGCCAAGCTTGCCAGGTTCTCCGTCAAGAATTCATTATGTGGGGCCGAGTTCATGGTCGGAATTCCTGGAACAGTCGGTGGTGCACTGGCAATGAACGCGGGATGTTTTGGCTCGGAAACATGGCAGATCGTACATAGTGCCGACACTATCACAAGCGATGGCGAGCAAAAAAGAACCGTTGCGTCACAGTTTCGCTGGGGTTACCGGTTCGCAGAGCTCGCCTCCAGAGAATGGTTCACCGGAGCTGAGTTTAGTTTGACTCCATGTCGATCTGAAGGGGGTCGAGAAAAGATCAAGAGACTGTTGAGGAAGCGATCCGAATCGCAACCCGTTCAAACCGCAAATGCCGGTTCTGTTTTTCGAAATCCGCCCGATGATTATGCGGCACGACTGCTGGAAAGTGCAGGTCTAAAGGGTTTTTCGATCGGGACTGCCCGATTTTCTCCAGTGCACTCGAATTTCATTGAAAATCAAGGAAATGCAACAGCACAGGACATCGAAAATCTAATCAGCCATGCAGTCGACAAGGTGGAAGCAGTGCACGGCATCGAGTTGGAATTAGAAGTAAGAATTATTGGCAATAGGGTGTGAACAATGAATAGAACTAGAAATACTCAAGACGGTTACTATGGACGGTCGCATACCCGTGAGAACTCTAAATCCTCCTTGGCAGGGAAGGGTGCCGTTCGGGTCGCAATACTGGCGGTCGCACTATGTGCTTTAGCAAGTTTCGGGCTCGGTGTGGATTACATTTTTCAGCCACAGCGATTTCCGATGAAGCACATCAGCATTAAGGGTGACCTTCACAATGCGGAGCCGAGTCAGATTCGCCGGGCAATCGCTCAGGTTGTTGCGTCCAGTAACATTTTGCGGATTGACATCGCAAAGGCAGTCGCTGCCGCACAAGCTCTGCCGTGGGTGGAAGATGCGACCATAAAACGTCGATGGCCGGATACTTTGGTAGTGTTTGTCAATGAGCGCGTGATGCGTGCTCGTTGGAATGAAGATCAGTGGCTTGATCATCAAGGTATCGCGGTCAAACTGCCCGGTTTTCAGGATTCCAGCCTGCCGCAATTACGCGGTCCGGTGGGATTCGAACAGGAAGTACTTGCCAAATATCAGATCTGGCAGACGCTTGTACATCCGCGGGGACTTGAAATTGCCGAGTTAGTCAAGTCCGGGCGAGACAGTTGGGAAGTTTATGTCCATCCAGTGTCTGGGGATGTGTCGAGCGGGGAACAAGAAGTGCAGTCGACGGCACCAAAGAGTATCCGCGTAATTCTAGGCAGTAGTAAGCCACAAGCCCGTTTCGAGCATTTTGCAAAGCTCTATTCAGACGTTTTTGAACCTGCTGGTAAATGGCTGATGGCAGTGGATATGCGATATCCAGACGGTGTGTCCGTTCAATGGTTAGACGGTGAACCACGAATTGCCGGAGATGCAAAGATAAAGAAATCATAGAAGGAGTAATAAACGAATGGCAACGAACAAAAGTAATGAGAATCAGCTCGTAGTTGGTTTGGACGTTGGAACTTCCAAGGTCTCTGTAATTGTGTGCGAGGCATCACCCTCAGGGGAAATTGAAATCATCGGAGTTGCAGAGAAACCGACGCAGGGAATGCAAAGGGGAATGGTGTCGAACATCGATTTGATGGTCAAATCCATTGAACAAGCTGTAAAAGAAGTGGAAATGATGGCCGCTTGCCAGATTGTTGGCGTATTTACCGGAATTACCGGTGCTCACATCCGCAGTTACAACTCGACCGGTGTGGTGGCGATTCGAGGCAATGAGGTTACTCACGATGATGTCAATCGCGTGATCGAAGCGGCGCGGGCAGTGAGAATTTCCAGTGACGAGAAAATTCTGCATGTTCTACCTCAGGACTTCACCATTGACGATCAGGACGGAATTCGCGACCCAGTTGGACTGTGCGGTGTACGGCTTGAAGCCAAAGTCCATGTTGTCACCGGCAATGTAAGTGCAGTGCAGAATATCCTCAAATGCATCAAGCTGTGTGACCTGGAGGTGGAAGAAGTAATTCTGGATCACATTTCCTCAGGCCATGCCGTATTGACGGAGGATGAGAAGGAGTTGGGCGTAGGTTTGCTTGACATTGGTGACGGCACTATGGACCTTGCAGTATTTCACGAAGGCGCAATTCAACATTCGACTGCATTTGCTATGGCAGGATCGCAGGTGACAAAAGACATTGCCGTCATTTTGCACACCCCGACGGTTGCGGCGAAGAAAATCAAGCATAGATTCGGATCTGCGAATTCGCACTCGGTCAGTGACGAACAGATGATTGAGCTTCCTGGCATCGGTGACCAGAAAGTGCGGAATATTAAACAGAAGTATCTAGCTGAGGTCATTGAGGCACGTATGGAAGAAATGTTTCATTTGGTACGCAACAATCTGGTTCAGACCAACTATGAGAACATGATTCGTTCAGGAATCGTTCTGACCGGCGGGAGTTCCAAGATGGTTGATGTGGTAACTCTGGCAGAGCGAATTTTCAAAATGCCAATTCGTCTAGGCGTACCTCGCTATACCGGCACACTCAGTGAAGTTGTCAGGCATCCAAAGTTTGCTGCCGGGGTGGGGCTTTGCGAATTTGGATTCACTAATCGAGAAAACTTGATAACGAGAGCGTACGAAGAGCCGGCGCAGAGTTTTGCAGTCACTTCAAGGATTCTGAAGAGTATGCGAAATCTGTATCGGCGACCGGATAAGGAAGTGTATGCGGCAAAGGCGCCTGCTGGTGTGCCCAAGGAATGGTTCTAAGAATACTAGATTTAACAGTTCAAATTTATAGATACAAGATGACTATGGAGGTCGTTAATCGTGAGTACAAGACAATTTAACAACCGATTTGTTCTGCAGGCTGAAGACACATTCAGTCAGCGGGCAATAATAAAGGTGATCGGTGTAGGCGGCGGAGGCAGCAACGCAGTCGATCACATGGTAAATGAGCAAATCGAAGGCGTGGAATTCTTCGTTGCGAACACCGATGCGCAGGCTTTGGCGCGCGCTAGGGTGTTGCAGAAGGTTCAGCTCGGTACTGAGTTGACAAAAGGGCTGGGTGCTGGATCAAACCCGCAACTTGGCCGCGAAGCTGCGATTGAAGATAAGCAGAAACTGGTGGATTACCTGGGTGATGCAGATATGATTTTCATCACTGCTGGAATGGGCGGCGGAACCGGAACGGGAGCGGCACCAGAGATTTCCAAATCACTCAAGGAAGCCAATCCCGATATTTTGGTGGTTGCGGTCGTTACTACACCGTTTGAATTCGAGGGCAACAAAAGAATGACGGTCGCCAATGAAGGACTCAAGGAACTGAAGTCAGCGGTTGATTCCCTGATTACGATTCCAAATGAAAAGATTCTGGATGACATTAACCTGACTTTGAAAGATGCTTACGGAAAAGTGAACGATGTTCTACTGAACGCAGTACAGGGGATTGCAGATCTGGTCGTGCGTCCTGGATATATCAATGTCGATTTTGCTGATGTCAGAACCGTCATGTCGGAAGCAGGATCTGCAATGATGGGTTCCGGCCGGGCGAGCGGTGACAATCAGGCGACGATTGCAACCCGAGCCGCAATTGAGAACCCGCTTCTTGCGGACGTTGACGTTTCCAACGCCAAAGGAATCTTGATTAACATCACTGGAACTTCAGTAATGACTCCGCAGGAATTGAAGGACATCGCTCATGTCGTTGAGGAAGTTGCATCTGAAGACGCAACCATCATCATGGGTCAAGTTTATGACGATGACCTTGAAGATGAAATTCGTGTAACGATTGTCGCAACCGGTTTGAGTGATCCATTCGAGGATCAACCGGAGCAGCATCAGAATCCCCCAACAAACGACCAAGCAGCAGTCGGGCGGGAAAGCATTTATATTGAAGCGGACATGGGGCAGGACACTGCTGTAGAGGAGGATACTTTGCCTGCAGTTCTACGCAATCGTTCTGGAGTGGTTCAGCCTACACACGACAAAGGTAATGGTTTGGCTGGTCGGCAGAAAATATTCGATTACTGGAATTGAGACTATGCATATTGATGGTACAGAAAATTTGGGTTGAACATTCAAATTTGCAGACCTTTAGAAAACAGTTTATCTCTCTTGAAATAAGGCGGTTGACTTTGCAGAAAATCTCATTGGATTATTGCCAAAATCTGTTCGACGCAGACACGGTGGCGCCAGCGCTGGGCGGGGTGTTTGAACGCACATTCGGAAGTCGCACGGTAGCCAACACCCTGTGCGGTCTGAATCTGTCGTTGCAGTTGGTGGCCATTACACAGACCGTTAGTGGTGCGTTGGCTGGAATACTCCGACAATAACTCTTCCAGTTTGGCTGCAACTGCCAACTGCATAGCCGAAGTTTAACCCCTGCTGCCCTAAAACAGGCATTTTTCTCCACCCTGTGTTCCGTAAGCCATTGAAAATGCTTCTTTCGCCTTTCTCCAAAACGATTGTAGTGCCATTATATTCATGTTTCACCTTGACAACCTCCAGCGCTCCCCCTATAATGCCCCCATGTTCATCCGCAAAACCAAAACCGGCAGCCATGCCAACGGCAACGCCTATTACTCCTACCGCCTGGTCAGCAACCAACGCGTCGACAACCGCGTCAAACAGACCATCGAACTGAATCTAGGCGCCAATTTCGATCTGCCTCAACCTTTGTGGCGGGAGGCCTGCCAGCGCCTGGATGAACTCCTCAACGGCCACTCGCAACCGCTGTTTCCGATGCCCTTCGACGAGCAGGTCGAACAGGCGGCAAACCTGTTATACAAGCGCCTCATTGATCGCCATGGCGGCCCGCCCTATGAGCCGGTCTTGGCAAATGACCAAACCGAGGTCCGGCCCGGCGCGCGTTTGGCCGATGCGAAGTATCACAGCATTGATCCCGATTCGCTCGAGTTGCGCCAAGCGCGCTCGGCGGGAGTCGAAGCGCTGGGGCTGTGGGCGCTGCATGAATTGCAGCTGCCGCAACTGTTTCAAAGCGTCGGGTTCAACCGCCGGCAATGCGCTTCGGCCATTGCGGTGATTGTCGCGAGGCTGGCCGGATGCGGATCGGAACGTAGCGCCTGGCACTGGCTGGGCGAAAGCAGTGCACTGGGCGAACTGCTGGATGTGGATTTCGATTCGATGAGCTCGATGAGTCTGTACCGGGCCACTGATGGGTTGCTCAAACACCACGCTGCGATTGAACAGCACGTGTTCGGGCGGGTCCGCGAACTGTTCGATCTGCCGACCACAGTGACGCTGTATGATCTGACCAACACCTACCTGGAAGGCAATGCAGAGCAGATGCCCAAGGCCAAGTTTGGACGTTCGAAAGAAAAGCGTTCGGATTGCCGGCTTCTGACGCTGGCGGTGGTGTTGGACGGTAGCGGGTTCATCCGCCGCTCGCAAGTGTTCGACGGCAATGTGGTTGAGGGAACGACGCTGGAGGCGATGCTCGAAGCACTGGACGCACCCCCCGGTGCGATGGTGATCATGGATCGAGGCTTGGCGGAGCAGGACAATCTGGATTGGCTGCGCGAGCATGGATATCAGTATCTGGCGGTGAGCCGAGAGCGCAAGCGGTGCTTTGAGGAAATCGATGTGGTTACGATACGAAACGCAAAGCAAATGCAAGTGCAGTTGCAGCGGCTAGATGACGAATCGGGAACCGAGACCCGGCTGTATTGCCGTTCTGAGGAACGCCTGCACAAGGAGCTTGCGATGAGCGAACATTTTCAGCAGCTTTATGAAGACGGATTGAGGCAGCTCAACGAAGGTCTGTCGAAGCCGTATACCCATAAAACGCTGGGCTCTGTGGAACGGCGCCTGGGGCGTTTAGCGGAGAAAAGCAAGGGCATCTCACAACACTATCAGGTTGAGGTGATTGCCGATGGGGTCGGCAAAAAGGCGAGTCACATCCAATGGCAGCTCCAGGAAGTCGATGGCACGCGCCAGACGCATCCTGGAGTGTATTGTCTGCGCACCAACAAGATGGATTGGGATGAGGAGACGATGTGGCGCACTTATGTTCTGCTGACTGAAGTTGAATCGGTGTTTCGATGTTTGAAATCGGAACTGGGACTTCGTCCGGTGTTTCACCAGAAGCAGCACCGGGCTGACGCTCACCTGTTTATTACCACGTTGGCGTTTCAGCTGGTGCAGATGATTCGGCGTCGGCTCAAGGTTGGCGATTGCCATCACAGTTGGAGTCGAATCCGCAGGATCATGCAAAGCGTGCAGCGAATCACAGTCACATTCAAACGTGCGGATGGGCGAACGCTGCATGTGCGCAAAGCGACCCATGTGGAAATGGAACAGCCGGCGATCTGTCAGCTTCTGGGTATCGATACCGCATTCGGAGGCATCCGGAAAAAGATCTGCTGATCGCCGAGGTCAGTGCTGTGGCGGCACTCGCTACTTTTTTGCGTAGTGGGGGCGGAAATTCAGTTTGTAGTGCCAGAGCGTTTTTTTACCCATCTAACTATCTGTTTTAGCACTACAATATTTTAACTATGTTAAACTTCGGATAGGGGGTCAGTTTTTAAGTTTCTTCCTGGAGCAGTTCAGTCGGTGCGTATAGAAATCCTTCTCCACTTTTAATGAAATTACGTTATTCTGGTGTTCTAAATTGGTGTACCTCACCTCCTGGCTGTTTGTGAAATCAACAGTTGCAAAGAAACTGGAAACACCACATTTATTTCAGTTCCCGTCAAACCAGGACTGTTGCAGGTGGGAAATATTGCGGCCGAGTGATCTGAAACTTCGTTCGAACTCACCCTCACTTCGTTTCAAGTTACTCGGAAACATCCGCTCCAGACTAAACTCCTGAGACAGAAGCCATCCACATGTCACATTACTTTTAGCAAGAAATGATTTTCATCAGAAAAAAGTCTAGTTGTACAAATATTTTGGATATATCATTTGCGTATAATTTCGAAAGGATACGGAAAATTGCACAACATATATTCTATGATGGCAGGTGTTATTTGTTGCAGCATAGTAGAAATTCTTCTTTGTTTTAATGAGTAGCCTTGACTCTTTGTCACGGAAATGTTGTAACTGAGGAAGCGATGTAGGTTAGACGGATTAAAAAATTTCGTGTTTTAGAAGTACGAAAATTTTATATTTTCAATATAATTCAAAGCGTTATTCATAGAGTAATGCGATTTTCTATTTCAGTGGAATGACTTAGTCCAACAATAATTAACAACTTCAGGTAGAACTTGAGACAAAACTTTGTCCTTTACAGTTTTTTACTGGTTTGTGAAATAACATAAAACAATAGGCAGACGAATGATCAAGCAAAGAACGCTCACAAATGTCATCACAGGTACGGGTGTAGGCTTACATACAGGTGTTAAGATTTGTCTTACATTGGTCCCGGCACCCGCTAATACTGGAATTGTGTTTCGACGAGTGGATCTTGATCCAGTTGTAGAGATTCCGGCGCGGGTTGAAAACGTTTCAGACACCAGACTCTCAACTACATTAGAGTGTGATGGGGCAAAAGTTTCCACTGTGGAACATTTGATGTCGGCTTTTGCCGGGTTGGGCGTCGACAACGTATACATAGATGTAACTGCAGGTGAAGTGCCAATTATGGATGGCAGTGCCCATCCATTTGTATTTTTAATGGAGTCGGCAGGTATTGAATCCCAAAATGCTTCCAAAAAGTTCATTCGAGTGAAGAAAACAGTTCAGGTGAGAGAGGGAGACATGTGGGCGAAACTTGAACCGTATCACGGGTTCAAGATTTCATTTGTAATCGATTTTGATCACCCGGTTCTGAAGAACTCCAACCAGAAAGTTGAAATTGATTTTGCTTTAACCTCCTATAAAAACAATATTTCCCGAGCCCGTACATTCGGTTTCATGTCCGACTTGGAAAGTTTGCAGGAAGTTGGACTAGCACAGGGTGCGAGTTTCAGCAATGCAATTGTCATGAATCAGTATCACGTGCTCAATGAAGATCAGTTGCGCTACAAAGACGAGTGCGTGCGACACAAGATTCTGGATGCCATCGGAGATATCTACTTGCTGAACCATCCTTTAATCGGGTCATTTTCTGCTCACAAGTCAGGTCATTACCTCAATAATCGCCTGTTGGTTACGTTGCGGGAAGATGAAACTGCTTGGGAACTAGTCGAATATGACAATCACAGCGATATTCCCGATACGATTATTCGTCCAATCGCCGTTCCGGCATAAATTTCTCTTTAGTATGGTTTGAATTGAGTCGGAAACTCTTTCCGACTTCATCTCCAAACACATTCAATTCAATGAGTGGCTGTTTGTATCCGTTTTTTCTGCCGACTCTCTGGCTAGCCGCCCATGGTTCAATTGCCTGACAAGTAACGTACCGCACTTTCAACGGCATTTATAACGATATTCAAGTCACCCCTTTCACAGCAGGGGTGTACATAAACCTGCCTGCGAGGAACAGCCCCTTACTACAGTTGGATCCAGATTTGCACAATTCGTACATCACTCGGTCTTCGTTGCGGCGGGAGGCCGATTACACCGCTTTATTTCAGCAGCACAGCAGCAACTGCGAGCTAATTGTGTTTACGCACCCGACTCAATCGCAAAAAGGTGGCTCTAGTTTCCGGATCATTGGATTCTGATGCCAGCCGAGCAAAGAGTTGCCGTAAATCAGGAGAGATTTTTCGTTCCGAAATTTGCGGATTGGTGATATTGGGAGGCGTCACAGGTTTCGGCACAAAGATGCGTATTGTCATTTCACTCAGGTCTTCGTGGCCTTTTGCGCGCATTTTAGCCAATATTCTAGTTTGCTGATTGATCAGTTTGTGTGCCCAATTCGGAGAGTTGACGGTGACATGCAACATTCCATTATCTGCGTTCAGTTTCTCTGTATTTTTTGCAATTTCTGGTCCAGCTGCCTCTTGCCAGTCCCGATACAGCGGGGATTGAGATAAATCGTCGGGTCGTTCTAGAAAACTGCATTCGGCTAGAATCGCGGAAAGTTTCTTGTAATTGGGTTCAGCCATGGAAACGATCAGGGTCTGAATGTCTGTATTGTTCGCACAAGTTCTATTTTAACCTGATTGTAGATTTCTCATTGATCGGAAGATTTTGGGATTTACTACAGCAGTTCTGATATGGATTGACTTGTCAAATTTATTTATCATTGCAACCAACATTTCCTGATCCAGAACACGAAAGCAGAAGGCAACGGCTTATGACGACGGTGGATCCTACTGATATCCGCGGGTTGGTTATACCGCCTGACTTCACTTCGTCGTGGAGTTGCCTCACTCTAATTACGCGGGTTGCTCTACCCATTGGGTCGAGCCCTCTAGAACTGCTCAAGGGTTCTCCGGACCGGCCGCTGACCTGGGCATGTTGGGGCGGTGTCGGTCGCATGACTTCACGGGTGACCGCCCACACAAAGCCCACCAGTTCGCGGGCTACGGCGGTGGTCACTTTGCATTTTTCCTTGCCGCTGAGGTCCAGGTGTCGATAGCGGCTGCACAGCCGTTTCTGCGCTTTCCAGGCGATGGCCTGTACAGCTGGCGAAGCGCGTTCCGCACCGCGGTTTTGCGAGCCGGGAAGCGATAACTCCAAGCGGCTTCCACTAGCACCCGTCGCACATGTGCATTGCCGGTTTTCGTGATGCCGGTCTGACGACGCTTGGAACCCGAAGAACGCTCCCCGGGAACCAGTCTCACAAAACACATCAGCTGCCGAGCATTATCAAAACGGCTGATATCGCCCTGTACCATTTAACATCAATTGAACTAAGCTGCGTTCCGCAGCGGATTTCTGTGCTGGCGTCATCTGCAAGCCTTATTCCAACTCGAACATAGCACAACCGCGCCAGTTCGTATCGCACGGTCAGCGAATCAACTCCATCCTCCCTGCATTTTCCACATTTTATTGCTTCGGTCTGCGAAGTGTGTTTATCTTGACACCGAAGGGCTCGCCACTGCGACGTGCCCAACTTTGTCTTAAACACTTACAGGAGACCTATCATGAGTCCGCTTCGCAAGAAAATGCTCGACGACATGACCGTTCGCGGTCTGTCCGACAGCACCAAGAATATCTATATCAACGCCGTCACCGGCCTGGTGCGACACTATGGCCGCCGCCCCGACACCCTTGAAGCCCAGCAGGTTCAAGACTACCTGCTGTTTCTGCATGAGGAGCGAGGCCTGAGCTGGAGTACCTGCAACACCTTTCTTTATGGCATCCGGTTTTTCTACCGAATCACACTGCAACGGCCGGAGCCACACTTTTACGTGCCCGCGGCCAAACTGCCGTCAAAGCTGCCCGAAATCCTCAACCCCGAACAACTGGTGCGCTTGTTTGCTGCGGCTACCAACCCCAAGCATCGAGTCATCCTAATGACGGCCTACGCGGCCGGACTACGCGCCAGCGAACTGGCCCGCTTGCGGGTTTGCGACATCGATTCCGGTCGCATGACCATACGTGTGAACCAGGGCAAGGGCAACAAAGACCGCTACGTACCACTGTCGCCCCGGCTGTTGGACGAACTTCGCACCTATTGGCGAATACGGCGACCTTCGCACTGGCTGTTTCCGGGTCAGCGCGCCGGCCGCCACATCAGCCGTCACAGCATCACCCATATCTACACAAAGGCCAAGACCAAGGCCGGTATCCACAATGCAGGTGGCATCCATACGCTTCGACACTGCTATGCTACCGCGCTGCTTGACGCCGGCGTCGGCCTGCACATCATCCAGCGGCGACTCGGACATGCCTCCATCCGTTCCACCATGCGTTACCTGCATCTGGCGATGGATACGGCCGGCGACACCGTGTCGCCGCTAGATCTGTTGGAATCGATCGATGTAACGCACTCTTGATCTAATGCACGGCAACTGTCCTCCAGTGCCGGTCGTGCGACCGGCACTGGAGATTGCTGATATTGTACGCGCGCGCCTCAGGCAGCACAGCCAATTCAGTTGGCTCACACCACTGCGTCTGAAAGTCGCCAACGCTCTGGTCAATTGCCGTACCGCCGCACTCGGCGGCTTTGTCGCGCGCTGTGACCATTGCGCAACCACGATCGTTCAGTATGCCTCGTGTCGCAACCGCCACTATATCGAGTTCCAAACTATGTCGAGTTAATCATCTAACAGTTTAATACTGGATAGTAATTTCGTTTCAATTACTACATAGTGTTCGTCAGAAAACTCTACATCACATTGATAATAAAGAACAATCATCCGATATTTTCAAACGAAGAAATTTCGGTTTTGGCGGATTAACGGGTTCAAAGGCGAATTTCGTTGCCAAATACCACAAACCAGCAAAATCTTCACTTTATAGAATGACATGATTAATCATTATTATCAATGTGTTAAACGTTTTCTGGCAGACACTACATAGTAATGATTTTATCAACAGCTCTAAAGGGGGCAGGAGATTATTACTATGTCATATCGACTCAACGAACAGATTGCTTTTAAGCGCCCTCCGAGTGGGCCGTTGGTCCCATGGTTAGGCAGATTTGCAAATAGACTCACCGTTATGCAGTTTGCACTTTCTACGATTTATTTTCATTTAAGGCTAATCATTCAGTTCAGTGCATGGCTTGAATCAGAACAAATTGAGATTGACAGCCTGTCCCGAGAAGATGTAACTCGCTATTTACACACTAAACGGAACCGGCGCAAATACGTAAGAGCGCGTACTGCTATTGGACATCTAACGGAATATTTACAGTCTGATGGGGTAATTTTTGCAGCGACATCACCCATGTCTTTACCACCGATTGACCGCTACCTTAAGGATTACGAGCTGTATTTACGCACTCAGAAAAATTTAGCTGAACAATCAATCAAGCATTACAAACGGATTGCGGATGGTTTTTTACGATTTTGCTTTAGCTGCAAAAAAGATAGTGACTTGGCCAAGTTGCAGTTCGGTGATGTCATAACGTATGTGCGTCAGGAGGCTGCTCGGTTGAACAGCACAAAAACTAAGCAGTTGATGACCACCGGATTGCGATCATTTTTACGGTATGTTCATGTCCATGCCGACGGTATGCCCGATCTGGCAGCGCAGGTTCCGGGTGTAGCCAGCTGGGCCATGCCATCTGTACCTCGGGGAATCAACTCAAAACAAGTCGATAAACTGCTAACCAGTGTTGATCGCTCCACTACAAAAGGACGGCGAGACTATGCAATTTTTCTGCTGCTAGCTCGGCTGGGACTGCGCGGTATTGAGATCGCCTCTCTGACACTGGACGATATTGACTGGTTGACTGCAACACTGCGTGTGACACAAAAAGGCGGGCAGCGCAGTCATTATCCATTGACCAATGAGATCGGCCAAGCAATTGCTGACTATATACAAAATGGTCGTCCAACCAGTGATGACAGACGGGTGTTTCTGCGAATGAAAGCCCCGATTCGCGAGTTCAAACATTCTTCTGGAATCGGTGCTGTGGTTCGAGGTTATCTCGAGACCGTTGGTATCGAATCAACAACCAAGGGAACTCATCAGTTCCGTCACGGTCTTGCCACTGAGATGCTACGCCAAAGTGCATCGTTGCAAGAGATCGGCGATTTACTCGGTCACCGCACTCACCGTACTACCATGATTTACGCCAAGACTGACCTAACCGCCTTGCATACGATCGCGCTACCGTGGCCAGGAGATATTCGATGAACGCACTTATAGAAATGGCTCATGACTACATTGAGTTACGGCGCCATTTGGGATTCAAAATGAGTCATGAACAAAAGTACTTGTTGCATTTTGCAGACTTCCTGGAGCAACATCAAGCACCCTGCATCACTGAGGATCTAGCACTGAGCTGGGCACAGAAGTCAAACACCATAAAGCCGGTTACTCAAAAGCACCGGCTCAGTGCAGTGCGCGGCTTTGCACGCTATTGCCAAGGTCTGGACTCGAGAACCGAAGTTCCTGCAAAAAGACTATTACCGGTCGCTTCCAGCCGGCCAAAACCGTATCTTTACTCCCTTATCGAAATTCAAGCGTTGCTTGAAGCTGCGCGCACGATGCCATGCCATGGGAAGCGATATGCATTACTGCCACAGGTTTACTACACCCTGTTTGGATTGCTCAGTGTTACAGGCCTGCGACTAGGTGAGGCCTGCAACCTAATACTGGATGATGTCGATATTGATGCCAGGGTAATGAGTGTAAGAAAAGCCAAGTTCGGGCGTGAGCGACTGATTGCACTACATCCGTCCACTGTTGCTGTATTGGTTGATTATCTGAAGCATAGACAGCATCATTTTTTCAACCGCCCCTGTTCAGACAAACTGTTTGTTTCCAGTAACGGCACCGCAGTATGCAAAAAACAAGTTGGAGAGGTATTTCGAAAACTGTCTCGCCAGATTGGACTTCGCGGGGCACATGACAGCCACGGTCCGCGTCTGCATGACTTGCGGCATACCTATGCAGTAAAAACTCTTGAAAACTGGTATCACCAAGGACAGGACCCTGAAAGACTGTTGCCAATCCTGTCTACCCATCTCGGTCATGTATCGATATCTGATACTTATTGGTACCTGGAAAATAGTCCAGAACTGATGCGACAATCTGTCAAGCGGCTGGAAAAACGCTGGGAGGATGAGTGATGAATAGCCACACAACTACTTTAGCGAGCGTGCTGGAAAAATTTTTTACTGTGCGGTTGATTCAACAACGGCAAGTGAGTCCTCATACAATCAGTTCTTACCGGGACTCATTGCGACAGTTTTTAAAGTTCGCCTCAGAGCGTCTTGGCAGTAAGCCTTGTCAAATTCATTTCGATCAAATCGATGAACCGTTGGTAAGTGCATTTCTCGACAATCTCGAATCGGTCCGTAAAGTAAGTCTTCGAACGCGGAATTTAAGGCTTACAGCGATTCACTCACTGTTTCACTTTGCTGCCTATGAGTTGCCAACGCATGGCATGCAGATTCAAAGAGTACTTGCAATTCCCAATAAACGATTTGATCGCAAGCAAATTGGTTTCCTTACGCGCAAAGAAATCGATGCGTTAGTTCAAGCGCCGGATCAGAGCACTTGGTCAGGTCGACGGGACCACGCGTTCATCCGAACCGCAGCACAAATGTAGTTTCCCAAATTAAACCAGTGAAAACCCCCGCAAATTTCCTACAATAATTCGCAGCCGAAACGAGACTTTTCCAAAATAAGCCGAAACGGCAACTAGCTCATTTTCGCGGTCTCGAACATAGCCAAAGACAGGCTTTCATAAAAAGAATCGCACCGTGTATGAACACGGTGCGATTCCCTATCACAACCGAACAAAACGGGCGAACGGCCCGCAAGTACGCCGGAGCGGAACAATGCAAATTCTTCATCCAACGACTTTGAACGATCGTGATTATGTTATCAGAAAAGGGCACAGGGACGCAACCCTGTCGTGGTGTCCGAATCATCCTGACGGGGGCTGCGCATTCCATCGTCACGGCACTTATTCGCGCAAGACCCGCTACGGCGAGGCGCTGATAGTGCGCTATTACTGCCGTGAAAACCATCAGACATTCAGCCTGCTGCCCGAATTTTTTGCAGCCCGCATGCCGGGCACCTTGGCACAGGTCGAGCGTGCGGCGGCGCAACTCGAAAGGGATGACGCAGATCTGCAGGCGGTGAGGAAGGTACACGGCAATGGTTACATAGACGATTCGGGCGTGTGGCGCTGGGCGCGACGCCGTCAACTCCATGTGCAAGTGTTTCTGACGTTGCTGATCGCTCTGTTCCCGCTGCGCTTCGAGGGCTGTCAGCCAAGGCTTGAATGCGTGCGCGACCGGCTCCGCGGGGATTGCTTTCTGGTGTCGGCCCGCGCCTTGTGCTGCGAGCATCTGCAAAGCCTTCCAACGCCTGTGGGAGTGAGGCCTCCATAGCAGAAAACAGTGGGAAAAATCCGCTTTTCCCATTCCAACACGGATTGGAATTGCAAACCGCGGTCGAGGATGGCTATCGTGTCATTTTCAGCCATGATTGGAGACCTGGTGAGCGATATGCCAACCCCCGACGAAGAATACCGACAGCGAGTTGCGTTGTTTCGCTACGGCGTGATCGCCGATCTTTTGCATGCCCCGCCGGATGCCGGGTCGCTGGCGGCGCGGATTCACGCCAAGACTGAACAGTCGTATGTGATTCCGTATTCGAGTCGCACCCGGATTGGCAAGGCGACTGTGTATGGCTGGCTGCAGCAGCATCAGCAAGGTGGCTTTGACGCCTTGATGCCGAAACGCCGCAGTGACCGAGGTCGTGCGCGGCGGATGCCGGTGGAACTCATCGAGGCCTTGCTGGAGCACAAGCGCGACCACCCGAAGTCGAGTGTGCGCGAAGTGATTGCGGCGGTGCGCGAAGCCGAGCGGCTCGGCGCCGAGGTGCCGATGCCGGCCTCCACGGTGCATCGGCTGTTCGAGCGCGAGGGACTGATGCAGGCGGTGGCACCGGTGCCCCAGGATCGGCGGCGTTTTGCGTATCGCTATGCCGGCGAGTTATGGATGAGTGATGTCATGCACGGACCGGCGGTGATTCACCACGGGCGAAGACGGCAAAAAACCTATCTGATCGCCTTCATCGATGACGCGACCCGGGTGCTTCCCTATGCGGCGTTTGATTTTTCAGAAAACACCGCCGCGTTCCAGCAGGTGATGAAACAGGCGATGATCCGTCGTGGCCTGCCACAGCGGCTCTACGTCGAATATGTGGCGCGCCACATATTCGACGTTATGTGCCGAGTTTGAATATGTGGCGACTTTACCCTAAGTCATTGAATCAACAAGGTGGTGCTCGAGGATGTGGCAACATAATTTTCAGAGCGATTTTAGCCAATTCAGCAACGAAGGATCATCGCGCAAAATCGCTCGTTTGGGGCCTGCCACATCAGCTTTAATTGGTGGAATGCAGGCTGCGAGGGCCTGTTCTTTCATCGCCATCGTGATTTCGGCATACCGATTGGTGGTCTCCAGACTCACATGGCCTAACCAGCTACGAATCACATTGGACTCGACCCCCGCTTCGAGCAGATGTACGGCCGTGGTGTGCCTGATGAGGTGTGGAGATATTGCCGTACGTTTCGATCCAGGTCCTCGTTCGATGAGCTGTTCTGTGTGACGTCGTACGATCTTGTAGATGCCGAAGCGAGTTAGTGGATGTCCGCGTTGAGACACGAAAACTGGCTTGGCTTCTTTTGGGTGGGGGCTCGGACCGAGAAGTTCCCTTAGCAGCGAGACGGTCTGCTCCCATAACGGACAAACCCGCCACTTGTCACCCTTGCCGTGAAGATGGACTCGATACCGGTCCAACTCAAGGTTGGCGACCCTCAAGTCAGCGACTTCCTGTACCCGAGCACCGGTGTTATACAGAAAGAGTAATAACACCCGATCCCGAAGAGCTAATGGACCGGTGTACTGCATCCCAGCAAACAGTGTTTCGATCTCATCGCGGTCAAGGAAGAATGTCCTCGGAGGCGACACTCGTTTGGTCGGAATTGCCATCACTCGTTCCGCTTGTTCCCATGCCTCCGGCACCTGTGCAGCAATGTAGTCAAAGAATCCTTTCAGCGCGGAAAGACGATGATTGCGCGAACGGACGTGATTGTTGCGTTCAGTTTCAAGTGCTTCGAGAAAGTGTCTGACCCGCTCGGCGGTCAGGTCGCTGACTTTCAGCCGAGTCAACCGGCATCTGCGCTCTTTGGCTACAAAGTCGAGAAACAATCGGATGGAATCACGATAGCTGCCGATCGTAGCCGGACTGAGCCCCTTTTGCGTCTTCAGAAAATCTTCAAAGAAGGTATACAGAAGTGTTCCCAGTGTTCGTGTATTCATGCTCAAACCTCCTTGAGTATGGGGGCTGCAAAGTGCTCGAAACGCTGGCTGGCTTCCGTCAGCAAGTCCGCCGTCATGGTCAGATACACCGCTGTCGATGTAGGATTGACATGGCCGAGCAAAACGGACAGGTACATCAGGCGGGTTTGGGGGTCAATTCCGCCACGATACCATTCCAGCAATATTGAAACTGCACAGGAATGTCTCATGCAATGCAGACGAGGTGGTGCGACACCAGGGGGGACTGTCAAGTCCAATTCAGGAACAAGCTTTTGAAATGTGCGGCTGATGGATTTCGAGTAGATCGCTTGACGGCCATCTTTGGCCAGTGAGAACAACGGATCTTCCCCGCACAGACGCACATGGCGACCGTGTCGCTGAATATAGCTTTGCAGGGCATCGGACATTCGAGGACCAAACGGTACCAAGCGACTTTTCAAGAACTTCGTCTGTCGAATGTGCAGGCATTGCCGTTCGAAGTCAAGATCCTTGTGGCAAAGACTCGAGACTTCGCTCACACGCAGTCCAAGCCCGTACATAACAGCAAAGATCAACCGATAGGTCCACCCCCGATGAACGGCATGGCTTCGGTCAGGCAATGCGGCCGCACTTGCGAGAAGTTTTTTGACTTGTTCAGATTGAAACAAAAATGGAAGTCGGCTTTGGGTGGCACGATGTCTCTGAGCCTTCAATGGCGAGCATGAAAGAACTTCCTGGGCCACCAGCCAACGAAACAGGCGATCCAAAACGCTGAGCAGATGGTTATAACTGCGTGCCCGAGTGCGTGGACGAGAAACCAAAAAGTCATCCAGAAGTTGCGGCGTTACTTGTGCCAAGGTTGTTACATCCTGTTCACACAAATAACGATCCAGCAGCCGCAGAGCGTCTTCCTCCGACTCATAGCGTTTGCCCAGAGCACGATGGTAGGAGAGGAAACTCTGAATGGATTCGCTCAAAGGACTTTGTAAGGAATAGCGAGTTTTCATACCAGTTCCTCCCGGCCTCCGACGGCAACTTCGCGAAGCGTATTGAGATTGACCTTGGTGTAAATCTCGGTGGAATTTGGACTGCTGTGTCCGATGTAGTCCCCAATGACATCAAGTGGAAACTGTCTGTCGATAAGACGTTGTACACAGGTATGACGTAGAGTATGCGAGCCTGGACGAGGAACGTTGATTCCCGCTTTTCGCAGACGTCTGCCGATACTTTCCGAAATCACTGAATGAGTCACTGCTCTGAACGGTGCCGGGACTTGCAGGAACAGTGTTCGATGCGAACTTTCCGGGCGGGCGAACTTGAGATAGTCGATAATCGCGTCTGCGACTACGGATGAAAGGGGGAAGGCGGTGTTATGTCCTGCTTTACGGTCCGCTACCTGTAGACGCTGACGCTGCCAGTCGATCGAATCCAAGGTCAGTGCTGCCACTTCGCGGGCGCGCAATCCGTAACTCACAAGCAGCAGCATGATGGCAAAATCACGCTTGCCTACCGGGGTGCGGCGATCAACTGTTTCGAGCAGGTGCTGCACCTCGCCCCATGAGATTGAACGCGGAACACCGGAAAGTCGATAGATACGCGGAGCATCGACATTCGCACTGAGGTCGCGGTCAAGTAACCCTTGCCGATAGAGATAGCTCAAAAAGCAGCGGATGTGACTGCATAGAACGCTGATTGTATTCTTGCCAAACTGACTTCCACTTTCGACGGTAAATGCGCTCAACACAACTGGCGATAGGCTGCTTAGCTCCTGCAGGCCAATCTTGTTCAGATAGCTCTCAAATCGACTTAGGTTAATTGCGTAGTGCTGAATCGAACTCTGACTTAACCCCCGTTCTTTACGTAAATAATCGAAAAATCCCGGTGCTGAGTGGATAAATGGCAAAGGTCTTGGTATGCGCTCAGGCCCCGAGTAATTCGGCAGGAGCAGGCGCAACATCTGTACGACAGGAACGCGAGCAGCAGAGGCAACATGCCGTTTGGCTTTGTTGCTACGCCCATGTCGACGGCGGGTTGCAATCCAATGCTCAACAAATGCGTTGACCAGCCCAGGAAGTTCCTCCCAAGTGCTCGCTCCACTGTTTCGGGCAAACTCAGCAAAGTGCATAAGCATCGGAACCCGGCGATGAATGTTCCGGGCCGCATATCCATTCTCTGAAAGCCAGCAAACATAGTTCTCAATCGGCTCGCCGAGCCATGAATTCCTGATGCGATCCGATGTTTCCGGTTTGATAAAGTATTTTTCTAACATGATAATGGCCTCTTGTAATGAATAAAAGGACAATTATCAGCCAAATTATTATGTGCCCAAAATTCCGAACGCTGTTCTGTTGATTCAATGACTTAGGGTAAAGTCGCCACATATTCAAACTCGGCACATAACGTCGAATATGTGGCGCGCCACATATTCGACGTAGAGCCGCTGTGGCAGGCCACGACGGATCATCGCCTGTTTCATCACCTGCTGGAACGCGGCGGTGTTTTCTGAAAAATCAAACGCCGCATAGGGAAGCACCCGGGTCGCGTCATCGATGAAGGCGATCAGATAGGTTTTTTGCCGTCTTCGCCCGTGGTGAATCACCGCCGGTCCGTGCATGACATCACTCATCCATAACTCGCCGGCATAGCGATACGCAAAACGCCGCCGATCCTGGGGCACCGGTGCCACCGCCTGCATCAGTCCCTCGCGCTCGAACAGCCGATGCACCGTGGAGGCCGGCATCGGCACCTCGGCGCCGAGCCGCTCGGCTTCGCGCACCGCCGCAATCACTTCGCGCACACTCGACTTCGGGTGGTCGCGCTTGTGCTCCAGCAAGGCCTCGATGAGTTCCACCGGCATCCGCCGCGCACGACCTCGGTCACTGCGGCGTTTCGGCATCAAGGCGTCAAAGCCACCTTGCTGATGCTGCTGCAGCCAGCCATACACAGTCGCCTTGCCAATCCGGGTGCGACTCGAATACGGAATCACATACGACTGTTCAGTCTTGGCGTGAATCCGCGCCGCCAGCGACCCGGCATCCGGCGGGGCATGCAAAAGATCGGCGATCACGCCGTAGCGAAACAACGCAACTCGCTGTCGGTATTCTTCGTCGGGGGTTGGCATATCGCTCACCAGGTCTCCAATCATGGCTGAAAATGACACGATAGCCATCCTCGACCGCGGTTTGCAATTCCAATCCGTGTTGGAATGGGAAAAGCGGATTTTTCCCACTGTTTTCTGCTATGGAGGCCTCACTCCCACAGGCGTTGGAAGGCTTTGCAGATGCTCGCAGCACAAGGCGCGGGCCGACACCAGAAAGCAATCCCCGCGGAGCCGGTCGCGCACGCATTCAAGCCTTGGCTGACAGCCCTCGAAGCGCAGCGGGAACAGAGCGATCAGCAACGTCAGAAACACTTGCACATGGAGTTGACGGCGTCGCGCCCAGCGCCACACGCCCGAATCGTCTATGTAACCATTGCCGTGTACCTTCCTCACCGCCTGCAGATCTGCGTCATCCCTTTCGAGTTGCGCCGCCGCACGCTCGACCTGTGCCAAGGTGCCCGGCATGCGGGCTGCAAAAAATTCGGGCAGCAGGCTGAATGTCTGATGGTTTTCACGGCAGTAATAGCGCACTATCAGCGCCTCGCCGTAGCGGGTCTTGCGCGAATAAGTGCCGTGACGATGGAATGCGCAGCCCCCGTCAGGATGATTCGGACACCACGACAGGGTTGCGTCCCTGTGCCCTTTTCTGATAACATAATCACGATCGTTCAAAGTCGTTGGATGAAGAATTTGCATTGTTCCGCTCCGGCGTACTTGCGGGCCGTTCGCCCGTTTTGTTCGGTTGTGATAGGGAATCGCACCGTGTTCATACACGGTGCGATTCTTTTTATGAAAGCCTGTCTTTGGCTATGTTCGAGACCGCGAAAATGAGCTAGTTGCCGTTTCGGCTTATTTTGGAAAAGTCTCGTTTCGGCTGCGAATTATTGTAGGAAATTTGCGGGGGTTTTCACTGGTTTAATTTGGGAAACTACAGATGCTGTCGTCCATCGCGTGTTCTCCTGATGCGCTCAATGTTCACTGTCATTTTCGCACAACCGGAGAGGGTTGTCAAGGGCTCAGGACAATTTTTTTACACTCAAAAATACATGATTGACATCAATGACTTGCAAATCACAACCGACCACGTGTTCGGAATTTTTCAAAACGAATGCCATTGTCCGCGCACCACCATGATCAACTTCACCCAATCCATGATTCGCCAGCCGAACACGCCTAATGGGGTGTTACAGAGAGCCTATTGCCTGGACGCTGCTCACCCCTGTAAAAATGCCGATTGCCGTGCTTTGAGCCGTAGCACATCCGTTCGGAAATCTCGAATTCACGCCCGCACCACGTTGTCAGGCATGGCTGCTGATCGCATTTTTTGTTGATCAGCTCCGATTCAGCCTATACTTTCCCCATAGCAATTTTGAGCGGCTCTCATCGACCCGGGCGGCTCGCAGCTTAGCTCAATGATCTTATCGAACATGCTGGCGCACGATCAATAAGAGCCTATTCATTATCATCGTCGATTTCTTTTTCGATGTAGAGTGGAACGAGTCCATCTCATCAATATTGAACTTGCCTATTGTTTTAACATAACAAGTCTCTATGTACCAGGAATGAAGGGACTGGTGCAACCACGAATTGCCAATTGACATGCATGTTGAAACTTTCGAACACAAATGATCTCAAAAACGCTCTCTAAGGTATTTGGCAGCCGGAACGAAAGGCTTATCAAGGAGTTGTTGAAGACGGTCAAGGTCATAAACGGCCTTGAAGCTCACATGCAGTCGTTGCAGGACGAAGATCTCGCAGCCAAGACTCCTGAATTGAGAAGCAGGATTGAAGGTGGCACATCCGTAGAAGAAATTTTGCCGGAAGCGTTCGCTGTAGTTCGAGAGGTGTCGAGACGTACGCTTAATATGCGACATTTTGACGTACAGCTGGTCGGTGGAATGGTTCTGCATCGCGGCAAGATTGCGGAGATGCGAACTGGTGAAGGCAAGACTTTGGTTGCGACCTTACCGGTTTTTCTGAACGCTTTGGCAGGTCACTCAGTTCACATTGTTACCGTCAACGACTATCTCGCTCGACGCGATGCACAGTGGATGGGAGCGATCTACGATTTTCTCGGAATATCGGTGGGCGTTGTCGTTCCAAACATGGCGAATGAAGAAAAGCGTGACGCTTACGCTTGCGATGTAGTGTACGGAACGAATAATGAATTTGGTTTTGACTATTTGCGTGACAACATGGCGTTCCTTGGCAATCTTCGTGTGCAGGGTAAACTCACTTACGCCATTGTTGACGAAGTCGATTCCATATTGATCGACGAGGCTCGAACTCCGCTCATAATTTCAGGTGCAGCTGAAGACAGCACGGCATTGTATGCGCAGATGAACAAAATCGTGCCCAACTTGAAACGGCAACTGGAAGAAGAAGGACCTGGTGATTTCAGCGTCGATGAGAAGACCCGCCAAGTTTATCTGACTGATGAGGGGCATGAGAACGCAGAACACTATCTTTCCGTTGCCGGGTTACTGCCGGAAGGTAGTACGCTCTATGATTTTTCCAATGTCGGGTTAGTTCACCATCTACTTGCAGCGCTTCGTGCCAATACCTTGTTTCAGCGGGATGTCGACTACATCGTGCATGAGGGACAGATTGTGATCGTCGACGAGTTTACCGGGCGCATGCAGCCTGGACGTCGATGGTCGGATGGTCTGCACCAAGCAGTCGAAGCGAAAGAAGGCGTCAAGGTGCAGCGGGAAAATCAGACACTTGCGTCCATCACATTCCAAAACTACTTTCGCCTATATGAT
Organism: Arenicellales bacterium; assembly: GCA_965220395.1. Taxonomy (GTDB): domain Bacteria; phylum Pseudomonadota; class Gammaproteobacteria; order Arenicellales; family JAJDZL01; genus JAJDZL01. The sequence goes on along the minus strand of CBDCPT010000001.1, from coordinate 1,537,935 downwards.
CGGTTGGCGGGAATGACAGGTACCGCGGATACAGAAGCAGAGGAATTCCAGCAGATTTACGGACTGGAGGTGGTAGTGATTCCGACGCATATGGAGATGGTTCGAGACGACATGGCTGATCTGGTTTATCGAACTGCAAATGAAAAATTCAAGGCCATCGTGAATGGTATTGAGGATTGTCGCAATCGCGGGCAGCCGGTGCTTGTCGGTACGGCATCCATCGAGACATCGGAATACTTGGCAGGCCTGCTGAAAAAAAGAGGCATCTCATATGAGGTTCTGAACGCCAAACAGCACGAAAGGGAAGCACGCATTATTGCTCAGGCAGGGCAGCCCAGTGCCGTAACGATCGCCACTAATATGGCCGGACGTGGAACGGACATTGTGCTGGGCGGAAATTTTGAAATGGAGCTGGCGGAAGCCGGCGGTGCGGACTCGGCGCAGGCTGCGGCGATTATGGAACAGTGGCAACAGCGCAATGATGCAGTGGTAAGTGCTGGCGGCTTGCACGTGTTGAGTACGGAAAGACACGAATCACGAAGAGTGGACAATCAGTTGAGAGGCCGATCGGGACGGCAAGGCGATCCGGGTTCAAGTCGCTTCTATCTGTCTTTAGAGGATAACCTGCTTCGAATATTCGCATCAGACAAGGTCTCCGGTCTAATGGAAAAACTGGGTCTGGAGGAAGATGAAGCGATCGAGCATTCTTGGGTAAGCAAAGCGATCGAAAACGCCCAGCGAAAGGTGGAAGGGCGCAATTTTGACATTCGAAAGCAACTTCTCGAATTCGATGACGTCGCCAATGAACAGAGGAAGGTTGTCTACGACCAACGCAATACACTGATGGATGCAGAGGAAGTAGGGGAGGCAGTGACTTCGATCCGATCCGAATATGTGGCGAACATTGTTGATTCCTGCATTCCTGCAGAAGCATCCGATGAATTTTGGGATATCGATCAGTTAACTCGCGAACTGGACCATACATTCGATGTGAAACTCCCCATAGCACAGTGGTTGGAAACGGAGCCGAATCTGACTCAGGACACCCTGCTGACCCGAATCGACGAAGCAACCAGTGCCCGTTACAACGAAAGAGTCGAATTGAATGGCGAGGATGAAATGCGCGCTGTTGAAAAAGCGGTCATGTTGATGGTCCTCGACACAACTTGGAAAGATCATTTGGCAAATTTGGATTTTCTTCGTCAAGGCATTCATTTGAGAGGATACGCGCAAAAAAATCCGAAGCAGGAATACAAACGCGAAGCATTCGAGATGTTTTCGGCGATGCTGCAAAACGTACGACATGAAGTCATACGGCTGCTGTCGCGAGTACAGGTTAAGCCTTCTGAGAATGTTGAGCAAATTGCACAGCAGGACTCACGTCCTGCCTCTAAAATGCAGTTCATTCATCCATCATCGAGTTCGTTTGACGAAAATGCGGTATCTCCTTCTGGTACAACACCTTCTCCGGCAGCTGCACCCAAACCATTCGTCCGCGAAGGTCGAAAAGTGGGGCGTAATGAACCATGCCCCTGTGGGTCGGGCAGGAAATATAAAGTCTGTCATGGAAAAGCGGCCTGACTGATGGCTGTCGGCCTCGATACTCCACGGGAGATTCTCCCGGTTTCCGGCGTGCGAATTGGTGCCGTAGACGCGGGCATCCGTAAATCGCCCGGCGAGGATCTGACAGTGCTTGAAATTTCCTCCAATGCAACCTTAGCGGGCGTTTTTACCCGGAACAGAGCCAGAGCCGCACCAGTCGAAGTAGCCGTCAAACATCTTGCAAATGGTTCGAGCCATTCAGGTAGCACACGTGCTTTGGTTGTAAACAGCGGAGTCGCAAATGCGGGTGTCGGTACAGATGGCATTCAGGACTGTCTGTCAGTATGTGAGCTGGTCGCCAGTGAACTGGAAATTTCCGTTGACGCAGTGCTTCCTTTTTCTACTGGTGTAATTGGTGAACGTTTGCCTCTAGATAAGTTTGAGCGACATATTGCGAATTGCATACAGCACCGCATAGAGGACAATTGGCTTGCGGCAGCCAAGGCAATCATGACGACGGATACGATACCTAAAGCGATTTCAAGAGTCGTTGGCCTCGGCAGCGGTGATCGTATTACAGTCACTGGAATCGCGAAAGGTTCGGGCATGATAAATCCCGACATGGCAACCATGCTTGCATTCGTCGCAACGGATGCCGAGATGAGTCATGAAGACTTGCAACATATCTTGGATGAAACGAGCGACATCTCATTTAATCGAATTTCCGTAGATGGAGATACGTCGACCAACGATTCGTGCATATTGATCGCAACAGGAGCTTCAGGTGTGGCTATCGATCGCAATGCATCTGCTTCGATTCGGGAATCATTCATAGCAGCACTGCAGGAAGTCATGGTTCATCTTGCGCAGGCGATTGTCAGGGATGGAGAGGGTGCAACAAAATTTGTGACCATTCACGTTTCAGGTGGAAAGCTAGATTCAGACTGTGCCGAGGTTGCCAGCACGGTTGCCAACTCTCCGCTGGTCAAGACGGCACTTAATGCATCGGATCCCAATTGGGGACGGATTTATGGAGCGATCGGGCGTTCACGGGTAGAAAATCTGAATATGTCTAATGTGAGCATTCATATCAACGATATAGAGGTCATGAGCAAAGGCGCACTGAGTCCCAATTACTGTGAACAGAGTGCCACTGAAGTCATGCGGAGAGCGGAATTTTCCATCAACGTGGATCTGGGCTTTAATGAAGCGGGTGCTGCAACAGTCTGGACCTGCGATCTGAGTGCTGAATACGTACGCATCAATGCAGAATATCGTAGCTGAGCGAATTGCTGTTGTTGTCGGCCTCATTTTCGATGCCGATCGCAGGATATTAATTGGCCAGAGAACAAGCCCCGAATTGTATAAAGGCATGTGGGAGTTTCCAGGTGGTAAAATCAAGCCGTTTGAATCGGATGCCGAAGCGTTGGATAGAGAGCTATTGGAAGAAATAGGAGTTTCTGTAAACAGTTCCGTTTCATTTATGAGTTTTGCCTATGATTACCCAGATCGAAGTTTGCTGCTCAAATTCAGGATGGTTGACGAATTTGAGGGAGTACCGAAGCCATGTGAGCAGCAAGTGCTTCAATGGGTGGAATTTTCAAGATTGAGCGAATATGACATGTTGCCTCCCAATATCATTGTGATCGAAAAACTGCAGAAAGAATTCAGGTTGTGAAATTGTGAAGAAATTGCTCTCCGCTCAGTATTCCGGCTTATCGCTGATCCGAAATGCAGCAACCCGCCATCGCAAGTGGCCTCGGGTGTGGCGAGATCCGGAACCAAAGAAATCCTATGATGTCGTAATCGTCGGTGCGGGTGGACACGGACTGGCGACAGCTTACTATTTGGCAAAGCTGCACGGAGTCAAGAATATCGCAGTTGTCGAGAAAGGCTGGCTCGGCGGAGGTAACACTGGTCGCAATACCACCATCGTACGCTCAAATTATTTGTTGGACGGTAACGCAAAATTTTATGAGCACTCTCTTAAATTGTGGGAGGGACTGTCCCAAGAGTTGAACTATAACGTGATGTTCAGCCAAAGAGGTGTTCTGAATTTGGCACACAGCGACCCTGAAATGGATTCATTTTCCCAACGTGGCAATGCCATGAGATTCAACGGAATTGACGCTGAACTGCTCATGCTGGATCAGGTTCGACGAGCCGTACCGTATCTAGATTGCTCGCACGATACGCGTTATCCGATATTCGGAGGATTGTTGCAGAAACGCGGAGGAACTGCACGCCATGACGCGGTTGCTTGGGGATTTGCACGCGGTGCAGATTCGCTTGGAGTAGATATTATCCAGAACTGCGAAGTCACTGGTCTTCAGATCGAAGGCAATCAGGTCAGGGCAGTTGAAACCTCGAGGGGATTGATTCAGACACGAAAAGTAGGACTGGCAGTTGCAGGAAACAGTGGCCGTCTTGCTGCAATGGCCGGTTTGCGACTTCCAATTGAATCGCATGTTTTGCAGGCGATGGTTACGGAACCGTTGAAGCCGATTCTGCATACGGTCGTCACTTCAGGCGCCTCGCATGTTTATATCAGCCAGACAGATAAAGGCGAAGTTCTTTTTGGTGGAGATCTTGATCTTTACAACTCATACGCGCAACGTGGCAATTTGCCGAGAGTGGAGTACGTAATTCAGTCGGTTATAACGCTGTTTCCATGTCTGAGCCGTGTTCGTTTGATGAGAACTTGGGGCGGAGTGATGGACATGTCAATGGACGGCAGCCCGATCATCAGCAAACTACCGGTAGACGGCCTCTACTTCAACGGTGGCTGGTGCTATGGCGGTTTCAAGGCTACGCCTGGATCCGGCTGGTGCTTTGCTCACACGATTGCGAATGATGAGCCTCACGCTTTGAACGAAGCATTCAGTGTGGAGCGGTTTTCGACTGGAAATCTGCTTGATGAAAAAGGCAGTGGTGCCTTTCCCTATACTCACTAATTTTTTCGAGGTACGCACGTGTTATTGATTACATGTCCCTGGTGTGGAGTTCGAGCGCAGACCGAGTTTACCTACGGCGGGGATGCAACGGTTGAACGACCTGCGCCTTCAGCTTCCAAAGAGGATTGGTATGATTTTGTTTATACTCGGGACAACCCCAGAGGCGAGCATGTCGAATGGTGGCACCACACAGCGGGTTGTCGAAAGTGGTTCAGGGTACGCAGAAATACCTGGACACATAAGGTGATCGATAGTGCGCCACCGGTTTCTGACGAGCAGGACAATTTGGAGAGTTAGATAGTGAACTCCTTTCGTCATCCGGTTGGTGGATTGATCAACCGCAGCCATCCTATCAGTTTCACTTTCGACGGTCGTACATACTCTGCGTACGAAGGAGATACCTTAGCTTCAGCACTGCTGGCAAATGGTGTCAGGCTTGTGGGACGTAGTTTCAAGTATCACCGACCTCGTGGAATTTTCGGAATGGGTGTGGAAGAACCCAGTGCGATGGTTCAAATGCGGGAAAGTGCTCGATCGGAGCCGAATATTCGCGCCACTGAAGTTGAAGTCTACGACGGTCTGGAAGTTTCCTCCCAAAACCGTTGGCCGACGTTGAACCTGGATGTGGGGTCTATCTCGAATCTGTTTTCACCGTTCCTTCCAGCAGGGTTCTACTACAAGACATTCATGTGGCCAGCGACCAAGTGGATGTTCTATGAACGCTTTATTCGCAAAGCGGCTGGATTGGGAAAAGCAGCCACGAAGCGAGACCCGGACACTTACTCGAAATTGTTCGAGTTTTGTGATGTACTAGTAGTTGGCGCCGGTCCAGCGGGTTTGTCTGCAGCGATGAGTGCCGGACGTGCCGGAGCGAAAGTGATACTGGTAGAGGAGAATTCGCAGTTCGGCGGCAGATTGTGCTTTGACGAAGAATTGATTGACGGAAAACCTGCTGAAGAGTGGAATTACGAAGTCACCGAAAAATTGGCGATGATGCCAAATGTACAGTTATTGTTCCGAACCACGGCATTCGGATTTTATGACCAGAATATGGTTTGTGCAGCTGAGCGCGTTGCGGACCACAAACGCGAACCGGAAAAGTGGCAGGACCGTCAGAAAATCAGGTGGATTCGGGCAAAGCAGGTTGTCTTGGCATGTGGTTCGATTGAAAGATCGATACCATTCAGTGGAAATGACAAACCTGGAGTAATGCTTGCCTCGGCTGTACGCGGTTATGCAAAAAAGTTTGCGGTCCGTTGCGGAAAAAAGGCGGTCATTTTCACGAACAACGATAGTGGATATGCTACAGTGCCAGCACTCAAGAGTGTCGGGGTGGCGGTAGAGGTTGTCATTGACAGCAGACTGACAAAGCCAGGAGGGCGAGCTCTGTCGCAACTCGGCAACACTCCATTGAAACAAGGATTTGTGGTCACCCGCGCCAGAGGGCGTCGTAGCGTAAAATCGGTGGAAATCGGCCGAATCGTCGGGCACGAATCCATCATGGGAGCGACTGATAAGGTTTCCTGTGACTTGTTGTGTATCTCTGGAGGCTGGACGCCAACCGTTCATTTGTATTCGCAGGCACAGGGAAAGCTGGAATTCAATGACCAGATCGCAGCATTCGTTCCCGCAGCAAAGCACGATTCGATTTACGTTGCCGGAGGCGCCAATGGAGCTTTTTCTCTTAAGGAATGCCTGGAGCAGGGAATTGATTCTGGAATTGCTGCTGCCATGGAAGCTGGTAGTTCCTCTAGTGAGACACTTGAAATTCCGGACGTAGTCGAGGAAGAGGTGACACCGATGCAGCCACTTTGGCAGGTGCCTGAAAAGGGTCGCGGGTTGTCAAAACGTTTCGTCGATATACAGAACGATGTCACGGTTGAGGATATTGAGCTGGCGCATTCGGAAGGCTATATATCGGTCGAGCATCTCAAGCGATATACCACGTTGGGAATGGGCACCGACCAAGGCCGTACAAGCAATATTAATGGTCTTGCAAATCTTGCAAGACTGAGAAACGTGGCGGTTCCGGATGTTGGACATACAACGTTTCGCCCGCCCTATACGCCGATCAGTCTGGGTGCGATTGCGGGAATTGAGCAGGGAAAGCATCTCAGTCCGGTGCGAAGAACCCCCTTGCACGACTGGCATAACAGACACCGCGCTTATATGCAGAATTCAGGGGCCTGGCAACGTCCCTATTACTATGCTCGAACCGGTGAGCAAGTTCGGGATGCAATTATTCGAGAGGCAATGCAAGTTCGCCAAGCGGTTGGGGTGGTAGATGTCTCGACGCTTGGAAAGATTGACGTGCAAGGTCGCGATGCAGCGGAATTTCTGGAGCGAGTCTATATCAACCGGTGGAAGTCATTGCCTATTGGGCGATGTCGTTATGGTTTGATGTTACGCGAAGATGGATTTGTATTTGATGATGGTACTTCCACGCGGATTTCCGATTGCGAATTTTACATGACTACAACATCAGGCAACGCTGGACCTGTGCTGGAGCATTTGGAATTCTACGCACAGACCGTCTGGCCTGAACTGCACGTGCACTTGACTTCAGTCACTGATCAGTGGGCTGGAATGGCACTGGCGGGGCCGAACAGCCGAGCGGTGTTGGGAGAATTGATAGGCGAGGAAGCAGCTAGCGATTCAAATCTTCCCTACATGGGATACTTGCAAGGTGAAATCGATGGCGTTCGAGTACGGATATTCCGAGTCAGTTTTTCTGGTGAGCTGGGCTACGAAATTCACATTCCATCAAAATTTGCGCAGCATGTGTGGCAATCTGTTTTGTCCGCAGGCCGGAAATGGGATATCGCGCCGTACGGGATGGAAGCGATGACAGTTCTTCGAATCGAAAAAGGTCATGTCGTAGCGGCTGAACTGGACGGACGCACGACTGCAGCGGACCTGGGATTTGAACGCATGATGAAAAAAGACGAAGATTTTATTGGTAAGCGCCTTGCCGAACGGGATGCACTTGTTTCAAGCGGACGCCAGCAACTGGTTGGCGTAGTGTCAGTCAATGGGCGCCCCATACCACGCGGAGCACAGATTGTTGAGCACAGCAACACTCAGGGTGTTACCGACACAAAGGGACATGTTACCTCTGCGTGCTACAGCCCACATCTTGAGAAGGAAGTTGGCCTGGCATTAATTGCTGACGGATTACAGATTCAAGGCAAACAGATGTATGCGGCTTCGCCTCTTAACGGCCGTTCGGTGCCGGTAGAAGTGGTGCACCATATTTTCTATGATCCTTCGGGGGCGAGAACTCGTGGCTGACACAATATCCATCCCCAGCGTCTTTCTTCAAGAGAGAGAAGTCAGTTCGCTTTTTCAGATTCACGGTTTGCCTGTGGCTGACTGTCGTCATATTTTGAGCGAATTCGGCATAGAGCAACCGCCTGAAAGTGGAAAATCATGTAGCGGAGATGATGTTGTGATGATGTGCAATGGTCCGGGAATGTGGTTGTTTGAGTCTATAGAAAGATCGTCTGAAGAGACACTTGATACTCTTCGGGAACTATTGCAGCCTACCAATGCGACCGTGACCGATCTATCTTCAGCTCGAACGATCATTCGTGTATCGGGAAAATCAAGTCGGCATCTACTGAAGAAAGGAAGTCCGGTAGACGTTGATTCGATGAATAATTGCGATGTGGTTTCGACGCTAATCGGGCATCTTGGCGCGACAATTCATTGCGGGAAAGAATACTTTGACCTGTACATTCTGCAGAGCTATGGCGCTGATTTTTGGGAGTGGTGCCGACACAACGCGCGCGAGTTCAACATTTAAGAAGAAAGTTGCATCAATGGGTTGGCCGAATAGTAAGAAGCAATCGAAATCAAAACTCGGATTTGTGCAATAAGTCAGTCGTACAAGTCTTCCAATTTGCGCGCAAGCGGTACTCTCGTGATGAGCGGGTAAGTACTACATCAGACAAAGAGCAGCGGAGTTTTTCATTTACGCTCTTATTGGCCGGCAGGCGGTCAACTCGGAACCATGAAATAAGTCTCCAAGAGCATTCAACAGGTTTGCGCCAATCAAGTCGCAGGAGCAAATTTTAGGTTCTGCCGCAATAGTCTATGGAGTGGATGGTGTATTGCTCAACATCACATCTTCCAGATTGCTCTTACTTAGAAATTCCTGTACAACTGCGACCATCGCTTTTGTCATCGAACGAATAGGATCGTTACGAGACCAGAACATTCAGATTTCAAGACAGTGAAATTTTGCACTAAACGCACGCCCTGCATAGTCTGAACATAGGTGGGAAAATCAGATTGTCAGCCCGGTCTGAAAAATATCGCTTCTCGATTTCACCAATCTGTGGATTTTCAACTTCGACAAATCCGCACTCGCGAACGAATGGTTCTATCTGGTCGGGATCTAATCCAGTAATCAAGGGTTCTCCTTTATCAGCGACATAATCAGCCAGTTTGGTTTGATTTTTTTGCCATTTTTCAGGCGTGCAGGACAATTTGGTTAGATAATCAAATAGTAATTCTGATCCAGGCGCGGCGTTTTCCGCCACCTTGAGCAAAGTCTCTTTCACTGTATTGAGCGGCAAGTAATAGGTGACGCCGAACCACGAGAAAATTGTCGGTTTCGACACATCAAATTCGCTTTGAACAAGAACTTCAAACATGTCTTCCTTATTCAGGTCTGCAGAAATAAATCGAACATTTTCGGGCTCAGGAATTCCAGATTCTTTCATTCTCAATCTTTTTTCTTGCTGAGTAGCAGTCTGGTCCAGTTCAAAGACGGTAAGCTTATTCGCTAGGTCTGTGCGTCTCATGGCGAAAGAATCGTAACCGGCGCCTATGATGACATACTGCTGAATTCCTTCGGCAGTTGACTGCTCAACACGGTCTTCACAGAATCTGGCGCGCACGATGGGTGCCATAATCAGGGGTTTGAGCGTGCGAAGCAGAATATCAACCATGAACCAGGCCAATAATCTGTTTGAGACAACGGCGTGCCAGAACTTTCCGCACAAAGCGATCGCGAACTGATCAACAAAAATTGGCGGGCGCGCACATTTCAAGTGATAGGCTCGAGCCGCAGCGACCAATGCTGCAGTTTTACTGGGTTTTTCCGACGGTTCCATGCATCTATCCTAATGCATTGCTCTTTAGAATTGCGATGCTATTTATTGTAATCCGCAGTGAATTTTCTGTAAACCGGCAGTTGCCTGCAGACAATACGAATACGATTCGACGGGCAAATTGAAACGGAATAGAGAACGCTGTAAGAAAAAAGTATCCATTCGCTGCAAATTTCAAGGATTCAAAAGAATGAGAATTAAAAGTGGATGATTTAAGCATTGTAAAAAAATCATTATTTCTGCTTTCAGGCGAGAAGCATGGATTCAGCCATTTATGCACAATAGCCAGAATATATGCTTGATTTATCAATGTATTACAGGTTAAATCTTGTGCGATTGAGTACTGAAATCACAAGTTAAATGGGTGTCACTCCTCAGATAGCGTACTTCCGTCAAATTTAAGACGTAGTGTAATGTCATACAAGAAATGTCGGATAGAGTCGTTTCAGTTTGACGCGTGCGTCATCAGTTGTGAATTGCCAGTCGACCTTGGTTTTCAGAAGGTCTCTGTCGTTTTGCCACGCGGCGACTTCCCGGCGCATCACCGCCATGGATTCAATGCGCCGGTTGAGGCATTGCCGAATCATGACATTGATCTCCACTTCCGAGACATTGAGCCAGCTGTCGTGCTTCGGGGTATAGATGAACTCGAAGCGGTCTCACAGGGCCTTGGCATGTTGCGGTGGATAGGCTCGTAAAGAGCGCCGGCGCGGTGTGTATTCAGATTGTCCATTACCAGCGTGATCTTGTCGGCTTCGGCATAATGCGCGCTGATGTCGCTTAAAAAGTGCGCCCAATCGATTTTTGTTCTCCGCGGCGTGACCTTGGTGAGCCGCATACCCGCAAGCGGCTCCGCAGCCATGAACACATTACACACCCCGAGGCGACGATACTCATAGTCGTGCCTCGCAACTCGTCCGGTACGCATCGGCAGCGGCGCCAGCGTCTCGCCAACAAGCTGACGCGGGGTCTCGACCATACACACCACCGGATGCGTCGCATCGTACGGATGCCGGTACACATCCAACACCTGCTCCATGGAGACCACGAACTCGGCGTTTTCTTGCGGGGGAATCACCCACCCGAGTCGCCGCCAAGGCTTGATTTCGTTTTTTTTAGTACGCGTCGCACGGTCTCGTACGACACGCTGTCGATGTAGTCCAGCTCGACCGCCCGATCCGCCAGCAGCCGCAAGGACCACTGCGAACGGCCCTCGGGCGGTGTCCCGCAACTCAGCGCAATCAGACGCGCCTCGAATTCACCGTCTGCCTTGCGAAGATACGTCGGACGCTGGCCCTGACGCCCACCAAGCGCCGCTTCCAATCCCTCTTCCACAAAGCGTTTTTTCACCCGGTCCACTTTACGCATACTGATTCGCAAAATCTCGGCGATGGCCTCTGCGGTCTTGCGCTGGTCATTGAATTCGCCCTCGTCGCAATTGAGCAAAATCAACGCGTTGATCACCTTCTGTGAGGCGTGAGATCCCTTACGCGTGATACTCCCAAGCTCATCTCGTTCGTCTTGCTCCAGTGTCACTGCATAGCGTTTCATATGAACATCCTCCATGCTCAAAATAGATAGCACAGAGCATATTACCATACGACACAATATATATGACATGACACTAGTCCATTTTGCGATGCATATCACTAGGTTATACAGGCAATGATTTTCTGACATTTGCTTTATGCCACAACAGCTCGCACAAAGAGCACCTTACTAGCATTCAAAAGTGTTGTCGTATTGCAACAGTTCTGGCATTTTCTAACATAGGGCAACATAAGCAGAGTAGATGAAAAAGCATAATTTGGGGGTGTTTGAAGCCAATTGAGTGTGCCCTCAGTTGTCTTTGCGGAGGCAAGCTGGTACGGTTCGTTGCGAGGCGTCATCGGGTCTAATGCAGATGGCCAAACTGGAATAATGGATGGTGGCTCTCGCTTTGGCGTCAAGGGAACCAGCGAAGTTTCTGAAGGGCTAACCTCCGTCTATAATTTCGAACATAATATCGGTCCGACCGGTGGTCTAGGTGACAGTGGACGTCATCACTATGTAGGACTATCCGGTGGATTCGGAACATTGACTATTGGACAAACCTGGAGTGCCAGTTTCAACAATATTGGTGTGATTACAGACAATTCATATTTTCTCGGCGTTGCGGGAACATCTTTTCGAACCGCTGGGGTTAAGTATTCGGTATCTGTTGAAAACATTAGCATACAGGCTGATGCCGTCATGAATCAAGGATGGGGTAAAAGTGCTACTGCGGCGGAACCGGCTGTAGCGGCACATGGTTCTCCCCTACATGGTGGAAAACCAGCAGTAGAAGCAAAGCCGGAAGACGACAATGTCGATCAGGTTGAAATTGGTGCCAGCATGGCATTGGGAGAATACGGCAAAATCGCTTTCGCACACATTTCACATGATGCAGCCCTAAAGGTGAAGAAAACGACAAACTTTCTTGCGGGTCAATACACCATTGGTGGCATGACAGCGTATTTGGGTCTCAGTCAAGTGAAGTCAAGCGACAGATCATTAATCGGGACGGAAAAGACAGGTAATAAAATCTCCGACGGTGGTGCCGATCTCCTTTATAAGACAGGCACATCGAAACAGTCAGGAACGTTCGCAGGCATCAGAGGATCAGTTGGAGACACAGGTCTATCCTATGTTTTTCAAGTAAGAAAATTGAAAACCAATTCAATAAGCGCTGGTCGTCCTTTCGCAGCTGCCGTGCCTGGTGGTAACAGTGGTAATGCCAATAAAAAGGAGGTAACCGGTATTCAGGGAGGTACGGCAATGCCAGAGACCTCAAGTACACCGTGGGTGTTATCTCTGTCCAGGAGCCTTGGTGGTGGTGCGACCGTGGTATTTGAGCATTCCGACCCTGACTCCAAAACAGTTAAGTCATCGAGTATTCTGGCGTTGGTAGTTGGTTTCTAAACGAAATCAGTATTACAATTCAATTATTAAGCGGGGTGTGTGCACACACCCCGCTTTTTGTGTACCACGTTTTCAGTAGACAACTACAAGTCTACAAGTCTACATTTCACAATTGCAACCAGTAGAATGCTGTCGAATTGGAAACAGTTGGTGTTACTCGCGCTTCCGAAACACTGTTAACTGGAATAAATTTCTTTTCAGCCAAATGTGAGAGCGTGCTAAATCGGGGTGACGTAGAGCGCCCCAATTGCCCAGTTGGGCGTGACAGAAGATTCTAGAAATCGATATTCAACGCCAAGGCAGTACTTGATTTACTATCTTCTTGATCTGGGTCTGCATGTTCAAAATAGACGCTGGCATCTCCGCCCAGGCTCTTCGACAAACCTATTACCCGAGGGGTATGCTGGTCGGGTTCCACACCTTTGCCCAAATTGTTGTTGACTTTGGCTTTTTTGTTCCTTACCTAGAATACGTAGGATAAGCAGGTATCGCCAACTGATTCACGCGCACCAGCATAAGTTGAAGTTTCAGTTCTCTTACCTAACGTAGTGGTCGCGAATCCACCCAATAGTCTTACATAGGACAAATACCCACCATCGGTCAGATTGGCAATTGCTGCATTGATATTTTGCTCATACCGATGTACCTCAGTCAGCCCGTCAGACACTTCCTGATGCAAACCGCTTACTGTGTTTTAACCAAATTCTGTTGAAATCGATGCATAAATGCAACACATTTTAGACATAAATTGACCTTTCAATCGTATGTTGTCTTTGCACAGTTACATAACACCTCATCGCTTCTAAATCAGGTGAAACTGGAACATAGAAAGTTAAAGATCATGGAGAAAAACAAGATGCAAGTCGTACTACAGAATAAGTGTGAACATTCAGTGGATGTTGAAATTCGAGAGTATGGAATCCGAATTTAGTAAGAACAAAAACTCACGCCAAAGCAGTTTGATTTGTACGGATAGTCAGCCTTTCGGTTTATGAGATACAAGGTAAAACACCCCACTGTGGCAGAGTCTTTTGAAAAGTAAGCACAGCGAACGCATCGTTAACCCTCTCTGATTAAAATACCCTCCTGTGGATCGACAGTCACCCAGTCTTTGCTCTTAATACAGGTTGTAATATCAACATCAAATCGATGCATCAGCGTCAAATAGGCAAAAACAGCTCCTTGTGCCATGATCGGGTTCGCTGAGTTCAGAACAAGTGCAATTGGAGCCATTCCTCGACTGACCATATCGAGCAGCATCCACGAACTTGCAACTCCACCTTTTGCAGTATTCAGCACAAGAACTTTCTCGACGTAACTTTCTCCATATAGTTTGTGTGTCGGTCGCGAAAATATGCCTCGAATCCGATCTAGATCATATCGGGCACTGAAATTATCATTTGCGCAGAGCACGACCCCACGCACGCGCTGACCAATACCAGCCTCGCATCTGTAAATCTGATTGCTGCTTGTCATAGCTTTCCCGAAATCGATGCTTCAATACATTGTTCAGTCGTAGCTAAAAACGGTTCATAGCCATATCCAGCAATGATATTGATCAGTTTGGCTGAATTGCTGGCAAGCGTTTTCCAGTTGTTAGCCTGGCTCAACTCCCTTGCATACATTTGATAAAAACAAACACCACTTAGCAGATTCGCTCCGCTTCCTTCCAGTTTGGAAGTTAATCCGAATCGGTCGCAAGCGGATTTGATTTCAGGAGAAGTCGCAATCAGTAATTCCGTATTCTTGTGTACTTCTCTCCCATCAAGAATTGTGACGATATCCTGAATTTCAAATATCGATAACTGAGGTGCCGCAAAAACTACCACGTCAACATCTATCGAATGCTCTGTCCGTGTGTAAAGTTCCTTGATGTCCGAGCGACTGATTTGAACAGTCGAATGTTTCGCATTGTCTCTGGCAGTTATCGGATCCAGAGCTTCAGGTGTTACTCCTTCTAGATGAAACAATGGAACTGAGCCATAACTCGCCAGTGCTGCTCCAAAATGCTTGAGTTCATCGGATGTGGGACTGCCGTCAATTCCTGATATCCAAGGTGTAGTCCAATATGAGCCGGTTTTTCTGCCGATTACCGCACCGAGCGCACCCCAGTCAGAAAGTGTACGTGGACGAAAATCGACTTGAAAATGATGCGTAGCTTCACGATGAACATCAAGATGATAGCCATAGCGAGGCACACGACCAGTAAGCGCTGCCGCTAACCCAGCCGGACCTCCTTCAAAATTACTGCGAGCGCCAAAAACGCTGTTGGCGTAAATTGTCGACCCAGTATCGCCAAACGCAACATGCTCTCCGAATACTGGAGGTGAAATAGTTTGATAGTTGATGCACGTATCTGTCATCAAAACGCCCATCGCTTGCAGGGCGTTCGTAGTACGCCTTTCACGCTCGGCGAACTCTTCGGGTTGGCTGAATTTCTTGTAAATACTCATATCCATTCCCCGAGGATCTGTGACAGCTGGAACTGCAACCCGTCTGTGTTCTTCGTTGTGTGACGCGATATTCTCCAGGTGTTCAATTCCCGCCAGTCCCAGTGATTCTGTGTCACACATGATGTGTGATTGAGAAACAGTTACGAAGTCAGTCGCACCGAAAAAATGCGCCACCTGCATCTGCTGCTGCATAGCCCACTTTCGTGGATACCCATGCTCGCCTTCGAGCATTTCTTGTTCGTACTCTTTTAGCCTCACACCGGATTTGCCAATGTTCGCGCCGCGCTATTCGAATTCAATTGGATTCGTCAGAAAGAAACTGTCTCGATACACTCGCAGTTCTTCAATTGACTCTCGTATGTCATCCATTGCACGGTGTCTGCTGTTCTTATTCTGATTGGAAATTAGATCCGGCCGCCATCTCCTGGCAAGTTCCTTAATCGTACTGACATCAAGATGTCTATAGTGCAAATAAGCCGAAACCTGGGGCATGTAACGATCCAGAAATCTTCGATCCTGACAGATTGCATTGCCACACAAAGGGGAGCGTTGTTTCGTGGCATAGCGGCGGAGAAATGCAAGAGTCCGCCGTTCAGCTTCCTCTTCATCAATTTCCGATGCTCGCACCTGATCAATCAACCCGCTTTCGCGATGCGTTTTTTTGTTCCAGTCATCCATCCCGTCCAGTCGTTCATCGCTTTGGTGGATAACCAGTTCAGGTCCCTCCGCTACGATACTTAGATGAATATCAGTCACGATAGTTGCAATTTCAATAATGCGATCATTTTGCGGCGAAAGACCTGTCATCTCAAGATCAATCCACACCAAATTGGATTTTTTACGAACTACGTGGTCGGCGGACATGAGACTAGCTCAATAAATTCCAAACTACATATCCTTGGGACGGGAATAATACATAAGCTTCGTGCCTATGTTCTGCTCTCTCGCTTTCTCTACAGCTAACATTCCGAGCATGATGTCGCTGACTGCAAACCCCTTGTGCCAGAACAAGTTTCTTTCGTTTTCCGACTCTCTGCCCGGCTTCAATCCCGCGACAATTTCTCCAATATCGCAATATACATGTTCATCTCGCAGGTCGCCTTTCTGCACAAGATCAGCAAACTGCCCATATGGGGATATCTTGCATTGATTCCAATCGTCCACTACGAACTTGTCGACTGAAAATGGTAACGTTCGTTCTACGGACATTACTGCTCCGTATGCTTGCAAATGGGCCCCAGGCTTCACATCTTTGTCAGCTACGAGAATTTCATGCTCTAGCAACCGGGAAGCGTCGATGATGATGTCTGCGTCTCTAACCGTGTCTTTAGCATTGTCCATGACGCGAATATTTTTGTCCAATTCAGCGGACAGGACTTCGGCAAACCGCTCCCGAGACTCCGCTCTGCGGCTGGTAACGCGAATCTCTTCAAAATCAAACAGTATATCCAGCATTCGCACGTTATACCATGAAGTCCCGCGAGCGCCGATGTGGCCGAGCACACGGGAAGAATCACTCGCCAGATATTTAGCGCCAAGCGCAGTCACCGCACCAGTTCGCATCCAGGTATTCAACGTAGCGTCAACAATGGCAATGGGCACGCCCGTTTCAGGATCATACAGATTGAGTAGGGCAAACTCTGATGGAAGATTGTGCTGATAATTGTCGTGGAAATCTCCGATGATTTTGACGCCAGCAACATTTACGGGCTCTACATATCCTTTGAGTATGTTGAACAGTTTGTTCGGAAAATCAAGAATCAGATGGCTCTTGGAGGGCATGATAACTTTCTTTTGACCATGCGCGACGAGTCCAGTTTCGATTGCGTCCATAACCTCGGACAAATTTAAATCCAGAGATTCAACATCATCTTTTGACAAGAACAGTAGTTCAATTTCGCTCATAGCCAGCCGCGTTCTATAAATCTTGTTTCCAATTCAATTAATTATTTTCTCTTTGCCTATCATCAAAGCAAATTTCGTCAAACGAGTATATACGCAATCTCAAATACGGGCGAGTATTCCAGAAATACTGGGTTCACTGATGCAGTACTCAAAGCTTTCGCTAGGTCCGTAAATCCAAAATAATAATGAACTCTCAAACATTGAAATTTCTATTCTTGAATTTCAGTTTCAAGTAATCAAATTAACTGGCTAATAATACGAAATTTTCGATTTGAACTGACAACTCAATTCACATTTGTACTTTGTTTTGTTCAGTACATGGCTAGCATTCAGTCTTATGGATAAACAAGCATCCGAAAAGAGTTTCACAAATTGTCAACAGCGAATATTCTGCATCAATTCACGAAATTTAATCGCTCTCGTCCAAATCCGCTCGCATTTCCAATAACTCTCTGATTTTTATGCCATCACAACGTCATTTATTAGCGAAATTGTACATTTTCTTTGTGAGATTATGTTTATACTTAGCGGATTGCACACACGAGTCAAGCGGCAAAGAAAGGCTATTTCAACAATACGCGGATGTCGAAGTTGTCAAATCCGATATTTAGCTTAATCAAAAGTGTTTTGATGCACAAAATCTGGAAATACCCGACTATAAAAACCACTATTTTCCATCCGCCACGCGATTTTCTTTCTGGCTCTCTTTAATCGCTTAGAAATTGATTCCTCCAATCCCCCGTACAACAAGAAACCGTTGCTTGAATGCAATATTTCAAAGTCGAACGCTAAGTCTTCAAGCGAAGTCACACAAAGGAGCCAGCTACTCGATATGAATCACATTTTCCATAGAAATCCTCGTGTAACACTCCCAGTCGCAACATACGGTGAAGGTGCTTATCTCTATGACAGCAGAGGAAAAAAATACTTGGATGCCTGCGGCGGAGCGGCAGTATCGTGTCTTGGCCATAACCACCCCGCTCCCACAAAAGCGATTCAAGCGCAAGCGGTTGAACTTGCATATGTGCACTCAGGCTTTTTTACCTCAGCTGCAGCTGAAGAGCTGGCCGATAGACTGGCGTCTTTGGCGCCTGGCGACATTAACCATGCCATTTTTGTTTCCGGCGGCTCGGAAGCCATGGAAACTGCATTGAAATTGGCTAGACAATATTATGTCGAACGTGGCGAACTAGGTCGAAAGCATTTTATTTCACGCCGCCAGAGCTTTCATGGCAATACTCTTGGAACGCTCTCCATTGGCAACAACGAACCCAGAAAAGAGCCGTATCGCCCCCTGCTGATGGACTCCAACGCGATTGCACCGTGCTACCCTTATCGAGAGCAACGAGAAGAGGAATCAGAGCGGGAGTACGGATTCAGAATTGCCGCCGAACTGGAACAAAAAATAGTTGAACTAGGACCGGATTCTGTAATCGGCTTTGTCGCAGAAACAGTCGGGGGAGCCACCTCAGGCGTCCAGCCTCCTGTAGATGGCTATCTACAGCAAATTCGTAAAATATGCGATCACTACGACATCCTTCTCATTCTGGATGAAGTAATGTGTGGTTGCGGGCGAACCGGGACATTCCTCAGTTGTACACAGGATGAAGTCGTTCCTGATATTGTGACGCTCGCCAAGGGTCTTGGCGCCGGCTATCAACCCATTGCAGCCACTCTTTGCTCGGATTCAATTTATTCCGTCATAAGCGAAGGATCAGGAGCCCTTATGCACGGATTTACCTACATGGGACATACAATTGCCTGCGCAGCAGCGCTGGCTGTGCTGAACACAATTGTAGAGGATAGTTTGCTCGAAAATGTACGTAAACAGGGAGACTATCTGATCAGCCAGTTGCAAGAGCACTTAGGTTCGCATCCGAATGTCGGTGACATCCGAGGTCGCGGATTACTTGTCGGAATGGAGTTTGTAGCAGACAGAGCCAGTAAGAAAGCGTTGAACCCGAATTATTCCTTTCATGCCATCTTGAAACGCGTATGCCAACAAAACGGGCTGCTCTGCTATCCGGCTGGCGGAACAATAGATGGACTTCATGGCGATCACGTACTGCTCGCACCGCCCTACATTGCGGAAGAGACGAATATCAATCAAATCGTTGAATTATTAACAGCTTCAATCAACGAAAGTCTTGGTCAAATCGAATTTAGTATCCACCCGTCCTTGGTAAACATTCGCTCAAGCCGTGAATCTTATTTGCATTCGCATAGATAGAACTTCTTGAGTTGATTGAAATTTCTGAAATTACCGGAGTCGAAGTCGAATGGAGTTGACTAGCTAGAGATTGGGTCGCGTGGGTACGCATTGCATAGGAAGATTTGAGGCTGCTTCGCCTGATTCAGCGAAGGCAGCTACCAACTCGGCATGAATTTGATCCTTTCAGTTGGCCTGCGGCGACCACCTCATGAAACCGCATGCTGCATCGCAAATTCATGACGTGCAAGTACATCATGAATTGGGACAACCCAATGAGCGATGACGAATCCTATGACTATATTGTCAAATGAATTGCCGCTTTGACTAGGCAAACAACTGCGAGTTTGAAGGAATTTAATGGGAATCTCGCGATGAACTATGACTCGAACGAATTGATCCTGCATGACGTACGCTGTTTTCAAGGCGAACAGCACGGTCGCTGTAAACCTATCACATTGCTAGTGGGTGAAAACAGTACTGGCAAAACTACATTCCTGAGTTGCTACAGTGTATTGCATCGACTATTGACTGAGTCTCGGAGTTTTGATGAACAACTTGTTTTAACAAAGAGCCTTTCTCCATGGGATCTTTCCGAAATATTGCTAGTTCGAACGACAAATCGAACGAACCCGTCGAAAAATTTAAGATCGGTCTGGCAGTTTCATCTAAAGAGCAAATAGGGGTGCCTCCCTTCTGTCTAAAGGCAACATTTTCCGAACAGGGCTCACAGCCTGCTATATCTTCCCTGTATTTTCATTTCGATGAGCATTCGTTCCTCGAAATGAGGCGAGGTGACACAGATACAACAATTATGGCAATTCCGGGATTTCAAGAACAGGTAGACATCTCATTCTCTGAATCGATTTTTTTACTAGCATTACTGATCGCAAGCGGTGTTAAGGAGAAATCTTTTGCGACGAGCGAATTATTTCCAAACTTCAGACATCCTGACATGGTAGATCAGCTGTTGTAGATGATAGTCTGTACAACAGATTGAAAATGCAGAATTTTCTCTATTTTTTTGACGATATTCATTTGACATTTGGCTTCATATCGACTAATATATATCTGTACATAAATAGAACTTTTCGACCATCAGAGCACAGCCAACATGAACTACAGCATCGAACTGTCACACCCAGAAGCAACCCCCATCGCCCGAGGCTTCTCAGTCGCCTGCGTTGATGGGGTAGTCACCTACTTTTCCAATCTCATCCCATTCGAGCGCCATGACGAAAATGACAAACAGGCCAGAGCATTTATCATGGCCCGACTTCGAGTCGATTCCAATCTGCCGGTCAACAGCATCGTAAAAGCGCTGAACGTATCGCGCTCGACCGTCATGCAGCATTGCAAAAACTACCGTGAGTTTGGCCGGGCCTGGTTTTTCAAACCGCGCAAGCAGCGCCGGCGCAGCGCAATTGACTCAGCCACCAAAGAACAGGCGGAATCGCTTCTGGCGCAAGGCGTCAGCGCCAGCCAGGCGGCAAGTCAATTGAATATTGCCCGAGCAACACTGACGGAGAATATTCGCGCGGGCAAGATCAAAAAGCCTGGTTCAAAGCTGCGCAGCAGCAGTGAAACGCAAGACGCCAGCCACCGTACCGAGCGCGATGTGCGTGACCAAAGCGCTTCGATGGGACGGGCGGCAACCAATGTTGCTGGACGCACGCTGGCACTTACAGGGGCTCTGGCGGAGGTTACGCCGAGTTTCGACCAGAGTGCTTATGCGGTTGAGCGCGGGGGTGTGTTGGCCGCTTTGCCGATGCTGCTCAAAGAAGGGATTTTGACGGCGCCGCTACGCTTGCCTAACGGCTACTATGGCTTGTCATCGATTTTGCTGTTTGCATCGCTGATGTGCATGGCACGGGTACGCAATCCAGAACAGCTGCGCTATGACGCACCGGGAGAATGGGGACAGATACTGGGTCTGGACCGCTGTCCTGAAGTCAAGACATTACGCAGCAAACTCAGTTTGCTCAGTGAAGATATCGACAAGGTTCACGGCTGGCAGCAGGCGCTTTCCAAAAAGTGGCTGAACGATGACTGCAGCGGGGCTGCGACTTTGCTCATTGACGGTCACGTCAAGGTGTACAGTGGCACCAAGGGACGGGTGCCAAAGAAATTCGTGCCGCGTCAGAAACTGTGCCTGCCGGCGACGGTGAGTTACTGGGTCAATGTGCTAGGCGCTCAGCCGCTTCTTTGCCTACATCAAGACTATGACCCTGGACTGGTCAGTGCGCTTGAGCACGATGTGGTCAAAGAGTTGCATGCCATTGGCGTAGCGTCATCTGAGGCGCCGGATTTAACTGTGGCAGACAGTAATGCTGAACCGTTAGTGACTTTGGTGTTTGACCGCGAGGGGTGGAGTCCGGATCTGTTTAAGCGGCTGGCGCGCAAGGGCATTGCCTGCATTACCTGGCAGAAGAATTTCAATGAGCCGCGCTGGGATGACGATGAATTTCGCAGCACTGCCGTTACCATACACGGTCCGGCACAGACTCATGAGCAGACGGTGCTGATCGGTGAGAAGTCGCTGAAGTTGAAAAACAAGCTGCAAGTGCGTCAGATTCGCCGCCGTCTTGATTGCGGCCGTGAGGTTGCGATTGTGACCACTCACCCGTCGATTTCGACTGAGCAGGTTGCCGGTTCGATGTTCTCCCGCTGGTCGCAGGAGAACTTTTTCAAATACATGCGTGATGAGTTCAACGTAGACGCCTTGAACACGCATGCACTGGAACCGGTCGATGAGAACACGCTTGTCGTGAATCCTCGATGGCGGGCGAATGAAAAACTGATTGGCAAGTTTCTCGGGCGGCTTAAGACCGTGAGAAACCAGCAGGCAAAATGTGCTGGCAACGATGCCAAGGCGGCGCGGCAGCTGAAACTGGCACAAGAAGTTCAGATGCTTGAGGGACAGCTCGAAGAGGTGCGTCTGGAGAAAAAGCACACTGCAAAACATGTGCGTGCCGGAGACCTTGATGAGGCGCAGCGCCTTGATGCGCTGCCCAAAGCGCAAAGGCTATTTATCGACATCATTCGCATGATTGCCTATCGGGCTGAGACTTGCATGGTGCCGGCTGTGGCAAACGCACAAGGCAAAAAAGCCAATCCAAGAAAGGCGCTGCAGACATTATTCAGCACCGATGCCAATATCATCCCTGATCATGAAAATCGCATTCTGAAGGTTCAGATCCTTGGCTCGGGCAGCCGTTGCGTAGACCGTGCGCTGGCACCGCTTCTGGATGAATTGACGACTACTGAAACCGTGTATCCCGGAACCGATCTGAAACTGGTTTACGAACTCACAGCAAATCACTGTGAAGCGAACTGATCGACAAATGGGTACAGGGTGAAATTAGCCTATTTCAGGAAGTCTGAACTTACGTAAAATTAACAACTATCTTGACAATTTGTTCGATGAATATGACGCTCCAACTAGAGACAGTGAACACCGCAATCGCTTCGGAGTTTGGTTCCCTATATGAGTAATTTCATGCCGGTTGCGCCACTTCGCTCAAAACCGAAGCGAACCTACGATCCAATCCGCGAAACCCGGTCTCCGGAAGGTGAACATATCCCAATGCTAATGATGCGGCTAGCCCGCACAGACTAGTTCAATTGGGAATCGCTCCACAACAGATTGGTGAAATTCGGTAGAGAGTCTGAACTATTCTCCGACATTGACGTTAAGTACCACGGTAGACAAATGAGCGATCCGTTTCAGTTGGATGTTAATGTTCGGTCTGGACTGCCTATGAACATTATGGACGTGGGGTACGGCGTCAGCCAAAGCCTGCCGATTCTAGTCGACATACTAACCACTGAGAATGAATTCAGTCAGCCTAGCGGGAGAACATGTACATTCCTATTGCAACAACCGGAGGTCCACTTGCACCCCCGCGCCCAAGCCGAACTCGCGAGTCTTTTCGTTGAATCTTGTACAAATAGCAACAATCGATTTCTAATTGAAACTCATAGTGATTACTTAATCGACCGTTTTCGCATTGCGGTTAGAAAGGGGCTTTTAGAGGCTGATAGTGTGTCCGTACTTTACTTCGAACCGAACGCCAATGGTGTAACGATTCGCAATATGTCACTGGATGAAAATGGCAATCTCATGGATGTGCCAGATGGCTATCGGAGTTTCTTTGAGATGGAAACCGACACACTTCTCGGGTTCAATGATTGAACAGCTTCTGATGTGCATTATCGTGAACGCAAGCAGAATGGAGGATTTTATCAACCCAAAACACCACGATTCCGCACCGATACGGAATAGGTTGCAGAATGGAGGTAGACTCGTCTTTTCGACGGATGGTGGGTTCACAGATGAAGTCGGCGAATCGAAAAAATATACACAAAAGCTAGTTGAATACTTGCGGTCGGGGAGAGCTCAGCTCATCCCTTGTGAAAAGTTTGCCAGTGATGAAGAGTTCTTGAAAAATTCCAATTTGCTGAATTCCAGCGACCCACATGTGCTAGCGCTAGCGAGGCATACCGGCACACGCCTTTTGTACACTGGGGATATCAAACTTATCCAAGACTTCAAGAACAGCAAGGTTATAAACAAACCTAGAGTCAAAGTCTATTCAAATTTAACGAACGCCAACCTCCTAACAGGAGCAGTATGTGCAAAATTACGATAAATGTCCGCTCACATTCCCCAAATCGTAACGCTACTTTCGCCAGCTATATCTTCGCGCCGAAATATCTTCTCATCCCAGCTCCTGTTCTCGTCGCGATCGAAGATGACAAGATGCCCGGCATCGGAGTTACATCGATCCATGTAGGAACGAGTCTGTTCCAGTCCATCAGCTATCGTCCGATCAATACTGCTGTGTAACAGTTTGCACTCGATTACAGTTTTGTGCACTTCCCCGTCCACTGGCCAGACAATCAGCAGGTCGGTGCGCATGCGGCCGAGCCCATACTCGCGCTCAATGCGTCCGCCCGCGTTGACGATGCGCTGTAAAAACGCCTGCAGCAGAAGCTGCGGTACGGCTTCTCGATATTCAAAACGCTCAACCCAGTGTTCCGAGTGTTCCCGGAAAAACCTCTGGAAAGCTGCGAGGAGCTTTTCCACATTGAGATTGCCTTCTTCGATATACCAAGCCGAATCGTGTGTAAATCTTACCTGAGTGGTCCATGTCAGATCGCGGGGAATCACTTCCTGATAGATCGGATTGGCGATGCGCAGGGCGCCGTCGGTGCGGACCAGGCCGAGATCCTCAACATACTGGAGATCATCCGCCTCCATATTCCCCGAGTTTGGATCACCGCTCAGCAAGGGTTCGATCACGCTGCGCACGCGCTCTTCCTGAAGCTTGTATGTGAGCTGGTCCAGATGCGTTTCCCGTCCCAGTATGAGCTGCTCACGGGCACCGTGAATTGTATCGATATCGATTGTCCGGCTGCGGTCGCTGACCGCCTCACAGGAGCGATAGGCGAGAGCATTTACCAGCCATGGCTGACCTTGAGTCAGATGCCAAATCTCCGCTCGGGCTTGCTTCGTCCAAGATTGCCCAGTTTCCTCTGTGTGCTGGGCGAGTAAGGCTTGAGTCTCGTCAGCAGAGAAATCGCCCAAACGCAGGGATTCTGCCTTGATGTTGAAGGCACTGCCACCGGTTATCACCGCCTTCTCAACCGTGGAGTGGATGCGGTAGTCGCGCACGTCGCGAATTCCGCAGAGAATTACACTGTGTGGGAACCGGTCCGGACGGCGGGCATGACCGGCGCGAATCTGTCGGAGCACAGAAATCAGTGTGTCGCCAACCAAAGCATCAATCTCATCGAAAATCACTACCAGCGGTTTCGTGTCGTTCGATGCCCACAGTCTCAGCACACTCATCAATGCTCCATGCGCACCCGAACGGTTGAATACATCTGTCCAAGTCTCTGAAACAAACTGATCGTCATTGACAGATTCTGCCTCGAGTGCAAGTTGTTCCAATATTGCGCGCATGGCGGCAGCCACATCTTCCCGCGCGGATTGGCCAACCTCAACGTTCACATACACGACTCGATATTGCTCGCCTGCGTTCAGTTTGTCCTGCAATGCTAGCAACGAGGAAGTCTTGCCGGTCTGGCGGGGAGCATGCAGAACGAAATACTTCTTCTGAGCGATCAACGCCAGAATCTTTTCGAGATCGAAACGCTCCAGCGGCGGAATACAATAGTGACCCTGTGGTATGACAGGTCCGGCTGTGTTGAAAAAACGCATAGTTCCATTTTAACACTTGGAAGCATGATAGAACGTCGCACAGGGAGATTGGAGGGCTGCTTCGCCTGATTCAGCCAAGGTGACTGCCGACCCGACGCAAAATTGATACATTCAGTTTGTCAGCTGCGACCACCTCTTGGTAATCATGTGACCCATCCCAAATTTATGACGTGTATCTACCACACGGTGAGCAATAGATTGTGCATAACGAAAA
Source organism: Arenicellales bacterium (assembly GCA_965220395.1). Classification (GTDB taxonomy): domain Bacteria; phylum Pseudomonadota; class Gammaproteobacteria; order Arenicellales; family JAJDZL01; genus JAJDZL01. Next base: position 1,512,375 of record CBDCPT010000001.1, on the reverse strand, counting down.
CAGGCTGTCAAGTGTGAATTGAAATTCAGTTTGATCGTGGAGACAATCACTGTCCATTTTGATAAGAATATGCAAATCCAATTTCGCTATCATCCTGCTCAGTGGTGAGATATGCGGGTTAGCAAATAATTCTATAGCTAAATTATAATGATAAATAATATAAATTTAGCTTGTTATTTAGCCAAATAAGCCTTATAATTAATTCAACTCAGGATTCAGCGAATAGGTAGTAACAGGAAGAATGAACACAAAGAAAACCATGACACTCAACATGACAGAAGCTGAAATGCAGGTTCTAGCAGTACTTAGCGAGAAAAAGGATTTGAGCAAGACTGCCCTTCTACGTCAAGCATTACGCATGTACCAAGTGATTGAAGCACGACTCGAAAACGGCGATAAACTTTTTTTCGAGGACGAGAAAACCAAGGAGAAATCTGAAGTCATGATGCTATGACAGTCTCAATTAGCCCAGTTCATTTGCTCAATGTCGAGCGCAGCGAACCGGAATTCGCAGAGCTTTGGGATGCAATTACCGAATAGCAAATCACCGATTGGGAAAACGCATGGATGCCAGAATTGCTCTCTGCGATGAATCGTCTCAGGCGCGCAGGCGTCGAAGACAGTCGGTGGCCGGAAAGTAGTCGCTGGAATTGGCGTACGAAAGTCGAGGCAATACACGGGATGCTAGCTAGTTCAAGCTTCAGCATTGTCTGTAATGACTTAACGCAGGGAATGATGATCGTTGACACGGTAAGCAAACGATCCCGAATCGACATTCAAAGAAACCAACATCTCGTCTATGTGGAGTATGTCGAAAATGCGCCATGGAATCGCGGGGAATTATTTGATTATCCACGATATCGCGGCGTTGACAGTATCCCAATCAGGGCAGCAATCTCGCTGAGCAAGGAGTTAGAGTTTCACGGACGGATCGGACTTCATTCATTGCCGCAGGCGAACGAATTCTATGCTAATTCATGCGGTATGGCGAACCTTGGAGCCGATCCAGACTACGAAGGTCTGTGCTACTTCGAGATGACCCCCGAACATGCACAGGCATTTATTGATAAATGGGAGAGGTAATATGAAATTAGAGATTAGTAAAGAATGGTGTATCCGAATGGCTCAACTTGAGGCCAATGCTGAAATCGGAGCTGGTCGATTGGCGATTGACCCGATGCCAGACGGTGAATTCGGTCCGGTCGAGGCAAGTGATGAAGATGTTCCAAATATCGCATTTGGTCGTTTTATTCGCCTGATGCGCCGACAGCGTGGAATCAGTCTTGAGAATCTTGCCGAGAAGGCAGACGTGGAAATAATGGAGCTGATCAAGATCGAGAACGACCCGCATCACAAACCTGAGCTACGTACAACCTACCAGCTTGCCAAATTCTTCAATGTGCCACGGTCAGGACTCATGCAAGTATCTGGACTGGCCGTACCGAAGGATGTAAAACTGTACGATGAAGCTGTACGCTTTGCTGCGCGATCGTCGCCTATAACGGAGTTGACGCACGAAAAAAGCGTGGCATTGGAAGCTTTCGTTGCCGTGCTTAGTAAACAGAAGTAAGGAACAGAATTTGGCCAAAAATTGTACCATTTCCACCAAGACGGCTCAAAATATTGACAAGCGCGTTGAACGATTGTTGCATGGGCTCGGCACTCCTGAGCCTCCTCTCCAGTTATCAGATGTGCGGGAGTTGTTGCAGCTTGATCGCGCATTTTACACCGCTGATGATCCCAGCATTGTAAATGAGGTAATCAGCCAAATTCGTATTGCGGGGATCCAAGTGTACAAGCGGCCAATGTTGATCATCGACGCAATTCAAAAGCTATCACTTAAGGCGTTATTTCTTCTGGATCAACGACGAATTCTTCTGGATTCTGACCTGCCCGAAAAGAAGCATCGCTGGAACGAAGCACACGAAATTGGTCACAGCCTTATACCTTGGCACAACGACATTATGCTTGGAGACAATGAACTCACACTGTCGCAAAACTGCTACGAGCAGGTCGAAGCAGAAGCTAATTTCGCCGCAAGGAGGTTTAAACATGAATCTCCCAACTATACAGAGCTAAAATTATAATCTTTTATATTTTATGTAGTATATTTGCAAATATATGCCTAATAATCCAATTAAATGAGTTTATGTAATGCTTATTGAATTTGTAACAACAAACTTTACTTCAATAAATGAAGAAGTCCGATTGAGCTTAGTTGCTAGTGCAGGTAAAGAGTTTTATGACGCCAACGTAACTGAACATCATCAAGAGTACGGTTCAAAAATTATTTCATTATTGAATTCCGTTGCCATCTACGGGCCAAACGCGAGCGGAAAATCAAACTTGGTCAGAGCTCTTCTAACTATGCAAAATATTGTATTGAACTCTTCCAGAAATGTGAAAGATCCACTGCCCGTCACGCCATTTAAACTAAACGACACCAAACGCAAATTACCATCCGAATTTGAAGTGATTTTTCTATCTGAAGGAATTCGATTTCAATTCGGATTTTCAGCAACTCAAGATCGAGTTCACGAAGAGTGGTTGTATGCCTTTCCAAAAGGTCGAGTTCAACTATGGTTCCATCGGGAATCGGACAATCTAACAGGTGAAACTAACTACAATTTTGGAAATCAATTATCGGGGAACAAATACATATGGAAGGATGCGACTCGAAACAATGCTTTATTTCTTTCAACTGCGATGCAACTGAATAGCAAGCAGCTTGCACCTGTATTCAATTGGTTTTCAAAAACACTCCGTGTGATTGGTTTGAACGACATTCCGCCGCAATCTACTGTAGAAATATATAAGTTGGGCGAGAAATCGAAGATTCTAAATTTCCTGAAAGCCGCAGATTTTGCAATTTCTGATCTATCGGTAAGCGAAGATATAATTTCTCACGACTCCTTACCTTCCGACTTACCAGATTTTATTCGACATTTTGTTTCAGAGCCTGGTTCAAAAATCAAAAAGTTGCAATTGTCAACCTTCCACCAGTCTGATAGTGGAATACCTGTAGAATTCGATCTCTCGGATGAGTCTAGTGGATCTCAAAAAATGTTCAATATTGCAGGTGAAGTATTAAATGCCCTGAAAAATAGAAATGTCTTCGTGGTAGATGAATTACATGATAATCTCCATCCACTGCTTGTAAGTTTCATAATTAAGTTGTTTCACAACAGGGATTCAAACAGTAAAGGATCGCAATTGGTGTTCACAACTCATGACGTTACCAATTTAAACCAAGATTTATTTCGTCGAGATCAAATTTTGTTTTGCGAAAGATCTTCGCAGCAGAGCACATTACTGACTTCCCTAACTGATTTCAAACCTAGAAAAGGAGTCGAAAATTTACAGAAAGCCTATTTATCCGGTCGTTACGGTGCAATTCCGTTCGTACGAAAACTCTCAAATAGTTGTTGATTTATATGGCACATCGACCACCCAGACACTCAAAATCTTTGAAACGGAGTGCTGCTCGTCGAGAAATGTACGACCGTGTACTAATTGTTTGTGAAGGATCCAAGACTGAACCAGCATATTTTAATCAGATTCGCAATAAATTGGAGTTGAGCACAGCCAATGTAGAAGTAACACCTGCAGATCGATCAGACCCAATGTCCATTGTTCGTTACGCAAAAGATTTACAGACGATTTCGGCAAAGCAAGGTAACAGGTATGACCACATATATTGCGTTTTTGACCGAGATCAGCACGGAGAATTTCAGAACGCTTATCTACAGTTAAATACTCATACTCGTAGTCAATTCAATAGTGCGTGTTCTTGGCCCTGTTTCGAGTTTTGGCTCATTTTGCACTTCGAATATAGTCGTAGACCCTTCTCGGATACACAAAATAGAACCGCTTCACAAAATTGTGAGTCAACATTAAGGAATCACCTGCCTTATTACACCAAAGGAATGGCTGGGATTTTTGAAAAATTGTATCCAAATACTGATATTGCAATTGAAAACGCCAAACGCGCGATGAATGATGCTGAACAATCCGGTGAAAAGAATCCATCTACGGAAGTTCACAACCTTGTCGAATATCTTCAAAATCTAAAGATAATCAACTAATTCCGAACTACCGTTTAAGGGCACTTCTATAATCCTGATTTCTCAGGGCTTATCAATCCGAAATACGACGATTCCGCGCCGATACGGAAGTGGTTGCAGAGTGGAGGGAAACTCGTATTTTCAACGGGTGGTGGGTTCACATATGAAGTCGGCGCATCGAAAAAATATAAACAAAAGCTAGTTGAGTACTTGAGATCGGGGAGAGCTGATCTCATCCCTTGTGAAAAGTTTGCCGACGATGAAGAGTTCTTGAAAAATTCCAACTTGCTGAAATCCAACGACCCACATGTGCTAGCGCTAGCGAGGTATACTGGCACACGTCTTTTGTTCACTGGGGATTCTCAACTTATCCAAGACTTTAAGAACAGCGAGGTTATAAACAAACCTAGAGGCAAAGTCTATTCAAACTCAACGAACGCCAACCTTCTAACAGGATCAGTTTGTGCAAAATTACGGTTCCGCACCCCTCGTAATTGAGTTCGAATGCATCTGTTTGAATGGAACGTATTTTGCAAGTATCGAGCGAAGTCATCATACCGCTAACCAAACATATCCACACCTTTGGAACTGCCATTACAGCAACCACCCTGCCAAGACCTGATCAAGGCGCCATACTTTGATAACGACAAGGTCATATTCAACCACTGTAGATTCGGATGCCCTTCGCAAAACAACAGTTAAATTAGTATCCAGCGACACCTGTGCGATTAAAAGACTACTCGACGCAACGATGGACTGAACGTTGGGCAAACATCTGGTGAAATTCTTGCGAAATTCACGTTTCCAGCGAATGTGAAGATGCAAGTCAATCCATATCAGAATTGCCGATACTAAAAGCTCAAGTTTTGCATTGCAACTGACATCAGTAGATTAGATGACAATTAATTCAAATCCGCAATTAGAAATCTGAGAGCGATACAAAAGCCTTGTAATATAAGGCTTTCAAGAAAAATCGGATTTAACCCAATGGGTGGCAGGGGTAATGAGTTTATCTGCTGTACAAACCTGCATCCACCAATAATTACAGGACTTCGTGACTAATACGTTATGCTGACAGCTGTATGAAATGGAAACAGGATGCTTGAGACATTGAAATCTCATGACAGCATGCGAAACTACCAAGCGTTTCCCACACAGTCAACTTTGAATTGGCTCACTTCAGATCTGTGAGTCGAACTTATGTCTCGGTTCGGCTAAAAATTCAACTGAGCCACTTTACAGAGTGTTGATGCCAACAGAGAACGACAGAAAACCACCCGTTGATTGACTTTCAAGGTTTATGCTAAAAACCTAGAAAGCTAAGAGCGTGAGCATCGTTCGAATGATTCCGTTATCAGTACTGTACATCAGTTCGAAGAATTTGTTTCACTGGGCGGCGGTTCATTGAACACCAATCCCTTCGACAGTGCCTCATCCCGTCGTTTAATCCAGTCAAGCCAGAGTCTGTTGGCTTCAGCGATCCCTTCGGACCTACCTTCGGCGATCCCTTCGGCGATCCCTTCAAGCTTGCCGTCAGCTTTGCCTTGAATATAACGTCTTAGTTTATATTTTTCTGCAATCATTTCGGACAACACGCGATATTCCTCCAGTACTGTAATCAGTTCGAAGAATTTGTTTCACTAGGCGGCGGTTCATTGAACACCAATCCCTTCGACAGTGCCTCATCCCGTCGTTTAATCCAGTCAAGCCAGAGTCTGTTGGCTTCAGCGATCCCTTCGGCGATCCCTTCAAGCTTGCCGTCAGCTTTGCCTTGAATATAACGTCTTAATTTATATTTTTCTGCAATCAACTCAGACAACACGCGATATACCTCCGTTAGAAAAAATGCAAATACCACATTGAACACAGTGACAAATGCCAGTCCTTTTTCAACATTGATTATACCTTCAATGAACTTGGGCGGTGTTCCAGTGTACGACCATGTCACACAGATAGACATTATTCCCATGTTTATGAAGAAAATCGTGAAAAAGGCTGCACGCCAAGGCTCGGCTACACTCCATATAGCAGTACGATCGATATTGTCAGATGCCTGTTTGTTCATAACTTAAAATCTTCCATGTCCGATTGTTCGACCTACCGGGTTTCAGTACTCGTTATGGCGAGTTTGTGATGAAAGTGATCATTGTGCAAAAAGAATTTATAAATACAAGGAAAAATTCAATATCAAATTGGATGGATTTAAATTTCAAGCGATTTCAATGTCAAACTTTCCATTGAACATCTGGAAGAAGCTGACTGTTGATGGCGAAATTGAGAGCCTGCTCGCTCCTCATCATGCGTGTTTCATAAGTCCCAAATGAAGCTTTGAAGCGGACACTGATTGATCAATTTCTTGACTGAATCGAAGCGGTCAGAACAATTTAACCTATGGTCTAGGTTACTAGAGAACCTGATTTTTCTGGCAGTGACTAACAGACCTGCACTCTTTACCTCTACTCCTGAGGATGAGCGTTTCGAAAAGGCTGACTGATCAATCGATCAATTCGATTTTCGCTGTCGGCTCTAAATATTGGCAGACCAATTGTCATCTTCAAGTGACCTTCAGCAGGTTGACTTCGGTAAGTTCCAAACAGCCGGTCCCACCATGGCAGGTTAAATCCAAAGTTGCTGTCGGTTTCGTGTTTGGTTATGGAGTGATGGACTCGATGCATGTCTGGAGTCACGATAAAGCATCTTAACACCCGATCAAGCGCTAGTGGAATCTGAACGTTTGCATGATTGAACATGGAAGTAGCGTTAAGCAGAATCTCAAAGACAATAAATGCCAATGCCGGAGGACCCAGCACCGACACCACTGCAAATTTAATGACCATTGATATGACAATTTCAATCGGATGGAAACGGATTCCGGTGGTGACATCAAAATCAAGATCGGTATGATGCATGCGATGAAATCGCCAGAAAAAATTCAGTTTGTGGAAATATACATGCTGAGCGTAGATCGCAAGGTCCATCAAAACGACACCAGCAATAACTGCAATCCAGTATGGCAGAGGCAGCCAATTCAGTAAACCAATTCCCTTACTTTCTAGGATCAGAGCATAAGCAGCTACAGTCAGCGGAATGACCAAACGGACGAGCAGCGTATTGATGAATGACAACAGCAGATGATTCGTCCATCGCGAAGTCCTGGACAGATGCCATGTTCGTCTAGGTTGAAAGGTTTCCCAGAGCGCAACCGCAAGAAGAATTGCGAAGAATACCCCCAGCCGCCAGTAAACTTCCTGTTCCATTTTCGTAAGGACAACCTATGAACCAGGCACCCGACCCGAATCATTCACAATATCGGACCGTCCGGTAACCAAATTTGAATAGGATTCCGGCGTATCCAGATCTGCAACGACCCCGGCATCGTCTACTTCAACTTCAATGACATGCTCCTCATAGTCGCCAATCATATGCTTCGCTCCGACATCTCCTCGGACTTCCATCATTTCCTGATAGTATCTTCTACCCCACAACACAGGATTCCCCCTCTTCCCACGATAAGTTGGAACACAGATATTGTGCTGTAAATCCGCATCAAAGGAATTGATTAATGCGTCGATTTGATCGCTTCTGACAAATGGCATATCTCCCAGACACACAAGCACACCCGCAAAATCGGCTGGTAAAGCGGACAACGCCGTACGTAGCGATGTACTGAGGCCGCCAGCGTACTCGGGATTGTGGATGAACGTTACCTGCCTGTCTTTCAATTCATTCCTGACTCTTTCTTCTTCCTGTCCGGTAACGACAAAAATCTGATCGACTTCGGATTGTGCCAGATTGTTCACAACTTCCTGAATAACTGACTGATCTTCAATTTTAAGCAAGAGCTTGTTCTGTTCCCCCATCCGTTGAGACTGACCGGCCGCCAGAACGATCGCAGCGATCTTCTTGGCACCGGCAGCCGTCTGCGTACGCCCAACAGTTCGCCGCTCTGGCCGTCGGGATGGTTCAGTCAGTATTCCCCCTCTTCCCATTTTCATGACATCTTCCCGATTCACTTCAAGCCCTGCTGCGGCTGAACCCGAATTATTCCTTTCATGCCATCTTGAAACGCGTATGCCAACAGAACCGGCTGCTCTGCTATCCGGCCGGCGGAACAATAGATGGAATTCATGGCGATCACGTACTGCTCGCACCGCCCTACATTGCGGACGAGACGAATATCAATCAAATCATTGAATTATTAACAGATTCAATCAACGAAAGTATTGTTCAAATCGAATTCTAGTATCCACCCATCCTTGGTAAGGCAGTTCAAGGAAGAAAGCCCATTGACTGCGAGAAAATCATTCTGTCGGAATTCACAAATCTACCGTATGCCATCTTGTATATTGATTGGGGTCGGTCGGGGCGAAAAAGCCACCGCATGATTTAAAATCGAAACCACCCTGAGAACCCAGGTAATGCAAGTTAAAACAATAGGATACGAGTCCCATTTTTGTCAACGTTGGGATAACAGTGATTTCCTAATTCTATCTGTAAAATATCGCCCCTTTATTTCTCAATAATTTAGCTATAATAAAGTCATAAATTATTTGAAATATACTTAATATTTAGCCAAATATAACTTATATTCGATTTAACTCCAATTTAGTGAACAGGTAATTACAGAAAATAATGAACGCAAAGAAGACTATGACGCTCAACCTGACAGAAACCGAAATGCAGGTTCTAGCAGTACTTAGCGCGAAGAAGGATATGAGCAAGTCTGCTCTTCTACGTCAAGCACTACGCATGTACCAATTTTTCGAAGCACGACTCGAAAACGGTGATAAACTTTTCTTCGAGGATGATAAAACCAAGGAGAAGTCTGAGGTTATGATGCTATGATAGTTGCAATTAACCAAGTTCATTTGCAGCAGATTCAATCGCACAGACTTCCTCACATGAGCATTGCCAACAGCGTGTCTGAAAACGTAATTAAGAGCTCGTTATAGATTGTGGTTTCGGCTTACGTGCTGTGTACGTTCATCAATAAACTGTCATATCTGGAGCAAATTTTCTACACATCAAATTTTTAGATATTGAGCCTGACTCTGTATGAAAATTCTCCATTATTTAAGTTATTGAACCAAGCACAATTACACCATCGAACAGACCAAATCATCTAACCAATAAATTTAATTCGATTAAACGCTGGGACAGCAGTGTATCCGGATACCAGTTTTACAACCATTGACCTAGCACGTTTCGTTAATAAAGATTTCGCTAGTAAGCATTGACTCCTCTTGTTCGTTTCTAACACTGTCTCCGATCCGCATAGGTAAATATTCGTGAACTTACCGCAAGTTCCAACTTTGGTCGATACAGTGCTCTTGAAAGTCGCCAGTCGATGCAATCTAAATTGTAGTTATTGCTATGTCTATCACTTAGGTGATGACGGTTGGCGTAAGCAGCCCAAATCTATGTCTGAACCTGTTCGGAACGCGACTATTCAACGCTTATCAGAGCTTTACGCCCATCAAAAGCAACCGATCAGCGTCGTGTTGCATGGTGGCGAACCACTGCTAATTGGAACGAATCGGTTACGCGAGTTGTGCAGGCGACTCCGAAATATCCTTCCTCCACCTTGTGAAATTCACGTTCAAACGAACGGCATACTCGTTTCGGATGATGTCATCGACATTTTCATCCGATATAACGTTGGTGTATCGATTAGCATTGATGGCACATCTGACGTGCACAATCGATTCCGAGTGGATCACGCCGGACGCGGGTCACATAGGCGAGTGCTCAATGCGATTAATCGACTAACAACTCGAATGGATGCCCGACCTTTGTTCGCAGGAGTTCTAGCCGTAGTTGACCCCACGTCGGACCCTGATGCAGTTTATGACGCACTTAAAGCAACAGGAGCCCCCAGTATTGATTTTCTTGTTCGCGATGGGAACCATGATCGGTTGCCATTCATGAAAGCGAGTGTTAATTCGACAGAATATGGAAATTGGATGGTCAGATTGCTTGACATTTATCTGAGCGACCCGGAGCCGCCACGTGTGCGTATCTTTGATGATATGCTTCGCTTAATTCTAGGTGGAAGGGCACAGAAAGAAGGTGTTGGTAAAACCGATTATGGTATTCTCGTGATAGATACAGATGGTCGAGTCAGTAAGAACGATACATTGAAAGTCGCTTACAATGCTGCTGATCAATTCGAGGCCGAATCATGGTCTATCCTATCGGATAGTTTAGTCGATATTGTCCACAGCCAGACGTACGCCGACTATTACCAACAACAGCGTCCGACTGCTTCCGCTTGTCGCGCCTGTCATGAGTATAATATCTGCGGTGGTGGGATGGTTGCCCATCGGTGGAGTGATGATCGTGGATTTGATAATCCATCCATTTTCTGTGCTGACCAATTGTTGTTGATCAAGCGCATGCGGGAATGGGTTGCGCAATGTGCGGTAACGTAAATAATTGAAGGAGCAGTAGATGGACAACATAGTTGATTCGGTCGAGCGTCGGAAACCTCATGAAATGGAGGATTTGGACGTTAAACTAGAAAATATTAGTAGCGTTGCCTTGAGGCGAATTATCGAGGAAGTACGGAACAATAGGAAAGATCAACCCATCGCATCGACAATCTACAATCGCACATACCACCGCCACAATAGGTAATTGCGACCTTTTTTGACTTTCCATGCGTCCTTCCCGCGAGCAGTTGTGTATTAGTGCTCACCGGATGCATGAGTTCCATGTTTCTCCGTTTCGCTATATTCTATGGCAGCGTTGCCTCCCGCTGAGTCTTGAGCGTGCACTTCTTGAATGGTTCGACAACAATGCACCATGGCAGCTCGTAACTACAGATTTTTATGAACAGTACGAGTTCAGTATGTTCGATGCAGCCCTTCCAGATGGCCTGTCCCAGTTAATTTCTCTTAAGAATCTCTCCGTACTTCGAGAAGAGATATCGGAAATTTTCAAAGTGAATCTGGATGAGCGGATCAAATTCGTCGCGCACAAGCTAATACCCGGACAACGAATCGGCATTCATAATGACTATCTTACTGGTGAAGAAACTCATCGTTTCATCATTCAGGTCAATCGAGGCTTGCTTGATGAAGATGGAGGATTTCTTATGCTGTTTAATAAGTTTGATCCAGAAGATATTCACCGAATTATTCGTCCTATCTCTGGAAGCGCGATCGGATTTGAGATTTCCGAGAAATCCAATCATGCGGTTTCCAAAGTTTACCGTGGAAAGCGTTTCACACTTGTTTATTCCTTCTTCGCCAAGCCTTGTGTGCGTTCAAATTGCAGACGCATTTAGGCAGGCACTGGTTCAATCTTCCGAACCGTGGTTCCCTAATCTTTCCAAACTCGTAGCTAAGCAGACATGGCGCCGCCTTGCGCACCATGGATTCAACGCGTCGAACTACGGGACGCATCGATGGTTGGAGAAAGATTCGACAGCCGAGCGTTTGGTAATTGCTACACTTAGCTTGGACAATTCTCATCAATGCCGATTTGAAGTATTGCCAGCAACAACCCGAGCGCGCTATGAACATCTTGGATTAGTGTTTCCTGCGTACAGTTCGAAAACGAATTTCGTCGAGGTATTTCATCACGCACTATCTGTAATTGCGTCAATTCCAAGTTTGCATGCAATCGTTGCAGAATATTTGCGGACACTGCATATTTTGCAAACGCCTAGAGCTAACTTTGATGTGAGCTATAGCGACCCAGCAGTGCCTTTCTCAATATTTGTATCGGTACCGATATCCAAGTCGGATAGAACATTACGTCTTGTTGAATCAATTATTCACGAATGCATGCACCTGCAACTCACATTGATCAATATCGCAGTTCCTCTGGTAGGCGACTGTAATGCATGTGCTTTCTCGCCATGGCAACGAACCATGCGCCCTATCGATGGTGTTTTACATGGACTCTACGTGTTTTCAGTAATATACGCGTGTTTTAACACCTTAGAGCACAAATTTTCGTTAACTCTCGACGAAAGAGCGCATATAGAAAAACGCCAAGTCGAAATTGCTCAAGAAGTCATGCAAGTTTCTCAACTAAGCAGTGCAGGTGGGTTGACAGATATTGGACGAAGTCTAGCCGGTTACGTTTTGCGAAGCTTCAATACCTAGCGTAGATACGTAGTCTGTAGCCATAGCACTGTACCGAGCGGTTGGCTCTACCGCATTGTCGAGAAATTTGCGGGCACCATAGTAGTATTCCATCAACTCATCCTTCCAATGATTCTCTACCGGAAAATTATGAAGATGGTTTGCAAAATTAACAATAGTAATACTAGCTTTAATAAGATTTAATCGCTCTAATCGCTCTTCCAAAAGCTCTTCTCGGTCGAGACCGATAATTTCAATGGTCTTCTGTCCAGTTTCGGATACAGCTTTAATGCGAGGACCAACAAATTTGATATGGTTACGCGGATTATCCGCGCCGCTTGGTTCGAGGAGAAGCGCCTCCTCGTTGGCGATATTATCGTGATGGGAGCGCGCTTGATTTGCCGGGTCAGCTAAAGGGAAAAATATGCTCTTATTTTGGTTGCATTTTCTACAGGAGAAATACAAATTCTTCCAACAGTAAGCCAACCAGTAGTAACCAGGATATAGTTTTTCCGAAATTTTATCCTGCCTTACAGCTGCTTTCGGTCGATAGTGTTCGACATCACCATAGTCGTGAGCACCAATCCTTCCTTCACAATAACAACACTTTCCATGCTGAGCTGAAATTAGGCAGTCTTTGACATCCTTGTGACCATAAATTTGTTGTTTAAATTCAAAACTGTTTCCATCTAAGTAATGTTTTCTATTTTTATCAAATGTAATGCAATCTCGTTGAGTTTGCGCGATTCCAGCCTTCAAACGTGCAGGCGCATTCGGTTTACGAATCAAGATCATGACGGCTTGTGATTTCCGCAATAAGCACGGCAGCCCTGCGAATGTTCTCCATTGCCATTTGATCTTCGTGCGATTCCGCAGTAGACAAGGTAAGAATCCATCGGTCCAATTCACCAAGTTCTTTGCGCTCTAAAGGAGAAAGATCCTGTTTCTGAGAAAGATCTCGCATACGCTGCATTTGCTTCGCAACCTCTGGATTCCGTGCCGATTCGAAACCGAAAAGTTCGCTTGTAAGAACCTGATCAAGGCGCCAATCTTTGATAGTGACTGGGTCAGATTCAACTACCGCATAATCGGATTCCCTTCGGAGGACAGCTAAATTAGCATCCAGTGAAATCTGTGCAATTAAAGGGCTGTGCGCCGTGGCAATGAACTGAATGTTCGGAAAACAGTTGGTAAAGTGTTTACGAATATCACGTTGCCAGTTAGGGTGAAGATGCAAGTCAATCTCGTCGACAATAACTATTGCAGGCTCGCCATAGGGGTTTTTACTGTCTGGATAGCGTTGAATCAAATTCCAAGCAATTTCCACGGTCCAAGCGAAGACTGTCCGATAACCTAGGCTTAGTTGACGGAAGGGCACAGAACCATAGGGAGTCTTCACTATAATTCCTCCTTGATCTGGATTTCCTCCGGGATTTGGCAAGCCTAGAATCTCAATATCCTGGGGACGTGCGATGTCTGGCAAGATGTCTGAGAGCATTTTCTTCAACCGGTTGAGCTTAGTTTTCGCGCCAAACTGCTTCTTCGATACTGAATAATCCAGATGATATAAACGCGACTCTACATTGGGGATTTCGGTTACGTCTTCAAACAAAGATTGAACAGGTTCAAGGCTGCCTTCTACGAGTTTACCAATACTTGGAAATCGGCCAGCACCGTAAGCAAGTACAAGCGGTTCATTAAGATTCATAGCTTCCAGGGTTTCCCCGCCGTAAGGGAAATCATCTATGTCGCCTTTAGCGTCTAGTGAGATTTTGCAGTGAGTCGAAATTGCTTTCATTTGCATCTCAGGATTTTTCGAACTTATCAGTTCTCCAACTGAAAAGTGTGCTTTAAGTGAAGCCATCGCATTGCTTGAATTCCGTACCATTGCCTTCAATACATCATTACCTACTTCACTCGCCAACTCAGGTTCGATTGGCGGTGGAGGTGGACCCTTATCATCGTCCGAAGGTTTGTTGAATTTGGGGCGCATTCTCACAAGGCATTGAAGTAAAGTTGTTTTACCTACCCCATTGTCGCCGACGATAATGGTCCACGGAGCGGGAGAACCATTTTTGTCAATGAGACTGAGCGTCTGCTGTTCACCGAAAGTACGGATATTTTCAAGTAACAAACTTTTGAAATAAATGGGATGTTTCATCGAATTTGACATGAACCGAACTTTAATAAGAATTGAGGATGCTAACAAGCCCGAGTATTGGGCTGCAACCGACATTCAGTGGAACTTGATGATAAATAAGTATACGAACGATGTCAATTTCGCTATCGTACTAGTGAATTCCAGCGGTCTGACTCATCCCTGAAATGAAAAAGGTACTTTGTGCCTTAATTCGAGTGTTTGAGGATTAAATTTGCAAGGTTTTGGAGAATTGGGATCAACACATGGTCTTGGCTACTAGCGAGTCTGATATTTCTGGCAGAGACTAAAGGTCATGCACTCTACACCCCTACTCCTGAGGGTGAGCGTTTCGAAAAGGCTGACTGATCAATCGATCGATTCGATTTTCGCTGTCCGTTCTAAATATTGGCAGACCGATTGTCATCTTCAAGTGACCTTCAGCAGGTTGACTTCGGTAAGTTCCAAACAGCCGGTCCCACCATGGCAGGTTAAATCCAAAGTTGCTGTCGGTTTCCTGTTTGGCTATGGAGTGATGGACTCGATGCATGTCCGGAGTCACGATAAAGCATCTTAACACCCGATCAAGCGCTAGTGGAATCTGAACGTTTGCATGATTGAACATGGAAGTAGCGTTTAGCAGAATCTCAAAAACAATAAATGCCAATGCCGGAGGACCCAGCACCGACACCACTGCAAATTTAATGACCATTGATATGACAATTTCAATCGGATGAAAACGGACTCCGGTGGTAACGTCAAAATCAAGATCGGTATGATGCATGCGATGAAATCGCCAGAAAAAATTCAGTTTGTGGAAATATACATGCTGAGCGTAGATCGCAAGGTCCATCAAAACGACACCAGCAATAACTGCAATCCAGTATGGCAGAGGCAGCCAATTCAGTAAACCAATTCCCTTACTTTCTAGGATCAGAGCATAAGCAGCTACAGTCAGCGGAATGACCAAACGGACGAGCAGCGTATTGATGAATGACAACAGCAGATGATTCGTCCATCGCGAAGTCCTGGACAGATGCCATGTTCGTCTAGGTTGAAAGGTTTCCCAGAGCGCAACCGCAAGAAGAATTGCGAAGAATACCCCCAGCCGCCAGTAAACTTCCTGTTCCATTTTCGTAAGGACAACCTATGAACCAGGCACCCGACCCGAATCATTCACAATATCGGACCGTCCGGTAACCAAATTTGAATAGGATTCCGGCGTATCCAGATCTGCAACGACCCCGGCATCGTCTACTTCAACTTCAATGACATGCTCCTCATAGTCGCCAATCATATGCTTCGCTCCGACATCTCCTCGGACTTCCATCATTTCCTGATAGTATCTTCTACCCCACAACACAGGATTCCCCCTCTTCCCACGATAAGTTGGAACACAGATATTGTGCTGTAAATCCGCATCAAAGGAATTGATTAATGCGTCGATTTGATCGCTTCTGACAAATGGCATATCTCCCAGACACACAAGCACACCCGCAAAATCGGCTGGTAAAGCGGACAACGCCGTACGTAGCGATGTACTGAGGCCGCCAGCGTACTCGGGATTGTGGATGAACGTTACCTGCCTGTCTTTCAATTCATTCCTGACTCGTTCTTCTTCATGTCCGGTAACGATAAAAATTTGACCAACTTCGGATTGTGCCAGATTGTTCACAACTTCCTGAATGACTGACTGATCTTCAATTTTAAGCAGGAGCTTGTTCTGTTCCCCCATCCGTTGAGACTGACCGGCCGCCAGGACGATCGCAGCAATCTTTTTGACACCGGCAGCCGTCTGCGTACGTCCAACAGTTCGCCGCTCCGGCCGTCGGGACGGTTCAGTCAGTATTCCCCCTCTTCCCATTTTCATGACATCTTCCCGATTCACTTCAAGCCCTGCTGCAATCCGCTCGAACACAAAATCAAATCCATTTCGTTTCGGTGACCGAACACATCCGGGCAAACCTAGAATCGTGGTTTTGCCATATTTTGCCATGAGCAACAGATTTCCAGGGTCCACGGGCATTCCAAAATGTTCTATTCTCCCACCCGCATTCACAACTCCCTGAGGAATTACATCGTTTCGGTCCTGAATCGCCGATGCACCCAGCAAAAATATCACATCAAGCTGCTTCTCAAAATATTCTCCAAGCAAACTTGAAATCTCATTTTCGTGATGATCGCAGACTCGTTCAACAACTATCGTCGACCCCAGCATATTGGCTCTCTCCTTGAGCATATTCGAACCCTTTTCGAGCAAATTTGAATTGAACCAGGGTGTGTGAGTCTGTATCAGTCCAATAGACAGAGGTTGATAGGGAAACACATTGACAGGCGGCAGCCCATGACTGGCAACTGAAATACATTCATCCAGCAAATTTCGGCTGACTGCGAATGGAATCACTTTAATCGATACTAGCAGTTGTCCGGCGTAAACACTGCTGTAGGATGACAACGTCGCCACCGTAAACGCTTCATCGACTGAATTGATCTCATCAATTCTATTCGAACGGAGCTTCAACAGTCCTCTGTGTCTGGCATAAAGATTGCACCGTCCAGTCGCCGCCGCCCGGATTTCCACCCCCTGCCCAGCAACAGCCTGTGCAATTGCTTCCGCGGTTGCATCTTCATTGACATCGTCTTGTTCCAGCCTTGCGGCAACGATTGTTTCGTATCCTTCGTGGGTCAGTACGTCTACATCATGTCTCGTAAGCACTCTGCCCTTCTTCCATTTCCGATCCATCACCCGCAAAGAATGTGCAAGTATCGACCCTTCGGCCTGATCAACTCGGACGCGGCCAAATTTCATCGTTCGTTTCCCTTCCGTAAGCACTCAGTCATTTCAGCCATGATAGAAACTGCAATTTCGGCAGGTGATTGTGCGGAAATATCAAGCCCTATAGGAGCACGAATTCTCTGCAGCTGCTGCGCTGAAATCCCAGCTTCCTCTAACCTTGTACATCGCTCTCGATGCGTACGTCGACTGCCGAGTGCGCCGATGTAGAACACTTCCGATTGCAACGCTGCAATCAGTGCCGGTTCGTCAACTTTAGGATCGTGTGTCAAAGTCACAACTGCAGTTCTAGCATCAAGGCCGACTTCAGTCAACACCTTGTCCGGCCAACCATTCACAATGGTAACATCCGGAAATCTCTCCGCAGAAGCGAACGCGCGTCTGGGATCTATCAGAGTTACTTCATATCCGCATGCCTGTCCCATCGAAATCAGCGGTTTCGCGATGTGTACTGCACCTACTATCATCAGTCGCAATGGTGTATTGAAAATCTGAATGAACTGACGCACACCCTCAATTTCAACAATCTGACTCCTGTCTCTTCGAAAAGCTTCTGCGATGGATGATTCGAGAGGGCTGTCGCCTCGTAGCGCACTCGGAATGAACGTACTCTGTGTTTCATCATCTAGGCAAGTTACCAGCGCGATAGCCTGCTGTTGCTGCTGTGCCTGAACAAGTTGCTGAAGGACAGATGTTTTCATATTTGCCCGACGGACACTAGTCTGCAATCAGAGGGTCGACATAAACCTGGATTTGTCCGCCACAGGCAAGCCCGACCTCCCACGCTTGTTCATTGCTCACCCCATAAACCAAAATGCGTGGCTTCCGGCAGTCGATCACATCTACAGCTTCCTCAATGACGGCTGTTTCCACGCATCCGCCTGAAACTGAACCTTCAAACCGTCGCTGGTCATTGACTACCAACTGACTTCCAACGGGTCGCGGAGAAGAACCCCAGGTTGCAATTACTGTAGCAATTGCGACACCGTGTCCCTGCGCAAGCCAGCGCGATGCGGTATCCAAAACAGATGGATTCGATTCTCCTTTTGACATCTATACAGGCACCAGGTCCGCAGAACTCGATCTTGCTTTCAACATCTGGGTTCGCCAGTATTCTCGATGTTTTCTTAAAAAAGGCTCGTTTTTGTACGCTTCTGAGCTGAGAGATTCAGCAAGTTCGTTCAGACTCTTCAGATTGTGAACCGGCAAAAATGCATCTACGTGCGGAAGCATCGTTCTTACGCCGCTTACTCTCGGTTCAAATTGATCGTATCTCAGCAACGGATTCAACCAGATCAACTGTTTGCAGGATCGATGCAGAAGACTGATTTGAGGCTCAAGTTCGCCCGTTTCAGATCGATCCAGACCGTCGGTGACAAGCAGTACGACAGCCATATGTATCGGCAGTCTGCGGATCCAGTTTCGATTGAATTCCTTGAGACATTCACCAATTCGCGTTCCGCCGTACCAGTCTGCAACCGAGTCGGAAATTTCATCGACTGCACAATCAACATCGCGAGTTCGCAACTGTCGGGTAATGTTCGTCAGACGTGTTCCAAATACGAAGCAGGAGACACTCGAACGACTTGACATCAGTACATGCGAAAAATGCAGAATCATTCGAGAATATTCACTCATCGAACCGGATATGTCACACAGTACGACAACAGGCATCTTCCGAAGCTGACGTTTGCAACGCACCAGCGAAATTGCGTCTGCGGACCCGCGACAACTCTGCTTGAGGGTCTTACGCATATCGAGCTTGTTTCCAGAAGCGTGTACTCGATAGCGTCTTGTCGAAATTCGGTTAAAGGCAACCCGCATATTCTTGACAGCCTGCTTTGCCTGCTCCATCTCTGCGCGCGACATCTTGTCGAAATCCGCTTTCTGTAATCGCTCCCGGTCCGAATACGTAAGCGATGCACGAAGTTCAATTTCCTCCTTCGTCTCGGAAACCAGATCTCCGGATTCTCTGCCAGGGTAAAGGCTTTCCACCAGTCTTCGCGCAAGTTCCTCCGCTGACTCTTCACTATGCGGTACTCTCGTTTCGGGAAGCAGAGTTGAGATCGATCGTTCGAAAATCCTTGGATTCTTCCAGAATACTCGAAACGCCTGATCGAAAATCAGTCGCTGACGCGGGTGATTTACGAAAACCGCATGCAACGTCCAGTAGAAATCTTCCCGGTCGGAAATTCCAACCAGACTGACCGCTCGAACCGCATCAAGAATTCTCCCAGTCCCAACCGGCAATCCTGATGAACGTAGTATTCGTCCAAAGTGAACCAGGTTCGTTACGAACTGTCCACTGCTTTCTTCCGTCTGTGTACCAACCATGGCTTATACGCTACATGCCGGCAATCGAGTGAACCTTCTCCAAAATTCGCGAGGCTTCATGTCCACGGATTTTCTCAATGTCGTCCTGGTATTTCAGCAGAACACCAAGCGTGTCATCAATCACCGCGGGAGCCAGATCAATCACGTCCATCTGCACGAGTGCATGTGCCCAGTCGATCGTTTCGGCTACGCCTGGAACTTTGTAAAGGTCTTCATCACGTAAATTTTGCACAAATCCAACTATCTGTCTGGCCAGTTCACTGCTGGCATTCGGCGCCTTTACAGCAAGTATTGCAAGTTCCCGCTCTGCATTCGGAAATTCAACCCAGTGATAAAAACACCGACGCTTCAGTGCATCATGAATTTCCCGGGTTCGATTCGAGGTGATGACAACTGCGGGCGGCTCTGCGGCTTTCACAGTGCCGATTTCCGGAATAGTGACTTGAAAATCAGACAGAATTTCCAGTAAATAGGCTTCAAACGGTTCGTCCGCTCTGTCGATCTCGTCAATCAGCAATACTGGGGTTCCTTGTCCACTGTCTCTAAGTGCCTGGAGCAAGGGTCGTGCGATCAGAAACTCGTCTGAAAATATTTCCTTTGCAATGTCGTCACGGTTATGCACTCCCTGTGCTTCTGCCAGACGTATTTCAATCATTTGCCGCGGATAGTCCCATTCGTAAACTGCAGAAGATACATCAAGACCTTCATAGCATTGCAGCCGGATAAAGGGTCGATTCATCGCCGCCGCCAAGACCTTGGCGACTTCGGTTTTTCCAACGCCCGCTTCACCTTCCAGAAGCAGTGGCCGCGTCAGATTCAAGGACAGGTATATTGCCGTCGCTAAACTCCGGTCAGCAATGTAGTTTTCGGAAGAAAGGAGCGACAGAGTGGATTGTATGTCGTGCGGATGACTCATGCGTCAATCAGTAGTGGAAGTGAACGCCGGTGCTCACGATGATATGTCGAATGCGGGTACCCGATATGCAAAGCCTCGAGTACCCGCTGTATATGCCGAATCAATCGAAATCAGCTGTTTGCCTTATCAACTGCCCGTTTTGCCATCACCGTTACCAAGTGAGCTCGATATTCCGCGCTGGCGTGAATGTCTTCATTCAGACCTTCGTCCGAAATCTGAACATTTGCAACACTTGCAGATGAAAATGACTGAGCCAGGGCAGACTCCATCTCGCGGACTCGAAATACACCAGCGCCAGCGCCAGTAACAGCCACTCGGACACCACCTCCCGTACCCTGCGATACAAACACGCCGACAATTGCATAGCGTGAAGCCGGATTCGGAAACTTGCAATAGGCAGCACGGTCAACTGTTGGAAATGTAACCGAGGTTACGATTTCATTCTCTGCCAGTGCCGTATCGAACATTCCAGTAAAGAAATCGTCTGCCGGAATCGATCTGCTGTCGGTATTGACTGTTGCACCCAGGCCAACCAGAGCGGCCGGATAATCGGCAGCCGGATCATTGTTGGCAATGGATCCGCCGATCGTACCTCTGTTTCGAACCTGTGGGTCTCCAATCCCATCCGCAAGATCAGCCAGAGCAGGAATCGAATTCCGTACATCTGATGACGCTGCCACTTCAGCGTGCGTCGTCATTGCACCGATTGTCACCGATCCATCTCGTGCCGAAATCCCTTTCAGCTCACTCACGTTCGCTAGATCAATCAGATCGCTCGCGGAAGCAAGCCGCTGCTTCAGGGTTGGCAACAGCGTATGACCGCCTGCGATCAGCTGACCGTCATCGGAACTGCGTAACATGTCCGTCGCTTCAGAAAGACTCGACGGATTCTTATAGTCAAATGCATACATGATTATTCCTCCTGTCAGGATGCTTGCGCATCTCGAATTGCCTGCCAGACTCGATGCGGTGTTGCTGGCATGTCCAGATGAGTGACACCGACTTCCGACAGTGCGTTCAATATCGCGTTCATCACGGCGGGCGGGGACCCAATGGCACCTGCTTCGCCGCAACCTTTCACACCCAGTGGATTGTGTGTGCATTCGGTTACCGTGGTATCCACGGTGAACGAAGGCACATCCGTTGCTCGTGGCATGGTGTAGTCCATGTACGATCCCGAAAGCAGCTGTCCATTTTCGTCATAGTTGCAACCTTCAAGTATCGCTTGCCCGATTCCCTGTACCAGGCCGCCATGTACCTGACCTTCTACAATCATCGGATTGATCACCGTACCGAAATCATCGGTCGCGTGAAAACTCGCGATGTCCACAGTGCCGGTATCTTGATCCACTTCAACCTCGCAGACATAGGTGCCTGCAGGGAAAGTGAAGTTCTTCGGATCGTAGAAAGCAGTTTCTTCCAGACCAGGCTCGAGTTCCTCTAAAGGATATTGGTGAGGAACGTAAGCAGCCAGAGCGATTTCACCAAATGCCTTGGCTTTG
Organism: Arenicellales bacterium; assembly: GCA_965220395.1. Lineage (GTDB taxonomy): Bacteria > Pseudomonadota > Gammaproteobacteria > Arenicellales > JAJDZL01 > JAJDZL01. Next base: position 1,490,535 of record CBDCPT010000001.1, on the reverse strand, counting down.
TCCGTTCCGGGTACAACGAATTGTCCATTCTCGAACTCAATATCCGATTCGGATGTCTCAAGCAGATGTGCGGCAATCTTTTTGCCTTTCGCGACGATTTTGTCAATCGCTTTGACGATAGCGGTGCCTCCCACTGCGATTGATCGGGAGCCGTAAGTTCCCATACCAAACGGAATCTTGTCAGTATCACCATGAACAACGTCGATGCTGTCGAAATCAATTCCCAGTTTTTCTGAAACAACCTGAGCAAAAGTAGTTTCGTGTCCCTGCCCATGAGAGTGCGATCCGGTAAGAACGCTGACTGAACCGGTCGGGTTGACTCGAATAGTCGCCGCTTCGTAGAGCCCGGCACGAGCGCCAAGCGCTCCTGCGATATTTGATGGAGCAATCCCGCAAGCTTCAATGTAAGATGCGATACCGATGCCGCGCAGTTTACCCGCGCGCCTGGAAGCTTCCTTACGTCCGGCAAATCCGTCGTAGTCAGACGCTGCAAGCGCCTTGCCCATGCTGGCTTCATAATTTCCAGTGTCATAGACCAGCGCGACAGGCGTCTGATAGGGGAACTCATCCGGCTGAATGAAATTGCGCCTGCGAATTTCCGCAGCATCAATTCCCAATTCCTCTGCAGCAACCTGAACGATACGCTCCAGCAGATAGGTCGCCTCGGGACGCCCTGCTCCGCGGTATGCATCGACCGGTACGGTGTTTGTAAAAACCGCTTTGACTTCACAATAGATGGCGGGAGTTGAATACTGCCCCGCCAGCAATGTGCCGTGCAGGTAAGTGGGGATGCAAGGTGCAAACGTTGAAAGATAGGCACCCATATTCGCCAGAGTGGTTTCTCGCAAAGCCAGAAATTTTCCATTTCCATCCAGTGCGAGCTCCACCGTAGTCACATGATCGCGACCGTGAGCATCGGACACAAATGATTCGCTCCGATCTGCGGTCCACTTCACAGGCTTGTTGATCTGCCCAGCAGCCCAAGTCACAATTATCTCTTCAGCATAATGGAAAATCTTGGAACCAAAACCTCCACCAACATCCGGAGCATGAACTCGAAGCTTGTGTTCGGGCAATCCCAGAACGAAAGCTCCCATCAGCAAACGAATCACATGAGGATTCTGGCTGGTCGTATGCAGCGTGTACTGTCCGGTTGCCTGATCATAATCACCAATTGCGCATCGGGGTTCGATTGCATTGGCTATCAGCCGATTATTCACCAAATCCAGACTTGCGACATGATCGGCATTGGCAAATGCTTCATCAACTGCTTCTTTGTCACCCAAAGCCCAGTCATAACAAACATTCGTGCCAACATCATCGTGTACGCTTGTTGTTCCTTCCATCACCGCCTGCTGCATGTCAACAACAGCATTGAGCACATCATAATCAACGATGATGCCTTCGGAAGCATCTCGCGCCTGAGTGCGAGATTCGGCGATAACGACCGCAACCGGATCTCCCGTGTGCCTCACTTTACCTTCGGCAAGCACTGGATGCTTAGGTTCCGCCATCGGATTGCCATCCTTGCCATGAACCTGCCAACCGCAGGGGATGCCACCGACTGCCGCCATGTCTTCCGACGTAAAAACGGCGATCACGCCATCACTGGACCTCGCCGCAGACATATCAATCGACCTGATCGAAGCGTGTGCATGCGGAGAACGTAGAATATAGGCATAAGCCTGGCCTTCCAGATTCATGTCATCGGTATATTTCCCTGCACCTCTGACAAATCGCAAATCTTCTTTTCTGCGCACTGCTGCGCCAATTCCTGTGTCACCCATCGTTACACCTCCCTCATGGCTTTTGCACCAGCCTGAATGGATTTGACAATATTGTGATAGCCGGTACACCGACACAAATTGCCTTCGAGCCACTCCCGAATTTCCTGCTCGGACGGGTCGGCATTCACGCTCACCAGATCCAATGCACTCATAATCACGCCAGGCGTGCAGAATCCACACTGCAGTCCGTGATTTTCACGAAATGCTTCCTGCATCGGATGCAGTTGGCCGTTGATAGCAACACCTTCAATTGTTGCCACCTCAACATGATTCGCCTGAGCTGCCAACATGGTGCAGCTTTTTACTGATTTGCCATTCACGTGAACAACACAGGCACCACACTGACTGGTGTCGCATCCGACATGTGTGCCCGTCAATCTCTGGTTCACACGTAAAAAGTCAACCAGCAAAGTCCGCGGCTCAACCTCCGCCGAAACACTATTGCCGTTGACTGTCATTGAGACAGATACATTCATATAGCCTCTCCTCCCGTTTGTCTAAATTGGTCATCGCTACGGCCTTCATTCATCCCTTGGGCAAATCAAGACTACCCGCTTTGTATACGATTCTCAGGCCGAAACGTAATGAATAATTAAAGTGTACAACGTCAGCATTCAAAGTGGCAAAAATTTTTGCCTTTCCTGTCTAAAAACCAAACGCACAACAACCGAAACTTACGACTCCATTCCGGTCACAAATGCATCAAAAAAATCGTCAACCAGCTTTTTCGATAGGCTGCTCATCAGCCTTGATCCGATCTGTGCGATTTTGCCGCCGGTTTTGACCTGTGCTGTGTAGGCGAGTTCACACCCATCATCTGCATCCGACAGATTGATTTTTGCTTCTCCACCAGCAAAACCCAATGCACCAGCTTTTGCAGAACCCTCCAAGGTGTAGCCGCACTCCTCCTGAGAATCACTGATCGTCAAAAAGATATTGAACTTTGTCTTCACAGGACCAATCTTCATGTTTAGCCGCCCTTTCAGTTCATTGTCCGATACCCACTCCAGTGCCTCACAGCCAGTAATCGAATCAGCAAGCAAGTCCGCATCATGCAGTGCTTTCCATACCTTTGCACGAGTTGCAGGTAGCGTCCTGCTCCCATTAATTTCCATATAATTTCCGAAAATTCACGAGTCTTGCTTATCTCCCAGTATCGGACACACTCATTAAAGGGGTTTGATTTCGCCGGCGCTCCTCGCCCATACTATAAAATAGGGAAAGCTCCGGTTGCCATAACATTCATTCCCATGCGAAAAGCAAAACAGTCGCCGATTACCCTCTTGCGAGGCGCTCCCCGCTCCAACGCAAAGACCCCCGACGAACCACCGCCTGGAAAACTGCGGATGGTTATAACTTATTTGGAGATGAAAATTCCACAGAGTTACCGATACGATCCACACAGGCTCGAGAACCTTTCAATCATTCGCGCACATGAACCCAACGCCGGTTTCTATCGATACCTGTATAACTCGGTCGGGGAATCCTGGCTTTGGTATGAGCGCAATCTTCTTTCAAATGAGCAACTTGAGGAAATCATCAAACATCCGAAAGTGCGAATTTATGTGCTGTATGTAAACGGCACGCCAGCCGGCTATAGCGAACTGGACTTCCGCATCGAGAATGAAGTCGAAATTGCATACTTCGGGCTGCTGCCCGAATTCATCGGACGCGGGCTTGGAACTTATTTTCTGAGGCGAACAACAGATACGGCCTGGTCAACGAATCCGGAACGAGTCTGGGTGCATACCTGCAATTTTGATTCTCCAAATGCTGCAAGAACCTATCAGAAAGTCGGATTTTCGGCTTACTACCAAGAAGAGAAGATTATTGACGATCCTAGAATAGAAGTGAGCCAAAATCCCTGAATGAGATTGCAACCTGCCTCTATTTCGCGCTCCAGCGAAATCACCTCAAACAGGGGAAATCGTATAGGGTGCGATTGGAAGTGATGCGTTAGTTTAAAATATAGAAGCATTGGTATTGACGTAGAAGGTAATTTTACATGAATTCATTGACTGCAAAAAAAGACGAAAATCTGCTGAAATTTCTCAATGCAAACCCCGAATTGCGTACCTGTGTTGATGAGTTGGTACAGATTGCAGCGGATCGAGACGATAACATTCAGATTGCAGACGAAGCGGAGGAGAAGATTATTAAAAAGATCCGCGAACTGGGCAAGGCGACTCTTGGCAGTTGGGCCGAAAGCCGGAGCCAACATGTAGAAGCGCTTCTGAAGGCGGACTCGGAAGTGCGTAGTGCAGGAAAAAAAAACTCTGGTGGCGCAGCACGTTCGACGTCATAGAAGTAGAAGAAAGGTTGTTTCGCAAGGGCCGCCATTTGCTTCGAGGATTTTCAAAGCAGGCGCAAGTATCGTGTCGTGGTTTGTCGAAACCATTGCAGCGTGCGGTGACGGACTTTGGTGCGGAATTGCCATTCGCACAGGCTCAGCTCAGGTTGCGGGAGCATTACGGCATTGAGGTGCCGGTGAGTGGCATTCGAGAGGTGACGGAGCAGCACGGCAAAGCGATGCATGAGCAGCAGGAGTTGAATTGCGAATGGCCGGATACTGACGGGGTCAGGCATGTGATCGCACAGACCGACGGGAGCATGGTTCCGGTGGTGACTGTGGATTCACAGGTGTCCGACAAACGTAAAGATAAAGTGTTGAATTGGCAGGAGATTCGGCTTACCATTGCGCACGCGCAGCAGAGCCTCAAGGTTCATTATGGGGGGAATTTCTCAGGCGGTGTCGAAGAGACCGGACGGCAGTTGTATGATTGTGCCAGGCGGGCTGATTTCGGTCGTGGTACGCAATTGCATGCGGTCGGCGACGGTGCGGTCTGGATTCGCAATCAGGTGGAAGAGAAGTTTGGCAGTAATGGCAGCTATCTGGTGGATTTCATGCATCTATGCGAATATCTGTCGGCGGCGGCACCGAGTTGTGCGTCGGATGTATCGGCCTGGCTGTCGCAGCAGAAACAAAGATTGAAAGCCAATCAGGCGGTGCAGGTGGTTGAAGCGCTGATGGCGCATATTGAAGCGCCCTCGGTTGCCGATGAGGATGCGCCGGTGCGCAGAGCCCATCGGTATTTGCGCAAGCGCCTGGATCAGGTGGACTATCAGGGTGCCGCCGAGAAGGATTTGCCGATCGGCTCCGGAGAGATCGAGAGCGCACATCGTTACGTCATTCAAGCCCGGCTCAAGCGGCCGGGGGCTTGGTGGAGTGCCGACAACGTGGATAACATGCTCGCGCTTCGGTTGTGCCGGGCCAATGAGCAATGGGAAGCCTACTGGGAAGGGGGTAACCGAAAAACTGCCTGACGAATTAATTTGATTTACGCATCACTTTCAATCGCACCCAATCGTATACTTGAAGACAATTGATTCAGTTATTGGCAGTAAAATGCCGAGTGGAGTTTTTCTCATTCAGATCGATCGAAGACGACCCTGTTCGTCGTTAACCGACTGTGGAAGTTTAATGCTACATGAAAAACCTTGAATTGTTCGAAACAAAGGCGTTGCAATCGCTTGACAGTGAGCATCACTTACATCCATTCACAGACTCCAAACTGCTCCACAAAATTGGAAGCCGCATCATTACGCACGCTGACGGGGTTTATGTGTGGGATTCGGACGGCAATCGCATCATTGACGGCATGGCTGGACTGTGGTGCGTAAACATTGGATACGGACGCGAGGAGCTCGTTGAAGCCGCGACTCGACAACTTCGGCAGCTGCCTTACTACAACACTTTTTTTCTCACCTCGCATCCACCAGTCATCGAACTGTCAGAACAATTGGCCAAAATCACTCCGGCGAACTTCAACCACGTATTTCTGACAAATTCCGGTTCCGAAGCGAATGATACCGTCATTCGAATGGTGAGAAGATACTGGGCGCTCCGTGGCCAACCTGAGAGGAATGTCATCATCAGCCGACACAATGCCTACCACGGCAGCACCATCGGAGCGGCCAGCCTGGGCGGCATGCCTGCAATGCATGAACACGGCGGATTGCCTATCCCTGGCATTGAACACATTCAGCAGCCATACTGGTATCAGGAAGGAGGCGCCACAAGTCCGAATGAATTCGGACTTGTGGCAGCGCGAGCACTTGAGAAAAAGATATTGGAACTCGGTGAGGACAATGTCGCTGCGTTCATCGCTGAACCCATACAAGGTGCCGGTGGTGTCATTGTTCCGCCGGATACCTACTGGCCTGAAATCTCCAGAATCTGCGAACAGTTTGGAATCGCGCTGATTGCGGATGAAGTAATCTGCGGATTCGGAAGAACGGGAAAGTGGTTCGGAACGAATTATTATGGGCTAAATCCCGATTTCCTGGTCATTGCAAAAGGCTTGTCATCCGGCTATTTACCCATTGCAGGAGTCATGGTATCCGACGCATTTGCATCTGTATTGTTTGAGGATGGAGGTGAGTTCGCACATGGATTTACCTATTCCGGACATCCTGTTGCATGTGCAGTTGCATCCGAAAATATCCGTATTCTGTCCCGCGAAAAGATCATTGATCAGGTGGATCTTTCTACCGGCCCCTATCTACAGAAGCAACTTCACCATTTATGTGAACATCCCCTTGTAGGCGAAGTGCGCGGAGCCGGATTGATTGGTGGAATAGAACTGGTGGAAGACAAGGAAAGCCGAAAGAGATTCGACCCACAACTGCAAATTGGAATTAAGTGCAGAGACATTTGTACGAGAAGAGGATTGATCATGCGCGCAGTCGGTGATTGCATGGTCATTTCACCACCGCTGATCATAACCAAATCTCAGATTGACGATTTGATTCGAATTGCTCTTGACAGTCTCGACGAAACATACAACGGCTTAAAAACGTAAAGTGGATTTCCGGCTATGCCAGCTAAAAAGAAAGAAATCGAAATTGACCAACTGAGATCAGAAGGAGATCTGAACCTCACTGGAGAACGTGCCGTCTGGCACAAGCGGCATTCCGACAGCGAAACGGAATCCTGGCTTACACGAGATGAAAAGGCATTTCTGCACCAGTCGCTTTCCACTCCTTGTCTGGATGTTATCCAATCTGCTGACGGTTCCGAGATCCAAAGTCTCCACGACGAGGTTTATCTCGATTTTCACGGCAATAGCGTACATCAGATCGGCTATGGCCATCCAAAAGTAATTGATGCTGTAAAGCGACAGTTGAATGTATTGCCGTTCTGTCCCCGAAGATTCACAAACATCCCCGCAATCAAACTTGCAGAGAAACTTGTGGATTTGAGTGATCCTGGCCTTGACAAGGTTCTCTTCGCACCGGGTGGTACAAGTGCAATCGGGATTGCCCTGAAGATTGCACGTACAGTTACCGGACGATTCAAAACGATTTCAATGTGGGATTCATTTCATGGTGCATCACTAGATGCGATTTCGCTAGGTGGAGAAGCAATTTTCCGTAAAGATTCGGGGCCGCTTCTGGCTGGCGCAGAACATGTGCCCCCACCAAATCCATCACACTGCCCTTTTCAGTGTGGCAGGACTTGCACTCTGCAGTGCGCCGATTATGTTGAGTATGTGCTTGAAAAAGAAGGAGATGTGGCGGCTGTCGTATCGGAAACTGTATCAAGCGTACCCTGCTTTCCACCCGTCGAATACTGGAAGAGAGTGCGGGAAGCCTGCGATCGACACAACGTACTTTTGATTCTGGATGAAATACCACACTCTCTTGGGAGAACCGGCAAGCTGTTCACCTATCAGCATTACGGAATCATTCCTGACATTTTGGTACTAGGAAAGGGATTGGGCGGCGGAGTGATGCCCCTAGCGGCGGTAATTTGCTCCAAAGAGTCTGACGTTGCACAAGACAGGGCATTGGGACACTATACCCATGAAAAAAATCCAGTTGCATGTGCAGCTGGGCTCGCCACTTTGGAAATACTAATCGAGCAACAATTGCCTGAACATGCTCGACAAAAAGGGGAGTTTGCGGTTCAAAAACTTCAGGAAGAGTTGAACGATGTGTCGACTGTATCAGAAATTCGTGGATTGGGGCTTTTGATCGGGATTGAGCTTGAAATTTCATCAATTAATCCGAATACACTTGCTGAAAAAATCATGTACGAATGCTTGAATGCGGGACTCAGCTTCAAGGTATCAATGGGAACCGTACTGACTCTTGCACCTCCACTAAATATCGAACAACAGGATCTGGAAAGAGCGCTGGAAATTCTGATACTTGCTGTTCGCAAACATTCAGATTGAAGTCAAAATTCTGATTTTGGAGTAAAAACTTCTTAAAAGTCTGAAGCAAATTTCTGGCAATATTACTGGCTATCAGATTCAAGAGTTGAAGGCGAAAGCACTGCTATAACAACAAACGAAGAAAAGCGGAGGTAAACACGAATACTAATCAGAGATCGGAGACGAACTAAGAAAAGCAGTACCGATGCACTGACAGCACTTCGAATAACGAAAGGGTTCAAAAGGTGGTGCGATGGATTTTCCCAATAGAAATCTTCCCTACATCATGCAATAACGTCAGACATTTTCAAGTTGATCAAAGGAGAAGAGACGGGAGGCTGGTGGCGGTGGTGTCTACGCATGCAAACATACTGAACATTCAACAACACTCTAATTTTGCTCCAGATTTGCGAAGAATTCTCCTTGCCTCTTGGATATTGCACGGCGGTAGTTCTGCCCGAGCAATTAAAGAACTTGAAAAATAACTCACCAGCCATTTTCGCAATCAAATTTCTACGAAACAAGTTCATGCACCATTTTGGTGCATGATTTTCAATGTTTACGGTGTGTTTACACTGTAAACACCTTCCTGGTGCATCATAAGGGTGCAAGAGTGATTTCTGAGTAAATCAATGCTGCACAAATAATTCATTCCAGCTGATTTTCAATTTACTCTTTTCACAATTCGTTTTTGTTCATATTCTGCCGACTTTATTTTCACTTGGAATCGACATGAAGTTTCTGTCGGTTGCAACTGAATGCCAGGAGGTGAATCCATGGCTAAGAAAAACAAAGACAAGAGTCGGACCGCGATCTGGAGCGTACGGACGAAGTGGCGAAATACATATTTTGGGATGTTTCATACTCAGTTGTTGTGGATTGTGGTTAGCTCAATTTGGACCTATTTCGGGACGCCACCGGCGTGGGTTACAATATACCAAGAGATTGTAGGCTCAATGTCGAATCAGATAATTGTTCATGTTGCATATACATTATTTTTAACGGAGGCTTACAGAATGTTATCGGACGCGTTTGAACAGTGGCTAAAGAGGTCGCAGAAAGAGAAAGGAATCGCTATCGGAAAGGAGATTGGAATCGAACAGGGAATGGAACGTGGAATGGAGATGGGGATCGAACGGGGAATGGAACAGGAACGAAGTCAATGGCGCGCGTGGAATTTGCGACGTGAACTTGCACATTCGGAAAGCCGCGAATTCAACGAACCACCACCGAATGGACAAGATAATGGGTAGTGGTGTAAGAAAAACGACTAGAGCAATTGAATTGCTTTCGATGTTGTGACTAAGATGAAATAGATACTTGTTCGATACAGTTGCAGTTGACTGAAATCGTTCGTAGCGTTGCGCAAGCCGTTTTATACGAGGCGAAGCGCTGTGTAGTTTACTAACCTGGAGGAACCTAAAAATATTCTAGTGTCATGTCAACTATGTAATGTTGTATCCATTCGAATCGATTCTCGTTGTTGCCAGATTGAACAACGAGGATTTGCAAAAGAACAAACGTTACGTGGCAACACGACAGAAATCGGAACGCAATCAGCATGGAGAGATTGTGCGGAAAGGTTCGCACTCATCACAGAAAGCGCTCAATGCTTTGATTTAGCTGAACAGCGCCGAGGGTCAAATCAATGAACCGCCAAGGTTGGGTGAAACCATTGCCGGTGTGCTGCAGATTCGCCAGCGCAAGGTGGAGCGGGTGAAATAGCACTCGGCGGGGCAAGCGGTGTTTTGACGAGCGCAGGGCGGATGGAGAATTTGAAGCCCTCATGGCTGCGCTCAGCAGCAGTGCGTAGTCACAATGGTCGTTGCGGTTGTTGGTGCAGCGTGCGGTTGAATTCGACTATAACAAGATTTCTTGCGAGACGCTGGCGGCGGGACTGAAAAAACGAAAGCAAGCCTTGGCAGTGCATTGCGAGGTTGATGCCTGCGCCCAGCAATCAAATCCTCACAACACCCTCATCAGACGAAGTTCTCCGAATCAATCACTGCGATCAGTTTCTAAATTCATATCCGGAATTTTTCGGTCTCTAGCCAATCGATTTCAAGAACTGTTTGAAGTCTATTGGACATTGTTGGAGCCGCGTAGCAGTATGGAAATGCGAGTGCCCCAAAAAACTCATCACGAGCAATTTCGAGTTTTCGCTTGACTTTTCATGTGATTGGGCTAAGTTAGCCCGAGAATTCGCAACCCGACCCGCACGGATTGTGCGGCCGACGAGTTCAGGTCAGGATCAAGTCGTTCGAATCGTGACGCGGTTCGAGACACTCAATCAACCTATGCAACGTACACCCGGAGTGGCAACACTATGGCAAAGAAGACATCCCAATCACACCCAGACCTTTCTATCGAACCGACTCACGACAATCTATTCAAGTTCACCTATCATCGTGAGGACGGGGTGGATGACTTGAGCCGAGAACTGTTCGCAATCGCCTTTGACGAGGCCACCAACAACGAGTTTAACTGGCAGACCCTGGAGATGGAACCCAGCTCTCTGATCGATCAAGCCGGACGCGAGAGGTTCGCCGACTTGATCTTTTCGGTCAACACCAAGGAGGACAACTCCCCCACCAAGTTCATTTTTCTGCTGGAGCACAAAAGCGCTTCGGACTCCAACGCACTGATGCAACTGCTGGGCTATCAGATATCCCTGTATTTACGAGAAGGCAAACCTTGCCGGGTGTTGCCGATGATTATCTACAACGGTAAAAAGCCAAGTTGGTCGGGGTCCTTGGAGTTCCAAAAGAGTTTGCAGCCGGTTTCCGAACATCTGCAGGGTGAATGGGGCGAATATTTTTTGAATTTCAGGTGCAAGATGGTGAATTTGCATGAGGTCATTGCACAAGGGCGCGCCGCTGGCATGGATTCTGAGGTGGTGCTTTACGCGCTGTCGAAGGTGTGGGACGTCGATGAGCGAACATTCGAAAATGTGTTTCGACTGGCAGCAGGATTGAGCGATGAAAAACGGAATCGGCTGCTGCCAATGGTGGTAAACTATTTGCAGTCCCACTTGACACACAACAAGCGTATTAGCTACGAAACCATAGCTCAAATTGAAGAGCAGACACTACCGAAGAGGGAACGATCAATGTTATCTTATTTTGATGAAATTAAAAATGAGGGCTTGGAACAAGGGCTGAAAAAAGGCGTGGAAGAGGGAGAGAAAAAAGCTTCGGAAAAAATCGCCGAAAATTTGATTCGCGATGGGATGGAAATCCGTAAAATTTGTCAATATACCGGAATGAGTCGCAAACAAGTCGAGCAGATTCAGAACAATCTACAGCGACATTGAATAAGAATTCCGGTCCAGACCGTATCTCTTGCCGACTGGGGATTCTCAATCGAATCGATTGAGTAACCAGTACTTCGTGGTGGTACTCACTTCTGGTCAGCAGCGTCTCAATGATCCAGCGACAGTCCGATGCGAGAGTCGGAAGAATTCCCATGATAGCGACGTCAAACCACTTCGCCTCGTGCAACTCTAAACAGCACACCTGAACTTCACTTGAATTGTTGCAGAGATGTAAAGTTTAGCTGCGAAACCATATCTATGGACGGCAGTTGGCTCAATGTTGCGGAGGTTGAGATTCGAGTCATGGCCCGGCTGTACCAGAATCGGAGAATGATGCAACGGATACCATGAGTCGGAAAATTGTTGTATGGCAGTTGCAAAGAGACGGATTGGAGGCAAAAGTTGGCTGGCAATTCACATCCTATGATGTGCGTATCAAACTAGCTGAAATGTCTTGATCCGACACTTGACGAATGACAAGACACTAGCTTGGTAGTATTCGAGGAACTTGTCCCACGTCAACAACATCGAAATTATTACGGAGGCTTACAGAATGTTATCGGACGTGTTTGAACAATGGCTAAAGAGGTCGTAGAAAGAGAAAGGAATCGCTATCGGAATCGAACGGGGGATGGAACAGGAACGAAGTCAGTGGCGCGCGTGGTATATGCGGCGTGAACTTGTACAGTCGGAAAGTCGCGAATTCAATGAACCACCGCCAGATGGATTAGATAACCGGTAGTGTTGGGAACGCTTAGCATATCGCTAAATTTCGCAAAGCGATGTTGCTATTGATTTCAACCCGGGCCACAGTTGGAGAACGCCCAGCTGCTCAAATTGCCTGCAACAAGCGCATGATCAGTGACTGGGGATTATCTGCCGACGCCCGAAACATCTCACTCTCACGCATTTGAGAACATATAAGTCCCTGCGATTTGACTTCAGCCCCTGTGCTACCATCCTTTCAGCAACTGATTTGCAAGTTACTGTTTTGATCCAGCGATTCTCTGAAAATCATGCATGTGAGCGGATCTTCAACTAGCGATGTATATTCGGGAGCACTAAATTTGCAATCCAATTTCGTACTTCGAGCTGCCGTATTTGAACATCGAGAATATCCGAGTCAATTCCTAGATTCCAGGCAGAGTCTTTACGCTGGGGATCATCATAAAGTTCATCAAGCTTCTGCGCATATCCCTCTAGATCAGTAGCGTTACTGAAAAATCCCATCGTAATCAGCCTATCTTTCCGACATCGTATCAGAGCTGCCATCTCTTTGGTGTTGTATTCTGGATGATACTGAACGGTCCACATCACACCGCGGTCACAAGATATTTCCAATGCTTGAATTTCAGAAATTGCATTTCCCGAAAGTACTTTGGAATTCGGTGGGGGCTCAACAATTTCATCTTCATGACTGGCGAAACCGTCAAATACGGGGTGTTTTCCTTTGTACATCGGGTGCTTCAAACCTGTTTCCGTCAGCTTGATCTTGCGTGCAAATCCCATTTCGCGACCCTTGGGATTTACTCCAACCTTCCCGCCTGCCGCAACAGTTCCTACTTGCAATGCCCAGCAACTTCCGAAACTCGGAACACCCTGTTTGAAGAATTCACGTTGAAGTTCAACTTGCGACCGAACAGACGGATTGCTTGAATCTATGACAGACAAATTCGACCCGGTCATCGTCGCACCATCATAGGACCGCAACTCAACGCCTGCTGGCAATGAAGTATCAGTATCCGCAGGCGTAACGATGTCTATGACAGCATTCGGAGCAATCGACAATAGCATTTGCTTGTACAACACGCTCGCCACAGTCATCCCGCCTGTAGTCAAATCCTCACGTGAGGATTGAGCGTAGCCTTCTACAACGAGCAATTTTAGAGGTTCTTTAGTTATTTGATTTGCAGCCATGTCCCGGTCTTCCTTCAGTACACACTAAAATTTGATTTGCGATTTTCTCAAGCCAGATTGCAGAAAATCCAGTAAAGCGAGAAACCTTTTCGGTCTAGTCCATCAGTTTCCTGCCAAGCGATTCAGTATACTCGGCAACTCAGAATATTGATTACAAATTGCTTCAGCAGTTGTAGTCTGCTCATCGGTGTTTCGCGTACCAGTAAACAAAATTGCCTGCATACCTACTGCGTGAGCACCTTGGATATCATTGTGCTCTCGGTCTCCAATATGAACCATTTCCTCCAGTCGTACGCCAAGTTGCAATGCAGCCGAACGAAAGATATCTGGGTGCGGTTTGGATTTACCAACTTCATCCGAAAACGCAAACCCCCTAAAGAAGCGCAGCAAGTGATGGTTTTCCAGCCAAACCCGCAGATTCCGGCCGGGCGTCACAATCGCATCTGAAACTACCGCCAATGGGAATTCCCCGGATAGCTCATCTAGCGCAACATGTACACCCTTCACTGGTTCAGGAGGAATTACAATTTCCATTCGTTCAAGCTCTTCAATGGTATTTTGAAGAACTGTTTTCGGGAGAGCCTGGTTCAACATCTTTAATACTTTGTCTACTCTCTCCTCAACGGTCCATGTAATGAAGTCATCATGCCACACTTGATTGAATTGATCATTTATTTCCTCGTATGCACTTCTTACTGCTTCAATCGAGACCGTTGAAACCGTATTCAGTGCCTTCCAGACTAAATAATGTCTTTCATCTCGCTTGGAACGCAGTCCTCGTTCAACTCGTACGAACTCATCGGAATCATCATTGATGACCGTATCCCACAAATCGAATGTAATCGCTCTGATCTGCATCACGTCGTAACTTGAAGATTTTTCAATCGTAATACCGAAATTTCACAGTTGTTCTGTACTCGAACTGAGCCCTAGTTGAGGGCACTCTGTCTTCGCCTTCTAGCAAATCGGCAAAACAAGAAAAAGATGATTACCATTGAACTGCAGTTTGGTGATCACCGAAATAGCGAAATTCAACTGAATAGTCATCGAAAATCCAATCCAGATCGGCAACAACAATCAAAGTTGATTCGCCGTCTGCAGCTGAATCTACATTCAATTGAGTGTTAGAATACGCGCTCTCAATTCTGCCTTGCCAAATCGCTACAACAACCCTTGACTGGCCGTTACTCTCGAACCTGTGCATAAGTCGGTCTAGTGATTCGCTGCTGAATTCTTCCTTTTCAACATACTCCACTCCGGTCGCTGGTTTCCAACAACGGACTTGCCCCCGTGCCAGCAGTCAACTGCAACGACCCAGATTCTGCAAGGAGCACATCGAATGCCAATGAACTCAAAACGTGTTCCTTGGTGTCATTCTTTCTTTCAAACCGCACTCAGAAAGGATACTGAACTAATTCTCCATCCAGCCCCGACATCGTAGAGCCTAAAGAACTGTCTCCAACTACATAAATTCCCACTATTTTGAGAAATTTGAAGTACGTTGTTCACGTATACGCGAGCGTCACGCAAATTTGTCAAATCGTATTTTTCTGGCCGAAAATTTCCTTTCTGCCAGCAACATTCTTAGAGAAGCATCTACTGCTGGCGGCGGCCCGGCAAGGTACGCAACGGAATATTCCGACAAATCGCCGAACGCTTCATTCGCTGCCTCATGCAAATATCCACTGGTAAATTCCAACTTTGGATATGCGTTCGCCAAAGACTGCTGTCCATCCAAATCTAGCAATGTCACAATGACGCGCAAATTGTTGTACTTCTCACAATACTGGTCCAACAATCCTAGGAAAAAAACATCCTGCGTTCGATTCAATCCAAATACCAACTGAACCGGATGTTCATCCAGATGTCCGCTGGATGAAGAATGTTCGAGAATCGACATGATTCCTGCGATTCCGGTTCCGCCAACCAGAACGATGAAACCCCCTTCGATTTCTTCAGTAAACACTGCCTTTCCGAGCGCACCGAATCCTCTCAATTCAGCTCCATTCCGGTTCTGACTAAACAGCCATTCTGTGAATCCGCCGCCCTCGATTCGCTTTACTACGAATTTCAGAACATTGGTTGGCCGTTTGCTGAAATTTGTCATGGAATAAGCTCGATAGCCGGACAAACCATCAAAGTTCAGGGTGACGAACTGCCCTGCCAGATATTGCAGCGGTTGCCCCATCACATAGTCAAAGATCGCAACGTCCTCAGTCAACTGCTCAAATCCAGAAATCACGCCTTGCAGAATTTGCGGCACCGGTAGTGTCACAGGTGACCTCACTGCGGGTCGAATTTCTATATGCGCCTCCTGATTGACGACGCTCTGACACATCAAAAATTCGTTGCGCTCTTTTTTGACGTAACGATTGCCTGGCGCATCCTGCCAGCACGAGTACACTTCTCCCGAAATCAACCTAGCCTTGCAAGTGCCACAGGTGCCGCTGGCACATTCATACGGGAGTCTGATGCCGTGCCTCAAACCGCAATAAAGGAGCCGTTCGCCTTCCAGTGTGTCAATCTCACGAGAGTTATCTCTTTCACGCAGAACGACTTTCATCTTCCATAATGCCTGGTAATTAACTCGCTAGAAGTCGTCATCTTCATCTCATAAGCCCAGCCAATCTTTCCATTTCTGTTCATTGTTCGCAATCTTTCTTTTCAGGCTGTTGATCGAATTTTTTCGCCTTTGGGGTGCATCTGCGTTCATCGCATCGGCAACCTCCAATGAATTTGTCCACTCACACGAGGTAGCCGTAACAATATTATGGACATTCACAAAACATAATCAAAGATTTTGTATTTGCCTTGACGGTCATCACTCAGACGCCCAGAGGTCTCGCCAATATACTGCCAGCCCGCCGCCCGATAACTTTCACCTGAATGCGAACGGTCCACATAAGTATACAAAAACACCGCCACCTCACCGTGCAATGCCGGCCAATCGTTCGCCACACGCGCGGCTGCCAAACCCAGCGCCTTGGACGCCAAACCATGCACCCGAACCTGTGGCAAGATCAAAAATCGAGTGTTGTTCAACACCTTCTCAAGATTCGCCACCCGCGCCCGCTGACTCCATCCGATATGTTTGTCCCGTGCCACATCATGCCAACTCGCTGCATGAAACGAAATGCTACCCACTCAACCGAAGCGCTCACTGATCAGCCAATATTTAACCACCTTGCCGGGCACCACCGGGGCACCGCGTGGATGATGCGTGTGCATCATTGAACGCCACCGCTTCGAATCCGAGCGCGACACCAACTCCACTGACACCTCTCCCAATTGTGCCAGTGTACACCGCAGCTTCACATCCTTGTCATACTCCGGCAATTCACCCGCTTGCGGCTTGGCAAACCGCACCGGCGGCAGCTCAACACCCAGCTTGTCAGCCACAACCGGTAAAATCTTGCCCGCCTGTGCCGCACACAACTTGCCTTTCTTATTTCGCCAATTCGTTCGCTCGCACAACGCTACGGCTAATCCGTAGCGACTATAATCGCCACAGTGAACTGCTTGTGAAAACCACTCGATGTCCTCATGACTGAATTGACGGAGACCAATCTGCATGCAGCAAATTAAATCTCATCTCAACGCCTTTGTTAAGTGTGTTCTGTTGATAGATTTGAGTTGGGTGTCACAATGGAATTCGGTGTAACTGGCAAAATTGCTTTCGTTCACAAAAGTTATGATATAGGCATACTTGAAGAACTAGACCTGACGATAAGGTTAAAAAGACATTGAAGTATCTTGCAGGAGAGTATGGAGAGGATCTTTGACACTGTATTTGGGCGTTACTCAGCACAAAACAGAGGATGCTAGTAAAGAAGTTGATACGAAGAAGGGTGTACTGCCAACAATAAAACTGATAATTTGACGGGTGCTGCTGGCAAGAGAATCGACACTTCAACTCTTGCTAGCGCATGTGTATCAAATGCCGATACCGCCGTATCCCAAGTATTCCAGGTAAGGAGTAAAAAAGCCAAAGGCAACGACAATTGGGACAGAGATGTGAAACTCGACGAGCATGCCCCTCGGGCAATAGGTTTGTCGATGAACTTGGGTGGGGATGCCGGCATCCATTTTGAACATGCAGATCCAGATCAGGAAGATAAAAAAATCAAGCACTGCCTTGATGTTGAAAATCGATTTCTAGAGTCTTCTGCCACGCCTAACTGAACAATCGGAATCCTGTACCACACCCCCATTGTTTAACACTCCGATTTAGCACGCTCTCACACTTAGCTGATAAGAAAACCATTCCCCTTAATACAGATGGTGCTTCGGTAACGTGAGTAACACCAACTGTTTTCAATTCGACAGCAGTCTGCTGATTACATCGCGATGTGGAGACCTGTAGTGGTTTACTAAAAACGCGGTACAAAAAAAGCGGGGTGTGGACACACCCCGCTTGATGAATATTAATTACTGCTTTCGTTTAGAAATCAACTTTCAATGCTAAATAGCTGGTTGACTTTGAGCCTTTCTTGTCGGGGTTAGAATGCTCAAAGTGCACGCTCGCACCACCGCCAAGGCTTCTGGACAGACCCAAAAACCATGGCGTATGTTTGTCCGCATCAAGATCTGCCTCGACATTGCCGTCTATATTCGCCGCCCCGGACTCCATCGTTCCCTTCGTCTTTTTGCTTCTGGCCTGAAACACGTAAGACACTCCAGTATCTCCAACACTTCCGCGGAGACCCGCAAACGTTGTTTTATCGGTTTGATTTGCAATATGTGTTTCGTCATTTCCTAGTTCAGCAGCTCCAGTATCGTCTTCTGTCTTCTCTTGACCAAAGCCCAGATAGGCTGTCATGCCGCCGATGGTGTATTGACCCGCAATCCAGTTTGATTTTGTTTTTACATCTTCAGCTGTGTCGTGAGATTTATGAGCAAAAGCGATTTTGCCGTACTCTCCCAATCCCATGCTGACACCAATTTCCATCGCATCGACATTCTTGTCTTCCGCTACGCCGTTAGTGTCGACACCATCAGCAGTATTCGTATCCTTCGCAATAGACCTTGCTCCCCATCCATTGTTCATGATGGCATCAGCCTGTATGCTAATGCTTTCAACGGACACTGCATACGAAACCGAATGACCGTTACGATAGGATGTTTCTGAATCACCGAGAAAGGTTGAATTGTCGGTAATCGCACCCACACTATTGTAGCTGGCACTCCAGATTTGTCCGACAGTCAGGGTTCCGAATCCGCCGGACAGTCCTACATAGGACAAACGTCCGACATTCTGACTAGCATCGGACGCATCAATCTTGTACTCGAAATTATATACCGCAGTCAGCCCTTCGGAAACTTCGCTGGTGCCCTTGATGCCCCACCTAGAACTGTTAAATGGTGCACCCCAACCATCCGATACTCCAACCGTGCCTGAAGAACTTATACCTGCACGCAGCGAGCCATACCAGCTTGCCTCCGCAAAGACTACTGAGGGCACACTCAGAAGTCCTGAGAGACATACTACTGTTAATAGTTTTTTCATTACTTACTCCTTAGAGAAAATTCATTTAAATGAAAGATATAACTGCAAATCAAAATAGAATTTACACGTTATGGTTAGCAATGTTAATAGCATGAAGCCACTAGATTTGATTTTCGTTCAAAAAAGTGTGATTGAATGGAATATGCACACTATATATGTTGTAAGTTTGCAACATCTTAATTCAAAGAAATTCTGTTCACCAATTCAAATTTCAACCGAAAACAGCACTATTGGGGAGAAAACAAACTGAACCAGCCTACGCGGACAGTGACCGCATCAGTATCAAAACTCGAAAGATCAAACCAAAAAGAAGATTTGCTGAATTGAATGTCCTCAATAGTCAGGTCCAGGCATCATCGTAAGTCAGGAATCTGAATGGTGCTCGATGGGCATCATTGATCTTTAGCACTTCTCCTAGATGGTTTGCTTCACCAATTTCGGAGAATATCCTCTCCAATTGCCGTGAAATTTGGACATCTGGACTGAAGTAGTAGATTTCATCCCATTTTCTATTTTTGCGAGCATTCAAATGTGCAACGAGGATTCCAGGATAGCGATCATAACCTTTGATTGTTCGCTCCACTTCGATTGCAATTCGGGAATGATCAGGGCGCACTGCAACTGCATCAGGATAGACTTCACCTTTTTCCTTTACACTGTTTCGACCGCTCTTCTTCCAATCCCGCCAACCGTTACGTTCTGCAATGAGTCGCAAGCGCTGAATATCCAGTTGATGATTCATTGAAGTTCGATTAACTGATGATTTGTAGAATACCGGTCGAGATTCAGGATTCCCATCAGTTTCCTGAACAAGTGAAACTCCACGTTTGCTAATCCCCCAAATCTGTTCGGTTGAACTGAAGCCAGTAGGAAATTGATGGTTTCTGATCAACGTTGATTCGGACAGTTCTTTGAGAATTTCTTCAATCTGTTCATTTGACACATCATTGAGCAACAGAAAAATTATGTCGATATGAGTCCATGTTTCCTCGTAGAGAAAATAAAGCAATCTATCCTTTGGCATTCTGTCGAACAATGGCATATGTTGCGGTTCTTCATGTGTCTCTGAAACTGCACTCTTCGGAATCCGTTTCAGCAGGTCTATGCTTTCAGCAATTACCAATTTTGCGGGTTTGGGGTAAAGTTCCACTTTCTGAACAGGCAATGCAGTTACCATGCCCAGCTTGGGTAGGCCAGTTCCTATACAAACCGCACATCCTTTCGGTAAACTCATAATCGTATTCACATCGAATAAATTTCTCTCTGCTTCACCTACAGATCGTGATGCAGAAAGTGACTCCGACAATTCGAGATTTCTCACAGTGTTATTTTTCTGAGTGGAAACCAAAATCCGTCCGGTTTGATTGGAAATCCATGAAGCAGTGTCTTTGTCCGACGGACGATAAAGCCATTTGATAGGAGTCGTATCAAGAATGGTTGTACGAACTCCGTCCTCTGATAAGTCGGATCCACAATTCGCGAAGTCTCCTAGAGACTGGTGCGCCAACAGAATATTGCATCTTTTGTCACGAATGGCTCCCAGAGCGTTCACTGACGTTGCACTTAACAGATATTTGAACTCATCGAGGAATATCGAGCAGTGTCGATTTCTGTTCCGTGTTCGTTCAACGATCTGAACGATTCGAACAAATAACATTTTTTGGAGAACCACTATAGGATCATTTCGCACTGAACCTACTATGTAAATGCATCCACCGTCGCGTAGTGGCGCAGAAAGATCTACTCCTTCTCGAGTCCGGATGCAGGCTAGTTCACCCACCTCTTCAATAGCTGTGAAGAATGCTTTTGCGCCATTCAACAGGTCACGGTCGACTAAAAATTTTGCCTTGGTTCCCATTTCAGTAAGTGATAACGATTCTTTCTCCAAGAGTGAAGCTGCAAATCTTGCCGCCTTGCGATCATCTAACCTGTAGAAGTCCGAATCGCTGCCACGGCGACTGAGTTCCAGTCCCGCATAAAGCATTTCAGCAACTTCATCCGGAGATGAATTCAGAAGTGGATTAATTTGTGGTATGGGTTCGCCAAGGTCAATGAATTGAAACCGTACGCCTGCACTTTTACATGCCTCATGAAATACACTGGGTGCCCACTCGTCATTCTTGGGGTCAAAAACAAATACAGCATCACCGTATTTCAGTGACTGGGTTAGTGTTACAGCTGCCTGAATTCCTTTGCCAGTACCCGGTGGTCCCATAATTTGGACGTGACTGCTTTTCCATGTCGAACGTTCAAGAGTTACAGGATTGCCGGCAATGTCCATACCCAGGAACATTTCATTCTTCAATTCTGCAGCAGTGAACTGTTTCTCAAATTGAATTGGACCTGTTCCCTGTAGTTCTTTTTGAATGTAGCGAATATCAGTCAGCGTATCCTTCAGTCCGGCCATTCGCGTTCGTTTGTTCAGAATCTCAATTACGAACGGTTCAAAATATCTTCCTGCGAAGTATGCTAAAAATCCTCCAGCAACAAGCCCCCAAAATGCAAACACAATGTTACCGATTTGGAAGAAAGTTACTTGACTGATGGAACTTGACAGACTGTAAACAGCAGCAATTCCTAATAGAGACACTGTTACTGGTACTGCACCGCCCACTACTCGAACTACATAAGTGATCCATGTGTGTTGCCGGGGAAATAAAAATAGAACTCGAGTACCGAATACAAACAGTAACGCCAAACAGAAAATCGCGAAATTAAATCCCCAACCATTGAAATTTGCAAAGGAGCCAACTAAGCTATCAGTTCTTTCTACAATTGTGTCCACAATCTTACCTAGTCCATTTTGCGATGCATGTCACTAGGTTATACAGGCAATGATTTTCCGACGTTTGCTTTATGCCACAACAGCTCGCACAAAGAGTACCCTGCTAGTATTCAATAGTGTTGTCGCATTGCAACAAATCTGGCATTTTCTAACATAGGACAACATAAGCAGAGTAGATGAAAAAGCGTTATTTGGGGGGTGTTAGAAGCCAATTGAGTGTGCCCTCAGTCGTCTTTGCGGAGGCAAGCTGGTATGGATCTCTTCGAGCAGGCATCCTGTCTCAAGACGGCCAGACTGGTGTAGGGGATATATACAGCACCTCTCGCTGGGGCATCAAGGGGTCCAGCGAAGTGTCCGAAGGGCTGACCGCGGTATATCGGTTCGAGCACAAGATCAATACGCCCAATGCCACTCAACCTGCCGGTCGTTTGTCATATGTAGGACTATCGGGCGGTTTCGGAACCCTGACTATTGGACAAATCTGGAGTGCCACCTACAACAGTGTTGGTGCGATTACCGACAATTCAACTTTTATCGGTGATTCAGAAACATCCGGTCGTCACGGTAATGTGGTTTCGTATGCAGTATCCGTTGAAAACATTAACATACAGACTGATGTCACCATGAACAAAGGATGGGGAGCAAGGTCTTCTGGTTCGCCTGATGATCCCGATGGTGGTACCCCGGAAGACAAGAATGTCGATGCGATGGAAATTGGTGTCAGCATGGGATTGGGAGAGAACGGCAAAGTCGCTTTCGCTCACAAATCTCATGATACAAAAGAAGATGTGAAAACAAAGCAACACTGGATTGCGGGTCAATACACCATTGGCAGTATGACCGCGTATCTGGGTTTCGGTCAAAAGGAGACAGATGACGATAGTGTAGGAGATTTAGCACCTGACGCCGATCCTGCGGTTACAAATCAAACCGATAAAACGACGTTTGCGGGTGTTCGCGGAAGTGTTGGAGATACCGGAGTTTCGTACCTGTTTCAGGCCAGAAGCAAAAAGTCGAAAGGAACGACAGCTTCCTATCAATCAGGCGCTGGCAATGCCAAGGCAGGGATTAACCCGGACAAACATACGACGTGGATGTTGGGACTGTCTAGGAGCCTCGGCGGTGGTGCGAGCGTGCACTTTGAGCATTCTGACCCCGACAAACAAGACAAAAGGTCAATTAGCTTTCTAGCATTGAAAGTGGATTTCTAAACGGAATCAGTAAATACAATTGATATGTCAAGCGGGGTGTGAATACACCCCGCTCTTTTATGTACCATGTTTTTAGAAAACCACTACAAGTCTACATATCGCGATTGCAATCCGTAGACTGCTGTCGAATTGCAAACTGTTGGTGTTACTCGCGTTACCATATCACCATCTGGTCTGTATTAACCAGAATAGTTTTCTTGTCAGCAAAGTGTGAGAGCCTGCTAAATCAGGGTGCCATACAGCACTACGACTGTTCAGCTAAGCATGTCAGAAGATTCTAGAATTCGATTTTCAACGCCAAGGCAGTGCTTGATTTATTATCTTCCTGATCTGGATCTACATGTTTAAAATGAACGCAGGCACCTCCGCCCAAACTCTTCGACAAACCTATTACCCGAGGGGCATGCTCGTCGGGTTTCACTTCTCTTTCCCCAAATTCGTTGCCTTTGGCTTCTTACTCCTTACCTGGAATACGTAGGCTACGTCAGTATCGCCAATAGATCCACGCGCACCAAAAAAAGTTGAAGTGTCAACTCATTTGCCTAACGTAGTGGTTCCTAAACCACCCGATAATCCTACATAGGACAAATGCCCACCATCGTTCTGATTGGCATTTGACGCGTTGATTTTGTGCTCAAACCAATATATTACAGTTAGCCTGTTAGACACTTCACTGGGGCGTTTGATGCCCCAACAGGAACCACAGTCTGCCATTGCCCCCCCCCCCCAACTTTCAGCGGATTTTAGCCCCGCACGTGGCAAGTCGCACCAGCTTACCTCTGCAAAGAAAACTGAGGGTACACACTGTTTTCTCTGGTACTTGAAAACCACGTTTTTAGATGCAATCCGTTTACTAATTTCGAATCAAATTCTGTTAAATCGATGCATAAATGCAACACTCTTTAGACCTAAATTGGCCTTTCAATCGTGTGTTGTCTTTGCGTAGTTCCAAAACATCCAGTTACTTCAATTTGTCGTGAAATCAAACTGCAAATGAAGGCAAGGTTTGGTGTGTTGAAGTCATTTTCTAAATCAACAACATACTGTCTATCGAACTGAGTAGCTGGCGGCAACACAGGCATATAATGTAATGCCAAGACTCCTATATGGTATTCAATCAAATTTTCGCCGATCACTGATAGCCAGTCAAAGTAATTTATAGATTCTTCTCAAGAAAGGTTGCATGCTAGTCAACGTAATTACTATCAAATGGGGCAAAAGATATGGCCCTGAATATGTAAATCGGCTGTACGGGGGTGTGAAAAGGCATTTATCCCGTGAATTCAGGTTTGTGTGTTTTACTGATGATGCTGAATGTATCCGACCCGAAGTAGAAACGTACCCTATACCGAACGGAATTAATCCTTCAGCAATAACACACTTTTCACACGGCAAAAAGCAGCAATTGTTTCATAGTGGAGTTGGTGATCTCATAGGTCCATCATTGTATTTCGACCTTGACGTAATCATAGTCGACTCCATAGATTGCTTTTTTGACTTCAAGCTGGGCGAATTTTGTGTTTGTAGAGAATGGCTGCCTCCCAATCAGAGATTACAGTACATACTGGCAAAGAGAAAGATTGGAGGAAATACATCGGTATTCAGATTTGAAGCAAATTCGATGCAGTTTGTCATTGACATGATGAACGACAAACCACATCTACCTCGACAATTCAATTTAGAGCAGCGTTGGTTGTCGCATGCGTTGGAAGGCCGCATGAATTGGTGGCCTTCAAAGTGGGTTACTAGTTTCAAACATAGAAAACCCTATTATCCTTTCAGTTTGTGTTTGCCTCCTGTTTTACCGCGGGGAGCAAAAGTAGTCGTATTTAATGGACCGTTAAAGCCTTCGGACGCAGTCAAAGGTACTTTCGATTGGTCGCCACGTCGAGTGTGTCGACCTGCGTCCTGGGCAGCCGAAAATTGGGTTGAATGACAAAATTGAATCCACTACAGTTTGACGTTTTGGATGAATTTTGTTTGCAAGCAAACTATTCAGGTAGCAGGTGTTCTTCCAAATTTAGTGTAGTAACGTGATTGTAAATATATTGACATTGAAGTGGGGTGTGAAATATGGCCCTGAATATGTCAATCGACTGTTTGTCGGTGTGAAGCGAAACTTGCAACGAGAATTTCGTTTTCTGTGTTTTACGGATAACGCTGATGATTTGATTCCTGATATTGAAATTCACCCGCTTCCAGACCTCGATGTTCCAGAGCTTTGGAAAAAAACTCCCTGGCTTAAACTAGCGTTGTTTCGAGACGGGCTGGCTGACCTTAAAGGCCCCTCAATATTCATGGATATTGATATTCTGATTACAGGGCAACTGGATGATCTGTTTGATTGGCATCCTGAAAGACGATGTATTATTCGAGATTGGGAAAGATGGTATCAGACTCTCTCCAGACGACATGGATTACCTGGCAATTCCTCTGTGTTCAGATTCACGGCGGGACAATCCCAAGATGTAGTTGATAAGTTCATGTCAGAGCGTGACGATGCACTTGGAAAATACAGAGTTCTTTCGGGTCAAAGGTACCTTACCGAAGCACTGGGTGGGCATCACTGGTGGCCAAAAGAATGGATAGTGAGTTTCAAGAGGAACTGCATTCCTATCTTTCCTCTTAATCTTTTTCAAGTTCCAAGTTGTCCTCCTTTAGCGCGAATTGTCGTTTTTCACGGACATCCGAATCCTCATGAAGCGGTGGCTGGATATAGATCCCCAAGGCTAAATCGAAACACATTACCAACACCTTGGATAGAAGAATTGTGGAAGCATGCATGATGTTTACGAACTTGATTAGTCATCAATTTAAAGCGGTCACAGGTAGCAAGTATTCGGTATTTCACTCTGAATTCAACTATCAGTCAGAAAGTTTCTAAGTGGTTCAGTCTGATAGACAAATTCATTGGAACAGCATTCATACTGATAAAGAAACAATCTTTGTTGTGTGAATGCAATAGGTTTGTAGCTTTGAGACTGAGGAGTCTCCAGTGTGATTTTTGATTGGGCTTCAATTGATTATTTTAAAAATCCGGCTTCAGAGGTGGTCAGCAATTCAAGCATTTGCGTTCTTTCGTTCGAGATGGTCTTTGGACGAAAATGTGCCCAGAAATTCGGAAGTTTACATGGTACTTCGAAATAGTAGTTCTGCCCTGGAATTTGTTTTGAAAGGAACCGGCGGATTTTACCAGAGAAAGAATCCGAACGTTCAACTTACCAGATTGAAGAGAGAATGGGTGGCTGATGCAATAGTTATCTATATTGGGTGTTCAGAAAATTTGAACAATCGGATAAAACTGCTGATGCAATTTGGGGAAGGCCAAGCTGTCAGGCATTGGGGCGGAAGACTCATTTGGCAGCTGGAACACACCGACCAACTGCAGGTTTGCTGGAAAGAGACGCTTCAGCAAGAAGAAACCAAAGAATTTGATTCGTTCATTCCAATCGAAGTATGGCAATAAACCTTTCGCGAATCTAAAGTAAACTCGAATTGTTCATCTAAATCAAATTTCGGTTTTCAATATTTGTCAGACCAGTGTTCATCTATCCAAGGGGATGCACGACAAATTTTGTGTGGATAGCGGCTGACATATCCCTTGCTTGCGTCATCAAGTTTCGGTAAGCCGTGGTAAGCGACAATCTTCGTGCCCGATGGAACGGTAGGTTTAAGAACTAGGTTAAAAGGAAAGGTAGGGCGGCAGTGGCGCCGGAAGCTACGTACCCACTTGTTGGGCCACCACTGAATTTTATCTTCGACCATACGTGTTACATACTCCTGTTCCATGGAATATTTTTTAAGTATGCTTTCGTAGTTTTTCTCAAATTCTGACAGAATGAATTCCAGAGTCCCCGCTTCGAATCGGAACACTGAAGTATTTCCAATTGTGGGATATTTCAACAAACGAGCTCGTAGGTGCTTGTAAGGCATCCACCAGTCGTGACTGATACAAAATGCGCTAGGTGCAAAGTCAAACATCTCGTCAATGGAATCAGTGATAACAACATCTAGGTCTAGAAAAAGACATGTTCCTTCGAGATTCGCAATCTCTTTTCTAAAGATGCCAAGCTTCAACCAGCGCCGGTCGTCTTCAGAAGCAGGAAACTCTACTTTGGAAATTTGATGGCATTCTACTTCTGGAAATATGCCAGTAGTGTCGTCCGTAAAACAGACAAATCGAAAATCTCGATTGAGGTTTCTCCGTATGCTTGCATAGAGGCGATTCACATAATGCGGGCCGTACAGAGACCCCCACTTCATAGCTAAAACATTGACCGTCATGACACTAGTATGGCCATGTATTCAAGTAGAATCACTTGAATCAACTCTTGTCTGAATTGGATTTTCCCCAGTCGATATATTTGTTTGCGAATCGTTGATCAGGGATGCAATATTTGCAATTCTAGGTTCAAAAACATGTTCTTTAGAATTGTAACGGACAGGTTTCGGTGGAGCCAATTTCCAACCAGTATTGAGTCCGGTAAAATGAAAGAAACACAACTCTGATTCCGTAGCGTAAATTGCATCAATTCTAGGTTTTGGAATCCTGAAACGGAGCATGTTTTTGGTTGATTCCCAGAGGGCTTTCTTCAATAGATGCAAACCTTTCTTCATAATCGAATATCGTTGCACAAACAACCTGCATTTTAGGGAATCAGTAGAGTGCTTGCCATTGAACCCGATGTTCTCAAAGCTGTAGATATACTTTGATCTTCCAAATGTGTTCAAATATTTGTGGTCTCCTTGGAATCCAGGAACAATGTTTCGATAAGTAAATTCAGAAACTCTTGCTGGGTTTAATCTATCGTCACTAACTATGTTTGGAATGAGAAATTCTTTTAGCACAATAGCGCCTGGTGCGGGATACTGTAGTCTGGAATCGAGGAAATGGAGCAGATTGTTTTCGGAAGCCACAAGATACTCATCAACGTCCAGATTTATACAGTATCCCTGAGGTACGGGAAATTTTAGTCTGCAGTGATTCAATGAGCCTAGTTGGCAGTACTTGTATGGTTCCACACCATGAGGAAACGGCCAGTCAACCAATACTATTTCCAGTTCTAATGATTTGCGACTCAAATGCGCAATAAGTTCATCAAGGTTCTTGCTCCCATTGTCGTAGAGAATCAAACGCTGAACACCGAATGCTCTTTGATGCCACAACAGCCAATCATGTACCCACTCAATGGGGTTGTCTTTTTGCACCGTTGTGAGTGTCAGCCTACAGCTATGGTTTGATCTAAATTTCATGTCGAAAATTGGATCAATTGCCACTGTTTGACTGTACGTTTCGAAGTGAAAATCAACTTCAAATTGTGAAGTCGAAATCTCTTTGAGTGTCTCTGACTGAAATAATGTAACTCCTTTGATTTCCTCCAATTCGTATTTCAGCGTTTTACCCTGACAAATAACCGACATTGGAAATAGGTCCTTCTTCAGATTTAGAAAAGCAGGCCCTAAGCCGATTAGATAATTGGTACTTGGATCTAAAAAAACATCATAAAAAAGTGTAGCAGTATCGATTTTTGTCTCTTCTCCCGATGGAATTTTGTGTAGCCGTGGAAAACATTTCTGTACAGGGGAATCCTCTGGAATGATTATGGGGTTGGGTTTGTAGAGTCGAAGCATTGTCACCCGATCAGTTCAACAGAAATTTGTGCTTCATTGTTAGCCTGTTCCAAGAAATTGTCATTGTAAACAGGATCTTCTTCAGATTAAGAAACTCAGGCTCTAGCCCAATCAGACGGTTGGAAATCGGGTTCAGAAAATTTCGTAGAACAATGTGTTTGTATCAACAAATTCTTGGTTGCTAGGGCGAATTCGGAAAATATTGGAATAATTGTCTGAACTGATGAATTGTCGGGAATCAGTACGGAGTTGCGTTTGCATATGGATAAATGGACCACGTTAAACGCTTATTGTGTTCTTTCGTTGTAGGTTGGTGTATTTGGGGAAGCCAGAATATCTTACGGTCACTTAACGCAGTTTTATCTAGATTCAGTCAATCTTGATTCTTTCGCTAAATGTTCAATTTTTGGTTCGGGTATGTGAATTGAACTATCAGTACTACAATATGATTTGCTATTCCAGTTTTTTCTCCAACCTGTGGTTAAACCCATGAAGTGAAAAAAGTACAAATCTGATTCTGGAGCGGTGTACGAATCAATTTTTGGTTTTTCGGAGTAAGTAAGGAGTAATAATTTTTTTATTTTCCAAATACTCTTTACGAAATGAAATCTAAGTTTGTACAAGAAACTGAATCTCTGACAAAACAATCTATTTTTATCTGAATTAGTCCTATGAGGGGCATTGTATCCAACGTCTTCGTACTTGTAAATGTACTTGAGATATCGCAAATATGTTAATTTCTTACCGTGTTGATTGTTATCGAGTGTCGAGTATCTGTACTTAAAATCGAAACACCTAGGCAAACTATTCTGTTGGTTGTGTATCGTATTGGGAACAATTTTCGGTTTGAATAATACAACTCCCGGAGACGGAAATTTTAGTGTGCGATTCAAATAAGTTAATAGCGGTTCATTTGTGGATTTTACCAAGTATTCATCTATATCAAGATTAATGCAGTAACCATTGGAAACCGGAAATTTTAGTCTGCAGTGATTTAAAGACCCATGTTGAGCCGATTTGTATGGAGCGATCCCATGTGGAAACGGCCAATGTACGAGTATGATCTGCACTTCCGGTTCCAATGACGGTAGGAATTCAGTTAACTGTACTAGGTTGGAACTTCCATTGTCGTACAAAACCACGCGCTTTACGTCATATAAGCGTCGATGCCAGAGAATCCAATCACTAATCCATTCAATGTTGTTGTCTTTTTGCAGGGTAGAAATAGTTAGTGGACAATCGCTGTAATTAACTGCTCGTAGCATGTCTTTTTGCCAATTTATACAGATATTTTTGTCGAACTCCTTAAACTTAAATTTTATATTTGTTGTGCCTGAAAAATGTCCTGTAAGAGGTATTGATTCCAGAAAGAACAATCGCTCGATTTGATAGTATTTTAATCGAACCCTTTGACCTTCTACAAATACTGCCAACGGGAACAGTTCCCGTTTGAGGTTGTATAACCTCGGACCAATGCAACACAGTTTTTTTGTATGTGGATTAACGAAAACATCATAAAAAATTGTCTTAATATCCTCCTTTGTTCTATCTAATTCGGTAATAGTGTTTGGATAGGGAATGCTTTTTTTTACTTGACAATTCTCTTGCAACTCTACTGAATTTGGAATGTAAACATACATTGTAATTTCACAATCAGTTGTTCCTGAATAAACCGATAACCCCTCAATCTTTCGGTAAGTGTACCGAGTTCGGTTTGTAAACATACATTCGAGATTTTTACAAATTCTTGTGAAGTATTAAACCAGTTGGATTTTGATCTGATTTGCCGGTTGGATTACTTATCGGATTTCGGTTACCGTCGTCGTTGTATGTTAGTCTAGCCAAAGTAGCCAACTGGATAATTAATGGCTCTTCAACGTGGACACTTTCATCCAATCCAGTTGGAAGCCTGCGAGGCTTTCCATTCCAAAAGGTTGCTAGTCCAAAAAAGTGAAAAAAATAAATTTCTGATGGTGTTGCGTAGAACGAATCAATTCTTGGTCTAGGGGATTGACGGTGTAGTAGTTTACGAGTTGCTTCTTTCCAAATCTTCTTGTAAAAAAAAATTAATTTTTGAAATTTACTGTAACGTTTTGAAAATTGTTTGTCTTTCTCTGATGCTGTTCTATGAGCTGCGTTGTACGCCACGCTGTCAAATTGATAGATGTATTTTGTTCGACCAAATTCATCGTACTGGTCACCTCTTGCAGTTCGCCCAATATTTCGAAAACGATAGGGAAAATCGAAAAATCTGGGCATTGCATTGTGATTTTCTTTAGTGATATTAGGAATAATGGATTCTTGAATAGATACCGCTCCAGGAGTTGGAAACCTAAGTTTGCAATTAAGAAAATTAAGAAGATCTAGATTCGTTGGTTTTACTAGGTATTCATCAATATCCAAGTTTACACAGTATCCATTGGATATCGGAAATTTTAACCGACAGTGGTTTAAAGAGCCGTGCTGACAAAACTGGTTTGCTGCAATAACTCCGTAAGGGAACCTCCAATGCACCAAAATTATCTGTACTTCTGGTTCTAAATTCTGTAGATTTTCAATTAACTCTTTTTGATTGAAACTGCCATTATCGTAAAGTACTACACGACGGACATTGTACAAACGACGATGCCATAAAATCCAATCACTAATCCACTGAATATTATTGTTTTTTTGTAATGTTGATATCGTAAGAAGTAACTTATCGGATTTACTCAGAAAATATTCGTCACGTTTCCAATTGATCTTTACCGTTCTTTCAAACGATTTGAATCTAAGATCAATTTTTACCGTTTCGGGTAATCTATTTGAAAATTGGTTTGATTCGATAAAGACTAAATTCTTAATTTGCACCAAACGGTATTTAACGTGTTTATTATTAACAAAAAGGGTGAGTGGGAAAATATCCTTTTTTAGATTAAACAGCCTAGGACCAATACCTAGTAGTCTTTTTCTACTCCTATCCAAAAATATGTCGTAAAAAACAGTATTTGTGTCCAACTTGTCCAATTGGCTTTGATTGTATTTTTCTATATCCGGTATAACTCGCTTCCATCGAGAGTTTTTGGATAAGGTGATTGAATTGGGTATGTATACATACATCGCACATGAGCCTCGACTATTGGTAGAGGGATATCTCGAAAACCAGTTTTCACAATTTGCTGACTATAAAGTATATTGCTCTAGCGGGGTACCAAAGACAGATACAGAGGCACTTGCGCAGTCGGCTTTTTTCGGGAAAAATTCTGGAATCCCCGGCCTGATTCGGTAACAAAAACGCCTTGCGGCAGTGAAATTTCTCTGAACTATACACCTCGACTGCTTTGCAGGTGAAAATTTAGCAGTGTCAGCGGCAAAATGCAAATTCCAGCCACACGCCGTTCTCAGACCAGTGCCCGTTCAGCCGCTATCGAGGATGAGTATGGGCTGCAGCAGCGAACGCATCTGCTGGGGTCTCCGGCTCGCACCTGAACGAGTGCCATGGCCATCATCACCGCTACGGCCAGCGAGGCGCGTGCCTTCATGACTTTCAAGCCACGGATATAGTGGCGATCGAAACAATACACCTGATCCACCCGGCTGAAAATCCGTTCCGTAGCGCTGCACCGATTGTAGACTTTGCGCCACCTGCCAGTGCCATGTGGGGTTGGCGTGAAAATGCGCCGGTTGTGATCTTCCAGTTTGATGCGCACGGTACGTCCGTAGTTCAATGCCCGACTGCCACTTTGTTGATGACATTCCTGCCAACCTTCGCACTCGAAATCACCGGCCACCGCCGAACACCGATACTTCAAGGCATTGCGGTCCTTCTCAAAGCCCTGAAAATACATCTGTCGACGTTCGCTGGACTTCGGACACTGACAGTACACCGTGCCGGTTTCACTATACAGAATATTGTCCACGCACCGGCCGCCATTGAGCTGGCGCGTGCTGCCTATACAGCACAAATAAGTACTTAACTTCAGACTTCCTGACCTCGACCAATTAAATATGTCATCATTCTAAAGGTTTGTCGGGCGGTTTTCATTGAAAAGTGCGAGGCAGGTGCTGGGAAATCCTTCGAAGATGGCTTTCGAATCGAGTTGTTGGAGGCGCAATAGGGCATGTCGGCAATCCTGCGAACTGAATTAGGTGACATATTAAATTAGCCGACATTGCAAAGAAATTCACTGAGAATATCATTCGGTTTTCATAAAAAGAATATAAGTATTATCAACATGCGTGAACTTGAAGCAAATCGGATTGGAAATAGAGGTCAGGAAGTCTGAACTTTTGATTTGCCTGCTGATACATTAGGCTATTATGTATCAGCAGAGCCAGATCCGCCGCCATCTCACGTCGCCTGAAGGCGTTGCGCGCGTTCAGGCGCTGATGGATGCGAAAAGCTTTAAGAACCGTTCGGCAGTCGGTCACCGGGTATGCGAAGAATTTGGATTTCACGATGCCTGCGGGGGTGCTCAGCCAATGGCATTCGTTTAGCAAAAAAAGCCATTGCCCGCGCCGTGCCCGCGCCGATTCACCTTGATCCAAAAGTCGCTGCGCCTCAAGCAGTTTATCGCCCTTGAGCTTATAACCCCCGCGTGCGCTTCGTTGGTGCGACAATCCGCTGACGCCGTCTTCTCGATAGCACCTCTGATAACGATACACAGTGCTGTGAGAAACGCCAAACGCATCGGACAGTTGCGCGGCATTGGCCAGCCGTTCCACAGCCAGCAGGCCAATCGCCATGCGCCGCCCATAATCATCGGATTGAAGATACGACAGCATCACGCCACTGGCGTTGTGAATCGCCACGCGGCCGTTTTCGCACACCTTGGCGCAGTGCTCGTTGATGAATTCGGAATGTTCTGGGAGGAAGTTCAGGCACGATTGAAGCATGGCATAGACCCGCACTTGGAAAGACAATCACTATCATTCTAATTATGCCGTATTTTTACGGAAAAAGCAGGCCAAACCGCATGTTTATTGATATTCTCCTCTCCTATGTCACGTGTTCTGAATTTAGCGAATTCGTAATGAAACCCAACCACTGGAGTGGCGGTAATTTCATCTGCAGAAACAAGAATGAGTTTAATCTCGAAGTAAGAAAAAGGATGAATACTTATATTAACAGACTTTACGTGTGTGGTTGAGTAGAGTGGCCATACTGGCATATCAAACCAGTACTGTTAGTGTGGAGGAATAGCTCAATGATCACTTTGATCAACTTGTTGATTACAAAATATTCTGCTTCAACGAGCGAATTTTCAGACTTCGAAACTGCTACCGTTTAATGCAATCGTCGCGAACATAAAATTCGAATTCACCATGCTTACCAATATTAAAACCCTTTCCGGCCATTGCATTGTGAAATGCTTCCGAACAACCAGGCACAAATCTGTCATGTAATTCGCAGGAAATCAGTCTACATTTGTCGATCCAAGTTCCAGCAGCGAAATCAGAAAATAAATTCTTCTCGCAGCCTTCTATATCTATTTTTAGAAAGTCAATTTCAGCGAAACCCACTATACTCATTAGGACAGGCATCGATAAAGCTTGAATTTTTGATGCCGAATTTTCGTCAGAAGTAACTTTCCGAAAAACTTTTCCCCAATCACTTTCTAAACTGTCTCCGGGTTTACGATCCTCAGTAACGTAACAACTTTCACTCCAAACTCCGACTTGTAAGCATTCGACATTAGGAAATTGGCGAGTGTTTAGCTGCGCAATGAGGAAGTTATCAGGATCTGGTTCTATTAAAACTATTTTTGCATTTGGATATTTATTTGCAAAATAAGCACTTGCGAGACCTATATAACCTCCAAGATCAAGGATTGTGTTAGGCTGGAACGGTAGAAAAGAATACTCTCCCTCTTTGAAAATTTGTCTAAAGTTGCGTATATCAGAAGTTCCCTTGCGTAAATACAACGGATAGTTAAAATTCGGGAGAGTTATAGATATAAGTTCAAATCTGTTTCCTCTATTAGCAATTATTTTTAATCTTTTATAGTTCAAAATGAAACAAGTTCGTGAAAACAATTTATGAAATTCAATGAATTGAGGAATCATAGTTCGCCGTTCTCGGAAAATTAATTTATGCCGCAGTTGGAAGCTGTTGAAGTGGCAACCGTTCCATTGACCCATCGTTCACGCATTGTCTACCGAATTTGAACTCTCCAATTCGACGATCTAAGCTCCGCAAACAATGTATCCACTGCCAAAATCGCGCTAAATATTCGGGATAGAAAGACTTAAGACGCTTCAATTCCAGGCGCAGATTGTGACTGGCACAGCACAACAGAACATTCATCTGATCGCCTAGGATGCCCTTCATATAATTGCGCCCAGCAAGACGTCGCTCTTCAGGGGACTAATCACCAGTTCAATCGCTTGTCGACGTTCCAGACTTCGCTCTAACTTTCATGTAGTGATGCCACGCTTCTGACCCGAAATGTAGTTTCTGCTTAAACTTTCGCCATGTTCCCTGTAACCACAATCCACAAATACCTCGTCCTACCTCGTCTATCTGTTTTTGGCTTAACCGACGCACCTGCTACAGTGCTCGTTTCAACGTATGAATGTCATACGGATTGCCTGACAATACAACGCTCCGAAGCTTTCTCAAATATCGACCAGTTAGTCATCTCCACTAGGCGGTAGATTTGGTGACCGCAGTTGATGTTTTGTCAAGCTACAGGTGGAATAGATCGAACTGGGATTGTTTTGAAGGTTTTTAAGGATCATTTATCGCTAATTTTTTAGGGAATGAAATTAGTCGTACCTTTTCACATAGTTCCTCGATTAATGGTTCTTCAATGTGCAACTTACTGTTGAATTCAACAATTTCTTTTAAAGGTAATTGTTTCCAATTTATACCGAGTCCAAGAAAGTGAAAAAAATAGAACTCTGATTCGTCAGCATAACTACTATCGAATGACTGAAATTTATGCTTCCAATCCTCAGTTGCATTTTGACGCTTCAACCAATAACGCTTCAATTTCCATAGAGATTTTTTGTAACAATAGTGTAACCTTTTCAGAAAATTTAATCTTTGTTCAAATAAATCATACTTACCTAATTTGGTTGCATGTACATTGAAATAGTAAGGACTATTGAATTTGTAAATATACTTCGTATAGTGACGAGTAAATTCTCTTGTAGGATGATGGCCAAATTCCCTAAATCGGAAGTGGAAATCTAATACTCTCGGAACAGTCATTCGGTTAGATTTAGTTATGTTGGGTACCTTACATTCTTTAATAAAGCACACTCCAGGAAACGGATAGCTGAGACTGGTTTTTAAGTAATCAAAAAGATCCTTTTCTCCAGATCTAACTAAATATTCATCGATATCGAGATTGATGCAGTAACCATGTTTTATAGGGAACCGCATGCGGCAATGGTTTAAATATCCATCCTGAGTTGCCTTGTAAGGCTCTATTCCATAAGGGAATGGCCAATCAACAAAAATGATATTGACTTCAGGCTCCAATGCTTTTAGATTCTCAATGAGTTCAGTTCGATTCGTGCTTCCGTTATCGTAAAGAACAATTCGCTCGACGTTGTGCAAACGTCGGTGCCACAGTATCCAATCGATAACCCACTGAGTATCATTGTTCTTTTGTAGAGTAGATATCGTAATAGGAGCGCTACTGATCGATTCGATGGATTGTTGACACTGCTGTAAGTTTAGACTCATCGAGTGAGTAAAACTTTTGAATACCAACTCAATGTGTACTGATTTTGGTAGTAAGCTCGGAAGGCGTTTTGACTTGATGAAAATAAGTTTTTTTTGTTGATAAATCTTGAACTCGGTTTTATTATCGTTAACGAATATTTCCATAGGAAAGATTTCATTTTCTAAATTGAACAAACAAGGACCGATTCCATAAAGTATTTTTGTGTTCCAATCAATATAGACGTCAAAGAACACAGTACTTGTATCTAAGTTACGAGCCAAAATGTTGTATTGGCACGGGCTTGGCATGACATCGTGCAAATCAACTCTGGCACTCATGTTACTAACTTCATATAGGCGATTTTTTGTTGGAAAGTTCCGTTTTGTTGTAGAGTTGGGTGGCAACACCACAGAGTTTGGTTTGTAGATGTACATCGCGTCAAAAAAAAGTAGCTACCGATTGTAAAGCCTTGTTTTATAGTAAGCAAAACATGGATTTTTATTTGGCTCAGGTAACTTGAGCCATTCGCCGACTCTAGAATTCCACTTATCCGGAGTGAATATGCTATTCTTTCCACCATGCGGATGAAGCGTACACTCTCCGAACCGACATTCACCGTCAATATCATAAAAATCCACTCTGAGGAACGTGAATTCTTGACTCAATAGTTTTGCGGCGTTCAACATTTCAGGCAGTGATTTCGGACGTGGGAAATTCTTTCCAATTATGATCGTCGGATAGTTGGGATCAGAGAATGGCAAAAGATTCCAATCAGTATCAAAGAACAGTCGTTTCGTTTCCGAACTTGCGTATCGGTCCATACACACCAAGATCATCTTTGGTATTCCGCTAAAGCAATATACTTTATAGTCAACAAGTTGTGAAAACTGGTCTTCGAGATATTCTTCTACCAATAGTCGAGGCTCAATTTTCCAATATGGCCATTCTACGGCATGATCCAAGTAAACTTGCTGCAAGTATTCATTTAGTTTAAGTTTAATTGTTTCGTCAAATTTTGTTGGGTCGGTACATATGTAGTTTCCACCACTCCAGTTATTAGCCTTGACTACAAATTTTGCTGGCAGTTCATCAGTTTGAATTAATTCGGCATCCGTATAGATTCCGTATAAATGATTGAGCAACCGACTATTCTTAGTTTTGTCAAGCACATACTTACGCACGGCAAGTTTATCAGCCACTCGCACCTGCGTTTCTCCATGATCATTTAACTTTATCCACTCCAACTTTTCTGCCAAAGTACGAGGGTTACGCAAGTCAATTATTCTGCCAGTCATTCGCCAACTTCCAATTACCTCATCTTCAAAAACTTTCCCCAGTTGATCCCAAATTTCATGGTCTTCGTAAGGTAGAATTCCTTTGCTTGCTTCGTAACTTTCAATAAACTTTATAGTATGTTTTTTACGCAATTTAATTTTTCGCTTATACCTTCTTAAAAAGAAGCGTTTTATTTCGGTTAAAATCCGTTTCATTTTTAGTCGTACACTTTACTAACTCAAGTTTCGGAGTGCATACTTAGTACTATCAACAGGACACACTTAACAAAGGCGTTGAGATGAGATTTAATTTGTTGCATGCAGATTGGTCTCCGTCAATTCAGTCATGAGGACATCGAGTGGTTTTCACAAGCGGTCAACTCTGGCGATTATAGTCGCTACGGTTTAGCCGTAGCGTTGTGCGAGCGAACGAATTGGCGAAATAAAAAAGGCAAGTTGTGTGCGGCACAGGCGGGCAAGATATTATCGGTTGTGGCTGACAAGCTGGGTGTTGAGCTGCCCCCGGTGCGGTTTGCCAAGCCGCAAGCGGGTGAATTGCCGGAGTATGACAAGGATGGGAAGCTGCGAT
Source organism: Arenicellales bacterium (assembly GCA_965220395.1). Lineage (GTDB taxonomy): Bacteria > Pseudomonadota > Gammaproteobacteria > Arenicellales > JAJDZL01 > JAJDZL01. The sequence continues at coordinate 1,452,649 of CBDCPT010000001.1, read as the reverse complement.
GTACACTGGCACAATTGGGAGAGGTGTCAGTGGAGTTGGTGTCGCGCTCGGATTCGAAGCAGTGGCGTTCAATGATGCACACGCATCATCCACGCGGTGCACCGGCGGTGCCCGGCAAGGTGGTTAAATATTGGCTGGTCAGTGAGCGCTTCGGTCGAGTGGGTGGCATTTCGTTTCATGCAGCGAGCTGGCATGATGCGGCACGGGACAAACATATCGGATGGTGTTGTTTTTCAAATAAAAACAACACTCGGTTTTCAGATTAAATCGAATAGTCGTTAGAAGAATTTCCCGGATTATGGGATAAATAATTATTGACACGGTGCGTTGAGCCTGGTCAGTCATTGTGAATTGGACAAAGCTGACAGGAGGTGTCTGCGCTTGTGATAGGAATGGCGTGATGTAGAGGAGTGCATCTCATTAAGATAAGACTGTATTGGCCTTAATCAGAACAGGCCTTGAGACATGGCTTTGTGATCAGCGGAACAGTTTGTCTGTAGTTGAGCGCTGTTGGATTGTTTTAGGGTGGCGTTGCGGTGCAGCATGTGCGGTTTGAAGTGGAGGCTGTCGCAGACGCAAGGCCGGTGTACGGGAAGCAGAAGCGTGCAGTTCAAGCTGCAAGTCAGGCGGGCAAGGTGCGGCGCGATGTTCGACGCTCAAGATAAAGTGATCCTGATGTTTGCGCAGATACAGGTTGGAGTCGCCCCAGGCGTGCAGGTCGGAGCTGCCGCGCAGTGTCTGTCCGGGGCGTTGTGCGTCGGTGGATTTGCCGGCGTGATGGACCAGAGCCACTGCGGTATGAAAGCGCCGTTGCAGGATTCGCAGCGAATGCAGGATGGGGGAGATTTCTGCGGTGATGTTTTCATTGACACCGTGCAGTCTGGTCAGCGGGTCCAAGATCAGCAGTCGAGGCTGGATGCGCTGTACGGTTTGGAACAGCAACTGTCGGTGATGATCAAAGTCCAGGCGCAGCTGTTGGGTATTGAGGATGTCGATGTCGAGTCGCTGGAAGTCGGTGGTACAGGTTTGTGCGATGCTGTGGAGTCGGTGTGCGATAACGTGCCTGGCATCTTCTGCAGCGAACAGCAGCACGGGTCCCGGATTGTGGACCGCGAAGCGCTGCAGGCACGGTTTTGCGGAAGCGACGGCGACCGCCAGATGCAGTGCGAGAAACGACTTGCAGCATTTCGGTTGGCCGCCGATGATGCCGACTGCCTGTTGCTGCCACAGCGATTCGATCAGCCAGCCGGGTTGGGATTCGGGTGTTGTCACGGCCGCGGGTGTCCAAGTGTGGAAACCGTCATGGGAGTTGCACCAGTCGCAGTTGGCCGGCACGTTCACAGGCGGCTCTCGGCACAGGCTTTTTCGACATGCTCGGCGCTGACTTGTTGAGCCTTGTCGAGGAATGCGGCCAGCAGCGCATAGTGAGCGATTCGGTTGATTTGGCGCGGCATGCCGCGTGCAGCGTTGAACAGGGCTTCGATGGCATTGGGTTCGAAGTATGGCAGCTCGGCCGCGCCGGCCATTTGCAGCCGATGCTGCAGGTAGGCTTCCGTTTCGCTGCCGGTGAGTGCGGCAAAATGATGTTGTGTGACGATGCGCTGCGCCAGCGATTCGTGCATTGACATGGCGAGGCGACGGCGCAGTTCGGTCAGCCCGACCAGCACCATGCACATGCGACGTTGCGAGTCGAGCTCGAAGTTGGTCAGCAGTCTGAGGTCTTCGAGCACCTCGTTGCGCAAATGATGGGCTTCATCGATAATCAGCACCGGCAGTTGCTTTTTTTCCTGCGTCAGTCGAATCGCTTCGCTGCGGATGGCGTGCCAGGCGCCGCTGCGCTGACGCTGTTTGGGCAGGGCCATGGCCCGGGCGATGACGTTCAAGGTGTCGAGCACGCTGCCGGTGGTCAGCGATGCGTAACACACCCGGTACAGTCCGGAATGCAAATTCGCAACCGCCTGTCGACAGGCAGTGGTTTTGCCACTGCCAGCTTCGCCGGTGATCAGTGCGATGCCGCGCAGCTCGACCAGGTGTGCCAGCAATGGCATTCGTTTTGAAAAATTCCGTACACGTCGTCGGTTGAGTTTTGCAAGTCATTGATGTCAATCATGTATTTTTGAGTGTAAAAAAATTGTCCTGAGCCCTTGACAACCCTCTCCGGTTGTGCGAAAATGACAGTGAACATTGAGCGCATCAGGAGAACACGCGATGGACGACAGCATCAAGCGATTGCATCGGACGACCTTTTCAGGGCGGCGCGTCACGCGCCAGCAATTGGTCGAGGTGCAGCTGTTGTTTTTCACATTAAATCGTTAAGATTTCCCACAATAGTTTGTTCACACCTCTGAAATAATGCGGAAACTGAACGTTCAAATGAGCGCTCGCCGCCCCTGCGGCAAAACGTTGATTCTGCATGAATTTAAGGCAAATAGCACCATGTTCTGAGTGAGCCAGGCATGGTACTTTGTCACAATTAATCGACGTAAACCGGGAAATCCTGACTTCAGGCAACCAATTAATCTGGGAAATCTGTTCCATTTAATGTGAAAATCAACAGCAGCAGACGGTTGAGAGTTTTCCGCGCTTAAGTCGCAAGGAGTTGGCGCAGACGATCTGTGAGCATTTGGATTGGCGAACGGATGGCGGTGTCAACAGCACTTATGCGTGTTTGAAGATGCTGGAGGAATTGGAGGCTGCGGATGTGCTGCGCTTGCCGGGCAAGGATGAGACGATGGTTCGGGGGGCACGCAAACCACTGGAGTGGAGCGAGCGAAGTGAGCCGGGTGCGGCGGTGGTGGCGAGTTTGTCGGAACTGTCGCCGATTGCGTTGCAGTTGGTGGAGAGCGAGGCCGACAAGGCGCAGTGGAACGAGCTGGTGGATCGTTATCATTACCTGGGCTACCGTCAGCCGATGGGGTGTCATTTGCGTTATTTCATGGTTGACAAAGACAACCGGCGGCTGGGTTGTTTGCTGTTTCAGCGGGCCAGTGCGAAGTTGCCGTGCCGGGATGAATGGGTCGGCTGGCAGCCGGTGCGCTACAAGAAGCGTTTGAAGCAGGTGGTGCAAAATGCGCGGTTCTTGATCTTGCCCTGGGTGCAGGTGTCGAACTTGGCCTCGAAGGCATTGTCGCTGGCGGCGCGGTGCGTGGCAGACGACTGGCAGGCAAGATGGGGCGTGCGGCCGGTGCTGATGGAGAGCTTCGTTGACCCGGCGCGTTTTAGCGCCAGCAGTTACCGTGCGGCGGGCTGGCAGCGGATTGGCGAGACCGTCAAGCGCTCTGACAAGACCATCAAGGATGTGTATGTGATGCCATTGGCGGCCGATGCGCGTCGCATTCTGCTCGAAGGTGAGGCCAAAAAGCCCCGGCGAGTTGCACCGCGGCAGCCGTCGGTCGGTTCTGCCGATGACCGGTTTGTGCGCATGTGGCGTGATTTTGTCGGCATTGCAGCCGCGGTGGCAGAGCAATATGATCGACGCTGGCAGCAGCGAACACGGGTGCTCAATACGTTGCTGATCATGCTGTTTGTGTTCCGCCTGGTGTTTTCAAAGAATCATCAGGGCTATCAGACCACGGTCAACGAGCTGTGGGAGCAGAGTCGGCTGCTGGGTGTGGAGCTGCCGCAGCCACAGCCGCCAGTGGCGTCCTCGATGTGTGCCGCCCGCCACAAGCTCGATGAGCAGGCGTTCAAAACAGTCTATCGGCAGGTGCTGGCGCGTTTGGATGAGCACTTGGGTGAGGATGCCCGTCGCGAGTGGTGCGGCCGGCGACTGCTGGCGGTAGATGGCAGCAAAATCAACTTGCCGCGGGCACTGCTCGAAGCCGGCTATTCCCTGCCTTCCCAGGGTTGTTACTATCCGCAAGGCCTGGTGAGTTGTCTGTACCGGCTGGGCGACCGGATGCCAGTGGATTTCGAGTTGCTGTCGCACCTGGACGAACATCAGCCGGCGCTCAGGCATCTGAAATGGTGCCGGGCTGGCGAAGTGGTGGTCTACGACCGCGGTTATTATTCGTTCGAGTTGTTGCGTCAGCATGCCATACGCGGCATCGACTGTATTTTTCGCCTCAAGCGTGGCAGTGTCGGCGCCTTTGATGAGTTCATTGACGGCTGCGAGGATGAACGCGTCATTGAGGTTTTGCCGAGCGCGTCTCGCGCCCGGCACTGGCGTCGGCGTCATCCGGGTGAAATCCTGCACCCGGTGCGGGTGCGCTGTGTCAGATACAGTGCCGGTGGCAATGAGTACTGTCTTGCGACCACGCTGTTGGATCAAAACCAGTTTCCGCTCGCCGCACTGTCGGATGCATATCACGGTCGCTGGGGTATTGAAGAATTGTATAAAATCTCGAAGCGGTTGTTGGAAATCGAGCAATTTCACGCCAAGTCCGAGCGCGGCGTGAAACAGGAGCTGTATGCTCATTTTGTGTTGCTGGCGCTGTCTCGCTCGTTCGGCAACCAGTTGGAAGACGACCTGAATGCGGGCGTTGCGTTCGATCAACCCAAGATGCGTGCGAATTTCAAGAATGTGCTGGTGACGGTGGCGAGAAACTTTGAAGCGCTGATGCTGGGCAACTGGCAGCTGGCTTCGAGCGCGGTCTCGAACATTCTTCACAGCATCGGCAATTGTCTGCAAAAGGAACGTCCCGGACGGTCGTATCCGCGCATCTCAAAGCGTCCGGATGAGCGGTTCAGGAATGCCAACCGAAGAACTGGAGCGGCCTAAAAAAAACTGAACGATTGATCAGTTGCAGGTCGTCCAAATCTTGGGAAAATACCGAACTGTTAAACGAATGGCTTTTTTTGCTAAACGAATGCCATTGGGTGTGCCAGACGCTTGGCGACTTCTTCGATGGAAGCGCTGCGATACAGCTGTTCGGCTTTGAGGTCCGCCTCAAAAGGATAAGCGGTGAATCCAAAATGCTGCAAGTACATCAGTCCTCCTCGGTGGGCTGTGGGTGGGGAGCATGAAAGCGAATCCCAAAAGTCGCCTCGCGTGCGACTTGGGCGTTTGCGTATTCGTCGACCAGACAGCCGACTCCGGCGTCTTGTCCGTTATGGTGAATGCGGATGGGTTCATGGTCTGCGGCTTGGGGGTTGTAGCGCACTGTGACGCGCTGTCCGACCAGTGCCGCGTCGACTTCGTAAAAACAGTTGTTCAAGCGAATCGTGCGATCATTCATGACCTTGCGCTGCACCTCGTACAGGAACAGTTCATCGAAATCAATCTCAGGACCGGCGAGGCGCAGCTTTTCGCCGCACTGCGCCCATTTGTCCAACGGTGTCAAGTGATCCAAACCGCGAGGGTGCACGTCAGAATTTTGGGAAGATTTACTGGTTGATAGCTTTTGCATACCAGAAATCATCGAAGCGATTACTCAGCACACTGCAACGCAACGCGGCAATCGCATTGACACCTTTCACACTCCAGTGCATGCCGCCGCGCTTCATTCGAGCGCCGATAGCGTTTTTGCAGCCGGCCTCCACCACGGCGCTTGAAACGCACAGCTTTTGATCCCGAAACTGACCGTAGCGCATGCGTTCGCGATTCTTGTCGAAATAACCGGCCGCCTGAGCCGCCGCTTCATGCGTCGGCGAAAACGCTGACAAAGCCTCAAGCAACGCTTCGATGTCACCGGCTTTGAGTTGTTCAAGGTGTTTTTCCGCCCACTGCTTGGCGAGATCGGATCCGGGCCCGTAAACAGCCTTGGCCACATCCCAAAGTTTTTCTCGAGCATGAAATATATCTACGATTTGTATCGCATCGGGGAAAATCTCCGAGCAAATGTTCCAGATCCACAGTGCGCCGTCGGCGATCACCACCTGACGGTTGGCGTCGTAGAATCCGCGCCGCACCGCTTCACGCTCGACACGCTGTGCGAATGGCGACAACACCTTGTCGCAGTCTGCGGTGCGCGCCGTCTCGATCGCCGCATTGTAACTCGTCGACATCGGATCGGTCTGCGGCCGGCCTTTGTCGTTCAGCGTCTCGGCGGTCCACACCGCAACTATCTTCATCTCCCGCGTCTTGGCGCTGCCGTCCGGCTGTTTGCCGCAACGGCCGGCGGTTTCCGATGCACGCATCGGCACCCCGGTGCCGTCCATGCCCAGATACATCGTGGCGGCCGAACTCGGCTCGACCTCCACACGTGCTTGCTCGTCAGCGGCGATTTGCTCGCCCAGGCCTTCGGCTGAGCGCTCGACCTGCTTGACGCTTGTATTGACATGCGCCAGTTCCCGCAAAAGCTCCTGCGCGCAGGCAAAACTTGTGTGTGCCGCCGTCAATCCGATCATCCGCACCACGCCCGGCGAGATGACGCCTTCGTCAAGTCCCAGCTGGATGTCTTTGGGATAAAACCCGCTGTTGCACTCGCGGCAGTGGTAATACGCACGGTGCAGCGCCCTACCTTTTATACATAAGTCTAGTCTGGACGCATTAACCGATAAATTCCGCCCTCCGGGCCAAGTCTGACCATCAGCTCATAGGCTTGTGCCATGGCGGACAGCCGAGTGTATCCCTCCCAGATCTTCTTGTATCCCGGCGGCGGGTCTTTGCGCCGGTTCAGATAGCCGCCCATGATCGCCATGGTTCGCACCGCCGTGCCCAGATCATCAGGCTCGGCCAGGCGATTGTCCCGGGCGAAATCTTCCAAGACGGCGATTTCAATGTCGCTGAACAGCACCTCAGGCGGCAGTTCCGGCGTTTCCCGGCCCATCAGCACCATCGCAGCCAGACGCCACGCAATCACCGCCTTGATGGTCACCGCACGCTCAATCCGGTCGCAGCTCCGATGGCTCAGGAATTCCACCTTGCAACCGCTTTTCAGAACCCGATGCCAGTCCTCTATCCGCCAGCGCAGCCGGTAGCGCTCAATCACCTGTTCCGCCTGCTCAAACGAATCCACCGGCAATGTGGTGAGCAGCAGCCACTCCACCGCCTCCAAGCCGGCCGGCGGCGAGGGCTCCAGCACATGCACCGCATTCAGCTTGACCGGCGACTCGCCTTTCAGATGTGTCGCCTTGACCGGCACCGGAAGCTCAAGCGGCATCCAGCGCAGCTCAACCGCCGCCGTGCGCTGTTCCCGCCTGACCTTGCCTGGCTGACCGCGGCTTGGACGCCGCGCCGACTGCTGCCCCATGTGAATCTCCAGCTCGCCGCCACAGGTCGCACCGCGCACCTTGTCGAACAGCTTCACGGCCTGCTTGACCCGCTTGCCATCACGCGGCGCCCACTCATGACCCAGCACCCGGTCTTTAGCCGCCCGAGTCAGCACCTCCACATTGCCCAGCTGCCGGGCCAGCGCATACAGCTCAAAACTGTCGCCCTCCCGATCCATGACCGAAACCACCCGAACCCCATCCAGCTGCGCCGCCAGCGCCGAACATTCCCGCAGCCCCGCACGCCAGCGACCCATCTTGTTCTCATCCGCCTCGCGCCGGCCGTCTTTCGGCAACGAATCATACTGGATGTGCGGCACCCCCAAAGGCACCCCAGCCTCGTTCAAAACCAGCTGCGAGTGCATGTGAATCCCCAGCGTGCCCATGGATGACTTGTTGCGGCTGATCAGCCCCATGCCCTTGCACTCGCCATGATCGGCGAAGTTCAAGTCGGTGCCATCCTGCACGCACAGCACCTCAGCACAGCCCTGCATGCGCGCCAGCGTGCGCTGGCGGTGCGGCGCCAGAATGTTGCACGGGGTCACCTCCGAGTCGGCCGGCTGATCAATCAAGCGGTAATGTCCATAGACCGCCGCCTTGTCGCCGACCGCCGCGGCCGGAAACGACGACATCGGCGCCGCCGCCTGCAGCGACGCGCTTTTCACCAGCCGCTTGCTCAAGCGCTTGTCCCCCAGCGGGGCCGCGCCCAATTCATGGTCTGCCCATTGTTCACTGTCCAAACCCTCACCTGCGCCGCGCGGCGCAATCCGAAACGGGTCCGCCACCCCCAGAAGGTCTCGCCAGCCACGCTCCACTTCATACAGATACACCGATTTCACCGCTGCCGCGGCACCCGCAGACGACATCCGCCCCCGCCCGGCGGTCTGGCCCACATGCGTCCAGTTCGAGGCCCGCAGCGAGGCCCCATCATAGCATACCGGGTTGATGAAAGTCTCCACCAGAAACGGCCGGTAGCCATAGCAGCGCTCGAAATCAGCCGGCAGACGCCGCAGCGCCATCCCCAGCGCCTTGGAAGCCAGGTTCGCACAGCGCACCTGCGGGCGAATCAAAAACCGGCTCAGCCCGACTACCCGGTGCAGATGCATCCCGCGCTGCGCCGCATCCCAGCCCATCCATTGGTCGCGCGCCCGCAACGTCAAGGCCGATGCCGCAAAGCCAAAGCCGCCCAGTATGCCATGGTCTGACTCAATGAAATAGCGCAGCTGACAGCCCGCATGAACCGCCGCGCCGCGCGGATGCTCGCGCGCCATCAGCTCATTCCACAGCTGGCGCTGCGGCCGGTCAGCGACCCGCGTCAAGCGTAGCCCCGACAGCTGATCAACCCGTCCCGGCACCTGCTGTGCAGGCGGCACCGGCTCGCCCGTTCCCCGAGCCTGACCGCGGCTGCCACCGCCGCGCGACTCGGGCAGCATCACCTGCCCCGAGTGTTCCAGTCGGCGCAGAGACTTCATGCAGCTGGCCTGCTGAAGCTGACCGCCGGCGTCCTTGAAGTCAAACAGCTCGCACACCGCACGCCCAACCGCGGTGCGGGTTTCGAAAGTCTCCGAGCTCAGTAGCGACTGGACCTGCTCAAGGCCCCGGGGAGACGACAGCTGGCTGTGAATCTGGCTTTGCACATACATAAAAATGAAGTGTAAAGCACAGACATATCATTTGTCAAGTCCAATTTGTGCCCTACAGGTAGGCAGCGCCAGCGCCCCCACCACGGTGGTGAACGTCTTGGTGCGCCGTCCCGAATAATGTGCCATCCCTCCACACTCGCACCGCAATTCGGGACCTTGATCATCGTTGCGATCGGCATTCAGATACGCCGCCACCAAGGCAGCGCCAAGATTCAGCACCGAGCTCCGAACCGCGGTCTCGATGGCTTCGAAATCCACCGGGGCGCAAAATGCCTGCGCACTCAGCAAGCCTTCGATCTCCTTCGCCGCCGCGGCGACGAGCGCGCCGGCGAGGGGCGGCTCGTGTGCGATCGTGTTTTTTTTTCATCCCGCCGTTGCCGCAGTCGAAACTCGCACAGCGTTTCGTTCAATTCGGTGAACTGCTTGACCAGTTCCATGAAGCGCTGGTATTCGGCCACTTGGTGGCGGGTTTCTTCCAGCGCCGATTTCGGAATGCCGCGGCATCGGTTCTTCGAATCGACGATGCGCGTCAGTTGCCATCCCGGGTGGCCGCGGTGGTCGGGGTGCGCACAGTGGCAATTGGGCTTGCCGCATTTTCGTTGGTACGGCGCCAGCGTGCCCGGGCGCAAGTGTCCGATTGAAGCGAACTGGGTTCGCAGTTCATCGAGTTGGGATTGGAGTTGGTTGAGGGTGTCCATAGCGGTTCTCCGGCGAGTATATCTGTAACAATATTATTATACAGATAATCCGGCAAATCCTATGAACTCCTTATATTACAAAATGATCTCAAAATTCTGACGTGCACCCTTAGGGGAGATGGCGAAATTACCTATTGCTGATTCCAAATGCGAATCAAAAAGATAAGCCCAAAGCTGGACATTTGGCAAGAATTCGTATAGACTACGTGCCATGGCTGCATGGAACGGAAAACAGGAATGGACCACTCGTCGCTGACGGTAACACCGGTCGAACGCGAGCGGGAGCGTGAATTCCAGCAACTGATGCAGAAGCATCACTATCTTGGCGCGTTGCGCAAGATCGGCAATACGATTCGCTACGTGGCGGCGGTGGACGGTCAGTGGCTGGGGGTGTTGAGTTTTTCGGCGCCGGCGCTCAAGTGTGCGGCACGCGATGAGTGGATCGGCTGGAGCCGAGTACACCGCACCGACCGATTGAAGCTGGTGGCGAACAATTCGCGTTTTCTGATTCTGCCCGGCCATCATTATCCGAACCTCGCTTCGCGGATTCTGTCGCGTTGCCGGCGGCGGTTGCAGCGCGACTGGCTGGAACAGTTCTCGCAACCGTTGCTGGTGCTGGAAACCTTCGTGGATCCGATGCGACACCGCGGCACCATCTATACCGGGCTGCGAACTGGACGCAGGTCGGCGCCACCAAGGGCTATCGCCGAATCGGCGCCGGCTACGGCGCTCGCACCGAATCGGTCAAGTGGGTGTTCGTACAAGCTTTGCAACGCGACGCTCGGCGTATTCTGAGCGCACCGTTGCTGGATCCTCGATATCGAACTGGAGTAGAGAAAATGGAACTGACCTGTAATGACATGCGCTCTTTGTATGATCACTTCAGAGGCGTGCCGGATGTGCGCCGTGCGAAGGGACGCAAGCACGGCATCGCAAACGTGCTGGCGCTGGCGGCTGGGGCCACGCTCAGTGGCATGCGTGGCTACAAGGACATCTGGGTGTGGGCGAGCACGCTGAGCCAGGCGAACCGGGCACGGTTCCGCTGCCGGTTTCGCAACCGTCGTCGCGAGGTGCCATCGGTGACGGTGATTCGCAACGTGATGATACAGGTGGGTCCGGAGGCGTTGGATCGGGCCATCAACAACTGGCTGGCGGCGCACTACGGTGATACGCACGAAAGTATTGCGGTGGACGGCAAGACGATGCGTGGCGCAGTAGTGGACCATGAAGGACAGCAGGTGCACGTGATGAGTGCGGTCGGACACGACAGCAAACACTGTTACACCCAACATGCTGATCTCACTGCTGGTGCCAATCACGCCGTCCTCATCCGCGGTGATTACCGATTCGAGTAGAGCATACAGAGCACGCTTGCCGCGTCCACTTGTCAATCCGCGTTCTGACAAATGCGCACGTAGCGCATTGCGCTTCTGTGTGCGCTGCTGCACCGCTTGCTGGCGCAGACCATGCAGCATCATCAGATCCTGCTGTTGCACCGTTTTCACCGCAACCGTACGGATGCCCGGACGACCGGCCGCTTCAGCAATCGCGAGCGCATCATTTTGGTCATTTTTACTGCCCTGTACGTAAGGGGTCACTTTATGGGCCGGAAGCAGTACCACCTCATGATTGCATTCCTGCAGCTGACGTCCCCAGTAGTGCGAAGTTGCACACGCTTCCATCACCACCTTGGTCGGTTCCAGTCCGGCAAAGTGTGACAGCATCCTGTTTCGCTTCAGATTGCCTTTGCCCGTCAGTGTTCCATTTCGATTCAGTTCCGCATAGTGGAACACACTCTTTGCGATATCCAGGCCTATCGTTGTATTATTCATTCTGTCCATAATTGGGCTCCTCCCATTTGCTTGACTGCATTTGTATACACTCAGCATCGTTGATTTCTTCGCCGATGTAAAGTGGGGGGAGTCCATATCATCAAAAAAAGTCGGCACGCTGCCGGTGAACGGAAGCGATGAGCAAAAGCGCACAAATGAAATCAAGACCGTGGCGCCGATGCTGGATGCGGTCGACATCGGCGGGCGCACGATCACGGCCGATGCGCTGCATACACAGCGGGCGTTTGCCGAATATGTGGTCGGGCGCGATGCACACTACCACCTCACGGCGAAAGAAAATCAGCCGACCCTGCTGGACGATGTACGGCTGTGGTTTGAGTCGCCCGGCGAAGCGGATCATGAGCAAACCGACCTTGGGCACGGACGCATCGAGACGCGCAGGATCTGGGTGACCTCGAAGCTCAACGAGTATCTTGAATTTCCGCATGTCGGGCAGGCGTTCATGGTGGAACGGACTGTCGAGTACAAAAACAAGCGCCGTAAAGGCTGGCGGGAATATGCCTACGGCATCACGAGTTTGAGCGCCGAACAGGCGGATGCCGAACAGGTGCTCAAAGACAACCGCGGGCACTGGAGCATCGAGTCGGTGCATTACATGCTGGACTGGGATTTCGATGAGGATCGCAGTCGCATCCGCACCGGACACGGGCCTGAGAACATGACGCGCCTGCGACGGTTCGCGATCGGACTATTGAAAAGCAAGCAGAAAAAATATGAAACGGTGCGTGAGCAAATGCTCCGGCTGAACCGCATGCCGCGCGTGGTGCTGGATTATCTGAAACTCACCGGCAACACTGTGCGGCGCGGCGCGATAGCACCGGCACCATCGCCCGGCTTGTAACGCCGGCGGCGTCCGCAAGCCCCAATTCGCTTCCATGCCGCAGCCGCGGTAGGATTTGACGCGGCTCGATTCTGCCGCATTGCCATGTTTTTCAGGATTTCCATGCCGAATCGCTCACATGGCTGCCGAATCGCTTCCGCAACGCCCAAAATCACAACGCAGGGGAGTGAATCACGATAAAATTTCAGCAAAATCACCTCGATTTTACTTCTGAAACGAAAAATAGCACAAGCATAATTTTGCCCTCCCTTAGGGGAGATGGCGAAATTACCTATTGCTGATTCCAAATGCGAATCAAAAAGATAAGCCCAAAGCTGGACATTTGGCAAGAATTCGTATAGACTACGTGCCATGGCTGCATGGAACGGAAAACAGGAATGGACCACTCGTCGCTGACGGTAACACCGGTCGAACGCGAGCGGGAGCGTGAATTCCAGCAACTGATGCAGAAGCATCACTATCTTCAGACTTCCTGACACTGACAGCTGAAGTCAGACCTGTGTGCTTGTCATAAGCTCAGACTTCCTGACCTCGACCAATTTAACATGTCTCATTCTACCGGTTTACGAAGCGAGATTTCATAGAAAAGGGTGAGGTCGGTTCCGGGATATTGGGCAGCGGTCTCATTGAGTTCCTTGATTAGCGGCAGCAACGCACGGTCCGAGGCATCGTTGGCAAGGCCGAGCAGCTGAACGCGCAGCAGACCCTGTTCAGGTTGCGGAATGACATTCGCTTCGCACTGGAACAGTTTGCCGAGCAGTTTGCGAGCGTTGTGTTTTTTACCCTGTGCGGCGTTGACCGCCGGCATCATTTGGGTTTCCGCCCGGTAGGCAATCATGCGGATGATGTCAAGAAAATGGCGCGGTGCACTCGGCAGCGCGTCCAAGCGCTGATGCTGCGGCAGATCGCCGGCGCGCATATGGGAAGGAATCTGCAACCGCTGTGCCTTGAGTCTGACCAGTTCAAGTTCATATTGCTGTGCGGTGCGCTCATATTGTGTGGCGTCTCGGTTCTGGTTGCGGAATTGGATCATTTGCACCACTGCACGACTACGCTTCGCGTTGGTGTTCTTGATTCGCTTTTCCAGCTCGCGACGATCAGGATTGACCACCTTGGCGTTCTCGTCCACTGGAATTAACTGCTGAACACTGAGTGCATCAAGATTGAACTCCTGACGCATCTGCTTGAAGAAATTCTCCTGTGCCCAGCGCGAGAACAGCGCCGCAACCACCTGTTGCATCGGCAAATTCGGATGGGTGGTGATCAAGGCAGCCTGGCGACCGCTGTCCATCAGACGACGGATCTGACGCACCTTGTATCCATTGGCCAGTTCAACCTCGTCTTCGGCAATCAGCACCGAACGGACACTGTGATGCGCCGGGCCATGCAGCGACACCTCGACCGGCTCGAAGCGACTTTGCAGCCAATCGGCGCCGCGATGGTTCTTATGCCAGCTAATGCAGGCGATGCCCTGCCGAGCCAGTCGCTGAAACAGATCCGGGCTCCAGCCCTCGCGGTCAAACACCAGGGTCAGAACCGGTTCCGCCTCGGCTGCCGTCAGGTCCGGCGCAGATTGCGGAATCGCACCGATGCATCGCAGTTCCGGCAGCATATCGTGTTCAAGCGTATGAACCATCTTGCGGTCGATCTGCTGGTGCAGGCACAGCAACGGCATCCCCCCGAGTGCGTTGATCCAATAGCTGGCGGCAGCCGGCAGGCACAACTTCTGGCGCGCCACGAAATGCTTCGGCAGATTGCCCTTGCGTCCGCTGTAAACTTTCACGTGACCGTCCACCGACAAGGTGGCGCAGTCGTGCGGATTTTCATTTATCCAGCGCTGTGCCAGTTGCCCCTGCCAGGCTCGAACCCGGCTTTCATCGCAACTGATCTTGCGCAGTTTGCCACGCAGCGTCTTGACTTCCGGACAGCGGTCCAGTCCAAGCAGTATGCCCCATTCACCGGGACACTGATAACGCAATGCTTCCGGGTTGCGGATTCTCGCCAGCATCATCAGGGCGATCAGCACCAGCACTGTGTTCAGTCCGTAGAAGCCGTTTGAAAGTTGAAAATGATGCCCGACATTGTCTAGCAGCCCTTGTTTCAGCAACGCTGGAAGCGCAGTGAGAACGCCGCCATTTCGCACCGCACTGGCTGATTCAGTAAATTGCGGAGCCGCTTCGGTGATCAGTCCCGCACTGGCTGCCAAGCGCGTATCGACATCGTGAGCCGCACGTCCCATTGGCGCTTGTTTGTCACGACGGTCTCGTACCGCACGATCGACCATATCGGCAATATCGGAATCTTTTTGTCCGGCTGCAGACGGTTGATCATCAAGCGCAGTGCGGCTCGCGGGCGGTGTGATAATCCCGGCACGGCGATGCTCGCTGAAAGTGCTTGGCGCAATCCCCAGTTGCCGGGCTGTTGCGCGTCCACTGCAACCTTCGACCAGAAGTTCGCTGGCGCGTTGGACGGTCTGTGCATCCACAGTCACACGCCCGCGCCCGCGGCGCCGGGCATAGAAGGACGGTTCGCCTTCGGTGCGGTATTGTTTCGCAAAGCGCGATACGGTTTCACGGCGAATCCCATAGGCCCGTGCGATCTCGGCATGCGTGACGCAACCGGCTGCTGCAAACTTCGCGATCCGCAGGTTTCTCGCCGACCTGTCGTCTGCGCGATGCTGGTCGATCGGCAGCAGATAGTGAAAGTAAGTGGTGGTTCCATCGCAAGTGACCATGCTGAAAAAGGTGCCGATGGGAGTTGCCTCGGGGACCTTGATTGGGAGTTGAGCAGTCATGAATTTCGGGTTTCGGCGTGAATATATGTGATTTATTATTATAGCCAACTTTCAATCGGAAAAGTTCGAAATATTCAACAAAATCAGAAGAAAATCCTGTAATATGAACAGGTTACTCTGCTCTGAACGGTACCGGACGACAGGCGGAGGTCAGGAAGTCTGAAAGCTACCGTAATTAAACCACTTTTCTCCTGAAATCGTGCATATTCCGCTTGACATTCAGCTCAAAATAGACTAATATATTCTGACACTATATTCTGAATAAACCCCAAGCCGAAATACCGCCATGATTGCTACTCTGCCCCTTTCACCACCCGACAACATTCCGATCGGCAACAGCTGCTTCTCCATTCAAATTTCCGAAGACCGCATCACCTACTTCTCCAATCTGCAGCCGTTCGACTTCCATCCGATCAAAAATCAACGTGACATGCTGATGCGCATCGGTCGCCTGCGCGTGCAATGGCATTCGTTTAGCAAAAAAAGCCATTCGTTTAACAGTTCGGTATTTTCCCAAGATTTGGACGGCCTGCAACTGATCAATCGTTCAGTTTTTTAGGTCGCCCTGGTTCTTCGGTTGGCATTCCTGAACCGTTCATCCGGACGCTTTGAGACCCGCGGATACGACCGTCCCGGACGTTCCTTTTGCAGACAATTGCCGATGCTGTGCAGAATGTTCGATACCGCGCTCGAAGCCAGTTGCCAATGGCCCAGCATCAGCGCTTCAAAGTTTCTCGCCACCGTCACCAGCACATTCTTGAAATTCGCACGCATCTTGGGTTGATCGAACGCAACGCCCGCATTCAGGTCGTCTTCCAACTGGTTGCCGAACGAGCGAGACAGCGCCAGCAGCACAAAATGAGCATACAACTCCTGTTTCACGCCGCGCTCGGACTTGGAGTGAAATTGCTCGATTTCCACCAACCGCTTGGAGATTTTATACAACTCTTCTATTCCCCAGCGACCGTGATATGCATCCGACAGTGCGGCGAGCGGAAACTGGTTTTGATCCAACAGCGTGGTCGCAAGACAGTACTCATTGCCACCGGCGCTGTATCTGACACAGCGCACCCGGACCGGGTGCAGGGTTTCACCCGGATGACGCCGACGCCAGTGCCGGGCGCGAGACGCGCTCGGCAAAACATCAATGACGCGTTCATCCTCGGCGCAGTCAATGAACTCATCAAAGGCGCCGGCACTGCCACGCTTGAGGCGAAAAATACAGTCGATGCCGCGTATGGCATGCTGACGCAACAACTCGAACGAATAATAACCGCGGTCGTACACCACCACTTCGCCAGCCCGGCACCATTTCAGATGCCCGAGCGCGGGCTGATGTTCGTCCAGGTGCGACAGCAACTCAAAATCCACTGGCATTCGGTCGCCCAGCCGGTACAGACAACTCACCAGGCCTTGCGGATAGTAACAACCCTGGGAAGGCAGGGAATAGCCGGCTTCGAGCAGCGCCCGCGGTAAGTTGATTTTGCTCCCATCTACCGCCAGCAGCCGCCGACCACACCACTCGCGACGGGCATCCTCACCCAAGTGCTCATCCAAACGCGCCAGCACCTGCCGATAGACTGTTTTGAACACCTGCTCATCGAGCTTGTGGCGGGCGACACACATCGAGGACGCCACTGGCGGCTGCGGCTGCGGCAGTTCCACACCCAGCAGCCGACTCTGATCCCACAGCTCGTTGACCGTGATCTGATAGCCCTGATGATTCTTTGAAAACACCAGGCGGAACACAAACAGCATGATCAACAGCGTATTGAGCACCCGTCTTCGCTGTTGCCAGCGTTGATCGTATTGCTCTGCCACCTCGGCTGCAATGCCGACAAAATCACGCCACATGCGCACAAACCGGTCATCGGCAGAACCGACCGACGGCTGCCGCGGTGCAACTCGCCGGGGCTTTTTGGCCTCACCTTCGAGCAGCATGCGACGCGCATCGTCCGCCAATGGCATCACATACACATCCTTGATGGTCTTGTCAGAGCGCTTGACGGTCTCGCCAATCCGCTGCCAGCCCGCCGCACGATAACTGCTGGCGCTAAAACGCGCCGCTTCAACGAAGCTCTCCATCAGCACCGGCCGCACGCCCCATCTTGCCTGCCAATCGTCTGCCACCCGCCGTGCCGCCAGCGACAATGCCTTCGAGGCCAGGTTCGACACCTGCACCCAGGGCAAGATCAAAAACCGCGCATTTTGCACCACCTGCTTCAAACGCTTCTTGTAGCGCACCGGCTGCCAGCCGATCCATTCATCCCGGCACGGCAACTTCGCACTGGCCCGCTGAAACAGCAAACAACCCAGCCGCCGACGGTCTTTGTCAACGATGAAATAACGCAAATAACACCCCATCGGCTGACGGTAGCCCAGGTAATGATAACGATCCACCAGCTCGTTCCACTGCGCCTTGTCCGCCTCGCTCTCCACCAACTGCAACGCAATCGGCGACAACTCCGACAAACTCGCCACCACCGCCGCACCCGGCTCACTTCGCTCGCTCCACTCCAGTCGCTTGCGGGCCCCTCGAACCATCGTCTCATCCTTGCCCGGCAAGCGCAGCACATCCGCAGCCTCCAATTCCTCCAGCATCTTCAAACACGCATAAGTGCTGTTGACGCCGCCATCCGTTCGCCAATCCAAATGCTCACAGATCGTCTGCGCCAACTCGTTGCGACTTAAGCGCGGAAAACTCTCAACCGTCTGCTGAACCTCGACCAATTGCTGGCGCGTAAAGCGCCGACCTGAAAAAGTCGTCCGATTCAATCGCTTGATGCTGTCGTCCATCGCGTGTTCTCCTGATGCGCTCAATGTTCACTGTCATTTTCGCAGAACCGGAGAGGTTTGTCAAGGGCTCAGGACGATTTTTTTACACTCAAAAATACATGATTGACATCAATGACTTGCAAAACTCAACCGACGACGTGTTCGGGATTATTCAAAACGAATGCCATTGCCTGCGCGTGGTTTCAAACATCCCCCAACAAGCCCTCATCGAGGCTTTCACAGTGTCGCGTTCCACAGTTCAGCGGGCCGCCAGGAAGTATCGTGAACACGGCGAGGAGGGGTTCTACAAGCCGCGTCGAGGTCGTGGTCGCAATGTCATTGACGGGCCGACCGCGAAACGTGCCAACCAGTTGCTGGCTGAAGGCCTGAGTGGCACCGAAGTGGCAAAGCAGCTGGGGATTGCCAAAAGCACGTTCAGCGAAAATCGCCGTGCCGGTGTGATCGGCTCGGACCTCAAGCTCCTCAGCAACCAAGACGCAGGCTCGACTATGGACCGCAGCCGGCGTGACCAGCGCGATCGCCAAGCACCGATGGGACGGGCGGCGAGCGATGTGCAGGGACGGACTCTAGCGTGGCAGGGTCTGATGAGCGAGGTCGAACCGCGCTTTGAGGAAAGTATGACGGGGGTTCGTTTGGGTGGCGTTCTGGCGTCACTGCCGATGCTGTTGAAGGAAGGGCTTGTAAGCGTTTCGAACCGTTTGCTGCAACTGCCCAACGGATATTACGGATTGACCACGATTTTGCTGTTGCTGGCGTTCATGACACTGGCACGGGTGCGCAATCCGGAAAGCCTGCGCTATCTTGCACCGGGAGAATGGGGCGCCATTCTCGGCTTGGACCGTGGTCCGGAGACCAAGACGCTGCGCCGTAAAATCAGTCAGATTGCGAACTCGGAGGAGCTGGTGCGAGACTGGCAGTCTGCGCTGGCGCATGAATGGATGAATGCGGATTCCGAACTGTGTGCGACGCTGGCTGTGGATGGCCACGTGAAAGTTTATACCGGTCGCAAGGGTCAATTGCCGAAGCACTTTGTGGCGCGACAGAAACTGTGCCTGTCGGCGACCGCCAGTTACTGGATCAACGCGCTGGGAGGCAAGCCTTTGCTGTGCATGCACCAGTCGCTTGATCCGAAGATGGTCAAAGTGCTTGAACACGATATTGTGCCGCAACTCGAAACGCTCGGTGTGCTCAAAGCCAATGCCCCGGACCTAACGCAGCCACAGTCAGGCGAGCCGCTTCTGGCGCTGGTGTTTGACCGCGAGGGCTGGAGTCCGAGTTGTTTTCGCAGACTGGCCGGTCGTGGCATCGCCTGCATTACCTGGCACAAGAACTTCAAGGGCGCGGACTGGCCCGAAACCGACTTCGGCACCTTTGAGGTGCCCATCCACGGTCCGGCACAGGTGCGCATGATGTCGGTTGCACTGGCGGAAAAAAAGGTCTTTCTGTCGAATCGATTCGAGGTTCGCCAGATCCGCCGCCGACTCGACAGTGGCCGACAAGTGGCGCTGATCACCACCGACCCGTACATGCCCATGCAGCAGGTCGCAGGCGCCCTGTTCTCACGCTGGTCTCAAGAGAACTGCTTCAAATACATGCGCCACGAATTCAACCTTGATGCGCTGCCAACCCACGACTTGGAAACTCTGCACCCAGACACTCAAGTGGTCAACCCGGCACGGCGCGAACTCGAAAAGCAGATCAAGAGATTGCGCAGCCGACTCGGCAGCCTGCGCAACAAGACTGCAGACCAAGCGAAAAACGGCCACAATTCAGCCGTGCTGCTGGCACAGATCGAAACCCTCGAACTACAGATGCAAGAGCACAAGGCACAACGCACAGATCTGCCGATGCACATTCTTGCCGCCGACCTGGACAACGACGATAAACTCGACATGATTCCTTCCAGGCAGCGGTTGCTGCTCGACATCATCCGCATGATCGCCTACCGTGCTGAAACCCGCATGATTCCGGCGGTCGCACAAATGCAGGGAAAAAAGACCAATGCCCGAAAACTGTTGTCTGCTGTGATGACAGCCGATGCGGATATTGTACCCGACTCCGAAAATGCAGTGCTCCGGGTGCGCTTGCTCGGGCTCGGCAGCGATTGTTGCGACCGTGCGCTCAAAGCGCTCCTTGCCGAACTCAACGAAACGCATACCATCTTCCCCGGAACCAACCTGCGCATGGTCTACGAAATTCCAAATTCTGCAGCCTGAAAGCATCAGCTTATTTCGTTCTATGTTAGGAAGTCTGAATTTAAAATGCCCCCTTTTCAGTTCCCAGGATCTCGCACATGCCCTATTGCGGCTCCAGCAGATTGATTCGAAAGCCCTCTGCGAAAGGTTTCCCGATACCAACCTCGAACATTTCAACGAAAACCGCCCGGCAAACCGTTAGAATGAGTCATATTTAATTGGTCTATGTCAGGAAGTCTGATCTTGGCGCGTTGCGCAAGATCGGCAATACGATTCGCTACGTGGCGGCGGTGGACGGTCAGTGGCTGGGGGTGTTGAGTTTTTCGGCGCCGGCGCTCAAGTGTGCGGCACGCGATGAGTGGATCGGCTGGAGCCGAGTACACCGCACCGACCGATTGAAGCTGGTGGCGAACAATTCGCGTTTTCTGATTCTGCCCGGCCATCATTATCCGAACCTCGCTTCGCGGATTCTGTCGCGTTGCCGGCGGCGGTTGCAGCGCGACTGGCTGGAACAGTTCTCGCAACCGTTGCTGGTGCTGGAAACCTTCGTGGATCCGATGCGACACCGCGGCACCATCTATACCGGGCTGCGAACTGGACGCAGGTCGGCGCCACCAAGGGCTATCGCCGAATCGGCGCCGGCTACGGCGCTCGCACCGAATCGGTCAAGTGGGTGTTCGTACAAGCTTTGCAACGCGACGCTCGGCGTATTCTGAGCGCACCGTTGCTGGATCCTCGATATCGAACTGGAGTAGAGAAAATGGAACTGACCTGTAATGACATGCGCTCTTTGTATGATCACTTCAGAGGCGTGCCGGATGTGCGCCGTGCGAAGGGACGCAAGCACGGCATCGCAAACGTGCTGGCGCTGGCGGCTGGGGCCACGCTCAGTGGCATGCGTGGCTACAAGGACATCTGGGTGTGGGCGAGCACGCTGAGCCAGGCGAACCGGGCACGGTTCCGCTGCCGGTTTCGCAACCGTCGTCGCGAGGTGCCATCGGTGACGGTGATTCGCAACGTGATGATACAGGTGGGTCCGGAGGCGTTGGATCGGGCCATCAACAACTGGCTGGCGGCGCACTACGGTGATACGCACGAAAGTATTGCGGTGGACGGCAAGACGATGCGTGGCGCAGTAGTGGACCATGAAGGACAGCAGGTGCACGTGATGAGTGCGGTCGGACACGACAGCAAACACTGTTACACCCATAAAAGTCGGCACGCTGCCGGTGAACGGAAGCGATGAGCAAAAGCGCACAAATGAAATCAAGACCGTGGCGCCGATGCTGGATGCGGTCGACATCGGCGGGCGCACGATCACGGCCGATGCGCTGCATACACAGCGGGCGTTTGCCGAATATGTGGTCGGGCGCGATGCACACTACCACCTCACGGCGAAAGAAAATCAGCCGACCCTGCTGGACGATGTACGGCTGTGGTTTGAGTCGCCCGGCGAAGCGGATCATGAGCAAACCGACCTTGGGCACGGACGCATCGAGACGCGCAGGATCTGGGTGACCTCGAAGCTCAACGAGTATCTTGAATTTCCGCATGTCGGGCAGGCGTTCATGGTGGAACGGACTGTCGAGTACAAAAACAAGCGCCGTAAAGGCTGGCGGGAATATGCCTACGGCATCACGAGTTTGAGCGCCGAACAGGCGGATGCCGAACAGGTGCTCAAAGACAACCGCGGGCACTGGAGCATCGAGTCGGTGCATTACATGCTGGACTGGGATTTCGATGAGGATCGCAGTCGCATCCGCACCGGACACGGGCCTGAGAACATGACGCGCCTGCGACGGTTCGCGATCGGACTATTGAAAAGCAAGCAGAAAAAATATGAAACGGTGCGTGAGCAAATGCTCCGGCTGAACCGCATGCCGCGCGTGGTGCTGGATTATCTGAAACTCACCGGCAACACTGTGCGGCGCGGCGCGATAGCACCGGCACCATCGCCCGGCTTGTAACGCCGGCGGCGTCCGCAAGCCCCAATTCGCTTCCATGCCGCAGCCGCGGTAGGATTTGACGCGGCTCGATTCTGCCGCATTGCCATGTTTTTCAGGATTTCCATGCCGAATCGCTCACATGGCTGCCGAATCGCTTCCGCAACGCCCAAAATCACAACGCAGGGGAGTGAATCACGATAAAATTTCAGCAAAATCACCTCGATTTTACTTCTGAAACGAAAAATAGCACAAGCATAATTTTGCCCTCCCTTAGGGGAGGGGAGAGTTGCAGGTGTTTCCCATGCTTTTTTTGATGTCAGAATATCCTGACAGGCGGTAACTGAAGTAATTCGCTCGACCACGGCTGTTGCGCTCATTATGGTACAGTTTCGGTAATTGATGCACAATATTGCGTTTGTACGGAGCGAATTGTGCAGTCTCGACAATGGCAACCAAACGCAAGCGGACTGCGGCGCTTGTATATTTCGGCTCAATCCGGGATTTGAAGCACCGCTTCAGGTCGGTGAGAATAGTGCGGCGAAGGCCTCTTTACGATTCAGGTTGAAATGGCGCAGTGCCTGCGGCACTGACTCGAAGCGGCTTTGGTTGAAAATCAGCGCCAGCGCAATGTTGTTGCACATCGCACGATTGCTCGGGCCATGGCCAGTACGGGTCAGACAGGCGTCTTCCTGGAATGTACGGTCCCGAATATGATGGTTGCTGTTTTCCACGGTCCAATGTCCGCGGTCCCACCTCAGCAGTTGCTCGGCATCGGCCCGTTCAGCGGCAACCGAAGTGATGCCATATATCGTCTCTGTGCTTGCACTGTTCGCTTCTTTGACTACCTCGCGGTCGCGCTCGATGCGAAACGCTTGGCGCACCTGCTTGAAATCGAACTTGTGCGGGTCGTCCACTTGCAGTACTTCAATACGACGTTGCTCAATGCGACCGTGCGCCAGGGTCACCTTCTCCGAGTAACGCCGCACTTTGTGACTGTACCACTTCAGCGACTTCGCCTTCGCTAACTGCAAAGAGGTATTGTCCTTGAGCGTCAGCATATAGTCAGCCTTCCCGTCCAAGATCAAATCGACGGTTTCAAAAGTGGTGTGCAACGCATCCAGTGTGATCACTCGACCCGCAACGTCAACCTCGCTCAGCAACTGCCGAGTCACATCCAACTCCTCGCCCTTGTTGTGGAAACTGCGGCTTGCTTTCGGTATCCCACTGCCATGCTCCACAAGTGTCACTGTCTCGTAGTGACTGTCGCCATTGCGATTGGCACCGCGAATCCGCTTGCCGTCACTCGCAAGTGCCGGTAACTGTCTGATTCGATTGTGCGTGTATCGCGCCAAGACCTGCTCCAGCTGATCCGGATCGGTGTGCTGTATCACCCGGTGCAGCGTCGATTTGGAAACCGGCTCATACCGGCCTGTTTTCGGATTGCACCAGCCACCGATCGCGTGCAGCTCATTCTCAGAAAGAGACGCTGCAAACTGTGCCGCCGCCAACGATCCGTGAAATCCAGACAATTGCGCCAAAATCAAAGTCGAAAACGCACACGCCAGTGTGTGCTTGCGACCCTGGCCACGACGAAAATCCCGCATCTGTGACAAATCATCATGCAAACTGCGCAACTCCGGCAGCGAATGACCGCTGGCCTTGCCCTTTTTCTGCCAGCGCGACTCCAACTCGCCTTCCTGACACAGGACCCGCCTAGCATCACGACGCAAGGGCCTGACCAATAACCGCTTGATTGCATCATGCGCTTCGGTATACTTCCCACCCTTGCGGGAATAGCCCGCACTGTTTCCCACCGTCTCCCATCCGGCTGCATCGTACATGTTTCCGCGATGACGAGCCGGGTCTACAAACGTCTCCGCCAACAACAAACCGTGACCATAGTATGCCTCCCAGTCATCACTTAAGCGCCGGCAAATCAACTTCAGCACGTGCGAACCAAGATTCGGATAACAACCGGCATCGTCAAGCATCGCGAAACGGGTGTTGTTCGCGATCAAATGCAATCGGTGCCACTGCTGCTCAGGCTGCCAGCCAATCCAATGCTCGCGCGCAGCCGATTTAAAGGAACCGGTCTGCCACCCGCAAAGACACACCCACTGCCCCTTATACTCAACGATGTAACGCAGACTGCGACCTGCAAATCGCTTGAATCCAAGATCATGATGCGTACGCATCAGCCGATCCCACTTCGCAAATTCGCTCGTGCGCGCAAGACGTACCGTCACCTCGCCAGTGCGAATCGACTTGCTGGTTCTGCGGTCATGACTGTTCATAACCGCATATATACTATATCGGTATGGAAAAAGCCAGTCCTGCCTGCAAATTTATACAACCGTTGTGGTTTTACTGTGATTTAGTTAGCGTGGGAACACCCTGGGAGAGTTGTGATACAAATTATTTCTCAGTTATAATTAACTAGATATGATTTAGCTTGGGTTTTCTAAGACTTGACAAAGATCAACAATACTGCGTTCGAGAATGATTTAAGTCGAATTTGAATTGGCCAAAATTGTGATCACAACCTACGATACAAGACTGTCTTGTGCGAGATGGCCAAATCAATAGATGAATCAGCTCATGGCCTATGCTGCATCATTTTCGGTGCTGCCGTAAAAAAAGGCGGGGTGCCTAGCGGCACATTACGCCGCCGGGTCGACGGGGCTTTTGCCATTGGCGGCACTACAGCACGATATTTTGTCACTGGCGGCATCGGTGAATTTCCACCATCCGAAGCAGAGGTGATGGCTGACCTCTTGAGTGTGCATGGCGTGCCGCGGGTGCAGATCATCATTGATGCAGATGCGACCGACACATTAACCTCTGCGGTAAATTGTGCTCGTTTGATCGCCGCTGGCTACGATTGTACGCAGGTTGTTGCCTGCTCCAACCGCTATCATATGCCACGGTGTCGAATGCTTTTACGTTGTTTGGGCGTGGCTGCAATCACTATGCCTATGCCTAAAGACCGGCCTTACGTCAGTTATATGAAGCTCGCATATTTCTATCTAAGAGAGATGATTGCCTACCCTTATGATCTCATTATAGTGACGCTTTCGCGGCACTTTATTCATAACCGTTCCGAGAAAGAAAAATTGTGATGAAGAGACGCCTATTTATTACTGCATTGATCATCGCAGGTACTTGTCTGACAGCTGTGGCTGACGATGATATAAAGCGAGCGGAAGAAATTCTCACGTTGATGGCAAAATCTTGCCTTTCGGGCATCAAAAAAGATGTCAGTGGTGAAATAATTGCTGAACTACAAGTCAATTTAAAAAATTTCTTCACGAAGGGGGGTATCACTAGTAAGTTGGAAGTTGACCTTAGCACTGAGGACACCCATGGAGCAATAAATTTCTTCGACGAAACGATTAGAAAAATCGAGAACGATGCAATCCGAGAGTGTATTCGACCACAAATGGAGAAACTGATTAAATCGCTGATTTCGCCAACCAAGCCAAACAATAAATATCTTGAGCTTGGCCTAGACTTTGAATTCATCAATCCGGATGACGAAAATTTTGAAACCAACGTAATTACTGTAGGGACGTTGTATCCGCAGTTGGCCGAAGAACGCAACTGGGCGCGACAGAAAAATGATTTGTTTACCAAATTGATCCCAATGATTAAGAGTAAAGATCCACCTTTCAAGGCTTGGGTCACCCGGACAAAGAAGAGTGCGACCGTCACAGATCAGCAACAAGAAACCTACATTTGCCTAGTACGGGCACCAGTGGATCCTATCAATAATTTTAATCTGATAGCCCGGCTGAAATGCACTGAGGGGAAGGCGTGCCAACGTAGCAATCGCGACCCCAATTGGTTAACCTTCTGCGACGGGTACGCTAGATCGAAGCATTTTTCGCTACCGTGGTTGTTAAGTTTCATTCCGACAACACATGCCCAAGACAAGGTTCCAGCATTACATTGGAACGTGCCATCGCTTGCGGTACTAGAGCGACGATTGCGTGACGGGGAATTTATCGGAACCGGTTATACGGAATTCACCATAGCGATGGATGTTCCCTTGGTACAAGATGCGGACGCTTTCTATGTTGAACTTGCAGTAAACGGTCAACCGGTTCGCATAGATGGCTTACGACCGGAATTACTTTCGCAGCCAATGCCGCTAGACCGTGAATTTAGATATCGTTTCGGTCTAGAAAATCTCAATTTTTCAGGCCTCGAAGGCGGTTGCGATACCATGAGTGCGACAATCCAACTGCTACGACAAGGCGAGCCAATGGATGAACCGCTTATATTGCAAAGGTCGTATGTTGCTCTGCGCGATGCGATTCCTGTCAGTGTTACGGCTGGAGGCAAGCGCTTTACATGGACCGGTACTTACATGCGGCCGACTCTGTCATTTGATCACGAGGTGTTTGTCCAATCAGTCCAAGTTCCGTCCCTTAAAGACAAAGAAAAATTGGCGAGAGCATTAAGTGATATCTCTGATTTGCGAGACCGAGCAAATCGAGATATTCAGGCGAAATTTCAAGGCCAGCCAGTGACTTTCGTGGTTCGGCCGCCATTACTGAAACCAGATCACTTGCCGAAGAAAATGGGTTTTGGCCTTGCCGCTGGCATTGTCGAAGAAACGGGTCAAATCCGCTTCACCTTTGATAGGCAAGATGCTCAAAAACTGCGCGACTACCTCAAAGGCTTGGGCTATTCGCGCTATCTCATTGATCCAGAGAGCTTCGTCTACACAGTAAATAGGGACCTGCCGAATCTGGCCGACAATTGCGAAAAATTCTGATTGGGGGGATCTCCAAAATTGGCTTGTTGCGAAATCAAAGTACTAGCGGCAACGTAAACGTAGTCGTTGGCTGGCTAGGTTCTTTTAAATAGTTTCGTTAGTTTGCGTTTCTAAGAGTTCGCGCAAGTCAGGATTCGAGTTGATTTTTATTGCGATAGCAGTGGTGATGATCAACCGAGAACTGAAAAATTACTGGGAAAAATACAACGCGTACCGACCTCATTAGGTAATCCAAATTATGACAACGGTCGAACACTTTGAAGGAACAGGATTTGAACTCTAGCCCCATTGACGCGTTTTTCGATCTCCAAGCTATTGATTTCAAGCAGCTTCGGCGATAGGTTCGAGCTGGCATCCGAATTGCTACGCTTGACGCTTCAATTGTCTGATCCGGCGCGTGCGACGCTCTTGCTGGTATTGTTCAGCGCCTTTCTCGGAATATTCCTCGCCGTACCACACCATGGTATAGATCAGACGCGCCAACTGGTGGGCAGTCGCCTTGATCGCGCGCGGCGGATCCAGGCGCCGGCAACGGGCGCGGTGCGCCTCTCCGAGATACGATTTGCTGCTGCGCAACACCTGGCCGGCCGTCTGCGTGCGACGCGGTGCCGAACCTGACAACTTCTTGCCGCCGCTAATGCGGGTGCCAGGCGCCAGCCCCAACCACGAGGCGAAGCGTGCCGCATCCGCAAACGCCGACAGGTCGGGATCGACTTCCGCAACGATCGTCAGCGCCGTTTCGACTCCGATGCCCCGGTGTTGATTTTCACATTAAATGGAACAGATTTCCCAGATTAATTGGTTGCCTGAAGTCAGGATTTCCCGGTTTACGTCGATTAATTGTGACAAAGTACCATGCCTGGCTCACTCAGAACATGGTGCTATTTGCCTTAAATTCATGCAGAATCAACGTTTTGCCGCAGGGGCGGCGAGCGCTCATTTAAACGTTCAGTTTCCGCATTATTTCAGCGGTGTGAACAAACTATTGTGGGAAATCTTAACGATTTAATGTGAAAAACAACACCCGGCACCGCAGTCAGATCCACGCCATACAGCCGCCACAGCGTCAACTGCAGATTCTTGCGCCAGCCAGTGCGTTCCGGCGAATTGAGATGCTTTGCGCTCAACGCCACCACCTCGCCGGTTTGCTGGTCCACTTTAACAGACCTTCGCTCAGCTTCTCGGCCGTTGCGCAGAGCCGCTCTTCGATTGCCTCTAACTGGCCGCACAGATGCCGATAGGTCTCCAACGCCTGCTGCAATTCGAACAGATGTTCTGTGCGCCAGTTGCCGTGCAGCGCCGCAGCCACTTCCTGTGCCGACGCCCTCACCCGGATATCGCACAGCTGCGCCAGCGCCTCGCCACACCGCTTGCCGGCCACGATCGCATCGATGATCGCCAAACCGATTTTGCCGACGATGTCGCTGAGCACTGTGTCCAGATGCACGTTCATCTGATACAGTGTAGTCTTACCCCAATTTGGTAGAGACGTTAGTATTTGAGAGGTTTCCAGCGTGGTGAGGCTAGCGAAAACAGAATAAAGGAGCTTCGCAGTGATTTCGCCGCAGCCAGATTGCCGTGTGGGGACTTTGATGCCAATGCAGCATGGCTGATGTTAAGCTCAATTGCCTATAACCTGTTTGCCTTGATGCGGATGGTATTGCCGGATTGGTTGTCAACTGCCCGTGCGCCTACAGTGCGTTTGCGTCTCTATGATGTCGCCGCACTGATCGTACGCCATGCCCGGCAATGGACAGTGAAAGTCAATGCCTGCCACCGCAAGGTGATGGATGAAGCGCTGGATCATATTCGAGGCTTTTCGCTGCTGTTATGAGCTGAGCGCCTCGGGCGGCGCTTTTTCGAATCGTGCTTGAATCAATTCCGACTCCGGAACGGTTTCGCACCTTTGCACAGTGGCGAAAATGCCAGCGGACAATGTATCAGGTTCGCAATCACCTGCAAATCCAGACAAATTCTTTCGTGTTGCTCCTGTCTTCGACAATCGGAGCTGCAAAATTCAGTAAATTCGCTTTGAAGGAACAGGATTTAAACTCTAGCCCTATTGACGCGCCTTTTGGTCTCCAAGCTATTGATTTCAAGCAACTTCGGCGATAGGCTGGAGCTGGCATCCAAATTGCTGCAGAAGTGTTCCTTCCGTGTATGCGGTGACGCAGTCCGCTGGAGGCTAAAATCTTGCTACTGGACACCGAATTCATTTTCTAATTTCGGATTTGGGCCATAAATGCTGATTTTGAACTCCGAAACTTGAGTATAAGAACTATGCCCAGGTTCATGTAGATTCAGGCAATCGTTGGCAATCTGCTGGTACATGGGTTTTGCTTATTAGTTCGATTGTAGTAACTGACATTGGCAAACTTCCAAGGGTTCGAATCAATTGCGTTTGCGTCCACCAGAGATAACAATCCGCACCGTCGTCCAGACGGATTAAGTTGGTTAATGGTGCGACAATCGCCAAAGTTTTTATTTCCGTATTTACAACGTAATACGGCTTACTAATATCAGAATACGCGGGTTTGAGGGTTATTGGGCTCCATGGTTTTCAAAGGGCAATTGCAGACTGTCTGTCTTCTGACCACTAAAGCCAATAAAAGAGGACCCAGTCTATAATCTCAGCTGATCACCGATGAAACCAAGAGTGGGAAATTTTAGCCGTAACCTACAGCCCTTTTGCCATTCAGCAATTTTGATGCGAATGCTGTTTATATCAAGCTGTGTGCGATGGCATACAATCTGCTGCCGCTGCCGTGGGAGATCCTGCCGCTTCGGTGGCAGGGCAAGCGGGCCCCGACTATCCGCTTCTAGCCTATGCCTTGACCGAGTAAATTGTCTGCCATACCCGGCAGTCGACGCTGAAGCTGAATGCCCGTCACAGAAATCAAGTGGATGACGCAATGTGGTCAGTGCACCGGTGCCAGTTATTGTGAGTACGCCGACTTGACAAAGCACCAGTGGGATTGAACTCGATCGATTCCGACTCTCTCGGAACGCCCGGTTGTGCCTTGGTGCGCAGCAAATCAGGGCACAATTCGCCAGCCGTAATCAGAAAGATATGGAAGGATCTAGATGTAGGATCGATTTGCATTGTTTCTGATCCCCTGGTGTAGCCAACACACCACCCACATTACCGCGCATAATTGTTTGCAATTTTCGGATTAGGGCGTTGTCCGAGACATAGCTTTGAGATGAAGATGAACTACAATGTCTAACAGCCTATTAAACGATCTGGGCAGATGGTGGCGGAACGTTTCACGGCATATTGATCCATTCGTTCCACGATGTTTGCGCAGTCCCTTAGGTAGCTATCGAACATTTGAATGGATTGGAACCAACTTGTGGATCCCGTAAACATAAAGTTCGTTCAGTTAATATTGGCTGAAGTCTTTGGCATTGCCTTATCAGGTATCGGGATATGGTTGTTTCTACGAGGCGCAACGGGTCGCATGACACTGTTCGTCCAAGGGTTCGGAATGAAAGCTCGATTGACAAATGCGACGCTTGGTGGAGTCGTGTTTCTCCTCGGCTGTATGGTGGTAATCGTCGCGGTGACTATGCCAAGTGTAGAGCGTCATGAACGGACCAGCGAAGACGACTCGAAAGTAATTTTGGAACAATGGCTAAGTCGTAGTCATAACGTATCTGAAGTAGATAACTATGGAGAAGTCACAGGAACAATATGGGGAACGGATGCTGTTCGTCGTGCCCGCGTTGAAATTTTCAAAATCTCAGAAGGGTCTACGCTTGGCAGGGTGACCATTGACAAGTACGGAGAGGATCGGCTTTGGCCGCTGCTAGCAGCCATCAACAAGGATCGCAGCTACTTCAAACTATCGGAAGCGTCAGCAGATACTCCCATCCCAGCTAACGCATACTTGGAGGTGTGGTATCCATCACGTTTCTACGGCACTACGACCGAGACATGGGTACGAGTATCCGGCCCCGTCAAGAAATCTGCGTATAACGAAATCCTCGGGATTATCCAGTCTGGCCTAAAGTGGGACGAAGACATTACTTTCTCCGATCTCGATAAGCGTTTCAGAAATGATGAGCTGGGGCTGGCCTATTCTTTAGCTTTACGGAATGGTGCCAAGAATCTACGTGACCTAAGCCTCAAATACTATGGAAGCACCCATTACTGGCCAATAATCGCTTGGGTGAATAATGATGTGTTCGATTCCGGTGTATCAGACTCTACTGCCTTACCTAGTGATGATCTTTATGTAGTTCACTTTGTGCCATAGCAAGGTGAGATACTCGCCCTCATTTTTCGTCGGGAGAGCGCTCTAAAACAGGTGCCATTCTCGACATGACGGAAGGGCTCCTCAATTTACTACAGTGGTGAATATTCGGGGTTGGGGCCGTGTTTCAACTGCAAAGTGTAATCGAACGCGACGAACTAGTCGACCCTGAAAAAATCAAATTTCTGTCGATTTTCGAACTGATGAATGTCAAGTTGTCGGAAGCTAAGACCCAAATCCGAAATTAGCCCCCAAGGTCATGATGTCCTCGCCACCACGAAAGGAACATACCGAGTTTTCATCAAATCCATTGGCAGGGAATTTTGGTATAGTAGATTGCAAGTGCCGGACCAAAGGCCGATTGTTCATTGGTGATCTGGTTCCCGAAAATTAGCATGGTCTGTTCCGCGGTCGACGATTCCACTGATGGCGCACTTTCGTTGCGACCTCGCTTGAGAGAATGAGAGTCAAACTGCGGAATGCCCGGCACAATTATTTTTAAGTGTTCCTTGAGAGAGTTAATTAAAATTCTAGGCAACCCTCCGACATCGCTGGAGGGTGAATACTGGACAGACCGCAATAGCCGCAGGTCGATACGTCTTTCAAATAAAAAGGCGATCATTTTTTCGACCTATGAAGAAGCTCACGACGGGTTTGGCGAACAACACTAAAAGAATTTCACGGTATCGAAAATCATTTGTCCATCAAGCACCTCACCGTGATTTACCTCTCTGAACATTGTTCAGCGGCCCAAGGCCAAAGTTCATTGAAGAGCATGCCCGATTTCCACGACGCAAACTGAAATATTTTATTTGTTTCTGCTGAAACAGGTGTCATCATGCAACGCCACCTTTAAGGAACATCTGAATAATGTGGCGAAATCGCCGATGGAACCTGAGGATGATGCGGCATACGGAAAAATTGCGGGAAATTCGCGTGAACGGCACGGCAAAAGCGGATTACAAGTTGTGCCGGATGCCCGTTCCGCGCCGTACGGCACGTTGTCGGTTCATTTGCCGACATCAATCCCTAGAGCATCCTGCGCTGGGCTAGCAGATGATTCCTGGACAGCGCCAAATTAACCAATGCACACGACACCTGCAGATGACTCATGTTTTTCGACAAGCCTTTATAGCGCACCTTGCGAAAGCCGAACTGTCCTTTCATCACCCCGAACACGTGCTCCACGCGGGCTCGCACTTTGGATTTACGGCGGTTGTTCGCACGCTCGACATCGCTGCGCTTGGCGTTGCGAGTGCCTTTTTTGTTCGTCAGGTCCTCGGCTGTCGGTGCGCACGCTTGAATCGCCTCGGTGTGCCCCGTGTAAGCCGAATCCCCCCACACGCGGGTCTCGCCACCGTGAAGCAGCTTGCCGACCACTTGCGAATCATGCACATTGGCCGCCGTCGCCTCGACCGAATGAATCAGCTTTGTGTCGCTGTCCACCCCGACATGCGCCTTCATTCCGAAGTGCCACTGATTGCCTTTGCGCGTCGAATGCATCTCCGGGTCGCGGCTCTTCGACTGGTTCTTGGTCGAACTCGGCGCACGGATGATGGTCGCATCCACGATCGTGCCTCGCTTGACTTGGCGCCCGTGCCGTGACAAGTAGGCGTTGACGCTTTCAAAGATCTTGCCGCACAGTCCGTGCGCCTCCAGAAGATGCCGGAACTTGCACACCGTGGTCTCGTCCGGAGCCCGCTCGCGCCCCAGGTCAATGCCCGCGAACTCGCGCATCGCCGGAACGTCATACAGCGCCTCCTCGACCGCCGGGTCCGAAAGCCCATACGAGTGCTGAAGAAAGTAAATCCGAAGCATTCGTTCAATGCCCACCGGACGGCGTCCCGCGCCCTGCGGTGCCGGATAATGGGGTCGGATCAGGGCCACCAGTTCCTGCCATGGAACCACTTGCTCCATTTCGTCCAGAAACTGTTGCTTGCGGGTCTTCATGCGGTATTTCTCAAAACCTTGGCCGAAGTTTAACCCCTGCTGCCCTAAAACAGGCATTTTTCTCCACCCTGTGTTCCGTAAGCCATTGAAAATGCTTCTTTCGCCTTTCTCCAAAACGATTGTAGTGCCATTATATTCATGTTTCACCTTGACAACCTCCAGCGCTCCCCCTATAATGCCCCCATGTTCATCCGCAAAACCAAAACCGGCAGCCATGCCAACGGCAACGCCTATTACTCCTACCGCCTAGTCAGCAACCAACGCGTCGACAACCGCGTCAAACAGACCATCGAACTGAATCTAGGCGCCAATTTCGATCTGCCTCAACCTTTGTGGCGGGAGGCCTGCCAGCGCCTGGATGAACTCCTCAACGGCCACTCGCAACCGCTGTTTCCGATGCCCTTCGACGAGCAGGTCGAACAGGCGGCAAACCTGTTATACAAGCGCCTCATTGATCGCCATGGCGGCCCGCCCTATGAGCCGGTCTTGGCAAATGACCAAACCGAGGTCCGGCCCGGCGCGCGTTCAATGGCATTCGTTTTGAAAAATTCCGTACACGTCGTCGGTTGAGTTTTGCAAGTCATTGATGTCAATCATGTATTTTTGAGTGTAAAAAAATTGTCCTGAGCCCTTGACAACCCTCTCCGGTTGTGCGAAAATGACAGTGAACATTGAGCGCATCAGGAGAACACGCGATGGACGACAGCATCAAGCGATTGCATCGGACGACCTTTTCAGGGCGGCGCTTCACGCGCCAGCAATTGGTCGAGGTCCAGCAGACGGTTGAGAGTTTTCCGCGCTTGAGTCGCAACGAGTTGGCGCAGACGATCTGTGAGCATTTGGATTGGCGAACGGATGGTGGCGTCAACAGCGCTTATGCGTGTTTGAAGATGCTGGAGGAATTGGAGGCTGCGGATGTGCTGCGCTTGCCGGACAAGGATGAGACGATGGTTCGAGGGGCACGCAAACCACTGGAGTGGAGCGAGCGAAGTGAGCCGGGTGTGGCGGTGGTGGCGAGTTTGTCGGAGCTGTCGCCGATTGTGTTGCAGTTGGTGGAGAGCGAGGCCGACAAGGCGCAGTGGAACGAGCTGGTGGATCGTTATCATTACCTGGGCTACCGTCAGCCGATGGGGTGTCACTTGCGTTATTTCATGGTTGACAAAGACAACCGGCGGCTGGGTTGTTTGCTGTTTCAGCGGGCCAGTGCGAAGTTGCCGTGCCGGGATGAATGGGTCGGCTGGCAGCCGGTGCGCTACAAGAAGCGTTTGAAGCAGGTGGTGCAAAATGCGCGGTTCTTGATCTTGCCCTGGGTGCAGGTGTCGAACCTGGCCTCGAAGGCATTGTCGCTGGCGGCGCGGTGCGTGGCAGACGACTGGCAGGCAAGATGGGGCGTGCGGCCGGTGCTGCTGGAGAGCTTCGTTGACCCGGCGCGTTTTAGCGCCAGCAGTTACCGTGCGGCTGGCTGGCAGCGGATTGGCGAGACCGTCAAGCGCTCTGACAAGACCCTCAAGGATGTGTATGTGATGCCATTGGCGGCCGATGCGCGTCGCATTCTGCTCGAAGGTGAGACCAAAAAGCCCCGGCGAGTTGCACCGCGACAGCCGTCGGTCGGTTCTGCCGATGACCGGTTTGTGCGCATGTGGCGTGATTTTGTCGGCATTGCAGCCGCGGTGGCTGAGCAATACGATCGACGCTGGCAGCAGCGAACACGGGTGCTCAATACGCTGTTGATCATGCTGTTTGTGTTCCGCCTGGTGTTTTCAAAGAATCATCAGGGCTATCAGACCACGGTCAACGAGCTGTGGGAGCAGAGTCGGCTGCTGGGTGTGGAGCTGCCACAGCCACAGCCGCCAGTGGCGTCCTCGATGTGTGTCGCCCGCCACAAGCTCGATGAGCAGGTGTTCAAAACAGTCTATCGGCAGGTGCTGGCGCGTTTGGATGAACACTTGGGTGAGGATGCCCGTCGCGAGTGGTGCGGCCGGCGACTGCTGGCGGTAGATGGCAGCAAAATCAACTTGCCACGGGCGCTGCTCGAAGCCGGCTATTCCCTGCCTTCCCAGGGTAGTTACTATCCGCAAGGCCTGGTGAGTTGTCTGTACCGGCTGGGCGACCGGATGCCAGTGGATTTCGAGTTGCTGTCGCACCTGGACGAACATCAGCCGGCGCTCAGGCATCTGAAATGGTGCCGGGCTGGCGAAGTGGTGGTCTACGACCGCGGTTATTATTCGTTCGAGTTGTTGCGTCAGCATGCCATACGCGGCATCGACTGTATTTTTCGCCTCAAGCGTGGCAGTGCCGGCGCCTTTGATGAGTTCATTGACGGCTGCGAGGATGAACGCGTCATTGAGGTTTTGCCGAGCGCGTCTCGCGCCCGGCACTGGCGTCGGCGTCATCCGGGTGAAATCCTGCACCCGGTGCGGGTGCGCTGTGTCAGATACAGTGCCGGTGGCAATGAGTACTGTCTTGCGACCACGCTGTTGGATCAAAACCAGTTTCCGCTCGCCGCACTGTCGGATGCATATCACGGTCGCTGGGGTATTGAAGAATTGTATAAAATCTCGAAGCGGTTGCTGGAAATCGAGCAATTTCACGCCAAGTCCGAGCGCGGCGTGAAACAGGAGCTGTATGCTCATTTTGTGTTGCTGGCGCTGTCTCGCTCGTTCGGCAACCAGTTGGAAGACGACCTGAATGCGGGCGTTGCGTTCGATCAACCCAAGATGCGTGCGAATTTCAAGAATGTGCTGGTGACGGTGGCGAGAAACTTTGAAGCGCTGATGCTGGGCAACTGGCAGCTGGCTTCGAGCGCGGTCTCGAACATTCTTCACAGCATCGGCAATTGTCTGCAAAAGGAACGTCCCGGACGGTCGTATCCGCGCATCTCAAAGCGTCCGGATGAGCGGTTCAGGAATGCCAACCGAAGAACTGGAGCGGCCTAAAAAACTGAACGATTGATCAGTTGCAGGTCGTCCAAATCTTGGGAAAATACCGAACTGTTAAACGAATGGCTTTTTTTGCTAAACGAATGCCATTGGGTGCGCTCGGCGACCAGCTCTTCGCGCAAGCGCGAGCAACTGCGTAGACGCATCACCTGCGGGCTGGCTGGCTGCAGTGTCCGTCGGTACGCAGCGAATCGGCCAGCACCTCGGCATCGCGACGATCATCCTTGCAACCGGACGGGCTGAACCGGTCGCGGAACCGATCCAGTTGCCTGGGGTTGATTGAATGCACCGCAAAGTCTGCGGCCAGCAGACTTTCCACCACCGGCCCGTGCGGCACCTCGATGGCGACTCGTACCTGTGAAGCGAGGCCGCCAGCGAATTCGCCGAGCCACTGCAACAGAGTGCCGATGCCTTCGCCACTATGAGCGAAACTTCGCTCGCCCAGCCGCTTGCCTTGGTTATCCAACACGCAAGCCTGATGCGTCTGGGAGCCCCAGTCGATGCCTGCATACACTTCAACTCGTTGATCATTCATGGGTGCATTCTCCCCGGTTTGGTTTATATTGAAACCTGCCGCGATGCTTGCCGGTTCCAGTACCGGTGCTCAAGGGCACAAACTATCTACGGGGCATCCATCGCGGCGATCAACCGGGGCACATGTCCCCACCAGGCGCTCAAGGCGCAGGAATTTAAATGGTTGCTCCCGGTCGATCGGCCTTGCTTCATTGAGAGCTTAAGCTCTCAATGAAGCAAGATCAATAGTACTGGAATTTTTACCGTTACTGA
Organism: Arenicellales bacterium; assembly: GCA_965220395.1. Classification (GTDB taxonomy): domain Bacteria; phylum Pseudomonadota; class Gammaproteobacteria; order Arenicellales; family JAJDZL01; genus JAJDZL01. The sequence continues at coordinate 1,416,020 of CBDCPT010000001.1, read as the reverse complement.
CAGCCCTGTCAGTGGTGTGTCATGCACCAACTGGAAATCCGCGAGGAGCAATCTGGGCTGGCAGGGTAGCGGATAGGTTCATAGTGTGCGCTGCCCAGCGCACACTATGACTGCATCCGACTGCTTTACCCTTCGCATCTAGAGATTCAGATGACCTCCTTTCTTTCAGCGGTCTTGTCTACGACTTCCAAGACCGTGTAAAGCCCTCCCAGGTCCCGACACAGGATGTACGCACATCCCTTGACTCCTTCGACACCGCAAAGCCCAACTGCCCCTCACCAAATCGGTACGGTCGGTATTGCCATCGACTTTCTTTACAGCCTCGGCACTCTGAATGTATTCGTTTTCGATGCTCAATCATCACGGCTGTGCACACCGCTACCGACGCTTCACCTGCACCCTCACGAATGCCGACGCACGGCTCGCGGCGGAAGTTGGGGTTAGCTTTTACTCCCTGTCGGGCTTTCACCAGCTACCCTAATGCCAGTTAGCCTAGCGCACAAAGAAATCGAACCTTTTCGGAGCTACACTTTCAAATCACACTGAATCGAACTTCACAATTGCCACATAGTTGTCGGTGTTAGAACTTCGAGGTTATCGATCATCGCTCCATGAAAGTATCACTCAGCGGTGGGGAATTGACCTCGGATTCCTTGAATTCACAATCACCGAATAAAAAGTAACGTCTCGAAACCAACCAAAAACAAGGTTTGAGCCACTGAATTTTATTTCGATGTTCTCATCAACTCGGGCTCTGATTCAGCTGTCGGTTTGCTTGGCAGCTCTTTGTGAACAGCACTCAGATTCACACCCCACGCACCGATGGTGCCCATCAAACTGGAGACAGCGATTTCGACATTTGACAAACGCCACTTTTCTTACAAAAGGTTAGACAACACAAGCAAGTTGTCTCTTTCCCCTACTCATCACTAACCCCATGTCTGCACAGAACACAGTTTGGCATATCCCGTGATTTTCGACTGCCGTGTTGCCTACTCCCCCATCGGTTGTTTTGCGCGATTATAGGATTGAACAGCAAAGCTACAAAACTTCTCCCAAGTAGACAAGTCTTGAAATTCTTCGTGAAACATAGGATCAAACGAAGCTAAGAGATTGAACAATTTACTTGTGTCAGGAGTATCGGCGGAATCTGGTACTATTTCTCCTTCCATCCCACGAACGTAAACGGGGTGTCCCTGATCTGCATTGCAAGAAATACCGATTCCAGAATTTGAACTAATTGCGTGTACCAACGCCTTCCATATAAGGTACTTTTCGTCGTCGGTCGGTCTGTCGATCATTTCTACTTTCCTTTCTACTTTCCTTTCGCCCCGAGCAATGCTTCGTTGCAACCAAACTTTGCTCTCAGGATGAGATAATAATACATTAAATGATTCCAATCAAAATCTGACCGGCCAGCTGGCCAGCGGATTTTAGAACGATATTACGACTGCCAACCCAAGTTTATTATCTCCAAATATTTCTTCAACCGGAATATTTGGTGCTGCCCGGACTATAATTTCTGGCTTTCTTGTTACCGGTTAGAATTGGCCTATGTCGATTTGAGGCACACCTCCCCTTGACTATTCTGTACCAATACGAGATTTGACGTACATTTCCACCATACAAAACCAAAGAATCCTCACAGGAACTTGTAAATGAAACTAGCAATAATTCAATTAAGTGATATTCATTTTCGTACAGGAAATTTTGAACCTACATCTGATAATTCGATGGCAGAGCAAATTTGTGCTGCAGTAAGAACCGAACTCATCGGAAGCACGCATATTATCTTGATCATCAACGGCGATATTGCTTTTTCAGGTCTAAGCCACGAATATGAGTACGCAACCGAATGGCTCTCCAATTTGTATACGCTTATTAGTGATTCGTGCAGCGGAATTTGCTGGGTCCTTTGTGCACCAGGAAACCATGATGTCGATCATTCATCGAATAACTCTGTGCGAAATATGATAGTCGACAACATTAGAAATGTTCCAGGAACTCATATAGATTCAAGAATCATAGACGAGTGTGTTGGAGAACAATCAGCATTCTTTTCATTTAGAAATAGTATAGAAAGCACTGAAACATTAGTCTACGATGATCCGTTGCTTAGAGTTCACAGAATTTCCGATGATCAGACAAATATACAGATAAACATATTAAATAGCGCATGGATGTCGTCCTTGAACGAAACTCAAGGAGGTATCGTATATCCAATTCAACTTTACAATGAGCAACTTAAGCAATCTGAAGGCTTTGCAATTACTGTGTTGCACCATCCTCTGAGTTGGTTTGAACCTAGTAATTCACGAATTTTACGCAACAGAATAAGTGAGATATCCTCGGTATGTTTTTGTGGGCACGAGCATCTACCGGATAGCACAAGCATTGCTACGTCATCCGGAGATCAAGTCAAATTCATCGACGGTGGTGTACTGAAAAACCATGATAATTCGTCTGATAGTTCATTTAATTTGGTTATCTTAAATTCAGATAATCACAAAATTAAAGACTGTACATTTGCAAAAAAAGGCGACCGATATGAACAAGAACGAGGAACAAGCTGGCAAGATGCCACGAAATTGAAAAGTTCAGAATCACGGCGATTCCGTCTTACTGAAAAATATAGAACAGAAATTGAAGAGATAGGTATAAACATCATTCATCCACGACGTGATGAAGTTTATCTTCGAGAACTGTTTGTTTATCCTGACCTTTTGCCTATAAGCGAAAAAAACTCCAAAGTCTACGAGAAATTGGAACGAACAATCTCCTCAGAAAGATTGATCTTTGAACCAGAAATTTCACATGTGATCTTAGAGGGAGACGAAAAAATAGGAAAAACTGCTCTACTAAGGAAGATTTTCTCTGACTATTATGATCGAGGCAAAATTCCGCTATATGTATTGGGTTCTGATATTAAATCACTGACAGAAAGTGACATTAGAAAATCACTCCAGAGAATATTCGAAAAAACATATGAAGGAGATGACTTTGTTCAATATGAGCAACTTTCGCCTTCTGACCGAGTCATTCTCTTGGATGATCTTGAAGTTTCGAAACAGAATCGAGATGGAAATGAACGCTTACTTAATTTTGTTCGACAATTTTCAAGCCGTTCGATTGTTACAACCAAGGATATCGGGTACCTAGAACAATTGGTAGCTGGACAACCAAAATCAGTTATGTTTAATGAGCACTGTACATATAGTATTCGAGAATTTGGACACTTAAAGCGAGATGAGTTAATTGGTAAGTGGCTGCGTTTGGGGAATCAAAATGAAGATTGGAAGTCAGCATCAATCTTGCACGAAAGAAATCATGCAAGAGATGTAATTAATAAGACCATTGGGCACAATTTCATGCCATCTTACCCAATATTTGTCATGACAATTCTCCAATCCATAGAATCCTTCTCTTCGAGCATTGTCGGGAGTACGTATGGGCATTATTATCAGTTTCTGATTACGAGTGCCTTAATACGTTGCGGAATTAAACCAGATGATCTCGAAGCCTATTCAAACTATATTTCTGAGTTGGCCTATGGATTCTTTGAAAACAATCGAAGAATCTCCAAAACTGAGTACGACAATTGGCATAACCAGTTTTGCTCGAATTATGGCGTAGACTGGAAATTATCCCGAATACAACAATTACTCAAAGAAGCAAGCATATTGAATGTCGAAACGGGCCAGTCAATTTCATTTAAGTATCCTTACGTATACTACTTCTTTCTCGCAAAACGACTTTCCCGGGGACTTACAGAAAAGAATGTTTGTAAGAATGTCGAATATATGTGCCAACGCTTGCACGTAACTGAATATGCAAATGTAATATTGTTTCTTATTCATCACTCAGACAACCCACTCGTTCTTAAAGCAGTTCGTTCAGCAGCGTCGTCGTTAATATCTGACCAACAGTCATTTGAATTCGAAACTTCGGATAACAATTTACTACTGCGTTCAGTTAACCAACTACCTTCGTATATAGGTACACACTTTCTCGAAGATCGAGATCCAGAAAATGAGCAACGCCGTGTACTTAAAAACAAGGATATTCATCAAGAAAATTCAATAGAAACAGAAAATTCTACTGAAAACCAATCTGAATCGGAACATGACCCTATGGTTGCGTTAGATACTCTAGCGCAATCGATCGTAGCTACAAAAACAGTAGAACTGCTTGGGGCTATTCTGAAGAACTATTATGGGTCGCTCCTACTTAATACTAAAGTAAGTATTAGTAAAGAAGCGGTAGAACTGGCATTCAGATCACTGTTTTCTTTCATTGAATTATTCTTGAAAGACAATGGTGTTGCATTAATCAATGTACTAGTAGAAGCACGACAGGAATTCGAAATTGAAAATCTACAACCAACAAAGAGAAAAAATAACCAAGAACTAGAGAATTGGGCACGAATGTTCGTGTTTTCTATACTACGGTACATAACAAAAGCAGTCATTCAAAAAGTTGCTAGGGCGATTGGTTCAGATCAACTAAGACTGACTCTCAAAAAACTTGTGGAGGAGCATGATTCCATCGGGTATCAAATCGTAGAAATTGCAGTACTTCTTGATAATCCGTCAAAGATACCTCGAATACAGATTGAAAAATTAGCGCACAGGCTTAGTAATAATATGTTTGGATTTCAAGTTCTTCGAGATTTAGCAGCTCAGAGAGTTTATCGTTATCCTATAGAGTATGACGACAAACAATGGCTGGCCTCAAAGCTGGATTTTTCTATTGATGTACAACGACGCGCTGACTTTAATAAAGCTCGCCAATTGCCCGTAAGTTGAACCTGAAACCATCTATGGATACCTACTAGATGTAAATTGAACAAAACTTCATCACAATTTTTCTCCTCTATGGCAGACTCGTTCCGAATTCCACACAGAACAGGGAAGCCGCGTTTTGACAGTTCAATCGAATAGTTCAGAAAAGCCTGTTGCATGCTGCCGTAGTTTTGGTCCAACATGACCAGAGCGATTCTCATTTGTTTTGATCTTCCCGTCGGCTATATGGACACACAGTGCTTTGATTCATGACGATCAGAATATTCTCTTTCATAGGTTTGATCTACAATTACCTTTAGTCAGTCATCCAAATATTGCATTTGCAATCGACACTTTGCGAAAACTAAATCGGCACTTACAGGTAACAAAAATGAAAACAGCAATGATTGCAGGAATTTTAGCAATTACGTCATTCGCTCTTGCTGGTCAGGCTTTTGGGGTCTGTCCATATGACTCTAACTGCATCAACAATCCCTACAGCGCTGGAAATCCATACAAAGCGGATGGGTTGATGAACCCATATAGCCCGTACGGCAGTCCATACAGCAATTGATCTTGGACCAACCCCTTTGCAACCGACGCACCGAAGATATATGACCGCCAAGGAAACTACCGAGGCCGATTCAGCACGAACCCTTATCACCCTGATTCAATTTCAAATCCTTTCGGACGTTATAGAAATCCATATTCTTATGAAAACCTGATGCGTCGCTATGGGATAGGAATTCCATACGGTACGGAAGAATTTTACGTTGTTCCTATACGGTAACAGTTGAATTTGATAATTTTCTTGGCTGTGAATTCCCAACTTCTCAGCGAAATCTGATCTTCAACAGCGCAATTCATCTTTGTCTTCCTAGTGTTGAGATACCGATTTAGCTTTCCCAAAAGCGCTGTTTTAAATTCCAGTAAAAGAACGCATACCGGATTTTATATTTCGACCTTCGTCCACAGCTCTCAAAATAAAGCTGACAAAGGATCGGTCAAGGCGAGGAAAACTCGTTGATGAAATTAACGCCGATATCGTTGCCTATGCTACCGGCTATAACTCAATCATTTTTCTCGTGTATGATCTTGGAACCATACGAAACGAGATCGCATTCAAGTAGAATCTTGAGTCATCAGGCAATGTCGACGTTCTGACTATCAAACACTAGAACTGTATTTAAGCTGGACATTTCCCAAACCAGGGAATGGGTCCTCGCAACTTGTTTCGTTGAGTTTAATTTTCGAGGGCCTTGCGTATCTTACCCAGCTTCTCTGAATTCTTTTTGTGGTTTTCATACAAATAAGATACAAGATCTGAGATCTCATCAATTAATGGTTGTCTATCTTGTTTTCTTCCTGCTTCAATAAGTGAATTCAACCGACTAGTAATCATTTTCTTGACACCTCTAGCACTGCGCTCCCCTCCTTCACAAGCCGTCCACCATATTTCCCAGTAGTCTATATTGGGGAAGTCTTCTTTCGCAATTTTTGATAGCGATTTCCCCTCTCGAACGAGACGTAAAATTTGCTTCTGATTAGACTTGAGAATTGTCATGGTTCTTTGTTCTCCAGTGTTCGAGTTGGTTTTTGTCGAGTGCGGAATGATAATACAAAACTAGCTCGAACTTTAATCTACGATCAGGTTCGAGGGATATGCGCTGTAGGCTTTTTTCAGCCATATTTCAGTTTGAAGGAGTGAATTTCGATCAGGAAGGGAGCTCAATGATGAAAAAAGTGTCACCCAAACTGGAAATTCAACGCATTGAAGAATTTGTAGGTCAGCGCAAGAGATTCTGCATAATCGGAAAGCATGTCACTTTTGTTTACAACTAAATCCAGATCCACTACTCCAGATGTTGTAAGCCATACTCCAGCAACTGTTGAATTTTCAACAATTTTCCTGTACCCGGCTCGTAACCGTTTCGATGCAGCACTGCCGGCGCCTGACTCAAATTCCTGTTCAAACATCTCCCTTAACGCTTGATTATTCTGCTCGCTTGGACTTATTCTTGACATTGTGAGACACTCCTTGAGTTATCAATTAACAGTTGTTTAGTTCAAAATTTATATCTCTTTGAGTGCCTCACATTCTGTTTCTTCGTTTTCACTTTTACAGGAATTATCGGACATAACCCCCGTTTCGTGAACGGTGTTCGGCTTCACCGTGCATTCAACAGCTCGAAGACTTGGTCGCGAGTCGGTTTATCGGTGTAGATATGCTGCAAACCTCGCATCAGTTCCGGAATGTCATCACGCGTTCTCGCATCAATCTGAATATCCTTGATGAATGGCGCTCCGAGCTCAACCTGGATAGATTCTACTTCTCTCATGGTGTTTTCCTACGAAGATTTGCTGTTTTTAGCCTTGGTGACCTGGTATTTGCTATATTTACTACTGTCGGACCAATCTTCGCTCGTCGTAATTGCTTTTTTCTTATTTATTTCAATCTGGTACAGCGTTTTCGTGCGGGCACTAATTAATTTTTCGAATAGCATTAACGAGGAACAATTATGACTGATTTATTTGTCAATGCAGAACAGTGGAACGAATTCAGCCCCGATGACCAAGAGAGATTTGAGGCGGAGTTGAAAGAAACTGGTGTTTTACAGCAGGATGATAGGATTGTGGGAAATACTGCCATCCCGGCTTTTGCAGGGGATGAAAATTTTGCAGAAAAGAGTATATTTGATTATTTCGAACAAATTGCACGGTGCAGGGTGTGTAGTGGATTTCCCAGCCCACTGAGGGAAATATGCTATTTTCTTTGCATATCGAAAGCTATATCTTCTTAGGTAACCTGTACCATTCACTGAAGCCGTGACAAAGGCAACATTAGCCTTCAGACACAGGTTATCCTAATATTTTACCGTGACTGAATGTACTGGAGGAGGGTGCACGTCAAATTTTTTGGATTTTAAAGGGCGTGAACGCTCTAACCGTTGGAAGATGATCAATTGTGAATTACCTGAACCTCCCATTTTTACTCGCCATTGTTGGGTCTCATACACTGCCATGCTTGAGAAGAGTGTGCTGATGAATACTTGAAATTACATCAGACATTTCAAAGTCGGAAATCTGAACCTTCACAACTAACTTTCGCAACTATTCCAAGTAGGAAACTTCAATCTGCACTGGCAACTGCTGTAGCTCTACCAATTGTCAGACTGCCGTCTCTTGAAGCTACTCGTTGTGAAGGCAACTAATTTCTACGCCTTTTGTCGGGCCATGTGAGAATTCCGTCTAGTTCCGCCAATCCAAACTCTTGTTCTTCTCTTTCGTTCCGATCTGTCTCTATCGGTGGCACTTCTTCTTCTTTGAACCAAAGCAACGATACGGTTTGATCCCACCGGCTGAGATGCCTAGAGTCTTCGAGTAGCACGCCTCCACGATCCCAGTTACTGAACCAAATATCGGCTTCTACTTCTTCTGGACTATCGCAAATGATTTCTGCGCGTTTCCGCTTCGCAACTGATCCATTTGGCAAAGGAATCCGAGGCGATACCCAGGCATTTGAATCTCGCAACGTGGTTGATCTAGAGGCGTATCTCACAATCCCTTTCTCCGACAGGACAAATGCACAAGGTACGTGAGAACAAACCGCAAACCGCGAACCTGTTGCCATAGTGGATGCTGCAAAGCGTCGTGCTAGGTCATCTACTGCTGCTAGGCAAATACTTGCTTTGTCAACTTGTGGTCGAAATAACTTGTAAGGAAGAAGAAGCTCGGAAGCAAACATATCGCAGAAAATCTCATTTTTAGACTTACTGGCGTAACTCCACGATGGTGTTGCATTGTGATCGGATGGAAGCTCCAGCACTATGTGCGCGATTTCATGACAGATAGTAAAATTTTGGCGTTCTGAGCTATCCTTCGAATTGACACAAATGTAGTGTTTGCCACTGTTGTTGAAAGACCAACCAGGCTCATCCAGTTCAAGCTCAGTCTGACGATGTACAACGGCCCCTATATGATGAACATATGCTTGGATGGGAACGGGTACCGATCTTGGATCTACCTTGTTGACAAATTTGCGGGCTTCCAGCACTACAGAGATTTCATCCACGATCATCATCCTCTTCCAGAATTCTACGTACCCGTGTAAATAGTTTTGCATAGTCAGGGCGTGCATTGCCTCGAAATGTGGCTCCTGCGGCTGACGCGAAAATCTCGTAGCTTATTGTTGGGTCCTTTAGAGCTTTTGCTACGAGTTCAACATCAGTTTCGGTATGGGCGGCCAGATAATGAAGCATTTTGGCTTCTCGCGACCGCGCCTTCAAGGTCCGAATCAGTTTCGACAATACCTCTTCCGATGGCGATTCTTTCGCACCGGTTTCCAATCGATAAACGTACGCATGGTCTACACCGGCAAGCTGAGACACCTCTCGAAGAGATAACCCTCGCTCAGCGCGTAGTCGTCTTAGCAATAATCCCATTGCAGTTTGAGCCATTGAGCTTTCTCCTCAGGTGAAATCTAATAGTTACAGTAATTGAGAATATGGTAGCAATATTCCCCGAAATGCACCCTTGAATGAGGTGGATTGTCACCCTTGCGGGCAATCGAGTGCTCGGTACTAAACAAATTTTTATATGTGTGCGCGTACGCAATCCCTTACTCAACAATCGAAGGTATTGTAGTGGTTGGTTAAGTACGCAGCAGCGAGTTTTAGACTGAGTTCGAACACGACGGACATCAATTTGGAATCCCGCTTTACGTGCTGCTGTCGAGAACATCCCAGTGGAACGGATGCATTGAGTGCGCCGATTTCGCCATCTGATACGAGTATTATCCGATAATTGTAGAATTTTACAGCGAAACTCAGAAGTTCCGATACGATTCCAGCCACAATCACCCTCGTGACTCGATAGGATTAACCGATGGAATACTATCGAATTCTCGCGGAGATTGCCCGATTGCTGAATATGAAGTGAACTCGTATTTCTTCATAAAATAAAATTCGAAACCCCTTGACAATCCTTATCGAGCAATTATAATGTTGTTTGTATGGACAACATTTGATTTCTTAATAATTGAAATGATGTATATTTATTATCTATATTCAAAAAGCTTTCGTAGTCCAATCAGACAACTAGCCCAAACGCAACCTACAACTAAGGAGATAGGCTCATGAAAGAATTCGAGTACAAAGTCAATGGTGAAACATTATGAAACACGAAAATTTTTTTAATGAATTTCTAAAGGAACACATCAACTTGAACCAATCAAGGTTGGATAGGTTGGAAAAAAGTGTTGACGCAATCAAAGACGCACTTAGTGCTAACTTGGACGGTTACCGTAAAATAAGCCCCCAAGGATCCTACGCACATGGGACGATCATCAAGCCTGTCCACGAAAATGATGAGTTTGATGCGGATATTCTTGTTTTCATTAAAGACGATGAATTCGACCCTGATGAGTACGGCACGGACTATGTCAAGGATGTGTATGACGTATTTCAAAGCAATGGAGTATACAAGGACAAATCCAAACTAAATTCTCGATGCGTTACCATCAACTATGTCGGCGACTTTCACATTGATGTTGTTCCCTGTATCGAATACGGAAATAGCCAATATATTTGCAACAGAACGGAGAAAGAGTACGAACGGACAGATGGAGACGGCTACAAGAAATGGTTGGCAGACAAGAACAGAGTAGTCGGCGGAAATTTCCTGAAAAAGTCAATTCGTATTTTCAAGTTTCTTCGTGACCACAAAGACAACTTCTCGATCAAATCAATTCTACTGACGACACTGATCGGAAATCAGGTTAGTGAATTCGACACGAATTCGAAAGATTTTTGTGATTTGCCCACGACTCTGAAAACATTGTCGAACAGGATGAACGATTTTCTTCAGGAACATCCGACAATGCCGATAATCGAAAATCCAGTCTTGTCTGAGGAAGATTTCAACAGAAAGTGGGATCAAAGCAAGTATGCAAATTTCCGCGACAAATTTAACACTTACAACAAAAAGATCAATTGTGCTTTTGATGAAAAGGACCATAACAAGAGTGTAAAGAATTGGCGGGAACTGTTCGGCGACAAATTTGGCCAACTGAAGACTGTTGAATCATCCGTGTCTGCCGCTGCAGGACTTGGAGTCGGAATCAGCGTAAATTCTCCAAAAGCTGTTGCTACTAAGCCATATTCAACTAGTGATTGAATACAGCGATACAGAACTGAAGGCTATAAATATCTGGTTTCCGAATTTATTCTACAAAAACGGGAATATTCGAGGGGAGATCGATTTTAGAGCTGAGTACAAGTGTTCGGGCAGAAAGAAAAACACCTATTGGGAAATAGTTCCGTGTTCTTCAGGCGATGGCTGTGTTCAGGATGTTTATGAGATTGAGATAGACCTCCATTTTTACCCACCAAGAGTGTTTGAAACAGCGGGGCGAATTCAACGATTGGCAAAGAAGCTAGGCAAACAGATTATTGATTTGCATTTGTATCCAAATGATGGGAGTTGTTGCTTGGGTATATTTTCTAAAAGGGAAGACGAAACATTAAGTGAATTCGTGAATAGCAAAGTGTTTCCCTTTTTCGTTTGGCAGGCATACTACGAGAAATTTGAAAAAATCCCACCCTGCGGAGAATACTCGCACGACCGGCAAGGTGTACGTGAGTTTAATGAGTACAAAGCAAATTTGGGAAGAAATCAGCTGTGTTCGTGTGGAAGCGGCAAAAAATACAAATTGTGTTGCTTACCCCGACATGCCGGATTCTGAGATACAGTGGGAAGTAGTGCGCCTCGGAGTCTAACACGGTGACGTGCCTGATTCGAAGTTCCAGCCAAAAAGCGATGACTAGTATGTATTATCGTCAAGAAACGAGAAGACTACTTTCGTTTACTGTTCACATCCTGTTGGCCTTGCGAACGGCGGCACTTTCAGCAGTTCAAACTCTTTCTTCCGCAGCAGATTCGGCAACGATGATCATGTCGAATTCGGGCGTGCCGGCAACTGTTGTTTTTTACCCACAGTCGGGTCATAGTCGCCAACTCTTCGAGCAGGGTGCGGAAACTGTGCATCGTCAGGGCGTCAGCCCCGATAGTCTTCGCGGTAGCTTGGTCAAACCCCGCAGGCGATCGCTCGGCAAGTTGCGCGGGTCCTCATAGGGGTTATCGATTCGTTGTATCCCAACAATAAAGAAGGCACCTTTCATAAATTTCTGAAATCAGACGAAAAACGTGCCATATTCTGGACATGAAAAATCAAACAATTAGCCGACCATTTCAAACCGAACCGTCTAGTTTATGAGCGTCTCCTCGCAGGAAATCCAGCCATGTCGCATTGTGCCTTGAGCCCATTTTCTTCGATAATGAATTGAAGGCACAAGGTTCAAATCGCCAACTAATCAACGAGGAATGTCATGACAATTGACACAGGAAAGTATTCTAAGTTTCTAGAGAAGGTCGCGGAAGAAATCGATATTCCGCCAAGCAAGTATCAGGACGCGGTGGACCGCTACGAGGCTGTCGGGTGTTGGTTAGAAGAAGGTCAGTATTCCGGGAGCTATGGCACCCCAAGAATATACCCGCAGGGTTAATTTCGCTTGGGTACGGTCGTACGACCGATTAGAGACGGTGTTGAGGCCGATTACGACATCGACCTTGTTTGCGAATTGCTCATTTTTAAACACCTAACCGACGCCTGCTCCGTGAAGAAAATGGTCTGGAATCGTCTTTACGAGCATGGCAGGTACCGCAAGTTACTTGACGAAGAAGGGAAACGGTGCTGGACGCTTGTATATGCGGAGCAGGACGGCATCGGTTTCCATCTTGACGTATTACCATCGGTGCCGGATCCGCGTCACGTCTCCGACGCCTCCATTGCAATTACCAACAAGCAGGGCAATAGTTACGACTGGTCAGCGAGCAATCCAAAAGGGTACGGTAACTGGTTCGATGATAGGAACCGGGAAGCATTCTACCAGGTTCTGAATGAACAAAGACGATCCATACAATCCCGCGCCTCCACAATTTATGCGTCGGTTGACGAGGTTCCAGATCAGCTGGTCCACACGCCTCTTCAGCGTTCGATTCAGATAATGAAGCGGCACCGGGACTCGAAATTCAACAATGGAAGGAATAACGATTACGCGCCGATTTCGATCATCATTACGACACTAGCCGCGCAACTTTACAATGGGGAGTCGGATGTCTTTACCGCATTGACCGAAATTGTCTCGAAACTTCACGACTATGCAGGGCTTGTCAAAGATGGAACTGTTCACTCGACTCGTGTTGCATCCGGCCTAATTTCACGGACACAGGACGGCAAATGGTACATCGCCAATCCAGTGAATTCAGAGGAGAATTTTGCGGACCGCTGGCACGAGAACGGCCATGCGCGTGCGCGTGAATTTTTCTCGTGGGTGGAAGCTTTGAATGAAGATCTGATTGATATCCTGAACGCAGACCGTCCGGAAACGGTGCGTAGCCGGCTTGCGGCGGTGCTTGGTGCTTCGGTCGTATCGAGTTACATTGGGCTGATCGTGTCCACGCCGGCAGCAGCAGCATTCACCCCGCCAAAGATACACATTTCCACGCCTGCCAAACCTTGGGCGAGTTCTACAACCGCCGAACATCATGTGAAGCATAAGTGACGGAACTGGCGGTCGAGATTGAAGAGCTATTGGAGGTTCACAAGGAACTGAAAAAGACCACTGAGAATAAGTGCGAGGTTGTCCTATCCGGAACTCTGCTCTTTGAGGCAGAACCCGATGGTCTTGCGGCGATAACTGACAGTTTCGAAATTGAAATGTTGATCTCGGACGCATACGCGGACGAGTTGCCTAGGGTCAGCGAGAAAGGCGGGAAAATCGACAGCGATTACGAGCATCTCTTTACGGACGGGACATTGTGTCTGGGGGTTCCGGTCGAAATGCGAAGAATTTTTGCGCAGCAACCGTCGCTCTTAGGCTTTGTCAATAGGCTCGTCGTTCCATATTTCTATGGCTATTGCCACTGGAAAGAGTATGGTGAGCATCCATTCGGCGAGCAGAAGCACGGTGGTGAAGGAATTATTCAGTATTACGCTGACATGTTGAATCTGGATGATGAAGTCACTGCATTGACTTTCGTTTGCTTTCTCTACGAACATGGGTATCGGGGTCATCATGTTTGTCCGTGCGGTAGCGGACGTAAGATGCGGAAGTGTCATGGCCCGATGATGCGTGACCTACACTCCCATCATACGCCTTCTACGCGCTATCATGATCTGAATTTGGCGCTTGAATACTGCCTCAGAAAGTGTGCAGAAGAGAAGTTAGTCTTTCCGGATAAACTCAAGAAGCAAATCAACCGTATTCTCAATGGGAGTGAACGATAATGTCCCGATTCATACCGTTTCAGGTAGCCTGTTCTTGGAGAGAGTGTCCACGATCAGTGGCAAACGGTGTTTCATTTCGCTTTCCCGCACTGTATAGCGAAGAAATGTTACCGTTAACTGCAGTAGTGGGTAGTCAATGAGGACTTTGTTTAGGCACTTCATTAGGCCGCTGATCGACTGGGTGTTTCGTCGGCGTTCCCCGGCACTCTTAATTATGCGGGCGGGACTGGTGTGTACGGCATTCGGTTTTGGTTCAGGTTGGTTGCTGAATGTGTCAATCCCCTTTGGGGATGGTCAGCTTGATGTGAGTTTTGACAGTGCTGGCGGTGTGCCGATACTTCTGGTCTATTCAGTGTGTGGAGTCGGGTTGTTCCTGATATTATTCGGACTCGGCTGGGAAGTTGTTCGTTACAGGGCAGAGCGACAACGTCTCGAACGAAAGAAGATCGTGGTTGTCGAAGCGCGGGGCTTGCGTGATGCTGGTGGCGCCTCGCTCATTGCAGCAATTCCCGAAAGCATGAAAGGGCATCGAGAACACGTCCTCGTTGATATGCGTCAGGGTATAAAGGATGGTGAAATTGTGGCGCCGAAAGTGGTGCTCGAAAAACTGATTTCGTTGCCTACCGATCTGAAGCGGCGAGAAAATGGATTAGACCGCCGCGATCTCACGTATGTTTACGGCGGACTTGCACCGGTGCCGTTCACATTTCTGACAGGCGTTCTACTCGACGACGAGCGTGCGGTTGTCATCTTCGACTGGAATCGACATGTTGGAGGTTGGCGTGAACTAGATGGTTCGGATGACGGCAAGCGTTTCAAGTGCACAGGTTTCGATGACATACCGGTTGATACGCGGCAGGTCGCTTTGGCAGTGTCCGTCTCGTATAGCATTATGCGGTGTGACGTCCGAGCCAAAGTTGGAGAAATTCCTTTTGTTACACTGGATCTTGAAGGTGGGTCCCCAGACTGCCACTGGTCTGAGGAGAAACAATGTGTCCTTGGCGCACAATTTCTAAATTCCGTGGTCGGTTTAGGGAATCGAGGTGTTGAGTGTATTCATCTCTTTCTTGCCGCTCAGAACAGCGTCGCCTTTCGATTCGGTAGGCTTTACGACAAGCGAAACCTGCCGAGAGTAGTCGTCTATCAATATCAAAGATCTGCAAAGCCACCCTATCCGTGGGGTATCTTGATGCCGGTAGGCGGTATTGATCGGCCAGCCGTCATCACGGATGCGGCGTCATAGTGTCACGGCCGATGCGCTACATACACAGCGGACGTTTGCTGAATACCTAGCGGGCGCGGTGCGCACTGCCACTTCACGGCGAAAGAAAATTAGCCGACCCTGCTGTACGATGTACGGCTGTGGTTTGAGTCGCCCGGCGAACCCGATCATGAGCAAAACGACCCTGAGCACGGGCGCATTGAGAGCCGCAGGACCTGGGTGAAATCGAAGCTTAGCGAGTATCTTGAATTTCCACATGTCGGGCAGGCGTTCATGGTGGAACGGATTGTCGAATACAAAAACAAGCACCGTAAAGGCTGGCGGGAATATGCGTGCGGAATCGAGAGCTTAAGTGCCGAACAGGCAGATGTCGAGTAGTTTCTCAAAGACAACCACGGGCACTGGAGCATCGAGTCAGTGCATTGCATGCTGGACTGGAATTTCGATAAGGACCGCAGTCGCATCCGCACCGGTCACGGGCCCCGAGTACATGACACGCCTACGACGGTTCGCGAACAAATGCTCAAATTGATGAAATGGGCTCCTGTACCATTCATAGGTGTATATTCGAAAGTCTTCGCGTTGATCCAGCATTCCGCCTGAAGCTTAGCGAAGGGCGGATTGCTGGATCGGAAACTCAACAACAGGACCATGTAAAATATTTTCGAACATCTGGTCCAATCTGGACCGGGTTGGACGCACGATCGGGAGCACCAATGGGTTCCTGTGCCTGGAGCACCGAGGGAAGATTTGTGCCCCGATCGTTTGCTGCGATGGAGACCCAGTGGGAAGTTTGTGCCTTTGAGCACCTGTACAGGAGCAGATCAGCATCGTTGATTTCTTCGCCGATGTAAAGTGGGGAGTCCATCTCATCAATCAAGTGCGTGATCACCGGAATCTATCGCAAATTCGACCACAATCACGTTAGGCGTTACAATCGCCGTTGTCAACCCCAGAAATTTTCTCACGCTTTATCCAAAGCGCCGCACGGACTAAACCCATGACCTACCGCTTGCTCATCGCTGGATGACTTTCAGGGGTAAGCAGGATATTGATTACCTATTGCAGGAGTGAATAACGCTATTGCCCTTTATTCATTTTTATGTTAAACCGAAGTTCCAGCCAGCAAATGACGATATGTCTCTGTTATCGTTGAAAAAACGAAAAAAACCTACTTCCGTTTACTGTCCACGTCCGGTTGGTTTTGCGAGCGCTCGCACGTTCAGTAATTCAAAAGCCTTCTCCTGCAGCGGATTGGGAACGGTGATCATGTCGAACTCGGGCGTGCCGGCAGCCTTCGGCTTCACCCGTTGCCGGGCCACGGTCGACAGCTCTTCAAGCAGGGTGCGGAAGCTGTGCACCGTCAAGGCGCCATCCGCGGCAGCCTTGTCAAGCGCCGCAGGCGAACGCACGGCGGGCTGCACCGGCGAGCTGCGCGCAGCCCCATAAGGGTCATCGAACAGGATCGGCGCCAAGGCCTTTCGCATGTGAAATTCAACGTAGTAGGCCAGCATGCAAAGCAGCACGTGGGCGCGCACCCGATGCGCCGAGTAGTGGTAAATCGGTCGCACTTTCAGATCGATGGTCTTCATGGTGCGAAAGGCACGTTCGACTGCACTGAGTCCCTTGTAGGCCTGCACCACCTCGGCGCGGTCCATGTCCGCTTCGGCGACATTGGTTCGCACCACGTAGAATCCGTCCAGCGCCGCTTCCTGGTCGATGCGCGCCTGGTTGCGCTGCCAGGTCAGGCTGTCGGCGCAGATGTCCACGGTGAAGTGTTTCGCCATCTTGTGAGAACCGAGCACCTGGGTAACGCGCCGGGTAATGGGGATCACTCCCTTGAGCCGGCGTTTTTCGCGGCCGGTGGCTTGCACGATCTGCTCCAGCTTGGCTTCGGTGGCCGCCAGCAGTTCCTGGCGCCGTATGGTGCGACGCTGTGCCAGAATCGGATTGCGGCACACCATCAGCCGTTCGCCCGGAAACAGCTCCTCGCAGGTGATTTCCGCCAAGTCGCGTTCATCGAACAGTGATGGCTGCAGCGCACCATCCTCCACCAGTGCGCGGATGGACGTGAAACGCAACGCGCTGATCCACTGCAAGCCGGCTGGCTTGAGATCCTCGCGGATGCGCGCCGAGGTGAGCATGCCGCGGTCGCCGACCAGCACCACCTGACGCAGTGCGAACAGCTGGCGCAACCTACCTTTTATACATAAGTCTAGTCTGGACGCATTAACCGATAAATTCCGCCCTCCGGGCCAAGTCTGACCATCAGCTCATAGGCTTGTGCCATGGCGGACAGCCGAGTGTATCCCTCCCAGATCTTCTTGTATCCCGGCGGCGGGTCTTTGCGCCGGTTCAGATAGCCGCCCATGATCGCCATGGTTCGCACCGCCGTGCCCAGATCATCAGGCTCGGCCAGGCGATTGTCCCGGGCGAAATCTTCCAAGACGGCGATTTCAATGTCGCTGAACAGCACCTCAGGCGGCAGTTCCGGCGTTTCCCGGCCCATCAGCACCATCGCAGCCAGACGCCACGCAATCACCGCCTTGATGGTCACCGCACGCTCAATCCGGTCGCAGCTCCGATGGCTCAGGAATTCCACCTTGCAACCGCTTTTCAGAACCCGATGCCAGTCCTCTATCCGCCAGCGCAGCCGGTAGCGCTCAATCACCTGTTCCGCCTGCTCAAACGAATCCACCGGCAATGTGGTGAGCAGCAGCCACTCCACCGCCTCCAAGCCGGCCGGCGGCGAGGGCTCCAGCACATGCACCGCATTCAGCTTGACCGGCGACTCGCCTTTCAGATGTGTCGCCTTGACCGGCACCGGAAGCTCAAGCGGCATCCAGCGCAGCTCAACCGCCGCCGTGCGCTGTTCCCGCCTGACCTTGCCTGGCTGACCGCGGCTTGGACGCCGCGCCGACTGCTGCCCCATGTGAATCTCCAGCTCGCCGCCACAGGTCGCACCGCGCACCTTGTCGAACAGCTTCACGGCCTGCTTGACCCGCTTGCCATCACGCGGCGCCCACTCATGACCCAGCACCCGGTCTTTAGCCGCCCGAGTCAGCACCTCCACATTGCCCAGCTGCCGGGCCAGCGCATACAGCTCAAAACTGTCGCCCTCCCGATCCATGACCGAAACCACCCGAACCCCATCCAGCTGCGCCGCCAGCGCCGAACATTCCCGCAGCCCCGCACGCCAGCGACCCATCTTGTTCTCATCCGCCTCGCGCCGGCCGTCTTTCGGCAACGAATCATACTGGATGTGCGGCACCCCCAAAGGCACCCCAGCCTCGTTCAAAACCAGCTGCGAGTGCATGTGAATCCCCAGCGTGCCCATGGATGACTTGTTGCGGCTGATCAGCCCCATGCCCTTGCACTCGCCATGATCGGCGAAGTTCAAGTCGGTGCCATCCTGCACGCACAGCACCTCAGCACAGCCCTGCATGCGCGCCAGCGTGCGCTGGCGGTGCGGCGCCAGAATGTTGCACGGGGTCACCTCCGAGTCGGCCGGCTGATCAATCAAGCGGTAATGTCCATAGACCGCCGCCTTGTCGCCGACCGCCGCGGCCGGAAACGACGACATCGGCGCCGCCGCCTGCAGCGACGCGCTTTTCACCAGCCGCTTGCTCAAGCGCTTGTCCCCCAGCGGGGCCGCGCCCAATTCATGGTCTGCCCATTGTTCACTGTCCAAACCCTCACCTGCGCCGCGCGGCGCAATCCGAAACGGGTCCGCCACCCCCAGAAGGTCTCGCCAGCCACGCTCCACTTCATACAGATACACCGATTTCACCGCTGCCGCGGCACCCGCAGACGACATCCGCCCCCGCCCGGCGGTCTGGCCCACATGCGTCCAGTTCGAGGCCCGCAGCGAGGCCCCATCATAGCATACCGGGTTGATGAAAGTCTCCACCAGAAACGGCCGGTAGCCATAGCAGCGCTCGAAATCAGCCGGCAGACGCCGCAGCGCCATCCCCAGCGCCTTGGAAGCCAGGTTCGCACAGCGCACCTGCGGGCGAATCAAAAACCGGCTCAGCCCGACTACCCGGTGCAGATGCATCCCGCGCTGCGCCGCATCCCAGCCCATCCATTGGTCGCGCGCCCGCAACGTCAAGGCCGATGCCGCAAAGCCAAAGCCGCCCAGTATGCCATGGTCTGACTCAATGAAATAGCGTAGCTGACAGCCCGCATGAACCGCCGCGCCGCGCGGATGCTCGCGCGCCATCAGCTCATTCCACAGCTGGCGCTGCGGCCGGTCAGCGACCCGCGTCAAGCGTAGCCCCGACAGCTGATCAACCCGTCCCGGCACCTGCTGTGCAGGCGGCACCGGCTCGCCCGTTCCCCGAGCCTGACCGCGGCTGCCACCGCCGCGCGACTCGGGCAGCATCACCTGCCCCGAGTGTTCCAGTCGGCGCAGAGACTTCATGCAGCTGGCCTGCTGAAGCTGACCGCCGGCGTCCTTGAAGTCAAACAGCTCGCACACCGCACGCCCAACCGCGGTGCGGGTTTCGAAAGTCTCCGAGCTCAGTAGCGACTGGACCTGCTCAAGGCCCCGGGGAGACGACAGCTGGCTGTGAATCTGGCTTTGCACATACATAAAAATGAAGTGTAAAGCACAGACATATCATTTGTCAAGTCCAATTTGTGCCCTACAGGTAGGGCGCAACTGGTGGATTTTCGCCGCCACCGTGGACGGGTCGCCGACATTGCCGGCAAACACCTCCACCGACACCGGACAGCCGTCGCGCGCGCACAGCACGCCGAAGGTGATCTGCTTCTTGCCGCGTTTGCCGTCGCGGCTGTGTCCGTACGCCGCCAGCGGGCACCGCTCGCCCTCGAACCAGGTCGACGAGACGTCATACAGCACCAGCGACCCTTCCTGCAGGTGGCGCTTGGCCAAGCGCCGCTCGATGTCGCTGTGGCGCTTCCCGAGCCAGTCCAGAGCCTCATACAGGTCGTTTTCGTCCACCGCACCGAGCCCGAGCGTTTCGGACAGCGCACGCAGGGGGCTCGAGCTCAGCCCGCGGGCCGTGGCCAGCTTGGATTTCGGATTGAGGATGCGCGTCGCGATCAGGGCCACCGCCAGATCGCGCATGCGGCTGCGCTTGGTGGCGAGAACCGATTCCAGACCGCAGTTGTTCAGGCTGCCGAGCACCGCGGCGACATGGCCGTAGGGTTCGGTGCGCACGATGTCGAAGGCTTGGTGCAGGTGTTGTTTTTATCTGAAAAACAACACCGGAACTGCTACAGCAGGCTTCGCTGCGCTACGACCGCTATGTAAACGGAGGGAACGATGCGTGAGATCCTTACACTGGGCCCGTGGCTCCGGCGCTATCTTTCCGAACACATCGTGACCGAGCGCAACCTGGCCCGCAATACCCGAGACAGTTACCGGGATACCTTTGCCCTGTTGTTGCCGTTTGTGAGCGGCAGGGTCAGGAAACCGGTGGATCGGTTGGCCGTCCGTGACCTCACGCCCAGGCGGGTGCTGCAGTTCCTCGCCCATCTCGAAGAGGACCGCGGGTGTTCCGTGCAGACCCGCAACCAGCGCCTGACGGCCATTCGTGCGTTTGCCCGTTTTGTGGCGAGCCGTGACCCGGCCCATGTCGAATGGTGCGGCCAAATCCGAGCGATTCCGTCGAAGAAAGCAGCGCCACAACCGATCACCTGGCTGACGCAGGACGAGATGGACGCCTTGCTCGCTGTTCCCGACCAGAAGACACTGCAGGGCCGGATTGAATTTGCTCTCCTGCTGTTTCTCTACAACTCCGGAGCGCGTGCCTCCGAAGCGACAGAGCTCAAGGTGGGCGACTTGCAAGTCGGTCACCCTGATGGCGGCCATGCTCTTGCAACCCTGCATGGGAAGGGCCGGAAGATCCGCCAATGCCCGCTGTGGCCACGTACCGAACGCGTGTTGGCGGAGTTGGTGGATGGCCGTACAGCCCGTGATCCTGTCTTCCTCAGCAGGTACCGAAGACCCTTTACCCGGTTTGGAGTCTATCGCCTTGTCGAGCGTTGCGCGGCCAGCGTGCCGACGTTGAGCGGGAGGAAAATAACCCCCCATGTAATAAGGCATTCGGCAGCCTGCACCTTGGTGTGTGCGGAGGTGGAACTCAACACGATCCGCGCATGGCTCGGTCATGTAAGTCTCAATACAACCAACATCTATGCCGAGATCAATCTCGAAATGAAAGCCAAGGCGTTGGCTCTGTGCGATGCGGCCGAACCGGGGCCAAGCAAGCCATGGAAGGAGGACAAAGGGCTGATGGCCTTCCTGAAATCATTGTGAACGCAAAAAATTATGTTGCGGAGATTCCGGCTATTCCTTGGTCAGACAATGGAAAATCGAATCACCGCAACATAACCGGCACCGCAACATATACCCAAAAATGTTGCACGCAACATATTTGGGTCCATGCGCGGCGTGATTTCGTGAATGCACAGCGCGGTGACAAGAAACTGGGTCGCTGGTCAGAGGCCTGGGTCAGACGCATCGGCAAGTTGTATTGGTTGAACAAACGGCGTTTGCGTTATTTCGATTCCGATGTGGAATTGAGCGCTCAAGATGCGTTGTATGAAAAAGCCGACAAGCGCTTGGCGGATGAGCTGAATGAGTTTTTCGCCTTGGCCAAGCGTCAGCTTGAAGCTGTGGGCTGTGATTCACCGAAACATGAAGGGCTATCGAGGCTGGTGAAGTTTGAAAGAGGCTTGCGGGTATTTGCAGGTCGTCCTTGGGTGAGCATGGATAACAATCTGATCGAAAGGTGGCTACGCCCAATGGTGACGGTGCGCAAGATGTCGTATGGCTCAAAAACCGAAGCGGCGGCGGCGTTGCTCGGTTGCATGGAGTCGGTGTTTGCGACCTTGCGGATGAATGGGATTGACGAGCGCAAGTGGCTGAAGGGTTATCTTTTGGCGTGTGCCGAGGCTGGTGGAGCGCCGTCAGACCTGAAGCCATGGCTGCCTTGGAGTAATTGGTCAATGCCGCCGTGAGCGGCGACAGATTGATGCGTTGCTGCGGGCGGGATTTCACCGAACAAGAGATTCGATGGATCCGGCGCTGTGCTGCCGAAAGCGTCAATCGCAACGAACACGCCAAACGCGTGTTGCGAGCATCTGGAGTGGCGAAAGCCTGATGGCGGGCAGCAACGCTATGCGGTCACGCCGGTTTTGCTTGAGACATTTTGCGAGAAACCGCGTTTTGCCGGAATTTGTTACCGTGCCGCCAACTGGACGCTGGCAGGTGAACCCCAAGGCCGCGGAAAAATGGACCGATTCAATGAATATGCACTGCCGATCAAGGATGTTTGGTTAAGACCGCTGCAGAAAAACTGGCGTGAAATCCTCAATGCCTGAAGCGCAACAGTCGCAACACTCAGCGTTTCAAACTCCAATTCCGGCAGCAATCCGCTACAATCACACCCACACTGAACACTTACTTCTTTTCAGTTCCCGGCGCAATGAGACAACACTTCGATGCTGCAGGACAATCATTGCGAAAAGCGCCTGCAGCATGGCTTCGATGGGCCAGTCCTGACGTCCTTTGCGGTTTCGGTGAGTGCGGATTTGGCAGACGATTTGAGAAAAATCGAGCTGTGTGAAGATGCCTCGAAGTCTTTCGAGTTCGCAATGGTCTAGATCATTTTCCCAGAATAGATCATAATTGACGAAAGCCATGAGCAGAACCTCTTGTTGAATGGATAATCAGTTAGTGATTGAATGAATTTTTAACTGAATTATATCATGGAGCAGTTGCTTGTGGCTTTATTTATTAATTAAAACAATAGGATAAGTAGGATCAGGCAGCTCAGGAATCGGTTGCTGAGGGGGCTTTGGAATTGGGGTGAAATTTTCCCTTTACCGCGTAAAAACGCCGAAAAAGCGGTATTTCAGGCTATTTTGTGAGGTAAACAAATTTTCAAGCTCGGCGATTCGCGCGAAAAATCAATAACTTACCGATTTCGAAAAGGTCTCTGATATGCAAGTTTTATTTTAATGAGGGCACTACATCGCTGTTTTTCAGCATGGACGCTTGTAAGATGATGATAAAATTAAAAAATGAAATCCCAAAAATCGAGTTTTCTACGAAGTCAAGAAATAACGGAAATTTCTGGCTGTTTTCACCCAAAATCGGTGAAATATGTTCAAAATCTCGAAATTGAAGACCGCAATGTGCGAAAGTTCACAAAATTTTTCATTTGGCTCCCGGTAGCCCTAAGATATCAGGGTTTATAGAGGTGCCCACAAGACAAAGAGGAGACACAAAATGAGCCATTCAACCAATAGACACTACTATGTGGTACCGCGATCAAAGTTCTATTATGGAAAATTCGGTAGATTGTTTCACTCTCAAGCTTGGCGGCCAAACGGAATACTGGATGAAAATCTCGAACAGTACTTTCTAGAATTCGTCAAAGGCAACATGATTGAGAGCACAAATCCAGACACAAATAACAGTAAAATTCCTGCTGGTTACACTTACTTTGGTCAATTCATCGATCACGATCTGACACTGGATGTCACACCATGGAGCCAAACCGATGTTGATCCTGAAAACATACACAACTTTCGCACGCCCAGATTAGACCTAGATTGCGTATACGGTCGTGGACCAGTAGACCAACCTTACCTATACGAACACGAAGGAGAACTTTCAAAGCAAAAATTTACTGGAAAGATGCTAGTTGGAGATAGAATTCTGGATACTAATTTTTTTGATTTGCCGCGCAACAGTGACGAGCGCGCAATTATAGGTGACATGCGCAACGACGAGAACGCTGTTGTTGCACAGATGCATCTCGCTTTTATTTTGGCTCATAACAAACTTGTCGACCGAGCCAAAAAAATTCATGGTTCTAAGGATGGAATGGTTCTTTTCAGTCTAGCTCGACGAACGCTCTGCTGGTTGTATCAATGGGTTGTTTGGAATGATTTTCTCACGCTTGTAACGCTACAAGATGTGCACAAAGTAGCGCTTAAACGTAGTGGTAACGGATTGTGGAAATTGGGTTTACAAGAAATCTACAACTGGAAGAATGAGCCTTTCATACCTGTGGAATTCTCTGTAGCAGTTTATCGTTTCGGTCACTCCTTGGTTCGCAACAAATATCAAACCAACAATTCCGAGGCAGCGGGGATTAAAGACTTTATTCCACTATTTGATAGCGACGAAAACAATGAAGATCTACGAGGGTTCCGTGCTCTAAGTAAGCGTCGGGGTGTACAGTGGGATTGGTTCCTGCAAATGGAGTCTTCAAAAGATCCATTTCCACAACATGCACGAAAAATCGATACAGTGCTTTCAAAGTCTCTAACGAATTTACCGGGGGAATCTAGCGACTTTTCTAGTGCCCTCGCAGCACGTAATCTACTACGTGGAGTACGTATGGAACTGCCATCCGGCCCGGATGTCGCAGTCGAGGTCGGACTTGAGCCGTTAGATCTGGACGAGAAGCAAGACCTTGAAGCGCTTTGGTACTACATTCTTAAGGAGGCTAAAGTAAAACAGGGCGGCGAAATATTAGGAGCACTAGGATCAAGAATCCTCTGCGCAGTTTTTGCTGGTATTCTTAAGGGGGATGCAAATTCTTGGGTGAACATGGCTCCGAACTGGACGCCTGGTGACGACCCATTGCTTAAGAACTCTGGGTTTAACGCAGACAACCAACTTGGCCACTGGAAGTTAGCATCGATTGTTCGGCTTTCCGGTCTACCAGTTTCAGATAATGAAATCCCTCAATCCCGAAGTGGCGGTGATTCAGCATATTCAGGTGGAGAAGTTATAGGTGGTGGCGGGCTAACCAAGGAGAAGCTAAGATAACAAGAGGGGTTAGTCATGCGTAAGATGAACAAATATTTCGAATAATAAATGACGTGGCGCTAAAAGTCTGTGACGCGGAAATCGGTAGACGATCAATTTGATTGTACACGGACTAGTCACCCCTGTACCATTTAACAGCACTTACTTCACGGCGATTATGTTCTGCATCTAATCTGTTGAGTATGAATATTTAACGCTCAGTTCTGGACTTTTCAGTCTGAACCTGATACACTTTCGCACATGTCTGAAGGTCTCAAAACTGCAAAAGCCTACCCGCCGACTGTGGATATCAGGCTGGTCACCGCCTCTGAGCTGCCCTTGTTCGACGCTTTGATGCAACGTCATCATCTGCGCGGCGCATTGCGCCGGATCGGCCATGAACTGCACTATGTTGCAACCTACCGAGAGCAGTGGCTGGCGCTGGTGAGTTTCTCACCGGCTGCATTGCAATGCGCAGCCCGCGACCGCTGGATTGGCTGGCATCGCCAGCACCGCACCGACCGATTGAAACTGGTTGCGAACAATTCGCGCTTTCTGATCTTGCCCGGTCATCATTATCCGAATTTGGCATCGCGCATTGTGTCACGCTGCCTCCGACGCTTGCGCAACGACTGGCTTGAACAGTTCAACCAACCGCTTCTGATGCTGGAGACCTATGTGGATTCAGCTCACCACGCAGGCACGATTTACCGCGCCGCGGGATGGACTTTTGCCGGCCATACCCGCGGCTATCGGCGTATCAGCGGGGGCTACAGCGCCGAGCCTTGCGAATCGATCAAACTCGTATTCGTCAAGGCCTTGCAACACGATGCGCGTCGCATCTTGTGCGCCCCTCAATTACCCAACCCTTATCGAACCGGAGTCGAGAAGATGAAACTGACGAATGATGATTATAAGTCACTGATGGATTATTTTGAAGATGAAGTGGATGATTTTCGCCGTGGCCAGGGCAAGCGCCACAAGTTGGCCTGTGTGTTGGCGTTGGCGGCTGCAGCAATACTCAGTGGCGCCAGGGGCTACAAGGACATTTGGCTTTGGTGTGATGAGCTCAGTCAGAGCAACCGCCGTCATTTTCGCTGTCGGATAGTCAAAGGCGAGCGTTTGGTGCCGAGCATCACGGTGCTCCGCAACGTGATGATCAATGTGGGCCCGGAGGCTTTGCAGCGTGCGATCAGTGGATTTTGCGGGCACCATTTCGGCATCGCAGGCGAACCGATCGCGTTGGATGGCAAGGTGTTGCGGGGCTCGAATGACGCCGATGGCAGACAGGTGCATGCTACCTGTAGGGCACAAATTGGACTTGACAAATGATATGTCTGTGCTTTACACTTCATTTTTATGTATGTGCAAAGCCAGATTCACAGCCAGCTGTCGTCTCCCCGGGGCCTTGAGCAGGTCCAGTCGCTACTGAGCTCGGAGACTTTCGAAACCCGCACCGCGGTTGGGCGTGCGGTGTGCGAGCTGTTTGACTTCAAGGACGCCGGCGGTCAGCTTCAGCAGGCCAGCTGCATGAAGTCTCTGCGCCGACTGGAACACTCGGGGCAGGTGATGCTGCCCGAGTCGCGCGGCGGTGGCAGCCGCGGTCAGGCTCGGGGAACGGGCGAGCCGGTGCCGCCTGCACAGCAGGTGCCGGGACGGGTTGATCAGCTGTCGGGGCTACGCTTGACGCGGGTCGCTGACCGGCCGCAGCGCCAGCTGTGGAATGAGCTGATGGCGCGCGAGCATCCGCGCGGCGCGGCGGTTCATGCGGGCTGTCAGCTGCGCTATTTCATTGAGTCAGACCATGGCATACTGGGCGGCTTTGGCTTTGCGGCATCGGCCTTGACGTTGCGGGCGCGCGACCAATGGATGGGCTGGGATGCGGCGCAGCGCGGGATGCATCTGCACCGGGTAGTCGGGCTGAGCCGGTTTTTGATTCGCCCGCAGGTGCGCTGTGCGAACCTGGCTTCCAAGGCGCTGGGGATGGCGCTGCGGCGTCTGCCGGCTGATTTCGAGCGCTGCTATGGCTACCGGCCGTTTCTGGTGGAGACTTTCATCAACCCGGTATGCTATGATGGGGCCTCGCTGCGGGCCTCGAACTGGACGCATGTGGGCCAGACCGCCGGGCGGGGGCGGATGTCGTCTGCGGGTGCCGCGGCAGCGGTGAAATCGGTGTATCTGTATGAAGTGGAGCGTGGCTGGCGAGACCTTCTGGGGGTGGCGGACCCGTTTCGGATTGCGCCGCGCGGCGCAGGTGAGGGTTTGGACAGTGAACAATGGGCAGACCATGAATTGGGCGCGGCCCCGCTGGGGGACAAGCGCTTGAGCAAGCGGCTGGTGAAAAGCGCGTCGCTGCAGGCGGCGGCGCCGATGTCGTCGTTTCCGGCCGCGGCGGTCGGCGACAAGGCGGCGGTCTATGGACATTACCGCTTGATTGATCAGCCGGCCGACTCGGAGGTGACCCCGTGCAACATTCTGGCGCCGCACCGCCAGCGCACGCTGGCGCGCATGCAGGGCTGTGCTGAGGTGCTGTGCGTGCAGGATGGCACCGACTTGAACTTCGCCGATCATGGCGAGTGCAAGGGCATGGGGCTGATCAGCCGCAACAAGTCATCCATGGGCACGCTGGGGATTCACATGCACTCGCAGCTGGTTTTGAACGAGGCTGGGGTGCCTTTGGGGGTGCCGCACATCCAGTATGATTCGTTGCCGAAAGACGGCCGGCGCGAGGCGGATGAGAACAAGATGGGGCGCTGGCGTGCGGGGCTGCGGGAATGTTCGGCGCTGGCGGCGCAGCTGGATGGGGTTCGGGTGGTTTCGGTCATGGATCGGGAGGGCGACAGTTTTGAGCTGTATGCGCTGGCCCGGCAGCTGGGCAATGTGGAGGTGCTGACTCGGGCGGCTAAAGACCGGGTGCTGGGTCATGAGTGGGCGCCGCGTGATGGCAAGCGGGTCAAGCAGGCCGTGAAGCTGTTCGACAAGGTGCGCGGTGCGACCTGTGGCGGCGAGCTGGAGATTCACATGGGGCAGCAGTCGGCGCGGCGTCCAAGCCGCGGTCAGCCAGGCAAGGTCAGGCGGGAACAGCGCACGGCGGCGGTTGAGCTGCGCTGGATGCCGCTTGAGCTTCCGGTGCCGGTCAAGGCGACACATCTGAAAGGCGAGTCGCCGGTCAAGCTGAATGCGGTGCATGTGCTGGAGCCCTCGCCGCCGGCCGGCTTGGAGGCGGTGGAGTGGCTGCTGCTCACCACATTGCCGGTGGATTCGTTTGAGCAGGCGGAACAGGTGATTGAGCGCTACCGGCTGCGCTGGCGGATAGAGGACTGGCATCGGGTTCTGAAAAGCGGTTGCAAGGTGGAATTCCTGAGCCATCGGAGCTGCGACCGGATTGAGCGTGCGGTGACCATCAAGGCGGTGATTGCGTGGCGTCTGGCTGCGATGGTGCTGATGGGCCGGGAAACGCCGGAACTGCCGCCTGAGGTGCTGTTCAGCGACATTGAAATCGCCGTCTTGGAAGATTTCGCCCGGGACAATCGCCTGGCCGAGCCTGATGATCTGGGCACGGCGGTGCGAACCATGGCGATCATGGGCGGCTATCTGAACCGGCGCAAAGACCCGCCGCCGGGATACAAGAAGATCTGGGAGGGATACACTCGGCTGTCCGCCATGGCACAAGCCTATGAGCTGATGGTCAGACTTGGCCCGGAGGGCGGAATTTATCGGTTAATGCGTCCAGACTAGACTTATGTATAAAAGGTAGGGTGCATGTGCTCAACGTGGTGGGGCAACAAAGCGGGCATTGCTACGCAAAAAAAAAAGTAGGCACCGTGCCGACAGCAGATGCTGAGGAGGAAAAGCAATCGAATGAGATCAAGTTTGCGATTCCGACCTTGCAGCAACTTGACATTGCCGGGCGCACGATCACCGCTGATGCCATGCACACCCAACGCAAAACGGCTCAATACATCGTCTCTGAAGGCGGACATTATCATTTCACGGTCAAGGCCAATCAGCCGAATCTGCTGGAAGCGATCGAATACGAGTTTGAAAGCTCGAACCGCGAGCCTGACCATGTCAGTGATCTGGAAAAAGGCCATGGGCGCATCGAGCAAAGGCGCATCTGGGTCTCCGATCGATTGAACGATTATGTCAGCTTCCCGCACACCGCTCAGGTTTTCAAGGTGGAACGGCGGGTGAGTTTCCTCAACCGTTGCAAGCCTGACACCTGCGAAGTCGCCTACGGCGTCACTTCGCTGGACCCGCACCAAGCCAGTGCCGAACAGGTGCTCAAAGTCAATCGCGGCCACTGGTCGGTAGAATCAGCTCACTGGATTCTCGACAATCCGCATGCCTTCGATGAAGACACAAGTTTGATTCGCAGCGGCCACGGACCTGAGAACATGGCGTGTTTGCGCCGCTTCGCACTCAGTGTGCTGAAACACCGCCAGAAACAAAACCGTCAGCCGATTACCGAACAGCTGTACCGTTTGCGCTGCCACCCGCGAAAAGTGCTTGACTACCTCAAGCTGACCGCAAATACCCGGCCACGGAAGGCACTCAAACCGCCGCTCATGGAATTGCCGCTCGCTGCCTAGCGAAATCACCGGCTCAACTGCAATGCCACTCGCGGCGTGGCAGGTTTGCCTGCGTCGTGAATACCCAACGCTTGGTGAATCGGGCGCAATTGTTGCTGAATTGACGCCGATCAGGGGCATTGCCCGCCTACGTTGTCGGTCACAGAGCTCTTGCAGACCTCAGTTGACAGCAAATTAGGACAGATCCAGTCTGCTTTTCTACCGCTTCACCGACAAAAATTAGAAAAAATTTGCCGTGGGATCCCGTGTCCGAGTCAAACGAACGAGGTAGGGAAAAGTGGCAAAGTTCAATGCAACGGACTTCATAACCCGACTGGGGCACAGTCTTATTAATGAGTTCGAAGAGGCCAGACAGGCCACCACGCCGCAGTTGGTGGGTGAAGCCATGGAAACCCCAGTGCGCAGACGCTTGGAGCAAGTGCTACCTCGCGGAATCGGTGTGGGTTCTGGCTGTGTGATCGATAGCTATGGGAACTGTAACAGACAGCAGGACGTGGTGTTGTATGAGCGGGATATCTGTCCCGTCTTCTCGATCAATGACACACCCCAATCGACCTATTATCCCTGCGAGGGCGTCATGGCCGTGATAGAGGTAAAGAGTACCGTCGGGAGTGCTGAACTGGCGGACTCGTTCGAGAAGATAGCGTCGGTTAAGCGCCTCCGCCGGTTTGACGTGTATTCGTCGAGCCCAGGCGAGGCTTCGCTTCACCACCGCCGCTACGAGCGCACCCAGCTCGCGAATGTGGTTGAGTTTAGCGATCCGAAGGAGAAGGAGCGGCACGGCTTAGACCAGATATTCGGGGCTATCCTTACTGAACGCCTCCGGACCAAGTCCAACACCTTCTGTACCAAGTTTGTTGAACTGGTACGATCTTTGGGAGACGAATTATCTCCGAACGTGGTAGAGATCCTAGAGGGGGGGGGACATTAATACCGTGCATCATGGAGGAAGGCAAATTGCGGGCCGCATTCTCACCAAAAGCGGCCACCCACTTTCAGTACTCGAAATCAGATCCAATGCAGAACCTCATCCACTGTCTCTACCTCACCCATAGGAATGGTGTTACCAGCCCAACTGTAGCCTTCGATCGATATATCGTCGATATCACGAATGACGCTCCATACTACGGTCCAATCTTTCCCAAATAGCGTCAATTTGACTCATTTTCAATGCGCCTTGCTTAATTGGCGCGCATGGTTGACTGCGCGATAAGCAAGATCATGTCGGTGCCGTCCGACCTGACCCGACCGTCAGCGGCCTGGAAGACGATGCGAATGCGGTGCAGAGCGCCTTCGATTGGCTCGGGAGACGGCGCGAAGGCGTAGCGTGTGCCGGCGTCCATCGTGAAGGGCTCTGCCATGGAGAGTTCCTTGAGCGGCTCTTGCCGGGAAGAGAGGGTTCGGTGCGGCTGTAGGTGGGCAAGGTGTCGCGTCAAAGTCTTGCAAGAAGCTCCAGAAGCTGTCTGCGAAGGTGGTCCGGAATATCGGCGCTGAGAAGGATGCTAATCAGCTCAGCGGCGCGATACCAGGTAGGATCAGGCGAAGCGTGTTTCCCCAAATGGATGAGCAACTGCGCGACGGCGTGCGGGGTGTCCCGGCCATGATTTCCTCGCCAGAGGTCATAGATCGCCTGGGAACCAGAGAGAGGAACCGAAGGCATGTGCAGCGCGAGTTCGACGGCCGTGGCAAAGAGAGTTTCGATTGCGGGAAGCCAAGCGAACATGAGCTTGGTTTCGGTATCGTTGAGAGGCTTCGGGACGCCATCAAGGCGGTATTTCCAGTAGCGTTCGAGCCAGCGCTCCCACGCCTCGCGTTGCTGCGCGTCGTCTGAGTGGCGGAGGAGGTGGTGAATCTCGACGGCGAAACGGCGGCGGGTGTCTTCGGTCGCATGGCGGAAGAATTTCGGGAGCCATGTGTCCACCGGATCGTCAGCGAAGTGCGCGAGCATCACGGTGTAGCGATTGACGAACCCGTCGAGCATCCTTCGGCTGCAAGTCCGAGCGAGGATGTGGGGAGGCGCCTGCAAGAAGGCATCCGTCAGCAGCGAGCCAACCGGCTGGGTGATACGGCCGGTTGTGAGGAATCCGTCCCAAACCGCTTGGTAGTCGTCCGAGCCAGGGTCCTGGCTGAACTGGGGTATCAGGTTGTTCCGGGTCCATTGCTCCTCGACATCGACGAGGAATTCGAGTTGGCCGGCAAGGACGGCGCGTCCTTGTCTTCCGGCGTCCGTGGAGTCCTGAACGATCGTCGAGAGAGCCGCGCGGACTTCGACGAGGAAGGTTGGAGGAATCGTGTCCGGGTGCTCACGCAGGAGCGAGCGTTGTGTCAGGCAGTAGCGGGCGAGAATTCCGGCGGGCCTGCCGATGGCCAGTGAATGCCAGGAATCGCAGGAATCGGGAGCGGAATCCCGGTCGATGACCATCCATAATCGGGAAGCGATTTCGTTGGCCCGTGAAAGCAATTCGCTGGCGAACGGGATATCGGCTTCCTCAAGCCAGGCAAGCAACAGGTCGGCGATACGGGCGGGATGCGCGGCTGAGAGCGCTTTTTCGCCAAGATAGCCGAACACCTCTTCGAGCTGTTCATCGGTGAATTGGGCCTTGCGCCAGGCGCGGAACAGGGCAATCCAGAGATCGGTGTCCCAGTGCTGACCATCGGTCAGAGCATGGGCGAGATCGGCCCCCCAGTGAAACTCGTGCTGGGCGGCGCGCGTGACGTTGGCGAGAAGATCATGGCGATCCGGGCTGCTCGGACTCTCTCGTCGGAACGGCAATAATTCATCGAGCCAATCGTCAGGCAGTCGTGACAGCAGTGTCTCGACATTCAAGAGAGGCATTGGAGCGGGCGGGTCGCCGGAGACGAGTTCAGGGAACCGTCCTTTCAGGTCAGTAAGAGCGCTGCTGGCTAGGGCGCAACCGGGGTCGGCGTCGTGGAGCAGTTGCAGCCAATGAAAGCGATGCAGAACGGTGAGGTTTCCTTCTGGCTCGTCGTCATCGTGGGGCAGGTGGAAGGCGAGAATGGTTTCGATCGTCCGCTGCCGCTGTTGCGGGGCGAGGTGCGGATAGATGTCCTGCAAGAGGCAAGACAGTTCATGGTCGGCGGCATCGTCGTGCAGATCCGCGTTGGCGAGCAGCCAGTCGAGTTTCTTGCAGGCAGAGTGGTCCGTTCTGAGTGACAGCACCCGCACACCGAGACGGCGGAGAAGCGGTATCCCCGAAGCAGTGAGTTGCTCACACCACCTCGCCGCGACCAGGGGACGGTTGCGGGCGAGTCATTGCAGGCAGTCGTGCGCGGTGTCGATCAGTACATCGACATGGGCATAACGAAGGCGCTGCTCGTGGGGTTCGATGGTCTCGCGGCCGAGACTATCGGGATCCCTGTTCGGACCCGCTTTCTGCCAGGCGAGAAACGTTCGGTGCCGGGCGGCGAGATGCGCTGCAATGGACGACAGCAAAGGCTCGGCGACGATGTCAACGCGTGGTTTGAGCCCGGTCTCCCAGAGTTCGTTCAACGCGGAGTTGTCGTCTTCCGAGGACAATTCGAGTTCGATGTCCTGCTCGGGCAGGTCGAAGTCGGCTGCGAAGTCGTCATAGAATTCGAAGAACGACGGCTTCAGATGGAGGTCGTGCCGGGCCATAGCATCGAAAATCTCGAGCAGAGGTTGGAGCAAGCCGGATCGGATACAGCGTTGTCCAAGGGACCCAAGGAGATTCATGTCCTGCAACGGTGGGGCGGTGGCGAGCAGGCAGGAAACCCAGCGGGAGAGCGTCTCGTCGTCCAGTGGAGAATCGGTGCGGTACGCGAGGGTCCGGGCCAAGTCCTGCCAGAGCCAGGGGTTGAGGGTCATATCGTGTCGGCCGATAAGGAGAAAAAGCGCCTTCGGGTGAGCGAAAGCGACCTTGTCGACGAGCCAGGCTACGAGCGGGGTATCGCGCTCGCTAAGCGTTCCGGCCGCGAATAGCGGGGTGAGGTAACCGTGCTTTTCGAGCCAGTCGAGCCATTTCGGGTCGGTTGCGACTTCGGTAAAGAAGCGCGCCCTGGTCGGGTCGGCGAGTGCTTCGCGAATGGTCTCGGCTTCGCTTGCGTCGGGAGAAGGCGGGCGTCGTGCGATCTCGGTGATTTCATGGCGCCAATCGAGCAGACCGCGCCTCGCATAGTCGGCGAGGTCGTGGATACAGACATTCAGTTGGTCGTAGTCACCCTTGGGGAAGTAGACGGGTTCGATGCCCAGGATCGACCATCGGTTGTCGTTGGCTTCGTCGGTGAGAATAAAACGTCTTCCCGCGTCGCTCTCCGGTAGGGCCCGCGCGAGGTACTTTGTGACCGTGTCGTGGTGGCTGTAGCCGACAAACATGACGGTGGTTGAGCGAAACAGCTCGACGAGAAAGCGGCTGGCCCATCCGTCGGTCAGGTAGGCACGACCGAAGTCCGCATCTGTGAGAACCATGCCCTGGGGCCGGTCGAGGCACCCATGCACATGAACGATCCCGTTGAACTCCCGGCCGAGCGGCAGAGCGGGCGCCTTAAACACGTCGGGTTGCTCAGCGAACAGGTCCCGCGCGGCGTCGTCGAACAGTAGGTCGAAGTTGGTCGTGACGATGCGGACTTTGTCGAGTTCCGGATAGAGCCGCACCAGATCGTGGTGCAGAGCGGTGGGGCTCGGGTGGTTGCCGCAGTGGTTGGTTTGAAGGAGTCGAGCGGCTATGTCGTGGACTCGCACACCGGCGTTGTGCAGCCGGCCGAGCAAGGCGTCATCGGTTTCGCTATCGAGTCGTGTCTCACCGGTACCCTTGGTGATCAAGTCCGCGAGCGTCTTGAAGTCAGGCAGGCAGGCGGGGGTTCCCATGGAGACCCCAGCGCCAGCGAAAACGACCAGCCCGCCATCGCGCAGTGCTGAGCGAAGCGTCTCCGGGAATCGGATGCCCGAACTCATCATGACATTGTTGGATACATGCGGTGCATGGTGTCCAGGGTCATGAGCGACGGGGATGCGGACATTGGGAGGCGTGCGTGATGGCTATGAATGGTGACGCTTGGGATTGTCAGAATGATCGCCGTCGTGAGCCTACGCCGACAGGCTGGCGTCTGGACCGGGCACGATGCTTGAGATGAATTCCCGGATTTCCTGGACTTCGTTCTTGCGTCCGGCCGCGATGAGGTCGCGTGCGATGGCTTGAGCGGCGAATAGCGAGGCCCTAGCGACGCGAATATCCCCCCACTACATGGCGAGGCCAGCAGCACCCAGAATGTATGTACAACACGTTGATTTAATTCACAAACAAGTGCCATAAACGAGTCTTTAGGATCTATAATCAATGAATTCACAACTACACCAATCACCCAAGGAGATTCGTTTATGACACCTGAGAATCATACTCTATTTGACTGAACACACTGGATGAATTCAGCGACCTGAAACGCCTGCAAATGGTATTCACCTCGTTGCCAGCCGGTGGTCTGCTTGATGCGCTTTGTCGCATGCGCAGTGGCGGCGGGCGAAATGACTGGCCGCTGGAGCCCATGCTCAAGGCCAGTATTGCAAGGATCGTCTACCAGCATCCGTCGGTGGAGTCGTTTCGCCGCGAACTGCAGCGCAATCCTTCGCTGATGCTGGCGTGTGGATTCAACTGATGGCTTGCCACAACGACCCCCAGTGCTATCGGGTGCCGTCCAAGAGCGCGTTTTCAAGATTCAACAGGCAACGATATACCCGGCAAGGGCGAGACCTCGGACGCGGACGCCCGTTGGGGCAAGCACGAGTATCACTACACCGATCAGAAAGGCCGGCCGCTGATCGGAATTTCAGCAATGGTGCGGAATCTTTCCGTCCAAGTCCATCAAGAATTAACCTCAATAAGTATATTCTGTTCCTATATTCAGACATCCTGACATGGTAGATCAGCTGTTGTAGATGATAGTCTGTACAACAGATTGAAAATGCAGAATTTTCTCTATTTTTTTGACGATATTCATTTGACATTTGGCTTCATATCGGCTAATATATATCTGTACATAAATAGAACTTTTCAACCATCAGAGCACAGCCAACATGAACTACAGCATCGAACTGTCACACCCAGAAGCAACCCCCATCGCCCGAGGCTTCTCAGTCGCCTGCGTTGATGGGGTAGTCACCTACTTTTCCAATCTCATCCCATTCGAGCGCCATGACGAAAATGACAAACAGGCCAGAGCATTTATCATGGCCCGACTTCGAGTCGATTCCAATCTGCCGGTCAACAGCATCGCAAAAGCGCTGAACGTATCGCGCTCGACCGTCATGCAGCATTGCAAAAACTACCGTGAGTTTGGCCGGGCCTGGTTTTTCAAAGCGCGCAAGCAGCGCCGGCGCAGCGCAATTGACTCAGCCACCAAAGAACAGGCGGAATCGCTTCTGGCGCAAGGCGTCAGCGCCAGCCAGGCGGCAAGTCAATTGAATGTTGCCCGAGCAACACTGACGGAGAATATTCGCGCGGGCAAGATCAAAAAGCCTGGTTCAAAGCTGCGCAGCAGCAGTGAAACGCAAGGCGCCAGCCACCGTACCGAGCGCGATGTGCGTGACCAAAGCGCTTCGATGGGACGGGCGGCAACCAATGTTGCTGGACGCACGCTGGCACTTACAGGGGCTCTGGCGGAGGTTACGCCGAGTTTCGACCAGAGTGCTTATGCGGTTGAGCGCGGGGGTGTGTTGGCCGCTTTGCCGATGCTGCTCAAAGAAGGGATTTTGACGGCGCCGCTACGCTTGCCTAACGGCTACTATGGCTTGTCATCGATTTTGCTGTTTGCATCGCTGATGTGCATGGCACGGGTACGCAATCCAGAACAGCTGCGCTATGACGCACCGGGAGAATGGGGACAGATACTGGGACTGGACCGCTGTCCTGAAGTCAAGACATTACGCAGCAAACTCAGTTTGCTCAGTGAAGATATCGACAAGGTTCACGGCTGGCAGCAGGCGCTTTCCAAAAAGTGGCTGAACGATGACTGCAGCGGGGCTGCGACTTTGCTCATTGACGGTCACGTCAAGGTGTACAGTGGCACCAAGGGACGGGTGCCAAAGAAATTCGTGCCGCGTCAGAAACTGTGTCTGCCGGCGACGGTGAGTTACTGGGTCAATGTGCTAGGCGCTCAGCCGCTTCTTTGCCTACATCAAGACTATGACCCTGGACTGGTCAGTGCGCTTGAGCACGATGTGGTCAAAGAGTTGCATGCCATTGGCGTAGCGTCATCTGAGGCGCCGGATTTAACTGTGGCAGACAGTAATGCTGAACCGTTAGTGACTTTGGTGTTTGACCGCGAGGGGTGGAGTCCGGATCTGTTTAAGCGGCTGGCGCGCAAGGGCATTGCCTGCATTACCTGGCAGAAGAATTTCAATGAGCCGCGCTGGGATGACGATGAATTTCGCAGCACTGCCGTTACCATACACGGTCCGGCACAGACTCATGAGCAGACGGTGCTGATCGGTGAGAAGTCGCTGAAGTTGAAAAACAAGCTGCAAGTGCGTCAGATTCGCCGCCGTCTTGATTGCGGCCGTGAGGTTGCGATTGTGACCACTCACCCGTCGATTTCGACTGAGCAGGTTGCCGGTTCGATGTTCTCCCGCTGGTCGCAGGAGAACTTTTTCAAATACATGCGTGATGAGTTCAACGTAGACGCCTTGAACACGCATGCACTGGAACCGGTCGATGAGAACACGCTTGTCGTGAATCCTCGATGGCGGGCGAATGAAAAACTGATTGGCAAGTTTCTCGGGCGGCTTAAGACCGTGAGAAACCAGCAGGCAAAATGTGCTGGCAACGATGCCAAGGCGGCGCGGCAGCTGAAACTGGCACAAGAAGTTCAGATGCTTGAGGGACAGCTCGAAGAGGTGCGTCTGGAGAAAAAGCACACTGCAAAACATGTGCGTGCCGGAGACCTTGATGAGGCGCAGCGCCTTGATGCGCTGCCC
Organism: Arenicellales bacterium; assembly: GCA_965220395.1. Classification (GTDB taxonomy): domain Bacteria; phylum Pseudomonadota; class Gammaproteobacteria; order Arenicellales; family JAJDZL01; genus JAJDZL01. The sequence goes on along the minus strand of CBDCPT010000001.1, from coordinate 1,378,335 downwards.
AAAGCGCAAAGGCTATTTATCGACATCATTCGCATGATTGCCTATCGGGCTGAGACTTGCATGGTGCCGGCTGTGGCAAACGCACAAGGCAAAAAAGCCAATCCAAGAAAGGCGCTGCAGACATTATTCAGCACCGATGCCAATATCATCCCTGATCATGAAAATCGCATTCTGAAGGTTCAGATCCTTGGCTCGGGCAGCCGTTGCGTAGACCGTGCGCTGGCACCGCTTCTGGATGAATTGACGACTACTGAAACCGTGTATCCCGGAACCGATCTGAAACTGGTTTACGAACTCACAGCAAATCACTGTGAAGCGAACTGATCGACAAATGGGTACAGGGTGAAATTAGCCTATTTCAGGAAGTCTGATATTTGTTCCCTTTCCTTGGATGATGATATGCATCTTGATAGGTACCAAATATTATTGTGAAGGGACAATTGTTTTATGGACAAGAAGCCGAACGGGTTTGATGCTAGACCGATTTGTCTCAACATCTGCGGGAGCTTCAATTGTAGTACTTACATCTATGAATGAACTTTTACTTGTCCCATGACAATGTCTTACATTCCACTGCACACCCCATTTATCGCAATTAGTTCTACAATAATGGCAACCATCACTTGCAGTACCACCTGGATGTGCATTCACAGCAGCGGGTGCCGAAGCTATCAGTATTAAAAAACACAGTATGTATTTGGGACTCATATTCTCAGTTCCTTTATATTTCCTGATTACTAATCTCTTCCGGAAACCTAGTATATAGCTAATTGAATGTGATTCAATTTCGGACGCGGAACGAATGTCTGGAGGATAAACTTGAAGCACTGCTGTCGAAACTGCCACTTTCTAGCACAAGAAGAAAAATGGTCTGATGGACGGATTATGTACTGTCCATATCCCCTAAAAATGAGGTCTCACTCTTACTTCCAGCGCGACCCCCCTTTGTGCTGTTTTCGCGGTATATGGAATAACTTTGATACCCGATTCACGCCAAGGGAAAGTCTGTTACAGCTAGTAAGTAAACAACGAAACGGCTCTTGTTATTTCTGGCCATTCAAAGAAGGAATGTCATGTGAAGCCGTAGAGTCTTTGCAAACGAAGGAATCAGTAGAAAAAAACACTTCATATGCAAAAAAAAGCTATTGCATTGCCATAGTTGTCGTGATTATGACAGCCATTAGCTTTTTATACATGATTGCCAAAGACGTTCTATTTTGAAGCACAAGTAGCAACTATATGTGTGAGTGAGAACAGAGAGAGAAATCCGTGCTCACCTAAAGACCTATGCAATGATAACAAGGAAGCATGGAACTGCACTAGGAGAACTGCTGGTACCCCATTTGAATTCAGGGTAAATAATATCAATCACCTATAATTCAATTCCTACGAAGTCATAAATAAGCGTACGTGTGATACCCGATTTCGATCTTCAGCACCACTACATTCGCGGAATCGATCTGATGTTGCGTGTTCGTCTAAGTATACCCTTGCTGAAGGCACTTGCCGTATCCGCCATTGAAGCCGACAAACCTAAGTGAATGCGCTCTCTAGTCTTAGCCGCGGTAGCCTGACGATGCGAAATGTTGATGCGACATACCGATTGCGGTGGGAATTCGTATCTGCAAAATTCGGTGAAACAGTATTGAACCTCGTGACTTTTATTCAAAAGTGTGGTTTTGAAATCGTCAATTAGATAAATCCAGCACGAAAACCGATAATTGACGTCGTAAGCGAGACAAATTGCGTTGAATCATCTATAAAAAAGTTTTCCAACAAGAAAATCTCCTAGAGTAGAATAAGGTGATATGAAGCGGCCAGAGATAAGCGTGTACTCTAGTCTAAATTAGGATTAATAATATTGGCTTACACTTTTGAAACGTGTTAGGTTGTGAACTTGTGACAGTCGTCACACGAGACGATAGCAGGGGAGTGTTCGAAATCCGGGTGGGAGAGCTTGAAACGATTGTCACTATAGAGCTTTGTAGATACATGTTCACAAACGATACTGAGTTTGAGTTGAGCCACGCCATCAAGACACCTTTACAATTTGGTCCCTACCGCACAAGTTGTCCTATTGGCGGTGACCCTGCGTATGCGTTAAATTTAGCAGTAACGGGCCTCATAAATTACTATAGAGAAGCAGTGGATGCCGGTCATAGTCCAAGCGAAGATTGGCTTGTGGAAAATTAAGCTAAGCGTTTCAGTATGCTACTGAGGTTGAGTGAAATTTTATGAGTTTTATAATAGTCTTCATCTTTTGAATTTGCAGCAAGCGGTGACAAGATGTGCGGAGGCGTTGCTTGATGAGGTGGTGTCGATGGCGGCGTTGCTGGTCAATGCAGACTACCGCCTTTAGATCGCAGACCTTGACCGGGAGTTACATGCCCCGGAACGGTAGGAGTTCAGACATCTAATGACGATACCGGTTGTTCGGTCGACCTGCACGATGGCGGTTCATGCTTTCGCGTTGCCGACGGATACGTTCCGCCGCGGCAACAGTCGACAGTTGCGGGGGTAGAGTCTCGAAACTAAACTGGTGGTGTTATCATCTGCTAGCGATGGCGATACACTAACCATCCGGTGCGGAGGATCGAATACTCCTGTTCTGGAGTTGGATCAAAGGAGCAGCGCAGGGGTTCGTGGTTTTGCGATTTGGATTGTCTGTAACCAGGTTCTCAAGAGTCGTCATTGGGCAAAAGGAGGTTCTACACAATTAGGTGAGTTAGGTAGTCAAGTGATGATGCAGAATAAAGAGTATTCAAGTTGGCTTTACCGAAGATGGTCGTTTCGACAATTTCTTCACGGCATAGTCGCATCAGGAAATTGGGCAAGCCGGTAATGTACATTGACTCAATCACTTTGAAAGATTTTCGGACGTTCAGGAAATCGTCCATTGAATTCGTTCATCCTTATTGCCAGTTGCCTGTCCCTTCCGAGCGTCCGAAGCTGGCAAACATGAACCTTGTCATTGGTGGAAACGGCTCCGGAAAAACGACCCTACTGAAGGGAGTGGCACTAGCCGCGCTTGGTCCTGCGGTGGCTGAGTCTGGGATTTTCCCGTATCACTTAATCCGAAGAAATTGCGGAAAGTCAGTTGAAAATGGAACACTAATCAAGGCGACCTTCACACCAAGTAGTCAGGATCGAAAGGGAAATTTTTCTAACGATATATCGCAATTTGAATCCGAAATTCGCATCGAACAAATTGGAGACTTGGAGCGGCTCAAATGGACGCATCTGGATGAAAAAATTTGGCATCCAATCTATAGCGAGAGCTCGGACGCTTTTTTCTTCGTCGGATATGGTGCAAATCGCCGGGTCGAGAGTTTCGAGCGGGTCGATTCGGCTAGACGTCGAGCGTCATCTTTCACGCGTGCGCGGCGCATCATGAGTCTGTTCGAGGAGTCTTACTCCTTGCTTCCGTTGAGTTATTGGCTACCGCGATTTCAGTCTGAAAATCCAGAGCGATTCGCGCAAGCGCGGACGCTTATTAACCGGCTTCTTGGACGAGGTCGGTATCATTTGACGGATGAAATGCGGGACGGCGAGTACATTTTTCGGCATGGTCAATCACTAATTCCTTTTCCGGCCTTGTCGGACGGATATCGAGCTTTTCTCGGGTGGATCGGCGATCTGCTTTTTCATGTCTGCGAGACGTGTCCAGAAGGAAAGAAACTCGACCAGAATCAAGGTATCGTTTTGATCGATGAAGTGGATCTGCACATACACCCCGGGTGGCAAATGAAATTGCTCCCTAGTCTTGCTCGATCGCTCCCGAAGGTACAGTTCATCGTCACGTCTCACAGCCCACTTCTGGTGGGGTCCCTTGAATGGCGCAACGTTATTATCGCGAGGCAACGAAGGAGTGGCAGTGCTCTGGACCGTGTAGAGGTCGATATTTCGAAGCTGGACGCTGATCAGATTCTTCTTACGGAACTCTTTGGTCTGAATTCGACACGTTCCACAGGTCAAACTCTCCGACTACGAAAGCTTCTCGAAGATGCCCGTGGGGGTGATTCCTTGTCTGCTCGGAAATTGATGGCCGAACTGTCGGGCCTTGATTCGTGATTCGCTATGACATTTCCCCACGCGAGTTACGCAGGCTAGTCAACCAGCGCGTACCTCGTTGGATTGAGAGGGCTCAAAAGCGGACTTCATCATTCCGAATACTGGGAAAGTACAAAGAAAAGAGTTCAATCTGGAGTGAAGTGAAACCGGTATTCATGGAGGTGCAAGGGGGAGCCAAGTGCTGTTTCTGTGAGCGAAAGTTCGAGGAGGCTGGTCTCGGTCGGTACGAACTCGACATCGAACACTTTCGACCCAAAGGAAATGTCAGGATGTGGCATTGTCCTCCAGCATTAATCCGCGAAGGTGTCAAACTGACTACAACGGCTCATGCAGGTAGTGGATACTACCTATTATCCTATCATCTTCGGAATTACGCGGTTGCGTGCAAGTCATGTAACTCAGGCCTCAAGAAGGATTATTTCCCGATTTCGGGTCCGTATGATCTTAACGGTGATAACCCAACGAAGATGGAAAAGGAGCTGCCTTGGCTTCTCTATCCGATTGGTCAATTGGATATTGATCCTGAAGAGGTTATCACGTTCTACGGATACCTGCCACAGAGCAAATCCACCAATCCTCACTTGAGGTTGCGTGGGCTTGTCACGATCTCTTTCTTCGGTCTTGATGATTTTAACGATCGAAAGACTTTGCTTAAGGAACGGGCATGGGTCATCATTTACCTCCAATTCCTTCTTGTGAAAGCTGAAGATAAAAAGGATAAGCAAAAAGCGGCACTCATCCAAGAGATGCTCAAGCCGTCGTCCGGACACACCAACTGCGCACGGAGTTTCAAGCGCCTATTTCATGCTGATCGAACAAAGGCGGCAGAAGTTGCCAGCCTCGCTGAAAAGTACATTCTTTCAGGATCGCCTTAAGAATCTGCGGAATACACTGCATTCGAACAGCTGTTCAATATTGTTCAAACAGTCTGGTCTTCATCTCTCAACAGCTGTCAAAATCCGTCTCAACAACCCAGTGTCCACTTAAAACATATTACCTGACATCCGTATCCGCCTGTGATAGCTTTTCAGGTTATGTTCGTACGCAAGACATCCAAGTGTATCGCAACCGAGTCCGTATGCGGACCGTCCAGTCTGTCCGTAGCGGCAACAAAGCTCGCCAGAAATTCGTGTGCAATGTCGGTGCCTCCGACAGCGATCGGCAACTGGAACAGTTCCGACTTCTTGGTTAGGCGATAGAACCAAGAAGCAGACACTTAAAAGTGATGGATTGCTGAGTCGCAAGTACCTTCGCCTTGCTAGACTTTGGTTGGGTAAATGGAACTGAAGATACGCTATGGCTAATCCTGAAATTGAAGACAAACTCTTCGCAAAGGCGTCGCTTACTGGGAAGGGCTGCAGAAAATTTTGCAGGCCGAAATTTGATCCACCGGACTATATTGTTTGTAATAAATTCGCAGTCGAGGTTTCTCGACAAATTTGTGTAAATGCCGATTTAAACTCCAGTACTATTGATCTTGCTTCATTGAGCATAGTGAGGTATGTTGCGCGCACTAGTTCACCGAGATCAACTGATTGGTCCCAATTATCACTGGATACCGTGGCGAATTTGAGCGCACAAGTGCGTTGGTGATGGTGGCTGCCAACCTGCATCGCATTGGTCAACTGCTGCAGCGCCGAGAGCGTGAAATCCTTCGGTGGCGGAAAAAGGCGCATTTGCGCGTCGCCTGGCACCGCGGCATCAAATTCGACGAGCGCTGGGACACTTCTGCTCAGACGGAAACGGATATCCATGCATCAAGCGGCTGTCTGGTCTAGATTGGAATCTATGATTAAGGTTGTAGTCAGAATGTCCAATTTAATTCTCACAGCTCGCATTCACAAACAATTTCCCCAGTTTCCAAAATTCCAACACTATCCTTGAGACGATACTCTTTCCACTTTTCGAAAAAATCAAAGCCTAGCTTCGTATGTCGATCTAAACGTTTCCCAATATATTTATTGATGAAATGGTCACCTCCCACTTTACATCGGCGAAGAAATCAGCGATGCTGAGTGTTTTCAAGACAATACCCAAATGGGAGGGACCAAAACATGAACAGAAAGAATAATACAACGATAGGCTTGGATATCGCAAAGAATGTGTTCCACTATGCGCAACTGAATCGAAATGGAAGACTCACGGGCAGTGACATGCTGAAGCGAAACAAGGTGCTGTCACACTTTGCCGGTCTGGAATCGGCCAAGGTGGTGATGGAAGCCTGTGCGGGTTCGCACTACTGGGGACGCCAGCTTCGGGAGTGCAATCATGAGGTGGTACTGCTTCCGGCGCACAAGGTGACGCCGTACGTACAAGGAGGCAAAAATGACAAAAATGATGCGATCGCGATCGCCGAAGCCGCTGGTCGTCCGGGCATTCGTGCAGTTGCGGTGAAGACTGTGGAACAGCAGAATCTGATGATGATACATGGTCTGCGTCAGCAAGCGGTGCGACAGCGCACACAGAAGCGCAATGCGCTGCGTGCGTATTTGTCGGAACGCGGATTGACGAGTAGGCTCGGCAAGAGCGCTCTGTATGGATTAATCGAGTCGGTGATCAGGCCGGATGAGGACGGCGTGATTGGCACCGGCAGTGAGGTCGATGGATTGTTTGTGTCTATATTGGCCAGGGAATACCAGAGTCTTCGCAACCTGGATCAGGAGGTGGAGGACTACGACATTCGAATCAAGGCACTGGTGAACGATTCAGAGCCCATGCTTCGGGTGATGGAGATTCCAGGATTCGGACCGATCACAGCGAGCAGTTTTGTGGCGGCTCTCGGTGATGGTCAGGCATTCAAGTGCGGACGGGTGGTGTCGGCGTGGCTGGGACTGACACCGCGCCAGCACAGCACCGGTGGCAAACCGATTCTGCTCGGCATCTCCAAGCGTGGCAACCGTTATCTTCGCACCATGCTGGTTCACGGTGCGCGTGCAGTATTGAGGACCGCTGAGGCGAAGGACAAAAAAGATCCTTTCAGCCGTTGGGCGCTGGAAGTTGCGAAACGCCGCGGTCGCCATAAGGCGACTCTTGCGATTGCCAACAAGATGGCGCGGGTCGGCTGGGTGGTGTTGGCCAAAGACGTACACTACGATTCGCGACTGGTGGTGTAATGGCCTATAAGCCGCGCCACTGCGTGGATCGTTTTATCAACAAATCAGAACATAGTTGAGTGTTGAGCAGGTAAGCAAAACAGCAACTGAAAAAGTAACCGAAGATAGTCAGTAGATAGACCGACAAGAGTAAACCGAAAACCTGCCGAGGGATTGCATAGGTAAGAAAGCAGATTGATGACAAAAAAGGAGATGCCGGCACAGGGAGAACCTGGTCACTTCAAGGGTTGTCAGAAACCGAAATTTTGATAAGGATCCTGTGTGCGAATTTCATCAAGGCTAGAGGGGCAAAGATAATCCCTCATTCGAAAAGCCGGATATATGACCGCAACCTAATTATGTCGTCAATGTGTATTCAAGCCTTGCAAAACGGGAGGAGTCCATATATGAAGTGAGAATCTTACCGGTGGAAATAAAATATGCGCCAACGAGAAACTCTCGACAAGTTTAAGAGTCGAAATTGCCAAGCGAAATCTAGTAGAATTCCCAATGTGGAGTAATCTTGGAGGTATTGTGATATGTACATTGGCTTTGTCGTTGTTATTCGACGCACAGTGACCGTCGTGGCCGTTTCGTCGGTTCTCGGTGGCTGTACACTTCCTGATCTGACACCGTTTGCCAAAGCGACTGCTGAACTGGGTACGGCCGTAGTGTCCTCGGGTGAGGCGGTAGTCGCGGCTCTTGAAGAAAACCAGATGCCGGAACTGGCGAAACAATATTCTGTCAATTTCGAAACCCGCGTGGTAGCTATGCGCGCATTCGTTGACTATTCGGATTCGTTAGCTGCGATCGCCGCCACAGGCAAAAACGGGGCCGAGAACGCCAACAAGGTAGCAAACGCATTCGATGGACTGTTGGTTCAGATCGGATCGTTGGCACCAGGAGTTGGACCCCTATCGAATGGTGTCACTAATCTCATCTCCGAAGGCTACAATGCCGTCGCTCAAATTCGAGCGGCACAATCGATGAAAGCTGCTGTCAAGGAAGCTGACCCTTTTGTCCAGAAATTGGCTCAACTCGTTGGTTCTGATTTGGTTGATATGTTGAGCATCGTGGAATCTGTCGCCGAAAATTCGGAGTTGAGTATCAAAACCTGCTTAGAGCCTCACAATCCAGTTGGTTGTCAGAATATCGATACGTTGGGATACGCCAAGAAAGTTTATACGGACCGTGTCGCCGAGGCTGAACGACAATTGCTAGAACTCGCAGAACGTCGAGAGCCGCCAAATCCAGAGTTACTTGGGGCGGTACGTGACTGGGGGGTATTAGCCGTAGCGGTGGATGTCCGTTTGCAAGTACGCAACGCGCTCATCGCAGAAACAAAGCGGCAGAAACGGGTACGCACGGCATTGCTGCGGAAGACGGCCGATGGTTTTGAGCAATGGGCGGCGGTACATCTTAAGCTTTGGAAGGACCTAGAGGATGGCACCCAACCCAGTATTCGTAACTTGGTAGCCGCCACCGAGTTGTTGCGTGGTTTGATTGAGAAAGTGGAGGCGTTATGAATTCGGATCAGAAAAACCAAAAATTGCTTGAAAATTGGGCCAAGAAATTGACGAAGATACAAGAAGAAGCTGCAGAAGCAGTTGGACAAGGAGACAATGATTTGAAATCCAAAGTCAAGAAGAAAGTAATTGCATTCATAGATGGTAGTCCTGGCCTTGTAAATGGCATTGATGAACTCGACCGCGAGGCAGCCAAAACGATTATTGACATGAATAACGATAACATTGAAGCGGCGCTAGGGCGTATAGATCAAAGATCTGCGCGCATAAAAATTCTGACGAACTCGGTACTGAAATCGACGGCTAACGCCAAAGCTGTAGCGAAGTCAATCATGTTGGAAGAAGTAACGGTCCTAATCGGGCAGCTGACCAACGTCGTCAGCCAAGCAAGCAAGATCAAGGAGAATATGGATGAAATGCAATTGAATTCGAACCTGACTGAAGAACTTGACTCTGTCTTGAATTCGGCCAACAAATTTATTCAGAAATTTTAGACGAATAAATTCAGCTAGACGGAAGCGTTACCAGCGCAACGGAGACTGGCCTGCAAAAGAATTACATCAAACAAATTTGGTTGCGGACGAGTACATGCTACTATATCGGCCAAAATTCTGGGAATACCAATACTCTCAGAAAACGAATGGGTGAATGTTACATTACCGCATAGGGGATTCAAGTCGCCACGAAGGCAATCACTTGATAAAATTATTTTCCATATTAGATAATTTATTCGTGCATTGCGCTGAATTACCAAATCCCAAGGATGTCGAACACAAGTTGAATGAAGCTTTTGCTGCGGTCGTTTCTCGAAAAATCAAGTAACGACTTGGATGCCCCAATCACCTGTTGTCTCTTTGCAAATATTCCGTTGCCGTCAGTCGACAAGAAACACGGAATCACTCGTTCAAATCTCTCCAAAAAGAAAAATGTTGCGGGATAGTCCAACGATGAGACCGTATTGAATAGTTAGCGGTGGTTTTTTAGCGAGAAACCATATTGATATAACGTGCCAGCTTCTCTTTGAGAAACTGGCACGTGCTCCTGCGAGACACATCGCGCACCTGGTCCACAATAAAATTTCGTATTGACCATCGTCTTCTTCAAGCACATGCAATTAAATGTGGAGTCAGTTGGGCCGTAAGACTGTGAAATCGGGTACCCCTGAAATTCAGGGGTTTTCAACAGGAATGCAGCAAAGACAGGTTAGGTGAAACTGATGCCAGTGCAATATGCAAAGCCACATGTCAAAACTCCAAGGCTTCAATCTCAAGCGGCACTACCTCCACAGGAGAGAGAAGATGACGGCTTGGGCGGCACTGATGGTCGATGTCAGGATGGCTTTGGCGATTAAGGCATCTGAGTACCGGAAGAATCGAGCAAATCCGTTCATTGGTGCGGGTGGTGCCATTCCAAGATACTGGATAATCTTTCTTCTTTCAGTCCTACGCAGTGAATCGATCAGGCTGTCGGCCCTGAGGAGTTGGTACGTCCGCAATCGACGGCTACCGTCATATCACGTTTCCATTGCCAGATTTCTGTCGTGTCAAGGCGGTATGAATTCCCACAGCCCTTGCCCTCAAGTGGGGAGAAATCATCTCAGCCAACGCTGACGGATTCACCGAAATTTGGATACAACGCAATACTTTCGATGATTGTTTCAGATTTCGGTGTTTTTCCGGATGAACTATCCTGGTTATGTACCAGAGAGCCACACAAATAATCTCAGACTTCCTGACACTGACAGCTGAAGTCAGACCTGTGTGCTTGTCATAAGCTACCGTAATTAAACCACTTTTCTCCTGAAATCGTGCATATTCCGCTTGACATTCAGCTCAAAATAGACCAATATATTCTGACACTATATTCTGAATAAACCCCAAGCCGAAATACCGCCATGATTGCTACTCTGCCCCTTTCACCACCCGACAACATTCCGATCGGCAACAGCTGCTTCTCCATTCAAATTTCCGAAGACCGCATCACCTACTTCTCCAATCTGCAGCCGTTCGACTTCCATCCGATCAAAAATCAACGTGACATGCTGATGCGCATCGGTCGCCTGCGCGTGGTTTCAAACATCCCCCAACAAGCCCTCATCGAGGCTTTCACAGTGTCGCGTTCCACAGTTCAGCGGGCCGCCAGGAAGTATCGTGAACACGGCGAGGAGGGGTTCTACAAGCCGCGTCGAGGTCGTGGTCGCAATGTCATTGACGGGCCGACCGCGAAACGTGCCAACCAGTTGCTGGCTGAAGGCCTGAGTGGCACCGAAGTGGCAAAGCAGCTGGGGATTGCCAAAAGCACGTTCAGCGAAAATCGCCGTGCCGGTGTGATCGGCTCGGACCTCAAGCTCCTCAGCAACCAAGACGCAGGCTCGACTATGGACCGCAGCCGGCGTGACCAGCGCGATCGCCAAGCACCGATGGGACGGGCGGCGAGCGATGTGCAGGGACGGACTCTAGCGTGGCAGGGTCTGATGAGCGAGGTCGAACCGCGCTTTGAGAAAAGTATGACGGGGGTTCGTTTGGGTGGCGTTCTGGCGTCACTGCCGATGCTGTTGAAGGAAGGGCTTGTAAGCGTTTCGAACCGTTTGCTGCAACTGCCCAACGGATATTACGGATTGACCACGATTTTGCTGTTGCTGGCGTTCATGACACTGGCACGGGTGCGCAATCCGGAAAGCCTGCGCTATCTTGCACCGGGAGAATGGGGTGCCATTCTCGGCTTGGACCGTGGTCCGGAGACCAAGACGCTGCGCCGTAAAATCAGTCAGATTGCGGACTCGGAGGAGCTGGTGCGCGACTGGCAGTCTGCGCTGGCGCATGAATGGATGAATGCGGATTCCGAACTGTGTGCGACGCTGGCCGTGGATGGCCACGTGAAAGTTTATACCGGTCGCAAGGGTCAATTGCCGAAGCACTTTGTGGCGCGGCAGAAACTGTGCCTGTCGGCGACCGCCAGTTACTGGATCAACGCGCTGGGAGGCAAGCCTTTGCTGTGCATGCACCAGTCGCTTGATCCGAAGATGGTCAAAGTGCTTGAACACGATATTGTGCCGCAACTCGAAACGCTCGGTGTGCTCAAAGCCAATGCCCCGGACCTGACGCAGCCACAGTCAGGCGAGCCGCTTCTGGCGCTGGTGTTTGACCGCGAGGGCTGGAGTCCGAGTTGTTTTCGCAGACTGGCCGGTCGTGGCATCGCCTGCATTACCTGGCACAAGAACTTCAAGGGCGCGGACTGGCCCGAAACCGACTTCGGCACCTTTGAGGTGCCCATCCACGGTCCGGCACAGGTGCGCATGATGTCGGTTGCACTGGCGGAAAAAAAGGTCTTTCTGTCGAATCGATTCGAGGTTCGCCAGATCCGCCGCCGACTCGACAGTGGCCGACAAGTGGCGCTGATCACCACCGACCCGTACATGCCCATGCAGCAGGTCGCAGGCGCCCTGTTCTCACGCTGGTCTCAAGAGAACTGCTTCAAATACATGCGCCACGAATTCAACCTTGATGCGCTGCCAACCCACGACTTGGAAACTCTGCACCCAGACACTCAAGTGGTCAACCCGGCACGGCGCGAACTCGAAAAGCAGATCAAGAGATTGCGCAGCCGACTCGGCAGCCTGCGCAACAAGACTGCAGACCAAGCGAAAAACGGCCACAATTCAGCCGTGCTGCTGGCACAGATCGAAACCCTCGAACTACAGATGCAAGAGCACAAGGCACAACGCACAGATCTGCCGATGCACATTCTTGCCGCCGACCTGGACAACGACCACAAACTCGACATGATTCCTTCCAGGCAGCGGTTGCTGCTCGACATCATCCGCATGATCGCCTACCGTGCTGAAACCCGCATGATTCCGGCGGTCGCACAAATGCAGGGAAAAAAGACCAATGCCCGAAAACTGTTGTCTGCTGTGATGACAGCCGATGCGGATATTGTGCCCGACTCCGACAATGCAGTGCTCCGGGTGCGGTTGCTCGGGCTCGGCAGCGATTGTTGCGACCGTGCGCTCGAAGCGCTCCTTGCCGAACTCAACGAAACGCATACCATCTTCCCCGGAACCAACCTGCGCATGGTCTACGAAATTCCAAATTCTGCAGCCTGAAAGCATCAGCTTATTTCGTTCTATGTTAGGAAGTCTGAATTTAAAATGCCCCCTTTTCAGTTCCCAGGATCTCGCACATGCCCTATTGCGGCTCCAGCAGATTGATTCGAAAGCCCTCTGCGAAGGGTTTCCCGATACCAACCTCGAACATTTCAACGAAAACCGCCCGGCAAACCGTTAGAATGAGTCATATTTAATTGGTCTATGTCAGGAAGTCTGAATTTACCGTTTTTGGTGGCAACGTATTTGTAACACCTAGCGGTAGCAGTACACTTAGATATTTTGGTGATATTGGTGAATTGCAACCTGAAACGAAGACTTTCCCTAGGTATGCTTTGGGCGACTTAGTCGAATTTCCTCAACTCGTAGCTCTTTTTGAGCGCGATTTTTGGCATTCATTTGGCAAAGACATAGGTATTGGACAAGGTGCGTTAAAAATTCAATCAAATTGAGATTACGTATTCGTGCTCTCTGCCCAGAACCGATTTAACTGGATATCAAATATTCGTTACTTCGTGTTCATTTGTAAACGAATTCTCAGAGTGATCTGAAAGCACTTTCATGTGGACAATTTTGAAACTAGGAATTTGAATAGAAAATCTCAAGTTTGAATCGAATTGAATCCTGCTGAATTCACAGATAGCGATGATCCCGACCCGTCGCCACCTCGAATGCCGCCTCCTAGGTGCCATCCAGAAAGGCTTTCACTTGTGCGGCAAAACTTCGGAGCCTCGGTGTTTTGGTAAAAGTGAGGTTAATTCTAACTCGAATTTCGGAGTTCGATTGCCGAGTAAATCAGACTTTCAATATCTTCGCTGAATGCAAACTTCGGCAAACAATTATTCAACCAATCAATCGCCCCTTTCACCACCTGCTCGGTGGCGGTGACCATAAACGGTTGAACATCAGTGAATTCAGAGGCGTGCCAGAATCGCGTTTCTTTGCTTCTTTGCGCACAGTACGCGGGAGAGGCCAAGTAGGCGGAAATGACAGCAGAACTTTCAATGCCAATTCAGTCTGTTCCTTTTGGCTTGAACACCCGGATAGTTAAGAAAATAGATGGCAAAAATTCATTCTGCTGGATGGTTTGGTTTCGCCCCAAATCGTATTCTCAATATCCTGGGGATCGGTAGATAGGAGAGGTGGTCCACAGGATTGGAACCATGGGCTATGCCGTCAGTTAAGGCGCAATTGGGCTAACAAAAGTATGGCCTCAACAGTTCGAGGTATTGAAGTCTGTGGCCGTGAACGAGTAGTTCTCGGTGGAATATTGCTTTGGTCCAATTTTCCTGTTGCTCGTCCAGCAAGTGCCTGAGATGGCGTAGGAATCGTTCTGCTGACAGAAACTAATTCAACTGATTGAATCGTAGTTTATTTAGGGAAATAGCATAAAAAGCCAGTATCGGATTGGAATGATAAAGTTTGCCAATGTATGTTATTCGCTAGATCAACTGAATGACCGCCCTTTGGTTGAAAAGGTTGATGTTTACGGTATGTAGCCGATTGAGTAAACGTTAGAGCCGTTCACAATGCTATGAGATTCAACTCCGATCGATACTGAAACCGAGAACACCACAGGAGTGCTTGAAGAATTCACTGAAAGTAGAGTTGAGAAGTGTAGTAGAAATAGTACTGGTGGTGGGACCGCCGGAAGTTAAGCTAATTTGAAGTTTGTTTGCTTAGTTATTCGCCGATGCACGGCATGACGAAAAAAGCCAGTTGGAGTGACGAATTCATGCCCAACATGATACATGTCGCTACTAATCTTGATAAAAATCACTAAGAAATTGAAAAGAGGTCACCGTACACATCTTCGAGTAAGTTTTAATATTTTCACCGAAATATACTTCTTCAACAATTTGATGAAAATAACGAATAAGTGAAAATATTAGATATTTTTCACTATATATGCTATTATCAACGTGTGATGAATATAGCGAAAACACTGAATAACCTCGAAATCAATGCCGTGGACGCTGTCCATGACTTTCTTGCACTTGTACCAAACATAGAAGTCAGTTCGGTTGAGCGTGAGCTAAATCTCGGGCCCGACTACCGTATCGATGCACGAATCGGGTTTAGCCATGGAGAAGTTAGCTACGCACTCATTGTCGAAGCAAAGAAGAACGGAGCTCCCCGCTTTGTGCGTTCCGCAATTCATCACCTCAAGAGCTACCTAACCCATATACATCAGTCCGTCCACGAGCATGTCGCCCCCCGTTTGATTCCGATGATTGTCAGTCCCTACCTATCTCCCGAGTCGCGATCTATCTGCACCAATCACAACGTCGCCTATCTAGATCTTTTCGGAAACGCGCATCTCTCTTTCGGGAATGTGTATTTCGAGCGAACCGTCGCAGAGAAGCCGAAATCTGAAACCCGTGCACTGCGGTCAATTTTCAGTCCGAAGGCTGGCGCTATCCTGCGCGCCCTGCTTCGCGACCTTGATCGCGCTTGGCGTGTCGCCGAACTGGCCGAAGAATCCAATGTGAGCTTCGGTCATGTCAGCAATGTTCGTAAAATTCTGCTTGAGCGGGAATGGGCTAAGATTGGCGAAAAAGGAATCGTTCTTATCCGACCCGGCTCACTCCTGCAGACCTGGCGCGAAAACTACCGCCGGCCGATCGGTCGGCGCATCTACGGATACACGCATCTCCACGGAAAACAACTCGACAGATGCTTGGCAGGACAACTCAATACGGACCCCCATCGTCCACGCGCGATTTACTCTTTGCATTCCGCTGCGCAATGGGTGGCGCCGTATGGCCGGGACGGCACACATAGCTTTTATTGTGACGAGTCCGGCGCCGAGCTGTTGAAAAAGGCGTTGGATATTACTCCTGCGACAAAGGGGCCGAATGTCATCCTGCGTATCCCGATTGATGAAAGTCTGTTTGAAGATGCAATTGAGCAGGCGCCAGGAATATTCTGCGCTAGTCCGATCGTTACCTATCTTGATCTATGGAACGGAAACGAGCGCGACCGTGAAGCCGCCGAGCACATGGCTGGCGAGTTGTTTGCATGGCTATGAAAAACCCTCAATCCGCCAGTAGCTATGATGATCGCACAACAGTTGCGGTCAAATCCGTATTGCTTGAAATCGGTCAAATTCTCGGTGAATTCAGAGGTAAGTTTGTCGTCATCGGCGGCGCTGTTCCGTGGCTATTATTGAACGAACCCGAAATGCCGCATATCGGCACCCAGGACGTGGGTCTCAGTCTGGACGCGGAGGCCTTAGGCGACGGGGAATATGTCAACCTCGTCACGTCCTTACAGACTCAAGGCTACAAACAACGGGACAACCTGAATCGCTTTCAGCTTGTGCGCACAGTGCCTGCCAGTGACGGCGGACCCGATATCGACATCGTGGTCGACTTTCTCATGCCGCGCGATGCTGAAATAGCGAAGAATAATCCACCGCTCACCAGCAATTTCGCCGTGCAGCGCGCCGACGGCGCCGACCTAGCGCTAAAGTTCAACGAGATGATCGAAATCGAAGGTGATATGCCCAATGGTGGAAAAAATAAAGTGGGCATCGCTGTAGCGTCGATTCCAGCCCTTCTAGCGATGAAAGGCTACGCCATCAACAATCGTTTGAAACAAAAGGATGCCTATGATATCTACTACTGTATCCGAAATTATCCAGGTGGAATCGCTGCCCTCGTCGAGGTGACGCTGCCGCTCCTTGAAATCGAAACGGCGCGTAAAGGCTACTGTTTTATCTCCGAAAAATTTCGTGACATGGATGACTTTGGGCCGACGAGTGTGCGTAATTTCGTGGAAAGTTCCGAGGTACTCGTCAATCAAAGCGCGAAGCAATGGCAACAGGACGCTCTTGGACAGGTTAACGCTTGGCTCAGAGAACTAGGCCTGAAGTAATCCATTGCAACAACGTCGAAAAACCGAGTCCGCAGCATGGAAAGCGGTTTTTTTCTCAACTTCAGACTTCCTGACACTGACAGCTGAAGTCAGACCTGTGTGCTTGTCATAAGCTACCGTAATTAAACCCCTTTTCTCCTGAAATCGTGCATATTCCGCTTGACATTCAGCTCAAAATAGACTAATATATTCTGACACTATATTCTGAATAAACCCCAAGCCGAAATACCGCCATGATTGCTACTCTGCCCCTTTCACCACCCGACAACATTCCGATCGGCAACAGCTGCTTCTCCATTCAAATTTCCGAAGACCGCATCACCTACTTCTCCAATCTGCAGCCGTTCGACTTCCATCCGATCAAAAATCAACGTGACATGCTGATGCGCATCGGTCGCCTGCGCGTGGTTTCAAACATCCCCCAACAAGCCCTCATCGAGGCTTTCACAGTGTCGCGTTCCACAGTTCAGCGGGCCGCCAGGAAGTATCGTGAACACGGCGAGGAGGGGTTCTACAAGCCGCGTCGAGGTCGTGGTCGCAATGTCATTGACGGGCCGACCGCGAAACGTGCCAACCAGTTGCTGGCTGAAGGCCTGAGTGGCACCGAAGTGGCAAAGCAGCTGGGGATTGCCAAAAGCACGTTCAGCGAAAATCGCCGTGCCGGTGTGATCGGCTCGGACCTCAAGCTCCTCAGCAACCAAGACGCAGGCTCGACTATGGACCGCAGCCGGCGTGACCAGCGCGATCGCCAAGCACCGATGGGAAGGGCGGCGAGCGATGTGCAGGGACGGACTCTAGCGTGGCAGGGTCTGATGAGCGAGGTCGAACCGCGCTTTGAGGAAAGTATGACGGGGGTTCGTTTGGGTGGCGTTCTGGCGTCACTGCCGATGCTGTTGAAGGAAGGGCTTGTAAGCGTTTCGAACCGTTTGCTGCAACTGCCAAACGGATATTACGGATTGACCACGATTTTGCTGTTGCTGGCGTTCATGACACTGGCACGGGTGCGCAATCCGGAAAGCCTGCGCTATCTTGCACCGGGAGAATGGGGCGCCATTCTCGGCTTGGACCGTGGTCCGGAGACCAAGACGCTGCGCCGTAAAATCAGTCAGATTGCGGACTCGGAGGAGCTGGTGCGCGACTGGCAGTCTGCGCTGGCGCATGAATGGATGAATGCGGATTCCGAACTGTGTGCGACGCTGGCTGTGGATGGCCACGTGAAAGTTTATACCGGTCGCAAGGGTCAATTGCCGAAGCACTTTGTGGCGCGACAGAAACTGTGCCTGTCGGCGACCGCCAGTTACTGGATCAACGCGCTGGGAGGCAAGCCTTTGCTGTGCATGCACCAGTCGCTTGATCCGAAGATGGTCAAAGTGCTTGAACACGATATTGTGCCGCAACTCGAAACGCTCGGTGTGCTCAAAGCCAATGCCCCGGACCTGACGCAGCCACAGTCAGGCGAGCCGCTTCTGGCGCTGGTGTTTGACCGCGAGGGCTGGAGTCCGAGTTGTTTTCGCAGACTGGCCGGTCGCGGCATTGCCTGCATTACCTGGCACAAGAACTTCAAGGGCGCAGACTGGCCCGAAACCGACTTCGGCACCTTTGAGGTGCCCATCCACGGTCCGGCACAGGTGCGCATGATGTCGGTTGCACTGGCGGAAAAAAAGGTCTTTCTGTCGAATCGATTCGAGGTTCGCCAGATCCGCCGCCGACTCGACAGTGGCCGACAAGTGGCGCTGATCACCACCGACCCGTACATGCCCATGCAGCAGGTCGCAGGCGCCCTGTTCTCACGCTGGTCTCAAGAGAACTGCTTCAAATACATGCGCCACGAATTCAACCTTGATGCGCTGCCAACCCACGACTTGGAAACTCTGCACCCAGACACTCAAGTGGTCAACCCGGCACGGCGCGAACTCGAAAAGCAGATCAAGAGATTGTGCAGCCGACTCGGCAGCCTGCGCAACAAGACTGCCGACCAAGCGAAAAACGGCCACAATTCAGCCGTGCTGCTGGCACAGATCGAAACCCTCGAACTACAGATGCAAGAGCACAAGGCACAACGCACAGAACTGCCGATGCACATTCTTGCCGCCGACCTGGACAACGACGACAGACTCGACATGATTCCTTCCAGGCAGCGGTTGCTGCTCGACATCATCCGCATGATCGCCTACCGTGCTGAAACCCGCATGATTCCGGCGGTCGCACAAATGCAGGGAAAAAAGACCAATGCCCGAAAACTGTTGTCTGCTGTGATGACAGCCGATGCGGATATTGTACCCGACTCCGAAAATGCAGTGCTCCGGGTGCGCTTGCTCGGTCTCGGCAGCGATTGTTGCGACCGTGCGCTCAAAGCGCTCCTTGCCGAACTCAACGAAACGCATACCATCTTCCCCGGAACCAACCTGCGCATGGTCTACGAAATTCCAAATTCTGCAGCCTGAAAGCATCAGCTTATTTCGTTCTATGTTAGGAAGTCTGAATTTAAAATGCCCCCTTTTCAGTTCCCAGGATCTCGCACATGCCCTATTGCGGCTCCAGCAGATTGATTCGAAAGCCCTCTGCGAAAGGTTTCCCGATACCAACCTCGAACATTTCAACGAAAACCGCCCGGCAAACCGTTAGAATGAGTCATATTTAATTGGTCTATGTCAGGAAGTCTGAACTTAGCCAAGATCTGTGTGGGAGAGTTGCCACCTAAACCTAGGAGGTCGAGGTCGTTGATCGAACGATAGAGCGTGAATTTTCATGCTCGGAACACCGTTGCGCGTTTCAGCACGAATTGCCGCGGTATGCTGATATGCTAAGTTGGTAAGAAGCCGTTCGATGGCATAGTATGTGAGCGTATGCTGGACGGTATTCTGATGCACGCTCCCGAATTGCTTGAGATGCGTCCTGACATATGCACCAACATTTTTCAAAGGAGAATCTGGAATCACACGATCACCTCCGGATGTTGTAGAAACCATCTTTAGTAGCTTGGAATTGCTCATCTCTGTCATAGGTGTTTGATCTAACAATTCCGCATAGTCAATAGTCAGTCATCGAAATGGTTCCGATAGATTTTATTGTGCCACTCCAACAATGATTGATGGCAGTGCCGAAATTTGCTGAATTTTTGAAAACTCAAATCCGGATACACTGAACAGCTGTTTGAATTCATTAACAGTCCGCTCTTTTCCACCAGAACTCACAAGTAGATGGAGGTCGAAAGCCCTCCACTAGTTTCATCTTCGGGTAATACCATTTCCACTAGGAAGAGTTTTCCGCCTTGTGGTAGCGCATTACGTGCATTGCGAAGTATCCGAATTGCAAGATTGTCATTCCAATCATGAAGAACGCGAGCCATTACGACCACGTCAACTTTGATTCCCCAGTCTTCAAAAATGTTGGCTGCGTGTAAATTCACGCTGTTTGTACTTTGTTCCATCATACTGATGACTTCTGGCCGATCAAGAATGGTGACAGACAGTTCTGGGTATTCTTCCAATAACAGAAATGCAAGCGAGCCGGTTCCACCACCTGCATCAACCACTTTTTCCTTGCCCTTGAGGCACAAATTTCTGGGAACTTCCCTGTAATCATGAAGAGCATAACTCTTCAGCGCATGATGATGAGACTGCAATCGGTCAGCATCACAAGCAATACTCGAAAAATAATCTTGTGAATATGGACCGAACTTCGCACGAAGCATATCAGGAAGATGTTCCCATTTATGCGTAAAGCATTCTCCGTAATCCAATGCGGCATCAGCCAGCGTCAAGGCGTGGTCACGTCTCAGGTACTCTCCCTTTTCCGTTGTTTGCCACTGGCCAAGGGAAAGTGTAGTCAAACCGAGCTCAGCCAATGCGCGCAGAATTCGTCCTGCATTTTCGTGTTCCAATGCGCATTTTTTGGCAATTTGACCTTCGGGCGCAGGCAGTGCTTCAATTACCCCGAGTTTGACAGCTGCCCGAATTGTCTGTGTTCGCCAGAATCCGACTAAATCGTCAGACAGCTCCGAGAAATTACTCGTTGTTGCTGGATGGAGTTCCATCAGAGATTTTCCGGATTCATCAATCACCTCAATCCGACCGAAAGGGTCTTCAACGCGCGATTGTCCATTGTAGAAAGGCTCTACAGTAGCAAACCGTCTTTCGTAGAGCGGATTGCCTGCTAAATCAATATGCATCCATCCATCGTGATCTCGGGCGCGGGCGAAGCCTTTGTGATAAACATCAAGGTCCAGGAATCTAACTCCATGAATTTCTCTTCCGCTGCGATCAATGTGAGTTGAATGCCCATCACTGTTTTGGACAACTGCCTTGCCCTCGCTGAAGTCACCTGCATACCGCCATCGTTCAAGGTATGCCGGAGTCCCGTCAGGCCTTATGTGGAAATATTTGTTTTCTGTGGTACGGACGGTACAACGTTGATCCTGAAAATTGCCGCACCAGTCATAACGGATGTCATACAGTTCAGATCCGTCAATTCGTATGTGATGCCAATCACCCGAATTCATTACCGCGGCAATGTTTTCGTAGAATCCGAATGTGCGTTCAAATCTCCTTCCATAAGCCGGAGTTGCTTCTACATCAATATGCCAAGCCAATCCGCTTCGAGCAACCGCAGCAAGCCCTGGCTCCTGAAATTCCAGCACCTCATCGAAGCGTTGGCCATAGAGTGGGATATCGTCGCAGACGTGATATGTTCGGTCAGGGGAAATTCTTGAGTGTTGCCACATCGCTATTCTGCTTCAACCGGTTTTCGCATGTTGCATTTGAGGCAAAGGTCTCGATTCCCGTATGTTGCAATCAGGGATTCGTAAGCTTCACCATTCCAGATATCCGCAAATCCCTGCGTATTCAGGTTGCCGAATTCCCCGAGCGTCAGCCGTTGCGCATCCGGCGCACAGCACGGGTTGAATCTTCCTTCTGCGCTTACCCATGCTTCTTGTCCAAGAAACGGACAAGAAGCCCCAGGAGCCAAGTCTTCACGTACAGCCTCATCCAATCGAAAAATGTTCTCCAGAAGAATATGCTCGCCATTTGGCAGTGTATGTGTCTGCGCGACATTTCGAGCTCGTTTCACTGCATTGTTCCAGCGCCTTATTGCGTCTGTATTTCTGCGCATGGACAGTTCCTTAATAGCGTCAAAGTGAGCCCACAGATGATGGCCCTTTACGCGATCAACGCCAAGACTGATGGCGAGCCGAACGATTTCGTCCAATTCGGCGATGTTCGTTTCCATGAACGTAACCTGAAACGTTACCCGGCACCTGTGGTTGGATTGGCTTGCAAATTCATCACGGATTTCGATGAATTTCTTGACATTGTCCAGTACCCTTTCCCAGTTTGAACCCAGCATGATTAATTCTTGTGTTTCTTTCGTTGCACCGTTCCAAGAAATTTTCACATCCGATGATACAGGCACGATTCGTTCAGCCCAGACTCTTGCCCCCAGTCTGGGAAAAGTGCCATTGGTAGTAAGATTAAGCTGCACATCGTATTGATTGCACAACGCCAATATCTCCTCGAAATGCTCATACAGTAGAGGCTCCCCCATTGTCGATGGAATGATTTCACGAAGTTTGCCCAACGCGGCAGCTTCTGACACTGCCTTGTTCAACAGTTCCAGAGTCATTTCGCGGCGGGGTTTTCCTTCTTTGCGTCGATTGTGTTGTAAAGGGCTGTGTGGTGAATGTTCCTCGCACATGATGCAGCGCATGTTGCAAGTGTCCGGATTCGTATCCAGCGTAATTCGCCATGGCCCGGGTTTCTTGACAATTCGAGTACCGGTGCGTATTCTGGAGACTTCTTCATACAGATTCTCCAATTCATTGACATGGGCGGTAATCTCCGGAACATTTCCATCGTTGTCGTGTAAGTATCCCCGCTCCCCAAGATGTCTAGCAAAGGAAGGGTCATCAACGAATCGCTGCATCTGCTCGCTAAGTGATTTCGGGGTACGATGCTTAAATAGCAATCCGTTGATTTCGTGATTTACATACTCTGCCATACCACCTACATCAGCTGTAATGACGGGTATGCGAGCCTGCTGGGCTTCATGTATGACAAGCGGTGAATTTTCTACCCAGATGGACGGTACTACAATTGCATCCACGCGATTGAACACATCTTGAATAATATTCTGATTCCGATATTCGTGAATCCATTCCACTCGTTTTGAGGTACCGTTCAGAAGATGTTCGGTCATGGATTTGAGAGCTGCCGTGTCCTGTCCTCTTGGTCGTCCCCAGATTCTCAGGATGGATTTTCCTGTGACGTTGTTATATCCATGAATCAGATCGTGTATTCCTTTCGCTGGAATATGGGTGCCAATGTAACCGAAAGTAAACGGCTCTCCTGAAATGCGCTTGCGATTTTGCATTCGTGAAAGATCGAACCCGTAGTCAAGGTAGTACAATTTTTTCCCCGGCACCCCAAACTCATCCCGAAAGCGGTTACGCAGGTATTTTGATGGAGCGACAAACCTGTCAACGGACTGTGTCATTTCCCGCAACAGATGCATGCGTCGGTTTACCCAGCCAGTCCAGTAGGCGACATCCGCATCTTCATCTTCGGAAGCACCACCAAAGTAGCGTGCGTAACATCGTTTCGCACACTTTTGATCTTCCTGCCCACTGCATACGGCCCAGATATTGTTGGAATCTTTTGGGCGTCTTTGAATGAACTGGCCTCTCGGACACATAATCCAATAGTCATGTAGGGTGAAGATCACTGGAATTCCTTGTCGCGCTACTAAATAGGGTAGGGAAATAGAAAGATGGCTCAAGTGCCCAAAGTGGACAATATCGGGTTGTAATTGTTTAAGAACTTCCGAGAAGCGTCGATCGATTCCATTTTCCTGGTACCGGTCACTATTTCGTGGATTGTTGACAATATGCAGTGTGACTCTTGAGTCATCGGGGTCAGGTTCAACTCGCAATTGAAAATCGGGTGCGAAAGAATCTTCTTCACGAGTAAAAACATGAACATCATGACGATTGGCAAGTTCGTGGCACAGTGTTTGAGTGTACACTTCGGATCCGGCATTGTAGCGAATCGGGTAACCGTGAATGACCTGGAGAATTTTCATCTATTAGTTTCCGCACGTATTTTCGACACTCATCTTGAGTTGAAAATTCCGAATAAGATTACTCAGGCCATGTCGAATGTTAATTTCAGGTTTCCAGTTCAGCAGGTTCAGAGCACGCGTCCAGTCACCGTAAAAATTCCCTACGTCATACTTACGGGGCAAAGCGGTTTGTATTGAAGATCCACTGCCGGCAAGTTCAATGGTGAGTGATGCCAAGTCACCGAGGGTGACTTGCTGCCCAGTCAGAAAGTGAATGGGGGGAAATATTGAATTGGTAAACTTTGTCATTGATTGAATAAGCGTCGAGATTCCCTGAACTGTGTCGTCAACATGAGTGAAATCAAATGTATTATTAAGGCCGTCAACTCGCAGAGGTTGGCCCAACACCGCACTTCTGGCGAATGCCGGTACAACGCGGTCGGGATGGTCGTGGACATTACCATAGACGTTGGAAAATCTCACGATCGCGGTTTGTGTTCCTCTGAGGTGAGCGGCATGGGTGATTCGTTCGCCTTCTGCCTTAGAACGCCCGTACACATTGATTGGCCGTATTGGGGAATCCTCAGTGACCGGCAATAGATCGGGTTTGCCGTAAACCTCACGACTGCTAGCAAAAATCAGCCATGGTGGCTGCTCCGCCTCTTCTATCGCTTGAACAACGTTTATTAGTCCACCGACATTGGTGTTCCAACAGTTTTTTGGATCCTGCTCTGCCCAAACGACACGTGATACTGCCGCAAGGTGTACAACGCCGATACAGCCTCTTATGGATGAGCGAATGGATTCCATATTTCGCACATCCCCCAGCTCGACGCCTATGCCATTTATATCCAATCCAACTACGTCGAATTGTCGGGACTCTAACGTCGCACGAAGTGCGCTTCCAATCAGTCCTTCCGATCCCGTAACTAGGATGCGATTGGTCATATCAATTAGCTTGGAAAGTAATAGCGCCCCAACACCATGGCATCGGGGCGCTATATCAGAACTTACTTCTTTTTACTTGGAGTGGGGACCGGGTTTGGTCTTGATTGACCGCGGTCTTTCCAATAAGTCGAATTTTCTGGATTAAGTTGCCGGGAACGATTGTTCTGGCTTTTTTGGGTATCATTATTCATGATAAACACTCCATAAAAACCACTATCCCTTCCTCAGGTATTGAAAGCCGCCCGGAGTTAAGACGTATGATATTTACCACAGATAGGGTTTAAAAATTATTCTCCAGATTCCAGTACTTCCTCACCCACTTTCGGAATGTATCCGTCAGTGTTCGCCTTTCACCCAGTCAAAGACACGAAAAAGAGTACTGGGAATTTGGAGAAAATTGTATATCAAACAGCCATGCATTGTTGAATCTGTAACGGACAATTGGACCAATAGCCATCTTGGAACTTAAATTAGATACGTGAGGTTGTCAGGAACAATATTCTAATTGACATTGACGGGGTGTACGTGTCTTTGAAATATGACTGAATAATTGCCTACAGCGCATATCCCTCATTGCAAATTCAGCCTGCAATTTTGTTTGGCTATGTAGTAAACTTACGCACAGGTTACCCGCCGGCAGCGTGCTGTCGGCTCAGGGGCTGCTTTTCGGAGCAGCCCTTGCTTTTTAAGAACAATTATGAAAACCCTAGTTTGCTTTGATGGCTGTAACTTGTACTATTTCGGACATAAGGTAAAGTGTATTAATTTCGACGAGGTATTAATTGAGTTGATGAAATGCAATACGTTAGCTTTATAGTGATTCCATTTGACAAATGGTGGGAGGTCCTCCCGTTTTGCAAGGCGTTATTACACATTGGCGACGTAATTAGGTTGCGGTCATATATCCGGTTGTTCGAATGAGGGATTGTATTTTCTCCTCTAGCCTTCATGAAATTCGCACACAGGGTCTTTATCAAACTTTCGGTTTCATTAAAAGATAAGTACATATTTGTGCTGTATAGGTAGGGAGCGGGAGGCCAAAGAATATTTGGTGTTTGCAGTCTTGTACGGTAGATTGTTCAAGGCCTGATTGCCTTGAGTGTGCAGTGTCACCAATTGTGTGAAGCTGCCGTTTAACTCAGTGTTTTAATATTACAAGTCTTTTTTCTCATGTTTAGCTTCTAATTGCGGATTTGGGATAACACCGTTTCTTGATGATTCGAATTTTTGTAGTAACATAAATTCTGCGGATCGAATTCGACGAGGCAAAGCGTGCAGTCACACTCTAGGCTAGAGATCTAGACATTACGCAGGCTGTCGAAATTCTTAGTGGCCCGACGCTAACTGTCGAGGACGGTCAAAGGGACTATGACGAGAAACGTTGCATTACCGTTGGTTTTCTTGATGGTGCTATGGTCGTTCTCGTCTGGACGTCCCGAGGCAATGCATACAGGATTATCAGTTTGAGGAAAGCCAATGAACGGGAAAGACAACTCTATTGCACAAGATTTTGACCCTGACACCGCACCGGACCTATCCAAGGACGGTTGGCCAGAGAAGTTCTCCAAGACGGCTGTCCGCCGAGGGCGTCCGTTGAGCGAAAATCCCAAGGTGTCTACCACTATTAGGTTGTCGCAGGATGTGATCGACCATTTCCGGGCCGGCGGTCGCGGCTGGCAAACACGGGTTGACGAGGCGTTGCGCGACTGGATCAATCGTCACGATGCAGTGTGACCGGTAATCCTGCCACTGAAACGCCAATTTACATAGGATTTTAAAATGGAGGAATTTCGATACTTTTTACAAGATGTTATGGGATGGATTATGGAGTTTTCTCCGGTATGGGCGATATTGATTGTGTTCCTGCGGCTTGGCTAGAACCTCTACCACCGAACCAGAATGCAATGATGGACGCGCTTACCGGCATGATTGCCACAAACATGTCTTTGGCCATCGGATAATCTTTTGCGTAAAGAAAAAACCCTATCAGTAAAGCTCCACCAACAAAGAGAAACCAAGATGCAAGTATGGTGATTTGCACTCGAACCATACTGCGTGTTCTCTGCAAGTCTTTAATATTTTTATCTCGTTTCATTGCCGCCATATCCCCGTTCGCAGTGGTTTTCCCGTTCATTGTTTAGTTTTCTTTCTGTTGATGGATGTCAAGTACTAATTAGATCCGCCAAATTTGAAACATGCCTCCTAGACTCACTGAAAAAATTCTTCGATAATGCGCCGATCATGCACTTTGGTGGAAGCAGACAGTTTTATTTGTTACGGCCAATAAATGCTCTAACAACACCGATCATGGACGCTCCTGCTAGTACGACAGCCGGCCAGACTTCACCGACATACCCTAGTAAAATTGCACCGCCTATGCATAGAACCGCCGCCAGTAAACCGAACACTTGACCTTGCTGTTGATTTCCAATTTCCGCGTTGAGGTAGGTCATCTCCCAATTCATACGATGCTTCTGCTCTTGTTGAGCCATTTCCATTATGTCCTTCGCAGCACCCGGCATGACTTCTTCATAACTCCTGAACGCCGCCGGAGGCGGCAGTGGCCCGGAATATGAAGCTCTTAGTTCGGCAATTTGTAACTGTAGTGGGTCCGGCCCCTGACTGGCTTCGGCTTCGTTGTTATCAGTCGGCACCGAAGTCTTGGACGGTAAGTCATCGTTCAAGAATTTCCCCTGCTTCTTCGGTATTCTCAATTGAAACCCCGATCGCGGAATACATGTCCGCACCAATACGTTTTTGATCTTCGGCAAACGAGTCTCTGGGATATCTGAGGTCTTTGAGGTCCTTTCGAGTTGCGTGCGGAGGTGAAAAGAAGCCTCCGAAAAAACCACGCCAGAAACTACTCTCTGGCGTTCGATAGTGGTCTCTACGTTGTTTTAGCAAAATGACCGCTTTCCGCAATTGACCACCAGATACCACGGCTACATTCAAACTCTTTGCATCCGAATCATGAGGAACGAGTTTTACATTAAGTTCTTGGCTGCCATAAAAGAATTTCGAAACTCCATGTGAGTCCGGCCACGCTTGAGATGATTCAATCATGTCAACGTCCCCGTGCTCGCGCGTAGAACTTTCGGTTTTGTCGGTTTCTTGCGTCATCATAAATTACCTCTTCTAAAATTATATAGCGTTACCATACGGCAAATTCGAGACAAACTGCAATACTACCTGTGCGCCAAGGCAGTTTGGAAGAATTGCACCACAAGGGTTCGCAAATACGACCAGCGACACAATCTGAACTCCATGTTTATGCATGTATAGCATGGGATAATCAACCTTGATCAACTGCGTAGTATCAGACCAGTTTTACCGCATTTAGTTTTCGTGGGAAATGTATTGTTGAGATGTCGTCGGTTCATGCATATCAAAGCCACACTTCACAAAATTCGCTGCATTTGTCTGAAATATTTTCTTGTTTGTTTCCAAAGTATATTGAATGTCACGTTCTCATTACAATTTTTCGACTGTAAAGACGAGCATCACTCATATAGATTCCAACTCGAATAAGAGTCGACGATTTTCTTTTCATTTGTCATAGGTCCAACGACCGACGAAGAGTAGGAATCAGAATTCGTTTGAATTCGTCATCATTTTTCCTAGACTTAGACCACAATATGGTTGTGCAGTAATTCGTGTCAAAGTGTGGTTTTGTTTCGGCATCGTGGAATTTTTCTTCTTCGCAAAGATAAACAACCGGTTTGCCTAAGCCTTCGGCGTAACCTCCCTCCCAGTAGGTACCCGGATTGTCGTGGCTTAGGTCGGATATTACAAATGCAGCACCTCTTATTTCCGTACGCATAATGTTGTCGATGACTCCAGCACGTGATTTATCTCTCAAATCCACGAGACCGTAACCGATTCCTTCTTTCACTGCAGGTTTCACAACTTCTGTCACGAAAGACTTAAGCGTGTCATCAGTGTTTTCCAATCTAGAAATGAGTCTGAAATTTAACATCTTAAATAAATATTCAATCGCAATAAATAACACTTAACATTGAGCGCATCAAGGCTACCTCTGAATTGAAAAAAGGGATTATTAATCAGTGCCTTTTTTCCTTTAAGCTTGAATCCGTTGATGCTGTTCCATCGCCCCTGCTATTTTTCGTGACTAAATTCACGAAAACCCCAGCGCCCATGCCCCGCTCCGCGGACTTCCTGCGAAAACCTGATGTTTTCGCCGTGCGTCTGCACGTCCAGGGGGAACACTCCTGCGCCTACTTCTGGACTTCGCCAGACGCACCGCTGGAAGTCATTTTGACTTCCATTTTCGGAGAGATCGCCGAGCGCAAGCAATTTATAGAAGCAAGTTGAGGATGTCGAACCAATATAAAATTGGTTGTGCATCAACCAAAATTAACGTATGTCAGTACAGCTTACCCAACGTGGACATTTGGACTAAATAAGAAGGCAAAAAAAACAAGGAAAACAAAAGTCATTGGATTTTACATCATGTCAACTATCCCAGTTTTAAAACCTAGCGTGAGTTTACCGAGTTCGACAGAAATTCTCTCTGCAAATTCATCCCACATTTATACACCTTTTCCGTAAACAGCTGTTTCTATTCTGTTTTTCCCTTTGGATCCAGAGGTATTGGGGCTGATTTTGCCCTGATTATTGTATGTCCTAACATTTTAGATTCTAATATTCTACCGTATTCTAATTATATTCCTGTTTTTATTATTTATTCTATGTTATAATTACCACATCGTTCATTAATGTATGACCTAACCATGACCAGCATCACCGCCAAAAAAATCAAGGGACATACCTACTACTACGCCCGACAATCCAAACGCATCAACGGAAAACCAAAAATCGTCTGGCAAAAATACCTCGGACGCGCCGATGATATCCTCACCGCGATCCAACAACCACCCAAACCCGAAAATGCCTTCGTACACGAATTCGGCGCCAGTGCCGCTTTGTACCACATCGCTGATCAACTCAATCTCGTCGATCTTTTCGACCAACATGTCCCTAAACGAAGTGCCGCAGTCTCTGTCGGAACCTACATGCTCATCGCTGTCATCAACCGCTGCCTCGCTCCATGCTCGAAAAATTCCATCGCCCATTGGTACAACACAACCGCTTTGGCACGGATCACAGGCGTCGATGCCAAACAACTGACCAGCCAACGTTTCTGGGACAATATGGACCGCATCTCGGGCGACGCACTGGTCGATATCGAACGCGATATTGTCGCCCGTATGTTGCACTGCTTCCAACCCGATGTCAGCAAACTGCTGTTCGATGCAACCAACTTTTTCACCTACATCAACAGCTTTAACCAACGCTCGACACTCGCGCAGCGCGGCCATAGCAAAGAAGGACGAAAATCGTTGCGCATCGTCGGCCTCGCACTGCTGGCAGCCTGTGATCATCACCTGCCACTGCTACACCATACCTACCCGGGCAATCAGCCTGATTCGCCCACTTTTCGCAGCCTCATCGATGCCCTGGTGGCGCGCTTTTACGACATCGCTGACACCGTAAGTGCTCAAGTCACTCTGGTGTTTGACAAAGGCAACAACTGCGCTGACAATCTCGCTGCAATCACCGACAGTCCCTATCATGTGATCGGCTCACTGGTGCCAAGCCATCACCCGGATTTGCTGACCACCCCGGCGCGCCTTTTCAAGACGCTCGATGACTTGCCTGGGGTCAGCACGTGGCGAACCACCAAAACCGTATACGACATGCCGCTGACCATCGTGGTTGCCAATAACCGCAAACTCAAAGATGCCCAAACTGCAACCTTGCTGCGCGAAATTGCAAAATGCCGCCAGAAATTACGGCAACTGCAGGTGAACCTGCAACGTCGGCAAAAAGGCATCCTTCGCAAGGGCCGTACACCGACGCTCGACAGTGTTCGCCGACAGGCTGACGGGTGTCTGAAAGCCCAACACATGAAACAACTGTTCAAGGTCAGTGTGCAAAACACCGCTGACAACATCCCGAATCTGCGTTACCGCTTTGACCAACACGCATGGAAGCGATTGCAAAGCGCCCGACTTGGCAAGAATCTGATCTTCACCACCCACACTGACTGGAGTGACGCTGACATCGTGCGCGGTTATCGCGCACAGCATCATGTTGAGCGCGCCTTCCGAGACCTCAAAGACACGCAACATATTTCCATTCGTCCGCAATACCACTGGACCGATCACAAAATCAAGGTGCATGTGTTTTGTTGTGTGCTGGCGCTGATGATGCAGACTTCGCTGCATCGACAGATCACCGCTCAGGGACTACACCTTTCGTGTCAACAGATGCTCAATGAACTGGCCGCAATCAAAGAGGTTGGGGTTGTCTATCCGACGACAAAGAAACACCCGAAAATCGAAATGACACTGTCGGCATTGTCAGCAATCCAGAAATCACTGTATGATACTTTTGAACTCGAACGCTATCGGACCAGTTAGGTCATACGCATGAAAGTCGCCATTTGATAACCGATTTATCTTACAGACTCGGGTTATACTCCCTATAACTCAATGCGTTACATCAATCCAGACGGCTTGAGGAGACTTGGTGCCTGAATTTTTTCCTGCTGAACTCGGTAAACTCACGCTAGAGAAGTCATTCGAAGATTGAAGAAACTGGGGTTTGAGAAAGTACGGCAAACAGGGTCGCATAAACAGTTCCGTCACCCGGACGGACGAAGGACCACGGTGCCAGTACATCCAAAGGATATATCGCCTATTTTACTTAAAGAAATAGCGTCGAATGTTGGTATGACATCAAGCGAATTCACTCGTTTCAAGTGAACTTTATCTTATAGGGTACAGTTCTCTAACGTATATTTGTAGACTTGTTTAATGGCTCTGGTGGATTTACAACGATAGCAATTAGGCGCTTGGACGGGCTTCGACAACAATCCGACGTGCGCCAACATACTTCGATGTTAACTCGGGATTGCCATCCTCAAGAAGCATTGTGATGACTTCCTTCAGATTTTCTCTCAACTCTTGGATTGTTTGGGCTTGGCTGTGAGCACCTGGAAAACCGGGTACGCGCCCCACATAATCACCAGTAACGGGACAGCGTTCAATAACGGCCGTGTAGGTTTGTGATCGATTCATTCATATCTTCTCCTTTCTTGTTTTTCAATATCTGAAACGTTGTGTCAAATATCTGAAACATTGTGTCAATTAACGTCGTTAGTGTCATTATATATACTTATATAGTGTCTGCCAGAAAACGTTTAACACATTGATAATAATGATTAATCATGTCATTCTATAAAGTGAAGATTTTGCTGGTTTGTGGTATTTGGCAACGAAATTCGCCTTTGAACCCGTTAATCCGCCAAAACCGAAATTTCTTCGTTTGAAAATATCGGATGATTGTTCTTTATTATCAATGTGATGTAGAGTTTTCTGACGAACACTATATAGAGACTTTTCCGTTGGGCGTAATTTTACTGGCTATCGAGCGGAATGAGTCAGCATGAATATTGATTTTTCCGGGAAAAACCGAATCACAGCGCCAGATTTCGGCGCCGCGGCTGTTTGCGCGTCAATAATCAGGCTGAATGGTGCGATTCAGACAAATTGCGCTCGCGCCGAACGGTGCGCTGAATCGATTGTCTGGAATGCCGCCGCGCCAAGCGGCAGAATCAGGCGGCCAGATCTTTGACCAGTGATCTCATACGTTCAGGCTTGCCACTCTCAATGGCAAAACAGGCTGCTGCCCGCATCACCGTCATGGACATCGAGATTCTAAGCGCCATGCGCTTTTGTCCGCGGATATAGTGATCCTCCATCAAGAATCCGTCTGCGATTCTGGAAAAGATCCGCTCACAGGCGGTTCTTTGTCTATACAGCCGTTTCCACTTGTAGGTTGAAGGCGGCAATGCACCGTAGTCTCGAAGGTGGTCCGGGTCCACTTTGACTCGCACCACTCGGGTCTTGGCGTCGATTCTGACATGGCCGCTTTTGTAGCATTCGGCTCGACCCTTGCACTCGAAATCGTTGACTGCAGCCGGACAAGCCCATTTCACAGTGCCACGCTTTTTCTCATAGCCCTGGTGATGCATCAGTCGGATTTGCTTTGAGTGCGGACACTTGCAATACAGATCGCCACGTTCTGTTACCAGCATCGTGTCAATCACATTTTCGTCCAATGTGCGGGTCGGCACATCCAGCTGATCGGCATCCAGATTGATTTCGTCCCACAGATTGCGAGTGTCGATGACCGGCAAAATATCCGCTTCGAACAGTTGTCTGCGAAGTTTGTTGCTGTCAAGCCCGCGGTCGGCAACAAAGCTTTGACACCGATTCGACAAATCTGAATCGATAAACTCGGCGACCAAATTTTTACAGTGAGTATGCTCGAATTGTTTCGCCGTTGCCAGCTTGAATCCGAGCGGCAACTCGAAATTCACGTCGCTCAGGACGTGGAGGGCGTAGCCAAACCAGTATTTTTTGACTTGCTTCTGCTGGCCATTGGAACCGGTCGTATACTGTTTGTGACAGCCCCAGGTAGCGTCCGGGTCTGAGGTTTGTTGCTCGCCTGTGAGCGGGTCGGTTTTGTTCTTGATCTTGTTGCCGGTTGAATACGCTTCAATAGCTTTGCCGTCCTATGTAGCACTCAGAACTATGTAGCGCAATTGAATGGCAGCCGAGATAACTATCTAAAAAGATATGAAAATAAATTGACTGTTTTCGAATTGCGCAACATAGTAATATGGGTTCCTACAGATTACTGAGAAACGCCAATAGGCTGTCATCAGGCTTAAACCGTTGTGGCTTTCCATGATGTGGAGTCGTTTTGGCGAGTGCTGCTTCTTTTAATTTGAGCGTTGCCTCGATGTAAACCTGGGTTGTTTGGATGTCTTCGTGGCCAAGCCATAGTGCCATGGTGGTGCGATCAACTCCGGCATGTAACAGTTCCATAGCTGCTGTGTGGCGCAAAAGATGAACTGTGACACGTTGGTGTTTCAGCGACGGACATAGTGTTTGTGCCGTCGCCTGGTGTTTTTTCAACAGGTGCTGAACGCCGTGGACAGTCAACTGTTCTCCATTGATACTGGGAAAAAGTATGTTCTGATGTCCGCGCTCGGGCTCGCTCATCCAGGCATTCAACACTGCACAGGTTGGTTTAGCCAGTGGCGTACAGCGTCGCTTGCGGCCCTTGCCGATGACCCGTACATGGGAGCTAACCCCCATGATCATATCCTCGCGCTTCAAAGCGGTCAGCTCCGAGACGCGAAGGCCGGTCTGCACGGCTGTGAGAATAAATGCGTGATCACGTCTTCCTGTCCAGGTAGTTCGGTCAGGTGCCTGCAACAGGGCATCGACCTGATCCCGACACAGAAATCCGATTTGTTTTCGCTCGAATCGTTTGTCCGGAATCGCGAGCACGCGCTGAATTTGCGTTGCGTGTGCCGGAAACAATTCGTACGAAGCGTAGCGGAAAAACGATCGCACTGCTGTCAGGCGCAGGTTTCGGGTGCGGACACTGCGCGTGACCTCAAGATCTTCAAGAAACTCGGTGACGAGTGGCGCGTCAATTTGCTCAAAGAGTAGTTGCGCCGGCGCTAGTCCGAGGCGTTGCGAGGCAAATGACAGCAGCAGCCGAAACGAGTCGCGATAGGATACCACGGTGTGTGGGCTGACATCGCGCTGGCGCATCAGTCTGTCGATGAAGAAACGTTCCAGTAAGGGTGCCAGAAACAACGGATCGTTCAGATTATTCGACTGCTTCATGACGTTGTCTCCCAGCGGTGTTCCATGCGCTGCATCGCTTCGGACATCAATCCGGGACTGGACTCCAGATACCAGTAGGTATCTCGGATGCAGACATGCCCCAACATTGCTGACAACACCGGCAACAACCGCTGTGGGTCCTGATTTTGCTGATACCAGCCTTCTAACACCCTGGTAGCAAAGCGATGGCGCAAGTCATGCAGACGCGGACCACGCCGGTCGCTTGGTCCGCGAAGGCCGATCTGACGGGAGGTCTCGGCGAACCGCGCTTGGACCGCTGCTTCGGTCAGACGGTTCCCCCGGCTTGAGACAAACAGATAGTCTGAAATCACCTGGCTGTGCCAATGACACTGCCGTTGCTCGATATACTCGGCAAGCACTTGACATGTGGATTCATGTAATGGCACCAGGCGGGTGCGAGCGTGTTTTGCAGTGCGTATCGTCACAATTGCGGCCTGAAGGTCCACATCCTGGACCTTCAGATTGCAGGCTTCCGAAATCCGCATCCCCGTCACACTTAGCAACCCGACCAGGCAGTAGCAGGTCAACGGGAGCAAGCTCTCGCGCGGGCATCGGGCAGGTCGGCTAACAAGCGCTTGCAGCAACTGTTCAATTTCAATGTCAGAGTAAAGATAGGGCTTGGCTCGTAGATTTTTTGACGGCACCGAGGTGGGTTCAGGAATTTCGGTGCGCGGGTCGGTGCCTTGACGATAAAGCGCAAAACCGCGCACTGCCACTAGCCGTTGATTCCACATCCCTGATTTACCGTTGCATTGCTGCAGCCAGGCGAGCGCCAGGTTTCGCGTAATGTATGAGGCGTTTCGCTGTTCAAGAAAGTCAGCAAACTGCCCAAGAATGCGATCGTATCCTCTGAGTTTGTATCCCAGACTGCGGCGATATCTCCGTTGCTGAGCAACATCTACATGCGTCGTTTCATACTGGGATGGAAGCAGTTGGGCTATGCCCGGCGATTCCACGCGGAGATAGTCAACTACGCGGATGACTTTTGTATTGTCGGCAAGGTGTCAGCGACAGAAATGCTGTTGGCGGTGAACCGAATCATGAACCATCTGAAATTGCCTGTCAACGTGGAAAAGACCCGATGTCTGCGATGCCCTGAAGAGCCATTGGAGTTTCTTGGTTACCGCATTGGAACGAATTATCGCCAGCGAGGAAAGGGGACATATATTGGTACCCG
The DNA here is from genome assembly GCA_965220395.1 of Arenicellales bacterium. Lineage (GTDB taxonomy): Bacteria > Pseudomonadota > Gammaproteobacteria > Arenicellales > JAJDZL01 > JAJDZL01. The sequence continues at coordinate 1,342,729 of CBDCPT010000001.1, read as the reverse complement.
TCCAAGCAAGGCAAGCGTTCAGAGTTTATGCCGTAAGATTAGTGATCAGACGGCTGCACGTTACGGGTTGATGGAACTGGAATGGATGGTGGAACGACTGAACCGGATGCTTTCTGGTTGGGCGAACTACTTCCATCTCGGTCAAGTCCTACCGGCGTATGTGGCTATCGACAATCACACAGCATACCGGCTGCGCCAGTGGCAGTCACGGAAACACAAGGCGAAGAGCAGGAAATCTATGTATCTCTCGTATGAGGATCTGTATGACTCCTACGGTCTGTTTTGCCTTGTGAAGTCTAGGACATGCCTTCCGTGGGTGAATGCATGATCTCGTCTGTAAGCCGAGTGCCGGAAAACGGCACGCTCGGTTTGATGAGCGGCTACTGGAAACGGAGAGATGGCTTGGATTGAGGCACTAGTGTTCTGCGAAAGCTGCCAGCAACAATTTCCCCATTATCTTTATTCCACCGCACTAGTAGTCGACTCTACCTTGAATATCAAGGCAACATTGACAGTTTAAATCCTAACAGAATTGAGTATATTACTGGTTCAGAGTCGTAGTAACGAGATAATTTTTTTATTCATAGTTGGAGTGGATCGACATGAGTGATTCAGTAAACAGTGGCACGATCCTAACAAGGTACATTCAGAATATTCTCAATGGTGTTGCTGACATTAAAAACAATATTGGCGATCTAGAAAGTGTCTTGGATGAATCCAATGAAGCTGTTTGGAAGAATGCTAAAATGGTTGAGACTTCTTTCAATGAGCTTGACGAGAATGTCGTCATCCTTGAGAAATCGCTTCATATGTACGGGTTGGTATCTGCCAGCACAAATTCGTAAACATGGCTGAATCAGATGACAGAACCGAGAAGGCCCTGATCAATATCGCAAGTATTCTCGCGGACATGGAGAATATCAAAAACACCATGTCAGAAATCAAATATAGTGCGAATAAAGCAAGAGATATCGCTTCGGAAAACACCGCAACAGTAGAGAGTGCCATAGCGAAGCTTAATGGAGATATCGGCATGGTTGGTGCATCAATCGAAAATGTTAAGCAATTGCATGAGAAGCAAGCTCAGGAGATTAGGGCTGAACTCTGGAGCGAACTCTATAAAACTGTCTGGAAACAAACAGCCGTCTCAGCCGCAATCATCGGCACAATCATCACTATAGCGCTTGTTCTAATAAAATTAATTTCTAGTAATTCTGCTTGATCAATTGCAGTTGAGAATTATCTGTTATTTTCAGGTAATCTAGCAGAATCCTCAAGTTGAACGACAAGTCCTCTATCGTCTCATAATTCATTCTGTCTCTTTGACTAATTTGGAAAGCTTGATCGAGAACTGAGTTCCAGATTGAGTTCAAGACTGACTAGTGTCGTCCGCTTCTCGTGAGGAAAACTCGGTTCTCTCATCTCAGTCATCCTATCCTGTGTGCAAATGTGCAACAGTCCATGGGCGCCTGCAAACCATCCAACAATTCTTCTGTTTAATGGACTAGAGATTCAGGACAATTTTTTTCGGATTGACCGGGAATAGTCCATCTTCAACCAGATGCAGCAACGATTGCGGGTTGTTGATACGTTGCGCGTTCATTTCATCCTGCAGGTATTCCATGAACGGTTTTATTCAAATGTGTAATGTGGAGAGTACCTGACTTTTATCAATTGGTCCGGGGTTAGAATATCTGTCGACCCACCAATTTTCATATCAACAAGTCTGAATCGCTCAATCCGCCCGAACCTCCGACTAGTCCTAAATTTCCCTTGCAGGTACAAACATAAACACCAACTCTTACTCAATACGAGTGTCTATTGAATTATCAAACATCATATTGTGGACAGTCGTGCCCACTAATCAGTTTAATAGACAGTTCTGAGCCATGAGAATTTTCGGATTCGCCCGCGTATCGACTAGCCAGCAGGCTCTCGACAGCCAGACCCGCGCACCGCAGGCGGAGGGCGCGAAAGCACACTGGATATTCACCGACAAGGTGAGCGGCCGCGAACACAACCAGCCGGGCCTCAGCCTGCTGCAACTGAAGGCCGAGAAAAGCGACGTGATTCTGGTAAGGAAACCGGATTGCTTGGTCTGTGACACCGCGGACATGATTTAGCTAATAAAGGATTTTGACAAGAGTGGCGTGGCGGTTAGATTACTCGACGACGGCATTCAGCACTGAGGGCGTGACTGGAAAAATGGTTGGTGACAAATTTAACTGCAGTCGCCCAAGCCGAACTGGAGCGGACCCTGGAACGCACCAATGAGGGACGGCTGGAGGCAAAAACCAACGGCGTTCACTTCGGCCGGAAATCGCGCATCGATAGTAATCGTGTTCTCAAGCTCCATCGCGAAGACTTAGGGGCGACGGAAATTTCAAAACAACTGCAGATCGCGCTGTCCACTGTCTGCAAGATACTGAGTGATGAAGGCTAAGGAGGAAGGCAGAATTTTGCAGTTTATCACTATCTTGATCGGCAGACAGCTTCGACACACGAGAAACGTGGAATTACTTCTGAAAACACAGGGTCAACCAGGTTCTTGTGATAGTTCGAGGTCGCCATCTGATTCGTCGAAAGTACCAGTATATCGGCCCCCTTGTAGTATTTATGGTTGATACGATTGGGAAGTGACGCTATGAGTGGCCAACGTCATGTCTGTGATTTAAGCTTGCTCGCAAACAAAGTGGCGCGAGACCCGAAAGACTGCACGATATGGGGCGGGGGAGAAGAAAAGAATTCATCTAGCGCTTCGCCGATTTGACGGATTGCAAACGGGTCGTGAAAACCAAAGCGATTGTTGATGGTCGCTATGGATGATATTCCAACTTTACGCAATTTTTTCACTGCGACAGACTCGTTCCGAACTACAGGCAGAACAGGGAAGCTGCGTTTTGACGGTTCAATCGAATAATTCAGAAAAGTCTGTTGCATGCCGCCGTAGTTTTGGTCCAACACGACCAAAGCGATTCTCATTTGTTTTGTTCTTCCTGCGAGCTTTGTGGACACACAGTGCTATGAATCATGACGATCAGATAATGCTCTTTCATAAGTGTTTGATCTACAATTACATTTAGTCAGTAGTCAATAATCCAAATGTGGAATCTTCAATCGACACTTTGGGAATTCCAAATCGACACTTACAGGTAATAAAAATGAAAACAGCAATTATTGCAGGAGTATTAGTTTTTGCGTCATTCGCCTGTGCTGGTCAGGCTTTTGGGATTTGTCCATATTACTCTAACTGCATCAACGATCTCTACGGCGCTGGAAATCCGTACAAAGCCGACGGGTTGATGAACCCATATAGCCTGTACGGCAGTCCATACAGCAATCGATCTTGGACTAACCCTTTGCAACCGAACCTCCGAAGATATATGACCGCCAAGGAAGCTATCGAGGCCGACTCAGTACGAACCCTTTTCACCCTGATTCAATTTCAAATCCTTTCGGACGTTATTGAAATCCATATTCTTATGAAAACCCGATGCGTCGCTATGGGGTAGGAATTCCATACAGTACGGAAGAATTTTACATTGTTCCTATACGGTAACAGTCGAATTTGGTAAATTTCCTTGACTGCGAATCCCCGACTTCTCAGTGAAATCTGATCTTCGACAGCGCAATTCATCTTTGTCTTCCTAGCATTGAGATTCCGATTTAAACTCCCCAAAAGCGTCGTTTGAAATTCCAGCACCCTTCATCTTATTTAATTAGTGCCCGCACGAAAACGTTGTTCTGCTTTGTTCTCCGGCTGTTGTGCCCAAGCAAGTGCTAGCACCTCAGTAATGTAGAATGCTTGATGCTGTTCCATAAATGTAACGAAATCCAGTAATCCGTTATCGGCTTTGCACAATTTGAATCCTAGATTGCGCCGCACATTCAGGTACTCGTGAACGGCTTGGCGTAGGGTGGTCATCGGGCACCTCCTGACCATGGCAGAGCCAGCGCACGTAACGCCTCAAGATCAACCTTGGCGCAAATCCTGGTGGTTTGAGGATGGTGATGTCCCAGTACGTCGGCGATTTAACTGAGCGAGGCACCTTTGCGTAACATCTCGGTGGCCAATCCATGGCGGAACTGATGTTCAGCCCTTCGGCTTTGAAGTTGTGAATCATGACAAATTCTCCCAGTGTTATCATATGGCTTTGCCCTTTATGGATTTGCAAACCCCAACGTTATAGGGTAAATTTTCAAATTTTCCTTTCTGCTCGCGCGGGCAGAAAGGAAAAACTTTCACTGCCGCAAGGTGGGGAATTTCAACCGAACACTGACAAGCATCTCAATCGATATGTTTCGGAATGCGCCGGACGGCATAACGTCCGAAGTCAGGATACGATCATGCAGATGACGCTTCTGACCATAGGCATGGTCGGAAAAACATTACCATATAAGGAGTTGACCAAGGCTAAATAATGGCAGGTTGGAAACAAGGAAGGAAGAAAATTGACTCAACTTGATGAGGGTGGAGATCAAGTAACATACTCGATTCATCAAACAGAAAAGTTTATTGATTGGTATGTGGACATAAGCTCGAAAAATGAAAAGGCAAAGGGCGCGATAGCTGCCGCTCTTGATAAGCTGGAAGAATGGAGAGGTGATATACAGAAGTTGAAGGATGTTGATGATGTATGGGAATCAAGAGTCCATCTCAGTCCCGGTTATAGGATATACTATACACGCGATGCGCGAACCATTACAGTATTATGTGGCGGAACAAAAAGATCACAGAAGAGAGACATTAGAACAGCTGGCAAATTAGTAAAGGAGATTCAAGATGAAAGTGACTAAATGGAATTCAATTAAGCATTTGGATTCAGAAGAATCCCGGAAAGCGTATATGGATGAAATGATGATTGATTCGAATCCGAAAGTGATTGCCAAGGCCGAGGAAACAGTCAATCGTTCCAAAACATATCATAATAAATCCAGCAGTCTCGCAACAAAGGCCCAAGGGGAATTACTCGCATCCATCGGCAAATGAGAAACCAAATGAAGAGCACGCCGTGTGACGAAGCAGAATTTGCTTTGAATACATACATCAATTAAATTAAGTGGTGCGGACAGCGGGATTCGAACCCGCATCTCAGTCTAAGTCAAAAACCGGCTCTGTCCATTTGAGCTACATCCACACGAGAGAAAGGCAGGAATATCAGTCCTGCCTTTCTTTTATTTATGCGTCGGATGCGATACCAGCTGGATTTTTTGATTTTCACCCGTGTTCGGTGAATTTCCCCGCAATCAATTTTTCAGGTATCCCGTTTGTCGGGTTACTCACTGAATACAATAGCCTTCAGCGGCAAGAGGTGGCTCCTTGAGTCCGGCGAATACGTGAGGACATCTTTCACCTGAAAAATTGTTTGCAATGCCCCAGCGCCCTTTTATGCCCGTATTGCAAGCAATGCTGGGAGACGAAGATGGCGGAAATTGTGTAAATCCTCACTAACGATGCAATGCCTGATCTCATCAAGATCGGCATGATGACCACGAGTTTAAGACGAAGAATTAGAAATCTATCCCGCGCTTCGGGAGTGCCGGGTGCCGTTTATCCCCGTTTGATTTAAGGGCAGGTCTATTTATTCGCCAATACGGGAGTGGCGATTAGCTGTTGCAAATGAGATAATACGCAGTATCGATAAAGTATTCATTTTTTCAGCGATACAGCAAGGTATTTTACGATGGAAAAGCGGCATTTGTTTGAGCGAGAGAATCAGCAACGAGCGTTACGGGAATTCGATGGACTGGCGAAGATTAAACAGTTGGTAGACTGGGAGGTGTTTCGTCCTCGATTGGAGCAGGTATTCGGGAGCGGCGGGAAGCAACGCTGCCGCGGTCGCCCACCGTGGGATGCTGTAGTGATGTTCAGAGCATTGCTATTGGGTGTAATGCACGGATTAAGTGACCACTAGTTGCAGTTTATGTTGTTGGATAGAACGAGTTTCAAGGAGTTTGCCGGACTGAAGAGCATAGACCAAGTGCCGGATCAAAAGACGTTGTGGAAGTATCGCGATCAGTTGTGAAAAGCGGTTGCATGGATGAATTGTTTGGCATGTTCAAGGCTCAGTTGTGCGCACGCGGCTATGAGTTGACTAGCGGACAGATTGTAGATTCATCGATAGTGTCGGTACCGGTGCAGCGCAACAGCCGCGAGGAAAATACCAAGATCAAAGGCGAAGAGGTTCCGGAGGACTGGGAAGCGAAGCCGAACAAGTTACGTCAAAAAGATGTTGAGGCACGATGGACGAGGAAAGGGGTGAAGAACTATTACGGCTACAAGAATCACATATCGGCGGATCGGCAGACGAAATTCATTGCCCATTGGCGTGTGACAGCGGCGAGCACGCATGACAGCAAGATGTTAATGGACGTGTCAACAATGATGAGCAAAGTGATCGGCAAGTGTGGGCTGACAGTGCGTATCGTTCCGAGTCGGCAATACAGGAGTTGACAACGTTGGGTTACACGCTGCCGCCACAACAGGTGGTGCAGCTTGAAACCGAACGCAAAATCCTCACAGATGTCATCAAAATGATCGCCTATCGAACCGAAAGCGCGCTGCTGCCACAGATCACGCTGGCGCCTTCATCGGCGTTGGACGAAGGACGCGCCTTTCTCAAAGCAGTGTTCCACACACCGGTCGACCTGCTGCCGTGCGAACAGCGCAAACAGCTGGTGGTACGCTTTCACTCCATGGCTCATCCGTGCTTCAATAAAGCGTTGCGTGATCTATGCGAGTGTGCGACTTTACAGCGAACAATTTACCCCGGAACTGATTTGCGAATGGTCTACGAAGGGCCAATTGTCGCATCTCAATCCTGACTATGTCACGAGTTCTGAAGTTACCTTTTGCGTACATGGAGTTGTTTCACCTTTGCTAAGCAACGTTTTATTGACACCATTTGATCGCGAGATGCGCCGTAAGGGGTAGCGATTGACAAGGTATGCCGATGATTGGCTGGTGACGTGCCGAACCCATGCGGAAGCAAAGGCGGTATTGCATTTTGGCAAACAGGTTCTGGAGAAGTCAGGCGTGGTTTTGAATGAGGAGAAAACTCAAATAGTTCATGTTAGTCATGGTTTTGAGTTCTTAGGCTATAAGATCAAGCAACCGCAGCGACGTTTGAAGCTGCCCATGCATAAGATCAACAGCATTGCCCGTGCGGGTAATCTATATGTCTATCCGACACAGAAATCCATTGACCACTTCAAGGACCAGATCAGGAAGCGTACCTGCCGAAAAGCGCCAATAACAACAAAAGAGCTGATTGAGGAGATCAATCCGGTGATACGTGGTTGGGGCAACTACTACAAGGAGTCCCATGTCAGGAAGTTATTCCACCATCTTGACAGTTGGATTGTGAGGCGGATTTGGTCGCACCGCTACAAACGGTGGCGGAACATTGGCTGGAAATTGCTACCAGAATCCAAACTGTATGAAGAATTGGGACTTGTGAACCTCATTCAACTAATACCTTCTTTAAGCCGACGTTGATTCGTGACCTTGTGAAAGCTGAATGCGGGAAAACTGCACGTTCAGTTTGGGCGGCGGACGGAGGCGAGCCTTTCAGTAGGCGCCTCCTCCGACCCGACACTGAGGATATGAGGTAATACCTGCGGAGGGAAGGAGCCTTGATTCGAGAGCAGTAAATAAAGGAGCAAAGGGCATGACTACTGATGGAAATTTAACAGGGTCAGATAAGGTTCAGAGATTACAGCACATGCTACATGCAAAAGACTTCCGTGGGTGAACGCATGATCTCGTCTGTAAGCCGAGTGCCGGAATACGGTACGCTCGGTTTGATGAGTGGCTGCTGGAAACGGAGAGATGGCTTGGAGTGAGGCACTGGCGTTCTGCGAAAGCTGCCAGTAACAGTTTCCCCCATTGTCCTTATTCCACCGCGCCAGTAGTCGACTCTACCAAAGACAGGTTAGGTGAAACTGATGCCGGTGCAATTTGCAAAGCCATATATCAAATCACCAAGGCTTCAATCTCAAGCGGCAATACCTCCATAGGAGAGAGAAGTTCATGGCTTGGCGACACTGACGGTCGACGTGTTTGATGGCTTTGGCGATTGCGGCATCAGGGTGCCGGAAGAATCGAGCAAATCCGTTCATTGGTGCGGGTGGTGCCATTCCAAGATACCGGATAATCTTTCTTCTTTCAGTCCTACGCAGTGAATTGATCAGGCTGTTGGCCCTGGGGAGTTGGTACGTCCGCAATCAACGGTCATCGTCATATCACGCGTCCATTGCCAGAATTCTGTCGTGTCAAGGCGGTATAAATTTCCACAGCCCTTGCTCTCAAGTGGGGAGAAATCATCTCAGCCAGCGCTGACGGATTCACCGAAATTTGGATACAACGCAATTCTTTCGATGATTGTTTCTTATTTCGGATTTTGTCTGGATGGACTATCTTGGTTATGTACCGGAGAGGCACACAAATCCTCTATTGAATTCTCCCTTGATATTGTGAACTTAAATAAGGCAAGTATGGCGTTTGTTATTACACTCAGTTTTTTTCCGCAAACTTTTGTACGGCTTTCGGTGCAAATGCTGCTATGAGAAAGTACAGTACAAGTTCGGTATTTTTTTCACCTGTACCCCAACCGAACACTTCAACACATGCCAATCCCGCCGCGACTATTAGTGCAAGGATGGACATCAACCGCATGGATGACGGGGCCCCCTGATCGTCCGTCAGATAACTTTTAGCATTAGCTGCTTGATTAGTCAAATCGTTCATTGTAGGTCTCCCTTTTTTTGTTACTCGAAATCGTCCGTAACTGGAATTTTATCTGAAATTGTGCCTTATAGCTGGGGCAGTTACTTTCCAGAGTTTCAGACATCCTGACATGGTAGATCAGCTGTTGTAGATGATAGTCTGTACAACAGATTGAAAATGCAGAATTTTCTCTATTTTTTTGACGATATTCATTTGACATTTGGCTTCATATCGGCTAATATATATCTGTACATAAATAGAACTTTTCAACCATCAGAGCACAGCCAACATGAACTACAGCATCGAACTGTCACACCCAGAAGCAACCCCCATCGCCCGAGGCTTCTCAGTCGCCTGCGTTGATGGGGTAGTCACCTACTTTTCCAATCTCATCCCATTCGAGCGCCATGACGAAAATGACAAACAGGCCAGAGCATTTATCATGGCCCGACTTCGAGTCGATTCCAATCTGCCGGTCAACAGCATCGCAAAAGCGCTGAACGTATCGCGCTCGACCGTCATGCAGCATTGCAAAAACTACCGTGAGTTTGGCCGGGCCTGGTTTTTCAAAGCGCGCAAGCAGCGCCGGCGCAGCGCAATTGACTCAGCCACCAAAGAACAGGCGGAATCGCTTCTGGCGCAAGGCGTCAGCGCCAGCCAGGCGGCAAGTCAATTGAATGTTGCCCGAGCAACACTGACGGAGAATATTCGCGCGGGCAAGATCAAAAAGCCTGGTTCAAAGCTGCGCAGCAGCAGTGAAACGCAAGACGCCAGCCACCGTACCGAGCGCGATGTGCGTGACCAAAGCGCTTCGATGGGACGGGCGGCAACCAATGTTGCTGGACGCACGCTGGCACTTACAGGGGCTCTGGCGGAGGTTACGCCGAGTTTCGACCAGAGTGCTTATGCGGTTGAGCGCGGGGGTGTGTTGGCCGCTTTGCCGATGCTGCTCAAAGAAGGGATTTTGACGGCGCCGCTACGCTTGCCTAACGGCTACTATGGCTTGTCATCGATTTTGCTGTTTGCATCGCTGATGTGCATGGCACGGGTACGCAATCCAGAACAGCTGCGCTATGACGCACCGGGAGAATGGGGACAGATACTGGGACTGGACCGCTGTCCTGAAGTCAAGACATTACGCAGCAAACTCAGTTTGCTCAGTGAAGATATCGACAAGGTTCACGGCTGGCAGCAGGCGCTTTCCAAAAAGTGGCTGAACGATGACTGCAGCGGGGCTGCGACTTTGCTCATTGACGGTCACGTCAAGGTGTACAGTGGCACCAAGGGACGGGTGCCAAAGAAATTCGTGCCGCGTCAGAAACTGTGTCTGCCGGCGACGGTGAGTTACTGGGTCAATGTGCTAGGCGCTCAGCCGCTTCTTTGCCTACATCAAGACTATGACCCTGGACTGGTCAGTGCGCTTGAGCACGATGTGGTCAAAGAGTTGCATGCCATTGGCGTAGCGTCATCTGAGGCGCCGGATTTAACTGTGGCAGACAGTAATGCTGAACCGTTAGTGACTTTGGTGTTTGACCGCGAGGGGTGGAGTCCGGATCTGTTTAAGCGGCTGGCGCGCAAGGGCATTGCCTGCATTACCTGGCAGAAGAATTTCAATGAGCCGCGCTGGGATGACGATGAATTTCGCAGCACTGCCGTTACCATACACGGTCCGGCACAGACTCATGAGCAGACGGTGCTGATCGGTGAGAAGTCGCTGAAGTTGAAAAACAAGCTGCAAGTGCGTCAGATTCGCCGCCGTCTTGATTGCGGCCGTGAGGTTGCGATTGTGACCACTCACCCGTCGATTTCGACTGAGCAGGTTGCCGGTTCGATGTTCTCCCGCTGGTCGCAGGAGAACTTTTTCAAATACATGCGTGATGAGTTCAACGTAGACGCCTTGAACACGCATGCACTGGAACCGGTCGATGAGAACACGCTTGTCGTGAATCCTCGATGGCGGGCGAATGAAAAACTGATTGGCAAGTTTCTCGGGCGGCTTAAGACCGTGAGAAACCAGCAGGCAAAATGTGCTGGCAACGATGCCAAGGCGGCGCGGCAGCTGAAACTGGCACAAGAAGTTCAGATGCTTGAGGGACAGCTCGAAGAGGTGCGTCTGGAGAAAAAGCACACTGCAAAACATGTGCGTGCCGGAGACCTTGATGAGGCGCAGCGCCTTGATGCGCTGCCCAAAGCGCAAAGGCTATTTATCGACATCATTCGCATGATTGCCTATCGGGCTGAGACTTGCATGGTGCCGGCTGTGGCAAACGCACAAGGCAAAAAAGCCAATCCAAGAAAGGCGCTGCAGACATTATTCAGCACCGATGCCAATATCATCCCTGATCATGAAAATCGCATTCTGAAGGTTCAGATCCTTGGCTCGGGCAGCCGTTGCGTAGACCGTGCGCTGGCACCGCTTCTGGATGAATTGACGACTACTGAAACCGTGTATCCCGGAACCGATCTGAAACTGGTTTACGAACTCACAGCAAATCACTGTGAAGCGAACTGATCGACAAATGGGTACAGGGTGAAATTAGCCTATTTCAGGAAGTCTGATCTTTTAACTTCTTACGTCCAATCGTGAAATATGAAGTTGCAGCAATCTTTAATCGTTTGGAATGATCTCGATTTGGCGGAAATGCAATAATCACTCGCTTGTTCGAATAACGCTGTAGTACGACTTCGATCGGCCGCGTTAAGTCGCTGTCGCCAGATACAATGATTGCTGTATCGATTTTGTTATCCTGCGCGTCAACGAGCAATTCAACCGCTATATTGACATCCGTCATCTTTTCCTCATACGTCTGCCAGATAGCGCCGCAACTGGAGCAACGTTTATCCTTGGCAAGATAGTGCCCATAGTAAAGATGCGTGTCATGAAGTGTTTCCAAGGCTTCCAGATAGGTACTCTGCCTTTTTCTCTTAGTGGCACTCGCTGGGGTTTCTTTGAGGCGGGTTGTAAAATAACGAACAGCTACGAGCCTCTGATTTGGTTTGAGCAGATTTTCAGCCAGTTTCTGGATGTCGAGCCAATAGTAACGGCGCAAACCACTGTCTTTAAGTCCATAATACAGATTGAAGCCATCCACATTTACAATTACCCGATCCTTTTTCACAATGCTGAACGATGATGGTCGAATGAGTGTTGATGTGGTTTTACTGTTTAATATTTCTTAATTTAACAGACTGCTCACCAAACGAACGCCTCTTTGTAATAATATTTTTGCATTTTTTAATATTTTGTAATTTTACTTGACAAATAACTTCTTCATAACTATATTGTGAAGCATGACCCCCCCGACGCTAGTACCGTCGGCCCGACGCCCCGAAAGGGGCGTTTCTTTTTTTGGGCTGGGTCGGAGCTTTGGAACTCGTTAATTACTCCGTGAAGACATTGGCTGGAAAGCGCGAAACAAAGAAGGAAGTGCGTGATACTAGCGATTACATCACGGCACAATTCCACCAGATCGCTCCGATTACGGCACCGGTTCAATAATGCGAAGTTTCTTCCTATCAATTACAAAGTTATCGCCATCGTATTCCAGCACGGGTTGAACAATTTTGAGCGTGCATTTCTGTTGCACAAGGAGTTTTGCAAAATGAGAAAGATAATTGAGATTTGGTTCAGTTTCAGTTTTGTGTTTCACCAATCTCCTAAAAAGAACGTAAATCGAGCCGAATTGCGACTTTTTACGTGGTTTAGGGTGATTTTCCCGACTTGATTTCAAACAGTTTTAGCTGGGAAGTGTTTCACGCGAAACTGGTTGTGAAGTCGCTTCGAACTGTCCCCGGTTCATTTTTCTTTCTTACGATTAGATCCGACCAATACCAGCGGAACGGCCGGAACACTCCGCCCCTGGCGTCATACGTTCAAATAATCTCTTTCGTAGAAAGTCAGTGCTTTTTCGATAGTTTCATAAGGGTTTTACAAGTGAATCTTTTTGGGATCGCTTTACTCACAATGGCGAGAGAAGACCCTCTCGCACTCCCTCTGTAGCCAAAGCGGATTATTTCAGACAAGTACCACTTAAAAATATTCCTTTGATAGAATATAAAGGAAGCATGCACCACGATGTCGAGTGCACGAACGAGTTTCGCAACGGTGGGACACCCTTACTGAAAGCGAGCAGGAAGATGTAGCTGCCACAGTCGGTTTGCTATCGATATTCGGACCGCAGCTGCTGTTTCCTTACTCCTCGGGTGTCGAAATTTCTAGTCACGGTCGTATGCGTGAATTGCGTGTACAGAGCAGCGGTAAACCTATAAGCGTTTTCTATGTTTTTGACCCGAGGTGCGTGGTGGTCTTGCTGATCGGTGGCCACAAGACTAGCGAAAAACAGTTTTACAAGCAGTGCAGTATGTGTCGCTTGCCGATAAACTGTATGACGAGCATCTGCAAGAACTCAGAGGGGAGGGACTTATCCAATGAGCGGACATCATGACTTCAACGAATTAATCAAAGATTTCACGCCTGAGCGTCGTGCTCGCGTCAACAATAAAAACGAGGAACTACTGGCGGCCGTACCGCTTAACGAACTCCGCAAGCAATAGATTCTGTGAACCGGTAAACAGATATTGACCATTCTTGGAGCGGTCCGCGTCAATCTCTTCCTTGATGTAGAGAAGCAGACCGGGGGCGTACTGCACCTCATCGAAGAATACCGGCGGAGGGTATAACTCCAGGAATCCGCGCGGACCTTCAGTGGCGGCTGCGCGAATGACCGGCATCTCTAGGGATACATAATTGCAGTGACTGCTGAAGAGATGTTGCAACAGGGTAGTCTTGCCGGATTGGCGCGGCCCGGTTAGGATCACGGCGGGAAACTCGGAGGCCGCTTTCTTGAGGAGCAGTTCCAACGAACGATTGATGTACAGCGAATCCATGACTGGATATTATGCATTTGAAATGCACGTTATCAAGAGCACTTCTGTTCAAACAGCGGTGCAGTCCATTTGGAAGCGATTTTGTCAATTCCTGTGCGGTTCCCTATGGAAAGGGATAGTAGGCAATCGTTCCATTCTGTGCCGAAACGGTTCCTAGTGACACGACGAAGCTGGCGGTGCTGAATTGGTTGATTGGTTCGAGCAGCATTGTGCGATTTTCGTTGATGAAAGCTTCTTTCATTCGGGCAAGATTGCTCTGCGCGGAAGACGGCAGTGCTTGGGCGCATCACGGAATATGCTTCTGCGGCGTGCATAAGTTAAACGACTTGACCTGAAAAGCGCATCGCAGGGTTGATTGCACTTGATCGGCCGCTCCGCCTGAGCAATGTGTCCATGCCGACTGCCCATAGCCTGAATATCCGTCAAGTGAATCGAATACTCAACAAATTTGGTCTCGGGGAAGTGCGGTGATGAGGTATTATGAAGCCATCGATACTGCATTAAGAGAGGCAAAGGCTTATGTCTGGGAACACTTTCGTTCGCGCCAGCATTGACAAAGACATCAAAAACGAGGCGGCGGCCGTGCTTGCTGACATTGGGCTGACCGTGTCCGATGCCTTTCGGATCATGTTGACCCGTACCGCGACGGAAAAAGCGCTTCCGTTCGAGCCGCTGGTGCCCAATGACGAGACAATTGCCGCAATGCTCGATGCGCGGCAAGGCAAAATGGAGTCCTTCAACAGCATTGAAGAATTCATAGATGACTTGAATGCGCAGAATTGAGCAATCTGCGTGTTTCAAGCGGGATCGAAGACGGGAAAGCAAAGGCCGGCATCGCGCCGGGCTTAACGCCCTTTTGACCGAAGCATTGCAACACTTGGTTTATGATCTTCCGCTTGGTGAACAGTACAGGGATCATGCTTTGGCGGGCAACTGGAGCGACCATCGGGATTGCCATCTTAAGCCGGACCTGATTCTCATATACAGGAAAATCGATAATGATGTGCTACAGTTGGTGCGCCTCGGGTCACACAGCAAATTGGGGCTGTGAGGTAATTTTTCGGGCATCATCGGCGCGTGAACCAAGTCGCATCGACTTTGAACGATCATTTCTTCGGGCGCTTTAAATCTTCGGTTAACGAATTCAGCAATGTAGCGATGTCTTCAACGTCAGCGGCGTTGGTGACGGAGTGGGTGGTTTCTTGCCGCCGTGGTTACCCAAAGTTGTACTCGGCGACGGCGCCATGAGATTGTGCCGGCACTCGATGAAGTATGTAGCCAAACCCGTCAGCAGCGATGGTGCGAGCACAAAAGTGCCAACGTACTCAACTCGTTGCCCAGATCACTGCAGCCGAAAGCGAAGCATGATCTGCACCAGATCTGGATCGCGACAACCCGAGGCCAGGTGCAGCGCGAGTTTGATCGCTTCATCCGCACCTATGAGAGACAAAATTCCCAAAGCGGTGCGCCGCTTGACCAAGAGTCTCGAGGAACTGCTGGCGTTCTATGAGATTCCGGCCGCACACTGACAGTCGTTGAAAACTACCAATCCGATTGAATCGACGTTTACAAACTATCGCCATCACACCAAACGATCAACAGGATGCCTGAGCCACGATGCAATGCTGTGCATGATGTTCAAACTGGGGTTGTGTGCCGAGAAATATTGGCACCGTATGCGCGGACTCGGTCACTTGGCTAAGGTGATTGAAAGAGTAAAATTCAAAGATGGAGAACCAATTAATGAATTGGATCAGATAGCCGCTTGAATTTCGCTCGGCGCACTAACTTTGACTATTACCCAGCCTTGAGTTCGCCCCACCAATTTGACAATGACCTAATAAACAAATTGGCCTAATAGCGCTATTTGGTTGTAGCACTCTCCATAAGCTTTTTTTGGTCGTCTATGGATTTTTTTATAACTTTACTGTAGACACGTTTTTTTTCTCTCGCAGATGCCGTACGAATGAAAACTGAAAATTCCGATGAACCTTCAGGCCTGGCTTTGATTTTAAATTTTTGAAACATAATATTCACTTATCCAAGGTATTAACTACACTGAATGGAAGTTGAGCTAAGGTTCGGACTTGTTGTGTAGTTAGTCCGTATTTGTTCGCCCATACGGATTAATTTGCCATCAACTCCTTCGAGTGGGGTTTCCCCGTTTCGCCTGCTCGCCCTCCCATTTCAGCGCGGCATCGCGAGTCGTTATGTTACCTACTTTCTTGATATGACCACTTTTCCCGAAATTCAGTTGGTGTTCCTGCTCACGCCTATCAAGATCGTTGGTTATGCCGGAATGTACAATCTTATTGCCATTCTTGAAATGATATTTATAGGTGTCTCTGCTCATGATTTAA
The DNA here is from genome assembly GCA_965220395.1 of Arenicellales bacterium. Lineage (GTDB taxonomy): Bacteria > Pseudomonadota > Gammaproteobacteria > Arenicellales > JAJDZL01 > JAJDZL01. The sequence continues at coordinate 1,326,754 of CBDCPT010000001.1, read as the reverse complement.
ACTCGCATCATGTGAACAACAATTACTACACATAGTATAAATTCAAACTATCTGAATTTAAAACTTGAGTAATGCGCAAGTACAGTTCGTGGAAAGGTGCTTTTCTCTGACCGGTATAAATCTTGCCCAACAACTATCGCTCCGTTTGATAGCAGCTAGAGCGGACCATGGAGGCAAGACATGGCTTGAAGACACCGGGAGCGACTGGATTGAACAGCGCCGAAAGACTCATCCTTAACCGTCGCACATCCAATAACGATTGCCTAACCTTGCGCGACTTGCGTGAATATGGTGAAACCACTATAATTAAACATGGTTGAAAATGCGTTGAAGCCTGTCCTCTGGGTCGGTTCGAGCAAGGCGGACCTGAAGAAGTTTCCAGCCGCTGTGCAGGACCAAGTCGGCTTTGCTCTGTATCAGGCGCAAGTCGGACTTAAACCCCGCGACGCCAAGCAGCTGAAGGGGCAGGGATCCAACGTCTTGGAAGTCGTCTCACGACACGAAGGGGATGCCTACCGGACGGTGTACACGGTCCGGTTCAAGGAGGCACAGTCTATGTCCTGCACGCCTTCCAGAAGAAGTCCAAACGGGGCATAGAGACACCGAAACAGGAGCTTGATCTCGTCCAGCGCAGACTCAAGGCGGCGCAACGCCATCACGACAATGCCGATGATGAAGGGTAGATGCATGAAAACGGACGAAACGAAAATCGAACGCAGTAGCGGCAATGTCTTCGCGGACTTGGAGCTACCTAACGCTGAGACCCACTTGTTGAAAGCGGAACTCGTCACCCGAATTGACGAGATCATTAGCCAGCGCGGACTTAAGCAGGCCGATGCGGCGAAACTGCTGGGGCTGTCGCAGCCCGATGTTTCACGCCTCCTGAGGGGAAGCTTTCGAGAGTTTTCCGTGGACCGCCTCCTGCGTCTGTTGACGGCGCTGGGGCGTGACGTGGGAATCGTCATTCGAGAGCCCCGTTCCGAGCGGAAAGGCAGACTCCATGTAGAAATGTAAGCGAGAGGCCGATATTTAAAAGTAGCGATTTTTTCTATAGCAGATATTCCCAAGTTCTCAGCACGCCGGCTATTGGACGTGTTGCACAATGGCTGGATTTTGCGGGTGATTAGATCGAGCAGTTGGCGGCAGCCAGCCGTGTTCGTATATCCGGCTCCTGTGAATATTGCAGAAGGGAAAGAAGAATTTTGATGCTCACGGGTGAAACAAGAGACATCTTTCGTATCGCTTTTAGAGAGAAAGTGATGTACTATCCTCGGTGCGATTCAGATGCTATGACTTGAATATTCTGATACGGAAATCAGAATTGGATGATAGGGAAAAGCTCAAATTCTCACAACACTTATCAAAAATGTCAGTCACGAGATATCTATCCATCGCTGGACTCAATCGATAATCCAGAAGTCAAACTGCATTCGGCTTCCGAATGGCATACACTGAAACTACCAAACGAGACACTTTTCAAGTAGCAGTGACATCTCCAGGGATACATAATGGCAATGACTGCCGAAGAGATGTTGCAATAGGGTCGTCTTGCCGGATTGGCGCGGCCCAGTCAGGACCACGGCGGGAAACTCGGAGGCCGCTTTCTTGAGTAGCGGTTCCAACGAACGATTAATGTACAGCGAATCTATGACTGGATATTATGTATTTGGAATGCACGTTATCAAGAGTACTTGTGTTCAAGACAGCGGTGCAGTCCATTTGGAAGCGATTTTGTCAATTCCTGTCCGGCTTCCCTATTGAGAAGGTATGAGACAGGTAACCGTTTCCTTCAATACCGATGCGGGAATCGCGATTTCGTGTTCCTGCTAACGTCAAATAACATCAACGTTCGGGTCAGACCGCAGTGGAGCCTAGATAATGTTGGTGTCGAGATGGTATCTCACCGACTACAGCCGAATATTGTGTCCGGCAGTCTCTTCGCGCACATTTCCAAACAGTTCGTCGGGGTCGAGTTCAAGGTCCGCAATGTCAATGTTGGTTCTGAATTCCCGATACGCTACGGCAAAGCCGCGCCGAATTGAGGCGAGGCGTTTGAAAGTCTGATGGCTTACCAGCACCGCTACGGGCTTACCCCGGCGGGTCAGTTCCACCTCTTCGCCAGTTTCCGCTTCACGGATGAGCGCTGGCAGGTTTTGACGCGCACCAGCAATTGAATATCGGTGTCTCATTGGTTCGTCCGAGATGTTCATAAAGATGTACATTATGTGGGATCTCGAAAGGCACGTAGCCAAGAATCGAGTCTTCTCTAGAAGCGCTTGAACTTGCGCGGACCCTCTTTGTGCAAACATCAGCATCTATGGGTGCTGTGAATTAGAATCCCCCAATCTTATGAGCGGATGCATCCGATAAAATATGGTCGATATGAACACTTTCCTTACTCTGTTTGTCATTGCCGATTGAATCTCTCCACCTCTTACCGTTTGAATTTCTCCAGTTTCTGGACTAAAAAGTTTTGCCTTGATTTGCCAAAGCCTTAAAGCGCTGGGCAGCCACGTCAACAAACCACTAGAATTTTCGCATGGAAGTATCCATATTCCATATGAAATTTGGCCCTAATACCGGACATAAAAGAGGCAATTAAGGAACTAGAAATCAATCTATATATAAGATATTATTATAGATATGGACGATTATAAACCGGACATAAAAGCGGACAAAATAGTAGCCTCGGAAGGACCTGACCGCGGTGAATTGGTTAACAGTATGGAGCCCCTGCTTATTGCCGAGAGCTCAAACTACCGCTCGGATCTGACTGATCTCGCGCTTGACCTAGCCGCCCGCTCGGCAGGTCTCGGCAGAAGCCTGCCGGAAGGCTTGCTTGCCGCCCTTTCAAAACTGGTCCGAACGGTGAACTGCTATTACAGCAACCTAATCGAGGGGCATGATACGCACCCGGTCGATATCGAGCGCGCCTTGAAAAACGATTACAGCGCTGATACCGCAAAACGCAACCTCCAGCTTGAAGCCAAGGCCCATATCGCAGTCCAACAGTGGATTGATGAGGGCGGCCTAGCGGCACAAGCCGCTTCCATGGACGGCATCTGTGAGATACATAGACGCTTTTATGAACTACTTCCCGAAGTGCTACTCCAGGTTACGGACACTGATACCGGCGAAAGCGTCAGACTGGTTCCTGGCGAGTTGCGAAATAAGGATGTCATAGTTGGCCAACATGTCGCGATAAGCCCCGGCGCACTACCGAGATTTCTGAAGAGGTTTGAGGAAGTCTATAGCAACCTTGGTAAGACGGACACGATCCTGGCAGGCGCCGCGGCGCATCACCGCCTTTTGTGGATTCACCCTTTCCTTGACGGCAATGGTCGCGTCGCAAGGCTGATGTCCTATGCAATGCTCCTTGAAACACTGGGCACCAATGGCATCTGGTCAATCGCGAGAGGCCTAGCCCGCAATGTTGCGGATTATAAAGCGCACCTTGCAGACTGCGACATGCGTCGCCGCAATGATCTTGATGGGCGCGGGAACTTAAGCGAAGAGGCACTAGGCCAGTTCACAGAATTTTTCCTAACAACTTGCATAGATCAGGTTAGTTTAATGGAAGAGATTGTACAACCGAGCCGGTTACGTGGTCGCATCCTCATGTGGACCGAGGAAGAAATCCGCGCGGGTAAGCTGCCGCCTAAATCGAGGCAGGTGCTGGAAGCGATTCTGTATCGCGGTCAATTAACACGCGGCGAAATACCGGGACTTCTCGGTACGAGCGAACGCCATGCGCGGCGCGTCACTTTAGCGCTGGTCGATCATGAAGTGCTCACATCGGAAAGCACACGCGCCCCACTCTGCCTCAATTTCTCTGCCAGACTGGCTTCACGCTGGGTGCCGGGGCTATTTCCTGAATGGAGTGAGTAATATGGAATGGTTGATGTAGCGGCCACTAATTGCAGATTGAGACTTGTAATCAAAATTTTTTGTGTGGGTTGGGTATTACCTGACATCAGCGTGTCGCGGAATTATCCTCAGTCTTATTAACAGGGTTTATCAACGCGATTGAATCGACGTTTGCGACGATCCGTCATCGCACGCGTCGCTCGAAAGAGTGCTCAAGCCAAAAGGGGATGCTGTGCATGATGTTCAAGTAGGATTTGTGTATGCAACACAACTGGCGCAAGTTGCGAGGATTCAAGCAACTCGGGAAAGTGATAGAAGGAGTACAATTCAAAGACGTGATTGAGACGAAACAGTTTGACAACCAGATAGCCGCGTAATTTCCTCCGCGCACTACTTTTGACTAAATCTCGAATGTAAATCCATAGATCGCTAAGGATTTTCTGTCTGAATTTTCTACGGTTTCACTAAACTGAATTCATCTAGGAACGTGGTAGAAGAAAATGAGCGAGTCTACAAAAAGAAATACAAAATATTTCAGCCAAAAAGATCAACTTCACTTGCTTCAACTCAGAGCTCGGAAAGCTGTCCATGAAAACCGTAATCCAGACGATGAAAATAAACGCGAAAGCGAAGAATTTAGACAAGCACAACTAGTTCCTCGAGAATGGCGACTTATTCCTAAAGGAATTGATTTGTACAGATGGCAAGAAGAATGTTTGGTCGTGTGGAAGAAAAATGATTTCAAGGGAACTGTCAAAGTAGCTACAGGGGGAGGCAAGACTCTATTCGCATTGGCAGCAGCGCAGTTCGTTCAAAACAACCGAGAACAACAGTTGTGTCTTGTGATAGTTGTTCCGACAATTGTGCTCATGAATCAATGGTACGAAGAGTTCCAATCGTCGAATTTGCCAAGGGAAGAATTGGCTAGAATGGGGGGTGGAAATTTAGCATCCAAATTGGATTTGTCGAAAGCTAGAGTTATGATTTGTGTTTTAGCCAGTGCCAAGAAGCATCTTCCAAAAATAATAAAGTCGGCAAATTGGGAGCAAAAAATGATGTTGATTGTCGATGAGTGCCATAAAGCCGGCGCAGATCAAGCAAGAAACATTTTCCAAATTAAACCTATATTTACTCTGGGATTATCTGCAACCCCGGAAAGAAGTGACGAAAGTGTGGACCGAAATGATGACAACAGTTTCAATAACAGTCCAGTAGGGAAGGCATTGGGATCAATCATTTTCGACTATACGATTGATCAATGTTTTCGGGACGGTTTGCTTCCCCCTTTTGAAGTTCACCATATTGGATTGCCATTAACGGACGATGAATCCCGAAAATATCAAGAATACTGTGATGAAATATCGAACATCTATAAATCTATAAGACCGCTGTTCGAAACTAGCAGAATGACCGATTTCAATACTTGGTGTCAATGGGCAATTAACAGAAATGAGCCTTGTGCTCAAAAAGTGACCAGATTTAAAAGTCTTACGAGTGAACGGAAACGTTTGCTATATGGCGCAAATTCTCGAATTGAATTCACGCTTGCAATTCTTTCAGAGTTTGCAAAATTGAAAACTGATGGTAAAGCCATTTTGTTTCATGAAAATATTCATGAAGTGGAAACACTTTTCGACCAGGTCGTCAAAAAGAGATTGCCGGTAGTTTTGGAACACAGTAAACTACCAACTTCGCTTCGAGATGATTCAATCGAAGCGTTTCGAAATGGAACCGCCAGAATTATTTTGAGTGTTAAATCGCTAGTCGAAGGTTTCAATGTTCCGTCGGCAGACTTAGGAATTATTTGTGCATCAAGTAGTTCCGTACGGCAACGGATTCAAAGTTTGGGCAGGATGTTGAGACGTAAGCCCAATGGAGAAGAAGCGACGATATACGCGCTTTACATTAACAATACGGTAGATGTCGATATTTACAAAAAAATTGATTGGGAGGAAATCGTAGGTTCAAAGAGAAACCGTTACTTTACGTGGAATCCGCCAGAGAAATCAGAAAATTGGAGAACAGGACTTCTTGAGTGCAATGATCCTCCTATAAAATTCAAACTTCGTTCAGAGTGTGTGGATGTCGAAAATTTAAGGTTAGGTGATGAGTATCCTGGCCAGCTCGACGGAGAAAATTTAAGAGTCGATAATATGAAAAATCTTCGCACTAGGAATGGTTACTCAATTGTACGAGTAGAGCGTGAAGTGATTGATCAAATAAATGAATTGATTTGCCACGGCAATTGGTGTCACCTTACTGAAGCGGGACATCTAGTCACGCGGGAGCCTAGTTTCGATTCGGATTCTAGTGAAGCTAATTGGGTTTATAAGACTAATTTAGGTGCTAGATTGCGAGCTCTGACAAAAGATAATTTGGTTTCAAATCGACTTTTAATTAAGCAAATAAAGGGGAAACAGCAAATCTGTAAAAGTGTAAAAGGAGGGGTAGAGTATGCATCAGGGCCCGAAGAAAGCATAAGATTCTTGCTAGACTGGATAAAGAAGAATGAAGCAAAAATGAATGTTGAAATAAACGAGATTTATTGGGATGAAAAGTCAAAGTATTGGTTGGAAATTTATAGTAAAAGGCATTACTGCCGAAATTCTCACATTGCGCCATTGAAGTTCTGATTTATGGAAGACTTACACTTCGAGCTAGGTGAGCGACCGTTTCCCGATTGGTTAGGACCCTATTCACCTGCTATGGGCACAGATTCTGGATATCGTGTTAGAAAACGTAATTTGTGCACAGTTGTTTCTAGCGAAAACAGATTCGAAACATGGACTGTTGCTTCGGAAGGAGTTCGCAATCTGGTAAATACAGTTGTGCGACACTTTTCGGGTGGTGGACGGGTACTGATTCTGCCCAATGGTTACGTAGTCAAACCGCTTCAAGACGAAGTGGAAGTTGGAAGGCGACAATTAATTGGAACTATACACGGCAGTATAGTTCTCAGGAAATCTGATGGAGCACTCTTAGACTTTGATGAATTGGGCGAAATGAAACCTGGAGATGCTTGGGAAGGACCGAATACAACAGGACTAGTGTGTTCTATCAGTAGAAACGGTTCTTTGAGGTGTAAATGGGCTCTTCCGACAAAATTTGGTATAAAAGTTGTAGAAAAAGAATTGCGAGCCAAAGATTCCAAACTGTGGGCAGGTTTCACTAACGCACGTCCTAACGTCACTGGTGGTCGGGTTAGGGTTCAAGCAAGTGGTCACGTAATCACAAATCGCGAAGTTAGCTTTAGAAAGTGGAAGCCTTTCTATGTTGGTCACGTCGACCCTAATTCCTGGGTATGCGATTGGTGTTGTAAAGATTGGGAGGCGTTGTCTCCGAAGGAGTGATAAAAATGAATCAGTTTAGACTATACCGTGGTGTTTGGCCCGGAAACGTTAATAGGACAGCGAAGTACACCGTGCGGCAGGAACGAGGAGAGTGGCGAGTTAAAGTTCTTGCTGAGTTGGAAAGGGGTATGTTCTATTTCGCTGTTGACAATGGAGATTCTTCCGAAATAATTCGGCAAGTAAATGAAGTCAAGTCTCAGTTAGGTACTGGAAAGGGTGGCGCATTCTACCTGAATGAGTACGGGCATCTAATTGTCCCTGTAATGATGCCAAATGGGGAAACTCACTACTATTTCGCTGGAAAAATTCACGATAAGGAGTTCGAGTTTTATTTTGAAAATGAAAGACTGACAAATAAACCTGTTGGAAAAGACGGAAGGCCTTTGGAACCAGGGAATGAATGGATAGGCCCTCGCCCAGGTATTCCTTATGTACTTGCTGCAGGTGGCAAAGACATTCGTCTCAAGCTACGGGTTTTTACGGATGACGACCCACCGACTATAAAACGTGATGTCGAACTCAGAGTGCAACTTTCGAAAGTTTTAAATAGTGATGTCTTACTCAATAACGCCATAAAATCAATTTCAGACATTAAAGGCGACGCAGGTGGACGTTTTTATGTTAACGAACACGGTGTAATATTCACTCCAATGTCCAGTGGCGATGGAGATGGGATAAACTATGTTTACTGTGGTCAGATTGACAGATCTGCTTGGTTTCCTGAACCGATAACAGACAGCTAGTAGATTCTGTCTTTGTTTCGGTTTACATCCCTCAAAGTATTAACGAACCGAAGCCCGGAATATCCTTACATAATTTTGGGCAATCTGAATTTGTTTAATTCGCACGATTTCCTTTCTGCTAGTGTATTCATCTAGCCATGAATTATTACTACTGCGGCGGCAGTTTTACCGAGTCGAGTGGTGATTGGCGACAGTGCGCATTGGACTGGTCGATCTAGATTGTCGACATCTTTCATGCCAAGCAAAAACCATGGGATGTGGGCAAGGTTGTATACGGTGCACAAACAGGCCTGGCTGCTTAGTGGGTGAAAAACCGTAGCGCTGAACTTGATGCAGGCGATGTCGAGGCGTACGTCCGATTCGTTCAAGATAAGTCTGGACGTAGCTGCCATGCCAAAGGGAGGGATTACACTCGGGTTGCATTGCAAGTTCCGGTTACCTGCCTCGAAGAAAACTCGTCCACAGTTCTCCAAAAGCATGCAGTGGCTGTGGAGACGATGGACGCTTGGGATCCCAGCCAGGTGAGGGGCCGTCTCTCTGACTCCCGCCGCCTCGACAGAGGTGACAGGCGAAGCATGGCCGCGCGGTCTGCTAGCGGGTTGAAAGGTAAAACTTTTTAGTTTAGATACTGAGGGAATTCAATCAGCAATGACCCATCGAGTCGAATGGAGCAAAATTCAATGATTACCCAAGGTCGGAATTGCTCAAAAGAGAAATATTACGATAAACCGTTAAAGTCGGGGCCCCCTCATTCCAGCAAACAACGCTGACACGGCCCGTGGTTCATTGAGCAGTCCGAGAGCAATCGCCGTCACTCCACGTGAATCGGTTTGAGTATTGATGTTACACGAGATGATCCCAAAGTAGCACCAAGGGCATCCCATAGAAGATTCGAAAAATTAACTGGTAAAAACGAATTCTATGGTAGAAGTTGCAATAGATAAATCTGACCTACTGAATGGGTCACATCAGTTTGAACAGTTTTCCATAGTTCCGACTGCTACGCAAAATGTCAGGACAATCTCGAAGTGTGATGGTGTAGCACCCGCGCACTACCTTTTATACATAAGTCTAGTCTGGACGCATTAACCGATAAATTCCGCCCTCCGGGCCAAGTCTGACCATCAGCTCATAGGCTTGTGCCATGGCGGACAGCCGAGTGTATCCCTCCCAGATCTTCTTGTATCCCGGCGGCGGGTCTTTGCGCCGGTTCAGATAGCCGCCCATGATCGCCATGGTTCGCACCGCCGTGCCCAGATCATCAGGCTCGGCCAGGCGATTGTCCCGGGCGAAATCTTCCAAGACGGCGATTTCAATGTCGCTGAACAGCACCTCAGGCGGCAGTTCCGGCGTTTCCCGGCCCATCAGCACCATCGCAGCCAGACGCCACGCAATCACCGCCTTGATGGTCACCGCACGCTCAATCCGGTCGCAGCTCCGATGGCTCAGGAATTCCACCTTGCAACCGCTTTTCAGAACCCGATGCCAGTCCTCTATCCGCCAGCGCAGCCGGTAGCGCTCAATCACCTGTTCCGCCTGCTCAAACGAATCCACCGGCAATGTGGTGAGCAGCAGCCACTCCACCGCCTCCAAGCCGGCCGGCGGCGAGGGCTCCAGCACATGCACCGCATTCAGCTTGACCGGCGACTCGCCTTTCAGATGTGTCGCCTTGACCGGCACCGGAAGCTCAAGCGGCATCCAGCGCAGCTCAACCGCCGCCGTGCGCTGTTCCCGCCTGACCTTGCCTGGCTGACCGCGGCTTGGACGCCGCGCCGACTGCTGCCCCATGTGAATCTCCAGCTCGCCGCCACAGGTCGCACCGCGCACCTTGTCGAACAGCTTCACGGCCTGCTTGACCCGCTTGCCATCACGCGGCGCCCACTCATGACCCAGCACCCGGTCTTTAGCCGCCCGAGTCAGCACCTCCACATTGCCCAGCTGCCGGGCCAGCGCATACAGCTCAAAACTGTCGCCCTCCCGATCCATGACCGAAACCACCCGAACCCCATCCAGCTGCGCCGCCAGCGCCGAACATTCCCGCAGCCCCGCACGCCAGCGACCCATCTTGTTCTCATCCGCCTCGCGCCGGCCGTCTTTCGGCAACGAATCATACTGGATGTGCGGCACCCCCAAAGGCACCCCAGCCTCGTTCAAAACCAGCTGCGAGTGCATGTGAATCCCCAGCGTGCCCATGGATGACTTGTTGCGGCTGATCAGCCCCATGCCCTTGCACTCGCCATGATCGGCGAAGTTCAAGTCGGTGCCATCCTGCACGCACAGCACCTCAGCACAGCCCTGCATGCGCGCCAGCGTGCGCTGGCGGTGCGGCGCCAGAATGTTGCACGGGGTCACCTCCGAGTCGGCCGGCTGATCAATCAAGCGGTAATGTCCATAGACCGCCGCCTTGTCGCCGACCGCCGCGGCCGGAAACGACGACATCGGCGCCGCCGCCTGCAGCGACGCGCTTTTCACCAGCCGCTTGCTCAAGCGCTTGTCCCCCAGCGGGGCCGCGCCCAATTCATGGTCTGCCCATTGTTCACTGTCCAAACCCTCACCTGCGCCGCGCGGCGCAATCCGAAACGGGTCCGCCACCCCCAGAAGGTCTCGCCAGCCACGCTCCACTTCATACAGATACACCGATTTCACCGCTGCCGCGGCACCCGCAGACGACATCCGCCCCCGCCCGGCGGTCTGGCCCACATGCGTCCAGTTCGAGGCCCGCAGCGAGGCCCCATCATAGCATACCGGGTTGATGAAAGTCTCCACCAGAAACGGCCGGTAGCCATAGCAGCGCTCGAAATCAGCCGGCAGACGCCGCAGCGCCATCCCCAGCGCCTTGGAAGCCAGGTTCGCACAGCGCACCTGCGGGCGAATCAAAAACCGGCTCAGCCCGACTACCCGGTGCAGATGCATCCCGCGCTGCGCCGCATCCCAGCCCATCCATTGGTCGCGCGCCCGCAGCGTCAAGGCCGATGCCGCAAAGCCAAAGCCGCCCAGTATGCCATGGTCTGACTCAATGAAATAGCGCAGCTGACAGCCCGCATGAACCGCCGCGCCGCGCGGATGCTCGCGCGCCATCAGCTCATTCCACAGCTGGCGCTGCGGCCGGTCAGCGACCCGCGTCAAGCGTAGCCCCGACAGCTGATCAACCCGTCCCGGCACCTGCTGTGCAGGCGGCACCGGCTCGCCCGTTCCCCGAGCCTGACCGCGGCTGCCACCGCCGCGCGACTCGGGCAGCATCACCTGCCCCGAGTGTTCCAGTCGGCGCAGAGACTTCATGCAGCTGGCCTGCTGAAGCTGACCGCCGGCGTCCTTGAAGTCAAACAGCTCGCACACCGCACGCCCAACCGCGGTGCGGGTTTCGAAAGTCTCCGAGCTCAGTAGCGACTGGACCTGCTCAAGGCCCCGGGGAGACGACAGCTGGCTGTGAATCTGGCTTTGCACATACATAAAAATGAAGTGTAAAGCACAGACATATCATTTGTCAAGTCCAATTTGTGCCCTACAGGTAGCCCGCGCAGGTCTCGCTGTGCTTTTTGAATTTGATCAACCCGAACAATCAATCCGCGATGTATTCTCCAAAATCGGTTCGGGTCCAGTTGTTGTTCCAGGTCCTTTATGCTGCGCCTGATGACGAAATTCCGGTGTCGCGTAATGACACTGGTGTACTTGTGCTCTGCTTTACAGTAAATAATGTCCTGCACCGAAATGAGTTCAGTGGTGTCACCAAAGCCCGCTCGAATCCACTGCAGATAGCTAGGCTTCTCTTCGCTGAAACTACGCAATAGCTCGACCAGTTCTTCGCGGTTCTGATCACTTCGTTCCTTAAGACGAACGATGGTTTGCCTGAGTCGGGCATCGCTCACCGGCTTTAACAGATAATCAAGGGCAGCGCGTTGGAAGGCGTCTACCGCGAATTCATCGTAGGCGGTAATAAACACGACTTTCGTTTTCGCCGGCAATGCTTCAGCCACTTGCAGTCCACTCACATTTGGCAGCTGAATATCCAGAAAGGCGATGTCGGGTTGTACTTCGTTCGCTAGGTCAATGGCGTCTTGACCGTTGTGAGCGGTGCCTGCGATAGTTAACTCCGGCCATAGCTTGGCGAGTTTACCAGCAAGATAATCAACAAGATTGGGCTCGTCGTCAACAATAATTGCGCTAGTGTTCATCGTTGTTTACGGGAATTGACAGTCGGACGACTACGCCACTGGGAGAATTTTTGGAAATTGTCATGTTTGCGGCGTCACCATATGAGGCGTGCAGACGTTGACGCACGTTGCTAAGGCCAGTCCCGGATACATCACTGTTCTTGGCATTAGGCGCATGCTCGGATATTCCGACACCGGTATCGGCGATGGTTATTATCAATTTGTTATTCTTAACACTGACTTCAATGGTCACCTTTCCTCCATCTTCTGACGGCTCAATACCGTGAACTATGGCATTTTCTACAATCGGTTGCAACAGTACCGGCGGTAGTTGCAATTGTCGAATCGAATCTTGCGTTGATTCTCCTTCAAGCAACCCTGCGGGACGGAATTCATACTGCAGACGTTCCGGAATGCGAATGGACTGAATATCAAGGTAAGCACGAACAAAGTCCAATTCTTCTTCGAGGGTGACTACGGCTTTACGTGTGCTCTGCAGTGAAGAGCGAAGCAGGGTGGTTAAATTCAGCAGACTTTGTTCTGCTGCCTCTGGAGTGTGGCGAATCAGTCCGACAATGTTAGAGAGCGTATTAAATAGAAAGTGAGGTTCTATTTGTGCTTGTAGCAGTTTTAGTTCCGTTTCGAGCAATAGTTTTTGCTGAGCTTGTCTTTGAGCTTCCGCTTTGGCGAGTTCGGCTCGTGCAGATAGCAATTTTAAACGCGTACTAAAAATTGCCACACCGACAATGGAGAAAAACACACCGATTATTAGCGCTAAATAATTGTCGGTGAAAAAGAATAGTGGCTCATGGAAAAGAATACTCCCGGCCATGAACAATCCAATAGTCAATCCAAACGCGGTTAAGGGTATGGGCACCAAGTAAGCGGGCATGTACTGATCAAATTTTTTCTCAGCTAGGATGAAGGTAAGATTGATTGACCAACCGATACACAGAGAAATGAGTATTGAAGTCCAAGGTGACTCCGTAACCCTTAGATACCAGAGCAGCAGTCCGATCGCCACACAAAATAATCCAGTGAAACCTAGGTAAAGTAAATTTCTTCTAAAATTTTGCATACTGCTAATTCTCCACGAATTTCCCGTGTAGGCCAAAAGGCAATGCATACGGAATCGTCGCAATTGCAATTGGACCTGCATCTATCGTTTCAACATCGAATACGTTCAAGTTGGTTTTATTCTTTTCCCAATCGAGAGTTGTTCCGATAACCCAGCCTCCGCTTTCCGGTCGGCTACCGGGTTTTGCTACGAACAGGTGTTCTTCGGGAATCTGTGCATCTGGATAGTAATAGCAATTATGTTTACCGGATTCCAAATTGAAACTGCAGACCCCGTTGAGATGACTATGTAGGGCAGGCTGGTTTTTGTTGGTGCAAAGCATGATTAGTCTACTGTAGCGTCGGGTGCTGACTCGCGGATCAATCACTGGAAACTCGGTAATAATATTTGACGGTAATATCGGCGCCTCGCTAATTGACCATTTTCTCGTATCAATTTTGTACTGTTGCTGGCGACTGAAACTCGCTGGCGTAGTCACACCTCGCATAACATCGCGAAATGTGTTGGTCATAATTGACGGGTCTGTGTATCTGGCGCCATCGAAGCGGATGATACCCGCACAGTCTTCCCAACCATTACCAAAATGAAAGATCCATTGACTTGGTAACTCCAACCAACGGTACTTCGAAAAATCGTATTTATCTACAACCAGAATGCGTGTCGGATTGTCCGGTTTCCACTGATGTGCATCGAGAAATGACGAGTGCTGGCTTGGTTCAAAGTTCAGTGGTGGAATCATCAGAACAATGTGTTTTGATGTCACAACGAAATCATGTGGCATGCTAATTGGGTCAGATTTGATCTTGCCGATATTAAGCAGTTTTCCGTTACGGTCCAGATGCCAAAGTACGATCAATCTTGCTCCTGAAAGATAGCCGAAATTCCAGAGCGTGCCATCCGGTTCTATGCGTGGATGCGCAGAGAAAGGAACACCAGCAGTGTATTCTGTAAAATGATGGATGCCACGGGTTTCAAGAGTATCTGGATCGATTTCCCAGGGAGAGCCTCCTTCCCACAGCGCCAGTAGTTTGTTGTGATGTGGCAGTACGCTGATATTTGCGGAATTCATTGAGTCAGGGTTGATGACGGGAATCGGGTCTGGAGGCAGAGTTCCAAAACCTGGATATAAGGCGTGACCGGCAGCCTTTTCACTTTTGAACTTGTGGGTGCGAATCATCTTCGCCTTGTGAGTGATGCCATCCGCTGAAATCTCGAACGCCTGTATCATTCCATCACCATCAAACCAGTGGTGATAGCGGAAATCGCCGATTTCGTGTCGAGCTGGACCATTGCGATATAGGACTCCTTTTAGTTCTTTAGGCCAGTGTCCGGCGACCTCGGCACGACTTGCAAATACTTCATTGATTGCCGTCTGGTAAATGGCGAGCCAGGGTTTTTCTTTTAGTGCCGCTTTGAATTTCATTTGCCAGGATGCACTGTTGACTTGTTGAGCGATGCTAAGACCTGCCATCTGCAGCGCACCCGAGCCCAAACTGGCGGCACTTAATTTTAGAAAGTAGCGACGGTTCATGGTAAATAACATCAGTGAACTAGTTGAATCTTTTGTGTGACGGAGCCACGTAGGGCAAATTTGACATCCTCCCATTCGGGTGGGCCAAAATTACCGTAGGCATTGTTGGAAAATGCATAGGGCTCCTTTGGCATTCCCACATAGTTGACGTCCAGTTCGTTGTTGTCGTTAATGTCGTGCATGACACGGATGGCATATTCGCCAGCCGGCAGGTTCGCGGTCGAAAATCTCATTTCTTCAGTTCGAGCGCGCAATAACACGGACGCGATGGGGTCGTTTGAACCCGAAAATTCCTCTTCTCCAGACATCACCTGAATCATGATTTTCCCCTCTGCCACTTCAATGTTCTCAATGACGATGGTGAGGGACTCAGCTATTACTAACGGTGCCCATGTCGTGAAACATAGAACAGTCAAAATTAAAAACAATTTATTTCTTCGCATTTTTTACTCCTCATTGGATGAATATGAACCAATGATAGAGAATGTTTTTTACTGGTAAAGTAGCGTGCGACTGAATGGCAATGGACGCGATGAAATTGCAATATTTGATTACGAATGGTTGACGACACTACGAATACAGGTCTGATAGCTGTGATTTTGGTAGACGGGTCTGTCTGTATAAGCACTTCAGAAGAACTGCAAATCTCGAAAATCGACGGTTAACGAGGATTTGAAAACTACCAATTAGGTTAACAAACAAGAAATTCGTGTAATTGTCTGTTTAGCAGTGCCTTTACGACCGAGTCAAAATTGGTTTTATTCAAAACATGCGACTGCATTGTGGTATCTGAAACTTAAACGATGGATTGAATGCAGTTTCAGTAGGGAATGGCTCTAAGGAATTTGTACAAAGACAATTACACTAGCTGGGTAATCCGGCACGGGCGGGAGAAAATTTGAATATAGTCAATTAACACCCACTCTATATGCAGGTAATTGAATCTTCAGCACCTATCCGATTGAGAAGGACAACGCTATAGGTCGGCGAAAGGAAGCGCGGTAACAGCGGGTCCGAGGGGAAGACGTATATCACCTGGATGCACCACGTATCCGGGAATAGCCGCGTTTTCCATGTCCCCTTGAAATGCCTTAATGGCGGCAGCCATAGTCGGTCGTGGTGTAGCGGACAGTTTGACCTCGATGGCAACTAACCCTGCGGTAGTCTCGACCACGAAGTCCACCTCCGTTCCTGCCAAGGTTCGCCAAAAGTAAACCTGCGGGTCAATCCCTCGGTGCGTCAGCGTTTTGACGATTTCTGAGAGAACCGCCGTTTCCATGATTGCGCCACCCATGGGTCCTGAGGCCGCATGAGCGGGGTCTTTGAGACCCGCCAGGTAGCAGAGCGTGCCGACGTCGGTGAAATACACTTTCGGAGTCTTGACGAGCCGTTTCCCGACGTTGGCGAAGTAGGGGCGCAGCACGATCACCTGGTAGGTGGCCTCGAGAACGGATAGCCAGGCCTTGATGGTGTTAACTGCTACCCCGAGGTCCCGGGCGACATCGGTCAGATTCACTAGCTGCGCGCTTCGTGCCGCCAGTACGCGGAGGAAATTCTGATACTGGGTAAGGTCCCCGACCTGTCGGAGCATTCGTACGTCCCGTTCAAGATAGGTCTGGATATAACTGGCATGCCAAAGGGAGGAATCGCGCTCGGGTTGTATTGCAAGTTCTGGATACCAGCCCCGAAGGAAACTCGTCCACAATTCGTCAAACGCATGTGACGACGGCGGGGACGACGAGCGTTTGCGTTCCCAAGCGAGTGGAATCTGTGGCTGTCCCTCCGACTCCCGCCTAGACAGCGGCAACAGGCGAAGCATAGCCGCACGGCCCGCCAACGACTCAGTTACCTTCTCTGCGAGCAACAGGTTCTGTGAACCGGTCAACAGGTATTGACCATTCTTGGCGCGGTCCGCGTCGATCTTTTCCTTGACGTAGGAAAGCAGATCGGGGGCGTACTGCACCTCATCGAAGATTACTGGTGGAGGGTATAACTCCAGGAAACCTCGTGGGTCTTCAGTAGCGGCTGCGCGAACGTCCGGCGTCTCTAGGGATACATAACGGTAGTGACTGCCGAAGAGATGTTGCAACAGGGTCGTCTTGCCGGATTGGCGCGGCCCGGTTAGAACTACGGCGGGAAACTCGGAGGCCGCTTTCTTGAGGAGCGGTTCCAACGAACGATTGATGTACATTGAATCCATAACTGGATATTATGCATTTGAAATGCACATTGTCAAGATGATATGTGTTCAAGACAGCGTTGCAGTCTATTTGGAAGCGATTTTTTCAATTCCTGTGCGGTTCCCTATTGAGAATATGGCAGGCAACCGTTCCCTTCTGTGCAGGAGCGGTTCATAGTGACACGACGAAGCTGGGGCTGCTGAATTGGTTGATTGGTTCGAGCAGCATTGTGCGATTTTCGTTGATGTAAGCTTCTTTCATTCGGGCAAGCTTGCTCCGCGCGGAAGACGGCAGTGCTTGGGCGCATCACGGAATTTGCTTCTGCGGCGCGCATAAGTTAAACGATTTGATCTAAAAAGCACATCGCAGGGTTGATTGCACTTGATCGGCCGCTCCGCCTGGACAATGTGTCCATGCTGACTACCCCTGGCCTGAATATCCATCAAGTGATTCGAGTACTCAACATATTTGGTATCGAGGGAGTGCGGTGATGAGGTTATCATGAAACTATCGATACTGCATTAAGAGAGGCAAAGAGCTTATGTCTGGGAAAACTTTCGTTCGTGCCAGCATTGATAAAGACATCGAAAACGAGGCGGCGGCCATGCTTGCTGGAATTGGGCTGACCGTGTCCGATGCCTTTCGGATCATGTTGACCCGCACCGCGACGGAAAAAGCGCTTCCGTTCGAGCTGCTGATGCCCAATGACGAAACAATTGCCGCAATTCTCGATGCGCGGCAAGACAAAATGGAGTCCTTCAACAGTATTGAAGAATTCATAGATGACTTGAATGCGCAGAATTGAGCAATCTGCACGGTTTCAAGCGGAATGAAGACGGGAAAGCAAAGGCCAGTATCGCGCCGGGCTTAACGCCCTTTTGACCGAAGTATTGCAACGCTTGGTTTATGATTTTCCGTTTGCCGAAAAGTACAGAGATTGTGCTTTGGCGTGCAACTGAAGCGACCAGCGGAATTGCCATCTTAAGCCGGACCTGATTCTCATGTACAGGAAAATCGATGATGACGTGCTGAAGTTGGTGCCCCTTGGTTCCCACAGCAAATTGGGGTTGTGAGGTAACATTTTGGACACCATCGGTGCGTGAACCAAGTCGTGTCGACTTTGAACGATCGTTTCTTCGGGTGCTCTAACTCTTCGATTAATGAATTCAGCAATGCAGCGATGTCTTTAACGTCAGCGGCGTTGGTGACGGAGTGGGTGCGGTATTTATGCTTCTTGCCGCCGCGGCCGGTCGACTCGCCCCCAGGTTTAAACGTGAGTTGAAATAAGACGACTTCGCGCGGCTTCTTCAGTTCGTCGTTTTTACGGTGTTGAGGCATGCACCAAGAGCGGCGGCGAAAGCGTCTGTGAATTCCCGGTGGTAATTCACCGTTACTTGAGCGCCCACAAGCGTTTTGTCAATCATTTTCACTTTCCTCCTTTCTTACAGTCGCTCCTTGTCGCACTTCAGCCGCGGATCTTCGCCACGACGTGCCCGATCATCAATTCCGTTTCATTGATTCTTTTGATCTGTATGGAGTGATTTGCAGGTTTAGCCAGTGACCATGCCTAAATCTCGTGCTTGGCCAAAAGCCAACTTTGGATGTTCAGCCCTTCGAAGTGCCGAAAGTCGCGTGTGTTCGACGTAATTAAAGTCAGTCCGTTGCATAGGGAATTGCCGCGATCTGTCCATCGACAAACGGCGGTGTTCTGCCGACGGCGATCAGCCGTGCACGCTCGCGCGCATGCCAGTCCGCAACCTTCCAGTCGTACTCTAGGATCGGGAAGCTCTCCAGTACCATATCTTCAATATATCGTTCGATTATCTCTCGTCGCCGTGATTGAGCCAGCCGGGCGTACCGAACCGCAACTCATGCCAGACCAGTGCGGAATTCGAGATTTCGTGTTCCTACTAACGTCGAATAACATCAACGTTCGGTTCAGACCGCAGTGGAACCTAGATAATGTTGGTGTCGAGAAAGCATCTCACCGACTACAGCCGAATATTGCGTCCAGCAGTCTCTTCGCGCAAATTTCCAAACAGTTCGTCGGGATCAAGTTCAAGATTCGCAATGTCAATGTTGGTTCTGAAACCCCGATATGCTACGGCAAAGTCGCGCCGAATTGAGGCGAGGTGTTTAAATGCCTGATGGCTTACAAGCACCGCTACAGGCTTACCCCGGCGGGTTAGTTCCACCTCTTCGCCATTTTCCGCTTTACGGATGAGCGCTGGAAGGTGTTGACGCGCATCAGTGATTGAATATCGGTGTCTCATGGGTTCGTCGGAGATGTTCATAAAGATGTACACTATCTAGGGTTTCGAAAGGCACGTAGCCCAGAATCGAGTCTTCTCTAGAAGCGATTGGACTTGAGCGGACGCTCTTTGTGCAAACGCAATCGCCACAGATCATAAGTGATACTACGCGTGGATTACTCCTACATGGGTCTGTTCAGTAGCTGTGCGACCTTACTGCGTAGCGTGGTATTTGTCACCGCCGAATAACAGTCCCCACTTTCGGGTAATCGGTGAATACCTTGTGTGGTCGAGAACTAAGTTACGCCACCGTTTTCCGAGGCATCACGCGCTTGGAAATCTCGCGACCTACATCAATTTCTGCACAGCGAAGCTCCCATGTCTTTTGTAGGTTCAGCCAAAGTTGCGGCGTAGTCCCGAAGTAACGCGCCAGGCGTAGCGCTATGTCAGCTGTTACCCCTCGTTGGCCGTCCAAGATCATTGTGACGCGCTCCATTGGTACAGCCAGCGCCTTCGACAAAGCGTTGGCTGACACCCCGATAACTTCGAGCTCCTCGCGCAAAACTTCGCCGGGATGCACCGGCCTCATTCCATTCTTCGCGTTCATGTTTATATTTCCTCAGTGGTAATCCACGATCTCTACATCGCACGGCCCGTCGTCGGTCCAACGGAAACAGATGCGCCACTGCGCATTGATCCGGATGCTGAACTGACCGCCGCGGTCACCCCGCAGGGTTTTCAGTCGGTTGCTTCGCAAAACTGCAAGATCTTTGAGCAACTCTGCACTGTCCAACAAGTTTAGACGGCGCTCTGCTTGGTTAGCAAATCCGTCGAACGCTACGATGCGATGGCCTTCAAAAAACCGTTGTGTATCCCGATCTTTGAAGTTTCGAATCATACATACCAATTTTACCCTATATTACAGAATCTGAAAATGGATATTGCTGTTCAAAAATTCTCTCAACTTTTGTTTTTGCTTTTTAAAAGACTTCATCGGTTATTTTCATGATCTTGCGATAGAGTACTCGAATTTGCTAGACTAAGATTGCAACTTTTTATTAGCTTTTGACCCGAGACGAGTGGCAGTCTTGCTGATCGGTGGCCACAAGACTAGCGAAAAACGGTTTTACAAGCAATATGTGTCGCTTGCCGATAAACTGTATGACGAGCATCTGCAAGGACTCAGGGGGAGGGACTTATCCAATGAGTGGACATCATGACTTCAACGAATTGATCAAAAATTTGACGCCTGAGCGCCGTGCTCGCGTCAACAAAAAAAAAGAGGAACTACTGGCGGCAGTACCGTTTTACGAGCTCCGCAAAGCACTGTCATTGACGCAAGAGGAACTCGCCAAGGTGCTAAAGGTAAATCAGCCAGCTGTATCGAAACTGGAATCTCGACAGGATGTGCATATCTCAATTCTTCGAAACTACATAGAAGCACTAGGGGGGCGTCTTACCATAATCGCTAAATTTCCACAAGGTGAAATTCCCATTGATTTGTTGTCCCAGCAACAGAAAATTATCAATCCGGGTGGTAAAACAACTTCGAAGCAGTAAACGCACTCAAAGCAGATGAGTGCAACCCTCCTTGAATTTATTGCGACTACGAATCGTCTTTCTGTCGCAGAATCTTGTAGACGGTGGAACGGGCAACCCGTATCCACTTAGCGAATTGCGCCGCAACGTGTGTGGTCACTACCATATATGAATCCAGTACAAAAATGGAGGGTTCAACGCCCTCCATTTTTGTACTGGCTAAACTCATGCGTATTCAAATTATTGGAATCGCTGTTCAAATTGTCGGAATCGCTGTTTTTTTTCGTCAGAATTAACGTTTTGAAACAACTGTTCATTTTTATCGGAATACGCACGTTTCAAGCGGGACCGAAGACAGGAAAGCAAAGGCAGGCATCGCGCCGGACTTAACGCCCTTTTTGACTGAAGCATTGCAACACTTGGTTTATGATCTTCCGCTTGGCGAACAGTACAGGGATCATGCTTTGGCGGGCAACCGGAGCGACCATCGGGATTGCATCTTAAGCCAGACCTGATTCTCATATACAGTAAATCGATGATGACGTGCTGCAGTTGGTGCGTCTCGGTTCCCACAGCAAATTGGGGCTGTGAGGTAACATTTCGAATATCATCGGTACGTGAACCAAGTCGTATCGAGACTTTGAACGATCATTTCTTCGGGTGCTCTAAATCTTTGGTTAACGAATTCAGCAATGCAACGATGTCTTCAACGTCAGCGGCGTTGGTGACGGAGTGGGTGCGGTATTTATGCTTCTTGCCGCCGTGGTTACCCAAATTTGCACTCGACGACGGCGCCATGGGATTTTGTCGGCACTCGATGAAGTTTATCCGCAAACCCGCCAGCAGCGATGCTGGAAGCACAAGAGTGCCAACGTACTCAACTCGTTGCCTAGGTCACTGACGCCGAAAGCGAAGCATAATCTGCATCAGACTTGGATCGTGGCAACACGAAGCGAGGTGCAACGCGAGTTTGACCGCTTCATCCGCACCTCTGAGAGACAATTATCCCAAAGCGATGCGTTGCTTGGCCAAGGATCGCGAGGAACTGCCAGCGTTCTATGGTTTTCCAGCGGCACACTAGCAGTCGCTGAGAACCACCAATCCGTTCGAATCACCATCGCTTGTTGGCAAAAGTATTAGTTTCCGCAATTCTCCAATAGGAAATTCCTGTTCCATGCAACCCAGTTTTTTTAATCATCCTGATATCTTTTTCGCTAACTCCTCATCGTATTGGCGTTACAAAATTCACATTTGATTTTTGGGGCAATTCCCATTCTTCGCGCAAGGTCCATCTGATTCCAACAATTTGAATCTAGATACTCCTGAAAACTCAATCTGGATGAATTCGCCAAATGGTTTTACTACTTTGTAATCAGCATCAATTATGAATAGCCTGCATAAATTCGTCACAGGTTGAGTTTGAATTAACTGTGCCGTTGTGGGCAACTGTCCAGAATTGGGATGTGAAAAATGGTGGAATCGAATTCAGTGTATACGCTATACTGCACATGCCTTTTCGTCCGTCCTAACAAATTAGCGTTTGTTGTTGCTTTCGCCCCGGCAAACATTGAATCTAGTTGAATTCAACTGCTAATTGGGAGTTCTATTTGATTGTTTTCTCGTCTAATGATGGTAGTTGAATGAAAATACTAGTTACCGGAGCTGCCGGGTTTATCGGTTCTTCAACCTCGCATATGCTTTTGGAACGTGGCGAGCAGGTTGTTGGCTTGGACAATATCAACGACTACTACGATATCCAGCTGAAAGAATCAAGACTGTCCCGACTTCGAGAATTCAAACAATTTTCATTCGTCAAAGCGGATATATGTGATTTTGCAAAACTGCAGGGAATATTTCGCGACCATGGACCGTTCCAGAAAGTGGTTCACTTAGCGGCAAATGCAGGGGTCCGGTATTCGCAGAAATTCCCTTTGGAAGTAGTGAACAGCAATGTGGTTGGACATGCTAACATTTTGGAGCTATGTCGCCAAACCGACAATTTCGAGCATCTGGTTTTCGCAAGTTCTAGCAGTGTTTATCCTCATGGTGGCGAGCTGCCGTATTCAATTGATTGTCGGGTAGATCGACCTGTATCCATATATGCCGCAACAAAAGCCGCGGGCGAACTGATCAGTCATGTCTACAGCGACAATTTTTACATTCCTCAAACTGCACTGAGGTACTTCACCGTATACGGGCCTTGGGGCAGGCCGGATATGTCTTACTATCTTTTTACCGATGCAATTGTCAATTCAAGACCAATTCAGGTATTCAACTTCGGAGACATGCGCCGCGATTTCACCTACATTGATGACATAGTGGCAGGTACGATTCTCGCTTTGGATAAACCACCTCAAGTGGGGGGGCAAAATGCGCCAATTCAGACATTCAATCTGGGTGCAGGTAAATCTGAACCTCTAGAGAAACTAATCTCGCTAATAGAGGAAAATCTTGGTGAAAAAGCGATCAAGAATCTGGAAGCAGGTCCACGCGGTGAAATGCTGGAAACGTTGGCGGACATAGAATTCACGAGAAACGAAATTGGGTTTTCGCCTTCAGTCGCTCTAGAAACAGGGATTGCTAGATTTGTGGAATGGTACCGTTGGCACCACAATTGCTAATTGGTATCTCCAGTTGACAACCTTGGTAATCAATTCGATTAGGTGATAAGTACCGGAATCGAAATATGTATCGCACAGAATGACAATGCCCTTGCTATAGTTATTCCTAGTCTTGTCTTACTGATTGATCGAATTATCTAGTGCCAATTACGTCTTGAAATATACAAATCGCACAAATTCCAGACGGTTATTCATTAATCACGCTAAATCTGCAATCAACAGCTTCAGCCCCGGATCTTCGCTATTAGCTACGCGGCTTCGAATTTCCATACTTAAATGTTTCCCTTGCGCTGCTGCGCATACCACAGGTCGTACTGCATCTGCTGCTGTAGCCAGCTTTCTGGGATGCCGCCGAAACCCTGCGATAGGCGGATGGCCATCTCCGGGGAAATCTTCAGTCGCCCGTTGAGCAGCATGGAAAGCGTGTTGCGTGATACACCGAGGCCTTTGGCGGCTTCTGTCACCGTCAGGCCCAAAGGTTCAAGGCACTGCCGCCTGACGACCTCGCCAGGGTGGGGTGGATTGTGCATCAGCATGGCTTCATCTTCCGTTACTAGTGGTAATCCAAACAATCAACATCGACGGCATGACCTTCCTCGAAGCGGAAAAATGCCCGCCAGTTGGGCCATACCGAACTGCCCCAAAATCCGCATATTCGACTTTCAAACGATGTAACTTGAAGCCGCGTAGGTCCATATCCTAAGAGACAACGGACGCATTCAGCCGCGCTTGAAAATTTTACGGCACACCAGCTCTTTGAAGTAAAAGTCATGCCCCAAGTAGACGGGTTTCAAGTCCTGATAGTGCCGGGCGTTGAGGTCGAGCCGCCACTGGCCGGCCGAGTATCAACTAGTGTGAGATCAAAGTCGATAATAATCAATCTAAAGGGGTAAATGGCCTTGTTGTCCACTAGCACGAATTTTCGGTTTGTCTAATGTGTCGCCATGTGTTGTTAGACCATTCAAAAATTGTGCGAATGATTTACTGTCTGATACCGGCTCTGCCCATCCATCATCTATAAGCTTTTGATTCCCCCGCGTTTTGTTCTCTAAATGTAATTGTGGCGGATGGTCAATACAGGCAAGTCGACGGCTTTGTTCGCGAGCAAATTGTACCGTGTGCATAGTGCCACCCTTCTCGTCTGTCTCGATTACGAAGACGGCGTCAGAAAGGCCACTCTGGATTCGGTCGCGTTCGACAAAAGCCGACCGCACCGGTTTCATTCCAACCGGATACTCACTAACTAAGCAGCCCCCATTCTCAAGAAGACTTACAGCTAGATCACGATTTGCAACTGGGTAAACCTTGTCAAGACCATGCGCTAGTACAGCAACACCAATGCCATTGGATTCAACACAGCCCATGTGAGCATAAGTGTCACACCCATGAGCCAGTCCACTAACAATAACAAAATCGCATTCGACGGCGGTTCGAGCCGATGTTTGCGCAACCTTTTCGCCGAAGGAAGTTGGCTGCCGGGTACCGACTATCGCCAAACTTCTAGCCGCGTAAAGTCCGGCTGTATTTCCTTTCACAAATAGTACAGCAAGCGGATCGGGAATCGACCGCAAACGATCTGGATATGCTTGATCGTGAAATGAAAATATCTCAATATCGACGTTATCAGTTCGATTGAGTTGCTCTTCCGTTTTCGCCCACGCATCTCGAAGCTTGCGCTCCGAAACTGAAGCCTGATACACTCGCGAGACATGCGATATAAATGCATCGGGGCAATTACCTTGATATTCCTCCCTAATCGGCTTATCCACGGTCTTCAGGGCTGCCCGTCGGCCAATACCCTTTAGATTCGTCAGAGCTAGAAGCCAAAATGCAGTTGATGAAGCCGTCTTAGTCACGATTTAGCCTTCTTACGCATACTGCGATACTGTTCTTCGCCCTGATTCTAGAGAGTCTCCCATTTACGCTGGATATGGTTATTTGATAGTTCTTTGCCGAACCGTTCTCTGTGGAATTCGCACCGGTCAGTCTTGGCAAGTGCTACGCCGTATACAGAGATTCCTGGGGTTGTCTCGTGGATGGCTTGGGCCATGTGAGACAACGTGTCCCCTTTGTGATAAAGTCATCAATAATCAAGATGTTCTCGGCTTTTATTTGCTTGGATTGATAGTTCGCCTTGTCTGGAATTTCATTTCTAGTCTCTGCTAAGGCGATTTGCATGACCCTGCCCGATTCCAATATAGCTAAAACCGATTTCGTGCATTTCATCAGAGTCATACAGGTTGTGGAAGTCAACCACAACAGGTAATCTCGCTGCTTTCTTTAATCGATCCAGATCAAGCTTGCTGTACAAGTTCCAGGCAGTAGCAATAACAACAACATCCGCACCGTCAACTGCTGCATAGACATCATCAAAATAAGAAACACTCTTTAAAATTTCACGGGCGTGCGGTACACCCAGCGGATCATGAGCCTGAATAGAGGCGCCATTTTTCTGAAGCTCCGTTATGACAGCGATACTAGGACTGTCTCGAAGATCATCCGTGCCCGGTTTGAAAGTCAACCCGAGCATCGCGACAGTTTTGTTTTCAACTGAGCCGCCACAAGCAGTTTCAACACGTTTCGCCATATCGATTTTGCGTTGATTGTTGATTTCGACGACTGTCTCAATAATACGAACTCGTGATCCTGCATTTTTTGCCGTTTGTACCAGGGCGGTTGTGTCCTTCGGAAAACACAGTCCCCCATAACCGGGTCCTGGACGCAAATGCTGAGTTCCGATTCTTTCGTCTAGACCAATGCCGTAGGCAAGATCTCTAACATCCACTCCAGTCTGTTCGCATAAGTCTGCGATCTCATTAATAAATGTAACCTTAGCTGCGAGAAATGCGTTGGAAGCATACTTGATCATTTCAGCAGTTTCCAGTTTGGAATACAAAATTGGAATCCCCTGCAGTGAGAAAGGAAGATAGAGCTCGCGAAGAGTTTCCTTAGCGCGTTCCGAGTCCACGCCAATTACGATTCTGGAAGGATTCAGAAAATCATGGACGCTGGTCCCTTCACTCAAGAATTCAGGGTTGGAAGCAACATCAAACTCCGCAGTCGGCTGAAACTCTTGAATGATGGCTTTGACCTCCTTTCCCGTACCCACCGGAACAGTCGACTTTACGGCAACTACAGTATAGCCAGTCAGTGAATTTGCAATTTCTTCTGTTGCACGATAAACATCAGACAAGTCAGCGCTTCCGTCGCTCTGCCGAGACGGCGTATTTACGCAAATGAAGACAATACTGGATTCTGCAACAGCAGTACGGAGGTTCGTTGAAAAACTAAGACGGCGTGTCTTAATGTTGCGTTCCAGAAGTTCTGGCAACCCCACTTCGTAGATGGGACATTCACCGTTTTTCAATTTTTCTATTTTGTCAATATCTTGGTCTACACAGACGACACTGACACCTAATTCGGAAAAACAGGCACCCGTTACAAGTCCAACATAACCAGTACCAACAACTGAAATTTTCATAGAGTGAAATTCATATTTGAGAACTTAAATTTGAAGATTTTACGATTGCTGAAATTTCAATTGATGCTGTTCACTCGAATCGAACAAAATTCACCATATAAATAGGCGAAGAATGCAAGATTGTACAAGGCGAGTGTGCTTCTTTGAAAATCTAGTTACTGAATTCGTCCAATTGTTTCAGGAACGGAATTGTGATTCTTCTGTGCTTTTCGAGGGAAAGGCGGTCAATTCGATCAAGCAATCTGATCAATGAATGCGTATCTCGCGAGTATCGCTCTAAAATAAATCGAATTACCGATTCATCAATTGATAGTCCACGTCGCGCGGCACGATCTGTCAAAATTCTGACTAAGGTTTCCTCCGAGGTTGGATGAAGTCTTAAAATTTGCCGTCCGGAAAAACGATTGACCAGATCCTGCAAGTCAAACCCCAGTTCTTGAGGCGGAAAATTTGCAGAAACAATAAACAGATTCTCTTGATTCTCCAAATTCTCAAGCAGTGCTATCAGGTTGTTTTCCCAAACCGATTGTGCTGCAATACACTGAATGTCATCAATACACACGAGCTGAAACTCTTCCAGGCGATCTAGCACGTCGGGTTGCAGGCTCAGATTCTTGAGAGGTATATACGCACTATTGGAAATCAACTGACAGGCCGCGTAGAGCAGGTGAGTCTTGCCGGACCCGCTTGGCCCCCACAGGTAACAGGTGTTACAGCCTATCCCACTCTCAAGAAAATTTTTCAGTAACGAAACAGTCTGCTGACCGTTATTGGAATGGTAGTTTTCAAATGTTGCGTAGTCTGTTCGTCCTACTGGAAGTGTAGTTTGAATAGATGCAGGCTTCGAAAGCTTCATGAATGTTGTTTGCCATTTCGTCGAATTGCCCAAACGTATACATATTGCACACCACTAGCGATAGTTGACAAGGCAACCGCGTAGATCAGAAATTCACTCGTGGGTGGAATTGCCAGCCAAGACGTGTTTTCAAACAAAACTGCAATAACCAACGTAATCTGCAGTACGGTATTGGTTTTACTGCTCTTGGTCGGCTGCATCGGGATGTCTCCATCCAGAGTAGTGAGTACAAGATACCCGCCTACGATTACAGCATCTCTGAAAATTACCAGCGTTACCAGCCAGAAAGGAAGCATGCCACCCAAAACCAGCATAAAATACGCTGAAATGATAATGATTTTGTCAGCTAGCGGGTCAAGGCGTGCACCGAGTTGCGAAGCGCAGTTGAATCGCTTTGCAATCCAGCCGTCTAGACCATCAGTCAATCCCGCCAATACGAATAGGATTAATGCGAGTTCAAATTTTTCATCTCGCAACAGCAAAATCAGTATAGGTGCTGCGGCAATCCGCGACAGCGTTAATATGTTGGGTATTTGTGCTATGACTGATGTCATGTTGAAGCTTTCGTTTACACTTGATAGGGTGTTCTTGCGATTGTCTGCAATTCAGGGCAAACTATGATTTAACCTTGCACTTGGATTATTCAGAATAAATGATTATTGTAAGAAATTCACAACCCAAATCTTCAACGGAATGATCGACAAACGATGATTTTAATCAAGAATTCGGAAAAACATTAACTGCCAACTCCGATGAAATTCACAATGACCAGATTTGACTCTAGAATTATCCAAACATGAGTGATTCGTCTGCCAGCTCCAGTAAGACAACCTATCAAGAATCTGGTGTAGACATTGAACTTGCGGACCAAATGATTCGTTCATGGCTTCCGCAAATAAAACGTACTTCAAGGCCGGGACAATTAGGGTCGCCACTTGGATTCAGTTCGCTGTTCGAAATTCCCGAAGGATACGATAAGCCAGTACTTGTTAGCAGTACGGACGGAGTTGGAACAAAACTAAAAATTGCTTTTGAAATGAATCGCCATGATACAGTCGGTATCGACTTGGTCGCCATGTGTGTCAATGATGTCATCGTTCAAGGTGCTGAACCATTGTATTTTCTGGATTATCTGGCTACAGGCAAGCTGGATGAAAAAGTGATGAATGAAGTGATCTCAGGTATCGTTCAAGGATGCGAAATGGCCAATGTTGCGCTCATCGGCGGCGAAACAGCGGAAATGCCAGGCATGTATGCCGTAGGAGAATATGATCTGGCGGGATTTACTGTTGGGATCATCGAAAAATCCAAAATCATTGACGGAAGTCAAGTTGCTGTCGATGACGTCATTATTGGAATAGAGTCGACAGGAGTTCACTCAAACGGCTTTTCGCTGGTTCGAAAACTGCTTTCCGACCGGAATTTTCTGCTTTCAACAGAGATCGACGGCAGAATTCTGGGTGACCTTCTTCTGACTCCAACTAGAATCTATGTAGATGCAGTAATGAAGATGATAGAGAGCGGCTCTGTTCACGCAATGGCGCACATCACGGGAGGCGGAATTTCAGGAAATTTGCAACGTGTGATTCGTGAAGGACTCACCGCGAGACTGGATCGAAATTCATGGGCAATGCCGCCTGTTTTCAATTGGATTCAAAGAGTCAGCAATTTATCAGAAGAAGAGATGCTGATGACGTTCAACTGCGGAATCGGCATGGCTGCGATTGTTTCACCGCAGTCGGAAGCAGCGATTCGGACTGAGCTGGATGCGATGGAAATTGCATCTTTCAGAATTGGCACTATTGCTGAGTCTGTAGATTCAGGTAATCCAATCGATTGGCAATGACAAAATCTTTACTACGTGTTGTAGTACTTGCCTCAGGTTTTGGGTCTAATCTACAAGTAATCATAGATCATGCGAAGGAGGGAAAGTTATCTGCTGAAGTTGTCGCAGTTGTGAGCGACAAGAAACATTCTTTCGCTTTAGAACGAGCTAGGAAGGAGAACATCAAAACAGTCTTCGTAAATCCTCGCAAATTTACCGATCGGGAGAAATTCGACGCGGCTCTAAGACAGGAGATCGACAGTTTGAATCCGAATCTGATCGTGCTGGCAGGCTATATGAGAATTTTGACAGCAGCATTCGTGAATCATTTCAAGAATCGTATCATGAACATTCATCCCTCATTACTGCCCAAGTACAAAGGAACCAACACTCACGAACGAGTGCTGTTGCATGGAGATAGCGTGCACGGGGCAACAGTCCACTTTGTAACTGCTGAACTCGATGCAGGTCCGATCATCATCCAAAAAAGTTTTAAAGTCTGTTCAACCGATACAGCAGCTGATCTCGAAGAACGCGTACATCAATGCGAATATGAAATCTATCCACGTGCAATAAAATGGTTTGCAAACGGAGAGATTCGAGTAGAAAATGGCAGAGTTTTACGGACAGATAGCAACTAATCACACTAGCAATACAAGAATTAAACCAATGAAATTAAACAGAAATAATTCGCACTCTGTAGCGAAAGAATTTCAGAAGATTAAACTAATGCTGTATGTGACAGCATTGGTTTTGATTCCCTTTTCCGCAAAAATTGCTGATGCCGCACAGTCAGGAATTCACGGGTTTCAAGCGGAGTATTCTATTCAGTATGGAGATTCTGTATTGGGGAAAGCCAGCCGAACAGTTTCAAATGAAGGCGATGGAATCTCTGTTTCCACATTTGATGTGGTACCTGGGAAACTTCTTGTATTGTTTGGTGAGTCGTCCTATAGACAGCAGTCGGTTTTTAAAGTTCGCGAATCGCGGGCAACCTCAATAGCATTTGAGATTACAGATAATAAAAACAAAGGTTCCGAAAGTGCAAAATTTGACTGGTCTGCGGGGAAAATCGAGTTAGGCAACGGCAAAAGCCTGCAAATGCCTGAAGGGGAAGTCTATGATTTTGAGTCATGGCATGCGTCGCTGATGATTGCGGACCCGCAGGAACTTGAGGGCCAGATTATTTCGATTGTTGAACGAAACAGACTTCGCACTTATCTTTACGAGAGTGTGCAATCAGATGTTCTCGACATACAGGGTTATCCTGTGAATTCAGTACGTGTCGAACTGCAGGATGTAGACAATTGGGAAAGAGGATATACAGTTTGGGTTGTTACAGAAAATCGGAACATACCGGTCAGAATTGAAAAACACAAGAAAGGACGAACCCTCAAATTTGAGCTTCAGGCACTGAATTGGGCCGAATAGACTGTAGTGCGATTGGCTTTTTTAAGAAACTGATTCAGAAAGGATTGGATGGTTAATGCATCTGTGAATGCACCCAACTGAAACCGAACCGTATCTTGAAATTGCGCAGCGAGCTTGAAGCTTGAAATCAAAATATGTTAAGTAACAGATTCCCTAGCTCCGGCAAATTTCAAAGACAGTTTATCTCTAATAACCGTAATTTTTAATTCGCCTCCGCTGGAAAGCGAACCAAATAACAATTCGTTGGCCAAAGGCCGCTTGATGTTCTCCTGAATGACTCTAGCCATCGGCCGAGCTCCCATTGAACTGTCAAATCCCGTTTTTCCAAGCCATTTCCGAGCTTTGTCGTCTACTTTGAGTTCAACATTCTTGATTTTCAGTTGTTCCTCAAGCTGCATGAGAAATTTGTCCACTACCAGCAGAACTGTTTTTTCATCCAGTGATTTGAACCGAATCATGGAATCTAGGCGATTCCGGAATTCCGGGCTGAACAAGCGCTTGATTACCTCTGTGTCATCCTGGGAATGATCCTGTTCGGTAAACCCAATGGACGATCGAGATATTTCTGTAGCACCGGCGTTCGTCGTCATGACAATTATTACATTGCGAAAATCGGTTTTTCGCCCATTGTTGTCCGTGAGTGTACCGTAATCCATCACCTGCAGCAGAATGTTGAACACATCTGGATGAGCTTTTTCAACTTCATCCAGCAACAGTACAGCGTGTGGTGACTTATTGATTGCTTCGGTTAACAGCCCGCCTTGATCGAATCCGACGTATCCGGGCGGGGCACCAATCAGTCTCGATACTGTATGCCGCTCCATGTATTCTGACATGTCGTAGCGAATCAGTTCGATTCCCAGGGTAAGTGCAAGTTGACGCGTAACTTCAGTCTTGCCAACTCCTGTCGGCCCACTGAACAAAAACGAAGAAATCGGGCGATCAGGATCTCCCAGTCCGGATCTTGCGAGTTTTATGGCACTTGCCAATGCGCCAATCGCTTCATCTTGACCAAATACGACAAGTTTCAAGTCGCGTTCAATCGTTTTCAGAGAGCGAATATCACTTGAGGAAACTGATCTCGGAGGTATACGTGCAATGCTGGAGACAATTTTTTCGATTTCTTTGACACCGACGGTATTCTTTCGTTTCGATGGAGGCTGTAATCTCGCACGTGCCCCCGCTTCGTCAATGACGTCAATGGCCTTGTCTGGAAGTTTGCGATCCGTAATGTATCGCGCAGCGAGATCGGCAGCCGCACGAATTGCTGGATTTGTGAATCGCACTTCGTGGTGGCTTTCAAATCGGCTCTTCAGTCCTCGCAAAATCTTAACGGTTTCATCGACCGTTGGTTCGACGATGTCGATTTTCTGGAATCTTCGCGACAAGGCTCGATCTTTCTCAAAGATACTGCGATATTCTTGATAGGTCGTAGACCCCATGCATCGAAGTTCGCCAGAAACCAGTAGTGGTTTAAGGATATTTGATGCATCCATGGTGCCACCGGAAGCAGCCCCGGCCCCGATCACAGTGTGAATTTCGTCGATGAACAGAATCGCGCCTGGATTTTTCTGCAGTTCATTGATTACTGACTTCAACCTTTGCTCGAAATCACCCCTGTACTTCGTGCCGGCGAGCAGTGATCCCATATCCAGTGTATAGATTGTGCATTCTGCAAGCACCTGCGGAATGTCTTCTTCAACAATTCGCTTTGCTAGGCCTTCTGCAATGGCAGTTTTCCCAACTCCGGCATCTCCAACCAGAAGTGGATTGTTCTTCCGGCGACGGCACAGAATCTGTACAGTTCGCTCGATTTCGGGAATGCGACCGATAAGCGGGTCAATTCTGCCCTTGCGAGCGCTTTCATTCAGATTTCGCGTGAATTGCAAAAGGGGATTACGTTCTCTTTCCTCTGTTTCGACGTTGAAATCTCCGAGTGAGTCATCATCGGATTCTAGATTTGGCTTGCTTATGCCATGTGATACATACCGAACGATGTCATATCGATGAACATCCTGCGAGTGAAGAAAGAAGACTGCGTGGGATTCATTTTCGCCGTAGATTGCAATCAGCACATTCTCGCAACTGACTTCTTTGTCGCCGGAAGTTTGTACGTGCAGCATAGCCCGCTGGAATACACGACGAATTCCGTGGGTGGTTCTAGGTTCGTAGTTTGCTTCGTCTGGAGATTTAGGAATGCTGGAATTAATGAAATTTTCAAGGTCGGAACGAAGCTCGTCAAGATCAGCACCACAGGCTTTGAGAATCGTCTCGACGGTTTCAACCTCTAGAATTGACAGTAGAAGATGTTCAACTGTAACGAACTCATGATGACGGTCCCCGGCAAGGTTCATCGCCAGAGAAAGCGAATTTTCCAAGTCTTCCGAGAACATATTATTCAGGTTCCATCGTGCATTGAAGAGGGTGCTGGTACCGACGTGCGCAATCAAGCACTTCTCGGACTTTCATTTCGGCAATCTCTCGTGAAAACACGCCACAAATTCCACTGCCTTTTTGGTGGACGCTCAGCATAATGCTAACTGCCAATTCTTCTTGCATTCCGAAAAACTTCTGTAATACGTGAACAACAAACTCCATAGGTGTGTAGTCATCATTCAGCAGTACGACTTTATACAGACGCGGCTTTTTGAGTTTCGGTTTGGCATCCTGTACCTGAGAGTCTATCCGTGCCGGAACAATCTCACTCATTCCCAGTTATCCTCGCTCCTAATCAAGTAAATTTCCTATGGTGATTGCATACGACTAATATAACCCCTTACATGTCCTTTGCAAGTTCTGCTGTAACAGTAGAATGTAGAAAATTTATGTTCTATGCATAATTATATATTAGGCTCGCAACCCATAATTTCGCATAGTGATCAAAAATATTACTTGATCAATTGGACTGATTATCTAAGGAAGTAGGGCCAATAAAAATTAAATTTTTCTAAGAATGGAATTATTCACCAAAACCTTTACTTAATTCATTATTCTGGTCATTCGAGGTGTTAATACGAATGAATAAAATCAGGATTCTAGCCGTGCCAATTCAACGAATCGTGACTGCTTTCTTATTCGCGATTCTTTCACTGTACATTGAGGATGTTGTTGCGGATACATGGCGCGGTCTTACTGTAGAACCAGAGTTTCGCTGTTCGCCATATAGCTCTAAAGACTATCCATACCCGCAATCTGTAGAATCCAGAATAGTTGATTCAATCGGAAAAATGTATAGTCCTTATACAGGACGTTGTTTTACCAGTCTCCGCCAAACCGACATAGAACACATTGTTGCTCGTTCAGAAGCCCATGACAGCGGAATGTGCTCTGCAAACTTTGGAACTCGGCGGAGCTTTGCTTCGGATTTGCTGAATCTGACATTAGCAAGCCCGCAGGTAAATCGAAATTTAAAAAGGCACTATGATGCTGCGGACTGGCTTCCTGAGCTGAATCAGTGCTGGTTTGCTGAAAGAGTTGTAGCTGTTAAAAGAAAGTATGGTTTGACCGTTGATCAAAGAGAAGCAGATGCACTTGAAGCCATTCTTTCCAAATGTGAGACGACAGACATGATCGTAGACCCTTGTATCACTACAGAGTCTTTTACAGTGTCACCACCTTCCAGCTCAGCGTCGAAACCTAGTAAGTCAAACGATGCACTGGCCCGTTGGGATGACAATGGGAACGGCAGAATTACATGTAAAGAAGCTAGACGGCACGGTATTGCTCCAGTCCACAAAGATCATCCTGCTTACATCTTCATGAACGACCGTGACAACGATGGGGTGGTTTGCGAGTAGTGCTGGACTAGCTGAATTTGACGCCTTCCGCCGACGATTCACCAGTATCTCACGAGAATTTTGTGGAAACTCTGGTTGCTGACGAAGAGGTTAAGCCTCACTCTTTCACCTTCCATATATTGCTGTCGATTTTCTCTGCCTGTAAGATGTAGTTTACCGTTACAGCCGGTCGGGCAGTTGAACTAACCTACATCAATTGAACATGGACGGAAAGTTCGGCAACTTTAAGCACGGGGATTTATTCGCTTTTGCTAAGTACAATGGGATGAAGCGTGCCTAAGCTGTGTAAACGGCATTGCGCCTAAAAGGATTTGGTTAAATACAGAAACTACATATTCCACTCAAACTGAAAAGCTGCCCTTTAGATGATTCTGCTTGACAAAGGGGTGTAATATACGATATAAACGTCCTAAGGACGTTTATATCGTATATACCATCTTAATAGCCAACAATTCATATTTAATTGATACTGTTATTTTTATCCTTAATCCTAGGTCCAAGAAAATAACATGGCTAGAACGCATTCCAAAAAGCTGACCCGAGCAGAAGACTATCTTGTAGATTTGGTGAAAGCAAAGGGACAGTCAGTAGTCACCCATTATGAATTCTTTCGATTAATTCAGATCATATATCGGGAGGGCAGAGAACTCAACCTGAAACATGACACTCCAACCGAAAAGGATTATCGCAGATTTCTCCGAAACCTGCACAGGACCGGTGTAATGAAGTATGACGAAGATTATGGATCACGACTTATTCGCATTCTCGTTGTACCTGAGCAATCAACTGAAGAGGTTGTTTCTATCGCCGACCCGCTTTGCTATGTATCTCATCTTTCCGCCATGCATCGGTGGGGCCTGACTGATCGTTCTTCCAATGCACTAATCTGTACGCGACCGGACAGGAAAACCTCAACTGTACAGTTAACGAACATGATGTCAAACAATCTGGATTCTTTGCCTCCCAAACGCGTCCGGTTGAATTATATTGGCCATCCTAAAGCGGTTCGCAACCGCCCGCTCCGTATATTTGAGAGCAAAACAGCTGGTTTCTCCATCAAACTGCGCGGTACGGGAATACGTATTTCAACAATTGGTCAGACTTTTCTTGACATGCTGCAACATCCCGAGTTATGTGGTGGAATGGCGCATGCTATGGATATCTACGAAGAACATGCATCGACCTGGCTAGGTGAAATTATTGCCTCTGTGGATTCTGCTAGCAGCAAGCTCGTTAAAAGTCGTGCTGGCTACATTCTCGAAGAACGACTGGGTTTTCGTCATAAGAAATTTGAAATCTGGAAAGATTTAGGGCAGAGAGGTGGCAGCCGCAAACTTGATCCAACCAAAGCCTTTGCCCCTGTCTACTCCGAAACTTGGATGATTTCTCTGAATGTCTGAACCGGTTATCAAGATCAATTTTCCAGAATGGATTGAGGTTGCTCAGTCGTTTCAAGCCAGACAAACTTAAATACATTGATTACTACCGATGTCTTAGTGGAAATTTCAGACAGAAATTACCTTAGTCCATCCGTAAATGTCTTCGATTTCACCCCTCTGAATGCCGACTATAGAGTTGTAGAGACTCTGACTTAGCTTACCAGCGACGCCGTTGTTGATCTCATAAATTTTATCTCGATATCCGATGCTGGCAATGGCAGTGATTACTGCTGCCGTACCGCAACCAAACGCTTCATGTAGGGTATTCCGTTCAACGCCGTCAGTGATTTCCTTGATGTCTATGAGTCTTTCTTCGCAAGCTATCCCCATATCCCTGACCAACTGTAAAACACTGTCACGGGTGACGCCTGGAAGGATGGTTCCACGAAGTTCCGGAGTAACCAGTTTCCCATCCAAGTAGAAGCAGATGTTCATCTGTCCGACTTCTTCAACGTAGCGGTGTTCGACGCCATCAAGCCACAGTATTTGTGCGAATCCATGCTCTCGTCCTTCATTCGTAGCCAGAAATGTTGCTGCATAGTTTCCGCCTGCTTTGGCAAATCCGGTACCTCCCTGAATTGCACGCGTATATTTTTCTTCTGCTTTCAGCGAAACGGCGGGAAATTCTCCTCCGAAGTAACCACCTACAGGGGAGGTGATAATCAGAAAACGATATTTGTTTGCCGGCCGTACATCCAACTGTCCTTCATCTGCAAACAGAACTGGGCGAACATACAACGCCTGCTTTTCACCTGGTGGGACCCATTGATGGTCGATTCTCAGTAATTTCTTGATTGCATTTAGAAAAGTATCTTTCTCAATCAACGGCATACACATTCTTTCGCAGGACGCTGATAATCTCCGATGATTCATTTCTGGTCGAAAAATCCGGATCCGATTATCCACACCCCGATAGGCTTTCATGCCTTCAAAAATCGACTGGCCGTAATGAAGAGAAGCAGAGACCGGATGTACTTCAATAGTACCGAACGGCACTATTCTATGGTTTTGCCATTTGCCATCGGCGTATTCCATTGCAAACATGTGATCGCTGAACAGCGATCCGAATTGAAGATTCTCAAAATCAACATCCGCTATTCGGTTTTGCTTTGATTTATGAATTTCCATACAGCACTCTTCTACTCTTGGCTCATCATTGCTATGAAATACTCACACTGCAATTTTTCACACAGTTCCTATACGGCGTCAATTTTAGCATCTCGGGCGAGACTTAGAAGATGGACGGGATTTTGCCAGACATAGACATAGTCAACAGCATATGAGTTATCTGGCTGGTTTCTGTTGTTTCCGCTTTACTCACTGGCCGTAGACAAGAACTTCTCCCATACCGCCAAAATTCAAATCGCCGACGAAACGGCTTTTTGGCTGACCTAGCTTTTCCGCTAAATGCAGATGTATGCCCAATGCCTGTAGTCTGTGTTCAATTAACGGCACAATTCCGTGAGATTTGAGAGTTTGCTTGAAAAATGTTCCTGGCGGAAATTGAGGGCATTCAGTACAGAGGATTGACCCTCTTCTCATATGAACCCCCAACTGTCCGTTCGGCTTACCCAGCACAATGACAGTTCCTGCGACCATCCCCGCACATGCTCCCGTTTCTACGCTTCCGCCTGCAACGATCAAACCGCGCCTCATGCGCTCGCCTAAACGAATACCTGCGTCTCCGTTTACGACGACGCAACCATCCTTCATGCCGAACTTGCTGCCAGGCGCTCCTGCGCCCAGATAATTTCCGGCGCTGCCTTCGATTCGGACCAGCCCTCCACACATTGAACTTGCAGAAAAATCCCCTGCGGAGCCAGAAATGTAGATTTCGCCTCCACGCATCAAAGCGCCTGTAAACGCTCCCGCATCACCGAACACCGCAATTGAACCTTCTGTCATTCCGTAGCCAATACTCTCGAATGCACTAACGGAGTCTTCTATCTTGATGTGCGCAGAATCATTGCCGGAAATCTTGAAAATGTCTCCGACTGCAAGTGACCGTCGATCATTTCCAAGCCGCAACCGCTCAATTTCCTTGATTTCCTTTCCCGCCAACGCATCTGGCCGTAAAATCGACAGGTCGACTGGTCTTGTCACCGGCAGTTTTCTGGTAAATGTGAGCGGCTTCAACACAACAGCTCATGCAGGTGAAAATGGTATTTACCGAGTTTCCCACCGAAATTCGAGGCAGTGATTTCCAGTATTCCTTCCTCTTTCCCGCCGGTGCAGGCGGCGCGGATGCCTTCGCGCATCGCAATGCCGACGGATTCATCGTCCAGTCCGTCTATCACAATTTCGAGAACGGCATTTGCGTTGTCCGGCAGCTCCGATTGAACAAGCCCTCGTAATGAAGGACAGAAGGCATCGTTTGTGGAAGCGATCAACGCGCGGTACTTCGAGCCGACTTTGGAACCTGAGCGGACCACACCACCTGGAAATGGAGTGATCACATTAGGTACAGCAGCAATGGCCGAAACTGCGTTTTCCGCCGCTGTCAAAGCGGACTGAATATCTCTGGCAATAATCAGGAAATTGCCGCCGCCGACTGCATCTATCCGATAAGTGATGTCCTCGCAGATGAACTCTCCGTCCATGACGGGTATTCTCCAGTAGCGGCGGTCTGCGAACTTCTTGGAAATTTGGTAGCCATCTCCAAAGTAGCGAATCGCTTTTCCCATGGCAACCGGTTTGCCTTTGTCGATACCCGAAAACACAGCACTTGTTGGGGATGTCAAAATGCACTGGCCGATTCTGGTCTGGAGTTGTTTCTCAAGTTCACTACCGGAAACAGCGAAAAACAGCACTGATGTGCCGAGTCTCCCATCCGGAGTGTCGGATTCCTGCAGCTGTTGTTCGACTCCAGCTTCTACTTTACAAGCGATGACAGATGTTGCAAACCCGGTTGCAGATTGCACTGCATGGTTCACCCACTTCCTGTTGCACGCAGTCACGATGACTCTGGCTGCGGTCATCGGAAACGCCTCTGCGAATGTGTCTTTAATCGGAATTCCGTTTAGTTTCACGATGGACTCTCAATTTAGCACAGGGAGTGTCTCACAACCGAAGACCCGATGGAGTTTGCCATCTCGTCGTCGCTGATTTTGAAGTTCGACGATCTAACTGTTCCATTCTTTTCAAAATAGGTTTTCATCGTATTCTCGATGTCCCGATCAAACTCAGTCAGGGCGCGGTGGGATTTGCCAGGAATGACATTCACTATCTCTCCTTCCAAGACTACAGTTTCGCCGTCCTTGATCACTCTTGCCGGCTGTCGAAAAGTCTCTTCCCAGTTGCTGTTTGGACGATACAGAACAACATCCGCATTTGCACCTTCGCCAAGATGTCCGCGATCTTTCAGTCCGAGTGATTTGGCCGGACCGGACCGTGTGATGACGGCTATTTCGTATAGCGAATACTCTCTTGATAATTCTCGGATGCAACTCAATTCAACAGCAGTTGGATTGATTGTACCTAGCATGTCATTTCGATAACCCCTGTCCATTAAAAGACGAATCAGGTGAGGGTAGGTTGTGAACGATGCTCCGTTTGGATGATCCGTAGTCAGAAAAACTTGCCATGGATTCTTGATGGTCAGAAATAGTTCCAGTCCGATCGCCCATTGAAGGGCATTTACAAACTGCTTGGAGCGGTAACGAAAAGGAACCACTCCGCATCCCGCTTCGCACTCAATGTCCATGAAAGTTGACTTTCGTGG
This sequence comes from Arenicellales bacterium, assembly GCA_965220395.1. Lineage (GTDB taxonomy): Bacteria > Pseudomonadota > Gammaproteobacteria > Arenicellales > JAJDZL01 > JAJDZL01. The sequence goes on along the minus strand of CBDCPT010000001.1, from coordinate 1,286,892 downwards.
GTGTCCATGGTGGCGATTGGGATATTGACGCATGATATCCGCAGAAATTGTGATGGTTTGCCCGAACATGATATGCCCAACATCCACCGAAAGCTGCGGGTTCTGATTTACTTGCTCGGAAATTTCCAGACTTGCTGAGGAGAACTTTCTCTTTCCTTCGGAACCGTAGCTGTGGAATTGAACGTGAGCGAGGTGCAGCGGCAGGCCATCGGCCGCATTGAGCGTGTCGATCGTAGACCTGTAGTTTCCTGGGACGCCTAGATTGCTGGCATGAACGTGCAAAGGATGCGACAACTTGATGTCGGCCAATGCCTCAGACAGCGATCTTACGATTTCACCAGGCGTAACTCTGTAGTGTGCATGCGGTTCATCAACATTGAGTGCACGCTGATTGAATTTGAACGCATTGATGCCGCCCGGGTTCACTGCTTTCACGCCAATGCATTGGGTAGCATCAAGCATCCAGGCGACGTAGTCACGAACTTTCTGAGGCTCAGTGCCGTTTGCCATCATCTGCAGGAAAAAATCGTCATTTCCCAATACCAGATAGCCGCCCGTATCGAGAAGCGGTGTGTCCGCCATTTCCATGTGCGCCTGACGGGCGTTTGATGGAACCACTGCAGGCTCAAAACACATCGTATATCCGAGTTTTGCATATTCATAACCTGTCAGGAATGTAGAAGGAACCGCGTGTCCTGTACCAGATCTCAGGTCTTCGTTGCTTGCTGTTCGATGTGTATCACAGTCCTCCGTCATCATCATTCGAGCGATATTGACCTTGCCGCCGCCGATGTGTGAATGAATGTCGATGCCGCCTGCCATCACAATGAGACCGCTGGCGTCAATCGTTTGGCTGATTTTTTTAGAGTCGGGAGGCTTTGGAACAATCCGGCAATCTTCTATGTACAAGTCTTGGACCGCTCCATCCAGTGAATGGGTCGGGTCGTAGATCATTCCACCGCGAATTAGCGTTAGCATTTACTTGTTTTCCAGTTTCTGCAGGATGGAATTGATTACTTCGGCGGTAGAAGGAAGCGAATCACCTTGCAGTGCGCGAAGGTAAAGAGATACAGCGACATCCGTACGGAACAGATGAGCGTCATGATGAACTCCGGGAATGCCGACGGGAATGAATAAATCCGCATTTCCCGAATCCGATCTTGCAATGACGATCTTGGGAACCGCTGATTCAGGAAGACTGACTTCGTCTTCCAAGCCTCCGAGCCATAGAATCAAATCGCAATTCCCTCGTTTGACAACCGAATGTAGCGAATGGAATACCGGATGATGTTCCGGGCTTCCACTAGCAAAACTCAGTGCTGTGGGATTTCCGCACTGCCAGGTTGCTACTTGGTTTACTGTAACGGTACTCGGCGATTGCGTAAGCATCAGTCCTGCACATCGGCTGCGCTTATTGACTGAATCAATCAGACGAACGAGCGAATCGACAACAAGATCCCCGAGGGAATTGTCGTAATTCGCAGCGCACCAGGCAAGCACTGGGTAATCCGCAGCCATAACCAACTTGGTGAGAGAGTCGATCACATCGCTGGATACAAATTCAAGGTCAAGATTCGGCCGACTGCGATTTTCAATGTTGGATCGAACGGCGTTCGCAATAAGACCTGCCTGCTGCGGATCGCATTCGATAAATGTTGAATTCTCAGGAAGCTCATTTAGCTCAGCACAATGCCTGCCGACTACAGCAAGGGTTCTTTTTTGTGCAGCGCTGAATTTGGGCGAATGAAAGGCATTGAGCTTTTCCAGAAGTCGCGGAAAATGCACGAGCAGTTCCGAACCGAACAGTACGATCAGGTCAGCGCGATTTCGTGCCTCGGAGAGCGTTGTCAAGTACCCGCCGTACGTCTGCAATCGCGAGTTGTTCCGGTGGTACGCTGGATTATGATGATGATCAATGACTGCACCGGTTCGGTCTGCCAGCTCCAGAGACGCTCGGGAACCGGCTACGTCGGTCATCATGCCAGCGATAACAGGCGAATTCGATTGAGAAATGAGTGTTGCAGCCTCTTGAATCGCCGTCTCATAGTCGATTGGTTTTCCATGCAATTGAGGCTGCAAAATTTCGGAATTCAATGCGCTTCGGTATCTGGATTCTGAAATCCAGCAGCCATGAGCATCAATCGAAAATTTCGAGGCAGATTGTGCAACGTTTATGTCGTCGCACAGCAGTCCGCAGAAAGGGCAGATTGTCTCTTCAACTGAATTTGAATTGTCAGCAGACATGGACCACAGTCGATCGATGCGCAGGACATGGAGGTGCACCGTTTGCCGGTGCGACTCTTGGTTGGCGAATTTGAGAGGATGCCGCTATGCGGCTGCTCGGGAATGTTGTGTCGAACCGGAGGTGCATCAATCACCTTCTCTATGATTACTGCGAAGACTTTTGGAATTATACAGAAACAGTCGAATTTATCTCTATATTATCAATCTCTTAAATGTCAATTGATGAGACTTCTCGGCTTGTGCTGGTTCGAATTTCGAGAATCACACGCAATTGGATAATTTGCTTGCAGCGAAGGCGTTTATCTGCGCTTGCTGCAGTCCATCTATAATGACCGTCAGCCTGCACCGCCACTGGAATCCATAGAATGCGAAGAGTAATTGTATCTGCACCAGCACGTTTGCATTTAGGATTCGTAGGTCTGTATGGATGCTCTGCTGATCGATTTGGAGCGCTTGGTGTAGCCATCGATAAACCGCAAACACGGGTGGAATCTACCGAGAGTTCTAAAACCGCCGTGCTCGGTTCCATGCAGATGAAAGTGCAGCAATATGTCGATACACTGATTCGGCAACTGACACTGAGTCGCGCATTTGAGATCTCGGTTTCAGAGACGATTCCTGCACATATCGGTTTGGGGTCAGGTACCCAGCTTGCGCTTGCGGTTGCCACTGCCTGCATCAAAATAAACGGTATCGATCTTCCGCTTGAAAAATTGTCGAGCCTGCTGGGTCGCGGTGATCGTTCCGGCATTGGTACGGCAACCTTTGACAGCGGCGGATTTCTGGTAGATTGCGCACCGGAAAGCAGTGATTCATCAAGGTCAGTCGCCACAAGGATTGATTTTCCGGAAAAGTGGCGAATTCTATTGATTTTTGATGACAGTTTTCAGGGCATACACGGGATATCCGAAAGCAGTGCGTTCAAAGCCTTGGGTGGGTTTTCAGCAATTCTCACGCAGGAACTGCACAATGTGCTGGGAAAGCAGGTTCTTCCAGCACTGCAAAAGCGGGATATCGCTTCGTTTGGAGGAGGTATCACGACCATTCAAAATCGTGTCGGAGATTTTTTTAGTTCGATTCAGGGCGGAAGATATTTGAGTTCCGAGGTAGCTGACATTCTCGACTATGCCGCGAACAATGGTGCAGCAGGCATCGGCCAAAGTTCTTGGGGACCGACAGGATTTGCTATTATGGAAAGCGAAGCAGGTGCACTGCAATTGCAGAAACAGCTGCTTGGGCGTTCAGTAGCGGAAGACATACGCTTCGAGATTTGTCAGGCGAGAAATGTTGGTGCTTCAATCACAGTTGAAAAATCGGCAACACTCGCACGGAAAACGATGAAAAAGTAGTCTACAAATTACCAAACCTTTCGAGAACTCCATGTCTAAGCCGAAAATATTGCATATGATTACCCCAGCGCAGAACATGAGTCCATTTGATGTGAATATGGCCGCCGACGCGGGTTATCAAATCATTGTTCCACACTGCCAGGTACCCGTTTCCAACGTCTTCGGACTCGTTCAGGATGCGATATTTTCTAGACCTCCGAAAAGTGCCGCTTCCACCGGCATGTTTATCGGTGGATACGACGTAAATCAGGCTGTGGACATGCTGGAAGCCGCACGAAAAGCGATGGTTCCGCCGTTTGAACTTTCGCTCTTTGCTGATCCGAATGGTGCATTCACCACCTCGGCTGCTTTGATTGCGGTGATCGAAAAATGTCTGTTGGAACAGACTGGGCACGGACTTGAAGGTCGTAGAGTAAAGATTTTCGGCGGCGGTCCGGTTGGTTTGTGTGCTTCAGTTCTGGCCACCCAACGGGGTGCAATATCAAGTCTGGTGAGATTGACGGCGAGTGCACAACCAGACGCAGCAATAGAATTCACCCAGCGCTATGGAATGGAAATTTCATCAGAGCAAGCAGTGGGCACAAAGCAGCGAATGGATGCGGTTTCCGATGCGGAAGTTGCAATCTGCACCGCGAAAGCGGGTATTCAGGTGCTGGACAAATCAACTCTGGAACATGCCGAAAAACTTCTGCTTGCCGCAGATGTAAACGCCGTGCCGCCCGCCGGAATTGAGGGAGTAGGCGTAATGGACAATGGTGCGGAAATTCAAACTGAGCGAGGGTCATTCCGAGCAATCGGAGCGCTTGGTATCGGGCGCGTGAAGTACCAAGTTCAAAATCAGCTATTCAAGAGGATGCTGAGTTCGGAAGATGCGGTCACCATAGATTTTCCGGATGCCTATGCTGAAGCCGCCAAAATTGTCGGATAGGCGTGCTTGTTTAATCATTAGTCTGACTGCGAGAGCGCTTGCGGCATCAGCGAAAAAGGCAGATATTGACGCCTATTCCATTGATTTGTTCCAAGATTTGGATACCATTCGCTATTCCCGCAAGTCGGCTGCAGTCGATCTCGGTACAATCGGATTCGAAAGCCGATCGCTCTTCAATGCGATTGAAAAACTCGACCCCAGACAAGAATTGCCAGTCATTTACGGTGGCGGATTGGAGCACGATCCGAATTTGATTCGAAGAATATCGAACAATCGACGTCTCGTTTGCAACTCTGCGGATGTTGTCGAGCAGATTTGCCGGCCAATACAGTTTTTTGCCTACCTGTCGAATTTGGGCATTCCGCACCCGGAAACTCGATTCGATGCACCTGGCGGAGACGGAATATGGCTGAAGAAATATCCCGGCAGCAGCGGCGGAATCCATGTGGATTACATACCACCACACCACATGGCGGATAGTAGCGGATTCTATTTTCAGAAGTATTGCTCAGGCCGGATCGTTACCGCAACCGTGTATGCACACAATGGCGGTGCCGAGATCGTAGGCTTTTCCGAACAATGGTGCGATGAAAGTTCAGTCATGCCACCCTTCACCTACGGCGGCGCCGTTTCAATTGCACGTGAGGAACTGCCAGACCATATAAGCTGTTCAATGGAGCGGGCAGCACAAGAGATTGTTTCCAGTTTTGGATTGAGAGGCCTGGCTTCTCTTGACATGATCGTAAACAACAACGAATGGGTTCTTCTAGAAGTCAATCCACGCCCTAGTGCTACTTTCGAGTTGCACGAAGGGGAGGAATCATTTCTTGCCGCACATTGGAAGGCTTTTGATGGAGAAGAAGTCAGTCTGAGTTCAATGACGCATGAAAGTGTATTCAACGCCCATGCGGTAATTTATGCATCATCGCCCATGCGGGTGCCTGCGGAGTGGGGTTGGCCGTCTGACGTTCGTGACTTGCCGGCTTCTGAAGAAACCTTCCAAATTGGTGAGCCAGTCTGCACAGTTTATGCACAAGCGCAATGTTCTGCACTTGCAAGAGACCAAGTTCTTAAACGCCACCAGCAACTATGCGCCATGATGGAGCACTGGAGGATTTGAGAACTATGAGTGAATTCAGTCGTGACTGGCCGAGCGTCAACTCGCTTGCCGCTCCGTTGGTCGATCATCTGTTGTTGAATGCAGATGAACTCGGTCTGCAGATCAGTCGACGGAACAACGGATGTGTAGTTGTAGACGCTGGCATCGAAAGTCTTGGAAGCTATGAAGCAGGGCGCAGAATTGCAGAAATCTGCATGGCAGGTCTTGGCGAAGTAACCATTGAATCTGAATCGAATATCGATTGGGTCCAGCAATCAGTCAGGATCAGTACCGATGAGCCGATTCTCAGCTGTTTGGGAAGCCAGTATGCAGGCTGGAGTCTGGATTATAGGAATGGCAGGCCATTTCGAGCGCTGGGCTCTGGGCCGGCACGGGCGCTTGCCGTCAAGGAACCATTGTTTCAACACCTGGGATACCTGGATAAATTCCACTGCACTTGCATGGTGATAGAAACCTCGGAGTTTCCACCGGATGGTTTGATCGAAAATGTGTCTGCCGATTGCGCCATAGAGACTGAAAATCTGACTCTGATTCTGACACCGACCGGTAGCTATGCCGGTGTGACGCAGATTGCCGCGCGAGTGGTCGAGGTTGCTCTGCACAAGGCACATGCACTGGAATTTGATTTGAGTGCCGTTCAAAAAGCGTCTGGGTCGACACCGATTTCACCTCCCACTGTAGATTCTCTGACCGCCATGGGACGCACCAACGACAGCATACTGTTCGCAGGTGCTGTGAGTCTGCAAGTGAGCTGCGGCCCTGAATCAGCACAAGCGCTCGCCAACAATCTGCCAAGTTCAAACTCTCGCGATTACGGAATGCCGTTCGCAGAAAAGTTTGCAGAGTATGATTATGATTTTTTTCAAATAGACCCCATGCTGTTTAGTCCAGCAAAAGTAGCCGTGTTTGACACGCAGAGCGAACAGGAATTTACTGCTGGAAACATCAATCTGGACTTGTTGCGTAAATCGTTTTGCGGGGAGTCATGAGTAATCGGGTTGTTATCTTTACAGACGCGAAAGGCTGGCACGAAGCGAGACTGACAGAGGCATTTCGCGCGGTTGGCGCTGAATCATCTCTGGTATCGCTGGCGAATTGCAGTTTTTCAGCTGACAGCAAATTCGGATGTCTGACGATTCCAGGATTTGAAGATGCGCTTCCGGACGCTGCATTCGTTAGAGGCATTTCCGCTGGAACCTTTGAGCAAGTCACTTTACGCTTGGACTTCTTGCATGCTTTGACGGACCTGTCGGTCAAGGTCGTGAATTCGGCCAGAGTTATCGAAAAAACGGTGGACAAGGCGATGACAAGCCATCTCTTGAAGCGGCATCAGGTCGAAACGGTTCCAGCCTGGACTTTCGAGTCGCATCAATCGGCGCTTGAACTGATTCGTTCTAAAACATCGCAAAACAGGCAGCTTGTTCTAAAGCCGCTGTTTGGTTCCCGGGGTCGCGGTTTGATGCTCATAAGTTCAGAATCCGACCTCCCCGAAGCGGATGCAGTAAACGGGGTCTACTATTTGCAAGAGTTCATTCCTTCGCAAGGCGACGTTTGGCGCGACTGGCGAATCATGGTAGTTGGTGGAAATGCCGTCTGTGCGATGGAGCGTCGCTCCGAGTTATGGATTACCAATCGTGCGCAGGGAGCGCAGTGCTTTCCTGCTCAATTGGAAGCCGAAGCGCTGGAATTGGCGCAGCGGGCAGCACACGCTGTCGGAGCGGACTATGCCGGAGTAGACATTATTCACTCAGAGTCCGATGGCTGGTTGGTTCTCGAAATAAACGGCGTGCCGGCATGGCGCGGATTGCAGGAAGTGTCAGAAGTCGATATAGCGAAATCATTCACTACACTTATCGTTGTATAGTTCAAAACCTTTCATCTACCCACAGTTGACTCGGCAAGTGACGTCGTATTAGTCTGATCATTTCTGTGCATGTATTCCTCGGTGATAAATTAACGCCGGGGTGAACAATGCATAGGCTTGCCACAATTTACGAGTTCCCGGCAAAGGCTGACTTTTTCTCGACTCAAACCCGGCGATGCTCGCAAGGTCAATGACGAATGTCCGGATATTTGGATTGTGATTCGGGGGGCCGCGCGAACGGTGGATCCCGCGATAGTACAAATAATCATACAGACATTCGACCTGCTCGTCCCCCACCACCTGCTTTGCTGCAACCTGCGGGTCGTTGCGTGCCATATAATTCAGATCATGAATGTAACAGGCGGTGATCGCATCGAACACCAGGCACTTGCGCAGATCATCCGCATGATCGAACTGGCGCGTGCCGATGCGCGTGCCGTTTTTCAACACGCTGAACCAGGTCTCAATGTGCCAGCGCAACTCATACCACCGAACCACCTTGCGCGCCTGTTCGGCACTCGCCTCGCCCTCAGTGGTCAATAGCAGCCAGTGCAGTGGCTTTTCACCTCGCGGTGCATGAATCTCGTCAACACTCACCGCCAGCATCTGCGTCGGCGTCTGATCTTCGGCCAATACCGGCGCCCCGAGCGTCACCATACAGGCCCGCAAATCCAACCGCGCCTTGCGCGCCTTGCGCTTTCGCTTGCCACCACAGGCCTCAATCTGAATCGTCTTGTGCGCAATCACCGGCTGCTTTGACAGATGCAACGGCAACTTCTCAGCAGTGCCGTCTTCCAGTATCACCTTACGTTTGCGCGCACCATTGGAACGCACCAGCAAACTGTCACCTGATACCACCGCCTGGCGAAGCATCGACCACAAATCCGCCTCCCGATCACACACCGTAATGACCCGTGTGTTCGGACAGGCCTCGGACAGTTCATGCGCACGTGTCAGCCCTGCAAGCCAACGCTCGCTTTCCTTCCCGCCTTCTTCGTCGCATTCACTCGCTTTGCTGCTCACCTTGCGAAATCCCGCATCCAGCGCATACACCCCCAGCGGACGTCCCACCTCGCTGATCGCAACTCCAAAATGCGCCAATATCCCTTTCGCTCCCGCACCACGACCGCCAATGCCCACCAATCCTTCGCTGCTGCTCAGACCGTGATAGTTCAATGACGTCGTGTCCTGCACCCTACCTGTAGGGCACAAATTGGACTTGACAAATGATATGTCTGTGCTTTACACTTCATTTTTATGTATGTGCAAAGCCAGATTCACAGCCAGCTGTCGTCTCCCCGGGGCCTTGAGCAGGTCCAGTCGCTACTGAGCTCGGAGACTTTCGAAACCCGCACCGCGGTTGGGCGTGCGGTGTGCGAGCTGTTTGACTTCAAGGACGCCGGCGGTCAGCTTCAGCAGGCCAGCTGCATGAAGTCTCTGCGCCGACTGGAACACTCGGGGCAGGTGATGCTGCCCGAGTCGCGCGGCGGTGGCAGCCGCGGTCAGGCTCGGGGAACGGGCGAGCCGGTGCCGCCTGCACAGCAGGTGCCGGGACGGGTTGATCAGCTGTCGGGGCTACGCTTGACGCGGGTCGCTGACCGGCCGCAGCGCCAGCTGTGGAATGAGCTGATGGCGCGCGAGCATCCGCGCGGCGCGGCGGTTCATGCGGGCTGTCAGCTGCGCTATTTCATTGAGTCAGACCATGGCATACTGGGCGGCTTTGGCTTTGCGGCATCGGCCTTGACGTTGCGGGCGCGCGACCAATGGATGGGCTGGGATGCGGCGCAGCGCGGGATGCATCTGCACCGGGTAGTCGGGCTGAGCCGGTTTTTGATTCGCCCGCAGGTGCGCTGTGCGAACCTGGCTTCCAAGGCGCTGGGGATGGCGCTGCGGCGTCTGCCGGCTGATTTCGAGCGCTGCTATGGCTACCGGCCGTTTCTGGTGGAGACTTTCATCAACCCGGTATGCTATGATGGGGCCTCGCTGCGGGCCTCGAACTGGACGCATGTGGGCCAGACCGCCGGGCGGGGGCGGATGTCGTCTGCGGGTGCCGCGGCAGCGGTGAAATCGGTGTATCTGTATGAAGTGGAGCGTGGCTGGCGAGACCTTCTGGGGGTGGCGGACCCGTTTCGGATTGCGCCGCGCGGCGCAGGTGAGGGTTTGGACAGTGAACAATGGGCAGACCATGAATTGGGCGCGGCCCCGCTGGGGGACAAGCGCTTGAGCAAGCGGCTGGTGAAAAGCGCGTCGCTGCAGGCGGCGGCGCCGATGTCGTCGTTTCCGGCCGCGGCGGTCGGCGACAAGGCGGCGGTCTATGGACATTACCGCTTGATTGATCAGCCGGCCGACTCGGAGGTGACCCCGTGCAACATTCTGGCGCCGCACCGCCAGCGCACGCTGGCGCGCATGCAGGGCTGTGCTGAGGTGCTGTGCGTGCAGGATGGCACCGACTTGAACTTCGCCGATCATGGCGAGTGCAAGGGCATGGGGCTGATCAGCCGCAACAAGTCATCCATGGGCACGCTGGGGATTCACATGCACTCGCAGCTGGTTTTGAACGAGGCTGGGGTGCCTTTGGGGGTGCCGCACATCCAGTATGATTCGTTGCCGAAAGACGGCCGGCGCGAGGCGGATGAGAACAAGATGGGTCGCTGGCGTGCGGGGCTGCGGGAATGTTCGGCGCTGGCGGCGCAGCTGGATGGGGTTCGGGTGGTTTCGGTCATGGATCGGGAGGGCGACAGTTTTGAGCTGTATGCGCTGGCCCGGCAGCTGGGCAATGTGGAGGTGCTGACTCGGGCGGCTAAAGACCGGGTGCTGGGTCATGAGTGGGCGCCGCGTGATGGCAAGCGGGTCAAGCAGGCCGTGAAGCTGTTCGACAAGGTGCGCGGTGCGACCTGTGGCGGCGAGCTGGAGATTCACATGGGGCAGCAGTCGGCGCGGCGTCCAAGCCGCGGTCAGCCAGGCAAGGTCAGGCGGGAACAGCGCACGGCGGCGGTTGAGCTGCGCTGGATGCCGCTTGAGCTTCCGGTGCCGGTCAAGGCGACACATCTGAAAGGCGAGTCGCCGGTCAAGCTGAATGCGGTGCATGTGCTGGAGCCCTCGCCGCCGGCCGGCTTGGAGGCGGTGGAGTGGCTGCTGCTCACCACATTGCCGGTGGATTCGTTTGAGCAGGCGGAACAGGTGATTGAGCGCTACCGGCTGCGCTGGCGGATAGAGGACTGGCATCGGGTTCTGAAAAGCGGTTGCAAGGTGGAATTCCTGAGCCATCGGAGCTGCGACCGGATTGAGCGTGCGGTGACCATCAAGGCGGTGATTGCGTGGCGTCTGGCTGCGATGGTGCTGATGGGCCGGGAAACGCCGGAACTGCCGCCTGAGGTGCTGTTCAGCGACATTGAAATCGCCGTCTTGGAAGATTTCGCCCGGGACAATCGCCTGGCCGAGCCTGATGATCTGGGCACGGCGGTGCGAACCATGGCGATCATGGGCGGCTATCTGAACCGGCGCAAAGACCCGCCGCCGGGATACAAGAAGATCTGGGAGGGATACACTCGGCTGTCCGCCATGGCACAAGCCTATGAGCTGATGGTCAGACTTGGCCCGGAGGGCGGAATTTATCGGTTAATGCGTCCAGACTAGACTTATGTATAAAAGGTAGCCTGCACCGCAAGCACCACCGACTCCGTCGCACAACGCTCCGCAACACTCGCCTGATGAGGCTCCAAGATATGTTCCATACTCACCTGTTGGTTCGATAACAGCCGATACGCACCCTTGCGTTCCGCCCGTCTCGGAAATAGCACCGGTATCGATGCGCCCTGATGCTCAACCCACGCCTGTCCCATTTGCACAATCCGTTCCCGAACCCGACCGTCCGGATGACTCGAACGCGCATACTCGCGCGCCGCCCAGTGCGCATCTTCGCTCAAATACACCGACTTGGGCCTGACAATCGGCCGATGCGCAGGGGTGCATAAACGCTCCTGCCAATTCTCCGACAATGGCTTCATCCATACCGCCTTTTTCGTGCCCGGCTGCGCTCGGCGCTGCGCATGACCGCTGCTCAACCGCTGGCACCGACGCCAACCCGACGCCTCATAACTCATACCGCTATAGCACTGATCCACATGCGTATAAGCCAGTACCGTGCAATACTCCGTAGCACGCCTCCCAGTCCACTGCCACTCGCTCGCAAACCTCTCCCAAAACCTTCGATGCCAGACCATACACCCGAGCAATCAGCAAAAAACGATGATTGCATATCACCGCTGCCAAATTCACAGCTCGCGCATCACTGCTCCATCCAATCCATTCATCGCGCGCCTTCTGATGCCAGCTCGCAGCCGCAAAACCTACCCCGCCAATCACCCCATACCGAGAACTGATCACCCAATACCGCATCTGACCTCCGGGCGCTCGCTTGAATCCCAATGGATGCCAAGCTTCCATCATCGCATCCCAACTGCGGCGTTGCTGACTGTCAGATACCACTGCCACACTCATCTCACCCATATCCGATAACCGCACCCGCATCCCCGACAACGCATCCAATCCCGCAGGCGGCGAAACCGCTTTCACCGACTGCGGAACCCCGGCGCACGCAATGGCATTCGTTTAGCAAAAAAAGCCATTCGTTTAACAGTTCGGTATTTTCCCAAGATTTGGACGACCTGCAACTGATCAATCGTTCAGTTTTTTTTAGGCCGCTCCAGTTCTTCGGTTGGCATTCCTGAACCGCTCATCCGGACGCTTTGAGATGCGCGGATACGACCGTCCGGGACGTTCCTTTTGCAGACAATTGCCGATGCTGTGAAGAATGTTCGAGACCGCGCTCGAAGCCAGCTGCCAGTTGCCCAGCATCAGCGCTTCAAAGTTTCTCGCCACCGTCACCAGCACATTCTTGAAATTCGCACGCATCTTGGGTTGATCGAACGCAACGCCCGCATTCAGGTCGTCTTCCAACTGGTTGCCGAACGAGCGAGACAGCGCCAGCAACACAAAATGAGCATACAGCTCCTGTTTCACGCCGCGCTCGGACTTGGCGTGAAATTGCTCGATTTCCAGCAACCGCTTCGAGATTTTATACAATTCTTCAATACCCCAGCGACCGTGATATGCATCCGACAGTGCGGCGAGCGGAAACTGGTTTTGATCCAACAGCGTGGTCGCAAGACAGTACTCATTGCCACCGGCACTGTATCTGACACAGCGCACCCGCACCGGGTGCAGGATTTCACCCGGATGACGCCGACGCCAGTGCCGGGCGCGAGACGCGCTCGGCAAAACCTCAATGACGCGTTCATCCTCGCAGCCGTCAATGAACTCATCAAAGGCGCCGGCACTGCCACGCTTGAGGCGAAAAATACAGTCGATGCCGCGTATGGCATGCTGACGCAACAACTCGAACGAATAATAACCGCGGTCGTAGACCACCACTTCGCCAGCCCGGCACCATTTCAGATGCCTGAGCGCCGGCTGATGTTCGTCCAGGTGCGACAGCAACTCGAAATCCACTGGCATCCGGTCGCCCAGCCGGTACAGACAACTCACCAGGCCTTGCGGATAGTAACTACCCTGGGAAGGCAGGGAATAGCCGGCTTCGAGCAGTGCCCGCGGCAAGTTGATTTTGCTGCCATCTACCGCCAGCAGTCGCCGGCCGCACCACTCGCGACGGGCATCCTCACCCAAGTGCTCATCCAAACGCGCCAGCACCTGCCGATAGACTGTTTTGAACGCCTGCTCATCGAGCTTGTGGCGGGCGGCACACATCGAGGACGCCACTGGCGGCTGTGGCTGCGGCAGCTCCACACCCAGCAGCCGACTCTGCTCCCACAGCTCGTTGACCGTGGTCTGATAGCCCTGATGATTCTTTGAAAACACCAGGCGGAACACAAACAGCATGATCAGCAACGTATTGAGCACCCGTGTTCGCTGCTGCCAGCGTCGATCATATTGCTCTGCCACCGCGGCTGCAATGCCGACAAAATCACGCCACATGCGCACAAACCGGTCATCGGCAGAACCGACCGACGGCTGCCGCGGTGCAACTCGCCGGGGCTTTTTGGCCTCACCTTCGAGCAGAATGCGACGCGCATCGGCCGCCAATGGCATCACATACACATCCTTGATGGTCTTGTCAGAGCGCTTGACGGTCTCGCCAATCCGCTGCCAGCCCGCCGCACGGTAACTGCTGGCGCTAAAACGCGCCGGGTCAACGAAGCTCTCCAGCAGCACCGGCCGCACGCCCCATCTTGCCTGCCAGTCGTCTGCCACGCACCGCGCCGCCAGCGACAATGCCTTCGAGGCCAAGTTCGACACCTGCACCCAGGGCAAGATCAAGAACCGCGCATTTTGCACCACCTGCTTCAAACGCTTCTTGTAGCGCACCGGCTGCCAGCCGACCCATTCATCCCGGCACGGCAACTTCGCACTGGCCCGCTGAAACAGCAAACAACCCAGCCGCCGGTTGTCTTTGTCAACCATGAAATAACGCAAATGACACCCCATCGGCTGACGGTAGCCCAGGTAATGATAACGATCCACCAGCTCGTTCCACTGCGCCTTGTCGGCCTCGCTCTCCACCAACTGCAACGCAATCGGCGACAGTTCCGACAAACTCGCCACCACCGCCGCACCCGGCTCACTTCGCTCGCTCCACTCCAGTGGTTTGCGTGCCCCCCGAACCATCGTCTCATCCTTGCCCGGCAAGCGCAGCACATCCGCAGCCTCCAATTCCTCCAGCATCTTCAAACACGCATAAGTGCTGTTGACACCGCCATCCGTTCGCCAATCCAAATGCTCACAGATCGTCTGCGCCAACTCGTTGCGACTCAAGCGCGGAAAACTCTCAACCGTCTGCTGCACCTCGACCAATTGCTGGCGCGTGACGCGCCGCCCTGAAAAGGTCGTCCGATGCAATCGCTTGATGCTGTCGTCCATCGCGTGTTCTCCTGATGCGCTCAATGTTCACTGTCATTTTCGCACAACCGGAGAGGGTTGTCAAGGGCTCAGGACAATTTTTTTACACTCAAAAATACATGATTGACATCAATGACTTGCAAAACTCAACCGACGACGTGTACGGAATTTTTCAAAACGAATGCCATTGCCGGCGCACGCCTGTGGCAACTCAAAGCCCGCCTTGTGCGCTAATTTCACCAACGCCTTGCGTGCCGAACTTACCGCAGGGCGACCTTTGCTGTCATACCAATGGTCAAGTTCGCACAAAAGCCGTGCAAGTTCACCGCGGGTCACAGATGGCTTGCTGGATTCCTCGATCACCCGCGTGACAGTTTCGGCACTGAATTGTCGCATTCCGACTTGCATGCCAATATGATGGCATAATCTTCGACCAAAGTCAACTGTGGGCAGATGAAAGGTTCAAAACCATATTATTGCCTGGCTAAGCCAAGTAAAATAAAGATACTCGTATTTATGACTGGTCAGGAATATTGGTAATATTCACGAATTAACCGAATATGGAAGACTCAACGAGAATGAGTTCTATAGTCTAGCAACGCGAATGAAATTCGTTTGTTCTTGCGAGTACGGAAATTTAGCTATTTGAAAGTTTGAATATGTCATCAACTTTAGCTCCCAGTGATACCGTCCTAGTAGTCGGCGGTGGAATCAGCGGACTGACGGCCGCACTCGAAATCGCCGAGTACGGTGTGGATGTTGTTCTGGTCGAGAAAAATCCGTCGCTTGGTGGGCGAGTCGCTCAGCTGTACCGGTATTTTCCGAAACTGTGCCGCCCCAGCTGCGGCTTCGAGATCAATCTTCGCCGACTGCGTGCCAATCGTCGCATTCAGGTAATGACTCTGGCGCAGGTTGTTGCAGTTAGCGGCGAACCGGGAAACTACAACGCCGCTGTCCAGGTTCAACCTCGCTACGTCAACTCCAACTGTACTGTTTGTGGAGAATGCGAGAAAGCAGTCGATACCTTGATTGACAATCCGCACGACTACAATCAAAGCAAAATGAAGGCCGCTTATCTTCCCCACAATATGGCTTATCCTCAGCGTTATGTAATTGATCCATCCATCGTCGACACTGAAGAAGCGCAGCGTGCAAAGGCGGCCTGCAAGTATGATGCGATCGATCTGGATATGCAGCCGATGACCCTTGAGCTGCATGCAGGTGCAATTGTCTGGGCAACCGGTTGGAAACCGTACGATGCAAACAAGATTCAACCTTATGGATATGACCGTTTCGAGAACGTCATTACCAGCGTGGAGTTTGAACGACTGATGGACCCATTTGGCCCTACCGGCGGCAAACTTGTACGACCGTCCGACGGTGAGCCCGCCCGTAATGTTGCCTTTATCCAGTGTGCCGGTTCTCGAGACCGCAATTATCTCTCGCATTGCTCGCGAATTTGCTGCACTGCATCTTTGAAGCAGGCAACTTATGTCGGCGAGCAGTATGCAGAGGAAGCCTCAAGTTCGATTTACTACATTGATATGCGGGTAATTGATCGATTCGAAGGTTTTTATCGCAAAGTCAAGAGCGAACAGAATGTTTCATTCATTAAATCGAAGGTTGCATCCATTACGGAAGATGATGCATCACGAGACTTGATTTTGCATGGCGTGGATACAGAAGGGTATCACCGCTACAGCAACCGACACGATCTGGCAGTGTTGGCGATCGGCATGCAACCGAGTGTCGATATTCACCAGATTATCGATTCCATCAGTACTGACAAGAGCGGATTCATTCAACTGGATGAAGCCAACGGTGCAATATTTGGTGCCGGTTGTGCCTCCAATTCGCTGGACGTGAATCGCTCCGTGCAAAATGCCACTGCGGCATCGCTACGTGCCATTCAGGTAATCCGTCGAAGCGGATTTGCGCACACCGTGGAAAGCGTCGAAGTCGCGTAGAGAATACCAAGGTCATGCAAATGGAAACTCAGACTGCAGCTTACATCTGCCATGGTTGCGGAATTGCAGATCGGATCAACACCTCACAGCTTGAACAGGTTGCCCGAGACGAGGGCAAGATCAGTACAGTTGTCCATCATGATTTTCTATGCAGTTCTGCAGGTGTTCAACAGATTACTAAAGACATAGACGAGAAGTCTCTAAGCCATGTCGTGTTAGCGGCATGTTCGGCAAGATCAAAAACGGATGTATTTCAATTTGATTCAGTTGCTGTTTCAAGGGCGAATTTGCGCGAAGGAGTCATCTGGAGTCATGTCGAAGATGCACACGTTGAAGACGTACAGAGTTCAGCAGACGATTACATGCGCATGAGTTGCGCAGAAATTCGTCACATGCATCAGCCGTCGACCAATCCGAAAACTGGTGTTAATCGACGCATTCTGGTCATTGGCGGCGGTGTCAGCGGTATGACTGCTGCACTCGAAACTGCCCGCACCGGTTATGAAGTACTGCTGTGTGAGAAGGCTGACCGGCTTGGTGGCTGGGGCGCAATGCTGCATCGACGAGTTCCGCTTCGGGAACCTTATTCGGAACCGGAGGACACCGGCGTCGCAGCGCTGATTGCCCAAGTTCAATCGGAACCTGGCATTACGGTTTTCTTAAGCTCCACCATTGGACGAACCAGCGGAGCACCGGGGCAGTTCTCAGTTGATATTCAAAATGGCGGATCGACAAGGACCGAGAATGTGGGTGCCATTGTGCAGGCTTCAGGGTTTCGCAACTATGATGCATCAAATCTGCCTGAATTGGGCTTTGGTAAAAGTCCGGATGTAGTCGACCAGTCAGGTCTTGAAAGGCTTGCAGTCGAGTCTAACGGTGCGCCGATCCGACGACCGTCCGATAATTCTGAAGTGGAATGTGTTGTTTTCGTCCAGTGTGCAGGTCAAAGAAGCGAGAAGGAGAATCATCTGCCGTACTGCAGCGGTCACTGCTGCAATACCAGTATCAAACAGGCGTTGTATTTCAAGAACGCCAATCCGAACGTTGACGTGAACATCATTTATGATGACTTGAGGACGCCCGGCAACGGCGAAGATTTTTATCGAAGCGCTCAGCTCAAGGGCGTTATTTTTATAAAAGGCAGCGTAGAGTCAGTTGACTCGATAGACGGTAAGCTCAAAGTCAGATTCAACGACAAAATTCTTGCACAAGACAGCATGATGCTGGCGGACATGGTTGTGCTCGCCACCGGTCAGGTTCCGAATTCCGGTCAGAATATCGAAATCGAAATGGAACAGTCTTCATCGGAGGTGCGCATTCCGGTCGATTCAATTCTGAATCTCGATTATCGACAGGGAAAGGATTTGCCGCATTTGCAAAATGGATTTGCGGATTCTCACTTTATCTGCTTTCCTTACGAAACGCGCAGAACCGGGATTTACGCTTGTGGTCCGGTAAGAAGACCGATGGATATTGCTCAGGCGATGGAAGACGCAACCGGAGCTGCAATGAAAGCCATTCAGTCTGTTGAAGGCGCTTATTCCGGCCGTGCTGCGCATCCTAGATCAGGAGACTTGAGTTTTCCGTCATTTCGCAAAGAAGGGTGTACTCAGTGCAAGCGGTGCACGGTAGAATGTCCATTTGGCGCGATTGATGAAGATGAGCAGCGTTTTCCGGTGTTCAACGAATCCCGTTGCCGTCGATGCGGAACCTGCATGGGAGCTTGCCCAGTTCGTGTTATTTCGTTCGAAAATTATTCAGTCGACACAGTGGGTCAGCAGATTAAGGCCGTCGATATGCCGGACGAATTCGAGGAAAAACCCAGAATTCTGGTACTGGCGTGCGAAAATGATGCCTATCCGGCGCTCGACATGGCTTCGAGAAATCAGTTTCACTATAGCCCGATCGTTCGAACCATACCGGTGCGCTGTCTAGGGTCGGTTAATTCAATCTGGGTGACTGATGCACTCAACAGTGGCTATGATGGCGTGATGTTGATGGGATGCAAGCGAGGCGAAGACTATCAATGCCATTTTGTCAAAGGTTCGGAACTGGCGCACTACCGCATGAGCAAAATTGATGATACACTTGAACAGTTGCAGCTTGAAACCGAGCGGGTGGTTACGCATGAAGTCGAAATCACCGATATTAGTCGAGTTTCGCAGCTGATTAACGAGTATGCTCAAACCATAGATGAAATCGGTCTAAATCCATTCAAGGGGTTTTGAATATGTCAGCTGACGATCTGAACACTTCGATGGTTGAACAGTATCGCAACAACTTCCTGAAGGAAGTTGAGGCGAACGTCGAAGACGGCAACTGGGTCAAAATGTGCATGCAATGCGGAGTGTGTTCCGGTTCGTGCCCATTTGGGCCTCACTGGGAACATCCACCACAGGAATTATTCATGCTGATCCGTGCCGGCAAGCGCGAGGAAGTGCTGACTTCGGATTCGGTGTGGATGTGCACCTCCTGCTATAACTGCATCGTTCGATGTCCACGAGATATCCCGATTACCCATATCATGCATGGTCTTGCAAGTTACGCCCATCGGTTGGGTTTGGCTCCAAAAATGAATCCAACTAGAAAGTTTTCCAAGATTTTCTGGGACAATCTTGTAAAAACCGGACGGGTCAATGAGATGCAGCTGACGATTCGGCTTTATCTGATGAATGGTTTGATAGAGGGCATTAAAACCGGGTTCTCTATGAGAAACATCGGACTCGGAATGCTGCTCACGAAACGTATGAATCCGATTGGAATTTTTGGAATTGGCGGCTGCAAGGGCAAGAAAGACATTCACCGTATGCTGGCAAAAGCGAAAGAGATTGAAGATCGCCGTAAAGGCTACGCCAATTAGTTGAGGGAAGAAACATGGCAAAGAAAGAATATTCATTTTATCCCGGTTGCTCTTCAGAGCGACGATCTTCGGCATCCAATTACATGGTGTCCGTTGAATCCATGTGCAATACATTGGATATTACGCTCAATGAGATTCCAGACTGGAATTGCTGTACCGCCTCCATCGGATATGCAGAAGGCGGAGAGCTCCCGCGTCATGCACTGAATGCGAGAAACATTGCACTGTCTGAAAAGCACAATGGCGGCCAGGACATTGTTGCAACTTGCGCAGCTTGTTGGATCGGTGCAAAGGAATCTCAGGAACGGCTCAACGAGTCAAGTGTCTTGATGAACGACACCATGGAAGTTCTCAAGGAAGTTGGACTGGATACTGATTTCAAGAATGAAGTGCCTATTCGTCACATGGTCGAAGCACTGATTGAAGATATCGGTTATGAAGGAATGGCCGAGCCAATCGTAAAACCCTTGGACGGAATTAAATTTGCCGGATATGTGGGTTGCCAGACCAATCGGCCGTTTGGCATCGATGGAGAATCGTACGAAAATCCGATGTATCTCGATAAGATGGTGGAAACGGTCGGCGGAGAGCCGATTGAAGAGTACGACCAGAAGGTAACCTGCTGTGGTGGTGCATTAGCATTCTCTGAGCCGGAAAAGAGTCAGGAGCAGATCAAGGACATTGTAGAATCGGCTTATGACCATGGCGCGGACATGATCGTTACGCCCTGTCCGGTCTGTCAGATGAACGTTGAAATCTATCAGGAACAGATTAACAAGACCTACAAAACCAACTTTGACATGCCAGTTACTTACTACAGCCAATTGATGACTGTTGCATACGGAGGCACTGCCAAGGAAGCGGGACTGGACGGTCAGATCATTAAAGCGAAGAAACTGGAAGAAATCGCGAAAAGCTGACAAATTTACCTGTCGTCCATTGTGCAGTGGCTGAAATTCGAGCCATATCGGTTGATCTCGATAATACGCTGTGGGATGTCGTTCCGGTCATTGAGAAGGCTGAGAGAAATAGTTATCAGTTTCTCAGCGAACGCTATCCCAGAATTACCGAGCAGAACTCATTTGAAGAGATTCGTGATCTCCGAGAACATCTGTTCGATAGCCTGTCGAACGTCCGACATGATCTGACCGAACTGAGAAGGCAGGTTTATATTCATCTGCTGGACGAGGCCGGTTACGATACCGGCGATGCCGAAGAGCTACTCAGCTTATTCCTGATCGACCGCAATAATGTTGATCTCTATCCTGATGTCATCCCAGCGCTTGAAACCTTGTCCCGCAAATTCCGGCTTGTGACGCTTTCAGATGGCAATTCCGATCTATCGAAAATTGGAATTCGCAAGTATTTTCATGGTTGCGTCTATGCTGCCGAAGTCGGATTTATGAAACCGCATCAAGCAGGATTCTTGAAAGTCTGTGAAATTACGGGCACCGACCCCAGTGAAACACTGCACATTGGCGATCATCCTGATTCTGACGTAAATGGCGCAAGACTGGCAGGTCTTCAGTCCATGTGGATTCGTCGAAATGAAGAGCAGTGGGTGCATCCGTTTTTGCCGGATTACAGCATCGTGTCAATGACAGAAGCAGTAGAAAAACTGTGCTGAACGAGTATTGCAAGCAACAGTCTCGCGCGTGTGAGTTTGGTAACTAGCTACGTTGCATAAGCAGTTTCTTTTTGAAAAATTCGTGTCAATTTCAGTCGCACCCGCTAATAAGCACTTCTTTGGATAGTCTGATAGCAATTTCTCTTTTATTGTGGTCTACAACACGAAATCAAACTTTGAAGTCGCCCACTCTCATCGATAGTTATCTTTTCTTTGATCTTGGCGCCAGCGCATCCTGTAGTCCGTCCCCCAGAAAATTGAAAGAGATAACTGTAACGAAGATCATCAACCCTGGGAAGAAAGCCAGGCTTGGCGCTTCCCAAATCAACTCTTGGGCATTGGTCAGCATGTTTCCCCAACTCGGCGTCGGAGGATGAATTCCGAGCCCGAGAAAACTGAGAATTGACTCGAAAAGAATGATATTTCCGACCGACAGAGTGGCCGCAACAATGATCGGTGATGCCAGACCCGGAAGAATATGTGCGACGATAACTCGACTGGGGGGAACGCCGAGTGCGTGTGCCGCCATAATGTAAGGCTGTTCGCGCATTGACAAGACCGAGCCGCGAACTAGTCGGGCGACTCCAGTCCATCCAACCAAAGACACAATAACGATAATTCGATAAAGCCCTACATCTTCGTGGTAGGCAATCTCTGGCGGGATGCCAAGTTTGCCGAGGTCAATTACGGCAAGCACAATCAAAAGTGGCAACAGGGGGAGTGCGATGACACTGTCGGTCGTTCTCATCAGCAGACTGTCTATCCAACCTCCATAGTATCCAGCGACTAGGCCAATTGTTGTGCCGATGACAGCTGCAAATAGTGCGGCAGTGAAGCCAACGATCAATGATATTCGACCACCATAAGCCAGCCGCACCAACAGGTCGCGACCGAGTTCGTCAGTCCCTAACGGATGTTCGGTAGAGAACGACAGAAAGCGGGAAAACAGATTTATTTTCGATATATCCGTTCCAAGCAGTGTTTCGATGATAGGAGCCGATATAGTGAACAAAATCAACAGCAACAGTATTCCTGCACTGAACACCGCAAATCGGTGCAGCAGCAGACGCCTGGCAAGATTTTCAAATCGGTTCATATCAGTCGGTGCGGTATGAGATTCGTGGGTCTAGAGCTGCATATGACAGGTCAGCGACAAAATTGGCGGCAAGAGTTACGCCGGTCGCCATCAGCAAGCCGATCAAGGCCAGATTGTAGTCGCTGCCTTGTATGGCATCAAAGAGCAGCTTCCCCATGCCTGGATAACCAAACATAATTTCTGTAATCAGGGCACCTGAAAAGAAGGTGCCGATATCCAACGACAGGACAGTTACAACTGGAATCATAGAGTTTCTCAGCGCATGTCCTCTCACCACTTGCCAGTCTGATAATCCTTTCGCGTATGCAGTTTGAATGTAGTCCTGTTGAAGTGATTCGTGCAGCGAAGCTCGCATATATCGGGTAACTCCGCCAATGCTCACAATCGCTAGAGTGATGACAGGGAGTATCAGCCCTCTGACGTGCTCAAGAATTCCAGCATCACCCAAGGGTAATGCGTTCGCCGGAAGCCAGCCAAGAACAACAGAAAACAGCAGAATCAGCATCAGTGCCAACCAGAACGCAGGTATTGAGATTCCGGCGAAGCAGAGCAGGTTGATGGAATAATCGGTCAGGCTGTGTATGCGTCTAGCAGCGAGAACGCCGGCCGGAATTGCAATCGCTACGGACACCATGAATGCGATTCCCATCAGCAGAAGTGTTTTTTCTAATGCGCCCCACAGAACCACAAGAACTGGCTTAGCGTACAGACGGCTGTATCCCAAATCCCCCTGCAACGCCGAGAACAGCCAATTCAGGTAACGTTTTCCCAGTGGTTGATCCAGTCCATGCAGAGCTTTCAACCGAACTGCATCCTCTGCGCTCAAGCGAGGGTCTGCGCTTACTAGAAGATCGATTGGGTCGCCTGGCATCAGTCCGAGCAACATATAGCATACGAACGACATCAGGAATATGACAGATATGGTCTGGTAGAGTCTGGAGATGAGAAAAGTTGTCACGACTCAGATGAACCAGTTTTTGCAGCAAGTACGCAGGACGTCATGCGACGTGTTATTACGGAATTTCAACATCTTACATTGTATACTTTACCGTCGATACCCATTTGAGTACAGCTTCCCCGGACATCACATGCAAACCATTCCAGTTATTGACATTGCTCCCTTGCAGGAGCACTCCGAATCCGCTTTGCGAAAGGTTGGATCTGAATTGCATGATGCCGCTCGTGACCACGGTTTTTTCTATGTCAAAGGACATGGCATGCCAGACCGTATTGTCGATTCTACGTTTGCGGTTGCGCAACAATTTTTTGCGCTGCCGAATGACACTAAAGCAGAAGTGAAAGTATCCGGCCCCCATCGAGGCTTTCTTCCGATAGGGGAGTCTACAATGGAAGGATATAGTGGAGCTGATCAAAAAGAAAGCTTCATCTGGGGACTTGACATAGGGGTGAATGAAGCCAAAGTTGATGGCGATCAATCCTTGCTAGCACCGAACCGCTGGCATGAATCCATACCCGAGATGAAAGATTCTCTGAATGAATATTTTGAGTCAGCACATGAAGTCACTTTGAACATATTGCGCGCCTTGGCAGTATCTCTAGGCAAAAGCAGCTATTTTTTTGCCAGCTATTTCAATCGACCCACATCCAGAGGATCCCTGATTTACTATCCTCCCACAAAGCATTCTTCCAGCGAGTATGGTGTATCTCCGCATACGGATTTTGGATGTCTTTCACTGCTTGCGCAACGCTCCAGCGGACTACGCGTTAAAACGAAGAACGGCGAGTGGCTTGACGTAAACCCAATACCGGAGACATTCGTAGTCAATGTTGGAGATTTACTGTCGCGGTGGACAAATGGGCGCTTTCGCTCAGTTCCACATTACGTGGTGAACGAAGGAAATTCTGCACGCTATTCGGTTGTCGTTTTTATAGACCCTGATTCGCAAACTGTAATTGACCCGATTCTCGGTGCCGATGATACGCCGCTATACGAGCCAATCAGTTGCGATGCTTATATTACCGGGCGATTTAATCGTTCATTCGCATATCGCCACTGATTCCGCTGAATAGCCAGAATAGTTCGATGACTGCCTGGATTCGCATGATTTCCGACTCCGAAGCTGCCGGAGCGGTCAAAGAAGCGCTTGATTCCGCTAGAACGCCGCACGGTACCGTAGATAACGTGTTACGCGTTCATAGTTTGCGTCCACATACAATGCACGGACACACCGCTCTATACCGAAGTGTTCTCCATAACCCGAACAACTCGATTCCCTTGTGGTTCCTGGAAACCGCAGGGACCTACACAAGCATTCTAAATCAGTGTGAATACAGCGTAACGCATCATAGCCTCAATCTCAGGAAACTCATTGCGGATGACGAACGCTTTGAAGCGATACTCAAAGCGTTGCGCAACTGCCAGCCTGAATCCGTATTTCAGGGGAAAGAGCTTGCCATGCTCGCCTATGTCCAAAAGTTGGCGCTGGAAGTATCAGATATGGTGAAGGAAGACTTTGATTCCTTAATTGAGGCAGGGTGTAGTGATGGAGAGGTGTTAGAACTGAATCAGGTGGTTGGATATTTTTGCTATGTAAATCGCTTGCTGAATGGCCTCGGTGTCACTACGAAAGGTGACATTATTGGCTATTACTGAATCGAGTGAAGGATAGGTCTGTCAAATTTCAGCGGTGCTGCACCAATCTGGGGTTCCTGTGCTTGAAAGCCGGCAGGCGAATTTCAAGAAATTCTAATTTGCTATAATTTCTGTCGAGCCGGATATCAGCGTGGATTCTGCCGAATTGTCACTGTTCAGCGCAAACGGTTAGCTTAATCTCATTGTTTTCGTCTGGCTTTCTTGCCTGACTCTTACATCAGTTGAATCGCAAATTAGAATTCCTGCCATTCGTGTGCCGGTGTAGCTCAGTTTGGAAGAGCAGCTGATTCGTAATCAGCAGGTCGGAGGTTCAAGTCCTCTCGCCGGCACCATTTACGGTACAGGGGCATGAGTCAGATCCCTGCTTGCTCACAAATCTCAATCAGTGCGTTGCCTCACTGAGCTAGTTGGCCATAAGCGATTTCGAGATTAATTGTGAAGCAGTTGGCTTGCTCCGGCAGTGCAATTGGAACCGACTGATGTTAAGAGGTGCGCGGTGGTTGATACACTGAAGCTGGCGGTTGTTCAGTATTTGCGGTGGTGTACTATTGAATGAATTTTTGATGCTTTGCAGTCCGTTGGACTTGACGCAACGACCATGAACTGCTTGACGATTTGGCGTATTGGTAAAACTTTTCGGAATACGTCATTATTCATCATGCTCAAGATACTACTCCTACAAATGTTCTTTTACCAGTCCTTCAATTTCTTTACCAGTTCTTCGTCATAGACACAATACTTCAGCACCATAGATTCAACTTCCTTGAAATTCTTCAATTCATACTCTGCTCTTAGTGTTTCATCACCAGCAACGGTACTTACTCTCAGTGTTTCGTGTTGCGAGGCACTATCGATAAAGTTAGCGACACTTGAACCTTGTAGAAAGGTATAACGCTCATTGTCCGTCACAAACCAATTTTTTGTATCTCTGGGTTCCGAGTCGAATTGAGTTGTAACTTCGAGACGGGTTTGATCATCAATGAGATGCCAAAATGTAAATGCCCAATGGATGTATAGCTTTAGTGCTTCGTCAGCACAATAAAGTATCAATTCACGCTCATCAAATTGTCGTCCGCCGGATTGATTCACGCTATTTGTAAGGGCGTGAGATTCGGCTTGTTGATAAATCAAATCAAATTCTTGTACAACAGTCCAGCCTGCGAATTTTCGAGTAATAGTGATTTCATCAGCAATGCTAGCTGACGAAATAAACAAAATCACAATTATCGAAATAAATCTGTACATTTCATGAACTCCTACGAATCTCTTCTACCAAAGCACCGATTTTACAGCAAATCAAATTGCTCATTATGGAGTTAAGTGAAATATAGGCCCCCCGATCTTGATGAAGCTTACTCCTCGACGGGCTGCGGCAATGGCATTCGTTTAGCAAAAAAAGCCATTCGTTTAACAGTTCGGTATTTCCCCAAGATTTGGACGACCTGCAACTGATCAATCGTTCAGTTTTTTTAGGCCGCTCCAGTTCTTCGGTTGGCATTCCTGAACCGCTCATCCGGACGCTTTGAGATGCGCGGATACGACCGTCCGGGACGTTCCTTTTGCAGACAATTGCCGATGCTGTGAAGAATGTTCGAGACCGCGCTCGAAGCCAGCTGCCAGTTGCCCAGCATCAGCGCTTCAAAGTTTCTCGCCACCGTCACCAGCACATTCTTGAAATTCGCACGCATCTTGGGTTGATCGACCGCAACGCCCGCATTCAGGTCGTCTTCCAACTGGTTGCCGAACGAGCGAGACAGCGCCAGCAACACAAAATGAGCATACAGCTCCTGTTTCACGCCGCGCTCGGACTTGGCGTGAAATTGCTCGATTTCCAGCAACCGCTTCGAGATTTTATACAATTCTTCAATACCCCAGCGACCGTGATATGCATCCGACAGTGCGGCGAGCGGAAACTGGTTTTGATCCAACAGCGTGGTCGCAACACAGTACTCATTGCCACCGGCACTGTATCTGACACAGCGCACCCGCACCGGGCAATGGCATTCATTTTGCTGAAACCGGATTCTGAGATCTCAGGTTCGATTTCTAATTGATTGATTATCTGGAAATAAGCATCGCTTTGTCGCAGCAAGAAATCAGCACTTGACAAATCCGTTGGTTTGGTGCATCATATCCATTGCATAGTTTGATTTTGGAGAAACAACGATGGATGCGAGCATTGCAAATCTGAAAACAACGACCTTTTGCGGGCGTCGTCTCACCCGCAAGCAAATATCCGAGCTCCAGCAGACGGTGCGCAGTTTTCCGGCTTTGAGCCGTCATGAGCTTGCGCAGACGGTGTGTGAGCATCTGCGGTGGCAGACGCCGAAAGGCGTCAATCAGTTCAATTCCGGCTTGAGCCTGCTGGAGAGTCTGGAGCAGGCGGGGGTGGTGCAGTTGCCTGAGAAGGTCATCTACAAGCAGCGAGGTGCGCACAAACCGATCGAGTGGACCGATCGGTCGGCGCCGCAGGCCGCCATCGAGTGCGAGCTGGAGCAGCTGATGCCGCTGTCGCTGCAGTTGGTGACCGAGCAGCAGGACATGCAGGAATTCAACGAGCTGGTGGACCGGCATCATTATCTGGGTTATCGTCGTCCGATCGGTCCGCAGCTGCGATATTTGATCGTCGATGGTCAGGGGCGTCGGTTGGGGGCTTTGCTGTTCAGCTATGCAGTGAAGTCGCTGCCGTGCCGCGATGAGTGGGTCGGCTGGCAGGACCGAAAGCACAAGAAGCACTTGAATCTGGTGGTGAGCAACAACCGTTTCCTGATCCTGCCGTGGGTGCGGGTGAAAAACCTGGCCTCCAAGTCGCTGTCGATGGCGTGTCGGCGGCTGGCTGACGACTGGCATCAGCAGCATGGTTACCGGCCGGTTCTGATTGAGAGCTTTGTCGACGCGGACCGCTTCGAGGGCAGCAGTTACCGCGCCGCCAACTGGCAATTGATCGGGCGCACTGCCGGACGCGGCAAATCGCCCAAGCAGGTGTACATCTATCCGCTGGTTGAGGATGCCAGGGAAGTCTTGCTGCACCGGCCGCGGCCGGTGACGAGAAAAACTGCGGGTCCGAAAATCCTCAATTCGTCTGATCCCTTTGTGCAGTTGTGGCAGAACCTCATCGGCATTGTCACGCAAGTGGCCGAGGACTTCGACGATCAGTGGCAGCAGCGCCGGCGGGTGCTGAACTCGCTGCTGATCATGCTGTTCATCTTCCGGCTGGTGTTCTCAACCAACCGGCAAGGCTATGGGATCACGCTTGCGCAACTTTGGGAGCAGTGCCGGATGATGGATATCCCGTTGCCGCAGAAGCATCCGGTTGCGCCCTCGGCGATGTGCCAGGCACGCGCCAAGCTGGACGAGAGCATCTTCAAGACCTTGCAGACGCAGATTCTGCGATGCACCTCTCAGCACGATGCGGATGCAAGGTGGAAAGGGCATCGGATTCATGCGGTGGACGGCTCAAAGATCAATTTGCCGCGGGGCTTGCTCAAAGCCGGCTATCGCTGTCCGTCGGACAACGCCTATTATCCGCAAGGCTTGGTGAGTTGCCTGTATCAGTTGAAGACCCAGATTCCGGTGGACTTCGATGTGGTTTCGCATGGCGATGAGCGGCGTCTGGCGCGCAGCCATCTGTGCGCTTTGAAGGCATCGGATGTGGTGGTGTATGACCGCGGTTATTATTCGTACGAGATGCTGCATGAGCATGCAGTGCGCGGCTTGCATCCGGTGTTTCGCATCAAGCGTCAGGCGGCGGCTGCATTTGATCGTTTCATCGGCGGCGACGAGACCGATGCCGCGGTCGAACTGCGCCCCAGTGCGGAGCAGTGCGCCGGCATCCGCAGCCGCGATGCGAATGCCGAATGTGCGCCAATCACAGTGCGCCTGGTCAAATACAGCGTGGCTGGAACCGACTA
Source organism: Arenicellales bacterium (assembly GCA_965220395.1). Taxonomy (GTDB): domain Bacteria; phylum Pseudomonadota; class Gammaproteobacteria; order Arenicellales; family JAJDZL01; genus JAJDZL01. The sequence goes on along the minus strand of CBDCPT010000001.1, from coordinate 1,258,397 downwards.
TGTGGTCGCGACCACGCTGCTGGACCGGCACCGATACCCGATCTCGGACCTGTCGGATCTGTATCATGCCCGCTGGGGGATCGAGGAGCTGTACAAGGTGTCGAAGAACCTGATGTCGATCGAGGACTTCCACTCCGCCTCGGAACGCGGCGTGCGCCAGGAGCTGTTCGCTCATTTCGTATTGATCACGCTGACTCGGCTGTTCTCAAATCACAGTGAAATGCAGTTGAACGCCGATGGCTGCGATAACAAGCGGGCTTTCAAGGCCAACTTCAAGAACGCGCTGACGGTGATCGGCAAGAATCTTGAGACGCTGCTGCTGAAACAGGCAGACATGGTGAGCGAGGTTCTCAATCAGATCATCGCCGGCATCAGTTCGTGCCGGCAGCGCAAGCGCCCGAATCGCTCCTGTCCGCGACGTTCGAGGAAACCGGTCGGAAAATGGAGACCCGGCAAATCAGCCAAGACGAATTCAAGCTGACAACTCAAGCCATACGCTGGTCCAGCTCAGCTCGGCTGTCGCCGCGGTACGGATCCTTAAGTGAATGGACTTATTTCCTTAAGTGAATGCCATTGCCGCACCGGGTGCAGGATTTCACCCGGATGACGCCGACGCCAGTGCCGGGCGCGAGACGCGCTCGGCAAAACCTCAATGACGCGTTCATCCTCGCAGCCGTCAATGAACTCATCAAAGGCGCCGGCACTGCCACGCTTGAGGCGAAAAATACAGTCGATGCCGCGTATGGCATGCTGACGCAACAACTCGAACGAATAATAACCGCGGTCGTAGACCACCACTTCGCCAGCCCGGCACCATTTCAGATGCCTGAGCGCCGGCTGATGTTCGTCCAGGTGCGACAGCAACTCGAAATCCACTGGCATCCGGTCGCCCAGCCGGTACAGACAACTCACCAGGCCTTGCGGATAGTAACTACCCTGGGAAGGCAGGGAATAGCCGGCTTCGAGCAGCGCCCGTGGCAAGTTGATTTTGCTGCCATCTACCGCCAGCAGTCGCCGGCCGCACCACTCGCGACGGGCATCCTCACCCAAGTGTTCATCCAAACGCGCCAGCACCTGCCGATAGACTGTTTTGAACACCTGCTCATCGAGCTTGTGGCGGGCGACACACATCGAGGACGCCACTGGCGGCTGTGGCTGTGGCAGCTCCACACCCAGCAGCCGACTCTGCTCCCACAGCTCGTTGACCGTGGTCTGATAGCCCTGATGATTCTTTGAAAACACCAGGCGGAACACAAACAGCATGATCAACAGCGTATTGAGCACCCGTGTTCGCTGCTGCCAGCGTCGATCGTATTGCTCAGCCACCGCGGCTGCAATGCCGACAAAATCACGCCACATGCGCACAAACCGGTCATCGGCAGAACCGACCGACGGCTGTCGCGGTGCAACTCGCCGGGGCTTTTTGGTCTCACCTTCGAGCAGAATGCGACGCGCATCGGCCGCCAATGGCATCACATACACATCCTTGAGGGTCTTGTCAGAGCGCTTGACGGTCTCGCCAATCCGCTGCCAGCCTGCCGCACGGTAACTGCTGGCGCTAAAACGCGCCGGGTCAACGAAGCTCTCCAGCAGCACCGGCCGCACGCCCCATCTTGCCTGCCAGTCGTCTGCCACGCACCGCGCCGCCAGCGACAATGCCTTCGAGGCCAGGTTCGACACCTGCACCCAGGGCAAGATCAAGAACCGCGCATTTTGCACCACCTGCTTCAAACGCTTCTTGTAGCGCACCGGCTGCCAGCCGACCCATTCATCCCGGCACGGCAACTTCGCACTGGCCCGCTGAAACAGCAAACAACCCAGCCGCCGGTTGTCTTTGTCAACCATGAAATAACGCAAGTGACACCCCATCGGCTGACGGTAGCCCAGGTAATGATAACGATCCACCAGCTCGTTCCACTGCGCCTTGTCGGCCTCGCTCTCCACCAACTGCAACGCAATCGGCGACAGCTCCGACAAACTCGCCACCACCGCCACACCCGGCTCACTTCGCTCGCTCCACTCCAGTGGTTTGCGTGCCCCTCGAACCATCGTCTCATCCTTGTCCGGCAAGCGCAGCACATCCGCAGCCTCCAATTCCTCCAGCATCTTCAAACACGCATAAGCGCTGTTGACGCCACCATCCGTTCGCCAATCCAAATGCTCACAGATCGTCTGCGCCAACTCGTTGCGACTCAAGCGCGGAAAACTCTCAACCGTCTGCTGTACCTCGACCAATTGCTGGCGCGTGAAGCGCCGCCCTGAAAAGGTCGTCCGATGCAATCGCTTAATGCTGTCGTCCATCGCGTGTTCTCCTGATGCGCTCAATGTTCACTGTCATTTTCGCACAACCGGAGATGTTTGTCAAGGGCTCAGGACAATTATTTTTACACTTGAAAAACATGATTGACATCAATGACTTGCAAATCACAACCGACCACGTGTTCGGAATTTTTCAAAACGAATGCCATTGCGGGCTGCGGGGGCTGGTCTACCGGAACGATTGCCAAGTCCGGCTAAAGCACGCTTACCACTGCATCAACCGCGTCAATCCGCGCGCCGAGTTGGTGATCCGGGGGATCGGATGTGCGCAAGGAGCATGAATACTTTGCGGAAACAAAGAAGCAGGTCAAGCAGTCGGCTGTAGCTTGATGTTCAACGACTTCATCACCCGATGAATGGTGTCCCAGCGCAACTGCTTGTCGCCGGAAAGAGATTTGTACAAATTCTCCCTGTTCAACCCGGTGTCTTGCGCGATATTCGCAATACCCTTGCTTTTTGCTACGTAGCCCAAGGCTGTGACAAACACGGCAGGGTTGTCATCTTGGAAACAGTCTGCCAAGTATTGTGCGATCTCCTCTTCGGATTGCAGGCCGTCAACTGGGTTAAATTCCATCAATTTCACTTTCATCACTCACACCTCGTCTATGCTTTTCATAATCTCTTTGGCTTTTTTTATGTCACGGGTTTGGCTGGATTTGTCACCGCCACACAAAAGAAGAATGAAAACACCTCGCCGCATCGTGAAATTAATCCTGTAGCCTTGGCCAGCAAAGATGCGCATTTCGCTCACGCCGCCACCGACCGAAGCAATATCGCCCAAGTTGCAGCTGGCAACACGCGTCAGACGCTTGGCAATCACTTTCGTGGCGTTTCGGTCTTTCAAGCCTTGGTACCACTTGTTGAAGATTTCCGTGGATGCAATTTCATATTGCGTGATTGTACTGTAGCTAATACGCTACAAATGTCAAGCACGTGGATGAAAATTCTGATACTCGACGGGCTGTAGCGGTTGGCCTACGAAAACGACCGGCCGGTGCCGAGAAGTACGTGTTCTACGGCATCGATCAGGAGAACCCGTGCACCGAGATCGTGATCCAGCGGATCAACAGCGAAGGGAGGATACGCGGTTGATTGGTTTGACAGAACAGTAGAAACTGCTTGCGACGTCGGTTTCAAGGCGGGGCGCAAGGGGAACTAGAATAATGCCGCTACCGTGAGGCGGGAGCAAAGCATTGAACGTTCACAGAATTTTCTGATCACCAGCTCCTGTGGCAGCGGCAAGACTGGCTTGCACCCTCGACCACCAAGCCTGTCGGCTCGACCACTGGAACACTATGCCAAAGTGTCGCTCCCTCGTCGGCTGGTGGTATACAGACTCAGTTGCGATCATTTCCCTCCCGTTTGATTTAGATAATCCCGCCGTAAGTCATTGATTGAGGCGTTGGAAAAAACTGTCATTTTGTCTAAATCCTTTGATTTGAAAGAGAAATCAATCGCTTCGTAATCAGCAGGTCGGAGGTTCAAGTCCTCTCGTCGGCACCATAAATTCCTCTTTCAGGCGTTTCAGTCGAGTCGGGCACTCGCAATGTACATGGAGAATGCTTCACACCAAATTACGACATTGTCAAGTTCAGTTGCATTGAACTCCGGCGGCAGATCAAACTCCAGCGGTCCAGAGAATACTCTCAGTTTGGATATTTCGATTGCCTGAGGCTTGATTCGTCGAAAGTCGTCTCGATTGTCTACGAATTTTGTTGTCATGTAAATTCGATAATCAGGACCCGGCGCCAAGTTTACGTCATCTTCAAATACGAGCTTTCCGCCGGACAACCGGATTGTGCCTTCCCCCCAATGCAAAGCATCGGATCCAGGACTATTTCGATCAAAAGCCCCAGTTGGGTCGGTTTCCGAAAATATCGGCACCGTTGTCAATTCCTCGTTTTTCGACCACCATTCAATCAGTATCGGCAAACTGTAGATACCTGCACCAAATCCTATTGCACCGCCTGCAATTAGTCCAATCATTAATCCTGCCAGCCATCGTTTCATTATGACAATCGTAACCTCTTGATTTTCAAAGCATTAATTCTTTTATTAGTAAATGAGTGAGTAAAAGCTATTTTCTTTAATTTGTGCCTGAGTTTGATCACAGCCGGACAAGCTTTCAGACACGCGAATGATGGTTCACGAATTGATTCGACACCCTCTCTCATTTGAGTCATTGTATTAGACAGCCGTAATAATGCAAATTACCCTGAACGGCGAATTCTTTTTTATTTGTGTTTGACCTTGTAGTTTATATGGCAATTTACGACTCAGCCGTCATTCTTAATAACGTTATCGAATGACTTCTGAGAATTTGCAGCTTCCTCTAGCAGCCATTTCCGAAAGGCGGCGATCCTTGGCTGAGTGACGACTTTGTGCGGACAAACAATATAGTAGGATACCGGTGACCTGCTATAGACATTGAATAGTTTGATCAGACGGTTGCTCTCAAGATCTTTCTCGACATGCGCACTTCGGGCAAGAGAGATACCTTGGTTATCTATAGCTGCCTGGATGGACATGCTTGTATCTGAAAAATGCGAGCCTCTTGGCAACGATTTGATAGTAATACCGGCATCTCTGAACCAATCTCTCCAGCGCGGGCAAATATCGAAGGAGTGTCGATACAATAGTGGATAGTGAACCAGATCCGCAGGATTTTCGGGTGGCGTTAAGCGTTTTAGAAAATCAGGACTACATACTGGAAAGACGTATTCTTGCAGCATTGGATCGACGTGTAGGTTAGGCCATTCGCCGTGACCGAGACGAATGGCAATATCCACTTCATCCTTTCCAAAATTTACGAGTTCATCGGAGGTTGAAATCCAGACACTGATATCAGGATAGAGTTCATTAAACTTTCCAAGACGGGGTACCAGCCACTTCACTGCGAATGACTGTAACAGGCTCACTCGAATTGAAGAGCGAGTTTCCGTGTTGGTAATTTCGCTTAGAACGCGATTCATGCTTTCCAGGAATTCCCGCACAATTGGAACAATCAGCTGTCCTTCTTTGGTGATGATCAAGCGCCTGCCTTGACGTTCAAACAACTTGAAGTCCCAAAGTTCTTCAATGTGCCTGATTTGATGGCTGACTGCACTTTGCGTAATGAACAGCTCGTCCGCAGCTTTCGTAAAACTGAGATGTCGAGACGAAACCTCGAATGTGCGCAGAGCCGCCATTGGGGGGAGTCGATTATTCAAGATCTAGTGAATTCAATCAGTGCCAACTAGATTGCGAATAAATATTTCATGCATCGGAACAGCGAAAGGAATTACTTTTAGTCAGGAACTCATTAAAAATCGGTTTCATCATTAGCATGAGCATTTACTCATGTATTTAGGACAAAATTTCCTTCAAATCGCTGTTATACCGTGTTATATTCACATCAAGTTCTAATTACGTATATGAAATTACTCATATATTATAAACAAATTAGATACGACAGGGATGAATTCTGGAGCAGGGACGCTCCATTTCTCTCCTACAAATTTGATTGTCTAGTTCAAATTTGCGATTGCCAGCGATTCCTGTTGGGTATAAAGTCGAAGTCTAGCAAAAATAGGTTAATTCAATATTGCAGTTTGAATTAGCATAGCTCACTTTTGCCCCCAAACAGCAGTTTCCAACGCGAATTCAAACGGCGAGCCTATGCTCTTTACTGTAAGAACGAGAGTCTTCAGTGACGCCAGTTCGAGTTGGTATTGCAGTAACCCAATATCTTGGAAATTCCAAAGATAGTGAAATTAAACTACTCGGGGTAGAGATTCTCAAGAGGCTTTTTCGCCTTGAAGAAATATCGATGATTATGTGGTTGGAGGCAGGAGGATTTTTAATTGCTCTATTTCTCATTGTCCGTCCTTCGAACCGACATGGCAACCTAGATATCGAAGGTCGACAATCTGTAGACCAGTTGACCATCCTCGAATCTGATATAGAATCTATGCATCTGACCATGAATCGTCCTGCAACTAGATGAACAACGACACACATCATGTCGAAAAAAGTTAACACCTCTTCCATTGATTTGATGTTTCGACTCGATTTGTTCAAGCATACTGAAACCAGTAAATTTCAACGCAACCTCTGAACATGAACCTCTACTCATTACTGCAAGAACGAGAAGTTTCAAGAACACCGATTCGTGTCGGCATGGTTGGTGCTGGAAAGTTCGCCACCATGTTCATGGCGCAAATCATTCGAACTCCAGGAATGAGTCTCGATGTTGTTTGTGACTTGAACCCGGACCGTGCACGCAAGAATCTGAATATTGCGGGATTTCAGGATTCCAAAATTTTCAATTGTCCTCAGAAGACTTACGTTAACAGTGACGTTTTTGTAACTGATGACATCAATGATGTGTTTCGAGCAGGTAGCGTTGATGTAGTCATTGAATCGACCGGAGATCCTGTTGCAGGAGTGAGCCATGCTCTACAGAGTATCGGTTCCGGTATCGATATCGTCATGGTCAATGTAGAAGCAGATGTACTGGCAGGCGCTTCATTGGCTAAGAAAGCGCGCGACCACAACGTGATTTATTCTCTCGCCTATGGCGACCAGCCAGCACTTATTGTTGAACAGGTGGATACCGTTCGATCTATGGGACTGGAGGTTGTCTGCGCTGGCAAAGGTACAAAATATCTTCCTTCGTATCATCAATCGACACCTGATACGGTGTGGAATTATTACGGACTGACGAGAGAAGATGCTGAGCGAGGAGGCATGAACAGCAAAATGTTCAACTCTTTTCTTGACGGCACCAAGTCTGCTATTGAAATGACGGCTGTGGCAAACGCGACTGGATTGGAACCACCTGAAAACGGCCTTTCGTTTCCGCCTTGCTCCGTTGACGAACTTGGCTCGATTTTGAGGCCTAAGAGCGAAGGGGGAGTGCTGGCAAAAAAAGGTATGGTCGAAGTAATTTCTTCGCTTCACCGAGATGGTTCAGAAGTGGAACGAGACTTGCGCTGGGGCGTGTACGTAGTATTTGAAGCAGGAACCGAGTATGTAGAGCGATGTTTCAAAGAATATGGACTGGTGACTGATTCGACAGGAAAATATTCAGCGCTGTACCGACCTTATCATCTGATCGGACTTGAGCTAGGTGTCAGCGTGGCATCGGTTGCGCTACGTCGAGAACCGACTGGAGCGCCAGTTTCCTTTTCTGCAGATGTCGTTTCTGTTGCCAAGCGGAATATTGGAGTTGGTGAAGTATTGGATGGAGAGGGTGGAAGTACCGTGTGGGGCAAAATTGTGCCGGCTGCACATTCTCTAAAAATCAAGGCAGTACCCATCGGGCTAGCTTCAGGAATTGAGGTGTACAATCCAATTCCGAGAGATGGTATTGTAACTTGGGACGATGTTCGAGTTCATGATCGCTCAACCGCCCACAAACTACGCAGACAGATGGAAATGGATTTTTCCGAGTAGTCCGGAAGTTTGCTATTCGATTCGTCTGAATACCGCGCACTGTGCGGGATGTGGGGCATCGGGATATTCAACATCAATCACGATTCGGTCCCCTGTATTGAATTGACTCCCCCTTAGACGGCCAAACGACAAGTTGTCGGCTCCGTCCATGGCAATCAATGCAAATTGGGTTTCTTCCCCATGTGCATCCACTCCTGTAGTCAACTCCCTGACGACTCCAGTGCCTTCCAACTCTCGCCACTCGGTGTGGCTATGGTCAATGTCGCAGATTAATCTAGGTGGGAAACTGATTCTGCCGCATCCCGGGCAGAAAGTCCCTAGTGCCCGGCCTTCGGCTAGTGCTTTGAAATATCGATCCAAGGCACCAAAGGAATAAGAGTAATCAAGTTCTACCTTAAGCGGGAAATAATCCATGAGAGCATACGTTTTTGGGGGTAACGTTCTCGTTTCTCATACTCTTGAATCACAAAATTCAAAATACTCCGTAGCAGATTTTGCAGATATCAGCCAACTGTGATTGTAATTCAGCAGTGTCTGGCATCGTAGTTTAAAGGCACATCAATCCACAGTGACAACGATATTTCCGATATGCCGCTTTCGGATGAACTGTGCCTGTGCTTCTTGAAGTTGCGCGAGCGGGTAGGTGGCAGCAAGAATCGGCGAGACCTCGCCACGCTCAATGTAGCTGACCAGTTTGCCAAAGGTATCCGGTGCAACGACTGTGCATCCAGTGAACGTCAAATCACCCAAATACAAAGTGCGAAGATCCAATTCTACGATCGGGCCTGCGATCGCACCAGCGCAGGTGTAACGACCACCTTGTGCAAGCAGATCAATCAAGTTCTTCCAATTTGCACCACCGACAATGTCAGCTACTACTGTGACTGAATGCTTTCCAATCGCGTTACTAACCGCGGATTTGAAATCAGTGGAATTGCGGTCGATCATTGCATTCGGAGATAATTTTTCCAACTGATCATGTTTGTCTTTGGCGGCCATTGCAATTGTGACAGCTCCTCGGCGATTTGCGAGTTGTACAAGAGCGGAACCCACTCCACCAGATGCTCCAGTAACCAACACCGTGTCAAGTTTTGTAACATTCGCGCGCTCAAGTAAGTTTTCGGCGGTTACCCAGGAAGTTGCGAAAGTTGCCAGTTCTGAATTCGACAGGCTACTTTCGACTATGTGTACCTGATTAGAGTTAACAACAGTATATTCAGCAAACCCTCCGTCACACTCCGAGCCAAAAAATCCGCATTTTTCAAGATTTAGTGGATCCTGCCAGTCTCGCAGCCAGCAGTCAATCATCACACGTTTGTCTAGAAGATCTCGGCTCACGCGGTTTCCGACAGCGAGCACAGTACCGGCGACATCGGCTCCTTGAATACGCGGGAATGACAGTGCATTCTGACCCCAGGCAGCATCTCCACTATCTGCAGATTCCAGCGTACGGCCGCTGGTTGCTGTAGAGACGCTTTTTGAGTACCAAGCTGTGCGGGTGTTGACATCAGTGTTGTTCAGCCCACATGCATGAACCTTGATCAGCACATCATCATCGCCAGGAACGGGCACTGGCCAGTCTTCATGGTAAACCAGCTGGTCCAGATCTCCGTGACCGACAAGCACGACTGCTTTCATGGTTTTTGGAATCTTCCTCATCTACGGGATTTCCTTATTCTAATTTCGATTTCGACAAAATAGCCTTTGCAACGCGTGAAGCAGGTGGTCGTTGCAATTCGGAGAAAACAAATTCTGACACCTTGATGAGTGAATCCAGATTAATGCCTGTTTTCACTCCCATTCCATCCAGCATGTAGACGACATCTTCAGTTGCAACATTGCCGCTTGCCCCACTTGCATACGGACATCCACCCAATCCCCCAATCGAGCTGTCGATGACGGATACTCCATGCTCCAATGCTTCCCTGATATTTGGTAACGCCTGGCCATAAGTATCATGAAAATGAACAGCGACGGAATCTAACGAAACTATATTCGCAAGCTCAGCGAGCAGCTTGCGTGTTCCGTTAATTGTGCCAACACCAATTGTGTCTCCCAGCGAGACTTCATAGCAACCCATGTCAAACAGTTTTTCAACCACAGGAATGACTTGCTTCTCAGCAATAATCCCTTCGTAAGGGCAACCTAGAACACAGGAAACGTAACCTCTTACCGGAATTTCCAGCTCTTGTGCTCGATCAATCACAGGCTTGAACCGCCGAAAAGACTGCTCAATGTCGCAATTCGTATTTTTCAAGGAAAAAGTCTCAGATGCAGCCGAAAACACCGCAATCTGATCGACTCCAGCTTCAATTGCAGCGTTCATTCCAGTCATGTTGGGTACCAAGGCTACAAACGCGACATCCGGTCGGTGGCGCACAGCATTCAGTACCCGACCGGTATCTGCCATTTGCGGAACCCACTTAGGCGATACAAAACTTCCTACTTCCAGTGTCTTGATTCCGCACTCTGACAATCGATTAATTAAATCCACGCGGAATTCAATTGAGGTATGGATCGATTCGTTCTGCAGCCCATCTCGAGGTCCAACTTCTACCAGACGAACTTCAGACGGACAACTCAATTTACTGTTCCTTTTGTATTGGAATCTAAAGGTTCAAGCGGTTCGACTACAACGCAAACTGCTCCTTCATCAATCTGTTCATTTTCACTATAGTTGACGGAAATTACAATTCCATCCAAAGGACTGGTAATTTGATGCTCCATTTTCATCGCCTCGATTACCATCAGCTTCTGTCCTGTCGTCACTACATCGTTCGTTTTGACTAGTGTGCGAACCACCCTTCCTGGAAGCGGAGCAGCCAGTGTTCCAGAACGTTCCATCGGTGCATGGGCAACGGAAATCTTGTCTAAAACCCGTAGTTCATATAGTGAGAATTTGTGAAAAACGAATAGGAGATTCTGCAGATTGACAACTGTTGCCTTCAATCTCGAGCCATCAATATCGACTGTGATATTTTTGTCTTGGATTTCCTCAATACTGCAGTTCATCCGTTGCGATCCACACAGAACAACACCATGTTTTTGCTGCAGTTGAGTTGTGACATTCACGATTTCATTGTTGTATTCAAATAATTCTGTAATTTCTTGAATCGAATTGAGTCGCCAACCGGTTGAAGATTTCCATGGAGAGTGCTGATCTACGTGTTCTTGCATTTCCAATCTGTTGTGATCAACACTTATCGTTGAATGAAGAAATAGTGCTGCTATAGCAGCAATTTCATTCGGTAAATGTTCGCATACCTGTGTTAATTCGTCCATTCGTGTTTCTACGAATCTGACGTCAATGTTGTCGTTCAAGAATGAATCGTGTTGCAACAGGTTCGACAGAAAATTTACATTGGTGTTCACTCCCGCAACATGAAGCTGTGAGAGTCCATTCAGCATGCCTTTAATGGCACTGCTTCGATCCGATTCATAGCTGACAATCTTTGCGATAAGAGGATCGTAGTGCTGATCGACATTGTCTTTTTCTCTAACACCGGTATGCACCAGCAACCTATCGGAGGCGGCTGGAAGAGTTAGATATTGAATGGTACCGGGTGATGGCAGAAACTCCTTAGATGGGTTTTCCGCGTAGATGCGAACTTCAACTGAGTGACCAATGGGTTGAGCAGGAAGGGGGAAAGCCTTGATTGATTCGCCTGCAGCTATTCGCAGTTGCCATTCAACCAGATCAGTACCCGTAATCTGTTCCGTAACTGGGTGTTCAACCTGAAGGCGAGTGTTCATTTCCATAAAGTAAAAACTTTCCCCATCAAAAAGGAATTCGACAGTTCCAACGCTGTGGTATTCAAGTGCTTTTGCGAGGGAGACAGCTGCTTCATACATCTGAATTCGCAGTTTATCTGCGATATTGGGAGCTGGCGCCTCCTCAATGATTTTCTGATAGCGTCGCTGTGCAGAACAGTCTCGATCAAACAGATGGACGATGTTGCCATGCTTGTCGGCTGCGATTTGCACTTCCACATGCCTGGCCTTTCCGAGATATTTTTCGATGATGACAGCATCATCGTCGAATGCCTCTTTGGCTTCTGATCGGGCCGACAGTAAACTTTCGCTGAATTGACTTTCGTTGTAAACGATTCTCATGCCTCGTCCACCCCCACCCAATGCGGATTTCAATAGAACAGGAAAGCCGATTTCTTTGGCAGTGGAAATCATGCTGTCCGGATTCTGGTTTGAACTACGGTAACCTGGCAAGATTTGAACGTTGGCTTTTTCCGCAATTCCGGCTGCAGTAGATTTTGAAGCCATAATTCGAATGGCTTCGGAAGAAGGGCCAATAAATTCGATGGATTCTTTCTCGCAGTTTTCGGCCAGCAAGCTGTTCTCGGATAGGAATCCATAGCCTGGATGGATGGCATCGGCACCGGTCTGCTTCGCGGCATTCATTATTTTGCCTGCATTCAGATAGCTGTCAGCGGGGCGGGCACTGCCAACTTCGACAGCTTCGTCTGCCAGTTCGACATGCATCGCGTTTCGATCGACATCGGAGTGAATCGCAACAACCGGAATGCCAAGTCTTTGTGCTGTGCGAGTGATGCGACATGCAATCTCCCCGCGATTGGCAATGAGCAGTTTCTGAAACAAGGTGTCAGTCAGATTACGATTTACGCCAAGCAGGAGAGCGTTTGTTCAAGAACGCCGCAATTCCTTCCTTGCCTTCCTCGGAAGCTCTAACTTGAGCAATCAGCCTCGCCGTTTCATCTTGAACTTCCGAGTCAACAGGCTCGCTCAGAACATTTTGCAATACTGATTTTGCGATTTGCTGAGCGCCAGGCGCACCGACTCGTAGTTTTTCAACAATGCTGCTTTCAATGCTGGGGATTTCATCCGAATGCCCACATTCATGAATCAGTCCGATTCGCTGTGCAGTAGAAGCGCTGAATACTTCACCTGTCAGAAAATATCGCCGAGCGGCCCGCAATCCGATGGCTTTCACAACGTAAGGGCTGATCACAGCTGGAATGAGGCCAATTTTTACTTCAGAAAGACTGAAGACTGCTGAGTCCGCCGCGATGGCGATATCGCAGCATGCTACCAAGCCAACTGCACCGCCGTACACACCTCCATGAACAATCGCAACGGTCGGTTTCGGAAAACGGTACAGCTTATCCATCATGGTTGCCAGGCGGCGAGCGTCCTCAAAGTTCTGCTCCTCACTGTATTCCGCCATTCGCTGCATCCACTTAAGGTCGGCGCCAGCGCTGAAACTCCTGCCTGTGCCGCGAACGAGCAGAATTCGCACTGACTGATGCTTCTCTAACCGCTCAAGTACATTTGTCAGTTCGCCAATCATCAACTCGTCAAAGGCATTGTGTACCTGCGGTCGATTCAGAGTCAGGGTGCAGACTCCTGTTTCGGCCAGTGTGACAACAATGGTTTCAAATTGATCAAATTCCGACATGAATACCTAACTACATTCTGAATATGCCGAATCGCGTTTGTTCGATCGGTGCGTTTAGTGTTGCTGAGATTCCGAGTCCAAGAACCATACGGGTATCGGCAGGGTCAATGATGCCGTCATCCCAGAGTCGTGCACTTGAGTAATACGGTCGCCCTTGAGTTTCATATTGCTCCAGTATGGATGACTTGAATCGATCTTGTTCTTCCTGAGACCATGATTTGCCTTTCATGCTGTCGAGCCGAACTTGAGTCAGCACGTTACCCGCCTGCTCTCCGCCCATGACAGAGATGCGGGCATTGGGCCACATCCACAAAAACCTCGGCCCGTAGGCGCGCCCGCACATGGCATAGTTTCCAGCGCCAAAACTGCCGCCAATAATCACCGTGAACTTGGGGACTTTTGCACAGGCTACTGCAGTCACCATCTTGGCGCCGTCTTTCGCAATACCGCCAGCTTCATATTTCTGTCCGACCATAAATCCAGCGATGTTCTGCAGGAAAACAAGAGGAATATTCCGCTGACAGCAAAGCTCGATGAAATGCGTTGCTTTCAGGGCGGACTCTGAGTAGAGAATTCCGTTGTTCGCAATGATGCCTATCGGGTATCCCAGGAGATGCGCAAAGCCGCAAACCAGTGTTTCACCGTACAGCTTCTTGAATTCGTGGAAACTGCTGCCGTCCACAAGGCGGGCTATGACTTCACGTACGTCATAGCTTTGCTTCAATTCAGTTGGTACGATGCCATACAGTTCTTTGGCATCATAGAGTGGATCCTGAGGCGGCTGGACTTCGGTGGAGATATTTTTGGGGCGATTCAAATTTGCGACAATATCTCGAACAATCTGCAACGCATGTTGATCACTATTGGCATAGTGATCGGTAATTCCGGACTGGCGGGAATGTACGTCGGCTCCTCCCAAATCTTCTGCAGACACAGTTTCGCCGGTTGCGGCTTTTACAAGCGGAGGTCCACCCAGAAAAATCGTCCCCTGATTACGAACGATGATTGATTCGTCACACATGGCGGGGACATAGGCGCCCCCGGCCGTACAGGATCCCATGACCGCAGCGATTTGAGGGATTCCTGCTGCCGACAGATTGGCTTGATTGAAAAATATTCGGCCAAAGTGTCCACGGTCTGGAAAGACGTCGTCCTGCAAAGGCAGATATGCACCACCCGAATCAACCAGATAAATGCACGGAAGATGATTTTCGCCGGCTATCTCCTGCGCACGTAGGTGTTTTTTTACAGTTATTGGGTAGTAAGTTCCGCCTTTTACGGTGGCATCATTGGCAAAAATCATGCACTCACGACCGCATACCGATCCAATTCCTGTAACAATTCCCGCTGATGGCACTTCCCTGCCATACATTTCACAAGCCGCATAAGGGGCGATCTCCAGGAAAGGGGCAGCTCGGTCCAGTAACAGCCGGATCCGGTCTCTGGCAAGAAGCTTGCCACGCGCAACATGTTTTTTACGTGCAGATTCAGTTCCTCCGGCTTGAATTGTCGAATAAACTGAATTTAATTCATCAACAAGACGCGTCATCGCGTCTCGTCGAGTATGAAACTCGGAACTTTCGAGATTTATCTTGGATTCAAGGACTGACATGACCGCAGTGGTGAATAACCAGGAGAATTTGGGATTACCAACCCCCAGTTTTCACCCATGCCTCTAGTTGATCCAGTCGGTCATGCCCCCAAAACGGTTCTCCGTCCACGACAAAGAAGGGCGATCCGAACACTTTATGAGCTATTGCACCATCTGTGGCTTCTCGCACTAGGTTCTTTACATCCGGATCTTCCAGAGCAGACGCTAACCTTGCAGAATCAATATCGATTTCCGCGGCAATGTCGATGACGACATCGCGCTTTGAAATCAGTTTGTCTTCAATAAAGTAGGCACGAAACAAAGCCTGAGCAATCTGCTTGGATTTGGCAGTATCGTTTTGATTGAGCCAGTAATAGGCTCGACACGCTGCGATGGTTGCAACGGGAAAGGTTGATGGGATATTGAATTCGATCCCATGAAAACGAGCCAGTCGGTGTAGATCCCGGCTACTGTATTCGTTGACCATAGGTATCTGCACGAGCGGCTTACGCTCGGTAATTTTCATGACTGCTCCCATCAAATACGGTCGCCACACAACCTCGCAGCCGCAACGCTTTGCAAGCTCGTCTATCTTCTCGCTGGAGAAATATCCGTAGGGAGAAGAAAAGTCGAAATAGAAATCGATGGAATTTTTCATATGTACAGTTGCACTTTGCGATCAGCAAAACAATTCAAGGGCGAACAACACCGATTGCAGTTGCTTCTCCCCCTCCGATGCACAAAGATGCAACTCCTTGTTTCAAATCATACTTTTCCATTGCCGCGATCAGAGTCACCAGAATTCTCGCTCCTGAGGCTCCCACCGGATGCCCCAGTGCACAAGCCCCGCCGTGTATGTTTACGCGATCGTGGGGCAATCCGAGGCTGTGCATGGCCGCCATTGTGACTACTGCAAATGCCTCGTTAATCTCATAGAGTTCAACGTCATCCGCTGACCAATTCAGTTTTTCCAGCAAGCGCCGGATGGCTCCGATCGGTGCTGTTGGGAACAAATTGGGTTCAGCTGCATAAGTTGTATGGCCAACCAATCGAGCACACACGTTCGCACCTCGATTTTCGGCTTCTTGGTCCGACATCAGAATGACAGTTGCACCACCGTCGGAAATGGAACTGGAATTTGCTGCGGTTACACTTCCATTTTCTCTGAATGCAGGTCTGAGAAGCGGAATTTTTTCAGAGTTGGTCGTTTCAGGCTGTTCGTCCGTAGAGACTTCGTAATTGCTTTTTCGAGCAGTTACTTCAACGGATACGATCTCTCGATCAAATGTGCCATTTCCCGTAGCTTTCTGTGCCCGAGTGAGTGATTCAATTGCAAAGTTGTCCTGTTCCTCTCGACTGAACTGATAGGCTTCGGCACAGTCTTCTGCAAAGGCTCCCATGAGGGCTCCTTTCTGATAAGCGTCTTCAAGACCATCGATAAACATGTGGTCCATAATCTGCCCGTGTCCCATACGCATTCCACCCCTGGCTTTCGGCAGCAGGTATGGTGCGTTGCTCATGCTCTCCATGCCGCCAGCAGCTACGATGGAGTTGGTTCCGGCAACGATGGAATCATAGCCGAGCATGACAGTTTTCATACCTGACCCACACATTTTATTCACCGTCGTACAGCCAACGGATTTTGGAATTCCAGCCGACAGAGCAGCCTGACGAGCCGGTGCCTGTCCCATTCCCGCGGGCAAGACACAACCCATCAGCACCTCATCGACACTGTCTCCGGCGATGTTTGAATCATCGAGTGCCGCTCGAATCGATGCAGAGCCTAGTTCGGGCCCAGTTACGGGTGATAGACGTCCCTGAAATCCACCGATTGGAGTTCGGCTCAGTCCCGTTACGACTACTGAAGAATTTTGCATTTGCATATCCTACTGGTTGTGTTGTTTGTCAAATCGTTTCTTCGAACAGTTCGCGTCCGATCAGCATACGTCGAATTTCGCTCGTACCGGCTCCGATTTCATAAAGTTTCGCATCCCTCAGCAGACGGCCGGTGGGAGTTTCGTTCATGTATCCCATTGCCCCCAAAGTCTGAATTGATTCCAGTGCGCACCAAGTCGCTTTTTCTGCGGTGTATAGAATTACGGAAGCCGCGTCTTTACGGGTTGTCTCTCCGCGGTCGCATGCTGTGGCCACCGCATAGGCGTAAGCGCGAGAAGCATTCAATGTGGAATATATGTCTGCCAGTCGGCCTTGAATGAGCTGAAACTCGCCGATTGACTTGCCAAACTGCTTGCGTTCATGAACGTAGGGGATTACGGCATCAAGACATGCCTGCATGATGCCAATCGGTCCTGCCGACAGTACTACTCTCTCGTAGTCAAGCCCGCTCATCAGAATTTCCACTCCGCAGCCGACTTCACCCAATACGTTTTCTGCTGGAACCCGACAGTCCTGGAAGATCAGTTCGCCGGTGTTGGAGCCACGCATGCCCAACTTATCCAGTTTCTGTGCAGTTGAAAAGCCTTCAAAATCTCTTTCAACAATAAATGCCGTAATTCCTCGAGAACCTGCCTCAGGCTCCGTTTTTGCATACACTACCAGCACGTTGGCATCGGGACCATTGGTAATCCACATTTTGGTGCCATTCAGAATGTAGTGATCTTCGATTTCGACGGCATTCAACTTCATGCTTACCACATCCGATCCTGCGTTTGATTCCGACATGGCAAGTGCGCCTATATGCTCACCACTGATTAGTTTGGGCAGGTAACGGTGTTTCTGGTCGTCGGTGCCATTTCTGCGAATCTGATTCACGGCCAGATTTGAGTGAGCTCCATAAGACAGGCCCACTGAAGCCGAAGCGCGGCTGATTTCCTCCATCGCTACGACATGTTCCAGGTAACCCATTCCGGAACCGCCAAATTCTTCTTCGACCGTGATTCCGAGGAGTCCCATATTGCCCAGTTTGAGCCAAAGATCGGGCGGAAATTCGTTGGACAGGTCAATGTCAGCAGCCCGCGGTGCAATTTCGTTTGCAGCAAAGTCTCGAACACTTTCTCGCAGAATGTCTACGACTTCACCTAGTCCAAAATTCAGTGTCGAATAATAGTCGCTCATTGTCAATTAGTCTCTCGGCAGAATGCAAATAGTGGTTTGCTGCATGATTGCACAGAGAGTGGAATTATTTGCCGCATGTACGGTTACTTCAATCGTCGACACTGTCAAGGTTCTGCCCGGTTTAATCACTACCGCTTCGGCCGTCAGCCGATCGCCATCTGCCGCAGCAATCAGATTGATCTTGAATTCGACCGTCAAAATCCTGCTTCCGGTCGGCATCAGTGAAAAGGCCGCATATCCGCCGGCAGAGTCGGCAATAGCACTGGTCGCACCTGCGTGAAAGAAATTATCTTGTTGCGTTAGGTGCTTGCCGAAAGGCAGGTCAATTATACAGTGTCCCGGTTCAATGGTTCGCATCGAGGCGCCAAGCAAACTCATAATTCCCTGAGCTGCAAAGCTCTTTCTGGCGTCACTTTCGTAATCGGGGTTTGTGGGCTGAAATCGCCCGGATTGGGGAGAGGACATCTATACTGAATTATCTATTAATCCATGTTTACTGTTTTTTAAATTTTAGACAAAATTTCCATTCCGTTTCAAAAACATAGTTTTTCCGAGTCATTTGTTATGTCACTACTTCTGTGACTTTCACCCTCTCCGGCCAACGCCCGAGCTGCTGATTACGTTCCAGTTTCACTGCCATCGCCGACAGCAGCCGTTGCTGTTCGGCATCATTCATTTCGGTGCTCACCCGATGCAGCGTCGCTAACCTTTGCTGCACCGAAAAATTGAATTGCTGCAGAGAATTGTCAATACATTCGCGGGACCCTGAAGAACAGCTTGTTCACAGTAAAAACGCATATATGCAGTTTCCAATATACGCGAAACTGGCAGGTGCAACCTCGGTCGCAGCTACTGAAATCGACTTCCGTTACAGCGTCGATTCAATACTCAGTCGAGTTACCGATAGAACCAAAAATGTACTGCTGGCCAATCCCGATAACCCTTCCGGCACCTATTTGTTCGGCTCTGAGATTCGTCGTTTGCACCACAGTCTACCCACCAATGTGTTGCTCATCATTGACGCGGCTTATGAAGAGTGTGCGCGAGTCGATGAAAACGAATCTGCAACCCGATTGGTTCATGAATTCGAAAGTGTCATCGTAACACGAACATTTTCTAAAGTGCACGGTATGGCCGGTTTGCGCCTGGGTTGGTGTTACGGCCCGCAGAGGGTTGTTTACCTGTTAACCAAAATCGGACCCTCGTTTCCGGTAAACTGCGTCGCTTATGTTGCAGGGATTGCCAGTATCGAAGACACCGAACACGTCAATACAGTACTTGACCACAATGCACGGTGGATCGAGACCCTGACCGATGAGTTTAATAATCTCGGTCTGAAACCATATTCGAGTCAAACCAACTTCGTATTGGTCGGATTTCCACCTGATTGTGCCCGAAGCGCAGACGAGTCCAATGAACATCTGAACTCAAATGGCATTATTCCGAGGCAATTCGCGGTTCAAGAATTCTCGGATAAATTGTGGTTTACGATCGGAACGGACAATGAAATGCATCAAACCATTGAAGTCATGCAACGATTTTATTGGACAACATTGACAAAACAGTGGTATTTGATTGAAGATGAACTGGATGACCGATGGTGAATCGGTCAAACACCGGGTTTGCAATCCAATCGGGAGGTGGATACCGGTTATATCGCGAGGTGAATGGCCGGGTACTGGTCGCTGTCCAGCACCTGTCCGTCTTGCAAGTGCGGATTGGTGATTATCTTGTTAATTTCTCCAGCGGAATAGTAAGTCATTCCGTCTCCGGTGTATCGGACCGCGTAGCCTCTCCTGACGGTAGGTGAGGAGTTTGCTCTCGCGCCATGCACAATCATTGAATCGAAAATCAGTACATCACCAGGCTCCATCTCCCAGCACAGTATTCGATGTTGGTTGCGTTCCGCGTCAAAATTAGGCAACGGCTCAAACGCGTCTTCGGTCCCTTTGTAAGGGCGTTCAACGCTACCGTCGCTAACGGTAGTAAATGGCTGGTAAAATTTGTCCCATGAATGCGAACCGGCGAAAAACTCGAGAGGTCCGGAATCAAATTTGATTGGGTCGAGAGCCAACCAGACCGTCAAAGCTGGTCCATTTCGCACCGGCCAGTAAGGCAGATCATTGTGCCACGGGGTTGCCGGATCGCCGACAGACTTGGAGAATACCTGGTCATAGAGCAAGTTGACTTTGGCCGATTCGAGAAACGCAGCAGCAAGTGAGACAGCCGTGGGATTGAGACAATATTCGCGACAGGTTTTGTCGTTTTCCCATACCCTTTGGCGATGAAAATAATTCTCCGATTGACTCAAAGCCCGGTCTGCAGATTGCCGTAGTTCAGCAATCCAGGACTCGTCAAAAACAGAGTTTAGCAATACCGCGCCATCCTCTTTGTAAGCGTCCAAATCGACTTGTTGAACAACATACAAATCTCCCGGTGGTTTGTGTTTTTCGACTGTATTTGTCAGTATTAGCAGTGTATAACCCCCAGACTGCGTGAAACGGAAACCCGGTTCTTGAAAGTATGGCATCACCGTGCCAAACTGGAATGCTCCAGTCATTATTAACCTGCAACGAGGTGTCCATAAAAGATATATACGAAATTCAACAAGTCAGTGTAGACTATTTCAAAATGCGGGAAAGACGCCCGAAAAAGTGACACCGGCGAAGCGGGTTAAAATAACGTCAGTTCAGTGTTGTATTTTTCGAAAAACACGATTTTCTTGGAAATTCTCGATGTTTGTGACTTACAAGCGCGCAGGATTTCAAATTGATTTGGGGGCGCTGGAATACCCTCGACATTCAGGGACAACTCAAGGTGCGATTAGATGAATCATCCCTACAATCTCGGCGTATATTTTGACTCAATTAATGTTGCTGGCAGTGCATCGGAGACATGGTTTAACCGCGGGATGGTTTGGCTCTATAGCTTCGACCTGGAAATGGCATTCCGATGCTTCAAGCAAGCTGTAGCGGTGGACGAGGACTACGCAATGGCGTATTGGGGCATGGCGTATACCTCTGGGATTTATTACAACAAACCCTGGGCTCGAATGCAAAAAGACGAACTGACAGAAAAATTGCAGCGAACCTATCAGTTTTCCCGACAAGCAAAGAGCATAGCTTCTTTTGCATCAGATCGGGAAGCGATGATGATCAACGCATTGCTGGCGCGCTACCAGTCACCGAGCGCGGTTGATCGCGCAGACTACGATCGCTGGAATGACGAATATGCAGATCAAATGCGCCAGGTGTATCGTGCCTATCCGGAGAATGATGATGTCTGCGCCTTGTTTGCAGAAGCGCTAATGACACGAACACCGTGGGCACTTTGGAATTTGAGAACGGGCGAACCGTCCGCCGGCGCATCGACGGTAGAAGCGATCGAAGTTCTGGAAACAGCGATGGCACGAATCGAAAAAACCGGAAAATCCCTGCACCCGGGCATCTTGCATATGTATCTCCATGTGATGGAAATGTCTCCTTTTCCGGAAAAAGCATTGCGAGCCAGTGATCAACTTCGACAGCTGGTTCCGGATTCAGGGCATTTGTGTCATATGCCTTCTCATATCGATGTGCGGTGCGGCCATTACTACGAGGCCATAGTTGCCAATGACAAGGCGATTGAAGCTGACCGCGTGTACGTCAAAAATGAGGGCGCAATGAATTTTCAGGCGCTCTCACGAATTCATAATATTCATTTGAAGATTTACGCGGCAATGTATCTGGGGCAGTTTCATACTGCACTGGATGCCGCTGAACAATTGATCAATATCACCCCTGAAGCACTACTCAGAATCGAAAATCCGGCCATGGCGGACTGGGTGGAAGGTTACATCGGCGTAAAAGCACATGTCTACATTCGTTTCGGGCGCTGGCAGGACATCATTGATCACCCGCTCCCCCATGACTTGGAGCTTTACGCAATGACCACCGCAGTCTGGCGCTACGCCAAAGCCATTGCCCATGCGGTGCGAGGTGAAATCGACGCGGCAAAATCTGAGCAACAAAAATTCCATGATACAGTGAAGACAGTTCCTGAATCCCGCTATTTGTTCAATAATTCCTGCCAGGATGTTTTGAAAATTGCCGATCAGATGCTAAATGGAGAACTTGAATATCGACGAGGGAATTATGAATCGGCATTCGACTGTCTACACAAGGCTGTGCATCTGGATGACAATCTGAAATATGATGAGCCCTGGGGATGGATGCAACCCACCCGCCATGCATTGGGCGCTTTGTTGCTCGAACAAGGACGTGTCGAAGAGGCTCGGCAAATCTATATGGATGATTTAGGGCTGTCTGACACGCTGGCTAGTACCTCTCATCATATCGAAAACCCTTGGAGTCTGCACGGATTGGTCGAATGTCTCGAGCGACAGGGCGAAGTCGGGCAGGCTCGGTTGTTTCGGTCCCGACTTAACCTGGCCGCGGCGAGAGCAGATGTGGCGATCAACGCTTCCTGCGCCTGTCGGCTCAAAAATTACTGCTGTGACCATTAGGGAGTCAACAATCAACCGATACGGTTTCTCCGTGCCTGCGGAGCGCTTGGGTCAGGTTGAGGGTGCTATTTCTTGAAATAGGGCCGATCGCCAATCAGGGTCACCCGATTCATAATCCTGTGTGCCGACCCATAGTCATGGGATGCATAATTCTGGTTACAGCGCTTATCTCAAAATGCTACATCTCCAATCTGCCACTGGTGGCGGATCTGGAAATCAGGCAATTGAGACTGGTGAAACAGAATTTTCAACAGTCCTTCGCTTTCAGGTTCTGATAATTCGTTGATGCGCGCCAATGGCGTGCGGCAAAGGTTAGCGACGCCGCATCGAGTGAGCACCGAAATGAATGATGCCGAACGTGTTCGGGGTCGCGTGCGCCAGAATACCGAACCCAATGCCGAGCAGCGACGGCTGCTGTCGGCGATGCAAGTGAAATTGGAACGTAATCAGCAACTTGGGCGTTGGCCAGAGGGGGTGAAAGTCACAGAAGTAGTGACATAACAAATGACTCGAAAATATTATGTTTTTGAAACAGATTGAATATTTTTGTCCAAAATTTAAAAAACAGCAAGCACGGGTTAAGAAGCAAACCAAATCATTGTTTTCGGATTCTTGTTCAGGCAATGCGAAATTCGGACACTATATTCGCATATTATTGCAGTGCAACAAAATCAGAGAGGAATTGAAATGGTACAGTACATTGGTGTGCCTGACGACACTCTCAGGACAGCAGACTGAGTGTGTTCGTCCAGAGAATGCGTGTGAGTTCACCCGCGGGAGTTGCTTGCGTCAGGCGCCCTGATTGGCCGGCCCATGCTTGCATTCGGTCCAAATCATTGTTTCTCCGTGCCGCAGTCGTCATCCCAGTCGTCAGTGCGCGTTGTATGGGATAGGGCATCGGTTGTGGAGCGTCATCTTCCGCTGCAGCTCTTGCGTAGGATGTAGAGATCGAACGGCCTAGTCGCCCGGAAAAAGCGCGCGTCAGCATCGTTTGGTGCGGCTGCGCCTGTCCGATTGCATCCGCCCATGCAGAAGGGATGCCAGCTTCGGGGCAGCGCAAATAGCCGGTTCCAATCTGAACCGCCGAGGCGCCCAGCAACAGCGCGGCTGCAATCCCTCGGGGGTCGGCGATGCCTCCAGTTGCGACAACCGGAATGCTGACAGCATCTACGATTGCTGGCAGCAGCGAGAAAAGTCCCGATATGGATTCTTCGGCTAACGCAGCGTCGAATGTTCCTCTGTGACCGCCAGCTTCCATACCTTGCGCGACAATTGCATCTGCACCTGCTGCTTCAGCCTGTTTGGCTTCGGTTACGGTAGTCGCGGTGGCAAACCAGTGAATATTCAATGACTTCATCCGTTGCACGAACTGTCTTGGGTACAGGCCCATGATTGATGAAATAACAGTCGGGCGTATTTCAAGCATTGTTTCACACTGTGCATCGAAATCAATCAGCTTGAGGTCTCCAGCTCCAAGTTTAATTTCTGCTCCCCATCGGTCCAGAAATTCGCGCACCAGCCTTTCGTGACTTTCATTGCGCAAAGGCGGTGGGTCAGGAATCCAGTTATTGAACTGGAATTCCCCTTTACAGTTGGATCTGAATTCCTGTGCCCATTGCATAATGCTTTCTGGTGACATTAGTAGAACTCCGCACGCTCCCAAAGCGCCCTGTTCGGCAACTGCGACAGATAGGGCAGGTGGACAGGCTCCAGCCATAGGCGCCAGTAAAATTGGCAGTTCAAGATTGAGCTGACGGCAGAAACTTTCAGTACGCTTGAGCGACTCTTCGCGACTATTCACGTTGGTTATCCTTTTGTGGTGTGCTGCCATTCACTCCTTGGAATTGAATATTGTATGTAGAATTCGCCTGACTTTTTGATCAACAGCTCTACGTTCATCGATTTGATATCGAATGCATCTCGACGACTAGCTCTTCAATAATTGGGAAATTTCTGAGTAGTGAGAACCGGAACGGTTTTTCGACTTAACAAAGATAGCCTGTGTACGGCAGGTTTAATGAGGTACGCCGTTGACGGTCATCTCACATGTGCCACACATCCACGACGAAATTTATTGGGCATCGGTTGCGGCTTCTGAACGTTATGAAATTCGCGCATGAATCTCAGTTTTTATCAATTTGTTTGATTTTCCAGTATTATTGCTTTTCTATTTGACAATCGACTGCGAATTCCTGCTAGAGGCAAGAGAGATGGTTCTCAGAGAATCAATTCAGAAAATCAAAGCGAATTTGATGGAAACTGCCTCCATCCATGAACAGAGCATTGATCTGTTCCGAGCCCTTGATGGTGAAAAAGTTGCAGTACGATTCGACCTTGCTACGAAAGGAACTGAGCGTGGAAAGCAGGATCTACCTGATTCAAAGGACGAGAATTTCGACGAAGTTGAACAGGCAGTAATCGACCTCGTTAAAAAGGAACTTGATCACAATCAGAAAATTTTTGAGTCACATGAATCAACTTACAAAATGCGGTATGACCGACTTAGCAATGCCGCTGATTACAGCAAGATTGAAATTGATGCTCGAAATACAATTTCGGATTTTCGCAAGCAAGTCGACGAAGGAAGCAGTCAGCTTCACATTGTCGAAGAGCCGCTGAAAGAAACGTCTGATGAGAGACGGCTGTTCAAAAAGAAACATAAGTTGGAACGGACTGCACATTATCCCGATACCGGGTCGGTTGTGCTACGGTGGGGGATCATTGCTGTCCTATTTCTTATTGAAGCCATTGCCAATGCCAGCCTGCTTGCTAAAGGAAATGAATTCGGATGGAGCGGCGGTTTCACACAGGCGATTATGATCGCGTTTCTGAATATCGGTGTAGCGGGGGTAACCGGTTATTTTTCGTTGCGTCAAATGTGGCATCGAAATTGGTTGAGGAAACTACTCGGAATATTGTGGTTGTCAGTTTGGGTTGTGTTTACATTTGGATTCAACTTCTTGGTCGCTCATTACCGTGACTTGAGTAAAGTTCTGATCACCGACCCCGGAATTCCCCAACAGATTATCAACGAATTTTTAACGAATCCGTTCGGATTGAACGATTTTCTTTCATGGGTGCTTTGTGGCATTGGGATATTGTTTGCGTTGATCGCACTACTCGACACGGCAGGTTTGGATGATGAGTACCCGTTCTATGGCAAACTCGAAAAAAAGTATCAAAAGCTGAGAAAGGAGTATGCGAATCTGCGTAGCAGCTTGATTGAGGAATTGACTGAGGTCAAATCCACTGTTATCGATGATATTTCTGCGGCGATTGACGCAATTGACAGACAAACCAAAGAAAGACAGGCCATACTAGCGAACTGGAAAGCGTTGGGACGTGAATATGAAATTTCCATCGAGAAACTCCAGAACCAGTGCGATCAGTTGCTGCACATCTATCGTTCTGCGAATCGTGACGCGAGATCGACAGAAGTACCCGAACGATTCTATCATCGCTCCAAACCTCAAAGGGAATATGCAGCGGCATCCTCGTTCAAACAAACATTGGTCGATACTGACATCCTTTCCGATAGCCTGCGGAAAACGATGCGGGAATTCTTTGAGGCGTTTGATTCAGCAAGAGGGGAGTATCCTCCACTTTCAACTGTAACGGGATTGCCTGATGGCGAAAGTACGACGCAGAACTCAACATAGACGACGCCAGTCTCGCTCCCCATTCTGGCGGACGCTGACTGGAGTAATTCTGTTGATTCTGGTAGGGATAGCAATCTTTTTCCTCTTCTATCTTAACTTCAACCAGTCAAAGAAACATATCGAGCTCAGTCGAGAAAATAACTGCCCGCTCCATGCTCCTCCATCTCACGTCACAGTGCTGATTGTTGATGCGACGGATCCACTGAACCGCATTCAGAAGTCGAGTGTGAACAATCTGCTGGACAAACTGGTTTCGGAAGTGCCTCGTTATGGCGCATTTGCAATTTATACGGTCAGTACTGATGAAGAGCATCGCTCGCAATCGGTAATTTACCGGTGCAATCCTGGCCGCAAAGAGGATATCAATCCCATGTTCGGTAATCCGGAGAGAGTGGAAAAAAAGTGGAAAGATGAATTCCGCGCATCCCTCAACAAGGAGATGGAGAAAAGTCTGGAATCTGGGATCGCGAATTCTTCACCGATTATGGAATCTATCCAATGGGCCGTTGTTCAGCAGTTTGAGCCGTCCGATCGCACTGCCATTCCACACCGGTTGGTTGTGATTTCAGATTTTCTGCAACACACGAGTGAATATTCTCATTATCGGATAAAGCCAGATTTCCTGACTTTCGAAAACTCGAAAATTTACCGTAAGGTACGCGCGAATCTGATCGGTGCTGACGTCTCGCTTTGGCTCGTTCGCAGAAATTCTAAGGTTTCGAACGCGTTGCTGGAACAATTCTGGGAAGCGTATTTTCGTGCCCAAGGTGCAGATGAAGTTCACGTTAAAAATCTGCCAGGATAGAGGGGTATTGTGAAGAAATTGAATTTGTCGGGACTTACAAAGGCGGTAGATTCGAGTAGTTTGCTGAATGTCGATCGCGTGAAGACTCTGACTCGGAGTGTGAGTGGCGATACGTGGCTCTTCATCTCGGTATTTCTGCTGGGAACTCTGACAATCCTTTTCCTGAATGTGGTTGTTGACCGTCCGAATACACGCGACGGATGGGATATCACCTTACGCATTATTCCACTGATCATTCTGATGGCGACCTATGCATTGATGATTGCGTTCATGCCAAAGTTTCGGTTAGAACACGGACAGGCGGGAGACAACTGCTACTATCTGGGTTTTCTATTTACGTTGGTCAGTCTTGTGTTCGCACTTTATGATTTCGTTGGAGAGCGTGACAAGATTCTGGTTGTTCAGGATTTTGGCATCGCACTGTCAACTACGATATTAGGGCTGGTGTTGCGAGTGATGTTCAGCCAGGCGAGGATTGATCCGGACAACGTTGAAGCGGTTGCACGTACAGACCTGACAAAAGCTGCCCAACAAATGCGTAGTCAGCTCGAAGGGGTAGTTGTTGATTTCAACGGTTTCCGAAGGAGTATCGAACAGTCGATCATCGACATGCTGCGCGAACAGAAAGCGGTCAATTTGCAGGTGCGAGATGACACTCTTGGACAGCACATGAAAGTAGTGGAAAACTGGTCGACAACCATCAGTAGAGCCAGTTCGGAGTTTGCCGAATCAACCGATTCGCTGAAGGCATCTACAGAAAACGTTGAACGTGCGATCCAGAAATTTGCCGAATCCGTGGAACGGGATTCCATTCGCTTCAAAGAGCAGAGCGATTCGATTGAACACGTCAATGAGGGCATTGCGAAACTTAAAGAGCAGTATCTGGCATTAATGAATTTGAGCGAAATCTTCAGCGATGAATTCATAGAGAAGATGAAGGTTTTTTCTGCGGCTATCGGAGAAGCTTCGACGTTACTTGAAAAAGACAGTCAATCGTTGAGTGAAGCCGGTTCGGCATTCAAAGAAGCTGCAAACGAGCTGAATGATCTGAATCCGATGCTCAAGCAGCTTCCCGAAACGTTACGCACAACGCTTGTCGATGAACATGCCAAGGTTGCCGAAGAGTGGTCGAAGAACGCCGAAAAGACCAATGCAGAACTCGCGGACAGAAGCAACAGTCTCGGTTCTGCAGCCGAAGCCGCAGCAGGAGCGATCAGTAGTCTGGCTGAGCGCGTGCAACTTGACGCGTCCGGCTTTGAAGAGCAGCGCAAAGCCATTGATCAGGTGAATGGTTCCATTACCAAGTTGAATGGACAACTGAACGCTCTTAGTACGCTTTTCGATGATGAGAAGACACGGAAACTGGAAGCGTTTGCATCTGAAATCGCGCAAGTGGTTTCATTGCTTAAGGAGAACAAGGGCAATCTTGGTGAAACGGGATTATCTGTGAAGGCGATTTTGGATGACCTGAAAAAGCTCGAACCGCTGCTTGAGCGTTTTCCGGCAAGCATTAAGGAAATCGACGAACAAATTCAAGATCTGAAACGGAAGAAGAATCGGATTACTAGGCTATTTGGTCGCGGAAATTAGCGATGAACGCGAATGACTTGCAGGAGTTCAGTTATCGGCGGGGACTTGTGCTTGGATTTACTGCGGCTGAAATTACCGTGCTACTACTGTTTCTAATGCTGTTGATTATGGGATTTTTCCTGGATGAAAACAGTGAAGGTGATGATGAGCTGCCCCCTGAGGAGCAGATTGCGGAAGCCGAACTGGAAGTCGAAAAACCGGTGCCTTACGATTTACTGATCTTGCAGTTTGAAGAGAAAAGCAAGGAACTGGAAATTGACAGAATTCAAATTGTTAAACGGCAAGCTCAAATTGAAAAAATTGAATCAGAATTGAAAGCGAGACAGGAGCATATTGATATCCTGACAGCCGAACACGATACAGCGACTGGAAGAAACGAACGATATCAAATACTAATAGACCAGCAGCAGAGCGAAACCCATGCTCTTCGGGAGCAGACGAGAGAGTTGAATCGGGAGTTCAAAGAAATGAGAAGCAGAAATGAACAGCTTCAGGATCAGGTGACGGAACTGACTGCGAACTCGGCTGCCATGGAGGAACAGTTGGTACACACGGATGAAGAAAGTAAGCACCTGGAGTCTTTGGTGACGAGTTTAAAAGGAGAACTGGAGGCCGTTGACGTAAAAAATCAATATTCTGCATCTTCAATTCAGGAATTGAGAAGCCAAATTGCAGATTCACAGACAATCATTGACCGATTACGGACTGAGTTGAGAGCTCGAGAGGAGAAAATGAATACACAGTCTAAAGAACTTGCGGAAACCGGTGCGAGAGGTAAGTATTCGGAATTCTTGGTGGAGGAACTGGAGAAGGAATTGGCGGAAGAAAAACGGAGCAAAGATACACTGCAAAGAGCGATTGACGAACTGATAACTAAATCAAAATTTCAGAAGGAAAGCAATAGGCAATTGAGGGAAGAAAAGTCGAATGAGTTTTCAGAAATAAACGAAAAACTACACCAGCTGGAGGCGATGAACCGTAAATTGGAGGCAGAATTGGCACAAGCAAAGAACGCTGCGAGCAGTCCACAGGCTCAGATTGCGAGTTTCGGTGCGAGTGATAGCAAGGGTACGAATTCGGCATGCTGGTATAGAATGAAAAGGAATGACGACGGAACCGAAACTGAACATGCCCTGTACCTGTTTGATGTTCAGATTTCCGATGATCATATCCTTGTTTTCTATCCATCAAAGTCTCGGAATGGATCTGCATCCGATGCGAATTTCAGCCGAGTCAAACTGGGTGAAATGTTCGACGAGATGGCATTTGATCGAAACGTGCTTGGAAAACCGCTGAATTTCGATCAGTTCCGTCAAGTTTTTGACGGATTCATGACGGCTGGGCGCGGGAAGAAAATTCGTCACGATCGTCGATGCATGTTCTATGTTGCTCTCTGGGATCATACATCGCTGACAAACAAGGAAGGCTATCAAAGAGCAAAAGAGCAGGTGGTCGATCAGGTATTTAGCAGTTACAGATACCAAGATTACCCGTGGCCGCACGAATTGGAGCGACAGTCAGGATAAGAACAGGATTCGCTGCCAGAAACGAAGTGAGGATGCAGCTTGCTCGTAGTTTTAGGCAGCGCAGGTAATTGCAGACAGTCTTGCGGTCGTGTCCGAGCTGACGGGCTAATTCGCTGTTGCTCCTCCCTTTGGATTTGAACTGTGAATCATTGAATTCGCTTCATCAGGTTGTTGGTTGCGTTCAGTTCTTGGGTGGATGCACATATGACCTGAGTGGTTAGAATTCGGTTCCAATAGCGGCTGGCATGCTCCTCTTCCGACAACGTAGGTAGTCGCCTTATCGGAATTGCTGGAGTTCCAAGCCTTCTTTAATCCCTGCAAAACAAGATTCTCAGCAGAGGCATTTTCGGGAAACGTAAGTCATTGATTTTTCGAGCGAAACCCAGAGCTTGAACTTTCGTTTACCCCACAAAATCGCCTGAAAACAGGGTTTTTGGGCAATTTTCAACCTTCAAGGCAAATTTCTACCCCACTTCAATACTCCTCGTGCAAGGGCTGAAAAACCCTGGACCAAAGTGCATTTTTGTTCATAATATATTGTTTTGATTGATAAATAATTCCATGAGCCAGCCTCTTTCAAGTATAATGCTGTTACGCTGTGCAAACACCAGAATCGAGGAAAAATGACGTTGTGATTTGTGAATTCTCTTCAAATTCAACTATTTAAGCACACGTGACCCGCTCGGTAAACCGTAAAATATCGTCCAACGAAAAAGTCTCTCAGCATCTGAATGGAAGACTGCTGATATTCTTAGGAGTAAAATGTCTATTACTTTTTAAATTTGACTGGATGATTAAGAATCATCGAATCAAGCGTGTACGAAACGCCACAAATAACTCGGGCACGGCGGTTCCATAGAATATTACTATCCCAAAGAAGATTGCGTATTTGGGAATTGAAGCCATGTATCCATATTGGACGATACCTTCTATCGATATGCTGGCACTGGACATCAGCAAGCCCGTAGTCACTAGGCCAGTCGGTATAGATAAAAGCCATACACTTTTTCTCTCTGTTTTGGAATATAAGTGAGCACAATCAGCAATAATTACACCGATTAAAAATGCTGCAAACGGCAGTATATTGGCGAAAAGTAAATCAAAGAAAGGTGTGGGTTCCATTATCGGCACCCGAAATATTTAGATTGACTAATTCGTAGAATTAGTCGGCGAAAAGTTTATGCTGTTGCTGGGATCAGCTACTTCTCCCCAATAGACCCATCCGATAGGTGTGTTTTCGTTACTAGCCGTCAGCTGGACCCATGTCTGAGTAGAAAACAAATATGGCAACGTTCTGAAATCGGATACCACATATTGTGCAGAGAGTGCTGTATTTGAAACCGGTTTGCCTGGATAGCGAAAATATCCATTTGGTGGATCAGTACGTATCGGAGCAACTTGTTTCGCAACTACTATGCTGTTTAACAACCCGCCATTTGACCAATCTGCTGAATCATTCCATTGTGTCTGGCTTGAGACCTGTAATGGAATGCAAAGTATCAAAAGTAGGATGACTGTCTTTTTAGTATCTGAAACAATTTTATTCATCATATACGGAGTTGTGTCAAGTACCGCGGTAAATTGAATGACTTAATTCTATCAAATCATATCCAAATATTCAATTTCGAATTCTTTTTGCTTGTAAACGTCCTCGCACTCGTCCTTCCCAAATTTGTAAAGAATCCGATAGTTTTCGACTGCGATTCTTCGACCAGTTCGACCTTTCAGCGTACTGCTGTGAGCCGGATGCGGATTATTCTCCAACCTTTAAATAACCTTCATCTTCTCGGACTTATGTTTGTTACTTTCCTTGACGTCGATGTAGGTCTCATTTAATTCCATGCATCCTGAGAACCGGCTTCCTGCGCTTTGAATGATTTTCGGATCCGATGTGCCAAGTGCCATTCTGACTTCTGCGTGATGCCTAACTAGCGGTACAAGTTTCATGCTAGACACACCCGTCAGGCTACGAGAGGGTGAACCAGAGATCGCATCCGTTGTGGTTTGTTGCTGCGAATGGCTGAACAGGAAAGTACCAGTATCACCTGCAGGTATAGTTTCACAATATCAAACACTTGTATGTCAATTTCTGCAACCTTGATGGAATTGACTGCCTTGAAATCAACCCTGCCGCTCAAGTGTGCCATATTTCAGAAGTATATTCTGATGATTTTGTGCTAGATTACTTGATCAGATGCAGTCGGAGCGGCACACTTCTTTCATGTCTGCTCGAACTTCCGAACTTGTTTGCAAATTCCCCGATAGCTTGACCGCGTTTTCTACTGGACTCACTCAATTTTTAGGTGGATGCACTTACCTTATGAAAGGATTTAATAGGCTGAATTTCTTTCGACATTTCGACACTTTGAAGAATAACTGCGGCGCTCAATAACATTTTTTTGTGGCAGAGATTACAGCAAATTGTTTGATTAATAAAACTAATAGTCCGTTAGGAGGCAAATTTCATGTTCCTCACTCAGCAGCCCTACATAAGTCGTCGAATTTGATAAAATATCTGAACTCTTTAGTAAACTAAGAGATTATTTATTCGCGTCAACGCGATTCAAACTAAATAGTGATTCAATGCAAGTCTATTTAGCTCAGCCTCGGGGTTTCTGCGCTGGCGTTCGGCGAGCAATTGATATCGTCGAAAGCGCTTTGGAGAAATTCGGGCCGCCCATCTATGTGCGTCATGAAATTATTCACAACCGGTTCGTCGTCGATCAACTGAAGGCGAAAGGTGTCGTGTTCGTAGATGAGATCGACGATATTCCAGATGGCTCGATTACGATATTCAGTGCTCATGGAGTGTCTGATAAGGTAGAGAATGAAGCGTCTGAACGAGATCTTCCCGTAATTGATGCAACCTGCCCACTGGTCAAGAAAGTTCATCGGCAAGTTGCAAAGTTTGAAAAATTGGGGTGCGAGATCGTCTTGATTGGATACCGCGGCCACCCTGAAGTGGAAGGAACAGCAGGACGCTCCAAAAGTCCTGTGCACGTAGTGGCAAATTCGGCAGAAGTCGAACAACTGGAAATTCAGAACCCTGAGAATGTCGCATTCGTAACGCAGACGACACTGTCTGTCGATGATGCCCAAAAGACCATTGATGCGCTTCGGAGAAAATTTCCTGCAATTAAGAGTCCCAGCACTGACGACATCTGTTTTGCAAGCCAGAATCGACAGCAGGCAGTGCGAGAATTGGCGCAGCATGTCGATTTGATTCTTGTTATTGGAGCCGTCAACAGTTCGAACTCTAATCGTCTGGTTGATATTGGGCGCAAAGCGGGAGTGTCGGCATTCTTGATTGAGACTCCGGAGCAGATTAACGTTAACTTGCTAGGTACAGCTGAACGAGTTGGGTTGACGGCAGGTGCTTCAGTACCTGAAGAATTGATTGAAATTGTAATTGAGAGGCTCCAAAATCTCAGGCAGATAGAAGTGATTCCAGCGCAGGGCGTGGAAGAAACTATTCAGTTCAAATTGCCTGCTGCATTGCTTGACTCTTCGCAGGAAGCAGGATTCCCAGTTGCCAGTAGCACATAAACGACAGATTGAAAGATATGGCTGCAGTTGCTGAAGAACTTCGAGTACTTCACAATCAGGCGGAATCGCAAAATCGCCTGAGGTTTGTAACGGCTACAAGTTTGTTTGATGGACATGATGCATCAATTAACGTCATTCGACGAATTTTGCAAGCCTCGGGAGTCGAGGTCATTCACCTTGGCCACAACAGGTCGGTTCGGGAGATTGTAACTGCCGCAGTCCAGGAAGATGCAGATGGCATCGCGGTGAGTTCCTATCAGGGTGGGCACATCGAGTACTTCAAATACATCATTGACATGCTGGCGGAATACGGACGTAGTGACATCAAGGTATTCGGCGGCGGTGGTGGTGTGATTGTTCCAGAAGAAATTCGCGAATTGCACAACTACGGCGTTGCAAGAATCTATTCGCCTGCAGATGGTCAGCAAGTCGGTCTTCAGGGAATGATTGACGACATGATTAAAACCTGTCGTTCCAATTTGGAGTTAACTCCAGCCTTTTCTTCAGCAGATCTCAGTACCGACCGTATTCGGGACTTAGCGCTGTTGATCAGTCAAATTGAAGCCGGTTCGTCTGAAGCAAGAAGGTTTGTGCGCAAACACTCAAGCGGCGAACAATCCGTTCCGGTACTCGGAATAACAGGAACCGGTGGGTCGGGTAAATCCTCTCTTACGGATGAACTCGTCCAAAGGATTCGGCTGTTTACGGTAGAAAACACACGAATTGCCATACTCGCAGTCGACCCGACTCGCAAAAAAACCGGTGGCGCGCTGCTTGGTGACCGTATCCGCATGAACTCTACCGATACCACACAAGTGTATGTGCGTTCATTGGCTACGCGCGATGCTGGCGGTGGAATTCCTACTTATCTCACAGATGTCATCCAGGCCTGTACAGCTTGGGGATTCGATTTGATTATTGTTGAAACGCCTGGTATCGGTCAAGGCGATACAGGTGTCGTACCCTATGTTGACAAGACAATCTATGTCATGACTCCGGATTATGGCTCACCGAGTCAGTTGGAAAAAATCGATATGTTGGATTACGCGGACCTCGTCGCAATCAATAAATTCGACTCGAAAGGCGCCGAAGATGCATATCGAGATGTCTGTAAACAGGTTCAAAGAAATCGAGAAGCGTTTGATCAGCTTCCGGAGGCAATGCCGGTTTTCGGCACAATCTCCTCGCGCTTCAATGATGATGGAGTTACCGCGCTGTTTCAGGCAGTAGTTGATTCACTGGGTGCGCCACAGAAAAATGAGCTGTTTCCGCAGCGAATGGAATCAACCGTATCTTCCAACAGCATGAGTGCTATTCCAGCATCGCGAGTGGGCTATCTCGGAGAAATTTCTGAAGTAGTACGCGCATATCAGGAACATGCGGAAAATCAATCGAAGATTGCCCGAGAGCTTCAACAGCTACGCGCAACAATGCAAATGATGCAGGATGCTGGTTCCCGCGAACCGCCGATGATGGAGAATCTGATTGAGGAACGCGAGCGTTGTCTTGTCCCTGAATCGCGCGTACTGCTTGAGGAATGGCCGAAGCAGGCTCTCTCCTACCGTGAACCGCCAGAGAGTGGTTCGAAAGCAAGCAAACTGTATTCGGAGACGTTGTCGGGTACCAAAGTTGCGAAAATTTCGTTGCCGCGCTACCACGACGCTGGTGATCTTCTCAAGTGGCTGATGCTTGAAAACCTGTCTGGCTCGTTCCCGTATACGGGAGGCGTGTTTGCATTCAAACGCGAAGACGAGGACCCCACGCGCATGTTCGCTGGGGAGGGCGGTCCTGCCAAGACGAATCGGAGATTCAAACTGCTCTCAAAGCATTCCGAAGCCAAGCGTCTGTCTACCGCTTTTGACTCGGTTTCTCTGTATGGATTCAACCCAGACGAGCGCCCTGACATCTACGGTAAAGTAGGAAATTCCGGTGTGTCAATCGCTACGCTGGATGACATGAAGGCCATGTATGACGGTTTTGATCTTTGCAGTCCTCGTACATCTGTATCAATGACGATCAATGGCCCGGCTCCAACCTATCTTGCCATGTTGCTCAATACTGCCATAGACCAGCAGGCCGCAGCATTCGAAAGCAAACACCAACGCCAGCCGGACTCGGAAGAACTCGAGCAACTCAAAGCCTATGCGCTCTCAAATGTCAGAGGTACTGTTCAAGCCGACATTCTGAAGGAAGATCAAGGGCAAAATACCTGTATTTTCTCGACAGAGTTCAGTTTGAGACTCATGGGAGATATTCAGGAGTACTTCATTGAAAATCAGGTACGCAATTTCTACTCCGTTTCCATATCCGGCTACCACATTGCTGAAGCTGGCGCGAATCCGATTTCCCAGCTTGCTTTTACCTTGGCAAATGCATTTACCTATGTGGAAATGTATCTGGCGAGAGGAATGGATATTGACGATTTTGCACCGAATTTGTCATTTTTCTTCTCCAATGGACTGGATGCTGAATACACAGTCATGGGTCGAGTCGCAAGACGAATTTGGGCAGTTGCGCTGAAGGAAAGATATGGTGCCAACACGAAAAGCCAAAGACTGAAGTATCACATTCAGACCTCCGGCCGGTCGTTGCATGCTTTGGAAATTGATTTCAACGACATCCGAACAACTTTGCAAGCCTTGATTGCCGTTTATGACAATTGCAATAGTCTCCACACAAACGCCTACGATGAGGCGATTACAACGCCGACGGAAGAGTCGGTGCGTAGAGCGATGGCGATTCAGCTGATTATAAATAAGGAATGGGGACTATCCAGCAATGACAACCCGAATCAGGGAAGTTTCATTATTGAAGAGTTGACGGATCTTGTAGAAGAGGCAGTGCTGTGCGAATTTGAAGCCATTTCAAAACGCGGTGGCGTGCTCGGTGCAATGGAAACGGGTTATCAGCGAGGCAGAATTCAGGATCAATCTTTGCATTATGAAAGAATGAAACACGACGGCAGCCTGCCGATTGTCGGAGTCAACATGTTTCTAAATCCACAAGCAGGTGAACTGCAGACGATAGAACTTGCCAGATCTACTGAGGACGAAAAGCAGTCTCAGTTGACACGATTGAAGGATTTTCATGAACGCCACAAGAGTACTACTCCTCAAGCACTGGCCGCGCTTCAGTCTGCCGCACTTGAAAATAGAAATGTCTTCACAGAATTGATGTCAGCAGTTCGTTACTGCTCTGTCGGACAGATTACATCTTCACTGTTTGAAGTTGGGGGGAAATATCGACGCAACATGTAAAAATTGCGTTGAAATCCCGCTTCCGCTTCTGTTCGTCTTTTCTTTTCCTCAAGCGAGAATGATCTGCCCGCTTATTGGACACGCGAATCGTGCCGCCCTTATTTGATCTTCAAGACAAGGTTGTTGCGATCGCAGGCGCCGCTGGAGCATTTGGATCCGCCATAGCAGAAGAGCTTGTCGCACGAGGATGCCGTGTTTCCCTGTTTGACAAGAACGAGGGTGGTCTTGAGGATCTCGCCAATCGATTAGCAGCGGATCAAGTATCAACGTTGGGATTTGATGCGACTGAAGAAGAGAAATGCAAAATGGCATTTCAGTCGTGTGTTGATCGTTGGGATCGCATTGACGGGTTCGTGAACTGTGTGGGGCTGTTTGAGATTATTTCAGCAGACAAAATGCCCTATGAGGTGTTTTCCCGTCTCATTCAAACCAACTTGAACGCAGCCTTTCTGCTTTGTCGCAATGCAGCAGAACACATGATCCCCAATGGATTCGGGCGCATTATCAATATCGCGTCGGTCTCTGACTCTGTGGCGAATCCTGGATATGCGGCTTATGCATCCAGCAAGGCTGCATTGACGCACTTGACACGGGTTTTGGCAATTGAATGGGCACAGCATTCGATTACTGTGAATGCAATAAGCCCGGCCATCTCGGAAACTAACCTAACAAGTTCATACCTGTCTCAAGGAGATAATCGGGATTATGCACTTTCAAGAATTCCAATGAATCGCCTGTTTACCCCTTGCGATATCCTGGCGACCGTGGTCTTGTTGCTTTCTTCAGGGGGCTCTTTCATCACTGGACAGGCAATACACATCGATGGAGGACGCACGATCTCTTGAACACGATTAAACGAATGCGGTTGAACGTCAGCATACTGTCGATTTGTCAGGCCAGTTTGTTTACGGCGAATTCGGTGATGATCGCATCTGCAGCACTGGTTGGGATGGTGTTGGCACCCGAACCGGTTTATGCCACGGTTCCGATTTCAATGGTATTTCTGTTTGGTATGGGGTTTGCCCTGCCTGCGTCAATGATCATGAAATACATCGGCAGACGATTGGGGTTCATGATTGGCCTGCTGTTCGGAATTTCTGGTGCTCTGCTGTCCGGATATGCCATCGTGTCGCATAGTTTTCTGTTGTTCTGTATGGGAATTGCATTGATTGGAATCGGCAACGCGTTTGGGAGTTTCTATCGCTTTGCAGCTGCTGACGTAGCGGACGAGAGCTATAGAAGCCGTGCAATCTCCTATGTTCTGGCCGGCAGTGTGGTGGCAGCATTCATCGGTCCAAACATGGCAAATTTTACTAAAGAGACAATCAGCGGAGCCTTGTTTGCCGGCTCCTATGTGTCGCTTGCGGTAATTTACTTCGGAGCTTTGATACTGATTTCATTTCTGAAAGTGCCTCCGGGTAATGTTGAAGCCGAGAAACAGAAGGGCAGACCACTACGTGTCATTGCTGCACAGCCTCTGTTCATTCTTGCCGTATGCAGTGCGACTGTTGCCTATGGCGTGATGAATCTGCTGATGACTTCGACGCCTCTTGCCATGGAAGCTCGTGGTATGGAGTTTGGACATACTGCTCAAGTCATTCAGTGGCATATTTTCGCAATGTTCGCGCCTTCTTTTTTTACGGGTCATCTAGTACGTAAATTTGGTGACGTCAATATCATATTTGTCGGATTGATGGCACTGTTGGGATGCATTTTCATCACTTTCCTGTTTGGTGACTCGTTCCTCGCGTTCTGTGCTGAGCTGATTTTGCTGGGTATAGGTTGGAACTTCACTTTTCTGGGCGGCACGACATTATTGACGTCAACTTACGAACCAAGTGAAAAAGCCTTTGTACAGGGATTGAATGATCTGTGTGTATTTTCGGTGGTGACCATGACTGCGCTGATGTCCGGAGTGCTTCATCATATCTGGGGCTGGTTCGTATTGAGCGGTGGCGCTGTGGTTCCAATCGTACTACTGTCAATATTGCTGCTGTGGACCAAAAAAAATCAAGCTTCTGCAGCAACTGAAGAGCGCGCATAATTTACTGGAAATTGCTAGTAGATTCGAAATAAAGCGCTGTGGTCCATCTGCCCATCCCCTTGGCAGATCAATTTCTCATATAAATCACGGCACAATTCTGTAGCTGGCAGGTTGGTTGCATTCGAATTCGCGAACGTCAGTGCTTGGCTCAGGTCCTTATGCTGAGTGCGCGCTGTCCCACCGGGAACGAAATTCTGTTCAATCATTCTTCTTCCATGTAACTGAAGAATTCTGGAATCGGCGAATCCACCGCTTAGTACCTGCCAGACCTTGTCCAGATCTGCTCCGCCGTCTCGCGCCAAGGCAAACGCTTCAGCGACGGCGCCAATTGTGAGTCCTACGATGATCTGATTGGCAGCCTTGGCAATCTGTCCGGATCCAACATCACCCACGTGCACCACTTGTGTACCTAAAACATCCAAAATCGGTTTAACGCGTTGCATGTCGGATTCGGATGCACCGACCATAATTGACAATGTCCCTTCAATTGCACCGACTTCCCCACCGGAAACCGGTGCGTCGACAAAATGAAACCCTGCTTCAATTAAACGACTTGCGAATTTTCTAGTTGCACCAACCTCGGTTGTCCCCATGTCAATGACAAGTGAATCAGCCGGTGCGGCTCCTATAATTCCATTTGCGCCAAAGAGAATCTCTTCCACCGCCGCTGTATCCGACACCATGCAAATCACGACACTTGATTTTGCCGCTTCTACAGGAGAGGCTAGTGGCGTGAAACCCTCTTTTGTCATTTCGTCGACTTTTTGTCGACTGCGGTTGTAGACAGATACTTGTGCACCTGCTCGTTTTAGATTTCGTGCCATCGGCTTTCCCATCAGACCGAGTCCGATAAATCCGATTTTCATGGAGTCTAGAGATTTCAAGATTCACTCCTTGCTGGTTATATTGCTGTCGGGGTTACGAATTTTAAGGACATATTCTTGGGAGTTACTCAGAAGACTGCATGGTTTATATCGCAACGAATTCGGGAAGGTTGGATACAGAAACATACAGGATTAACGGGTGCAGTTGAAGTTGATGAAACTTACATTTGTGGGAAGGTAACAAACTCGAAAGTAAGCAATTGAAATCTGGGTTTGGAACTGTAGGTAAAACTGCAGTGATTCGCAGCAAAGAGAGATATTCAGGAAGAAACACAGGTCAGCCAATAGAATCGACTGACAAAGGAACATTGCATGGATTCATTGAAGTTAATTTCCAATGACAATCAAATCACTGAACAACCTAGTCAATCCTTGACGATATTGTCAAAACTCCCAGCGCTTGGCTCTTTCCTCATCTAAGTTTGCTGATTACTTCCTGCAAACTCCCGATAGATTTATCTATTCGGTGCTTCTTAGAAAATCACTGACTATGCCGTCATGCCGTTTCAGACTCCTTCAATTTACTCATCTGACGAATCTTGTGGAATGATCAAATTGAGTACAATAGCAATTGCGGCAGCAGGAAGCAGACCACTAACCATCAAAATACGTAGTGTGTTGGGCAGATACTGCACTGCACTTGGTACAAGCTGCAAACCAAAACCGACCGACAAGGCAATTGCAAAAATAACCATATTGCGTCGATTCCAGTTAACACCGGACAGCAGCGAAAGGCCGGCGGAAACAACCATTCCGAACATTACAATCACGCCACCACCAAGGACTTCTATCGGGATGGTGCGAATAATTGCGCCAACTTTT
Source organism: Arenicellales bacterium (assembly GCA_965220395.1). GTDB lineage: Bacteria > Pseudomonadota > Gammaproteobacteria > Arenicellales > JAJDZL01 > JAJDZL01. The sequence goes on along the minus strand of CBDCPT010000001.1, from coordinate 1,217,908 downwards.
GGAATCAACCCGCAGATAATCAATACTATTGCTCCAATCGCCACAACATTACGGCTCATTACACCCGTCATGGCTACCAATCCAACATTCTGACTGAAGGAAGTATTCGGCAAACCACCGAACAGACCTGCGACTGCTGTACCGACACCATCAGCATAAGTTGCACCTTGAATTTCCTTTTCGGTTGCTTCACGGCCTGCACCACCCTTAGTAATACCAGAAACATCTCCGACGGTTTCAACTGCTGAGACAAAGGCCATCAAGCAGAAGCCAATTACCGCTGCGAAACCAAGCTCAAATCCGTATTTAAAGGGTATTGGCAATGCGAAAGCGGCTGATCGGCTCATGCTGGTACTGACACCTTCGATCGTGACCAGACCCATCGTCATGGCAAATAAATATCCAGCGATGATACCGACCAACACGGCCGAGACAGAAAGCATACCTCGTGTAAAGAATTTGAGACCCAGTGTTACCAATATTACGACTGACGCAACGGACCAATTGAGTAGACTGCCAAATTCGGGTTTGCCCATAGCTGGAACACCGCCCGCAGCGTATTGGATACCAACCTTGACTAGCGCCAGACCGATTAACATAACGACAAGACCAGTTACTAGTGGCGGCAATGCAAAACGAATTTTGCCGATAACAGTGCCGAGCAAGGCATGGAATAGTCCACCAATTAACACACCACCAAAGAGGACTGGAAGTGCTTCAACGCCTTTTCCGGCGACTAGAGGAATCATTATCGGAATGAAAGCAAAGCTTGTTCCCTGAACAATAGGTAGCCGCCCACCTACCGGCCCCATACCGATTGTTTGAAACAGAGTTGCGATACCGGCAAAAAGCATTGACATCTGGATCAAGTAAGTCATATCAGGAAAGCCCTGAGCACCGGCATCTGAACCGAAGCCAAAGCCAGCGGCACCTGCGATAATAATTGCAGGTGTGATATTTGATATGAACATCGCTAGCACATGCTGAATTCCGAGTGGAATAGCCTTTGTAAGCGGGGGAGTATAGTTAGGGTCGCGAAGCTGCGCCGCTGTTCCAATTGAACTGTCGGCCATGGAATTTTCTCCTTTCAGTTGGTTGTGAAAGAGTGCAAATTATCGAGGGGTGATTTTGTTTAGTTCAATGCCGAACCATTTCTTCTCCGAATTATCCCCAAAGCTCAATGTAACTCTCATTGGCAGTATCTCTAGGCATGCATTACGTGTATTCTGACGAGACAGAATCAGAATTAGATGTAAATGTTTGTATTATATGCGGAAATTGATTGAGAATTATATACAACATACTGATAATTAGGATTTTTTACATGTTGAAGTTCTCTGAATTGGAGCGGCACGGCAACGCTCGTCGTGGACGACTTGAACTCACGCGAGGGGTAATTGAGACACCGGTATTCATGCCGATTGGCACAACGGGAGCCGTTAAAACAGTCGAACCGCGGGACCTTGAACAAATCGACACGAGAATTCTTCTGGGAAATACGCTTCATCTCATGCTGAGACCTGGCCTGGAGGTAATTGAATTGCATGGGGGGCTGCACGAATTCATGGGTTGGAATCGACCGATACTGACTGACTCAGGCGGTTTTCAGGTCTTCAGTCTGCCAAAACTGCGTCGAATTGAAGACAGGGGCGTCACTTTTCGATCACCAGTTGACGGTGCCGAGGTGTTCATGGGACCGGAAGAATCAATTCATGTTCAACGCGTTCTGAACTCAGATATAGCCATGATTTTTGACGATTGCACTCCTTACCCAGCGACGTATGAAGAAACCAAGTGCTCAATGGAACGGTCTGTATCCTGGGCGAGAAGGTCGAAGCAAGCACATGATGGGGCTGCGGGCAATTTGTTCGGAATCATCCAAGGAGGCATGCATCCCGACCTTCGAGAGATTTCGTTGAATTCGCTGACAGAAATTGGATTCGACGGATATGCAATTGGAGGCCTGTCGGTAGGTGAGCCGAAAGAGAAGATGAATCGAATCCTCAAATACATTGCTCCAGCAATACCGCAGAACTATCCAAGATACTTAATGGGAGTCGGTACTCCGCAGGACATTGTGTATGGGGTTGCTTGTGGTGTAGACATGTTTGATTGCGTGCTTCCAACGCGCAATGCCAGAAATGGCTGGCTGTATACCTCTCATGGAATTGTGAAGATTCGAAACTCCAAATATCGAAATGACACCAGATCGCTAGATGAAAACTGCAGTTGTCCGTGTTGCGCGAGATTTACGCGATCCTATTTGCGCCATTTACACCAGATCAATGAACCGCTGTGTGCACGCTTGTGCACGATCCACAATCTTCATTTCTATTTGAATCTTATGGATCAAATTCGAAAATCAATTGAGAATCAGACATTTGACCGGATATGTGCCGAATATGGCGTGTTCATCGAATGATGAACGATGCCATAAGAAGTTTTGGCGAGTAAAACCGGACTTGCTTCAGTAAGGCACCTGGGTGCGAATCTGCATGGCTGCAAAGGAATAAGTTCTGGTTACAACCCAGTACCAGCAAGGCGTACACGCCAAGCACGGAATGGACCTTCCTTTCGTACTGAATGAGGACGGCTGAAGCATGTTTTTGCTATACTGGCATCGCTCATGCCTCTTGCCATCCGACTTAGCCTTGAGTTGGAATATTTTCAAAGGCAACTATGGAACGATTCCGATTTTTTCAACTTTCCTGTTGAATTTGAATTTGAAAATTTCAGACCAACTGAATTTCCGGTTGGCAGGCTGATGCTTGAAATATGGTAACATTACCCTCTTAAAATTATCTACACGAACGTGGTGAAAATACATGAGTTTCTTTATTTCTGATGCACTAGCACAGTCGGGCGACCAGTCTGGAGGTTTTCTCAGTCTAATCCCCTTAGTATTGATATTCGTATTGTTCTATTTTCTGTTGATCCGTCCGCAGCAGAAACGAACAAAAAAACACAAGGAGATGGTAGGCGCACTCCAAGTTGGCGATGAAGTTGTGACAAATGGCGGCACTCTAGGTAGGATTACATCTGCTGATGTGAATTTTGTAGGGCTTGAAGTCGCATCAGGTGTGGTAATTCAGGTGCAACGTCAAGCAGTTGCACAACTCATGCCGCAAGACACGATCAAAACCGAACCTACACCCAAAAAGAAAAAAACAGCGAAATCAAACAAGGAATAAATGAACCAGAATCCCTGGTGGCGGTACCTGTTAATTGCCGCGGTATTGATTCCCGGCTTTTTTTATGCCTTGCCGAATCTCTTTGGAGACGATCCCGGCGTGCAAGTCAGGGCTGCGCGAACGACCGGAGTCGACCCATTCACGCTGGATCAAGTTGAACAGGTTCTAAATCGCGAACAGATCGAAACGCTGGGCGTAATATCGGACGAAAAAGGCGTTCGTGCCAGGTTCAGCAGCACTGAAGATCAACTCAATGCCAGAGACGCCCTTCAGGAATCGCTCGGAAGTCAGTATACCATTGCACTAACGCTTGTTCCTTCTTCTCCGGCGTGGATGAACACCATAGGTGTCGCACCCATGTATCTCGGTTTAGATCTTCGCGGCGGTGTTCATTTCTTGATGGAAGTGGATTTGGACAGCGCAATTAGCCGAGCCGAAGCTCGATATGTGGATACTCTTCGGCGTACGCTTCGCGAGCAAAAGGTACGGTATGGTTATGTCAGGCAAGCGGACGACGGCAGCGGAATCGACATCAAGTTTCGAGAGTCCGAACAGGTTGATGCCGCGATGGAAGTACTCGAGGATGAACTGCCCGAACTCGACCTGAACGATTTCGAACGCGAGGGTGAAATTTATCTTGGGGTCAATCTCAGCGACGATGAAGCCAATGAGCTGAAAGAATTCGCGGTAGAGCAGAACATTGTGGCACTGCGCAATCGCATTGATGAATTGGGTGTTGCCGAACCCGTCGTGCAGCGACAGGGTGATAACCGGATCGTGATTCAATTGCCAGGCGTACAGGATACTGCCAGAGCCAAGAGAATTCTTGGAAGAACCGCCACTCTGGAAATACATATGGTCGATGAAGAGCACGACTTGTCGGCCGCGTTGAATGGATCAGTACCAGTCGGATCCAGAATCTATAACATGCGCGACGGAAGCCCGATTTTGCTGCAAAAATCGATCGTTTACTCAGGCGACAATATCGTAGATGCGGCAGCCAGTCTCGACACTCAGACCGGCGGGCCGATTGTGAGCATTACGCTGGACTCGCGTGGTGCAGCGATCAATCAGCGTGTGACAGGCGAGAATATCGGCAAACGCATGGGTGTCGTATACATTGAATCGCGCTCCGAGCCAAAGCGCGATGAGCAGGGAAAATTGGTGCTGGATGACAAAGGTGATCCAGTGAGAGTCAAGGAATTGCTGGAAGAAGTCATCACTGCTCCCGTCATTCGTGACCAACTAGGCCGGAGATTTCAGATTGAAGGGCTGGATAGCGTCACTGAAGCTCGCGATTTGGCTTTGCTTCTGCGAGCAGGCGCGCTAGCCGCTCCGATTGACATTATTGAGGAGCGCACCGTAGGGCCGAGCCTGGGTCAGCAGAATATCATCCAGGGTTTGCAGTCGGTGCTGGTAGGATTTGTTCTCGTACTGTTTTTTATGGCATTCTACTACCGCACATTCGGACTTGTTGCAAACCTCGCACTTGGGCTGAATCTGATTCTGATTGTGGCAGTTCTGTCGGCACTGCAGGCGACGCTGACATTGCCTGGAGTTGCCGGAATAGTGCTGACAGTCGGTATTGCTGTAGATTCAAATGTACTGATCTTTGAGAGGATACGCGAAGAACTGCGAAACCGAAACTCTCCGCAAGCCAGTATTCAGGCTGGCTATGAGAAAGCATTTTCAACTATCGTAGATGCAAACATTACAACACTGATTGCCGCCATTGTGCTGTTCAACTTTGGGACTGGACCGATTAAGGGATTTGCAGTTACATTGAGCATCGGCATCATCACTTCCATGTTTACTGCAATACTGGGTACACGAACGGTCATCAATTTGGTTTATGGCACCCGTCGACGCATCGGCAAACTGGCCATATAGGGGATCGGACAATGGAATTTCTAAAAAAAGACCTGCAAATCGATTTTCTTGGACTGCGCCGGACTTCTGCGATCGCATCCTCGGTGCTGATCGTAGCCGGACTGCTGTCAATACTCTTACAGGGCATCAATTTGGGGCTTGACTTTACCGGTGGAACCCTGGTTGAGGTTCGATATGAAGAGCAGGTTAGCGTCGACGATGTGCGCCAGCAGCTTGCCAATGCCGGAATCGAAGATACCACGGCTCAATACTTCGGCACCAGTCGAGACGTCATGATTCGCCTGCCGTCACAGAATGTTGAGGGAAGCGCCGCGGAGTTGAGTACGCAAATCGTTGAAGTGCTTCGCACACCATATGGAGAATCGCTTGTCGATACACCCGAGGGTGGATTGCAATCTTGTCAAAAGTCCAATGATTCGGTTGGCGACTGCTTTGTGCAGATGCGCCGGGTTGAATTCGTAGGGCCCAAGGTTGGAGAGGAGTTGACAGAAAAAGGTGGACTGGCGATGATCTACGCGCTCATCGGAATTCTGATCTATGTTGCGTGGCGATTTGAGTGGCGTTTCGCCATTGGGTCGGTCGTCGCCCTTGTTCACGATGTGTTGATTACCATTGGCATGTTTTCGATTTTTCAAATTGATTTTTCACTTGCGGTTCTGGCTGCTGTATTAGCCGTGATCGGTTACTCGCTGAATGATACAATCGTCGTTTTCGATCGAATCCGGGAAAACTTCCGACGCAGTCGGCACGGAACTTCCATCGAAATTATGAATCGCTCTATCAATCAAACTCTCAGAAGAACGATTCTTACCTCACTGACGACGTTGCTGGTCGTAGTAACCTTGCTCATTTTCGGTGGAGAGGTAATTCGAGGATTTTCATTGGCACTGCTGATCGGTGTCGGAGTTGGTACTTATTCTTCGATTTTCATTGCCAGTCCAGTGGTTCTGGCTCTGCGTATTTCGCGAGAAGACATGGCTGTGGTGGATGAATCGGCGTAATATGGTATTTACAGCGGTCTGGGATTGAAAACTAAAGCGTCCCATTTCGTTTTCCTTATCGAACTCGCTGCAGGGAGGCGGCGATACCCTCCAAACAAATTGAATCATGATGCCTGACATTTCCGACACGGATCATGGATACATTCGAAGAGCACTGAAACTCGCTCAGACGCCAGTATCTGCTCCGCATCCCAATCCAAGAGTGGGATGTGTTGTTGTCAAAAACGGAAAGATAGTCGGAGAAGGTTTTCACCGCAAAGCAGGCTGTGCGCATGCAGAAGTCAATGCGCTGGATTCGTGTGGAGAGAAATCTCGGGGAAGCGTGATGTACGTGACACTGGAACCTTGTGCGGTGCATGGAAGAACTCCACCATGTGTTGACCGGGTAATACAGTCCGGGGTGGAAAGAGTTGTAATTTGCACTGAAGACCCAAGTCCGTTGGTACAAGGGCGAGGCATTAAAATGCTGCGGGAATCAAAAATTCAGGTTGACTTGGGCGTGCTGGCCGATGAAGCGCAAAAGATGAACCAAGGATTTTTTTCGCGGCACAAGAGCGGCAAAGCATGGGTTACGGTAAAGATTGCGGCGACGTTGGATGGTCGAATTGCCACGCAATCAGGTGAAAGTACCTGGATTACCGGTGAAGCGTCCAGACAGGATGTTCAGTTGCTGCGGGCTCAGGCATCGGCAATTCTGACTGGTGCTGGAACGGTGCGTAAGGATGATCCCAGACTGAACTGTCGCGCCGAAGGCGCAGAAAACCCTCCACTTCGAGTGATTGTAGACAGCAAGCTTGAAACTTCGGCGGATTCAAGAATATTTGGCTGTGACGGCGACGTGCTGATTGCCACAAGGGAAGGAATCCGTTCAGAAAATCGATCCAAACTTGAGAAGGTTGCCGAAATTGTTGAGATTCCATCTTCTGAAGCAGGAGTAGACTGCCGAAATTTGTTGAAAGTCCTTGCTCAGCGAGAAGTAAATGAAGTTCTCGTTGAGGCTGGGCCGAGTATAGTCGGGTCGTTGGTAAGCGAACAACTAGTCGACCAAATGATTGTATATCTGGCTCCGTCACTGCTTGGTGATCGCGCATTGGGCATGGCAACGATACCCGCCATACAGTGGTTGTCAGATCGAGTTGATGGAGAATTTTCTGAAGTTCATAAACTTGGTGATGATATTCGGATTACAGTTAAAATGAAGCGAAATACTGTAACTCAGTAAAAAGTTCGATGTTTACAGGAATCGTTGAAGCAATTGGCACGATTGAAACAATTCAACCATCCTCAAATGGCTTGCAAATCAAAATCGATACAGGCTTGAAGGATTTGAAAGGGTTTAAACTTGGAGACAGCGTTTCTGTCAGCGGAATCTGCTTGACTGCGGAACAGTGCCAAGGCCGCAATGTAGATGTATTTTTGTCAAATGAGACGATTATGCGATCCCGATTTTTCGAGCTGAAGACAGGCGACAGGGTAAATATTGAACGCCCCTTAACACTTGAAGACGGCATTGGCGGCCATGTAGTTTCAGGACATGTTGATGGACTTGCTCAATGCACCGAAGTTCAACCTGACGGTGCCTCCTTGAAGCTTGCATTCTTTGTGCAGCAAGAAATAGGAATAGGAAAGTTTATTGTCAAAAAGGGATCAATTGCAATCGACGGGGTCAGTATGACAGTCAATGAAGTTGAAGACATTGAGGATGGAACTATATTCAGTGTTAATTTGATTCCATACACACGGGATGCAACTACGCTTGGAAGTCTGTCGAAAAATCAACATGTTCATATCGAAGCCGACATGTTGGCTCGTTATGTAGCGCGCCTGCTCGAAAACAATACAGACATTCACTGTATCCGCCTGAACTCAATGGAAAATTCCAGATGACAAAGAGTGCCTCACAGCCAATCCCGTTCCCCGGTAAAGATGTTAGCGGAATCAGTTCCATTGAATTGATCTTGCAGGATTTCCGTGCCGGTAAAATGGTGATTCTTGTAGATGACGAAGCTCGAGAAAATGAAGGTGACCTGCTAATTGCAGCTGAATGCGTAACCGCTGAACACATTAATTTCATGGCATCCTACGGCAGGGGATTGATTTGTCTCTCGCTGTCCGAGGAAAGATGTAAAAAGCTGCAGCTTCCGTTGATGGTCAGTGAAAACACGTCACCCTACGCGACTGCATTTACCGTTTCGATTGAGGCGGCACAGAACGTTTCAACAGGCATTTCAGCGGCAGACCGAGCAACCACGGTTCAGGCAGCCGTAGCTAGCGATGCACTGCCATCCGACCTTGTTACGCCAGGCCACATTTTTCCGATAATTGCGGAACCCGGCGGAGTGTTGACACGTGCAGGACATACCGAGGCAGGCTCCGATCTTGCCAGGCTGAGCGGATTTGAACCTGCGAGCACCCTGTGCGAAATATTGAACCCTGACGGATCAATGGCCCGCCTCGTTCAACTAGTTGAGTTTAGCAAAACTCATAACATCAGAATCGGCACCATTGCGGATTTGATTCGATATCGGCTACTCACAGAATCCACTGTTCAGCGAGAAAGTGAAACGCAGTTGGAAACTGAATTTGGGGAAGTACGCGCCATATCTTACAGAGACGAAGTTAAAGGCCACACTCATCTCGCTTTAGTGAAAGGCGATATACAACCAGAGGTGCCGACACTGTTACGTGTTCACGTATTTTCTGGCTTGTATGAAGTCATTGATGCTGTTACGCCCGGAGGGCATTCGTGGTCAGTTCGCAAGTCACTGCAACGCATAGTATCGGAAGGCTCGGGTGCGGTTATTGTTCTGAACTATCATCAGGAAATCAGCGGACTTGCAGAAATTGTTCAACAAAGGCAACAGGAATCGAGTGATGACGGCGGAAATAACGACCTCAGAATTGTTGGTATCGGAAGTCAGATTGCCGCTGACATAGGATTCGGAAAACTGAGGGTGTTGGGGCTTCCGATGAAACTGCATGGCTTATCGGGATTTGGGCTGCAGATTACCGAATATCTTCCTCCTCCTCGTTGAGGGAATGCCATGAATGCCCATATCGAAGATTTATCCGCAGATCAAAGGATGGTAAGAATCGGAATCGTTATCAGCGACTTCTATTCAGACATATCCGACCATCTGCTGGCCGGTGCTTTGTATATTTTGAAGAAACACCCACAAATTCAGTATGAAGTAGTACGAGTCGCGGGAACATGGGAAATTCCCGTTTTGGCAAAAGCGATGGCACAAAACGGAAAATTCCTAGGTTTGATCGCACTGGGTTGCGTCATTCGAGGCGAAACTTCACACTACGACCATTTGTGCCAGCAGTGTTCTTCTGCACTGATGAACATTAGTATGGAATTTACATTTCCGGTTGGCTTAGGTATTTTGACAGTTGAAGACATGCATCAGGCAAAAGTCCGCTCGAATTCGAAAGACTTCTCAAAAAACAAAGGCGCGGAAGCTGCAACTGCCGCAATCGGTGCGATTTACGCAGTAGCCAGCGTGCGCCAAGAATATTAATTTCTTTAACTTCAGACTTCCTGACCTCGACCAATTAAATATGTCATCATTCTAAAGGTTTGTCGGGCGGTTTTCATTGAAAAGTGCGAGGCAGGTGCTGGGAAATCCTTCGCAGATGGCTTTCGAATCGAGTTGTTGGAGGCGCAATAGGGCATGTCGGCAATCCTGCGAACTGAATAAGGTGACATATTAAATTAGCCGGCATTGCAAAGAAATTCACTGAGAATATCATTCGGTTTTCATAAAAAGAATATAAGTATTATCAACATGCGTGAACTTGAAGCAAATCGGATTGGAAATAGAGGTCAGGAAATCTGAACTTATGGCAGTTTCAGCCAGACATTATGCACGGTTGGGTGCAGTTCAGTTTTTGTACTATTGGGGTGTTCAGAAGGCGTCCCTCAGTGAGTCCGATGAGCAGTGCCTGATTGATGCTGAAGTATTGAAGCATGGTGATCTGGCATATCTTCAAAAACTTCTGAATTCCATCCCGTCAAAAATTCCGGAAATCGACTCAATTCTTTCAACTGTCATTCATCGTAAAATTGACACTGTCGGCCCTGTTGAACTCGCAATTCTGCGTTTGGGAGTTTATGAGATGTTGTCCGAACCTGATATCCCACTCAAAGTAGTTACCAACGAATGTATTGAACTCTCAAGGGAATTTGGTAATCCTGGCAGCTACAAGTTCATCAACGGTACCTTGGATAAACTTGCGTTCGGAGAACAGGCGCCACTGAAGCATCGAAGCAATTTGCCGAAAGACGCGCCAAGCAATGGGGAGTTCAATTTAATTGAGAGATTTTTCTCCAGGGATTTGGCAAATTCTGCAGATGTAGTTGCAGGAGTAGGGGATGATTGCGCTGTTATCGAAGTTCCCTCTGGAAAACAATTGTTGATATCAACAGACACTCTGCTGGAAAACACACATTTCCCGGCAAAAACTGAGCCTGACAATATCGGCTACAAATCATTGGCTGTATCTCTTAGCGATCTGGCCGCGATGGGTGCGCGTCCGGCTTACGCGACACTCAATCTGTCAATCCCCCAATATGATGAGAAATGGCTTGCAAATTTCAGTAGTGGATTTTATGAATTGGCGTCGAAGTATCAAGTTGCGCTTATTGGCGGAGATACGGTTCGGGGTCCGCTTTGCATCAGTGTAACTGTTTATGGACTTGCCGAATCCGGGGAAAGTCTGATGAGGTCAGGTGCATGTGTTGGAGATGGAATTTACGTAACAGGAACTCTCGGTGATGCGGCTTTGGGTCTCATGAATGCACGAGCAGGCTTGAAAGTCTCTTCAGGGGAGGCTAGATATTTGCAGGACAAATTGGACCGTCCGCAGCCTCGAATAGAAGCAGGTGAGGCATTGAGAAAACATGCAACTTCAGCCATCGATATTTCTGATGGGCTTGTTGCTGACTTGTCTCACATTCTTAAGGCCAGCAATGTCGGTGCAACAATTGATCTCGAGAGTATTCCGACTTCAAATATATACAAAAATCTTATGCCGAAAATTGGCTGGGATCATGCGCTGGCCCATGGCGATGACTATGAGTTGTGTTTTACATTGTCACAGGAGGTTGCGATGATGCATGGAGAACTGAAATTTGAAACTGGCGTTCCAATCAGCCGCATCGGAACTGTAGTAAAGCAACCGGGTCTCGTGATAAAGAATGCATCTGGAGAAATTTACCAGAGTAAGACGCTTGGCTACTCTCATTTTTAGCATTTGAAGACTGCTCCGTGAATCATTCCAGCTTTCGGAGGATTGCAAAAAATCCCCTTCATTGGATTTCGTGTGGATTCGGAGCAGGTTTTGTCCCTAGAGTACCGGGTACAGCTGGCACTCTGGTTGCAGTTCCGATTGTCTTATTGATACAGTCGTTTCCAACACCCGTTCATCTCACCATCTTGGTATTGATGTTTGTACTTGGGTGTATGGTTTGTCAATTCACTGCATTGGCTTTAAATCAGGAAGATCCTGGAGCAGTGGTTTGGGATGAGATTACCGGCTTCTGTATTGCGATGGCATTCATTCCAGCGACTTGGACATCGATGATTCTAGCTTTCGTGATTTTTCGTTTGCTCGATATTTTCAAACCATGGCCAATTTCTCTGGCAGAGAAGAAGGTGTCAGGTGGAATCGGAATCATGCTTGATGATTTAATTGCAGGTGTTCTTACCAACTTTTTTTTACAAGTTCTGATCGCCACCAACGTCTTGTAGTGTTTAAGAATTACAGAAAATAACGCATGCACCATTTTGGTGCATGATTTTGAATGTTTACACTGTAAACACCTTCCTGTCGCACCGCAATGGTGCACGGGTGATTTCTGTGTAAATCAATGCTGCACAAATAATTCAATCGAGTTAATTTTTAATTAATTCTTTCCGCCCTTCGTTTTTGTTCGTATTCTGCCGACTTTATTTTCACTTGGAATCGACGTGAAGTTTTCGTCGGTTGCAACTGAACGCCAGGAGGTGAATCCATGGCTAAGAAAGTCAAAGGCAGGGGTCGGACCGCGATCTGGAGCGTACGGACGAAGTGGCGAAATACTTTTTTTGGGATGTTTCATGCTCAATTGGCGTGGATTCTGGTTAGCTCAATTTGGAGCTATTTCGGGACGCCACCGGCGTGGGTTACAATATACCAAGAGATTGTAGGCTCAATGTCGGAACAGATAATTGTCCATGCTGCATATTCATTATTTTTTACGGAGGCTTACAGAATGTTATCGGACGCGTTTGAACAGTGGCTAAAGAGGTCGCAGAAAGAGAAAGGAATCGCTATCGGAATGGAGAGGGGAATGGAACGGGGAAAGGAACAGGAGCGAAGTCAGTGGCGAGCGTGGAATATGCGGCGGGAACTTGCACAGTCGGAAGGCCGCGAATTCAACGAAGCACCACCGAATGGACAAGATAGTGGGTAGTGGTGTAAGAAAAACGACTAGAGCAATTGAATTGCCTTCGATGTTATGAATGAGATGAAATGGATACTTATTCGATTCAGTTGCAGTTGAATTAAATCGATGTTCGTAGCGTTGCGCAAACTGTTTTATACGAGGTGAAGCGCTGTGTAGTTTGGTGGCTTGCAGGAACCTAAATACATCTTGACTTGGTAGTATTCGGGGGAACTTGTCCCACGCCAACAACATCGAAATTTTTACGGAGACTTACAGAATGTTATCGGACGCGTTTGAGAAGTGGCTAAAGAAGTCGCAGAAAGAGAAAGGAATCGCTATCGGAATGGAACAGGAGCGAAGTCAGTGGCGAGCGTGGAATGTGCGGCGTGAACTTGCACAGTCGGAAGGCTGCGAATTCAACGAACCACCACCGAGTGGGCCGGATAATCGGTAAACTATTGACGCTATTGTAATGCCTCATCTATTAACGAAAGATAGATGAATTTAATGTACAGAAATTACAATAGCAGCAACCTGAATCTGTAATTTTGGCAGTGGCGGTGATATGAAAATTGGATACAAACAGCTGCTTGATCAAGCAATGTCGGAAATCGAAACGCTTACGGTTGAAGAAGCCGTTGACTTGCATGAAAAAGACAATGTGCAATTTGTAGATTTACGGGATATTCGAGAACTCAAGCACGAAGGAAAAATTCCAGGGACTTACCATATGCCGCGCGGCATGCTGGAGTTCTGGATTGATCCGGAAAGCCCTTATTTCAAGAATGTATTTTCCGAACAAAATAAGTTCGTCTTTTATTGCAAATCGGGCTGGCGGTCGGCTTTGGCAACCCAGACTGCTCAAAGAATGGGATTACAGAGTGTTTGTCATATTGGCGGCGGATTTGACGCATGGAAAGAGTCCGGAGCGGAAGTTGAAAAGATCGACTAGCGGGAAGGAAACTGAGAACATTTTCCGATTGCGGTAATCATACGTAGTAGTGATAACTAAGTCTAGTAAATTGGGGTGAGTATGAAGTTTAAATTTGTGGTATTGGGCTTGGCCGTGGCAGCCATCATTTCTACGAATGCTGTCTCGGATGAGGCATTGGATCGAGTACGTGAAGCGCTCACTTCAATACTTCCGCAAAATTTGCCTCTGAATTCAGTTATCGAGTCACCAATTTCGGGTGTTTATGAAGCCTCGATCAGCAATGAAATCTACTATGTTTTCGAGAAAGACGGGTATCTAATCATTGGCGATGCCATTGAGTTGCGCAGTGGTGCGAGTTTGAGCGACAAAAGGACCGAGCTGGCTGTTTACGAAGTAGTAGACAGCACGCACCCGAGTAACATGGTTGTTTTTGCCGCCGCCGACCCCAAGCGTCATGTCACGGTGTTTACAGATATTGATTGTGGTTACTGCAGGCGATTTCATCAGGAGGTGCCTCAACTAACTGCTGCTGGCATGGAAGTGCGATACATGGCATTTCCAAGAGCGGGAGTGGAATCTGAAAGCTATAACAAAATTGTCAATGTGTGGTGTTCCGATGATCAGCAAAAAGCAATGACAGATGCGAAAAATGGGGTGAAACTTCCTGCTGCAAGTTGTACGAATCCGGTTGCCGATCAATACCGGCAGGGCGTGCAAGCAGGAGTCGGTGGTACGCCGACCTTGGTGCTGGATGATGGCACATTGATCGGTGGATATGTGCCTGCGGATGAATTGCTTTCTCTAGTTGGATTGAGTTCGAATTAATTTATTTCAGCGGATTCTGAATTTTTTCTTGCCATTTTCTAACCTTTCTGATTACATTGGATCGCATATTAATTGTTCCTGAGTTAGGAGCAATTATTATCTTAGTTGCCGATCCGACTCGAATGACAATGTAAATGCACGACAGGTTCGTCTTAACCGGCGTTCCAGTGGATAATCTATGAATTAAATTTGCTAGGTACAATAAATGGACGATAGTAGGAAAAAAATTTTACAGGCTACGTTAGGTCAAATTCGACGGCAATTTGGTCAGGGTTCGATTATGAGATTGGGTGACGAAGAAGTAGATCGAACCATCGAAGTAATACCAACCGGTTCTTTGGGGCTGGATATTATTCTCGGAGTAGGTGGACTGCCGCGTGGACGAGTAGTTGAGATTTACGGACCCGAGGCATCCGGTAAGACTACCTTGACTCTATCGGTTGTTGCACAGGCACAAAAACTCGGCGGTACTGCGGCTTTCATTGATGCAGAACACGCTTTGAATACATCCCACGCGGCCACACTTGGAGTGAATGTGGATGATCTGCTCGTCTCTCAGCCGACCACCGGTGAAGAAGCGCTGGAAATTGCTGATCAACTCGTCAAATCCGCAGCGATTGATGTTGTCATAGTGGACTCAGTTGCCGCCCTGACACCGCGCGCTGAGCTGGACGGAGAAATGGGAGATTCGTTCATGGGGCTGCATGCTCGGCTGATGTCCCAAGCCCTGCGAAAATTGACCGGCAGCATTAGCAAATCCAAAACACTGGTCATATTCATTAACCAGATTCGCATGAAGATTGGTCAGATTTACGGCAGTCCGGAAGTTACGACGGGTGGAAATGCACTGAAGTTTTATGCATCTGTGAGGGTTGATATTCGGAGAATTGGAGCGATTAAGAAAGGTGATGAAATTATCGGAAATCAGACTCGTGTAAAGCTTGTCAAGAACAAGGTTGCACCTCCATTCAAGCAATGCGAGTTCGACATGATTTTCAGTCAAGGCATTTCAAAAGAAGGTGAATTGATTGATTTAGGCGTTGAACACAAAATTGTCGAACGCGCCGGTGCATGGTACAGTTATGGCGACATTCGCATAGGTCAAGGGCGAGATAATGCACGAATGTTTTTACTGGAGAATCAAGAAATTGCCGATCAAATTGAATCCCAGATCCGAAAGAAATTAACCATCGACAAGCAAACGGAAGTGTCAGCAGAGTGAACCCCTAGCAGGGTATGAGAAATTTCAAGGAAACACAGGAACAGGCAGCCAGATTTCTCGTTCGGCGCGAATATTGCCGAAACGAACTCGTGAAGAAACTTGTCAGTAGAGGTTCGAGTCTTGAAGTGGCAGAGCAGGTTGTGGATGACCTGCAAGAAAGAAATATGGTCAATGACGAGAGATTTACGGGAAATCTGATTCGAGTTCGCAGAACGCGAGGATATGGGCCAGTGAGA
Source organism: Arenicellales bacterium (assembly GCA_965220395.1). GTDB lineage: Bacteria > Pseudomonadota > Gammaproteobacteria > Arenicellales > JAJDZL01 > JAJDZL01. Next base: position 1,202,176 of record CBDCPT010000001.1, on the reverse strand, counting down.
ATCGAGGCGGAGTTGAGTCGTCTTGGTATTGCCTCGGAAGTCATTGCGAATCACTTAGATCAGAATGATGAGCAATGGCACGAACAAGTCGTAAATGTAGCGGAACGTAAATATCACAACCGACCCATCGAGAATTTTAAAGAGTGGGCAAAGCGGGCAAACTTTTTAAGAAGCAGAGGATTTACTTCCTCTCAAATTCACGAGGCTATTGGAAGATATTCGGATACCCCACAGGCTTAGCAAGCTGAAACCATGAAAACCATAGAATTGAGAAGACTCTTTCTGGAGTACTTTCGTGAACGGGGGCATGAAATTGTGCCCAGTAGTCCTTTGGTGCCAGGAAATGATCCCACTTTGCATTTTACAAATTCCGGTATGGTGCAATTCAAGGATGTATTCTTGGGGACCGACAAGCGTCCGTACAATCGTGCCGTTACTTCGCAGAGATGCGTTCGTGCGGGCGGGAAGCATAACGATCTGGAAAATGTCGGATATACCACTCGACATCATACTTTCTTTGAGATGTTGGGTAATTTCAGTTTTGGTGATTATTTCAAGCGCGAGGCGATTCACTATGCCTGGAATTTGCTAACACGCGAAATCTCCCTGCCGGAAGATCGGCTATGGGTAACGGTGTACTCAGAGGATGACGAGTCGGCGGATGTCTGGTTGAATGAGATCGGAATTCCATCCGAAAGATTTGCACGAATTGCTACTTCGGATAATTTCTGGTCGATGGGCGATACAGGCCCCTGTGGACCGTGTTCTGAGATTTTTTACGATCACGGGCCTGAAATTGAAGGTGGACCTCCAGGTACCCCACATCAGGATGGCGACCGATACGTAGAATTGTGGAATCTCGTGTTTATGCAATTCGAACGTTTCTCTGACGGCACCATGGAACCGCTGCCCAAACCTTCAGTTGATACGGGAATGGGACTGGAAAGAATTGCGACAGTCATGCAAGGAGTGTACAGCAACTACGATATAGATCTTTTTCGTGCTCTGATTGAAGCTGCTGCTCAGATCGTAGGGACGCAGGAACGAGACAGTAAATCTTTGCGAGTAATTTCAGACCATATTCGGTCTGCGGCATTCTTGATTACCGATGGAGTTACACCTTCCAATGAAAATCGCGGCTATGTGCTTCGCAGGATCATTCGTCGAGCCATACGGCATGGCTATCAACTCGGTTGCAGAGAGCCTTTCTTTCACAAGTTGACCGGAGCTGTGGTTGAACAGATGGGAGAGGCATATCCTGAACTTAAGCATGCGCAGAGCAAGGTTGAAGGGGTTTTACTGAGAGAAGGTGAAAGATTCTCAAAAACTCTGGACCAAGGCCTGAAGATGCTGGATCGAGAATTGAGTTCGCTGTCAGGTGATGTATTGCCTGGTGAAATTGCCTTTCGCCTGTACGATACGTACGGATTTCCAGTGGATCTTACCACTGATTTTCTGCGGGAACGAGATATAACCGTTGATATGGAGGGATTTGAGCGTTCCATGCAGGAACAGCGTGAAAGAGCAAAATCCGCGAGCAGGTTTGATGCTGTTGCGGCTTCCACTACAACCTTAGATGTAGAAGTTGAATTTAGTGGCTATCGTACGCTTGAACAGGATGGCGAAATAGTAGCGATTTTGATTGAAGACTCTCAGGTACAATCCGTGAAGCAAGATCAGAAAGCCGTTTTAGTGCTCAATACCACACCATTCTACGCAGAAAGCGGCGGTCAGGTTGGAGATACGGGAATTATCTGTGCCAACGGAAACGAGTTTATCGTAGAAGATACGCAATATCTCTCCAATAAAGTCATCGGACATATCGGACACGTAGCAGCCGGAGAATTCGCATGTGGGAAAAAAGTTTATGTTCAAGTAAATGCAGGAAAACGCAAGTCCACAATGAAAAATCATTCCGCGACTCATCTGCTTCACGCCGCGTTGAAAAATGTTCTTGGACCGCATGTTCAACAGAAAGGTTCGTTGGTTGCGCCAGATCGCCTAAGGTTTGATTTTTCCCATGATGGCGCATTGAGCAGTCAGGAAATTCTGCAAATCGAATCACAAGTCAATGACGAAATTCGCGCCAACTCACAGGTATCCAGTTCATGGATGGAACTGGAAGAAGCAAAAGCACAGGGAGCGGATGCGCTCTTCGGAGAGAAATATGATTCGGATGTCCGGGTCATCGAAATGGGAGCATATTCGATGGAACTATGTGGAGGTACTCATGTGGAGCGAACCGGTGACATCGGCTTATTCAGAATCATCCAGGAGTCGAGCATAGCTTCCGGAATACGTCGAATTGAAGCCCTGACAGGAATGGATGCAGTACAGCGAATGCAGACGGATTCACAGCTTCTTTCCCAAGTGGCCAGAACTCTGCATACCGGAGTAGACGATGTTCAGGAGAAAGTCGAACAGATGATTCAGGTCAATCGTGCTATGGATAGGCAGATTTCCGACTTGAAAACTCAACTGGCAACCGGCGGCAATGGAGTGGCAGATATACCAGTTAAGTCTGTGGGGGACGTACAGGTTCTGGTCTCCAGGCACGACGGAATTGATGTCAAAGATTTGCGCAAGATCATGGCTCGCATGCAACAGAAAGTTGAATCTGGAGTCGTGGTATTGGGGTCTGTCAATAATGGCAAAGCGACTCTGTTGTGCACCGTATCTGACGACCTGGTTGACCGTTTGCATGCCGGTAAGATTATCAGCAAGATCTCTCCTTTGGTCGGGGGAAATGGCGGTGGCAAGCCGCAGATGGCTCAAGGCGGTGGTACCGAAGGGGAAAAAATCGATATTGCGCTCAATGCTGTGGCCGAAGCGATCGCTTGAATCGCATTGGTCTGATAACAGCAAGATTCTATATTCGCAGCATTGATGAATTATTTCGTGTTCGGTAGTTGATTGTGGCACTGGTCGTAGAAAAATTCGGTGGATCGTCGGTTGGCAGTATTGAGCGGATCAACGGGGTCGCGAATCGTGTACAGCGAACCAAGGCGGATGGCTACGATGTAGTCGTAGTACTGTCGGCAATGGAAGGGGAAACCAACCGCCTTATTGAATTGGCAAAACAGATTGACGACAATCCGACACCTCGAGAATTGGACATGCTGATGTCGACTGGTGAGCAACAGTCAACTGCATTGCTGGGCATGGTGTTGAATCGAGATGGTTGTCCGGCAAAATCCTATACTGGAAGCCAGATTCCGATCATTACGAATGAAATGCATGGCAAGGCCCGAGTTCAGAGCATTGAGGCGGAGCGCATTCTTCGCGAGCTCGAAAGTGGATTGATCGTCGTCGTAGCGGGATTTCAGGGCATCTCTGCAAATGGAGAGATTACTACGCTTGGCCGGGGTGGTTCCGATACAACCGCTGTGGCACTGGCAGCAGCGCTGGATGCGCAGGAATGTCGCATTTATACAGATGTCGACGGTGTTATGACTGCAGACCCGCGTGTTGTTCCGGAATCCCGGGTTCTGGAGCGAATTACAGCCGAGGAAATGCTGGAACTGTCGAGTCTCGGTGCCAAGGTAATGCAGAATCGAGCGATGGAGTTCGCACATAAATTTGGAGTTTCGGTGCGTGTACTGTCATCTTTTCACGATACGTCAGGTACATTGATTACCTCGGAGGAATCAACTATGGAACAACCCAAAATCACTGGGATTGCTTACAACATCAATGAAGCCAAATTGACTATTAGGAATGTGCCGGACCGACCGGGAATAGCGTCCAAGGTCTTTGGCCCGATTGCCGATGCCCATATAAACGTAGACATGATCATCCAGAATGTTGGAACTGACAACAATACTGATTTGACCTTCACCGTCGATCGCAGCGAATTTCAAAGCAGTCTAAAGTTAATCCAAAGCATAATGCCGGAAATCGGAGCGCAGGACATTGTTGCAGCAGACAATATTGCGAAAATATCTCTGGTTGGAGTAGGGATGCGGTCTCACACTGGGATTGCCAGCACAATGTTTACAACGTTGGCAGCCGAAGGAATCAATATTCAGATGATTTCTACATCCGAGATAAAAATATCTGTCATAGTGGATGAGAAATATGTGGAACTCGGAGTCAGAGCGCTCCATCAAGCGTTCGAATTGAGCGACGACAATTCTCCCTTGCGCGAAAATGCGCCACAGCGGGAACTTGAATCTTGATGCAGATAAAGCCGTCTTGTGTCAGGATGATTATCAGACAATTCAGTTGAACCATACCTATAATACAGTCGTTTTTGACTGGTTTGAGTCTAACAAAATGTAGCGTCAGCAAGAGCGTTTGACATCGGAATGAAGTAGCCGCATCTAAATCCTACGAAGAGCGTGAACTCATGAAAATATGAACACTGATGGAGGAAAACAAAGTTGTGTTGATACTGACAAGAAGAATTGGTGAGTCGGTAATAATTAACGAAGACATTACGGTTACTGTACTAGGAATCAAGGGAAACCAGATACGCATTGGCGTAGATGCGCCTAGACATGTATCCGTACATCGTGAAGAGATTTACCAGCGTATGAAAAAAGAAGAATTTGAAGAAGAAGAGGCGACACCGAATCGCTGAGAGTTTGTATTTCTGTAAAAGTAAGTTGTTTAGACGTCTCCCTTGGAGAGGTGGCCGAGCGGTTGAAGGCGCTCCCCTGCTAAGGGAGTATGGGCAGCCCCCATCGAGGGTTCGAATCCCTCCCTCTCCGCCATTTACGTCAATCGTCAAGTTTATGTAACTTTACGAAAGACTCATTGAAAAGCGCCCGTAGCTCAGCTGGATAGAGTACCAGACTACGAATCTGGGAGTCGGGGGTTCGAATCCCTCCGGGCGCGCCAGGATTTATACCCACCTGCCTCAATGGAACAATAGACGGACATTACGAAGTGAATGGAACTTAAATGTGTGGTAGGTTTAACATTCTGACTGATGTCGATGCACTGTTGACGACATTCAATATATTGGAGAATGATTCGACACTTGCTCCGTTCAAGCCTCGATACAACATCAGCCCGACTTCCCGCAGTATGGCGGTCGATTCGGCGGATGAGATTTTACTGACAAAAATTCCGATTATCCGGCTTGAAGGCGACAAACGTTTGGTTCTGCGTTCAGCAATATGGCCGCTGATTCCAGCTTGGTCCAAGGGTGAGGTGCCGAAAAAGTATTCAATGGCAAATGCACGTTCGGAAAACATGCGAGAACTTGTCAGTTATAGAAATGTTTGGAGATATGGGAGGAGATGTTTGATCCCCGCAACCGGATTTTATGAATGGCAGGTTGTCTCCCAGCAAAGAACCAAACAACCTTGGCATATTCGGCACAAGGAGCAGAAGATCATGAGCTTTGCAGGGTTGTTGAAAAGAGGAAAAACTGAGGGTGGTACAGAATATGAATCTTGCACGATCGCTACTGCTGAAGCGAATTCACTAATGGCCACAATTCACAATTCAAACAGACGAATGCCAGTCATCATTGATCCAGAACTCAGAGACCAATGGCTCTTCAGTGATCTTGAAACCGCGTATCAGATGACAAAAACCTATGAAGACGACAGGCTCAAGGCGTATCCAATTTCAACGCGCGTCAACAATCCCAATTACTCTCAAAGTGACTGTATTGATCCGATTGAACTCGATCGATAGTCACAATTCACTCTAGATCAATCCCGAAAATCAACTCCTCGGCGTCCAATTTCGCCGATCATGCGTCCATTATGAGCAGAAAGCATCAACGCAAATCCCGCAAACATTCCAAGTCCGAATTTACCGCTGCAACAGTTGAATTTGTAAACCATCGAAATGTGCGAGTCAGAACTGAAGATGGCAGAACTTATTTACCGAAAATTGGTCAACATCGGGACTATTTGCCAGGAGATCGTGTTGAACTCGAGTTAATGCGTCCCAGCCGACATCAGAAACTGTTCTGTGTAATTCATAACGTTGATCCAATTGCTGACTACCAGATTGTGGCACGAGTTGTCAAAAAAGGCGGTAAGGGAGTTGGATCAGTTACACTCGTTCCTGTAGGATTTTCGCTAAGCTCTAGAATAGAATTTCGAGACTTCGATCTTAAAGCGAGTCATCGTCAATACCTTCTGGTCACAATTAGCAGGCAGGCAGCCACAGCGGCATCGGAAGTAGCATGGCGTCTAGTGCGAATCGATCGATTACTTGAGAGCACATGCGAGATTGCAAACGCTGTCGCACTAAGTCGTTTTGGAATTCGAGATGCTTGGTCGAGTGAAGTCAGCGCTGAGGCGAAGAAACTTTGGGAATTACGAGCCAATGCCATCCCTAAATCTCGTAAAGACTTAAGGCAACTGCCGTTCGTTACGATTGATCCGGCTACTGCAAAAGATCACGATGATGCCGTATTTTGTGAAAGAACCGAAGCAGGTAAATTTCGGTTGCTGGTCGCAATCGCGGATGTATCGCACTATGTCCATGAAAGATCAGAAATAGATCATGCGGCGTACGCGCGAGGAACATCAATTTATCTACCGACTATGTCAGTGCCAATGTTGCCGGAGAAACTATCGAGCGATCTATGCTCTTTGATTCCCGATAAAGATCGTTTGGCAATCGTTTGTGAGATGAAAGTAAGTGCTGACGGCGAGATAGGGTCTTATCTCTTTTTTGAGGCAGTGATTAAATCTCATGCCAGGCTGAACTACTTTGAAGTTGAACGAAGTCGGGTGAAACGGCACTTGCCGAAAGCCGTTTCACCCAGTCTCCTGTGCCTCTTTGAAGTACATGATGCATTGTTGAAAGCTCGCACAAAACGCGAAACTTTGGAGTTTGACGTTCCGGCAATGCAGCTGAAATTTGATAATTCGGGGAACGTCGAAGCAGTGGAAAAGTCTCAGAGTGTTCCCGCGCATAGTTTGATTGAAGAGGCCATGCTAGCAGCGAATGTGTGTGCTGCCAAGTTCATTGATCAACACTATCCGAAGGCAGCAATGTTTCGAGTGCATGATCAACCAGATCCAAAAGACCGAATGGAACTGAACGGAATACTGGCTTCTTTTGGTGCCAGTCTGCCAGTGCACGAAACCGCTACGGTTACTGATTATCAGAAGATAATGGAGGTAATTGGCAGCTATCCTCAAGCTTTTGGTGCGCTTCAAATGCACTTATTGCGTAGTTTGGCTACTGCAATTTATTCAGAGAAGAAAAACCCTCATTTCGCATTGAATTTCCCTAGTTACACTCACTTCACTTCACCTATTCGTCGATACCCCGACTTGATTGTCCACCGACTAATCAAAAATGTGCTGAATAATTCAAAGAATTCTTCAAATTTGAATACGGTCGCACTACAGTGTTCCTATCTGGAGAGACGAGCTGAGGCTTGTTCCAGGGAGTCGGAAAAATGGCTCAAAGCAGAATTCATGAAAACAAAAATTGACTGCACCTATGACGGTGTCATTGTGGACATTCGGTCATTCGGAATATTTGTTCAACTATCCTCTCCGTTTGTTGACGGCATGATTCCGATTTCACAATTGGGATCAGAATATTACGAATTTGTAAAAGACAGTAGAGCGCTCTATGGATCATCCACTGGAAAGACCTATACGATCGGAATGCCAGTACGAATTCGGGTATGCAAAGCCGATGCTGAATTTGGTTTTGTTGATTTTGAGTTAGTAAGCGAGCAGAAGATTAACAGGCGGAAGCGTAAATTTAAAAGAAAGTAGCCATGCGTAAGATTTTTGGAGTTCATGTTGCCAAGACGGTGCTACAGCACCGGCTGCAGGAAGTTGAATGCGTGTATTTGAGTGAAAGTAGAAACGACAGCAGGTTGCAGGAAATCGAACGGCTGGCGAACAGTCACGGCATTCCAGTCCATCGCGTCTCTAACGACGCCATGAACGAACAAGCGGGAGGCAACAGACATCAGAGCGTAATTGTCATTTGTCAGGACGGCAAGAGGATGAAATCCCCGAACGTTCAGAATTGGCTTTCTTCTTTGCCAGATTCGTCATTGATTGTTGTTCTGGATAGTATTCTTGATCCGCGAAACCTCGGAGCGTGCATTCGAAGCGCTCACGCCGCGGGTGCAGGAGGCATCATTCTGCCTCGAAATCGAGGTTGCCAAGTAAACGCAACGGTGTCTCGAACTGCGGCTGGTGCGGCTGAAATTACACCGATACTTCGAGTTTCCAATCTTGCTCGAACCTTGGATTTGCTGAAAGCCGCTGGATTATGGGTGATCGGACTGGATTTGGCAGCAGAGAATTCCATTTATGCGATGGATTTGTCTGAACCATGTGCGCTCGTTTTCGGTACGGAAGAATCAGGATTGAGAAAAGAGACGAGGAAGAAATGCGACGTACTGGGAAATATTCCAATGCTGGGTGGAATTCAGAGTATCAATGTGTCGGTAGCAGTAGGAGTGGCGACGTTTGAAACAGCCCGTCAACGAATCGTCGAATAAGCAGTCAATTGCTACGTTTAGCTAAATATCAGCGATTTGTGGAAGCTATTCGTTTTAGAAATTGCACCCCTGATCAACCGTCATGAACACGGTTTTTGGCGTTGTCACACTACAAATCCCTTGCTTTACACCTTTGCATCCGTCAGTTTCATCACCTTGGACGCTGCGTCACTTGTATAACTTTCCATGCCTGTTTCTCTATATCGGATAAATAAATTTGAGCATATTTTGCATATGCTCGCCCCGAATATTGCGGGGAACAGGTCAAAACATCGTGTTTATTTTCGGATTTGGGACCATAGCTCTAGTAGAATATCTGTCAACCAAAATGAATATGCAATTCGACACACATACCATAAGCGTGAAACACAGCAGAGCCGACTCAACTCACGCACCCATAGCACCAGTGCAAAAAGCATCGCGCTTTGGTGCTTTCGCTAGATTGATACCCTATGTCGTATTCTCCTCAAACGCGCCGGGCGCATTAATCGTCCAGTCAGCAAATTTATCCTGCCCGTGAACAGTATCGAAAATTTGAAAGTGAGCTTGGGTAAGTTCTCGCTACCCTCCGTGCCTATGCCTAAGTCACATACGCTACGATTTATGCGCCAATCGAGTCTACTTCGCGGGGAGTCAAGGCGGTGACCGTTGGGCTTGTAGACCGTTATTTGGCTTTCATTCTGAGATGCCGATGGCAGGTACTCGCACTTGCTACACTGATCATGCTTGCACTGGCAGCGGGAGTGCCTGGACTTACCGTATCCAGTAGCTATCGCGTGTTGTTCGGCAAGGACAATCCACACCTCCTCGCATTCGACAACCTGCAGGACACCTATTCCGCATCAAGGTCGGCACTTATCGCCATCGCGCCCCGGGAAGGGTCGGTGTTCACCCGCGAGACTCTCGCCGCGATCGAAGAACTGACTGAAGCCGCGTGGCAGACACCGCACTCTACTAGGGTCAATTCGCTCACAAATTATTTCCATACTGAAGCGGTTGGGGACGACCTAACCATCGAACCTTTGGTAAACGACGCGGCGTCGTTCACCGATGACGAACTTAACCGAATGCGAACCATTGCCTTGAACGAACCGGAACTCGTCGGGCAGCTGGTTTCCGATGACGGGCGTGTAACTGGTCTGATCATCAGTTTCATCCTGCTCGAACCGGAGGAGCCCGCTTGGGCAGAGATTTCAAACTATCTCAAAGACCTGCTCAATAAAGCTCGATCTGCTCATCCAGAGTTGTCCTACTACTTGACCGGCAATGTGATCCTCAACCAAACCTTCACAGATGCTGGGAAAGATGCAGAGAAGCTCATTCCGGTTGTATTTGTAGTCATCCTGGTAATCGCTATCCTCCTCCTGCGATCAGTGTACGCCACCCTTTCCATCGCGATCGTTGTCGTGTTTATTGTTATGAGCACCATGGGACTTGCTGGCTGGTTTGACACGAGGCTCACACCGGTCAGTGCAAGTATGCCAATCATCGTCATGGCGGTGGCGGTTGCCCATACAATCCATATCATAACCATCGCGCAGTCCGGAATTCGTCGGGGGCTGAAACGAAAATTAGCACTCTCGGAATCCTTTCGCGAAAATCTGTATCCGGTGTTTCTGACATCCGTAACAACCGCGGTCGGGTTCCTAAGTTTGAACACATCGAATTCGCCGCCATTTCACGTTCTCGGCAATCTGGTTGCACTCGGTGTGATGTTCACATTCGTTTATTCCGTAACGCTTTTACCGGCGTTACTTTCAGTCCTGCCGCTACGCGCTAGTCGCTCCCGTGCCGGAAATGAGAGTTTCTTCGAGCGTTTGGGAGACTTCGTCATCGCGCGTCGCACGCTGCTCCTATGGACCAGCACTATCGTGGTAGTGGCGCTGGCTACTGGCGTTCTCAGAAACGAGACGGGCGACAACTGGCTACACCACTTCGATGACAGCTACACATTCCGCACCGATACGGATTTCATCGTCGAGAATTTGACAGGGCTGGACCGGCTTGATTACTCGCTAAGTTCTGGGAGCGAAGGTGGCATTACCGACCCTGGATACTTGCGCACTGTCGAATCCTTCGCCAATTGGTACCGCGCCCAGCCTGAAGTGCTTCATGTTCAGGTTTTTCCGGACATTGTGAAGCGCGTGAATAAAAGCATGAACGGGGACGATCCACAATTTTATCGAATCCCGGACGATGCTGAGCTAACCGCTCAGTTTCTCCTACTTTACGAGTTATCGCTCCCATTTGGCGCCGATCTCAACGATCGCATTGATTTCTCCAAATCGGCGACGCGAATGACTGTAGTGCTAAATGAAACGTCAACGCGGGATCATCTTAATATTGATGAGCGTGCGCAGGCCTGGTTGCAGGCTAATGCGCCCGAACTCGCGAGGTCTGCCTCTGGCTTCACCATGATTTCCGCCCACATGTCGAGCCAGAACGTCAGTAGCATGCTGTGGGGCACGATCATTGCCGTGGGACTCATCTCTCTAATTCTGCTCCTGGTTTTCCGGAGTATCCGCATTGGCCTGATTTGTCTGGTGCCCAATTTTGTTCCAGCGGTGATGGCTTTCGGTCTTTGGGGATATCTCTCCGGCAGTATCGGCCTTGGTGCATCCGTGGTAATTGCGATAGCCATCGGCATCATCGTGGACGATACAATTCACTTTATCAGCAAGTATTTGAATGGATGCCATAAAGGGTTGTCTCCGCCCGATGCCATTCGTGCCACGTTTCGCACAGTTGGGCCGGCGTTGTGGACTACCACTGCTATTCTGACAGCCGGATTTTTGGTATTTGCTTCGTCCGGCTACGAGCCTAGCTGGGTGCTCGGCATCCTGGTTACGGTTACAATCTTCTTTGCGTTCATCGCAGATCTCACACTTCTCCCGGCTTTGCTCATGACGGTTGACCGGAGAAAGTCATGATGTCTGACTCGAGGAACATAGTTCGGCAAATGTGCGATAGGCTGTTACCCGAGAATCTGGATTAACGGAGTGAATTTATGAAACCCCAAAAAGTTATCGTAATCGGCGGCGGAGCGGCAGGATTGAGTGCCGCTTGGACACTGAAGAAGCACGGCATCAATGTTATTCTGTTCGAGGCCAGCGACCAGATAGGCGGACGTATGGGCGGCGACAGGGTGGATGGTTTTTCACTGGACAGTGCAGCGGATTTCTTCCCGGGCTCATATGATGTTGCTTTTCGCGTATGTGAAGAGTTGGGGTTGCCGTTGGTTCAAACGGGGATGAACATTGGCTGGTACAGGAACGGCCGGTGGGTAGTCACGAAGGCAGGCCGTTCCGTCGATGCCCTTGTCAGCAATTTAGCAGCGACCCGATCGCTGGGACTTTTGTCATTCCGAGGGTTGTTAGCAACCCTGAAGATGATCAAGGGCTTCAAGGACGATTCGGAATTCCTGAACTATAAAAGCGACCACAGGATCGCCGAGCTTGACGGGGAAGAGACCTACGGCGACTACCTTGACAGACTTGGCGTGCCCAAGTCTCTAAGGGTGACGATGGAGGGATTTCTGGAACTTACGATGGGCCACGTCGAAGAATTCGGCGCAACGTGGGTCCGGGTATTTTTAGCGGAAGTCCTGTTGAAGCCTAATGAACTCTACGTGCCGGAGGGGGGTTGCAGTTCCGTGACCTACGCAATGGCCGCCGAACTTGGAGACGCCATTCGCCTCTCCACACCTGTCAGACGCGTGATCATCCGTGACGGAGTTGCGACGGGCGTGATCGCGGAGGACGAACATATCGATGCAGACGCGGTTATCTGTGCAACGCCAGCAACGAAGGCGCTGGATCTCACTCCCGACTTGTCTCCTCGAGTTCGCAATGCACTTGGCAAAGTGACCTACTCGCGTGGGATACGGGTTGTGGTCGGTCTCAACCACCGAGCACTTCCCGCCGGCTGGCATGTTGCGTTGTATCCTGAGGACAATACTCCAGCCCTGTTGGATCGGACTATAAACCTGCCTGCCTGCGCACCGCCCGGAAAGAGCACTTTAGACCTGTGGGTAGGTCGAGATCGTGCGGATGAGTTACTTCCACTGGACGACGAGGAGATCAAGCACCAGATGCTTCGCGATGTACGACGGAACCCTCCTCCCGGTTCTCAACTCCCCGGCGCCGCCGAGGGACTGTTTACTCGCGTTTACCGCTGGCATGAGGCCGTGTGCAAGGGCGAACCCGGCATGTTCAAGGCGATAGTGGATATGCGCCATCAACTCCCCCAAGACACGAAGAACTTCTTTCTGGCTGGCGATTATATGCGATCGCCTATTGTGAACGGCGCCTTGGCGAGCGGCGTCGATGCTGGCAACGAGGTTGCGTCGATGTTAACGTCTCGTGATTCATGAGTTGACACGGCGGGGCACAGCTGCCGGCTGGGGCTGCTGAGTTTCTCGGCGGCGGCGCTTAAGTGTGCTGCGCGCGATGAGTGGATCGGCTAGAGCCGTTCGCACCGCCACCTCACGGCAAAAGAAAATCAGCCGACCCTGCTGGACGATGTACGGCTATCGTTTGAGTCGACCAGCGAACCAGATCATGAGCAAATCGACCTTGATCACCGACGCATCGAAGCCCGCAGGATCTGGGTGATCTCGAAGCTCAACGAGTATCTAGAGTTTCCGCATGTCGGGCAGGCGTTCATGGTGGAACGGATTGTCGCATACAAAAACAAGCACCGTGAAGGCTGGCGGGAATATTCATACGGCATCGTGAGCTTGAGCGCCGAACAGGCGGATGCCGAACAGGTGCTCAAAGACAACCGCAGGCACTGGAGCATGTAGTCGGTGCATTACATGCTGGACACTGGAATGTCGATGAGGATCGCAGTCGTATCCGCACCGGTCACGGGCCTGAGAACATGACGCGCCTGCGACGGTTCCGTGTACAAATGCTCAGGTTGAATCGCGTGACGCGCGTGGTGATGGACTATTTGAAACTGGCCGGCAACGCTGCACTGCGCAGCGGTGGTACGCCTGCGCCCGGCTTGTAACGCCTGCGGCGTGCGCTGGCACGCAATTCGCCTCCATGCCGAATCACTTCCGCAGCGTCTAAAATCGCAACGCAGGGGGGGGGGTGAATCATGTTAAAATTTAAGCAATATTACCTCGATCTGATTTCTGAAATGAAAAATAGCACAAGCATTATTTTGCCCTCGATTTCGATTTCGGAATAAGTGTTTTTTGAATTAGATTGTGTGCATATACAATAGTAAATGCTTGGACAACAGTGGGTGTTACCGAGTTTTTCCAATGCTGTCGTACTTTTGGATTCGGTTGCCAATATGTAGAAACCCGGTAAATTTATTATGGAACATTCGCTCCCGAGTTCCGATAGAGGTGCTCGGATCGAAGAAAATCTTGAACCCGAGTCGACGATTTGGATGCCGATGGTGTATGCAGAGGGTTATGCAAAGGCCCGAGTCGTTGATCGGGATGCTGCAGATAATTATATCCGGCACACCAACATCGGCGATCCCCAGTTGGATCCGGTGATGGAGGACATTTCCTCTCTCTCCGCTCCCGATCTACACCGATTCATAAGAGCCGGTATGCTGCAGGAGGAGAGTTTGCGCAATGCGCCCGAGAGTCTGCGTAATTTCTTCCAAAATCTAGAAGATCCTGCGTGGCTCGACCATGAATCTTTCCGACCGGGAGTCAGAGTTTTCCACAAGTATGCGGATCTCTTGATTATTGCGTTCGTGAGCTCGGTGTTAGTGGAAGGCTTCACGACGTTGATCGCCAAGTCTTTCGCCATAACTGAGCGAACGGCGACGACCTCAAGGCGACTCCAGCAGAACCTCCGTCAGCTGCTTGAGATATTTTATCCGCAGGGTATGCTCAGGGAGAACGACGGGTGGAGGACTTCGGTGCGGGTGCGCTTCGTTCATGCCCGGATAAGGAACTTGCTGGCGAAATCGGACGAATGGAACCACGAAGCCTGGGGTACGCCTGTAAGTGCCGCAAGCCTCGGTCTTGCCATCTCAATATTTTCACAGCGCCTGTTGGATTATACGATTTTGCTAGGCGGCAGATTTACTACTGAAGAACGGAAGAGCATTCTCAGCATCTGGCGCTACTGCGGTTATCTCATGGGTATTCCGGAGACCATTCTTTACGCCGATGGCGCGGAGGCAAAGAGGATATACCAGATCGCCTATCTGTGCGAACCGCCACCGGACGACGATTCAGTGACTATGGCAAATGCGTTGATAAGCAGCATCCCTGGAGTTGGCAAAATCGAAAGTCCGGTCGAGCAGCGGAAAGCGCTCGATCTGGCCTACCGGCTTTCACGTTCGCTGCTTGGAAACGAACTCGCCAATATTTACCAGTTTCCTAAAACATCGACATTTGGAATGCTGTATCTGTTCCGAATGAAACAGATAATTGTAAAACTATTCAAAGCCGAAAAGCTGACTCGAATGGAAAATTTCAGTCAGCTTCTCAATGTCTCGATCTTCGACCGCTCTGGCTTGAGCTACGAGATGCCTGATAACGTAAAAAATTCGAAATCAAACCCGTGGTGAACGATGCTTGTATTGCGATATGGAACCATCAGTTATGACATACTATATTTGGGTTCCTCCCATTGGGTTGATTGCTTTTGAAATCTCTCGGCATCGCTGATTTCTTCGCCGATGTAAAGTGGGAGGAGCCCATCTCATCAAATTAGTTTGACCACGAGACTCTCATGGCGGCACGTATTCTTGTGTTTGTCTCATTGGACTTCAGACTCAGTTGGGCGTTTAGTGTTCTGGTTACGGTTGAGAAAGTTTTTGCGGTCGCTGTCGAAAATTTGCTTCTTCAACCGTTGTTGATTGCCATTGACCGGAGAAAGTCATGATTATTGTTTGTCGTGCAGTGCGAATTCCGCTTCTGTCTTTCGTTATTTGTTTCACTGTTTGGTTTTTGTCTGATGCGCTGACCCCTGTATATTCACAAAGCGCTACTGCGGAGGAAATCGGTTTGAAGATTGCGCAGGACGCCCGTTCACTCGAAAGAGGCTTTGGAAACTTTACAGCTCAACAAGTCATGATTTTGCGTAATAAGCAAGGGCAGCAAAGCAAACGCCAGCTTAGGGTAAAAGTTCTTGAGGTCGCTGAGGATGGCGACAAAAGTCTGTTTGTGTTTGATGAGCCTCGGGATGTCAAGGGAACAGCCTTTCTAATTCATGCTCACAGGGAATCGGCAGATGATCAATGGCTCTATTTGCCTGCTCTAAAACGGGTAAAGCGGATCAGTTCGTCCAATCGGTCCGGCTCTTTCATGGGTAGCGAATTTGCCTATGAAGACATGTCACCTCAAGAAGTGGAGAAGTTTACCTATCGGTATTTGCGTGACGAGCCTTGCGGTGAGTTGACGTGTACCGTTACTGAACGCATCCCCACGGACAAGAAATCGGGTTACCGTCGACAATTGATCTGGCAAGACCGTGACACGCTTCGGACGTGGAAAGTAGAGTATTACGATCGAAAGGATGTACATCTGAAAACTCTCATGCTGGATGACTATGATCAATATTTGGATCAGTATTGGCGCGCAGCAAAAATGACCATGGTGAATCACTTGTCTGGGAAAAGCACTGTTCTGAATTGGGTTGATTACCAGTTTCGAACGGATATTGATGACAAAGATTTCACAAAGACCGGATTGAGACGAGTGCGTTGATGCTGAGTCGCATCGTTCCGCGATGCGCTGTAATCGGCGCAGTCTGGATTTCAGTTGCAGGCTTCGGAAATTACGCTAGTGCTGATTCCGGTTCTGAGTTCGAGTTTTCCGGGCGCATCGGAATTGAAAGCCGATTGTTTACCGAACCCGCTCTATATCCCGACCAAAATCGCAGTACCGGCAGCATCTTCATGGAACCGGAGGTTTATGTCGAGAGTGCGCGAGGCAGTGGCTGGAGTTTCAATCTCGTGCCGTTCTTCCGCATTGACAGTGCAGACAGCAATCGATCGCATGGTGATTTGCGCGAAGCGTATTTTCTTTTGTTTGGAGAGGCGGGAGATGCCAGTGAATGGGAGTTGCGTCTTGGTATAGATCGGGTGTTCTGGGGTGTAGCCGAATCCAATCACTTGGTCGATATTGTCAATCAGACGGATCTTGTCGAACATCCGTATGATGAGATTAAATTGGGTCAGCTCATGGCGCATCTCACTTTTTCGGGAGATTGGGGTGTGGCGGAAATTTTTGGTATGCCGCATCATAGATTGCGCACATTTCCGGGACGCGACGGACGTCTTCGATCCCCATTTGTTGTGAACAACAAGCAGGCAAGTTACGAGAGTGCAGCGGAAGAGAATCATGTGGATTGGGCTGCTCGATACAGTCATTCAATCGGATTTGTCGACATTGGGATAAGCGTTTTCGATGGCACCAGCCGCGAACCTTATCTGAAGCCAGTTGTGGCCGACGGTATTTTGATTCCGCAGTATGAGCAAATTCGGCAATTCGGCTTGGATGCTTTGATGGTCGCAGGTCCCTGGTTGTTTAAACTTGAAGCCATTCGCCGAACTGGTGGCCGTGACTTGTCCGGCAAGGAAAATGATTACGCCGCGTATATCCTCGGTGGAGAATACACGTTTTATTCGATATTTGATTCAGCTGTCGATTTGACGCTGTTGGGTGAGTGGAACAAAGATGAACGAGGTGTGAATTCGACGGATGATTTGAATAATGATTTTTTTCTTGCTGGGAGATTCATGTTCAATGACGTGCAGAATACAGCACTTACCGTTGCAGCCGTAAAAGACAAAGAACTTGATACAAGTACTTTGACTATTGAATTTGATCGGCGGCTGTCGGACCAGTGGGAGTTGGATGTTGAGTGGGTTGAATTCCTCAAAACCAATAAAGAAGATATTATCGTCTATGGCTCACGAAATGACAGTTACGTCGCACTGGCTCTGACGTACAATTTTTAGTCACAAATCACATGACAGTTCTTGCCCTGAGCCCAGTATCGACCAAGGATTTTGCTCAGCTTGAGAACCTCTTCCATAATCCGTTCCTCTGCCTGGTAAGCGTTTGTCCATTTCGTCCAAGACAACCTCTTCACGGTGATGCAATTGCCGTAGTCATTCAATCACACCCGTCAAGCGGTTTGAGCATATTAACCCGACTCTCAGAAAGAAAGTCGTCTGTATCGGTAAAAAAATTCCGGGGAACGACCGTAATTGTGCCACTCGGCTATAGGTGCGGCGGCAACATAGGGACTTATTGAAAGTTAAGTGAGCACCCCGGTGCAACTGCTTCCTGCACCGGCTGTACAACCGAAACAGTGTGAATCAACTGCAATGGCTTCATTTGCAATTTCGTCCGCCTGAATCTCCCACAAATATCTGGGCTTTTTCCATCCTGCATGGATGTTCAGCATTTGATTGAAATCGCAATCATAAATTCGGCCCAGCCAGTCAACGCTGATAATGTGTCTGCACATCAGGCCTGTAACAGTGTCGGGATTGAAGTTCTCTGAAAGTAGATTCAAGTAGGAATCATACTCACCATTCCTTTCGAGGAAGTGTCGAAAGCGACTGATCGGTAAATTGGTAATCGTATAAAGACTGTTGAACTGGATTTTAAAATCTTCAGCAAGACGCAGCTTGTAAGTTGCCTGCAGGTCCTGTTGTGATGGAGGCAGGAAAGCTCCAGCTGGATTGTAGACGAGGTCCAAAGGAAGATCAGGGTCAATGCCGTATCCTAATCCGTTCAATCGCTGCAATGCGAGGATGCTTTGGTCAAACACGCCTTTTCCGCGCTGGGATTCAAGGTTTTCTTTTGTATAACAGGGTAATGAGCAGATTAGAGATACGGCATGAGCCGCATACCATTCCGCTAGATCTTCCTGTCCCGGTTCCAACAGCACTGTCAAATTGCACCGCGACAGAACTTTTGACTGATTGCTCACAAAGGTTTCAACCAAGCGTCGAAAATTCGGATTGAGTTCTGGCGCGCCGCCGGTGATGTCAATGGTTTCGATGGAATGGACCGTGCACCATTCAATGATTCTCTGCATGGTGTCCCAGGTCATAATCTCAGTTCTTTTCGGACCTGCATCAACATGGCAGTGATTGCAAGCTTGATTGCAAAGCTTGCCGACATTCACTTGGACATCGCGAATCTGAGTTCTCCTCAGCTCCTGAAATCCATTTTTCAGAAGAGTCGAATAGAAATTGAAGTCTGACTGTGATGCGCCGTTTCCAATTTTTGGATAGTGCGCTTCCGTCAGGATTGACGGCATGGATTTCATAAGTGAATTAACAGAGTTTGCCCGTTGTGTTCATAAGCCGTTTTCGAATGAAATGATCAATCGAAATCTTTCCAGGACCGCGAAGCAGAAGTACCAGAAGCATAATTCCCCATACCTGGTGTTGCACAATTCCCGCGGGATTCAAAGTTGGATAAGAGATTACAGCGACGATATTAAAGAGAAACAATATGCCTGCTGCCACCCTTCCTGCGAGTCCGAATACGAGCAGGACAGGAAGAGTCAGTTCGACCACAATTGCCATATACGCCGCTAATTCAAAAGGTATGATGGGAACAACATACTCGTACTCGAACAAGTACATGGTTGAATCGATATTGGCGATTTTGGTCAGACCTGATTTCCAAAATACGTTTGCCACCCAAAGTCTCAACAGTAAATCGGCAATTGGCGTGCCGCATTCGAGCACACATAAAATTTGATGACAGTATTTTCCAATGGCTGAGTCTTTAAACATAGTTCAAACTGATTCCTTTTTGTTTATGTTGCGGAGAATCACTACCTAATTACAGTAACTTCTGCAATTGCACCGATTTCAAATATTCTATGTAGTCCAGACTGTAAATTGTAGTCTGGTTTTGCTTCCAGTAAACTTGGAATTATCACTCCAAGTGTATTTTGTTGTTCAATCTGGTTGATGAAGAAATTCAATCCATCATCAATGTGAATTACTTTCGTTTCATCGTCGTTGCGCAATATGACCACCGATTGGCCACCTGAATAAATATCAGGAACTTCTCCTTCACCGGAACGTTGCCCGGCAAAGGTCCAGATATCGAAAATCGGAAACGATGACGAAACAGCGGTAACCGAAGGATGCAGAATCAGCAACAAGCGCTCATGATCTTCTGAAGCGAACTGAGTCAGAACATTTAGTGGAACCGACGCTGTTGCGACAGAATGAAATGCCGCATGGCATGCCCAGTCCATTCTAGCGACATCAACTACATAGGCCAATTCAGCTAGTTCTTTCATCGCCCCAATGAATTCAGGAAAACGCTTGCCGTAGTCGTGCAGGTTTCCCGATGCGGGTGGGTTTTCAGCCAAATACTTGCGGGCTGCAAATTTGAAGAATTCCTCCCCCACAATTGCACATGTAACTGGAAATACGTTCTGCAAGGACTCTGCAAGTGTGGAGTCGATATTGTTTTTGTAAATCTGAAGTCGGCGATGTGGCTCAATTCCGTGCGGTTGAATGGTCTCCCGCAAATCTGTAACAGTGCTGAACAGAACCTCTTGAGCAAACTGCCGCTGTAGATCACGCAGCTGCATGGCGAAACTCGTTTTGATGGGATCGGGCAATTTCGGCTTCATCGAGCAGTACCGAAAAATCGGGCAGATTTTTGTCCCATTCGATCAGGGTCGGTGCATGGCGATTTCGATGAACTGCAAACTTGTACAAGTCCCAAACTTCATCGCAAACTCTCTGGTCATGCGAATCGATACGTATCTCACCGCTTGAAAGCTTTTTTACGGTATGTCCTGCGACATGCATTTCACCCACCAGTTCGGGCGAAACTCCAGAAATATACTCGAATGGATCAAATTTGTGGTTGCAGGCGTTTACGAAAACATTATTGACGTCAAGCAGCAAACCGCATCCGCTTCGTCGTGCAATCTCACTGATAAATTCCCATTCCGGCATATGCGAATGTGTGAATTCAAGATAGCTTGATGCGTTTTCAACTAGTATCCGCTGCCCCAAGTATTCTTGAATCTGTTGTATTCGATTTACAAGATGTTGAATTACTTCACTCGTCATCGGCAATGGCAAAAGATCATGCAGATAGATGCCTTCGACAGAACTCCATGACAGGTGTTCTGAGACAAGAGCTGGCTGATATTGATCTATGAGCTCTTTGAGCCTGGCGAGATGGACTTGATTGAGAGAGTCTGTCGAACCGATCGACAAACCGACACCGTGGAAGCTTAACGGATAACTGTCGCGAATCTTCGACAGACAGGTATGTGCGAAGCCTCCCTGACCGAAGTAGTTTTCGCTATGTACCTCAAACCAGTCTACCTTTGGGGAACCAGTTGATACTTCCTGATAGTGTTCGCCACGCAACCCGATTCCAATTGCGTTTGCTGGAATCGGGTTCGTGGACATTTTTGCTACATATTTGTTAAAAAATTTGTAACAATTATGATTGCGGCTCCATGGTTCCGCCAGCGAGTTTATCGCACACTCCTTTTGGAAGTGCGACAAACGCATCACCTTGGTTATCCACAGTGGATGTACCGGCACATGAACTGTTTGCAGTCTGACAGTCGTTATGGCCCGCTTTGGCAACACCGTAACATCTTTCCTTTTCTTCAGCGTTTACGGTGCTGGAAAGGGATAGAGTCCCTAGTGCCAGTGCACCGGAAATTGCAGCAGAGATAAGGGTTTTTTGAAAATCCATGTTATTACTCCTTGATATTCAGTGAAAATCTGTAAAACAAAATTATTATTACAACTTGCTATGACACCCTCAAACTACAAATGTTCCAAACGATAAATTGAATTCCAATCTACGTAGGTCAATCGTTGGAAATGTCGAATAAAAATTGATTCTCAATCTTGTTGAGCAGTTCAATTTTTTCAGTTGAATCTATATCATTACGAGCGGATTCAATCAACCAGTCAAACACGGTGGACATGAGTTGATGCTGAACATGGTGTTTGTTGTCTGTATGAGCAATCCACTGATCATAGATCGATCGAATGCCTTGTGGCGAGTCATCGCCGATCATTTCGATAACGATGGAATGAAGACCCAGATGAGCGAACGGGTCCGGTTCGTTCTGATCAAATTCATGCGTGGAAAATATTTCCGGATGTGACAATACGCTGTGCACTTCTGGATGCATTTCGATAATCTTCTGAACCTGTCTTTCAATACTATTCAATTTTTGATTTTTTTGGGATTTCTCCCAAACATCAAAGAAAAACTGTCTTTGTTCGGAATCGTCAGGCATTTTGAGGCTTATTGACCCAAATTACTGAGTTTACGGCCTGGATACTCACACAAGTCGTAAATGATGCACGAGTCACACAGAGGCTTGCGGGCAGTACAGGTGTATCGTCCATGCAGAATCAACCAATGGTGAGCGTCGATTAGAAATTCTTTAGGAATGGTTTTCAAAAGATTATTTTCCACTTCTTCGACGTTTTTACCCGGTGCGATTGGAATACGATTGGAAATTCTGAAAATATGGGTGTCAACTGCCATGGTTGGTTGCCTAAAAGCCGTATTCAATATCACATTTGCGGTTTTACGGCCGACTCCTGGCAGCGCGGTCAGAGCTTCGCGGCTATCCGGTACTTCACCGCCATGTTTCTCCAGCAACAGTCTGCAAATCTCAATCAGATTTTTGGCTTTGTTGTTATATAGACCGATTGTTTTGATGAGTTCCTTCACTCTCGGAAGTCCGAGTTCAAGCATGGAGCGGGGATCGGGCGCTTTCTCAAACAACCGAACGGTTGCTGCATTTACGGCTTTGTCCGTAGATTGAGCAGACAGAACGACTGCAATCAGCAGTTCAAATGTATTTTTGTAATGCAGTTCGGTTCTGGGGTCTGGATTTGCTTTGAGAAACCGTGTAAATATTTCACGTCGCTTGGATGCATTCATATTGCCGGCCCCAGCGATTTGGATTTGCCTGCTGAGCGTCTGGATTTCTTCCATCTTTTCGAACGTTCGCGATTCACTGCACTTCGAATCTGCATTCTCATATCTTCGGATTCTGGAATGAAATCCGGTTTCTCGCTATTGCAAATGTAGCGTTGTTGGCGACGCTCAGTCAGGTCTCGCCATCGTGAAACTTCATTATCTCGAAATTCTTGCCAGAAACTTCCAGAGATTTCACCGCTCCAGTCAATCAATTCAATGCAATCGACCGGACAATGCTCAACACATAGCCTGCATCCGGTACACTCTTCGGCCAGTACGCTGTGCATGAACTTTGATGCACCAATAATCGCATCCACAGGGCACGGTGCGATACAGAGCGTACAGCCAATGCAGTTTTGTTCCTGAATTCTTGCAACTTGCCGCCCCGGAAACGGTTCACAGTCTTCTGCAAGCGGCTTTATCGTCTTGCCTAGAATTTCGGCTAACGCGTGTATCGTCGAATCACCGCCAGGAGAACAGCGATTGATGTCGGTTTCATCGCTGAAAAGCGCCTCGGCATAATCCAGGCATTTCGGAAATCCGCACATCGTGCACTGCGTCTGAGGCAGACATTGATCTATCTCCCCAACCGATACAGTGCGGGTGCCATGCATACTCAAACCTAGTTGACTCGTTGCCCGAGTTTAACTTCATCTCCCGGGTCGATTAGCCACAAACCTTCGTCATCGCCAGCTGCTAGAACCATGCCATCGGAATCACCAAACTTCATTTTCCTGGGTGCCAGATTGGCTACGATCACTATTTTTCGTCCAATAAGCGATTCAGGTTCGTAAAAGCCTTTAATCCCCGCGAATACTTGTCTGGTTTCCGTACCCAGGTCAATTTTCAGCCTGATCAGCTTGTTTGATTCTTCAACTTCTTCGGCCTCAAGTATGCGAGCGGTGCGCATGTCAATTTTGGCGAAATCTTCAATGGAAATCTCATCGCTTTTCTCAGCCGGAGTTTCGATATCAGGTTCCATGGCAGCCTCGGACATCGCATCCACATCTTTTTTCTGTATTCTTTGCAACAGATGCACAAATCCGGAAATTTCGTGATCCAGCAAAGGCTCATCAATGCGTTTCCAAAGGTCAATCGGGTCGTTCAGAAATTCCGCTGTGCGTTCGGCAAGTTGCGGAACTACTGGTGACAGATAGTAGATCAGGACACGAAACATATTTATCCCCTGCGTACAAACATTGTGCAGTTTGTCCCGTGCAGATGGATCTTTCGAGATAACCCATGGCTGTTCGTCATTGACGTACTGATTGGCTTTATCGGCAAGAGCCATGATCTCTCTCATGGCGCGGCTGAAAGATCGCCCTTCATAAGCATCGGAGATTGACTTGCTGGCTTCTGTCAACTCCTTGTATAGATCGGGATTGTCAAGTTCCGAACTCAGCTTGCCAGCAAATTTGCCGGTTATGAATTTGGAGCACCGACTGGCGATGTTGACAACTTTGCCGACCAGGTCTGAATTGATTCGTTGAATGAAGTCTTCCAGATTCAAATCCAGATCTTCAATTCGCTCATTGAGTTTGACTGCGTAGTAGTAGCGCAAATATTCCGGGTCAAGATGATCCAAGTAGGTACGAGCCATGATGAAAGTGCCGCGCGATTTCGACATTTTCTTGCCGTTGACCGTGAGAAATCCATGCGTAAAAACATCTGTCGGCTTGCGAAAACCGGCTCCGTGCAGCATTGCCGGCCAGAACAGAGTGTGGAAATACAGGATATCCTTGCCAATGAAATTGTAGACCTCGGTTTGCGAGTCGTCTTTCCAGTAGGCGTCAAAATCAATATTTTCGCGCTCGCACAGATTCTTGAAACTGGCAATGTAGCCAATGGGTGCATCCAGCCAGACATAGAAGTATTTGTCTACTTCTTCAGGAATTTGAAATCCGAAATATGGTGCATCGCGTGAAATGTCCCAATCTGTTAGCCCCACATCAAACCACTCCTTCAGTTTGTTCTTGGCTTCGGTTTGAGCCAGTTCGCTGGACACCCACTCTTGCAGCATATCGGTAAAGTCGCTCAGACGTACAAACAGGTGCTCTGATTCCCGCAGTTCTGGTGGGAGTCCCGACAGAACCGATACAGGATTCTTCAAATCGGAAGGTGCATAAGTGGCGCCGCAACGTTCACAACTATCCCCGTACTGGTCTGCTGCGCCACAGCGCGGGCATTCACCTCGGACGAATCGATCTGGAAGAAAGAGATTCTCCTTGGCATCGTAGGCTTGAGAGATTGTTTTTCGATGAATATGTCCGCCTTTTTTCAGTTGAAGGTAAATGTATTCGGCCAGCTCTCGATTTTCCTGCGAGTGAGTAGAGTGATAGTTGTCGAATCCTATGTTGAAATCGGCAAAGTCTTTTTCATGTTCCTGTTTGTATTTCTGAATTAATTGCTCCGGAGAGATGTTCTCGCTTCTAGCACGCAACATGATTGGAGTGCCGTGAGCATCGTCAGCGCATACAAAATAACACTGATTGCCCATCATTCGTTGAAACCGCACCCAGATATCGGTCTGAATGTATTCCACCATGTGGCCGAGGTGAATCGGTCCGTTGGCGTAGGGCAAGGCGCTGGTAGCCAGAATTTTTCTCTGCATGTTGACGTAGCTCAAATCAGTGCTGTACGAGGCGGACGACGGTTAAAGAATATGGCGGTTATGAGGGCTAATATCCCCGCGGAACTAGTGACAATCAGCACGTTGCCCGCAGGCGGTATGTTACAATAAAGTCACCAGCCTTATACTAAGTTGAGTTATGCAGCAGGTGCATGCAAATTCAATTTTATAATCTTTTCGGTTGAACTTGGCGTGAGAATGTGGTCAAGGTTCATTCTGTGATGTCGAATATTTACAAACAAAATTAATATTTTATGACAACTGTAACGAAATCCGATATCGAATCCTTCCTGTCGCAGATTCAGGATCCGCATACGAATTCATCCTTGACGGAAGATCGAAAAATCAAGAATATATCCATTGACAACAGTACTGTTCGGGTCAATGTGGAACTGGGGTATCCAGCGAAGAGCTGGTTGCCGGAGTTGAAAGCCGACATCGAAGGCAGACTGGCGGCAGTGGACGGCGTTTCAGAAGTTCTGGTTGACATGAATACCAAAGTTTCTTCGCATTCTGTGCAGAAAGGAGTCACACCGATACCCGGTGTTAAAAACATGATTGCCGTCGCATCCGGCAAAGGCGGAGTTGGCAAATCGACTGTATCTGCAAATCTGGCTCTTGCATTGTCGGCTGAAGGCGCGCAGGTGGGTATTTTGGATGCAGACATTTACGGCCCAAGTCAGCCTCGAATGCTGGGGGTTCGCGGTAAACCTCAGTCCAAGGACGGAAAGTCAATGCAGCCGGTTTACAGCTACCACCTGCAAACCATGTCAATCGGCTTTCTGATCGAAGAGGAAACTCCCATGATCTGGAGAGGCCCCATGGTCACTCAAGCTCTGGATCAGCTTTTGAACCAAACTACCTGGAACGAACTCGACTATCTGGTGATTGATCTTCCGCCCGGCACAGGAGACATTCAGCTCACACTGGCTCAAAGAGTGCCCGTCAGCGGTGCAGTGATCGTTACCACACCGCAGGATATTGCACTGCTGGACGCCCGCAAGGCATATCGCATGTTTGAGAAAGTGGAAATCGAAGTGCTCGGAGTGGTGGAAAATATGAGCATGCACATCTGTAGCCAGTGTGGACATCAGGAGCACATATTCGGCGAGGGTGGTGGTCAGCGTATGGCTCAGGAGTATGGTGTCAGTTACTTAGGCGGGATTCCGCTTGATACCAGAATACGCAGCGATGCGGACAACGGCCGTCCGACTGTCGTCAATGACCCGGATGGTGACATTGCTCAAATTTATCGAAAAATTGCTCGCACTACCGCAGCCCGACTTTCAAGGCGTAAAAAAGACTTCACGAGTGATTTTCCGTCAATCGTAATTCAAAATACTTGAACTTGGAGGTTCGAATTGTCCATCAAGCCTGATCGATGGATTCGAGAAATGGCGACGCAACATGGAATGATTGATCCATTTATCGCCGAGCAAGTCAGCCGCGTTGACGGTGAACGTGTCATATCCTATGGCACTTCAAGTTATGGATACGACATTCGCTGTTCGGCTGAGTTCAAGATCTTCACCAATATCAATACGGCTATCGTCGATCCGAAAGACTTTGCGGAAGATAGTTTTGTTGACTATACCGGCGATGTCTGCATCATACCACCGAATTCATTCGCACTTGCAAGAACGGTGGAATACTTCAGGATTCCGCGTTCTGTTCTTACAGTGTGTTTGGGCAAATCGACCTATGCTCGATGCGGCATTATCGTAAATGTAACGCCGTTTGAGCCGGAGTGGGAGGGCTATGCGACGCTGGAATTTTCGAATACAACGCCCTTGCCGGCAAAGATTTATGCCAATGAAGGTGTAGCTCAAGTTGTTTTCTTCGAGTCTTCTCAGCACTGCGAGACTTCATACAAAGATCGGAACGGCAAATACCAAGGTCAGGTCGGAGTCACTCTGCCGGTAACCTAGTGTCATGTCCACTATGTAATGTTGTATCAATACCAATCGCTTCTCGTTGTTGCCAGATTGAACAACGAGGATTTACAAAAGAACAAACGTTACGTGGCAGCACCACAGAAATCGGAACGCAATCAGCATGGAGAGATTGTGGGGAACGGTTCGCATTCATCACAGAAAGCGTTCAATGCGTTGATTTAGCTGAACAGCGACGAGGGTGAAATCAATGAACCGCCAAGGTTTGGTGAAACCATAGCCGGTGTGCTGCAGATTCGCCGCGCAAGGTGGGTCGGGTGAAATAACG
This sequence comes from Arenicellales bacterium, assembly GCA_965220395.1. Taxonomy (GTDB): domain Bacteria; phylum Pseudomonadota; class Gammaproteobacteria; order Arenicellales; family JAJDZL01; genus JAJDZL01. The sequence continues at coordinate 1,174,939 of CBDCPT010000001.1, read as the reverse complement.
CTCGGCGGTCAGCAGGACAAGCAGTGTTTTTACGAGCGCAAGGCGGACGCTGAAATTGAAGCCCTCATGGTTGCGCTCAGCAGCAGTGCATATTCACAATGGGCGTTGTGGCTGTTGGTGCAGCGTGCGGTTGAGTTCGACCATATCAACAAGATTTTTTACGAGACTGTGCGGCGGGACTGAAAATAACGAAAGCAAGCCTTGGCAGTGCATTGAGAGGGAGATGCCTGCACCCAGCAGTGAAATCCTCACAACACCCTCAAAAGGCGAAGCTCTCCGAATCAATCACTGCGATCAGTTTCCCAATTCATATCGGGAATTATTTTGTCTCTAGCCAATAGACTTCAGGAACTGTTTGAAGTCTACTGGACATTGTTGGATCCGCGCAGCGGTATGGAAGTACGGGCACAAAAAAACTCATCCCGAGCAATTTCCATTATTCGCTTGACTTTTCATGGCAATGAGTTAAGTTAGCCCGAGAATTCGCAACCCCGACCCGCACGGCCTGTGCGGTCGACGAGTTCAGATAAGGTTCAAGTCGTTCAAATCGCGAAGCGGTTCGAGACACTTGATCAACATGTGCAACGTACACCCGGAGTGGCAACCATGGCCAAGCAGACCTCCCAATCACCCCCAGACCGTTCTATCGAACCGACTCACGATAATCTATTCAAGTTCACCTATCATCGTGAGGACGGGGTGGACGACTTGAGCCGGGAACTGTTCGAAATCGCCTTTGACGAGGCCACTAACAACGAGTTCAACTGGCCGACCCTGAATATGGATTCCAGTTCCGTGATCGATCAAGCCGGGCGCGAGAAGTTCGCCGACTTGATCTTTTCGGTCAACACCAAGGAGGACAATTCCTCCACCAAGTTCATTTTTTTGCTGGAGCACAAAAGCGCCTCGGACTCCAACGCGCTGATGCAACTGCTGGGCTATCAGACGTCGCTGTATTTACGAGAGGGCAAACAATGCCGGGTCCTGCCGATGATCATCTACAACGGTAAAAAGCCCAATTGGTCGGGACCCTTGGAGTTCCAACTGAACTTGCAGCCGGTATCCGATCATCTGCAGCGTGAATGGGGCGGGTATTTTTTGAATTTCAGGTGCAAGATGGTGAATTTGCATGAGGTCATTGCAAAAGGACTCGCCGCCGGCATGGATTCTGAGGTGGTGCTTTACGCGCTGTCGAAGGTGTGGGATGCCGATGAGGGAACGTTCGAAAAGGTGTTTCGACTGGCAAAAGGCTTGAGCGATGAAAAACGGAATCGGCTGCTGCCAATGGTGGTAAACTATCTGCAGTCCCACTTGACACATAGCAAGCGCATTAGCTACGAAACCATAGTTCAAATTGAAGAGCAAACACTACCGAAGAGGAAACGATCAATGTTATCTTTATTTGACGAAATTAAAAATGAGGGTTTGGAACAAGGTTTGGAACAAGGCATGGAACAAGGCATGGAACAAGGGCTGAAAAAAGGCGTGAAAGAGGGAGAGAAAAAAGCTTCGGAAAAAATCGCCGAAAATTTGATTCGCGATGGGATGGAAATCAGTAAGATTTGTCAATATACCGGAATGAGTCGCAAACAAGTCGAGCAGATTCAGAACAATCTACAGCGACATTGAATAAGAATTCTGATCCAGGCCGTATCTCTTGCCGGCTGAGGATTCGCAATCGAATCGATTGAGTAACCAGTATTTCGTGGCGGCACTCACTTGTGGCTAGTTGCGTCTCAATGATCCAGCGACAGGCCGATGTGAGAGTCGGAAGAATTCCGATGATAGCGACGTCAAACAACTTTGCCTTGTGCAACTCTAAACAGCGCCCCCGAACTTCGCTTGAATTTTTGCGGAGATGTAAAGTTTAGCTGCGAAATCATATCTATGGATGGCAGTTGGCTCAATGTTGCGGAGGTTGAGATTCGAGTCATAGCTCGGCTGCGCCGGAATCGGAAAATCGATGCAACGGTCACCATGAGTCGGGAAGTTGCTGCGTGGCAGTCACAAAGAGACGGATTGGAGGCAAAAGTTGGCTGGTAATTCACATCCGATGATGCGCGTATCAAACTGAAATGCCTTGATCCGACACTTGACGAATGACAAGACACTAGTGCCTTCTTCGTAAATGCAACCATTAAAGAGTGTAAGCGAATTAACCAACGCAATTGATCAGGCGGTTTTTGAGTTTGAAGAGCTGTCCATCTGCGTGGAAGAAGATCTCGAAGACGAACTGTACGATTACGCAGAAGAGTTTCGCAATATGGCCAAATCGTTACAGTCACTGCAAAATCGAGTCGAAGGAGAATCTAATTTTTCAGACGGTGGAGGCCTGGATTTCATGCAAAGAGCTAGACAGTTGCGCCCCATCATTCCGTTTTTTTCATTGATAGAATTGGTTGATGCTGCCTGTCGCAATGGAGTAAAGGAGAACTGCGTCGATGTCGGGTAATACTTTTGGAAAAATTTTCACTCTCACGACATTCGGCGAGAGTCACGGGTCAGCCATTGGTTGTGTCGTTGATGGTTGTCCTCCCGGCATGAATCTGTCTGAAGCGGACATCCAGCCGGACCTGGATCGAAGAAAACCGGGAAGCTCCCGCTTCACCACCCAACGCCGAGAGTCTGATCAGATTGAGTTGCTGTCAGGCATATTCGAAGGCAAGACCACCGGTGCGCCCATCGGCATGCTCATTCGCAATACTGAGCAACGATCTCGCGATTATTCGAAGATCGCAGATCGATTTCGACCAGGCCATGCGGACTACACATATGCGCGAAAGTACGGAATCCGGGACTACCGCGGAGGTGGCCGTTCCTCAGCAAGAGAAACAGCGATGCGCGTCGCTGCCGGAGCGATTGCCAAGAAGTATTTGAGCGAGCGATTCGGAACGACGATCCGCGGCTATGTTTCTCAGATTGGCGGTATTCATCCGAGGATGTGTCGATGGGAAGATGTGGAGCGCAACCCGTTTTTCTGGCCGTGTATGGATCAGGTCGAAGATCTGGAACAGTATATTGATGAGATCAGAAGAGCCGGTGATTCTGTGGGCGCTTGCGTTTCAGTTGAAGCAAATGGTGTCCCAAGCGGGTGGGGAGAACCGCTGTATTCACGCCTTGATGCGGAAATTGCCAGTGCGATGATGGGCATCAATGCCGTCAAGGGAGTGGAAATCGGAGCCGGTTTTGCCAGTGTTGCAATGAAGGGTTCTGAATATCGAGATGAGATGACTTCTGATGGATTCCAGTCGAACAACTCCGGTGGAGTAGCTGGCGGAATTTCGACTGGCCAACCGGTCATGGCAAAAGTTGCATTCAAACCAACCTCCAGCATCGTTGTACCCGGTACAACGGTAAACCGCGATAGTGAAGAGGTGGAGATTTCTGTCACGGGTCGACATGACCCGTGTGTGGGGCTTCGAGCCACTCCGATCGTTGAAGCAATGTTGGCACTGGTACTAGTCGATATGGCGCTTCTTCACCGTGCACAGTATGCCGATGTAATACCAGATGCACCGGAAATTCCAGGTGTCGCTGGCAGTGATGCGAAAAAGTCAGCCCATTTAAGCGACAGTGCGACATTTGAAGCATCCGGTGAAGATTAAAGGAGTTGTCGCACCGTTCGAAATTAACCTGAGTTCGCCTAGGATCAATTTTTCTGAAGTCAGCATTCATGCAAAGTCTGACTTGGCAGTTTGACAGAATCTGCAGGGGAAACAGATTTAAATCAGCCGAAATTAGTTGTCGTAACGTTTTCGGTATTCGATTCAGTGCTGGGTTGTGAGGAACTTTTTATCGACGGATAGGAGTTTCGCTCGCGAAAGAATTCAACTGACAAAGTGCCAATCTGATGTAGCAGATTAACTTGATCAATATCGGAATTGCGCGAATTCAGCAGTTCTTCCTGAATTCTTCCAAGTGCATCGAATGTTTTTACAAAATCAATCGATGCATTGAGATGGTAACAATGGTTCGCTCGATATATTGTGCGAAATATTTTTTTTACAAGTTCGTAATGAATGGCGTCTGATGTGATCAGTGCGGCGGGGTGCATTGCATCTTCAACAACCGGAATCTGATGACGACCGATGCCGTTGGACAAAGTTATCGCGAGTTGACGGAAAGTGGCGGGTAGTTCCCCATTTTTTGCAGATTTGCTTTTTGCCATTTCATCACGAATGAATTTTTAACTGTGAAACACATGTAAAATTGGACAATCCAATTTACTGCTTACAGCACCATAATATAACGCATTTTTAATTTACACCAATTTGGAAAGTATTGTATGACAACAAAGCTATTAATAATTCCGGGAGATGGTATTGGTCCTGAAATTGTGACGCAAGCAACTCGCATTCTAGAGTTGTTGCGAGAGTCGGCTGGACTGAACGTAACATGGGAATATAGCGACCTAGGTGGTGCTGCCTATGACAAAACAGGCAATCCATTGCCGGATAGCACGTTATCTCTGGCAAAAGAGAGTGACGCCATATTGTTTGGTGCTGCCGGAGGCAGCAAATGGGATACGCTTCCGCGTGAGCTTAGACCAGAGACCGCTTTGTTGAGATTTCGCCGTGAAATGGGTCTGTTTGCGAATCTCCGGCCTGCAATTATGTTTCCATCATTGGCATCGTCTTCTTCGCTGAAAGATGAAATTGTGACAGGACTTGACATCATGATCATTCGCGAACTGACAGGCGGAATTTACTTTGGCCAGCCGCGCGGCGTTGAAACCATGAGTTCAGGCAAGCGACGGGGCATCAATACACTGGTGTACGAGGAGGACGAAATTACTAGAATTGCACACGTAGCTTTCCAGATCGCCCGCCAACGCAAGAGTCAGGTCTGTTCAATTGACAAGGCGAATGTGCTTGAAACAACAGAATTTTGGAGACAAGTCGTAACAGAGGTCGGAGCATCCTATCCTGATGTTGAATTGAGTCACATGCTGGTCGACAATGCTGCCATGCAGCTGGTGCGGTATCCGAAGCAGTTCGACGTAATCGTGACAACCAACATGTTCGGAGACATTCTGTCGGATATATCTGCCATGTTAACCGGTTCGATTGGAATGTTGCCGTCAGCCTCGCTGGATAAAGATCGCAAAGGACTATATGAACCAGTGCATGGAACAGCACCAGACATTGCCGGACAGGACAAAGCCAATCCCCTGGCGACCATTTTGTCGCTGGCGATGCTACTTCGCTACACTCTGGAAATGGATGAGTTGGCAGACAAAGTGGAACGGGCAGTGGAGAATGTCATTGATAAAGGAATGCGCACACCCGATATATACTTTACAGGTGCTGTTGCTGTTGGAACCGAACAAATGGGAACCGAAGTTCTCAATGAACTTCAGCAATTGTTGAACTGACGAAATTGAATATATCAGTAGGAAATTGATCATGAATGGTAGGTATGACGTTGCTGTAGTCGGCGCGTCTGGAATGATTGGCGAAGCCATGATGTCAATTCTGGAGGAACGGAAATTTCCCATCCGCAACATTTATCCATTGGGAAGCGAGCGTTCAGCGGGTTCCACGTTGCAATTCAATGGTGAGTCCGTGGAAATTGGACTTCTGTCGGAATTTGATTTTTCGTGTGTTCAATACGGGCTGTTTTCGGCAGGTGCGAGTGTCTCAGATGTCTATGCGCCCAAGGCAGCCGAGCAAGGATGCACAGTTATCGACAATACCTCGCGATTTCGTTATGACCCCGAAATTCCATTGATTATTCCTGAAGTCAACGGTGAAATGCTACGAAACCACAATCGGTTGATTGCGAATCCCAATTGTTCGACAATCCAGATGATCGTAGCACTCAAGCCGATTTATGATGCTGTGGGCATTGACAGAATCAATGTGTGTACCTACCAGTCTGTATCCGGTGCTGGAAGATCTGCCGTAAATGAACTCGCTGCGCAATCAGCAGCGTTACTGAGCGGCCGCGATGCTGAAGTATCAGTAAGCCCTAGACAGATTGCATTTAATGCCATTCCTCATATTGATGAATTCCAGGAAAATGGTTACACCAAAGAGGAAATGAAAATAGTCTGGGAGACCCACAAAATATTGAACGATGACTCGATCCGAGTGAATCCGACAACCGTTAGAATTCCGGTGTTTTTCGGTCACTCAGAAGCGGTGCATATTGAAACAAAAGAAAAGTTGAGCGCTTCACAGGCACGCGAACTGCTAATGGCCACAAAAGGAGTTACCGTAGTCGATAACCCGGAAGAGTTGCAATATCCGACTGCTGTTACAGACGCAGCAAATAAGGATGACGTTTTTGTCGGGCGTATCCGAGAAGATATCTCACATGATCGTGGGCTGAACATGTGGATTGTTTCGGACAATGTGAGGAAGGGGGGTGCATTGAATAGCATCCAAATTGCCGAATATCTGATTTACGGAGAAAGTTGAAGAATAAAAGCAATCCGTCGCTAACCCGAATATTCTGGGTATTGTCGGTAATCCTTCTAGTCAATTTTCAGCCTGAATTGGCAGTTTCAGAAGATGACAGTGGTGTTTCGGTTGCTGTGTCTGAGTTAAAACAGTCTTCTTCTTCCAGTGCGGAGGAAAATTCCTGGGCTGAATTATTGACGACAGCAAGGACGACAGTTACCCAAATTTCGAATCTTGCAACAAGTGGTCTCAATGAAACCGAGACGGCAGCAGTCAACTTCTTCGGTGTGATTTGCAACGAAATTTCTCAAATTCAGGGTGACAGCATTGCAGAGCAATGGGCGTGGGTAGTGCAACGCTACCAGAGTGATCAGGTTGGACGATCTTTATGGATACTCCTTCTAGTATTGTTCACGTCCGGCTCTATTTTTGTTGTTTCAGTTGGCTATGGCTTGTGTATTCGATTGGCCAGATCGAGAAAAAAACACAAGACTAAATCTATACAGGGTACCAAACCTGCAGCGAACACTAAAGCGTATCATGAGGCTGTCGCAAAGAATGCCGTGAAAGCGGGGCAGCCGAGCGTTCCTCGAACAATGATTGGCAAACTGAAGGCTGGCATGCTGGAAGAAGTGGAACAGGCGCTGATGGCAGAACGGAAGCGACGTCCGGAACACACTGGATTGACATTGTATCTGCTTGCCTGCCGAGCCGCCAGTAGTGAACCTGAAGCCTATCAGTCTCTGGTTTCAGAAATTTTTTCGGACGGGCTGGACAAAGAATCAGAAATTGGCCGGCACGCAGCACAGATTGGTCGCATTATGTTTCCTGAGAAGTACCCAGTGGATAAATATCCGGAGCCGAAAAAACCCTTTGAAGTGGAGGCAAATCTGATTGGGGATACTTTGGGTCCGATATCAGAATTTGGAAATGTTCAAACCCTTCTGGACTTAGTGCGAGTCTATGTCGAAATGAAAGAATTGGCCGAAACCAAGCATCTGGTTGTTGAAATTCTGGTGCGAGGTGATGCCAGCCAACGAGAAAGAGCTCTCGAGTACTCACGAATCATTCGCAAGGACAGCTCCAACAAATAGTTGGATTGTATTGTAAACATCTGGACCGGTATGTCAGTGAATTTGTCGGTCGGCATAACATTCGCGAGCTCGACACAGCCGCTCAGATGGCGTCGATTGTGGCGGGCTTTGTCGGTCGGCGGCTGGTGAACAAGGATCTGGTGTTGATGGACGGTTACATTGACCGGGAAGACGAGTTGAAGAAACAAGTTCCATTGGAAACACCGCGGCGAAAAGGGAGCGACGATGTGCATACAAGAGCACATCGAAATCGCCATGGCACCAGTACCCTTTTTTCTCGCGGACAACCTATGGGATCTGATATGTATTAGTCTGTTTTATGCTGAAATTTTCCGAAACAACAACAATTACAATAACGGGAGAAACAGTTCATGTCGGGCCAGAACAATGGTATTCACTCGAAGAAATGGCTGAACATCTTGGCATTAGCCAAGATGTGATTCATTGATGGACCAGGGTGAAAAAAACATGTCCGCGCATAAGATGGGACGACTCTGGAAGTTCGACTTGAACGAAATTAACGAATGGGTGAAGTCAGCCAAGGCGGACAAATCGGAAAAACAAGGCAAGTAGACGGCTATGGAACTGAAACTTGAGGAACTCTCATATCAGCGTGAAGCTATCGATGCCGTCGTGCGCCTGTTTGAGGGACAGCCGCGCAACACGTTCGATATGGCTTGCCGCGAAGGTGTGCGAAGCAATGTCCTCACCATTCCCGCCGGGCATATTCGCGAGAACGTCCTCGCGGTCATCGAAGGCAGCGGCATTGACGAAGAAACGGCTTCTCTCGACGAACCCCTGGACTTCTGCATCGAGATGGAGACAGGCACCGGCAAAACTCTTGTCTACCTTAAGACGGTCTACGAACTCTATCGCCAATATGCCTTCACGAAGTTCATCATCCTCGTTCCCTCCGTTGCCATCAAGGAAGGCGTCCTATCCACTTTCGACGTGTTCAAACCACAGCTTGCCGACGTGTACGGCTTCACGCCCGCATGCTTCGAGTACGATAGCAAGCGCTTGAATCGCGTGACGGCCTTCGTCGAGGAACAGCATCCCCAAATCATGGTGACGACGCTCCAGTCTTTCAATACGGAAGATCGCATTCTCAACCAGACCCAGCGGGAAGACCTCTTCTTCAATATGTCCTTCATCGCCACCATTGCGCGCGTGCGCCCGATCATCATCATGGACGAGCCGCAGGAGGGCATGGACACAGCGAACGCCGCCGCCTGCGTGCCACTTTCGGGGCTGTGGACCTGGTCGAGGAAATCAGCGAGAGAACCTCACTCGCCTATCCGACAGTGATCCGAGTCCTGCGCGACATAACCAACCGTGCTGCCATCGTCGCGAACCCCACCCGCTTCATTCACGAAGCATCATCGCGAATCCGGGAAATTGAACTGGATGAACTGCTTCGCGGCTTGACCTATGCGCCCAGCGGCGAGGAGTTCGACATCTCGCGGCTTGAACCGAGTTTCGTGTCCTACGCGGACACCATCGAAACGCCAAACCGGGGCCTGTATGACCATGTTGTGTTCGACAGCAATATTGAGCGAGACTTCGCAGAGTTTGCCGACAACGATGACGAAGTTGTGTGTTTTCTCAAGCTTCCGGCCTTTTACCAGATTCCAACCCCCATCGGCACCTACAATCCTGATTTCGGCGTTGTTCTCCGACGGAGGCACCTGCGGGACGGCGAAGAGGCCGAGTTCTACTTCGTTGTTGAAACAAAGGGCACGAACGAGCTTGCGGACAAGAAGGCGTTTCGTGAGAGCGAGGTCTACAAGATCAAGTGCGCCATGAAGCACTTCGATGCGTTGGGGGTCGATGCCCATGTCAACTATGACGCGCCCGTCAAGGAGTACTCCGTCTTCAAGACTCGTGCCAAGGGAGTTTCGCATGCCTGACAAAGTTCGGGCGAAGATCCCGAATGCGCCGACTCCGGTCAATGCTGCGGTATTCGGTCGGATTGTCGACATTCTCGAAGAAGCACGCAGTCATGTCTCCCGAACGGTCAACAACGCGATGGTGGTCGCATATTGGATGATCGGACGTGAAATCGTTGAGGAAGAGCAGAAAGGGCAGAAACGGGCTGACTACGGCAAAGCATTGCTGCAGGACCTCTCGCAACGGCTCAACAAACGGTACGGCAGAGGATTCTCATTGACCACGCTCCAAGATTGCAGGAAGTTCTACCTGACCTATGTGCACAGATTGGCAATTCAACACCCAGTGGGTGTTGAATTCACTATGCCTGCAATCGGCTTCCCAGTGGGTAGAGAACTGGGCAAGAGCGAAAAACTCCACCCGCCGGGCGGAGAAATGAAACCAAAACAGCGCCCAACGGGCGTTGAATCCGCAACCGGCTTTCATCCCGACCTAAGCTGGTCGCACTATCGCGCCCTGATGCGCGTCGAGAACGAGGAGGCGCGGCAGTTCTATGAACAGGAGACCTCTCGGAACCACTGGAACAAGCGGCAGCTTGAACGACAAATCAACACCCTGCTCTTTGAACGCCTGCTCAAGAGCCACGACAAGGACGGTGTGCTGCAACTCGCCAATGAAGGACAGGCGACCGAACATCCCATCGACATCATCAAAGACCCTTATGCCTTGGAGTTCTTAGGGCTTCCTGAGTCGAATCGATTGCTCGAAAGCGATCTGGAGACGGCCCTTACGACTCACATGCAGGAGTTTCTGCTGGAATTAGGGGCTGGATTTGCCTTCGTGGCCCGTCAGAAACGACTCACGCTGGATGGGGACCATTTCTATGCGGACCTAGTCTTCTATCACATGCGCCTCAAGTGCTATATGATCATCGACTTGAAAACAAAAAAGCTCACTCATGGCGACATCGGCCAGATGCAGATGTACGTTCACTATTTTGATCGTGAAGTATGCACCCAGGAGGACAACCCTACTATTGGCTTGATCCTCTGCACCGAAAAGAACGACACCGTAGTCGAATACGTGCTTGACAAGGGCAACGAACGTATTTTCGCCAGTCGTTACAAGCTGGAACTTCCGTCCAAGGAAGAGCTACGCAGACTGCTTCTGGAATGGCGCTCCGAGAACGAAGAAGACAAGTTATGAACAAAGCCATTATGGATCGAATGCCGACCACGCCGGATCTGAACCAGGAACGCCTGGAACAACTCCGAGCGCTTATGCCGGACCTGTTTACCAACGATGGGGCTCTCAACCTGGACGAGTTGAAACACCTCATCGATCCTGACTTGGTGCCGGAGTCCGAGCGCTTTGAATTCCGCTGGCTTGGGAAGGCCAACGCGAAGCGCAACGCCTTCACGCCGACGCTCGCCTCTTTGGAGTACGATCACGAGCGCTCTGTGAATCCAGAGCTTGCCGAGGGGAACGCCATCATTGAAGGAGAGAATCTTGAAGTCTTGAAATGCCTACTCGCTTCTTACCGCAACCGGATCAAGTGCATCTATATTGATCCGCCGTACAACAAGGACAAGGATTTTGTTTATTCAGATACGTGGAAAGAGGGTAGGGATACATACTGGGAGCAAATTGGTGTGACTTCAGATGGTGTCAAGATCGACACGAATACCAAGGCTGACGGTCGCTTCCACTCCAATTGGCTCAACATGATCTATCCTCGACTCTTGCTTGCGAGGCAATTGTTGAGTTCAGACGGTGTGATCTATATCTCGATTGACGACAATGAAGTGCATCACTTGCGCAGGATTTGCGATGAGGTTTTCGGTGAGGAATGCCGCATGGCGCAATTTGTTTGGCGCACAGACGGCAACTTCGACAACCAAGCGAAAATCAAAGAGTGCCACGAGTACATCTTAATGTACGCCAAGAACCCCGAGGAGTTCCCGCACCCTCCGGTCATTGATCCCGGTATCCCTGACAAGAGCAAGCTTTTTCTGCCAGAGATCCGCAACACTATTGTCAAGAACGGCCCAAAGAATCCGCCCAGTGACATCGCTCTGCCAGATGGTTTTCCGTGCGATTTCGATGCGGGTGAGATACCGGCACGCACAGACAAGTGGCCTCACTTCAAGAAAGCAGTGACGATAAAGAATGGCAAGGTCGTAGGTGGAGCGATCGCATACAGCGGTTGGAGCTCTAAGGACCTGATCGATGCATTCATCGCAGGTGGCTTCAACGCCGTTGAGGATGCAAAGGGGCAGAGGACTCGTTTCGTATTGACTTCAACGGGCGCAATTCAGGTCGTGAAGGGCAGGTCCGAGAACCAGAGTCACGTAATCAGTGTCTTGCAGGGCTTTGGCAACACGCAGTCCGAATCTGCGCGGCTTGATGAGGCTGGTGTGCCCTTTGATGGCTACCCGAAGCCAGTCAAGCTCCTCCGGTATCTGGTGTCGATGGTTGCGGCAGATGACTTCATTACACTGGACTTCTTCGCAGGTTCTGGGACGACTGGCGAGGCAGTCATGTCTCTGAATGCAGAACAGGGAGGGAAACGTCGTTTCATACTCGTGCAATTTCCTGAACAGATTCCCAAAGACAAGGCTGCCTACCGAGTTGGCTTCAAGAAGATCTCCGAGATCACGATTGCAAGGAATACAGAAGTTGCTACACGGCTAAATGCCGCCGCCGATGACCTGGAAGAGCAAGCAAAGGAAGAACTGCCGGGAATGGAGAATGCTCGCCCTCCCGTGATTCGACCAGGATTCAAAGTCTATCGTATTGCGAAATCGCGATTCCCGCGTACCGAGTTCCTACCAGACCCACAGAAAACGGATGAGGAGAATCTCGAAGCACTCAATGCCTACATCCGTGAAAAGGAATCAGCGTTTCTGATGACATTCGATAGGCGTGAAATTTTGGAGGAAGTCCTCCTCAAAAACGGCTTCATGCTCGACGTTCAGACAGAAGCCCTTGCCAATTTCACCGAGAACGTGGTCTTCCGCGCGTGGGACTCTCAGAAGGAGGTGACAGTCTGCCTCGACTACGATCTGAAGGAACAGACAATCACCAAACTCAAAGGCATGGAAGGTATCTTCGTCTGCCTTGAGCAAGCACTCGATACGACAAAGAAATGGAACCTCCGCACTGAATTCGGAGAGAGATTGGTGGCTTTTTGAAGATACAAGGAGCATGCAACGGCTGAACCGCTCTGCCACGCATGGGAGAACATTGAATGTACATTGCCTTTGTTGAGATACAGAACTTCCGGAAGTTGAAGGCATGCCGCGTCGACATCGCGGAACGGGAGACTATCTTCGTCGGTGCAAATAACAGCGGCAAGACATCTGCAATTGATGCATTGATTCTCTTTCTTAAAAAGAGCCGCCGCAAAGCCTTTGCGACAACGGATTTCACCCTTTCAAACTGGTCATCTCTTGATAAACTCGGAACAAAGTGGGTGGCAGCTGCCGATGATGAAGAACCAGATATCGCGGTTGACGCCTGGCTACCTCTGCTGCCCTCCATCGATGTCTGGCTCAAAGCAGACGAAAAAGACCTTCACCGTGTTGCGCATCTCTTCCCTACGCTGGATTGGACGCCCAAGGAATTGTTAGGAGTCAGGCTTGTGTTTGCACCAAAGAACATGGAACGACTCTACAAGGACTTCCGAAGTACCTATATATCGGCATGTGACGCTAAGTCAGCTTCCACCAAAGCAAAGTCGGCGCTGTCTCTATGGCCAAACTCAATGAGGGACTTTCTGGACAGACAGCTTCACAGCCAGTTCGAAGTTCAGTCCTACATTCTCGACCCCGCGCAGCGCGCAGATCCTGTACAGGGAATCGCCCAGCCTCAGTCGCTACCGTTCAATAGCGTTCCGCTCAAGAGGGATCCATTCGACGGTCTCATCAAGATTGACGTAATTAGTGCACAGAGAGGCTTTTCCGATCCCAAGACAGAGGACGAGTCACACAGTGGCTTTGCAAGCTTGTCGGCCCAGCTGCGCCATTACTTCTCCAAGCACTTGAATCCGTCAGAGGCTCCGGATGCCAGTGATATCGAGGCGCTGGAGGCAATTGAAGCAGCGAAAACGGTATTCAACGAGAAGTTGGTGAAGAGTTTCAATCCTGCCATCGGAGAACTTGAGGGTCTCAACTATCCGGGATTCAGTGACCCGAAAATCTCCATAACAAGCAAGATCGATCCACGTGACAGCCTTGATCACGAGGCCGCGGTACAGTTCAATCTGCCTGGAGCAGATTCACTGTTCTTGCCCGAAAAATACAACGGACTGGGTTACCAGAACCTCATCTCGATGGTATTCAACCTGATCCGGTTCAGGGACGAATGGATGCGGGTTGGGAAAGCGGCCACGAATCAAAGCACCCAGGATGTTGCGAATGAACTCTTGCACCTTGTACTTGTCGAAGAGCCCGAAGCTCATTTGCACGCGCAGGTTCAGCAGGTATTCATCAAGAAAATCTACAACGTGCTTCGTAACCACGTTGAACTAGTGGATTCTTCCGTCTTCAGCACGCAGATGATTGTCAGCACTCACTCATCACATATCGCTCATGAACTGGACTTCTCGTGTCTACGCTACTTCCGTCGTGAACCAGCCGTGCAGAGGGGAAAGATTCCCACGGCAACGGTTATCAATCTCTCGCAGACATTCGGTGTCCACGATAATACCTCAAAGTTTGCTACTCGTTATCTTCGGACAACCCATTGTGATCTCTTCTTCGCCGATGCAGCCATCCTCGTGGAGGGCTCGGCCGAACGCATGTTGATTCCCCATTTCATTCGGGTGAAGTTCCCCGGGCTGGATCAAAGTTACATCTCGCTTCTTGAGATCGGTGGCGCCCATGCGCATCGTTTGAAACCACTATTGGATACTCTTGGGATTTTGTCTCTGGTCGTAACAGACTTGGACTCGATTCACGAAGCTAGCACCGGCAAGGTCCGCCCAGAGCGCGGCAAAGGATACCGAACACGAAACACCACACTCAAGGACTGGGTGCCCCAAAAGGAACTGCTTGATGATCTGTTTGATCTGTCGGACGATGTCAAACAGACAAATAATGGGCTCGTCAGGGTCGCATACCAGTGCCCAATCGCTGTGGAGTACAAGGAGGGCGAAAGTGAAGACGAAGCAATACCCTATACGTTCGAGGATTCACTGGCCTTGACAAATCTTGCGCTGTTCCGGGGATACGCAAATCCGGTGGGTTTATTGAAAAAACTTCAAGCGGCTCTCGGAGAGCACACCCTCGAAGAGGCCAGCAACAATATGTTCGACAAATTGGAGAAGGGCAGCAAAGCTGAGATGGCTTTGGAGCTACTCTATCTGAGTGAACCAGATCAGGTTGAACCGCCACGCTACATCGATGAGGGTCTCCAGTGGCTTGAGAAAAACATTAAGGAGAGAAATGTTGACGCCATCTTGGCAGAGCCGGTAGAGGAGAAAGATGCCTGAGGCAGTTGCTCAAGGGGATGAACTCAGGCAGACGATCGCGGCGTGCCTTGATCTGGAGAAGCCCAAAAGCTTCTTCCTCTATGCTGGTGCTGGCACCGGCAAGACTAGGGCGGTCGTTGAGGCATTGGACATCTTCAGAGACCGCTATGGAAGGCTGTTCCGGCGGTCGGGCCAAAAAGTTGCTGTCATAACCTACACCAACGCAGCATGCGACGAGATCAGGCGCAGAATTGACTTCGACCCTATCTTCGCCGTTTCCACAATCCATAGTTTTGCTTGGGAACATATCCGCACGTACCGAAATGACATCTCTGCCTGTCTCCGCGTACGCCTGTCCAACGAAATTAATGAACTTCACGATAAGCAATCGAGGAGCAGGTCAGCAAAGGCTGCTGCCGAGCGGAAGGTTCAGATCGAGTCAAAGCAGAAGCGCCTCAAGCATCTAGATGCCATCAAGCAGTTCACCTACAACCCAAACGGCGAAAACATCGGCAAGAACTCGCTCAACCATGCTGAGGTAATTGCCATCTTAGCGGAATTTCTCTCCGACAAGCCGCTCTTGCGGCAGATGCTGATTCGGAAGCATCCCGTCCTGCTTATCGACGAAAGTCAGGATACACAGAAAGACCTGATTTGTGCATTCTTCGCCCTCCAGGCAAAGTATCCAGACCAATTCAGTCTGTGTCTGTTTGGTGACACGATGCAGCGCATATATGCGGACGGGAAAGTCGGACTGGAGAAAGATGTCCCGAAAGATTGGGAGACGCCTGCCTTGGTTGTCAACCACAGGTGTCCCAAACGTATTGTGACCCTTCTCAATCAGATCAGATCGAAAGCGGACGGCGCTCAGCAGGAGCCTAGACAAGACGCGCAAGAAGGGGTCGTGCGACTGTTTCTGGTCAATGATGTTGATGACGTAAACAAACGTAAAGTCGAAATGGACGTGGTCAGAATAATGGCAGAGGTCACTTTCGACGACGACTGGATGTGCCAACAGACATTCAAAGTTCTTACCCTTGAGCATCACATGGCCGCACGCAGGGGCGGCTTTGACTGTTTCTTTGAGCCGCTTTACAGAATACCCAATTTCAGAACCGGTTTGCTTGATGGGACTTTGAACGGAGTTGCTTTCTTCACACAGCAGGTCCTTCCCTTGGTTCAAGCCATGAAATCCGGAGATAGGTTTGCGGTGGCTCGGATTGTGAAGGATCACTCCCCGATCCTGTCTCCTAGCAAACTGAGCGGAAGCATGAATTCATCAGCTGAAATCCGCAAGGCTGGGAGGTCTGTGGAGTCCATGTTCTCCCAGTGGAACGATGGCGCAGATCCCATCCTGTTGGATGTTCTCAAGGTGCTCGAGCACAAAGGTCTATTCAGTATCCCTGATGTATTTGCACCCATCCTGTCCGACGCTGATGAGCAGGGCGAAAAGGTAGAGTCAGTTCCCGCAGATGCGGAAGATGACAGGAATCCTGAGGTCGATGCTTGGCGAGAAGCGCTTTCTATCCCATTCAGTCAGCTCGAGGCGTATGCAGAATACATCTCAGACAGATCGCCTTTCGGGACACATCAGGGCATCAAAGGGCTGCAGTTCCCGCGAGTCATGGTCATCCTGGATGACAACGAAGCCAGAGGTTTCATGTTCAGCTATGAGAAATTGCTTGGAGCGAAAGCTCCGACGAAAACAGATGAGGAGAACCGCCGTGAAGGGAAGGACACGTCTGTAGACAGAACCCGCCGGCTCTTCTACGTGACTTGTAGCAGAGCTCAGCGGAGCCTCGCCGTGATTGTGTACACGAAAGAGGCGGACAAGGTTGCCAGCCATATGTCCAGTGTTGGCTGGTTTGAGGACCAAGAAGTGGTTCGAATATGAAGCACACAGCGTACACACGGCTTGAATGCAGTAGATCGAATGACCGCAAGATAGGAACAGAATGCGAAGCAGACACACGTGCCCGCTACGCCACCTAGTCAGCTTCTATTCATCAGCCACACCTATGAGGTTGAAATCTACGCGAAGTAGCTGTCAAGATCACGTTCCACGGCTATGGAGTATGGATCGACCAGATCAAGTTTCTTGGAGGTGAATCCTGAGTCGAGGAGGTGGACGTTGCGATTAGAGAGAAGTCGTTCAGAGTTCTCTGCCTGCTGTCACAAACCTGCTTCAGGTAGGGCAGGAAAATTGCAATGGCAGAAAAGAAAGTGGTTTGAGTCGATCATCTGGGAGGACGGCGGTGCGGTGTGCCACCGTTGCGGCGGCACCAACACCTATGAGGTTGCTGGCGGCAAGCCCCTGCCATACAGGTGCGGCGATTGTCGCAAGCATTTTTCGTTCCGGCACGGCACGTTGCTGGAGGATTCGCATGTGCCGCTGCGAAAGTGGGCGATTGCGATTTATCTGTTGGCCACAAGTCTGAAGGGGATGTCGTCGATGAAACTGCATCGGGACCTGAACATTACCCAGAAGACAGCCTGGCACATGCTGCACAAGATCCGCTTTGCGATCAGCGGCAGCAGTGGTATTTCGATGTCGGGCACAGTGGAGGTGGACGAGACCTACGTCGGTGGTTTGGAGCGCAACAAACACGAATCCGACAAACTGAAGGCCGGGCGCGGCAGCGTCGGCAAGACTGCGGTGGTTGGCATCAAGGAACGCGGATCTAAGCAGGTCAGCGCCCAGGTAATTGATGACACTCGGCGTACCACCTTGCATGGATTTATCGAGGACCACGCTGAGGCGTGCACAAGTGTGATGACGGACGATTTTATCGGTTATCGGCAGCTGGACGGTTACAAGCACCAGTTTGTGCGTCATTCGGTCGGTGAGTATGTGGCAGATGATGTCCATGTCAATGGCATTGAGTCGTTTTGGTCGATGCTCAAGCGTGCGCACAAGGGAACCTATCACAAGATGAGTCGTAAACATCTGGACCGGTATGTCAGTGAATTTGTCGGTCGGCATAACATTCGCGAGCTCGACACAGCCACTCAGATGGCGTCGATTGTGGCGGGCTTTGTCGGTCCGCAGCTGGTGAACAAGGATCTGGTGTCTGGCGTTGATGGACGGTTACATTGACCGGGAAGACAAGTTGAAGAAACAAGTTCCATTGGAAACACCGCGGCGAAAAGGGAGCGACGATGTGCATACAAGAGCACAACGGATTGCTCGCCAAGTGCTTGCGGTCCCGCCGCTGAGAATAAAAAAAAAGGGCGAGAGGAAAACAAGTCGAAAGACTCAATCATCCTCCAAAGCGAAATAATTTTCATTTTCGGGGAGAATCTGGAACAAATTATCATCGGTTTAGTCAAGTATATAATCTCCATTTTTTATTCTACAATCTGCCCTAGTGTCAATGGTTAGTCTCATTAAGAACATACTAGTCGCGCTTTGTATAGACTTTGGATTCCAGTATGGTTCTGCCCACCATTGCAGCAGTTTCAGCGGCGCTTGCTCTGGATGAATGTAGGTATCTGGTTGTTGTCCATATTGTCGAATGTCCGAGTAATCTTG
This sequence comes from Arenicellales bacterium, assembly GCA_965220395.1. Lineage (GTDB taxonomy): Bacteria > Pseudomonadota > Gammaproteobacteria > Arenicellales > JAJDZL01 > JAJDZL01. Next base: position 1,156,546 of record CBDCPT010000001.1, on the reverse strand, counting down.
CAATTACCGGCATAGGCACTCCATGCATTGCTGCGGTCGTAGCAAAACTGTGGCGTAGGTCATGAAGTCTGAAATTATCGAGGCTCGCGCGTGTGCGCACTGACTGCTAGGCTTTCGTGAGTGATATTTGGCGGCCGTATCTTCCTGGGAACACTAATTCGCAATTTGATAGTCTGATCATTGATTCAATTATTTCTACAACTTATTCCGTCATCTCTACTGACCGTGGGCCAGTCTTCGAATCATCCAGGTTGATAACTTTTTGCTCTTTGTTTATGTTTCCCCATTTCATAGTTTCGACCTCTGATGCTCTGCAACCGGTTAACAAACAAACCTTAATTCCAGCAATTGCGTATTGAGAGACACTTTCTTCAGTTTTCATAGTCTTCAGAACTTCCAGCAACCTGCTGTATTCGGATGAGCTTAAATGTCGGTCGCGCATTATTTCCCTGTAAAGAGTTATTCTTGTGAATGGATTGATATTTGGATCAACTATTTCGATAGTCTGTACGAGTGTGTACATACGCCTTCCGAGAGCGATGGTGCGATTCACCATAATCGGTTTATCCTTCAGGCTCAGGTGTAGCGCAACTACTTGAGAGCGTTTGATGTCAAGCATATTCAAACTTCCAAACTCTGGCTTCAGGTATTTTTCAGTGACCAGTTTGTACATTTTGATTGTTTGTTTTTTCTATGGGTTTCGATGTGGTGTAAAAAAATAGGTATGTATTCGGTAAGAGTCATCTTTCCTTACTTAAAATAAATTTCGAGTTTCAATTTACGCACAACAACTTCAGGATTACAAGGAGAGGGGATTTGGGGTGCTGTAGTGTTTAGGCAAGATATTCCAAAAGAAAAAGGAGAGTGATGTCTCTCCTTTTTTAATTGTATGGACCCGACACAGTCATGGTTCAGCTGGAATCCGATCTTCTCCAGGGAACTTAATCCCTGGAGAAGCCGGAAGAATGTCGGAATATTTCCGTAATGCTCTTCTCGCCAACGGCGAGGGCTCCAGTCCAGTCGGATTCGCCCGCCATGCTGTTTCGCCATGGAAACAGTATCGGCAATCGGCACGCCTTGTGCCTTCATTCCCATTGCGCTGGCTGCGAAGCCAACCAGGGTTTGGTGATTGCCGGTCAAGTCACCGGCGTCCAGGAGGGTTCGAAGGTCCTGTTCTCTCATCTGGCCAATCTTGACCAGCTGCGTAAGCGGCTGCGCTACCTTCGAGGGGCTCTGGTTTTATCCATCTATCTTCAACTGGATCGTACCAAAACCCGGCCTCATTCAAGGCCGTTGTTTTTTCCTGGTATCGATCGTCGTCTTTTGACAATTGAACAGAAGTGTATCGCGTGATGTCCATTAATAATCTCCATAAAAGGATTACAGGAGCAGGCACTGCCCGTATCGGAAAGTGCGTTCCCGTACGGGTTGATGGATGCCGGGACCGGAGTCCAGGCGGGCTATTTGATATTGACTGTCGTCAATACCTGAAGAGCGTTTTCGAAATTCGGCACCTGGGTGTCGGCTTTTCGAGCTTCGTTGATGAGCCAAGCTAGAGCTTGACGATCATGCAACTGCGTTTCGCCGGTGGGGTTCCTGCAGGACCGCATACAGACAGCCTTCATCGACGATAAAGCCCGTCATTACCGACGCAGTGGTTGGCTTAGAGTTCATGTTTCCTCCGTAATGTATTATTCGGGGACAACATGCCCTGCGTGGGAATATTTCTCCCCGCAGGAATTAGTGAAACGGCAGTTTTGCTGCCAACTTATTTAATGTCGCACTGGGCGACGTTTCCGGTGGGCCTCTAGGGTCCTGCGTACCTGGTTACGGATCGGTACGGCTTTCAGTGTTGGCCATTATCCGGCGGGTGCCGGATCTGCTGCAATCGGTATTCCTGCTTCAAACTATGCAGGGATATAGGAAGAGGGAAGGATATCGAGGCTAGCGTGTGTACGCTACAGAGAATCCCTTGATTAACACCACTCAACACTGTAACCGTGTTCAACACAAATACGCTTGAACAATTTCCGACCGGAAACCTGCCGAGGGATTGCATAGGTAAGAAAACAGATTGATGACAAAACGCGAAATGCCGGAACAAGGAGAACCCGGAACAATTAAAAGGTTGTAAGAAACCGATAATTTAATAAGGATCCTATGTGCGAATTTCATCAAGGCTAGAGGGGCAAAGACAGTCCCTCAATTGAAAAGCCGGATATATGACCGCTCCCTGATTATGTCGTCAACGGGTAACCAAGCCTTGCAAATAGGGAGGAAGGAAGCGGTCCGGGATGGCCGCGAGCGAAGAATCAGGGACGTCGTCGTCGTGCGGCGGTAAAATGGTCACGGAAGAGGACTCGGTTGCTAGCCGTTGACAGAGGGCCGAGTTCCCGACTAAGAAGTATTAGGCGTCGAGGAGCGCATTTAACGATGTCAAGAACTAGTCATGGCCCTGGAAGAGACCGACGGTTGCGTCAACGATTGTTTGATGCTGGGAACAATAGGTGCCCCATATGTCTTTCTGAATTTGATCCGTCAGACGTCGTGGCTGGCACCGAAGTGACATTGGAACATGCACCGCCAAAATCTCTGGGCGGGGTTCCGATTTGTTTGACATGTAAGTCATGTAACAACAAGGCAAGCCTCATAGATCAGCACGCATATTCGTCCGAGAAAGCTAAAAATGAGTGGGCAGAAGGTCGAGGGGCTCCCATCGTTGTAGATTTGTTTGGGCATAAAAGATCATATCGGTTCACTCCTCATGACTCAAACGCACCTTATCCTGCCCGTAAACATTTATTTCGGAATGGAACTATTCAATTAGGTCTTCTACCGCCGAAGGAACACTTGGACGCAAACAAAGGGATAAGCTTCAAGATTCCACAACGAGATGACTTCGAGTTCGCCAGCATGATCAAATCTGCTTATCTGATGGTGTTCTCTCTAATGGGTGCGAATGGGTACAAATTTGCCGAGAATATTGGGCTTCAGCCCGTCAGGGAACAGATTATGAACCCTGAGAAGAAGATACTCAAGGGCGGGTTCATTGGAACAATGCGACTTGATTCGGACGACTATCGCAAACTCGATAGACCAATAGTTTTCTTGTGTCGATCAGAACCATATCCATTCTGGATAGTTCCTATGTGGAATGACAACGCCGTTTTCCTATCGTGTGGAGCTACAGAACCAATTAATGAGCTTGTAATGAACGTCAAGGAAGCTGATATCCCGCCCGGTTCCTTGGTCGGTTGGGTATCGCGGAGATTCAATTATTCTTCTGCGATTGGAGGCACTGTAGACGAAAGATCCAATGATTCTCATGATTCTCTTGGAGGCACTGTTGGTGGACCCATTCACACTAGTATGGGAGCGTGGTTGTTTGTCATGGTCTTCCACCAAGTGAAAGATTATGTGACGCTACCGTTCCGTCCAGAGGACGTTCTTCCAGCTTCAGATGTCATTAACGTGGTTGACATGTTTAACGAGCAGGAAGTTGTCGGACGGAATTTGGACAGAACGCGGTTGGCGACTATGAATATTGGATCATGGACGAGAGATCTTTCCATAACGCGCAGACCGATTGATGACGAACGAAGTCAGAAAGAAGAGTCGGATTCCTAGACCGCCGATGCGGCGAATCGCGCGGATCGTGGTCAGGTTGTAGACACAGGTATCCGGTTTTGCGGCTGTGGGTCGGCAAGGTGTCGCGTCAAAGTCTTGCAAGAAGCTCCTGAAGCTGTCTGCGAAGGTGGTCCGGAATATCGGCGCTGAGAAGGATGCTAATCAACTCGGCGGCTTGATACCAGGTAGGATCACGCGAAGCGTGTTCCCCCAAATGGATGAGCAACTTCGCGACGGCGTGCGGGGCGTCCCGGCCATGATTTCCTCGACAGAGGTCATAGATTGCCTGGGAACCAGAGAGGGGCACCGAAGGCATGTGCAGCGCGAGTTCGACGGCCGTGGCGAAGAGAGTTTCGATTGCGGGAAGCCAAGCGAACATGAGTTTGGTTTCGGCATCGTTGAGAGGCTCCGGGACACCTTCGAGGCGGTATTTCCAGTAGCGTTCGAGCCAGCGCTCCCACGCCTCGCGTTGCTGCGCGTCGTCTGAGTGGCGAAGGAGGTGGTGAATCTCGGAGGCGAAACGGCGGCGGGTGTCTTCGGTCGCATGGTGGAAGAATTCCGGGAGCCATGTGTCCACCGGATCGTCAGCGAAGTGCGCGAGCATCACGGTGTAGCGATTGACGAACCCGTTGAGCATCTTTCGGCTGCAAGTCCGAGTGAGGATGTGGGGAGGTGCCTGCAGGAAGGCATCCGTCAGCAGCGAGCCAACTGACAGGGTGATACGGCCGGTTGTGAGGAATCCGTCCCAAACCGCCTGGTAGTCGTCCGAGCCAGGGTCCTGGCTGAACCGAGGTATCAGGTGTTTCCGGGTCCATTGCTCCTCGACATCGACGAGGAATGCGAGTTGACCAGCAAGGATGGCGCGTCCTTGTCTTCCGGCGTCCGTGGAGTCCTGAACGATCATCAAGAGAGCCGCGCGGACTTCGTCGAGGAAGGTTGGAGGAATCGTGTCCGGGTGTTCACGCAGGAGCGAGCGTTGTGTCAGGCAGTAGCGGGCGAGAATTCCGGCGGGCCTGCCGATGGCCAGTGAATGCCAGGAATCGCAGGAATCGGGAGCGGAATCCCGGTCGATGACCATCCATAATCGGGAAGCGATTTCGTTGGCCCGTGAAAGCAATTCGCTGGCGAACGGGATATCGGCTTCCTCAAGCCAGGCAAGCAGCAGGTCGGCGATACGGGCGGGATGCGCAGCTGATAGCGCTTTCTCGCCAAGATAGCCGAACACCTCTTCGAGCTGTTCATCGGTGAATTGGGCCTTGTGCCAGGCGCGGAACAGGGCGATCCAGAGATCGGTGTCCCAGTGCTGACCGTCGGTCAGAGCATGGGCGAGATCGGCCCCCCAGTGAAACTCGTGCTGGGCGGCACGTGTGACGTTGGCGAGAAGATCATAGCGATCCAGGCTGCTCGGACTCTCTCGTCGGATCGGCAATAACTCATCGAGCCGACCGCTGGGCAGTCGTAACAGCAGTGTCTCGACATTCAAGAGAGGCATTGGAGCGGGCGGGTCGCCGGAGACGAGTTCAGGGAACCGTCCTTTCAGGTCAGTAAGAGCGTTGCTGGCTAGGGCGCAACCGGGGTCGGCGTCGTGGAGCAGTTGCAGCCAATGAAAGTGATGCAGGACGGTGAGGTTTCCTTCTGGCTCGTCCTCATCGTGGGGCAGGTGGAAGGCGAGAATGGTTTCGATCGTCCGCTGCCGCTGTTGCGGGTTGAGGTGCGGATAGATGTCCTGCAGGAGGCAAGACAGTTCATGGTCGGCAGCATCGTCGTGCAGATCCGCGTTGGCGAGCAGCCAGTCGAGTTTTTTGCAGGCGGAGAGGTCTGTTCTGAGCGACAGCGCCCGCACACCGAGACGGCGGAGAAGCGGTATCCCCGAAGCAGTGAGTTGCTCACACCACCTCGCCGCAGCCAGGGGACGGTTGCGGGCGAGCCATTGCAGGCAGTCGTGCGCGGCGTCGATCAGTACATCGGCATGGGAGTAACGAAAGCGCTGCTCGTGGGGTTCGATGGCCTTGCGGTCGAGACTATCGGGATCCCTGTTCGGATCCGCTTTCTGCCAGGCGAGAAACGTTCGGTGCCGGGCGGCGAGATGCGCTGCAACGGACGACAGCAAACGCTCGGCGACGATGTCGACTCGTGGCTTGAGCCCGGTCTCCCAGAGTTCGTTCAACGCGGAGTTGTCGTCTTCCGAGGACAATTCGAGTTCGATGTCCTGCTCGGGCAGGTCGAAGTCCGTTGCGAAGTCGTCATAGAATTCGAAAAACGGCGGCTTCAGATGGAGGCCGTGCCGAGCCATAGCATCGAAAATCTCGAGTAGAGGTTGGAGCAAGCCGGATTGGAGACAGCGTTGTCCTAGGGCCCCAAGGAGACTGATGTCCTGGAATGGCGGGGCGGTGGCGAGCAGGCAGGAAACCCAGCGGGAGAGCGTCTCGTCGTCCAGTTGAGAATTGGTGCGGTACGCGAGGGTCCGGATCAAGTCCTGCCAGAGCGAGGGGTTGAGGGTCATATCGTGTCGGCCGATAAGGAGAAAAAGTGCCTTCGGGTGAGCGAAAGCGACCTTGTCGACGAGCCAGGCTGCGAGCGGGGTATCGCGCTCGCTAAGCGTTCCTGCCGCGAATAGCGGGGCGAGGTAACCGTGATTTTCGAGCCAGTCGAGCCATTCAGGGTCGGTTGCGACTTCGGTAAAGAAGCGCGCCCAAGTCGGGTCGGCGAGCGCTTCGCGAATGGTCTCGACTTCGCTTGCGTCGGGAGAAGGTGGGCGTCGTGCGATCTCGGTGATTTCATGGCGCCAATCGAGCAGACCGCGCCTCGCATAGTCGGCGAGGTCGTGGATACAGGCATTCAGTTGGTCGTAGTCACCAATGGGGAAGTAGACGGGTTCGATGCCCAGGACCGACCACCGGTTGTCGTCGGCTTCGTCGGTGAGAATAAAACGTCTTCCCGCGTCGCTCTCCCGCAGAGCTCGCGCGATGTACTTTATGACCGTGTCGTGGTGGCTGTAGCCGACGAACATGACGACGGTTGAGCGAAACAGCTCGACGAGAAAGCGGCTGGCCCATCCGTCAGTCAGGTAGGCACGGCCGAAGTCCGCGTCCGTGAGAACCATGCCCTGGGGCCGGTCGAGGCACCCATGCACATGAACGATCCCGTTGAACTCCCGGCCGAGCGGCAGAGCGGGCGCCTTGAACACGTCAGGTTGCTCAGTGAACAGGTCCCGCGCAGCGGTGTCGAACAGTAGGTCGAAGTTGGTCGTGACGATGCGGACTTTGTCGGGTTCCGGATAGAGCCGCACCAGATCGCGGTGTAGAGCGGTGGGGCTCGGCTGGTTGCCGCAGCGGTTGGTTTGAAGGAGTCCAGCGGCTCTGTCGTGGACTCGCACACCGGCGTTGTGCAGCCGGCCGAGCAAGGCGTCATCGGTTTCGCTATCGAATCGTGTCTCACCAGTGCCCCTGGCGATCGAGTCCGTGAGCGTCTTGAAGTCAGGCAGGCAGGCGGGGGTTCCCATGGAGACCCCAGCGCCAGCGAAAACGACCAGCCCGCCATCGCGCAATGCTGAGCGAAGCGTCTCAGGGAATCGGATGTCCGAACTCATCATGACATTGTTGGATACATGCGGTGCATGGAGTCCGGGGTCATGAGCGACGGGGATACGGACATTTAGAGGCGTGGGTGGTGGCTATGAATGGTGACGCTTGGGGTTGTCAGGATGTATGTACAACGCGTTGATTTAATTCACAAACAAGTTCCATAAACGAGTCTTTAAGGTCTATAGTCAATGAATTCACAACTACACCAATACTATGAAGAGGGCGATGATCCCGAGTGGGCTGCGTGACAACTCCTTGGCTGTAGTTTCAAAATTTTGTATTCGAACGCTCATAATTTGCCTTTCTACTATAAATTCAGACTACTACCCAATTCTAGCTTGTATACGCGATTTAAAACTTTAGTTCAGTGTGAAAGGTAAATAACGGTGGGATACCAACTGTAATCTGGGCAATCGGATAAACTTGTGTGTGGCAGCTGCAAGTTTGAAAGTGAAGAAGTACTTTAATGATTAGTAGCATATCCAAAGGTCGGTAATTATCGTGACCAGCCCAGATTCTTTAGTCCACTTCCAGAGTTTGGTTTTCCGGCAACTTCCTCCGAGCGATCCGTGTGGACGGATCTCATTGTATTCCTCCAGCTACTACCGGGTGAGAACTTAATCGAAATTATATCGGGTTTGAGATAGAACTAAAATTTCATCAAGAGTCTCATCGGCGTCTTAGAGAAGAGCAAGCGAGATTAGGAGAGCTACATTTAAAACTTTGACCAAGAATTGTTAGTCTATCTTCTGTCATACTCTTATCCTAATTCCCACTTCCTCCGCATGTCTGCGTCACATTTTGTGCTATGCCAATTGATTGGAACATTTCTGGTTACGCATCACGCTCAAATCAATATGTTTCTGCTTCACACAAATTTCAGCAAAAATATCTAGTAAACAAAACGGGGTTTTTGTTTACACATACAAACAAACTAGAAGCACACGTTACTAGATTTAACGAGTAGATTCTGGAGAATGAAGTTTGTCGGTGGCCCGACGTCAAAAGAGGGGTGTCTCTTTTTTTTGTTGAGTCAAAGCCGCCGTGGAATTTTTCTTGACCCTTAAGTAGTCGTCCCTAAATAATTATGTATAAAGATCGTATGGAGATGTTAGTGAAAAAATTCTGGATGGGTGCCGACCCCGGTGGGAAGGGTAACTTCGGTTTAGCTTTTCTTGATACGGGCGGGAAGTGGTTGAGGTGCGCTACGGTTTCCTCCGTGGATGAAGCGGTCGAGCTAATAACTAGTACGGGTATACCACTCGGCTTGGGCATAGATGCGCCAATGTGGTGGTCGTCGTGTGAAGGTGCCGGTCGCAGAGTTGACGAAAGTATTCGAGAGAAATACGGAATCCACCCTGGGACGGTTCAATCGGCGAACTCCCTCAGGGGTGCCGCTCTTGTCGGAGGAGCGATGCTGGCCTTCCGAATAAGGCAGAAGTTTCCTGATACAAGGATTACCGAAACACACCCCAAGGCTCTGCTATGTGCGCTTAAAATCGACGAAGCGAGCTTTGCTAAAAGATTCGGAATTTCCCCTGATTGGAAAGATGAACATCAGCGGGATGCCGCGATCGGCGCAGTTTGCGCAAGGGAGGGTTTCGAGAGGCGCTGGCTGTCCGACCTGGCCTTGCAACGCAATCACTCTGAACAGGACCCGTTAAGTTACTGGCTTGCGCCGATGCACTACTTCTGGCCGGAATCTCTCTAATCGTCGGGGAGTTCCGAATTAAATTCTCAAATGACTAGTAAAGTAAACGGGTTTTTTTCTTACTTTTCGAAAATCAGGAAATTTCCTTGCAAATTCGACAGTTTTTCGGTAAATAGTGTCTGGCAGAAAACCCCCATTATGGCGGGATTTCGGTAATAATTCGAGGTTCATTTTTTATTTTTTGCAGCTGAAACCGCTGAAAAGATGGCAGCGCAGTGGATTTGAAAGCGAATTTGCCAATTCCTGCGCAATTCCCCAGAAAACAGGTATAGGTACCCGTTCCCGTCTGAGCGGGAGTGTTCCGGCGCTCGCCGAATTGGATGCCGCAGCGTCAGGCGGCGCGCAAACGCGCCTTTTTCTGCCGCTGGATATTCTCGCGCTCTGTGCGCTGCAATAACAGGCCAATGCGATGCAGGTTGGCCGCCACCACCGCCAGCGCAACCGTGCGATCAAAGCCGCCGGCACCATGACTGCGCACCCGGTCCAAACCTCGATGCTCAAGATTGTTGATCGCCGACTCCACTGCCGGATGCTGTTTGCGTGCTGCCGCGAAGCCGGGCTCTTGCTCGCGCATCTGATTCGCCTTGCTCAAATAACCCTTGCACGGCAGCGCATTGAGATCCAGTATCTCATCCAATCGCCGGCGATTGGACGGACTGTGAAATCCACGATCGAAACTGCACATGCGAAAATCCGCAAATCGAGCCTGGGTTTCCTCCACCATCGACACGGCCACATCCACATCTGAGCCTTGCCACAGAATCTTGTGATGCACAATGAACTGGAACTGATCTTCGACCACGCACACCGGAACCCCCAACTCCACCTGCACCCCGGCCTTGCCTTTCGAGATCCAGCGGGTGTGCGGTTCAAATATCGAAAACACCTTCTCATCATGGGGAATCTTTTCGCCGTGCAGCAGCCGACGCTCGACCTGATCCAACTGGCGACGGGCATGGCCAAGATTTCTGTGAATCGCAAGCAACGTCAGCAACGACGCTGATTCACACTGCTCCAGACTCACAACGTCATGCTCCGCTCGCTCCGCAATCCACTTGCAATATTGAAGATACTCCTTCACCTTGCTGGTGTCTCTGCGTCCCTTTGATTTGCGCACCCGGTTGTATAGCCGGCGCACCGAATTCTGCAGATGCCGATGCTGACGCCAATCGGTCCAACCGCATCTTTCCGCGGCCCGCGCCACATCCCGGATCACACAACGCACTGCATCGTACAAGAGGTTGACATCCGTCGGATAATGCACATCGGTCTCAACTACGAAACTGTCACAGCGCCCGCGCAATGGCGCGCCAGGCTTTTTTCTTGCCACCTCGTGTCCGCTTTCAACCACTACCTTGCCGATCTCGGACAACAACTGCGCACCGAGCAGCGACACATTGTCGATCAGCGTCTGCAAATGGTAGTAACTCGACTTGTCTTTGTAGAAACTCTCACTGTGACCCAGCATCTTGCGAACCGTGTCATGCTGGTTTGCAAGCTCCTGCAAGCGGTCGAAATCGCAACCCAATCCCTGTTTGACCACCCCAAGAACGAACACGCGCCATAAATCCATGCCCGGTCGACCTACATCCAGATTGACGTCCGCCCTAACCTGCTCTTGCAGCAGTGAAAATATCTTCTCGCGAATTTGCGGCTGGGTGTAAATGTGCTGAATTCCCTTGAGTAGCGCTGGAATGTCGTCCCGAGACTTGGCATCGATGTCAATCTTGCCTATTGCGATCTCGCCAAACTCCATCTGACTGTTTTCGATTTTTCTCATCGCTCGAATTCCTCGAAGATTTACCGGTTTCAGGTGATTTTTCCTCAATTATATGCTATTTTCCTGATCTTCGTTCAAAATATCCTGTTATTATTTAATATTATCAATGGGTTAAGCGTTCTCTGACAGACACTAAATAAACTCGGTAAACATATCTACGTAAATTTACGAGACATGTTCCATGAGTTTATTTACTGTTTAAGGAGCGGATTATGCTGGTCGGGTATGCGCGAGTTTCCACCGATGAACAGCACTTGGAACTGCAGATCGATGCCCTAATAGATGCAGGATGTGAGCGCATATTTCAGGATAAATTGAGCGGTTCCATTATCGAGCGACGGGAGCTGTTGCAAGCTCTCCAATTTGCCCGAGCAGGTGACACGCTGGTGGTTTGGAGACTGGACCGACTCAGTAGATCTCTACGCGACTTGATTGACACTGTTACCAAACTGGAATCCAATGGGATTCAGTTGAAATCCCTTAATGAATCGATTGATACCTCAACAAGTAGCGGTAAGTTGATTTTTCATCTGTTCGGAGCGTTAGCAGAGTTTGAGCGTAACCTCATCAAGGAAAGAACTCTAGCAGGTCTGCATGCTGCTCGGGCGAGAGGACGAAAGGGTGTCAGGCCACCTTCACTAGTTTCCGAGAAGCGGAAACTAGTGGTTAAACTCTACCTCGAAAGAAATTACAGCGGGAGCCAGATCTGTCAGATGATGGGGATTTCAAAACCGACTTTGTACAAGTATGTCAAGGCATCAAGGGCGAAATTGTAGCTCCGAAGATTCTCTCAGAAAATTACAGGTGTTCCCCCAGAATTCGAACAAATTGGAACTACTTGATCCTGTTTTTCAATTCAACTGAAATGTTTGTTAGATCACTGGTTCTAGATCATTTTCGATATTGTCATGTACCTCTTCGGTGTATGAGAGGTTTGGCAACGCTTCGACAATGCGAACAGTCTCTAAGCTCAAATATACAACTCGCTTGAATGATGAGATGATATCTTCTGGGCTGTCGAACCAGTGATTTGGGTCGTTGACTATACCGCTGTACGAGTCTCGGGTAATTTTGTACCGGTCAATGAACCATTCAATAGGAGTACGCCCGTTAACTTGATACTTATGTGCCTCACTAGGAATTCCGGTGAGTTTTATATAGTCATTAACAATTAGTGAAGTCTTATTTTCATCAGCAAATCGCATCTTGCGCTCAGTAATTCGATAGAGTTCTTCACGAAGCATTCTGGTATGAATTTTTTCAGTGTGCAGGGGATATTCTTCACAGGTTTCATAATCAAGATGCAATTTAGCTAGTGTGCGACCGGCATCAGCGAAAGCGTAGAATTCCGATGCCATTGGTATTCGGGGCAACCCTTTTGTCAGGTCGCTTACGAAACGTTCTCGGTACATCGAGTCATGGAGAATGCCATAGACATAATCGAAAATTGCATCCTTTGTGATTGTGCTGTCGTTGTAGTGAACTCTAAACTTTCTTAGTGCGGTGTCAGATATATTGTCAACGTGCTTTACGTCATTGTTGTCATCGAGTAAATTTTGTTGTTTCTCATTTCGTTGTTCGTACCGATACCTTGGCAAGTATTGTCCATTAAACATAAACTGAATGTCTGGCATTCTGTCGACAACAAGCACAGAAAACGGTTTGGTTGATCCGACACCTGGTACGCAAATTACTCGGTTTTTGCTCTCGTTCGTTGGAAATATGCGATCCATCTGGTATTTCCTATTGACTAATACATATTCGACATAGCAGTGCTGCTTGAAAAATGGTCGATACTGTGTTTTCCAAATATTGTCTGACGAATACTTGACAGATTTCTTACGTTTCAGATTGTCTTCCAAAGCTTGATCCCACCGAACATTCGACGAATGTTTCTCGATAATCTCATCCAGATTTAAACTGCCCTGATTTCCCGTTGACAGTTCCTGCAAAGCACCCAAGTAATCATCTATCATAGCGCGGGCATTCTTCCCGCAGGCTTGGTGGGAAAAGTTGTAGATATAGGCATCTCGACTGGTTTTGTAACCATTGCTGAACAGCTTGAATATTGAGTTGTCAGTCTTTCCTGCTTTGGCTTCTTTCGACCCTATCGGGTAAAGTTTTTCAAATGCTTCGTCACGTTGATTAATCCAATCATTGTGTTTATCGGGTGAAATATCTTGCCAGTTATCAATACCTGAAATTGAACCCGCTTCTCGTAGTTTCGAAAGCTTCTCCTCGCGCTTAAGATAGTCTCCGATATCGTGGTACAGAATATGGCAGCTTTCATGATCTGCGCTCGGATTTCGCACCAGAATCGTAATGGCCACTGGGGCACGAGAGCCTTGGACAAATACATTGTCACCTTCAGCACGTCGTAATTCACCAGATGTCCTAGCATTTCCCCTAAGGTTCAGAACATAAACCGCATTGAATTCTTTTGCTAAACATGCTCGCACACCAGAATCTGCGTTGCCGTCTATCCACGAACCATTGGTTACCAAAGCAACAATTCCCTGTTCCCCGATACGATCAGAAGCCTAACGAATCGCCATCTTGTAGGTGTCATAGAGACTGTTCTTTAGTGTTGCAGTCGAATGTTCAACATAAGTTTCAGCTATTCGCGTCTCAAGTTCTGGATAGTCTACGTTTGGATTGTCGTCCGCTGAACTTCGCTGGCCTGCCGACCACGGTGGATTGCCTACAACTACTTGAATGGGTAACTCTTGCTGACGTTCAACGCGTTCACTATTATCAGGCAACCAGACCTTTGGGAACCCCGTTCTATCTGTATGTAGATTGAACGTGTCAGTCAGAACGATTCCGTTAAATGGTTGATAAGATTTATCATCGCCCAAGCGGCCGTGAAATGCCTCTTCGATATGAATTGCAGCAATGTAATACGCAAGCAGAACGATTTCATTGGCATGAAGCTCTTCTCGGAACTTCCTATTGAGGTCTGTGTCTCCAATCAGCGTCGACTGCAGTAACCGTACAATGAAAATTCCTGTACCGGTAAAAGGGTCTAGAACATGGACCCCGTCGTCACTCAATGATCGATCAAATTGATCGTCTAGTACCCAGTTGGCACTTGCAAGAATGAAATCAACGACCTCTACTGGAGTGTAGACGATGCCTAAACGCTCCGCATCTTTCTTCATCGCAGTGGCGAAGAATTTTTCGTACAGCTCCATCAATACACGTTGTCGCGCTTCACTGTTATCCAGACCACGTGCACGCAGTTGAACACTTTCATAGAAGCCTGACAGATCACGCGTTTCATTTTTCAGTCCGAATTCCCCAAAATCCCTGTTCAGTGAATCAAGCGATTGCGATACTGGGTTTTTACCTGCAAAATCGTACTTTTCGAAGAGAGCCTCAAAAACCGGTCGGGTAATAATATGCTGCGCCATCATGTAAATAGCGTCATCACGAGTAATTGACTCGTTAATTGATACTTTAAGTTCATCGTGAAAGGCCCCGAACCATTCGAGTAAAGTGTCGTTTTCAGGATCCTCGAGCAACCCATTTATTCGAGTAAACAAACGGGCAAATATGGCTGCAACATCCTTGGCCCATGTCTCCCAGTATTTTCGATCTCCGCACTTTTCAACTATTTTGGCGTAGATTGCGCCGGGGGGCAGATCAAGTGCAGGAAACAGTAACTCTGGATCATCTGTCAAATCGTGTCCGTTGAAGCCATCACCACTGAATATGATCCGGGGGGTCGGAGTGTTGTTTAGGTCGATCTGATTTATTTCAGCTTCAAAGCGGTCATCGTGAGATCGTAGTGCACGCAGCACACCCCAAACCGTAGCGAACCTCTCATTATCGTCGAGCACGGTCGCCGGGTCTGCGCCTGCTGGTACTACAATAGGTAGAATTATGTATCCATATTCCTTGCCTTCCGACTTGCGCATGGCTCGACCCACCGCTTGCACAATATCTACCTGACTTCTACGTGGATTCATAAACAAAACCGCGTCAAGCGCTGGGACATCGATACCTTCAGACAAACAGCGTGCGTTCGAGAGAATTCGGCAGGTCCTATCGCTCGATCCTTTCAGCCACTCAATACGAGCCCTTCGTTCCAAAGCATGATGCTGCCCGTCGACATGGCGGGTTTCGCAACGTAGAGCCCTCGCTTGATCGTCCTCAGGAAGCAAGCCAATCGCCTGTTCGATAATACCGTCCCAATGTGTCTCCAGCCTTTTGGAGGACAGGATTGTGTTGGTAAATGCAATGGCTCTACTCAAGGGGCGAATTGCCCCGTTATCCAAGCGATTGTTTTCTGGATTTTGCAGTGCTCGCCAACAACCGACGATCTGAGCTGCATCTGTGAGGTTTATCTCTCCGCCAATGGATGCCAAATGAGCCTGTAAAGTTTTATCGACATGTTGTTCGGACATGGCAAGGACTACTACCTTGTAGTCCGATAGCAGGTTTTGTTCTACCGCCCGAGAAAATTGCAGACGGTGAAACTCGGGACCATAGCTTGCCGGATCATCCATGGAGTACACCTCTATGTCATGCCGCGCGGCTTTTGATTTCGCACTTTCGGTATAAAGACGTGCTGTGGCGGTCATATAGAGGCGTTTACTTGCCCGGATTCTCTTCTCATCATGGACAAGAACGAATGGGGAAGTGCTGTCGTCAGGGTGTTCGATTCCTGTCGTTCGATGCGCTTCATCGCAAATTATGAGATCAAATGCTGGGGCACCATCATCCTGTGCCTTCTCAATAAGTTCAAGTGAGTGATAAGTGCAGAACACCACTGTCAGGGCATCTTTGGAAGTGTTCTGGAGTGTCCGGGAAATCGAAACTGGATCTGTAGTTACCGGGATTTCCAGCTCCTGAAGAGAGGCATCTTCATCGTTTTTACCCGCTCGAGTATCGGAACAGATTCCAATGTAACGGTGCACTAATTTTCGATGCGTCGCCCACTCTCGCATGGATTGTTGGAAAAGTGAGATCGACGGTACAAGATATAACACCCGTCCCCCAATTCCCGCGACCGCTTCCGCGATGCGCAAAGCAGTGAAGGTTTTTCCGGTACCGCATGCCATGATTAGTTTTCCGCGATCGCGTTTGGTAAACCCACTTAACACGTCGTCGAATGCAGCTTTTTGATGAAGTCTTAGATTGAATGGTTCAGTTCGAAATGCCAGCGCTTCTGGTTGTTCATTTACCAAATTTGGCCAGTCGAATGGATGAGTTGCCAAATCATCGAAGCGAAGTACCGCACATGCAGGCTTCAGTCCTGTGATTGTTTTTACGGCAGTCGGTCCCCACCTATCACCGGTATCAACGACGATTCGTGCTGTGAATGGTTCCCGAGCCGAAGCGGATATGAAAGAGTCCAGATGCGTCTTTGAGATTCGGGTACCAGGTGCATAACACTTGCACTGAATGGCGCAGTATCCAGCGCCTTCACGTTCTTCTGCAACTAAATCAATACCAATGTCTGCACCATCGAAATCGGGACTTGTAGCAGCCCATTCAGGCCATAACCAAACGTTGGTGAACCGATCCCGATAGATTGGATCCAAAGTGAAGTATGTTTTAATCAGACGCTCAAAGAGACGTCCTTTTTCTGCTTCAGACCCTGCGATAGACCGGATATGATCCAATACTCTTTGGAATCCATTGCTCATTGGTATATTCGCTCCACTCGCTACTATCTAACTGGTTCATCTAATTCGTGCAAAGTTGAAGGAATTTAGTATATACCGCCGTCCCATTGCCACTTTGGATTATGCGCGTAATTTCGAAAGGAAACTCCGAAGGGGTCATAGATACCCCGTAAATTCTACAGTTGTCCCGCTTGCCGTTAAAGTTACAGGGGTGGATCGACGGTTCTTTGCAGAATCTTGTAGACGGTGGATCGTCCGGTCCCTAGGTGCTGAGAGGTTTTGGTGGTGGTGGCAGTGAATAGTCAGCTGGAATCGCGGTGCGAACATGTATGTTTTCGCGGATTCATATCTTCGCTATTCTGACGAAGCCCGATTAGGCCCATAGGCTTCCCAGTATTCGCGTGACAGATTCTGGGCTTTTGTAATGGCAGAAGCTGTCATTCCTTCGGCGATGGCTTCCAAAAGTTTCCCACTCTCTTCACTACCGATTTGCGCGGCACCAATGTTCACCCAGGCATAGGCGTGAACATCATCCTTGGGGACGCCTTGGCCCAGGGCATACAGGTGACCCAGAATGATCTGCGCCCTGGCAAATCCCTGTTCGGCGGCCATGCGATACCATCGCACTGCCTCGGCATCGTTTTTGGGAACACCGCGACCATTGGTATACATGATACCCAGTTTGGACTGCGCCTTGACATTCCCCTGTTCGGCGGCCATACGAAACCATCGCACTGCCTCGGCATCGTTTTGGGGAACGCCTTCGCCGGCGTCATACATGAGACCCAGAATGAACTGCGCCTCGGCTAATCCCTGTTCGGCGGCCATGCGATACCATCGCACTGCCTCGGTATAGTTCTGGGGAACGCTGCGACCATAGTCATACATGAGACCCAGCCTGAACTGCGCACTAGCATCTCCCTGCTCGGCGGCCATGCGATACCATCGCACTGCCTCGGCATCGTTTTTGGGAACACCGCGACCATAGTCATACATGAGACCCAGCCTGAACTGCGCACTAGCATCTCCCTGCTCGGCGTACGCTTTAAGCGCATCCACCACTTCGGATGCGACTGTCAAACGAACCGTTAAAATCATCACAGCTGCACTTAGCAACAGCATTCCAAAATATACAGATCTAATAGTAATTTTAGGGTTGATTTGTGCCATGGATTGAAACTCCTTGTCAAGTTTGCAGACGCATGCTGCTTGGTGTGTTCAGGATATTGTAGACGGAGGATCTCGCGATCCGCATCTGCCGGGCGATCTCCGTCGCTCCCAAGCCTTTGCGATGCAGCTTGAGAACGCGGTCGCGGTCGATGCTGGGCTTACGCCCCATTCGGACGCCATTGGCTTTCGCCTCCAGTCGGCCCTCGTTGGTGCGCTCCAGGATTCTCTCCCGCTCCGCCTGGGCGACTGCAGAAAGGATGGTCACCACCATCCGTCCCATGGTTCCTTCAGTAGTGATGCCGTCGTCCAGGAAGCGCACGGCCACGCCGTTTTGGTCGAACTCCTGGATCAGCCGGATCATGTCAGCAGTGTTGCGTCCCAGCCGGTCGAGTTTCCGGACCAGGATCACGTCGCCATTTTCCACTTTCTGCTGCAGCGTGTTGAGGCCCGGGCGCTCGAGCGAACGTCCGCTCACCTGGTCGGTGAAGATGCGGTGCGGTTTTACGCCAGCTTCCTGCAGAACGCGAACCTGACTGTCCAGGGCCTGGCGACTAGTGGAAACGCGGGCGTAGCCGAACAATCTCATGCTTCAGAACTGTCTATTAAATCGATTTATGGACATGAGTGTCCATTATAGCTGTTTTAAAGATTTAATAAACGTCTGAAAAGGGTTTTTTCAGGTGTCCGATAAATCATGAATTATTAGACACTGGTATTTATTATGAGTTGGCGTTTATGCTGTGTACCCGCAAGGAAATTCGAAATTGGTCGGAAGTTCAGACAGACCAGGCGATTCCGACTTGTTGATTTGAAAATTGGAGGGTCAAATGGACAGGTTCAAACCCCTTACTGATATCAAGAGTTCTGGTCTTTTTTTCATAATCTCATCAGCAATTCCTTGCAGCCAATCGACAGTTTCGTCCAGATTCATCAGATTACCTCTAATTGGATTTTTCCATTTACGACTTTCCCGCATGCAGATAAGTAAACATCCGGAACGACATCGTTCGTGACTTAGGTACTGCTCTACAAGTTGATACCTCAACGCCTTTTCCAAATTAGAACCACTCCATCGGCCATTCTTTTTGTTCAGTTTGAGTTCAATTACCGCCTCGATATCCACTTTCGTGGCAATCAGTCTAATATCGGTGCGTTTTTCTCCTTTCTTTACAGCTTCCTGATTAACCGTGTAGGCGCCGCGACGATGATCATTAAGCCTGCCAGCGATATTCCGGCGCAACTCTGTTTCTTCTTCGATTCGCTGAAGGGTACTTTGGATCGAGAATTCGCTCTCATTGACATAGTGAAAGAAGTCTTCCAGTCTATTAAGCATTACATTGTGAATGGACCGATTATTTGTTGGTATCAAATTCTGTTCTTGAACAAGTGATCGAAAAGCATCGAGAGGCATCGGTTCCTGTTCACTTTGTCTAGCGGCTACTTCGGTGGCCATTTGCCGCAACCGATCTTTCATGTCCGCAAAGTCATTCAGTTTGGCAAGTTGAAGCAACGCGCTGTGGGCTTCAGCACCCTCAGATTTCACTAGCAGTTCGAATAAATACCTGCGCGCTTCTTCAGCGTTGTCGCGAATATCTGGCGAGTAAGCGCCTTTGTGTTGGACATCCGACGAAGGAGGAGCAACTTCGTAGACACGGAGGACAAGTTGAAAAATCAGGCCTGTTCGCTCCGCAACTGGCAAAGAAGAGAAATCAGGTCTGCGTGTAGCACCCTGTCTGCCCCCAAACACCGTACCAAAAATCAAGACAGCATTCGATTTTTGGGTTTTATCTTCCAGTGTGGCGGTTGCTTCCAAGACACGCCGACATCCGGCGCTAGGATCAACTAATGTCAAAACCTGTAACCATGCTGCCGCGTACTCACCAGTCATTGTAGTTGTCAGATGTCGCTTTGCGTGGGATGCCGCAGCGTCAATGATGTCATCCGAACCAAAATCGATGATTAATTCGGTAGAGTAACTCAACGCATTGCGGATGCTAAGTTTCATCTCATGTGGCCAGTCGCCGAGTTTTTGTCCAAGAACCTTGGCTGCTTCACGTTTGATTTTATCCGTGCCAAAAACTTTCACGTCCTGAATTAATGGACATTCTTCATTCTCCGACATCTGCGATATTTGTGACAACAGTTCTTCGACTATGACCTCACAAACTGCTTTAGGGTGCGCGTTTTCCAAAGTCGGCAAGTATGCGGCAAAACCGTTCAGTTCCAACATTGATATGCGCGCCGCGAGTTTGGCATCGTCTTCAGTCAATTTGTGCGCCCAATCAGAATTATCAGCTTCACTAGTCACTGCCATGAGAGCTTGGAGCCAACTTATTAGATAAATGTTTCTATTGCCAGCTTCGCGCTCGCTCCAGAGCTTTGGTGTTGACTGTTGCCAAAAGTCGGCGAGTGCTGGTCTGACCAGTCGCAGGAACTTCTCTGAAAAATTATCACGGACTATATTCGCGTCCCAATTGCACCGAGCACCATCGACTCGTTCACGTTCATCCATATTCAACCACTGATACAGATTGAAAAGAGTATTTTCCTTTCTGTCTTCAGTCAACATTAAACTTGGATCGCTCCGAATTTCCTGACGCCATTCTTCCCAACTGGCAAGCCTTTTATTCTCTTTTTTCCTTCGTTTCTTCTCCCACTTTTCGTGCTCGCGAACCGATTTGTCGAGATGCTCTGCGGGCGGCGGATTCAAATATTTCTCATACTCTTTGATTAGATTCGGCAAATCGGTAATTCGGGAATAAACACCATTTGTAATATTGTTGTTCCCGATTTCCGTCCAAATTTTCATCGAAACATAGAATGCAACAGGGCGCCGTTCTTGGTGAGAAGCATCTTCTAGGGCATTGAACAACCAAGGAATATCCGCCTCAGTCATTTGGCCCAATATACTGTCGTGGTGGGACACCTGTACGTACCTTAGCCACGGTTCTCTTTCTGGCTCTAATTCATCAGCCAGGTATAAAGACTTCCAGAAGTACGCTTCACGGAGCTGTAATTCATCCCGAAGACGAGTACTGATCAATTCACGGTCTTCTCTCGCAATTATGAATTGCTTTCGCTCCCCGAAATGCAACGCGATAGTGAGCGACCAAGCCCAATTCGAGATTTCTTTGGAAGATGATACTTTAGTATCGCGCGCGCAACCTGCCAGTATAGCGTCGGTAAAATGGTCATACGCGGAATGGCATTGATCTAAACGGCAATCTTCATTTCTGCTTTCCCAAATCTTTGCCGTAAATGCCGCCCGGAGTGACCGAGCTTGCTCGATACCAACTTCCTTGTTCCGAATTAATGAGTGCAAGGTGTAACCTAGTCCACCCACCAAATTCGGGATTTCATTAGTCTTTGTCGCGAGTGTTACCACTTCGTCAATATTCAGACTGCAAGTATAAAGTTCAGGGATTATCGAGTAGACCAATTCTTCAGGCCATTGGCTGTTCATTAGTGTCTCACCTAGCATGCGTTTCTGCTTATCAGTTCCAGCTGTCAAAACTGCTCGACAGGCATAAATTCGATGATGGGTCGGCAGATCGATATCCAGCGCTGCATCGAGCGAATGTTGTGTACAAGAAGGTAGCGGGGTAAGCCAAATCAACTTCAATAACAACTCGCGGGTGTCGTAGCCTTTATACGCAGTGGGCCACAACTCTTCGACAACTGGTCCCAGATTACTGTGACCGAGTCGTGTCACGTCGCTGATACTCACACCTACACCGCGCAAGTATTTTCCCTGATAGGAAGAGACAAAATGCCGCAAAACATCCGTACGCAACGATGTCGTCATCGAGGCTGGCAAACCCTGCCGAAAAAGCAGTTGCGGTTTGCGTTTTTTTATCTCAGCCAGAACATCGTTATTCCAAAGTGCGAGCCACGTCGCCACCGGCTCCATTGAGGGGATAACAACCTTTTCACTGAAGGTTTCGCAAAACAGCAGATGCATAGCCGCACTGAGCGGCAGGCCTTTCGATATAAGCATATTCAAGTGCTCTGCCGCTAAGAACTCTTGGGTAGTGCGGTGATGGAATTTAACAGCGTTGATGCTTGAAGAGTTGCATATCCCTCGTCTGAGGAAATCTTGTTGCTCCTGCACTGTCCAGTCGCTCAGGATATGGGCCACATCGAGTTGCTTGTTGTCAGAGGATACATTTCCGATCGCCAAAGACTGTCGTTTCATTAGAGACAACGCCAAAGCGAGTCTTTCCGCACCGGACCTTGCCTTATCCAAAGACAGAACACTCTTTCTACCGGGGCGTTCTTGAAGCCTTCGGGCTATGCCGGATGAGATTTGATCTTGCAATGAACCTAGTTCGCCGACTTCTTCAATTCGGGCCATCCCATCAATGATGTCAGCTGGTGTTTGAAATAGTTGCCAGACTTCCCTTTTTTCAATCTCTTCTTTGAGGCCTTTAGCTATTTCCCTATCGTAGAAAGTAGCGAATTCTATTGCTTGATTCGGTGTCAGCGGCAACAGTATCAGCACATTGGGCTTTTTGTCTCTCGTTGCTGAATTTGCTTGCTCGTCGGAAACCAGAACAGATTTTTCTTTTTGAGCAGAATTGGCAGAAACAACTTTCGCCGACACTGATGGATCAACTTCCTTTCGCGTCGTCTGAATTGGAAAGTGCCGTTCGAATTCTGAACTGTCTAGATGACTATTCCAGTCAGCGGGTCTACAAGACACGAATATATGTGCGAATTCAGCTTTTTCGGCTATTTCTCTCTTTAGTTTTTTAAGTGCAAATCTGAAACTACCTTCTCGAAGCTTCAGTTCATCAACCGCATCCAGGAAGAACCAGGCTTCCCTTCCAGTTTGCTGCAACCACTTGGTGAGACTACATTCGTCTTCAGAAGAGAGAACATCTCGAATTTCTTGATTATGAAGTTGCTCCAAAGGCAGGAAATACGCGAACTTACCTTGTTTCCTCAGATTTTTAACTTGTCGCAGGAATTCATGTGTTTTTCCGCATTCTGCCTCCCCTAGCACGACCGTTCTTTTGTTAGGAAGAATTTCGGTCCATCCCATCCTTTGAGGTAGGTAGTGGCTGTCCATCCATGTCCGATGCTCCAGCTCTCTAAGGTGCTCAGCTGTGGGTTGCGCAAAGCTGCGCTCGACGGGAATATGAAAAGATTCTATCACTCGAAAAAACTCAAGATAGTAGCTATCCAAATGTGAGTACGACTGCGTTTCGCCCTAAACTACTCGGGTCGTTCAGATTCATTCGATGGAAGATCTATTTTAAAAACGATTGCTGCACTAATTGGCGCGGAGCGTCGGTACATTAGCCTATACAGATCCTCATGTTCAGCCTCGTCAAATCTTCGTCCTTCGGAACACTGGAGAAATTCATCAGCCACAAAGTGTTCAATTCGCCAACCACGGTGTTGTGTATTGTCAATGCTATTAATTTCGGTATAAGTAGGGCTTCTTGTTAGTAGTGATAGAATCTCATGCACTTCGGTTGATCTAATTAGTGTTCGTCAGAAAACTCTACATCACATTGATAATAAAGAACAATCATCCGATATTTTCAAACGAAGAAATTTCGGTTTTGGCGGATTAACGGGTTCAAAGGCGAATTTCGTTGCCAAATACCACAAACCAGCAAAATCTTCACTTTATAGAATGACATGATTAATCATTATTATCAATGTGTTAAACGTTTTCTGGCAGACACTAATTACTCGGCACCCAATTTCGTTTTCATTGTCCAAGCGCACTCCGTGTGTTTGTGGAACGATACCCTCGAACGGGATAGTCAATGGATTATAGAAAGAGTAGTACACAGGCATTGATCGATCTTGAGAATATTTATCAATGTTTTTAACTTGATGGTCATCGGGTAGGAGTGCCTCATATTTACTCTCATTTGTAAATGAAAAAGCCCGCTGATGATAAAGTGGCACTTGTGGAGTGGGTTGATCAATCAATCTACCGATGCCGACAATTTCGTCGTAGGTTTCCAGTTCAGCAACCCCAATATCTCGTGAATAGAGACGTTTTGATTGCAACAAAGCCACTTTTCGCCAGACTAGTTGTCCTTTGCGACGGAGTATCGCTACCAATGCAATGTCAGAGATTTCCCACCGGCCCTGATAGAAGCGTCTTCCGCCTAGCCAGTGCGTATCGATTGCAAACGCTGTTCCTGATTCAGGTGAAATGGTTGATGGAACACGATTCATCGCACTCACGAGCATATGGTCTAGTGTTTGTTCTTGAATTCCGGGCTGTTCACTAATCGCAGTCGTGACTTCATCATTCATATCTGAAAATATTTCGCGAATCAGGTTTCGCACATCCGTTGGAATTTCGTGCACCACAAAAACAACCACCAATCGTACCTGTTTGAGAGAAGTTATTTTTTTCCTCTCATGTCTAAAGCGCAGAATTATACAGAGCTTAGCAGTGAGAACATCTATCTCCCCTCTCTTAACTCGTTCATGATGAAGATGGAAACTATTTCGATAAAAAAATGGAACTGAGTTTTGCCAAGTATAGGGAGGTTAGCGAACAGGGGAATTGACTCATTGTTCATAGCTGACTCCAAGAAAAAATTGAGGGCTCAATACCCTCCATTTTTGTATCGACCAAACTCAGCTATTTCTCACCATTGTTCTGCCACATATTCGCCGCAAGATCTCGATGTGTATAGTCGACTGAAATTTCCATTAAATAAGAATGAACTCCTAGTCGAGTAAACTCGGTGCTGCAACAAACGTTTCGTTGTTCGTCCGCCAGTCGCGGAGCCGGACGGTCGACTTGCGTTCAGACCGCCCGGCTTGAATATATGAATCGATTCGGTATGGCCGAGATGCTTTCATATATCCTCATCGCGGGAGCCGGGATTAGTAAAGGCTTCCGCCCATCAGCAATACACGAGGTTTTGTAGCGCTACTCGCATGACTGGCGTGCGAAATTCGCAAGCAGCCGTCGGGGATGTGTAATAGTTGGTATTCCAGTGATCCTTGTGGGTCATCTGAAGTGATTATGTATAACCCCTCAATTGTTGTCTGAGCAGGTTCGGGGGTGCGAGATGAGGTCAGAAGTTCAGTAAATCCGGTCTTTCCCGAACTTTCGGCGAGCTGGTAGAAACTAGAAAGTAAGGGCTGTGGGTCGCGGCATCGACCAATAGAACGCGATAGCCGCTGGATGCTATGATTGCGCCAAGGTTGGCGGTGAGTGTAGTCTTACCAACACCTCCCTTAGTGGCGCAGATCGCTATCCTTTTCAATATTTAGACTCCTAGCGATTTGTTACCGCTAGTGGATGCTGTTAGCGCCCTCTTGCCGCAGGTACTGTTATTTCTAGTAACTGTACCCTTTACAGCCGTTGAACGATTAGCTCGAAATAATCGTACTCATTCCCCGTTCGAACTGAGCGGGCCTTGAGCCCGCATAGCTCAGTCGGTAGAGCAGTTGAATTAGGAGAACCAAGTCTTTCTATTCTGACAAAGCGATGGAAAATCGCTTCCTCGGAATTTTCTGATTAGACCGTTATTACCGCGTCAGCGATATTTCGTACGAATTCGTGAACGGATTTAACAAGCCTTGAATTCGGCTTATTGTCTTCGTCAATGTTCTCCTTTACGAGATCAACAATTGCAGAACCAATGACGATGCCATCAGCTTTATTGGCTACAGACTTCGCATGTTCTGGGGTTTTGATTCCGAATCCGACCGCGAGAGGAAGTTCGGTGTGTTTTCGTAGCCGAAGTACCGCTTCACCAACGTGGTCTGCCATGGCTGTGCGGGTACCAGTGACCCCTAAAACTGATATGTAGTAGACGAATCCGCTCACGTTATGGAGAACCGTTGCGATTCTGTCGTCATCGGTAGTTGGGGTGACGAGACGAATCCAATGCAGTCCGGCAGTCAGTGCAGGATCGCACAATTCGCTGTCTTCTTCGGGTGGCAAATCGACGATGATCAGTCCGTCTACACCACTAGAAACGCAATCATGCACAAAACGATTTGGCTCGTAGCGGTAAATTGGATTGTAGTATCCCATCAATATGATCGGGGTCACATCATCCGTTTCTCGAAATTGACGAACCAGCTCCAGTGTTTTGCGTAGCGTCATGCCAGATTTGAGTGCACGCTGGCTGGAAGCCTGAATCGAAGGTCCGTCCGCCATGGGGTCGGAAAATGGAATTCCAATTTCAATTACATCAACACCTGCCTTGGGCAATCCGCAAATCAACTGTTTGCTGGTATCGAAGTCTGGGTCTCCGCCCGTCAAGAAAGCAACAAAAGCCTTACGTTTTTTTTCTGACAGGGCTTTGAACTTGCGCGTAATCCGGGTATTGGAAAGAAGATTCGTACTCAAAACTTCTCACCCAGTATATTTGCAACGGAGAAAACATCTTTGTCGCCTCTGCCGCACATATTCATGACAAGAATCTGGTCTTTGTCGAATTCGGAGGCGATTTTTGAAACATGCGCTAGTGCGTGTGCAGGTTCCAATGCTGGGATAATTCCTTCTGTTTGACAGCAAAGTTGAAAAGCATCTAACGCTTCCTGGTCAGTAACTGAAACATACTCAACCCGCCCGATATCGTGAAGCCACGAGTGTTCAGGCCCAATTCCAGGATAGTCAAGTCCAGCCGAAATGGAATGAGCATCAATAATCTGACCGTCATCTGTCTGCAACAAATAGGTACGGTTGCCGTGCAGCACTCCAGGTATTCCACCTGTGATTGATGCTGCGTGCTTGCCGGTTTCGACCCCCATTCCGGCAGCTTCGACTCCGATGATTCGCATGTCTTTCTCGTCTAAAAATGGGTGAAACAGTCCCATTGCATTGGAACCCCCGCCGATGCAGGCAACTAGACAGTCGGGCAGGCGATTTTCCGCTTCAAGTATCTGTTCGCGAGTCTCATTGCCGATAACGGATTGAAAATTACGAACCATTTCCGGATATGGGTGTGGTCCTGCTACAGTTCCGATAATGTAGAAGGTCGTATCAACATTTGCCACCCAATCGCGCAGAGCTTCGTTCATGGCATCTTTAAGTGTTCCGGTACCCGAAGTGACTGGCACGACTTCAGCACCGAGCAGTTTCATGCGAAAGACATTGGGTGCTTGCCGTTCAATATCGGTCTCACCCATGTAAACTACACAGGGAAGGTCAAAAAGAGCACAGACAGTGGCAGTTGCCACTCCATGCTGACCGGCTCCGGTTTCCGCAATGATGCGAGTTTTTTTCATACGGCGGGCGAGCAGGATCTGGCCCATGGTGTTATTTATTTTGTGTGAGCCGGTATGATTTAATTCGTCACGCTTGAAATAGATTTTCGGTCCGCCTAGATGCTCACTGAGACGAGCGGCGTGGTAGAGGGGGCTGGGGCGACCGGTGTAATGTTTTGCGTAATAGTCGATCTCGGCTTGAAAGTCTGGATCTTCGCGAGCGCTGTTGTAGGCTTTTTCAACATTGAGAATGAGAGGCATCAAGGTTTCTGCTACAAACCGTCCACCAA
Organism: Arenicellales bacterium; assembly: GCA_965220395.1. GTDB lineage: Bacteria > Pseudomonadota > Gammaproteobacteria > Arenicellales > JAJDZL01 > JAJDZL01. The sequence continues at coordinate 1,129,547 of CBDCPT010000001.1, read as the reverse complement.
ACATTCCATAGTGGCCGGTTTCGTCAGGTCCTGCACGATAAGACTCAATAGCGATACTGGTTTTGGAATTCAATCGATAAATCCTGCAAGCTCAAATGGAATAGACAAGCATTATACTCAATGAAAATTCGAATGAGTTTCAGGAAATTTTTGAAATGAAGATAGCAGGATGTGTCGAATACGATGGTTCAAAATTTTGCGGCTGGCAGATTCAACAAGGCCAGCCGAGCATTCAGAGTGCGGTAGAAGATGCATTTTCGAGCGTTGCCAATCACAAAGTTTCGGTGCATTGCGCTGGCCGAACAGATACCGGTGTGCACGCTTGTGGTCAGATCTTTCATTTTGAGACTGTAAATCAGCGAACAGAGTATTCCTGGGTGATGGGAGCGAATTCGAAACTGCCCGAAGGAGTGACTGTGATTTGGACAAAGGAGATGGACCAGTCATTTCACGCAAGATTCAGTGCAACCAGTCGAACGTATCGTTACATTATCCTCAATCGAAGAATGCGTCCAAGTTACCTCGCGAAAAAAGTCAGCTGGTACGTTCGTGACTTGGATATTCAGCGGATGAACTCGGCTGCGCAATCGCTAATTGGGACGCATGATTTCAGCGCATTTCGATCATCACATTGTCGAAGCAAGGTTGCCCAAAGGAGCATTCTAGTACTGGAGGTGAACAGAAAGAATGATTGGGTGTGGATTGATATTGAGGCCAACGGTTTTTTGCATCACATGGTGAGAAACATAGCTGGTGTTCTTCTAGCAATCGGAAGCGGAGATTGTGAACTCGACTGGGTCAATGAAGTACTCGATAGCAAGGATCGAAAGAAAGCTGGAGCCACAGCACCCGCCGATGGGCTTTATTTTGTGAGTGCCAACTATCCGCAGCACTACGAACTGCCATGTCCTCCACACGCCTGCCGCTTTTGGTAGTTCAAGTTGCTGCTGTATACCAAAGCGAATTGCACACCAATTCGATTTTATATAATCAGTGAAGATGGCCGTGGTAACAAGAAAGACAATGTTTCGAATCAAAATGCCGAATTCTTGCTGATAGCAGGAGTATAAAGCCATTACAGCTATCCTAACTGATCACTATCGTATGAAACTCTTCACTCGTACACCTGTTTTCAGCGATTCGTCGAGTCACTTCCGTACACAGATTAAAGTGTGCGGAATAACTCGAATAGAAGACGCGATTTACGCTGCACAGTGTGGCGTTGATGCGATTGGCCTAATTTTTTATTCACCGAGTCCACGCAATGTTGGTAGCGAGCAGGCGAAGAAAATTCGTCAAAATTTGCCCGAATCGGTTGCCTCCGTTGCAGTGGTTGTAGATCCAGATGACGAGTTGCTTAATCAGATCGTTGAGGAAGTGAAGCCGGATTTCATTCAATTTCACGGTAACGAATCTCCTGACCGGTGTCAGCAATCCGGATTGCCGTTCCTTAAAGCATTTCGAGTCCGCAGTGCAGCGCTAGTTGAACAGGCAGTTGGCGATTATTCGTCTGCAAGTGCAGTATTACTGGATGCCTATGTACCGGATAAGGTGGGTGGCACAGGGCAAACATTTTCATGGGATTTGGTACCGCAATTGGAGATGCCGATCATTCTCGCTGGAGGACTTGACTCCAGCAATATTGCGCAAGCCATTCAAACAGTAAATCCCGTTGCGGTAGATGTCAGCACCGGAGTCGAATCCAGCCCGGGCATCAAGGATAATCATGCGGTTCGAGAATTTGTTATGACCGTAAATAACGTTTGCACCATGGCGAGTTGACGTTCAGGGAATTCAGAATATTCTTATGAACTGGTTTACAAAACTGCTGCCGCCAAAAATCAAGTCAAGTGCAAGCTTGACGAAAAAAGGTGTTCCCGAAGGAATTTGGGTTAAATGTCCTGAGTGCACTGCAGTGCTGTACCAACTGGAACTAGGACACAATCTGAATGTTTGTCCCAAGTGTAATCATCACATGCGTATGGGCGGCATGATGAGAGTCAGTTCATTTTTGGACCCTGGAACTGTCGAACAATTGGAAGGAGAAGTCAAGCCGGTAGACAAGCTCAAGTTTCGAGACAGCAAAAAATACAAAGATCGTCTTTCCGAGGCACAGAAAAGAACAGGCAATCTGGATGCACTAGTGGTGGTAAGAGGCACATTGAAGGAGATGCCGTTGGTGGTTGCCGCATTTGAATTTGAATTTATGGGTGGTTCAATGGGTTCGGTAGTCGGAGAAAGGTTTGTTCACGCTGCCAAAGCAAGTATTGAGGGCGATATGCCAATGGTGTGTTTTTCAGCCAGTGGTGGCGCTAGAATGCAGGAGGCAATGTATTCACTGATGCAGATGGCGAAAACAACGGCTGCGGTTAATATGCTTAAATCTGCAAGGCTTCCATATATTTCAGTGCTGACCGACCCGACAATGGGCGGCGTATCGGCAAGTCTGGCCATGCTCGGAGACATTATCATTGCAGAACCGAAAGCGTTGATCGGATTTGCCGGTCAGCGCGTTATTGAGCAAACCGTTCGTGAGACGCTTCCAGAGGGCTTCCAGCGATCAGAGTTTCATTTTCAGCATGGCGCTCTGGATATGGTTGTCGACAGGAGAGACCTTCGAGATTCAATTTACGGATTATTGACAAAATTGCTATCGGCAAGAACCAACCACAAACTTCATGTTGCGCAATAGACCAACAGCAAAATCGAATAGATCTGTAGTCAACTTGCAGCTGCAGTCGCAGGCCTGTCGCGGCGTGGACGACTGGATACGCTATATTCAGCTGCTTCACTACAGAACGATGGATCTCACATTGGATCGCGTGAGATCGGTAATTGATCGAATTGTTTCTGGAAAAATTCCGTTCAAAGTGATCGCTGTTGCCGGTACAAATGGTAAGGGTTCCGTGGCAACGATGTTGGAATCCATCTTCAGGAATGCAGGCATCCGCACGGGACTCTATACTTCGCCGCATCTCGTGCATTTCAATGAACGATTTGTCGTCAATGGGAAATTGATTTCGGATTCCGATCTGCTTGCGGAATTTCAGAGGGTGGAGGAGAAGCGGGAAGGTGTACCGTTGACATTTTTTGAGTATGGGACTGCGATTGCAATCGATTATTTCATCCGGAAGAACGTACAAATTGCGATCCTCGAAGTCGGACTTGGCGGGCGTAAGGATGCAGTAAATGTGCTGGATGCGGATTTGGCGTGCATCACCTCGATTGGCACCGATCATGTGAAGTGGCTGGGCAATACTCGGGAGCAAATCGGATTCGAAAAAGCTGGCATTTTGCGATCGAACCAGCTTGCGGTATGCACGGATCCGAATCTGCCTCAAAGCGTGCGCGATTCCGCAGACAAGCTGTCTCTCCAATTGCATGTCAATGGAGAAAACTTTGATTCGAAGTCTAACGGTTCTGAATGGACTTGGAAATCAACACACCCTCAGTCGGTGACAAAGATAAGTGCAATCCCAACTCCTGCCATAGCTGGAATCTGTCAGCGAGACAATTCCGCGGGTGCGGTAACTGTTGCAGTGCTGGCCAGGAAGTTCTTCAATATTTCCGATGATGCGATTCGAACCGGAATTGGAACTGCCGTACTGGAAGGGCGACTTCAAGTCGTTCAGCAAGAACCGCAGGTGCTTCTTGATGTTGCCCATAACATAGAGTCAGTTCGCGAACTTAAGAAATACCTTGAAAATAATCCAGTTGAAGGGCGAGAAATCGCCCTGATGTCAGTTCTATCGGAGAAGCCAATTGAACTGATGGTTGATTGCATCAAGCCGCTAATCGATGAGTGGCTTCTTTGCGGAATTCACGATGAGCGAGGAATCACTGCAAGAAAACTGTTTCGGCGAGTGAATCCGATTCTAGGCGACGAAGTATTCGCATCGCTTCATTTCGATGCTCAGCTGGGATTTGATGTGGCATTGGCCCAAGCAACCTTCAAAGATCGGATTGTTGTGTTCGGATCTTTCCTAACTGTAGGCGATATAATTGAGCGATACCGGACATAAAGTAGATTTTCGATGAATAGAACGGTGCAGCATCCAATCAAAACCAATAGAGTTAGTAGCTTTGTTGCGGGTTTGTTGTTGTGGGCAGCGGCTTTCATTCTGGTTTTTTTTGTTACTTTGGATGTTCCGAGTTACAACACTCCATACCTTAGCATTAACGAAAATCTTTCTGATTCTGCTGCATCCTCTCAGGAACCTGTTAAATTATTGGATGATACGGCGGAAAGCTCCAACTCAATCGCTTCGACCGCACAAAGCGTTGAGTCTTCAGAAGCAGAAGTTGCATCTGTGCCGAACGAATCGTTTCCCGATGCCAGCGCGAGCGTTGCGGAAAAGAAGGTTTCAACAATCGTTTCGAATTCCGAAATCCCCGTAGCGACTGTCGAATTATCGCCAGGCTGGTATATTCAAGTTGCTGCCTTTGAAAGCCGTGTCGAAGCTGGAGTTGAACGGCTCAAATTTGCAAAGTCGCAGTTACCAACCAGAATTGAAGATGGCGCAGATGGCCTTTCGCGAGTATTGGTCGGGCCCTATTTGTCTGAAGCGGAAGCGGCTGAAGCACGACGCAAAATTTCCAAAAAACTGAATTTCAAAGATGGCATCATTCAAAGTGTGAATATCAGCGAATTACCGTCAAGCGCAGTAGCGAATCAGAGCACCGTCAGCCCGTCGACGCAATCCGCAGAAATTCAAAAAGTTCCTAAGCCATCATCTGCCAGCAGTGTGAGCACAAGCACTGGAACCACCAAAACTGCAAAATCGAAATCCAAGGATTCGAAATTAGAGAATGGTTGGTACGTTCAGGTCGGTGCCTTTAAAAGCAATGTAAATGCCAGGATTGAACGCATGAAGTTCGACAAGCTGAATTTTCCAACAAACATTGAAAGCGGACGCGATGAATTCAATCGTGTTTTGGTCGGGCCCTTTCTATCAAAGGGTGAGGCAAATCAGACAAAGGATCGAATTTCTGCAGATCTGAAATTGAAGGACGCTGTTGTTCGGAATATCAAATCCTAATAGGGCTGGACTATGATTAATTAGTTTGCTCGTGCATTCAAATAACTTTCAAAATTCTATCTGTGTACAAATTCCCGATGTTATTTATTAGGATTGCCTGAGTTTGGTTGGATACAATACTGTCACTGGAAGATACTGATTCAGTAGCAGCCAAGTTGCTGGTTGTACCGGGCGAAATTTCAAGAATAATTTGCTGAAGAGTGTGTTCCAAGATGGCTAATGAAAGGAATTTCTCTTCTCTTACTGACAGCAACAGGTTTTGCACTGCAAATTGCGGTAGGTCTTTTTGTCCACTATTGCTATTGACATCGGCTTCGTAGCCGTAGTCTTCATTTCTTTGCTCATCGGTGCTTACCGAGGTTTTGTGCGGTCCTTGTTATCCGTAGTCTCTTGGATCGTGGCGGTATGGGTGACTTGGAAATTTGCATGGTTGACTGTGCCGTTATTTGATGGACTGAACATGGGACCGACAGTGCAGTTGATTGTTGCTCACCTCACTGTATTTTTCGGGGTACTTTTAGTCGTTGCGGTCATTAGTACATTGCTGGCGAAAGTGCTGGTTGTTGAGGGTATCGCTGGTTTGGATAAAACCCTTGGAATTGTTTTTGGTGCCGTACGCGGGGTATTGATCGTTCTGCTTATTGCCGTCATAGGGTCGTTTACCTTTATTCTCCACGAGCCATGGTGGCGAGAATCGGCAGTGTTGACTTTGGTCGAACCCTATGTATTTATGGTTCGGGAATCTCTATCGATTTATCTTTCGCCAGAAGTCGTTTCAGAGAAAGCTTTAGATATTAGTCAAGTGATTCGGTTTGAACATCATTTGATTTACTCATAATGTTGATTGACATGGAGTAGAGCGATGTGTGGTGTAGTTGCTATGCTTACTGCCAGCCAGGCTGGTTATGAAATTTATGAAGCTCTGACGGTGTTGCAGCATCGAGGTCAGGACGCTGCTGGAATTGTGACGAGTGATGGACAGCGAGTGTATACGCGTACTGGTCGGGGATTGGTTCGAGACGTGTTTTCCGCAAAAACCTTGAGTGACCAGAAAGGCACCATGGGTATCGGCCACGTTCGCTATCCTACTGCAGGTGCCAATACTGAGGCAGAATCTCAACCTTTCTACGTAAATTCGCCTTTTGGAATTGCGCTCGGACACAATGGCAATCTTATCAATGCAAACGAGTTGGGGGAGAAGGTATTCAAAGGTGACCGCCGACAGATCAATACCAGTTCCGATTCTGAAATCATGCTGAATGTATTCGCATACGAGTTGTCCACGACGGTGAGAAAAACTGGCGGAAAGTTACTTCCCAAACACGTGTTTCGTACAGTGGAAAAAGTCTATGAGCGTTGCAAGGGAGCGTTTGCCGTTACAGTTTTGATTGTGGGTTGTGGAATTCTGGCGTTTCGAGACAAGAATGGGATTCGTCCATTGATATACGGCACGCGCGAAACCAGTGGCGGCAAGGACTTCGCGTTCACTTCCGAAAGTGTTGCATTGGATGCACTTGGTTTCAAGACCGAGCGTGACGTACTGCCAGGCGAAGCGATTTTTATCGATTCAACAGGCAATCTTCATAGTCGCCAATGCGTGCCGGATGCAAAAGCCACCCCATGCATCTTCGAATACGTATACCTGGCAAGACCGGATTCCATGATTGACCGAATTTCAGTCTACAAAACGCGTCTTCGCATGGGTGAGTGGCTGGGGAGGCGGCTGCTTGAGAAATTTCCACATCACGATATAGATGTCGTCATGCCGATTCCGGATACCAGTCGACCAGCTGCATTGCAGCTTGCTCATACAATCGGCGTGAAATACCGCGAAGGCTTCATTAAGAATCGATACTTCGACCGAACTTTCATCATGCCTCAGCAGGCAGAACGAAAATACTCAGTACGGCATAAATTGAATGCAATGACACTTGAATTCGAAAACAAAAACGTATTGCTGGTAGATGATTCGATTGTTCGTGGAACAACCGCGCAGCAAATTGTCACGCGAGCTCGAGAAGCTGGTGCAAAATCCGTATATCTGGCATCGGCTGCACCGCCGATTCGTTGTCCGAATGTGTATGGAATCGACATTCCGAGCCCGTCCGAACTTGTAGCGACAGATCGTAATTCAGCGGAAGTTTGTAAGAAAATCGGCGCAGACTTTGTTCTATATCAACGTCTGGATGATCTGATTGAATCGGTTCGAACAGTTAATTCCGACGTTGTGTCTTTTGAAGCTTCTGTATTCGACGGGCATTACATCACAGGGGATGTGTCGCCCGAATTTCTTTCCAGAATTGACGCTGAGCGACGCGATGAAACGAGAACGCCAGAGGGCGCTTCTTTACTCGAATTTTCCAGAAAATCCGTTGTAAGTTAGCTTCATCATTCACCGCTTGGTGAATATAGATTGAATTCACCGCTTGAGCTGACTTGGATAACTCCGTCATTGCCGCTATCCCAGTCTCCGAGCACATAGCGGCGAAGATTCTGACCGTTTGCCTGAACTTGATGGATGCCCGGTCTATGTGTGTGCCCATGAATGAGAATGTCCGCTTCATGCTTCAGCATGACATCTACGACGGCCTGCTGATTGACATCCATAAGTTGTAAATTTTTTTTTGTTTTTCCTGATTCACTCTGCATACGCATGTCCAATGCACGTTGCAGGCGTTCTGTAATCGGCAATTCCAGAATTGCACTTTGCCACTCAGGAGATAGAACAATTTCACGGTATCGTTGATGTTCAACATCATCGGTACACAAGCTGTCGCCATGCATTAACAGTACAACCTTGCCGCCAATTACAATCAACTGCGGGTCTGGAATCAACGTACCGCCAAATCTGTTCAGAAAATCTTCTCCGATCAGGAAATCGCGATTGCCATGCATAAGTGAAATATGTATGCCCGATTCGGTGAGCTCTTCAAGTAATTCAACTGCTTGATGATGGCCGAGCAAATCGAGGCCATCGTCGCCGATCCAGTAATCGAAAAGATCGCCAAGTATGTAGAGCTCCTGTGCATCTGACTTGATCGATCTCAAATAGCGGGCAAACTTGTCATAAGTTTCTGCTCTTGCAGGGTCGAGATGTAAATCGGAGATAAAGTATGTGGACATTCAAGTTTCCATCAGTAGAATTCCTATAATAATTCAGTTTTTCTATTCGTTAGACAGTCATTCGCAGCCGCAATTCACGGACTGAAATATGTTGAGTATCTATAACAGCCTGACCAATCGCAAAGAAGAATTCGTTCCCATTGAGAAAAACCGCATTCGAATTTATGTATGTGGAATGACGGTCTATGACTTTTGTCACCTCGGGCATGCCCGCGTTATGGTGGTTTTCGATACCATTGTCCGTTATCTTCGATACCGCGGATTTGACGTCACGTATGTTCGGAATATCACAGATATTGATGACAAGATAATTCAACGGGCGAATGAAATAGGCGAGTCGGTTCAATCACTTACAAACCGCTACATCGATTACATGAACGAGGACCTTGAGGCGCTGTCGATTCTCAAACCGAATTTTGAGCCGCGAGCGACGGAATTTATTTCGCAGATTATTGAAATAATCTCGGCTCTGATCAAGGAAGGGTATGCCTATCCGGCCGCCAACGGTGACGTGTATTACAGAACCCGACGTTTCAAAAACTACGGAGAGCTGTCTGGTGAACGTCTTGACGACCTTCGGGCCGGCTCGCGCATCGCACCGGATGAGGCCAAGGATGACGTAGTGGACTTTGTGCTTTGGAAGAGTTCAAAGCCAAACGAGCCGAAGTGGGAGTCTCCGTGGGGCGACGGGCGGCCCGGCTGGCACATCGAGTGTTCGGCAATGTCTACTAGCTTGCTCGGAAATCATTTTGATATTCATGGCGGTGGTATGGATTTGCTTTTTCCACACCATGAGAATGAAATTGCTCAATCCGAGGCTGCAACAGGCGAAAAATTCGTCAATCTATGGATGCACAATGGCTATTTGCAGATCAATGCTGAAAAGATGTCGAAATCCCTCAAGAATTTCTTAACGATTCGGGAAGTTCTAGGGACTGATTCAGATCGAGAGCGAATTGGAGAAGTATTACGGCTGGTTTTCCTGACTAGCCAATATAGAAGTCCGCTGAACTATAGTGATGAGAGCCTGGAGAATGCAAGAATGGGCCTAAGGCGGATTTATTTGGCATTACACAAGGCAGAACAGCTGAGTGATGAACATTCAGTTGAGACTGATGATCATTTTGTTGGAAGGTTCCAGGCTGCGATGGATGATGATTTCAATACCTCTGATGCCTTGGCTGTGACATTTGATTGCGTTCGGGAACTGAATCGCGCCGTTGAAGCGAAGAATGTAAGAAATGCAGCTGTTTACAGAAAAACACTGCTCGAAATTGCCGGCTCACTTGGACTGCTGTCGCTGACTCCTGTGAGATTTCTGGGGGTCGAATCTTCGGGTTCCGATGACGGAACGATTCAGAATTTGATCGACCAGCGTGTAGAGGCAAGAAGTGAGCGTGAATGGAAGAGGGCAGACAGAATTCGTGAAGAACTTGCCAGCATGGGTGTAGAAATTGAAGACCGCCCAGATGGAACGACAACCTGGCGAAAATCCTGAATTCGTTTACATCTGATTCTGAAGGTAATTCGGTAATCCAATTTTCTCGATTAGACCAAGTTGCTGTTCCAGCCAGTAGATGTGATCCATTTCGGTATCGTGCAGCAGCACCTGCAGAATGTCCCGGGTATCATAGTCGTTCTTTTCTTCACACATTTGCATCGTGACTCGGAGAAGTTGGGCTACATCGACTTCAGCTTCGAGATCGTTTCGCAACATAGTCTCAATATCGTCTCCTACCACAGGATTTTCGCGTTGAGTTAAATCAGGGTCTCCCTCAAGAAACAGCATTCTGTTCATGATGGCATCGATATGTTGCTGTTCCTCCTGCATTTCATGGTCCATTTGTGCATGAAGTTTCGTCAGTCCCCAATCTTGATACTTACGAGAATGTGCGAGGTATTGATCTCTAGCTGCGAGTTCGTAATTGAGTAAATTTTGTAGATTTTTAAGAATTTCTTTGTCGCCTTTCACTCAGTTTCATCCTCGATTTGTGCTTGTGTGTAATTTTCTATTCCCATAGATTCAATCAGCCACTGTTGGGATTCCAGCCAGTCGACGTGTTCTTCTGCTGAATCAAGCGCAGGCATGATCAAGAATCTGCTTTCAAAATCTGTCTGACTTTCACAAAGTGCTATTGAGTCAAGATATTGCTGTCTCAACGCGATCATAGTCATCAGATCACAACTAATCATCTCTTCGACGGTTTCACCGATGAGAATTTTGCCAATATCCTGTAAATTGGGAAGACCTTGAAGAAACAAAATTCGAGTGATCAGGGAGTCGGCCGTATTCATGGCCACGATTGATGCTTTGTAATTAGAATTGGCTAAATTGTTCAGTCCCCAATTCTTTGATATGCGAGAATGTAAAAACAACTGATTGATCGCAGTTATCTCCAATTTGAGATTCAAATTTAGAGATTGAATGATTTTAGAGTCACCTTTCAAATTTTAGACCTTTGTGCTAGATACAACCGAAATTTTACCGAATTTTACTGCAACAGTTGGATAGCGTACCCAATTTGCAATGATCGAAGTATCGCAATGCCAGGTTATCTATGAAATTATAAAATCATCCTGCACTATTATTTTGTAACCGTGATTATTTGTGTCTGCAACAATATTTCCGATCATCAGATCAAAAGCGCCATCGGTGAGGGTGTTTGTACATTTGAGGAATTGCGAATGAAATTGGGTGTTTCTTCAAACTGCGGAATTTGTGCAGATGTCGTGATGGGCTTGCTGGAGCAACGGCGGGAAGATAGTCACGAGGATGAACCGGGCATTGATTCCTCCAGGACTTCTTAAAATCTACAAGCTGAAACGAAATTTACTGTTTGCAACATTTAGAATCAGGCAAGTAAATCTTGTACTAAATTCAGTATTAGTCTTTATTCACTAAAATTCTTATATGGTTCGTTCTTGCTCTACATTTGGTGAGTTATCGCCGCCTCAATGTGCTAATTCAGTTGAATTGCCAAGTAAATTTACATTGCGGTGATTAGCCGAGTTTTCGCTCGAGGCAGCTGATTGGTTAGCCGGAAAAATTCGGTTTCCGTAATTTCAGTTGCCCACTCCACGCGCACCTTAACAAAGTATTTTCTGAACTCCGATCCTTCACTTTCCTCTAGCCGAACAACAATTGCCCTCAAGCCAGAGAGATGGTTTAAGTCACGGACATAAGCACTCAATGGACTTATTAGGTCAGCGTATTGCATTTTCAATATCTCATATAACTCCAAATATTCGATTTCTTGATCTCTATCGAGCAATTTGTTGAGAATTTCATACTGCCGATACGCTAAAGCACGCTTTCGCTTAGAACGCAATCGACCATACATCTGTCCCATAACGTCACGAAAAAGGCTTTTCTGAAGGTGAACACGGATTTGTTGGACTAATCTCTCACACTGTAGCGCGATCCCGTGAAGGCCAAATTTAATAAACGAAGTGAGGTCATGGTTGTTCAGCCTCGCTTGACTCAAGCAATCTAGATAAGCATCTTTTTCATCATAATAGTAATTGGACATTGCGATAAAAAGTGAATCCTTCAATCGAGCACGCTGCAGAACTAGAGCTTCAACTGCTCGCGTTGTTCTGCCATTTCCATCCAGAAAAGGATGCATTGCTCCAATGTGGTAATGTAATGCCAACGCTTGGATTAAATCATCATGATCTTGGAATTCTCTGTTCACTGACTTTACAAGTAACCGCACAGCGGTCTCACAATCAGGTCCGCTTTCAACACCGCGATGCCGTGGTCGACCAAAAGTGACATTTTGTCCAGCTTTACGAAATTCACCAGGCGGGTAGTGGTCGTCGTCACAGCCAGTGACAATTCTTCTATGTAGTGTCTGCCAGAAAACGTTTAACACATTGATAATAATGATTAATCATGTCATTCTATAAAGTGAAGATTTTGCTGGTTTGTGGTATTTGGCAACGAAATTCGCCTTTGAACCCGTTAATCCGCCAAAACCGAAATTTCTTCGTTTGAAAATATCGGATGATTGTTCTTTATTATCAATGTGATGTAGAGTTTTCTGACGAACACTATGTATATCTTTAATTAGCTTCTCATCAATTGGCACATCCGACGGTAATTCCGCTATCCAGCGATATGTACCGATTGCGGCTCTCGCCTGTCGTTGTGACCGACTGAAATACTTACCAGCAGCGTCACCCGATACTGCTTCTTCAAACTCATGATCAGTAAATTCAGCGCCCTCAATACGAGAAGTGCCAGCCACTTCCCTCTTCAATTCCAATTCTTGGAGGGTTTCCGCCCAAGATCGTTGATAAGGTAAATTTGTAATTGACAAAATCGATGCTTTTGCATTTGTCAATTCTTCAATGATTGCCACAGGATCATATCTAATCCAATGTTCTGGAATTCTATATTGTACTGTCATTTTATCTTCATTCACTATTCATTTTGTCAATAACATCTATAACAATTTGTTTATATGTTGTTTTTATATTATACATGTTTCTATGTTTTGAGTTCATAATTCATTCATTTGTTTGTCATTTTAATTTATATTGCAAAAATTGTTTGGATCGAGGTTTGCCTGTTGAATTGAATTACAACTACGCATTCTTGGAAAATCTTCGTATACGGGTAGCCGAATTGATTGACTCGACCCTCGATTCACCGCCGTTCGATAGATTGCATTTCACTCCACACAATCCTTCGAAACCTTCAATGACAGTTTTTAGGCAGGGCCGCCTGTGAATGTAGCTACCGATAACAGATCTCGTACCTGCTCAGTTTCACGATCAGCAGACACCTATCGATTCTCATCCATCATATTTGCCAGTAATTGCAACCTCTCCAAATTTAATTTGTGACTGGAATACTAATGGGCGCTGACTCAGTCCAAATCCAATTGCGTCACTTTGATCGTCTTGTGAATTCAACAGGTAGACAAGTTCCGGCAGTCAGGCCTCAAATTACGGTCGTACGGTGCGAGTCAAACTGGATGAACAAAATCGCAGAATCTTTACACCCACTTCGCGTGCAATATTGGGTTGGCGCAGGCGTTCCAATCCACGTAGTTCACTGGAGCGGATTGTCAGTCCCTTCGATCAGAGTGACCGGATTGAACATCACTACAACGCGGACATAAAAAATTGAAAGTGCGTGCGGTATGGCCGTCGCAGTAATGATGGCCATGGCGCTCGGGCTTGTTCGTAGCGGACGGCAACGACAGATGCGTTCATTGGTCAAGCCGGTTGCAGTGCTCGATACCGGCTGACTTCCCAGCGTCAGATTACTGCTATTCAAGGCATCAGCTTTGCAGTGCCGACGGAGATGCAGGTCTGAAAAAAACGGTATTCTCTGTTTTTAGGAAATTAATTCTTCAATATGTTGAAATTCCAACTTTGATAACGCATTTTCATCATTGTGTGGTTTTCCTTGTCGAAATTCACTCCTTCAAATTTTTGTGTAAGGTAAAACACACACTATAATTATTTGTTTAATTCGACCCTGCCTGTGAACAGGGTGTATTGCTCCAGTTGAAAGGAGGATTCGCTAATGGAGTTAACGGGTGCTGACATTCTGGTGCGCTGCCTGAGAGATGAGGGAGTCAAATACATTTTTGGCTATCCCGGCGGTGCTGCTCTTCACATCTATGATGCTCTGTACAAACAAGACGACGTACGGCATATTTTGGTGCGTCACGAACAAGGCGCATCTCACGCCGCAGACGGGTATGCGCGAGTAACAGGCAAGCCAGGTGTAGTGCTCGTAACTTCAGGGCCTGGTCTGACGAATACTGTAACCGGAATTGCAACTGCACATATGGATTCGATTCCGATGGTGGTAATCTCCGGACAGGTCCCCACAAAATTGATCGGAGATGATGCGTTTCAAGAAGTCGATGCGATCGGAATTACTCGCCCTTGCGTGAAGCACAATATTCTTGTCCGAGATGTTCGTGATCTTGCGATGACTATCAAGCAGGCTTTCTATATTGCAAACACCGGGCGCCCTGGTCCTGTGGTCATCGATGTGCCCAAAGATGTAACCGCTGCAAAAACGGAGTACATTTATCCGCGAACTGTGTCATTGCGATCTTACAACCCGACGGTCAAAGGTCATTCTGGACAAATCAAGAAAGCGGCAAAATTATTACTGGAAGCCAAGCGGCCGATCATCTATTCCGGTGGCGGAGTCACGACAGCAGGCGGTGAGGAACAACTGCGCGAACTTGTGCGGCTGTTGAAATACCCATGCACCAATACGCTCATGGGGCTCGGCTGCTTTCCTGCGACTGATCCATTGTTTATTGGAATGCTGGGAATGCACGGTACCTATGAAGCCAATATGGCTATGCATGATTGCGATGTGATGCTCGCAGTTGGCGCTCGATTCGATGATCGGATCACGGGTGATTTAGCCAAATTTTCCCCGTATGCAAAAATCATTCATGTTGACATCGATCCCGCATCCATTGGCAAGAATGTAAAAGTTGAAATTCCAATTGTCGGGGATGCAAAGCAAATTCTCGGTGACCTTGTAAAAGCAGTCCAGAAACTGGGCGTGAAATCCAAGGAAAAGGATATTGCGCCATGGTGGAAACAGATTAACTCATGGCAAAGCTTTGATAGCTTCAACTATGATCGGAACAGCGATAAAATCAAACCGCAGCATGTTCTTGAGAAGTTGTATGAGGTGACCAAAGGAGAGGCATTTGTCACTTCGGATGTAGGCCAACACCAAATGTGGGCGGCACAGCATTATCGTTTCGATAAACCACGTCGTTGGGTCAACTCAGGCGGCCTCGGAACGATGGGGTTCGGGCTTCCGGCAGCTATGGGGGTCAGTCTAGCCTATCCAGATTCGGATGTTGTCTGCGTAACGGGTGAAGCCAGCATCATTATGTGCATACAGGAGCTTTCGACTTGCAAACAGTACGATCTGCCGATCAAGATCATTAATTTGAACAATCGCTACATGGGAATGGTCCGGCAGTGGCAGGAGTTTTTCTACGATAAACGCTATTCCCACTCTTACATGGATGCACTGCCTGATTTTGTTGCGCTTGCTGAGAGTTTTGGTCACACTGGAATCAAAGTTGAAAAACCACAAGATGTTGAAGGAGCACTCATTGAAGCTATGGGTAGAAAGAAGGATCTTGTGTTCATGGATTTCATCACCGATCAGGCGGAGAATGTTTTTCCCATGATTGCCGCAGGGGCTGGGCACAATGAGATGCATCTGAGTCCGAAGCCTGATGAGGAAGTGCCTCAGGAAAGGGAGCTTGCATAAGTGGAAAAACGCCATATTATTTCCATACTTCTTGAGAATGAACCTGGTGCACTATCACGAGTTGCAGGACTTTTTTCAGCACGGGGCTATAACATCGAAACTTTGACGGTTGCACCAACAGAAGATCCAACTCTGTCTCGCATGACTATTGTTACAACTGGTTCAGACAATATCGTTGAGCAAATTACCAAGCAGCTCAATAAACTGGTTGAAGTAGTCAAATTGCTCGATCTTACGGAAGGGGCTCACATTGAACGCGAATTGATGCTGATCAAAGTTCAAGCGACAGGAGAGCTTCGGGACGAAGTGAAACGTCTGGCCGAGATATTCCGCGGCCGTATTATCGATGTCACGGAATCAATTTATACGATTGAGTTGACGGGGGTAGGTTCCAAACTGGATGCCTTTGTCGAGGCAGTAAGTGTAACTGACATACTTGAACTGGTTCGTTCCGGAGTGTCAGGAATTGCGAGAGGTGAAAGTGCGCTAAACGTACCAACTCAGAATTCAAAGACCAATAAAGCTACATAGGGAAAACGCAATATGAAAGTTTATTACGACGCTGATGCAGACCTTTCAATTATTCAGAGCAAAACTGTTGCTGTAATCGGATTCGGCTCCCAAGGTCATGCACATGCGGGCAATTTGCAGGATAGCGGTGTAGACGTTGTTGTCGGGCTCCGATCCGGCTCAGCTTCACGCGCCAAGGCCGAACGAGCAGGAATTGCCACTGCCGACGTCGGTGAAGCCGTTGCCAGCGCGGATATTATCATGATGCTGGTACCGGATGAACTTCAGGCATCCCTATATGAGTCTGAAATCGCACCGAATCTTAAACCTAGAGCTGCAATTGCTTTTGCACATGGGTTTAATATCCACTTCAAGTTCATTCAGCCAGCAGACGATATTGATACGCTTATGGTTGCACCAAAGGGTCCTGGACATTTGGTACGTTCCACTTATTCTAACGGCGGCGGCGTTCCGTGCCTTATTGCCATTCATCAGGACGCTTCCGGCGGGTCGCGTGAATTAGCCTTGGCTTACGCATCCGCGATCGGCGGTGGAAGAGCGGGCATCATTGAAACGAGTTTTCGGGAAGAAACGGAAACGGATCTTTTCGGAGAACAGACAGTCCTATGCGGTGGAGCTACCGCATTGGTCGAGGCTGGCTTTGACACGCTTGTCGAAGCTGGCTATGCGCCGGAAATGGCTTATTTTGAATGTCTGCATGAATTGAAACTCATTGTCGACCTGATTTATGAAGGTGGTATCGAGAACATGCGCTACTCTGTTTCAAATACAGCCGAGTATGGCGACCTGACTCGCGGTCCTAGAATTGTTGACGACCGTACCCGTGCGGAAATGCGCAAGATTCTCTCCGAAATTCAATCCGGCGAATTTGCTCGAGAATGGATGAACGAGAGCAGGAGCGGCAGTAAGAACTTCAATTCGTTGCGAAAGGCATCTGCCGGTCGCGGGATTGAGGAAGTAGGCTCATCGTTACGTGGAATGATGCCTTGGATATCGGCCGGAAGGCTCGTAGATCGAGATATCAACTAGCGATGCATCTTGCGCGTGAAGGGCGCTACTTTGCAATCGCTGGAATACTGATTGCGATTATTGTTCAGATATTTGCAGGGGGAATCTGGGCAATTCCATTTTGGATTCTTGCGTTGTTCATTTTGCAGTTCTTTCGCGACCCGGTCCGACAGATACCATCTGCAAATAACATCATCGTGTCGCCAGCCGATGGAAAAGTGGTGGCAGTTGGTAAATCCAAGGACCCTGTCTCTGGAACGGAAGCAACAAGAATTGCAATTTTTCTAAACGTGTTTTCAGTTCATGCGACTCGAATTCCAGTTGCAGGCAACATTCTGAGGCAGGAATATCGATCAGGAAAATTTCTGAACGCCGCGGTTGACAAGTCAGCGGAGGAAAACGAACGAAATTTGCTTGTGATTCGTACCAGTGATTCTCGCGAGGTGACCTGTATTCAGATTGCCGGCCTCATTGCTCGAAGAATCTTGTGTTACGTCATGGAAGGTGAAAGCGTAGAATTAGGGCAGAGATACGGTTTCATACGATTTGGCTCCCGGGTAGAGCTATTCGTACCTGCCGATTACAAAATTTCCGTAAGCGTTGGCGACAAGGTCAAAGGTGGTTCCGATATCATCGGTCTTACAGCGTGAAATCTGTCGAAAATCGAATGGATTTGTCGCATCAGCTACAAATTTGTCAGTCTTTCAGATTACCGACAATCCTGAAAATCAAATAAGTCGTTTTTATGCGAAGTGATTCAATCAAAGCACTTCGCTACCCTTGATGCTAGAATATATCTGCATTCTTGACTCAATCAGAGAATTCAGGCTAGATCGGAAATTGCCGATTTTCGAGTTTTTCTGTCCAATGGTTTGATTTATGCAGCTGAATCAAAGGAAAATTCCCAAAGTTCAAAGGGTTCAAAGAAAACGTCGAGGAATCTACGTACTCCCGAATCTATTGACGACAGGTGCCCTGTTTTTTGGTTTCTTTTCAATCATTCAGGCGGCTCTAGGCAAATTTGAAGTTGCAGCCGTGGCAATACTTATTGCGACGGTGCTTGATGGGCTCGATGGCCGCGTCGCAAGATTGACGAATACTTCGAGTGATTTTGGTAAAGAATACGACAGTTTGTCGGATGTCATTTGTTTTGGGCTTGCTCCAGCATTGGTGGTGTTCGATTGGACGCTTTCCTCACTTGGCAAAGTGGGGTGGCTTTGTGCCTTTCTATATGTATCTGCTACCGCATTGCGTCTCGCACGATTTAATACCCACTCCGCTCCAAATCCAGGATATTTTCAGGGATTACCTTGCCCGATGGCAGCAGCTTTTTTGGTTACATGGATGTGGGTTGTTATTGCAACAGCAAATACCCAATTGCCCTATATGCGAGAGATTACGACCGCGATCGTGGTAGTTCTTGCACTCGCGATGGTTAGCGCAATCCCTTTCTTAAGTTTTAAAAATATAGGCGTGAAAGGTCGAATTCCCTTTGTCGCAAGCATTGCAATGGTATTCGGAATTGCTCTGATTTCATTTGATCCTCCAAGAGTCCTGTTTGCATTGTGTTTACTTTACCTTGTGAGTGGTCCTTTTATTTGGCTGAGTAAGCGTGTCAAAAATCCGTCTAAACGCGTTGCAAAGGAAGACGAACTGGAACCCCGGGTCGACCCAGAAAACTGATTGTAAGGGCTTCGATTTAATTCGGCAATTGCCACACAAAGCATTTTTTTTGGATTCTACTATTGATTTAGTTTTCGAGTTGATATATAAGAGCCCCTTGAAATGAAAATCGAATCCAATATATCTGCTGCAATAGATTTGCAGTCATCGCTAGGCCTTCTCCTGCTATTGCTGCGCCAGTAAGGCGCAGTACACATTTCTTTAAAATTCTTTTCTTCACCTGCAACATTACTTGATGTGGTGTTGTGAATTTTGAATTTCATATTGTTGGGCCTTTCCAATGTCAGATCGATTAATTATTTTTGATACTACTTTGCGTGACGGGGAACAAAGCCCCGGAGCGTCCATGAATTCCGAAGAGAAACTTGCGATTGCTAAGTTGCTCGAAAAAATGCGAGTGGATGTAATCGAGGCAGGCTTCCCAGCCGCTAGTCCAGGAGACTTTGTAGCTGTTAGACAGGTTGCGCAGGAAATTTCAGATAGCACTGTCTGTGCCCTGGCAAGGGCTGTCGAGGGTGATCTGGAAAGAGCCGCAAAAGCAGTAGAGCCGGCTCGGTCTGGTCGCATCCATACGTTTATTGCCACTTCTCCAATCCATATGCGTGAGAAACTTCGCTTGAGCGAGAAGCAAGTGCTTGAACGAGCAGTTTGGGCGGTTCGAACGGCAAGAAATCATTCCGATGACGTAGAATTTTCCCCAGAAGATGCTGGACGATCAGAATTTGATTTCTTATGCAGAATTATCGAAGCGACAATCGATGCCGGTGCACGTACCATCAACATTCCGGATACAGTGGGCTACAACATGCCCGATCAATTCGGAAGCCTCATTGAGCGGTTAATGGAGACAATACCGAATTCGGACAAAGCAATATTTTCAGTGCATTGTCACAATGATCTAGGGGTTGCAGTTGCAAATTCTTTAGCAGCCGTGCAGAGAGGTGCAAGACAGGTGGAGTGCACTGTAAACGGCCTCGGAGAAAGAGCTGGAAATGCTTCGCTTGAAGAAATCGTGATGGCGGTAAGAACCAGGCAGGACATTTTTGATTGCGACACTGCTATAGACTCAACTCAGATTGTTCCTGCAAGTCGTCTCGTTTCGAGTGTGACTGGATTTCCGGTACAACCCAACAAGGCAATCGTTGGTGCAAACGCGTTTGCACATGAATCTGGCATACACCAGGATGGTGTGATCAAGAAGAGGGAAACCTACGAGATCATGAGAGCACAGGACGTGGGTTGGAGTACGAATAGAATGGTTCTGGGAAAACATTCCGGTCGCCACGCATTCCAGCAGCGAGTGGGTGAGCTTGGATTTGAGTTTGAAACAGAAGAGGATCTGAAATCAGCATTTAAAAATTTCAAGGATCTCGCCGACAGAAAGCATGAAATTTTCGATGATGACTTGATTGGTTTGATTGCGGAATCCGGGCTGCAGCATGGTAGCGAGAAAATCGAACTGGACATGCTTCAGGTTTGTTCCCATACCGGTGTCAGACCGACTGCGGAAATTACGCTGAAAATTGACGGCCATCCGGTCAAAGCGTCTGCGGTAGGCAACGGACCTGTTGATGCATCTTTTCAGGCAGTGAAATCCTTGATTGATCGAGACCCCAGTCTTGAACTGTATTCCGTAAACAGCATTACGAGTGGAACGGATGCGCAGGGCGAAGTGAGTGTGCGACTTAGAGAAAATGGCCGTGTGGTCAATGGACATGGAGCGGACACCGATATTGTGATCGCATCCGTAAAGGCGTATATCAATGCTATTAACCGACTTGAATCATCTCAACGTGCGCATCCGCAGAAAGATTCAATGATCTGAGTCAACATTATGATTGGGGACGAGTATCTGAAAGCGCTGGGTGTGGAGGTTTGGAAACTCCGAAATTCTGGTTCTACAATTCAGACTGAGTTCCCGGATGTAGCGGTTGAGCAAAAGAATGTGGATGTCTCGACACGAGAAAACTCAACTTCCGACATTAACAAGATGAATCTTTCGGCACTTCGCTCAGTAGTGGCTGAGTGCCACAAATGTCAGTTGAGCGAGTCCCGTACCAACACAGTATTCGGTTCAGGGTCGGAGAGTGCTGATCTTATGTTTATCGGAGAAGCTCCCGGTGCTGACGAAGATCAGCAGGGGCTTCCTTTCGTCGGCAGGGCTGGTAATTTGTTGACGTCAATGATTGCTGCACTTGGCTATGATCGAAATGACGTCTACATATCCAATGTGGTGAAATGTCGCCCCCCCAGAAATCGTGACCCACACCCCCAAGAAGCCAAGGAATGTTCACAGTACTTGCGGCGCCAAATTCAGATAATTTCGCCTAAAGTGATCGTTGCGCTCGGCCGAGTTAGCGCTCAGTTGCTGATCGATACAGAACTTCCGCTTGCCAGATTACGAGGAAATTCGTTCAAATATCTGGATACTGATGTAGACCTAGTCGTTACCTATCATCCAGCATATTTGCTCAGAAAGCCTTCTGAAAAAGCAAAATCCTGGGAAGATCTCTGGAATATTCACCAACTGATGAAAGCATAGTAATCAAGACGAATCAATAACTTGAATGGAATTATTTCCGATGAATATAAACTGGTTCGTAGTATTCGGCATCTTTCCAGTCGCAAGAAGAAAGGCGAGAAATCAGGAAGGAGAGCAGCTTGCGTAAGTAGTAGCACAGAGGAATGATGTTGACGACTTGGAGTTGAGTTTGACATCAAAATACCCTCGGCTTTGTCTGCCAATGATATGAAAGCGCTCAATTAAGAAGAAAGAATCCCAAATAAGGGGTCATTGAGATACTTCAGAGGGAATTCGGCAAATATTCTTCTGGAAGCGTGATTTGTTGTTCACCATGCAAGAAAATGTTGTAATCCAGTCAGAGCAAACTATTGGATGAGACAGATTGCCTCTATCGCAGTCATCTAGTTGATATAAACGACGATACT
Organism: Arenicellales bacterium; assembly: GCA_965220395.1. Taxonomy (GTDB): domain Bacteria; phylum Pseudomonadota; class Gammaproteobacteria; order Arenicellales; family JAJDZL01; genus JAJDZL01. Next base: position 1,107,938 of record CBDCPT010000001.1, on the reverse strand, counting down.
CTGTCCTGGGTGGATGTAAGTGCCGCTGTCAATATCGTTCCAATTCAACAGGTTAGTCACTTTAACATGATAGAGCCGTGCAATTCTCCACAGTGATTCACCTAGTTTTACTTTGTGAACAAATCTTGTCCCAGTAGTCAGGTTGTAGCCTGCGGCTGGAGTGCTTGCAAATTGACCGATAGTGTTAGGAGTTGGTATGCGGAGTTTCTGACCGACTCGAATTAAATCTGAATTTAGCGAATTGGCGGTGCGTAAATTCGCTACTGACACGTCATACCTTTGGGCGATTGTCCCTAGCACGTCACCCCGTTGGACCTGATGGATGAACTGCCAGCCAGCTTTACTATCTTGGTTAATAAATTCAGCATGCCGACTGATGGAAGACGGATTCGGAATGCGAATTACTTCGCCGATACGAAGCAAATCTGAATTCATTGAATTTATTGATTTAATAGACGCTACTGACACGTTGTACCTTTGAGCTATAGCACCCAACACGTCGCCAAGCTTGACCTGATACATCGCGGTTACTACGGCATGAGAAGGGTGCAAGCCGGATTTCCAACTCACAGCGCGATCGTATTTGTCCGCTGGAACCAGAACACGATGCGGTCCGCCAGGCGGCGTAACGGCTCTACGCAATCCTGGATTCAATTGTTCCAGTTCATAATTCTGAATATCAGTCCAATGCGCCAGAATTGCCAAATCTACCTGAAAGTTGAATTGAACAATTTCAAAAGCTGGTTCGCTCGATAAATTAGGTAGATTAATCCCGTATGCTTCAGGGTTCGCAATAATTTTTTTGACGGCGGTCAGTTTGGGAACGAAATTGCGAGTTTCTTGTTTTAATTTCAGATTACTGTATCTGGTTGATTTGTTTTGATTCTGATTTTTGCGAATAGCTCGGTGAATGTTATTCTCTCCAGCGTTGTAGGCTGCCAGTGCCAGAGACCAGTCGTTGTCAAACATCAAGTGCAGATAGTTAAGGTAATCCAATGCCGCTGCGGTTGACGCGATGATATCTCTTCGGCCTTCGTACCACCAATTCTGTTTCAATCCATATTGCTTTCCAGTGAAAGGCATGAACTGCCATAACCCAACAGCTCCCGCTCGAGAGCGAGCTCTAGGGTTGTAAGCGCTTTCGATAATCGGGAGGAGAGCAATCTCTGACGGCATTCCCATGCTGTCAACTTTCTGGCAAATGTATGGAAGATAGATGCTGGCTCGTTTTAATATGCGCTCGAAATATTCGGGTTGCTCGCTATAAATTTTCACATGCTTGCGAACGAGATTGTTGTCCATTTCAGGAAAACCAAAATTATCGCGGATTTTCTGCCACAGATCTTCAGTCTGGTTTTCGCTTTCGATTCTCTGTTTACTGTTCTCGATGGTTTCTGGAGCGATTGAACTTCTTACAGTATCTCTAGAGGCTGTTTTTGACTGAGTAGTGTAGTTGTTGCCTTTGTTTTCGTAGTAGTTCAACTCAGATGGACTGAGTTGATTTACCCTCGAATTCCAATGCGGCTGGGGAATTCGTGGGTCTGGCAAGTCCAGTACATAATCCCATTCACTGTCCGCGGAAGCTGCCGGCACGACTTTCAGAACTGGCTTCAGCGTGAATGCGATAATAGGACCGACGAACTGACATGGCTGCAAACAGATAATGGCAAGCAGACCTGCAGCAGCCACAGCAACTGTTCCAACTGTGAGCGGACGAGATAGTTTGAAAGTCAAAAGTTTGGCTGACGACATAATCGCTCAAGTGGGATGTATTATTCTTGTAGCAAAAACCTACAAGATTCCCAATATTCAATTATTGGATCCAATAGTGTATATCAAATGGGATTATATAGATTGCTTGTTAAAGTGCAAAAACTAAGAAAATTGTGAAAAAATGAAATCAACCGGCAGTGATGGATTCGATTCAAACTTGTGGTGGTATTCATCACCACTTGGTGAGGCAATGATCGAATCAGGGGTGGAATGTATTCGGAGAATTCTTCCCAATCAATATTTTCGAGTGATATTGCAGGTAGCAGGTCCCCCCGATCATCGATATTTGGATCTGACTGAATCAGAAATTCGATATAGAATTGGCAATACCGTGGACTCCTGTAAGTCAACCAGTATAGTAGCCGAAGCCGAGTGGTTGCCATTTGCCGCAAATTCGGTGGACTTGCTGATACTGCCTCATGTTCTTGAATTTAGCCAGAAACCACATGACATTCTGCGTGAAGTGTCGCAATGTATAGTACCGGAAGGGATTCTAGTGATTGCCGGGTTTAATCCTCGAAGCATGTTGGGAATGGCAAATAAAATAACGGGACTGACGGGTGCGAAGCTTCAAGGCACTCGGTTTTATTCAGTAATTCGAATACGCGACTGGTTGTCGTTATTGGGATTTGAACCTGTGGCGGGGGAGTTTGAGTTTTTTCGGCCTCCGGCAGTGCAGGCAAATCGTCTTCGGAAATTACAAAAAATGGAGCTTGCGGGGGCCCGCTGGTGGCCTGGATTTGGATCTGTATATATTTTGATTGCGCGCAAGAAAATGTTGGGTGGCAGCATGAACGGCACTTTGAAGGAGCGCACTTTTCGAAAGCGAAGAAGGGTGCTGCAACCTCTCGGTGGGCACTGTAGAGGCTTGAAACTGGAAAATTGAATTGACTAAACCGAATTTAGACGCACCTCCGAAACAGTTGATAATCTACACAGATGGGGCCTGTTCTGGGAATCCGGGACCTGGAGGCTGGGGGGCAGTATTGCTTTGGAATGGGCACAAGCATGAAATTTCAGGAGGTGACGCTCGCACGACCAACAACAGAATGGAATTGACCGGGGCAATAAAAGCTTTGCAGGCACTCAAGAGAAGCAGTGCAGTAACTCTTTATACGGATTCAAGCTACGTGAAAGACGGCATTTCAGTATGGATAAGCCAGTGGAAACGCAACAACTGGAAACGCAACAAGAAAGACCCAGTTAAAAATGTGGATTTATGGCAGGAATTGGATCGATTGAATTCTCAACACCAGGTGACTTGGATGTGGGTAAGGGGGCACAGTGGTGATCAGTGGAACGAACGAGCGGATGAATTGGCTCGAAACGCAATACCGAGTCGAGGCACTAAAAATTGAGACAAGTCGTTCTTGATACTGAAACAACGGGCTTGGATGTCAGCGAAGGACATCGAGTCATTGAGGTTGCTTGCATAGAGTTAAATGATCGAACTCGTACGGGAAGGGAATTTCACGAATTTGTCAATCCAGAGCGTGAAGTCGAGCGAGAAGCTTTGCAAATTCACGGCCTTGACAGCCAGTTTTTGATGACAAAACCGAAATTCAGGGATATTGCTCTCGAACTTTTCAATTTCATCAAGGGAGCGATACTGATAATTCACAATGCTTCCTTTGACTTGGCATTTCTCAACAACGAATTCGGTCTGGCGGAGGCTGATTATCCTGAGATTGAATCCGTTTGCAGCATAGAAGATACGCTGGAAATAGCCAGGCAAATGCGTCCAGGCCGTCGTAACAGCCTTGATGCTCTTGCAAACGAATATAGCGTCGATATTTCTCAGAGGACTACTCATGGTGCATTACTAGATGCGAATATTCTGGTAGACGTCTATCGCGCGTTGACGGGGGGACAGACTGTATTCGAGTTTGATGATACTGTGGGTTATGGTGCAGGCTCAACCGGTGAAGCTGGTCAAACCAGGTTGAGCAAACCAATCGACGTAGTCGTATTGCGGGCGACTGAAGAGGAACTTGAATTGCACGAGCGTTGGCTGGATTTTCTTGACCAGCAATCAGAGAGCGGCAGTATTTGGAGGAAGATTGAAAAATCTGAAATTCAGTAAAATTAACTGTCGATAGAGATGGCTGATTTGCGGACGCGAACAACGTTGACTCTTTAGTGCATACGCTTCGTCTATTGCTTGATGGATATTTAATCTGGAAACCAAGCTTGCAAGTTGAACTGTTTCTTGGGTCAATGATGTATTTGTTTGCTTTAGTTTGTCTGTGGGTCAACATGCTTTCGTGGACCGCTCATTTCGTTCGTTGGCTGCCTTGGTCTACCCGGTTTTCGGGAGTCTCGATTTCTAATCCTTGTAGTTTGTGTTTTCCGTTGCCTAATTATGTTGTTCATCTTTGTGCATTAGCTGCTCGTTTTAGGTAGCACTGTGGGGGTATTTGACACATGACTATTATTGACAGCAACGGAAGCGGTCAGATTAGACTGAAAGGTATTTTTCTTGATATTGAAGATACTCTAACTCACGAAGGCAAACCGATTGCGGGTGCTGCAGAAGTTGTGAACCTCATGAGGAATGCAGGCTTCAATCTGCGCTTTATCACAAACATTACGGGACGTTTGCCATCCGTCATAGCCGAAGATCTTTGCTCATCAGGAATTGAAGTTGCCACTCACGAAGTGCAGACCGCTGCAAGTGCAAGTGCTGATTATCTAAAGACCCGTCAGGACTGTACGGCTTACCTAATCATCTCTGAAAATATACAGCAGTTATTTGACGGCATCGCATGTGATGGCATCGCCCCGGATGTAGTAGTCATCGGAGATATCGCTGAAGCGTTTTCTTTTGACATTATGAATAAAGCTTTCCAGTTGATTGACTCAGGTGCGGAATTGGTCGCGATGTCTCGTAACATGTTCTGGTTCAACAATGGACGCAAGCAACTTGATGCGGGGGCTTTTGTGAGTGCTCTTGAGTTGGCTACAGGAAAGCCAGCAAGAAATTACGGCAAACCGTCTGCGAGTTTCTTTTCAACGGCACTTCATAAAATAGGCCTCCTACAACGAGAGGTGTTAGTTGTAGGTGACGATGTGCTGACAGATATAGTTGTGGGGTGAAATGGATGGGCCTGGAGGCCTGTCTGGTTGGAACAGGAAAGTTTGAAAAATCACATCTTCACGACGCACAAGGGAGTGGGTATGTGAGATCAATCAGATATCTGCCTGACTTCATTGAGTCCACTTATGGCTTGGACCTGAATGAGGTGAAATCAATTGATTAATTGTCTAGCTGCTAATGAAATGAATCCAGCGTGTATGGACATGCCTGAGTTCATGGATATCCGTTTTTTCGAAATGCCTAGTTTCCACGACTGAAGACTCAAACTAGGATTGGCCTGGTTTCGGTTCGAATTTTAATAGTGCTCGCGCACCAGCGAGGCGTTAAAGTTGCTAGTCGGCGGTGAGGTGGCTGTATTGGCGCCCAGCAGGGTGCAGCAAAGTAGAAGCACGAATGGAAACGAAGCTGAAGGGAGAGAAAGCGCTCTGCACACAATCACCGCTTGCCGGCTTCAGCCCAACCGGCCTTGGATGGCTCGCAGCTGCCGGTGCGTCGAAGATAATTGCCAAGCGTCTTAGCACTGGACAGCTTGTCACAGCCTGCAAGACTCAGCAACGCTTGTTCGTTTTGCAAATCACCGGCAGCGGCAAGAGTTTTGCCGCTTTCGTGAAACAACACCATAAAGGTGCTGAAACAGCCCCTGCCTGGCAGCCTCGGTCGCTGTCAGGCGAAGTCAGCTGTGGGTTGGCTCACTCGGTTAGCCCAAGGCGTCTGTTCAATTCGGCAACTGCTGACAAACCGGAGCCGGAGGTGAAAATATTTTTGCTGATTCCAAGCTTATGGAGTAACTTTGCATCAGCCTTGTACCTTTGAATTTGTTTTTTGGATCATCGATTGGGGGATCGCCGATTGCTGTTGAAAGCTTTATTGTACAAGGCTCCTTTTATTGGTTTCGTATTTCTAATGTCGGATTGGGGTGGTATGCTACAAAGACTGCAAGGGGTCAAGAATTCAGAAAGATAGGAAGCTTTGGGGAACGTTCGATTGACTAGTGTCATGTCAACTATGTAATGCTGTATCCATTCCAGTCGATTCCCGTTGTTGCTAGATTGAACAACGAGGAATTACAAAAGAACAAACGTTACGTGGCAGCACGACAGAAATCAGAACGCAATCCGCATGGAGAGATTGTGCGGAAAGGTTCGCATTCATCACAGAAAGCGCTCAATGCGTTGATTTAGCTGAACAGCGACGCGGGTCAAATCAATGAACCGCCAAGGATTGGTGAAACCATTGCTGGTGTGCTGCAGATTCGCCAGCGCAAGGTGGAGCGGGTGAAATAGCGCTCGGCGGTCAGCCGGGCAAGTGGTGTTACTACGAGCACGTAGCGGACGGTGAATTTAAAGCCCTCATGGCTGTGCTCAGCAGCAGTACGCATTCACAATAGTCGTTGCAGCTGTTGGTGTAGCGTGCGGTTGAGTTCGACTATATCAACAAGATTTCTCACGAGACGCTGCGGAGGGAGTTAATAAAACGAAAGCAAGCCTTGGCAGTGTGTTGCGAGGTTGATGCCTGCGCCCAGCAAACAATTCCTCACAACACCCTCATCAGACGAAGCTCTCCGAATCAATCACTGCGGTCAGTTTGCAATTTCATATCGGGAAATTTTCGGTCTCTAGCCATTAGACTTCAGGAAATGTTTGAAGTCTACCGGGCATTGTTGGACCCGCGTAGCGGTATGGAAGTACGGGCACAAAAAACTCATCACGAGCAATTTCGAGTTTTCGCTTGACTTTTCATGTCAATAGGTTAAGTTAGCCCGAAAAGTCGCAACCCCGACCCGCACGGATTGTTCGTCCGACGAGTTCAGATCAGGATCAAGTCGTTCTAATCGTGACGCGGTTCGAGACACTTGATCAACCTATGCAACGTACACCCGGAGTGGCAACTATGGCCAAACAGACATCCCAATCACCCCCAGACCTTTCTATCGAACCGACTCACGACAATCTGTTCAAGTTCACCTATCATCGTGAGGACGGGGTGGACGACTTGAGTCGGGAACTGTTCGCAATCGCCTTTGACGAGGCCACCAACAACGAGTTCAACTGGCAGACCCTGGATATGGATTCCAGTTCTCTGATCGATCAAGCCGGGCGAGAGAGGTTCGCCGACTTGATCTTTTCGGTCCACACCAGGGAGGACAACTCCGCGACCAAGTTCATTTTTCTGCTGGAGCACAAAAGCGCCTCGGACTCCAACGCGCTGATGCAACTGCTGGGCTATCAGACGTCGCTGTATTTACGAGAAGGCAAACAATGCCGGGTGCTGCCGATGATCATCTACAACGGTAAAAAGCCCAATTGGTCGGGGCCCTTGGAGTTCCAACAGAGCTTGCAGCCGGTTTCCGATCGTCTGCAGGGTGAATGGGGCGGGTATTTTTTGAATTTCAGGTGCAAGATGGTTAATTTGCATGATGTCATTGCACAAGGACTCGCCGCCGGCATGGATTCCGAGGTGGTACTTTACGCGTTGTCGAAGGTGTGGGACGCCGATGAGCGAACGTTCGAAAAGGTGTTTCGGCTGGTAGAAGGTTTGAGCGATGAAAAACGGAATCGGCTGCTGCCAATGGTGGTAAACTATTTGCAGTCCCACAACAAGCGCATTAGCTACGAAACCATAGCTCGCATTGAAGAGCAAACACTACCGAAGAGGAAACGATCCATGTTATCTTTATTTGACGAAATTAAAAATGAGAGCTTGGAAATAGGCGAGAAAAGAGGTGAGAAAAGAGGTGAGAAAAGAGGTGAGAAAAGAGGTGAGAAAAAAGCTTCGGAAAAAATCGCCGAAAATTTGATTCGAGATGGGATGGAAATCAGTAAGATTTGTCAACATACCGGATTGCGTCGCAAACAAGTCGAGCAGATTCAGAACAATCTACAGCGACATTGAATAAGATATCTGGCCCAGACCGTCTCTGTTGCCGGCTGGGGATTTGCAATCGAATCGATTGAGTAACCAGTACTTCGTGGTGGAACTCAATTGTGGTCAACTGCGTCTCAATGATCCTGTGACAGTCCGATGTGAGAGTCGGAAGAATTCCGATGATAGCGACGTCAAACTACTTCGCCTCGCGCAGCTCTAAACAGTGCACCCGAACTTCACTTGAATTTTTGCGGAGATGTATAGCCTAGCTACGAAACCATATCTATGGACGGCAGTTGGCTCAATGTTGCGAAGGTTGGGACTTGAGTCATGGCCCGGCAGTGCCGGAATAGGAGAATCGATGCAACGCACACCATGAGTCGGGAAGTTGCTGCGTGGCAGTCACAAAGAGACGGATTGGAGGCAAAGTTGGCTGGCAATTCACATCCGATGATTGCGCGAATCAAACTGAAATGTCTTGATCCGACACTTGACGAATGACAAGACACTAAGTTCAGATTTCCTGACCTTGACCAATTTAATCTGTTTCATTCTAACGGTTTGCCGGGCGGTTTTTGTTGAAAAGTGCGAGTTCGGCACTGGGAAATCCTTCGCAGATGGTATTCGAATCGAGCTGTTGGAGGCGCAATGGGGCATGTCGGCAATCCTGCGAACTGGATAAGGTGTCATATCCTGGGTTCGATGCGGCTTGCCATCCTTGCTGTAGCCCTTGAAGCGAAGAGGATCTTTCTTTTGACCCGTGGTCTTCCCGGTCGCTGTGAAAATAAAGTGTCGTGGTGTCATAGAACAGGACATCGATCGGTTGCGTGAAAAGATCCTTAGCCCGGGTCGACGCGTTTCGGCGTATGCTGTCGATCACCTGCTGGTCAAGATAGTCCATGGACTGATAGACCCAGTCCAGATTCAGCGTCACGCCGCCGTCTCTTGCCAGGTCCATGACGGTGCCGCGTTTCGAGCGCGGCTGAGCGATGCGCGCCAGCACCAGTTCCTTGATGATGCGGTTGGCGCTGGCTTTGCGGGAACCGAGCAGGCGGTCCCAGCCCATGCTTGAGTAAAGCCGGCCGAATGCCTCGCGCACGCCGACGCACAGGCGGTTTTGTTCCCGGCACTGTCCAAGGTCGACGCCAAGGGGTGCCGCATTGCGGTTGCGTCGGCACTGGCTCAGAAGACCCGCGTATTGCTTGGGCGTGAACAGCTCCTGCTGCGAATTGGACTGCTGTCTGAGATCTTCCTTGATGAACTCGCCGAGCTCCATCAGCTTTGTCAGCTGGGCGTCGCCGGCATGGATTCTGAGGTGGTGCTTTACGCGTTGTCGAAGGTGTGGGACGCCGATGAGCGAACGTTCGAAAAGGTGTTTCGACTGGCAGCAGGCTTGAGCGATGAAAAACGGAATCGGCTGCTGCCAATGGTAGTAAACTATTTGCAGTCCCACTTCACACACAACAGGCGCATTAGCTACGAAACCATAGCTCAAATTGAAGAGCAAACACTACCGAAGAGGAAACGATCAATGTTATCTTATTTTGACGAAATTAAAAATGAGAGCTTGAAAATAGGCGAGAAAAGAGGTGAGAAAAAAGCTTCGGAAAAAATCGCCGAAAATTTGATTCGCGATGGGATGGAAATCAGTAAGATTTGTCAACATACCGGATTGCGTCGCAAACAAGTCGAGCAGATTCAGAACAATCTACAGCGACATTGAATAGGATATCTGGCCCAGACCGTATCTCTTGCCGGCTGGGGATTCGCAATCGAATCGATTGAGCAACCAGTAATTCGTGGTTTTCGTGAAAAGAAAGTTACCGCTCTGAACTTGGAAAGTGTAGCCGTCCGTACACAACGGGTAAACCAGCATTTCTAAAAGGTCGACACAGCGCATCGTACACAGTTACCTTGATCAGTAGAATCTGCTTTGGAGAAATCTCACTGACTTTTTCAATTATTTTTCGGTGTATTTAAGCACTAACTTCTTACGTTGATGTGGAGACTTAACACTTAGGCACATTGATTTCTTCAGTGTATCAATTAATCTGTAACCATCGTTTTTGAATTTTGTCTGGCACTCTCGTTTATGCAAACGTTCTCTCGCAATATCATCGCCAAACCCATCGCTGTACAGAGATTTCATTAAACCAATCCACAGCGAGTTATGTTTCTGAACTTCCTCAATGTGAAAGTAGCAGTCTACTGCAGCAGGCGGTGAATCTATTCATTGTGTTTGTCGTTCTCGGCGGGCTGAATGGTGAAACCGGGCGTCATGCCCCCTTGCTGATGACTGGATTTTTAGGTGGATTCACTACATTCTCCGCCTATTCGCTGGATGGATGGCTTTTGTTCCAGCAAGGTCGCGTTTCAGAGGCAGTGACTTATGCTGTAGGCTCGGCGATTCTTTCCATTCTGGCGGTAATTGCGGGCATTGCATTGGCGAAGCAGCTTCACGGTTAATCCAAAACCGCTTAATTGCCAAATAAGTAAACCAGAAATATCGCGAACAGCACGACGACTGATACAACCATCATATCGACTGTCCACTCCTTTGCCATTCTGGAAGATTCACCTGCAGTTAACTTTATCAGATGAAACGTTCGTTTGATCACTCCAAGCAACATTCCATAGGTCGTCTGGATCGCCGATTCAACAACACCAGCAGTGCATCGATAAACTGAAAGCAATCCTTTGCGATATACCCATTCTGCGTCTATGTTCACACTGCGCAACTCAGGCGGGTATATGCCAGACAGCTTGAGCCACACGAAGGCGAGGGCAGAAAACAGTAACAGTTGAATTTGTGCGAGGACATGCGTACTATCGTAGGCACTGTAATCCGTATCGAAAGGAAGCAGGTTATACAATACACTTGGAAAACTTCCAATTCCTATGCAAAGCACGGCAGCTAGTCCCATTGCAACCAGCATGCTTGCAGGCGCTTCTTTAACTCTTATTCCTGAATCGTGGGCAAAAAATGCAAAGAAAGGAATCTTGATACCTGCATGATGAAACACACCCGCTGATGCGAACAGCAGTGCAATCCAGATGATCCAGTAGCCTTCCTCCAATGCCGCTGACATTACCATGGACTTGCTGACAAATCCGCTGAACAAAGGAAAAGCCGATATGGATGCAGCGCCAACTATACACAGAGCTGTAGTTTTAGGCATGGACTTGTACAAGCCGCCTAGATCCGAGCCGTTCATTTTTCCTGTACGATACAGAACCGCTCCCATGGACATCATCAATAGTCCCTTGAATATGACATCATTGAAGGCATGCGCTGTTGCACCATTGATCGCAAGCTCGGTTCCGATTCCGATGCCACACACCATGAATCCAATCTGGTTAATCATGCTGTAAGCCAGAACTCGCCTCAAGTCATTTTCGATTACTGCATAAAAGATCGGGAAGCAGGTCATGATCGCACCGATATAGATCAACATTTCTGTGCCCGCAAATCCTCTTGCCAAAGCGTAAACCGCAACTTTGGTTGTAAATGCACTCAGGAAAACTGTTCCTTCGGGTGTGGATTCGGGATAGGCGTCAGTAAGCCAGTTGTGAAGCAGCGGGAATGCGCACTTGATGCCAAAAGCGAGAAAGATCAACAGCGAGGCCATACCGGACAAGCCCATGTGGGTGAATTCCAGGCTGCCGGTTTCACCGTAGTGCATGACGGAACCGGCAAGAAGCATCAAACCGGAGATGATTTGGATAATCAGATAACGAATCCCCGCCTGTGTCGATTTGGCAGATCCTCTGCAGAAAATCAGATAGGCGGACGAAAAAGCCATTAACTCCCAGAAAAGGAACAGCGTAATCAAGTCACCACAGAATACAGCGCCGACTGCACTGCCGGCATATGCCAATGAGGCGGATTTGAACAAAGGATTTCCGAGTCGCCAGGAATATATGCCGCCGAGAACTGCCGCGATGTGAAATACGTAAGCAAATACCAGACTGAGTCGGTCAGGCCGGTGAACGACAAGATTCAACCCGGTGATGGAAATTTCGACTAGCAAATCTGCCGAACTCGAGAAGATCAGCAGCAGCGCGCTAACCAGAGGTATGACAATGCACCACAGAGCGAGCAATTGTCTTCTCAGGAACAGCGCACCGATTGCTCCAACGAAGAAGATAGCAAATGAAGGGATTTCAGTTACGATCATAATAGTCTTCGCTACGCATGAGAGGTTTTCGCATCCACTTTGCGACTACGACAAGTATTACGCATGCTACAAAGCCAAACACGCAGTAGAAGAATATCCAATGTTCCCATGGATGGGTGACGTGCCGGTGAATCAGAAAATCCAGACCGGCTGATATGATGCAGGCAATATAAAACCATCGCAGTATCCGCCGCAGGCCCGTTGCCTGTGGAAGTTGATTTTCTTTATGGTGTTCTGAATTCATAGTCACTTGGGTGGAACCGTGTCTACAGCCATTTCCATAAGATTAAAGGCAAAATCCGGTACTACAAACAGAATAATGCAGCCAACTGCGCAGATAATCATTGCAATTTGAATAGACAACGGTGCTTCGCTGACCATTACACTCCCGTTGTTTGACGAGTAGAAAGCGCGAATTGCAATGGGAAGCAGATAGGCAGCACTGAGTAGTGATCCGACGATCAGTGCGACTAGAAGCAACCAGTCTTCAGCATGTACTGTTCCCAGTAGCAGATACCATTTACTCCACATTCCACCAGTTGGCGGTGCTCCGACAATCGCAATACAGCCGATGAGAAATGCAGTCATGGTAACAGGCATGCGGCGACCGATTCCGCGCATCTGGCTGATTTCAGTTTTGTGGGTTGCAACCATGATTGCGCCAGCACCGAAGAACAATGTGATTTTTCCGAATCCATGCATCAGCATGTGCATTCCTCCACCGATCGCCCCCCAGGAATTTGCCACCAGTGCACCGAGCACAATGTAGGAAAGCTGGCCGATCGTCGAATAAGCGAGGCGCGCTTTGAGATTGTCCTTACGAAGAGCGATGATGGCGGTCGCGATGATGGTAAAAGCAGCGACATAAGCAAGGAAACGTTGCGTTGCCAGTTGATGAACGAGATCAAGTCCAAAGATATACACCGATATCTTTAATATGGAGAAAACACCCGCTTTGACAACAGCAACGGCATGCAACAGCGCACTGACGGGAGTTGGAGCCACCATTGCTGACGGCAGCCATCGGTGAAACGGCATGAGCGCAGCCTTGCCGATTCCAAATACATAAAGTGCAAGAAGTATGCCCAGAACCGTATTACTGGCTTCGTTTTCCAAAATGCCTCCGGCCCGGAAGTCCAGTGTTCCTGTCAGTTTCCATGTCCATATCAGTGCGAAAAGAAACATGCCAACAGACGTTCCGAGAAGCAAGAACAGATAGATTCGCCCGGCTTTTCTGGCCTTGTCGTCTCCTGCGTGCGTAACCAAGGGAAACGTCGAAAGAGTCAGTATTTCGTAAAACAGGAACAGCGTAAAACCGTTGGCGGCGAATGCAACGCCCAAAGCGCTTGCAATCGCAATTGCAAAGAATACATAGAAGCGAGTCTGGTTCTTTTCTTGATGGCCTCTCATATATCCGATTGAGTAAATAGAGGTAACAATCCATAGAAAACTTGCCATAAGGGCGAACAGTGTTCCAATCGGTTCGGCTTGCAGAGTGATTGAAACGCCTGGAAAAGGCTCAATGAGCGTAAGTTCCGGCGTCAATCCCGACGCGACAGACTGGTAAACCAGCAAAACCAAAAAGAATGTAATGATCGAAGCAGTAATGGTTGCTGTTTCTCGTAAATTTGGTTTCTGGTCCAACAGGCGGATTACTATAGTGGCCGCAAGCGGTGCCAGTATCGAGAGAATCAGGGTATGCTGCGCTGAGATCATGATGGCAGTCCGAGTAAAGCACTAGCTGCACGCACTGCCTGCGGGCCGGTAAGTTGTACATTTACACCGAAATAAATATTTGCCAGCACCAGAATCCATGTAGGAATCAGTAAGGAGAGTGGAGCTTCTTGTCGTTCAATGGGTATGCTCTGATCTTTTCGGAAATATGCGAGTTCTACAATTTTCCATACATAGGCAGCAGTGACAAGCGAGCCGATCAGGATGAGGCCGGCAAGCCACCAGTATTGTTGTTCAAGTGCGGCAGATACAAGGTACCATTTGCTGACAAAACCAGTTGTGAAAGGCACGCCGATCAAGCTGAGGCCGCCAATCAGAATGGCCGCCATGGTCCAAGGCATCCGACGCCCGGCGTTTTGTAGCGAAGCGGTGTTCGTTGTGCCCGTGACATAACAGAGTCCGCCGATTGCCATGAAGATAGCCGTTTTCATGAGTGCATGATTAAACAGATGGAGGAAAGTTGCAGCGACTCCTGAGGTTGTCGCAAGTCCGAGTCCAATTGCCATATATCCGACTTGCCCAATGCTGGACCAAGCAAATAGTCGTTTTAGATTGTCCTGGAAAATAGCAATTGCTGAGGCAACCAAGGCGCCAAGTATTCCGGTCCCTAGAATGATCGCATAGGCCGATGTCGCCTCAGTAAAGTATCCGGCAGGAAAGACCGTGAACATCAATCTTGCAAATACGTACACCGCTGCCTTGGTTGCCGTTCCTGCCAAAAATGCGGTGACTGCATTGGGCGCATAGGTATAAGCATTCGGAAGCCAGTTGTGAAGCGGAAAAAGCGCCATTTTGATTCCAAGTCCGATTACGATAAAGCCAAATGCAACCAATGTGGTTCTGTGTTTCAGAAGCTCGGGGAGTCGCTCAGACAGGTCGGCCATATTCAGTGTGCCCGTAAGCGCGTAGAGTAACCCTACACCAATAAGGTAAAAGGTGGCAGCGATTGTCCCCATAATCAGGTAACGCAATGCTGCCGTAAGACAGCGCTTGTCAGTACCGAAACTGATCAGTATGTAAGTAGACAGCGAGGAGATTTCCAAAAATACGAAAACGTTGAAGACATCTCCCGATATAGTGATACCGCACAATCCAGTGAAGCACAGAATCCACGCTGTGTAGAACCAACTCCTGCGCTCATCCGGAACTTCAGACTCAACACCATCTCGGGCGTAGATGGTTCCCGCCAGATATATGATGCTGATGATGAGCAGAACAAAGGCATTGGCGCTATCAATCCGGTACTCAATCCCCCACGGTGCTGCCCATCCTCCGAGTGCATAAATGATTTCACCGGCGGATTCTACCTGCATCAGGATGGCAACTGAATTACCTGCACAGACAAGACCGACCAGTAGTGCAAGTACCCATGCAATGCGCTGCAGTTGGATGATTGCGCAAAGTGGCGCGGCAAGCAGAGGAATTACGATCTGCAGTGCGCTGAGATGGACAGAAAGCACTAGTTATCCTGTGAGGTTTCTTGCACGTCGTGATCGTCAATGGTGCCAAATGCTGATCGAATCCGAATGATCAGCGACAGTCCGAGTGCAGTTGTGGCAACTCCAACGACAATAGCAGTCAGTATGAGGACGTGGGGAAGAGGATTGGAGTAAGTCTCAGGCTGCCCGGTAAGAATAGGTGCCGTTCCACCGCTAACCTTGCCGATGCTGATGTAGAGAATAAAAACCGAAGTCTGGAAAATATTAAGTCCGATAATTTTCTTTACGTAGTTATTAGCGGCAATTACGATGTAAAGCCCGGTCATCATCAATCCAATGACGATCCAGTAGTTGAATGATCCGAATTCAAACACTGCGCCCATTCAGTCTTTCTCCAGATCGTCAGGATGCTGGTACATGGAGTAACCGAAGAATAGGCTGATCATGACTGATGCGACGGTTATGCCAACTCCAAGTTCGATCAGCAAAATTCCAATATGCTGTCCTGCGACGGGGTCGGACAGCAATACGTTGTAATTTAGAAACTCGCCCCCTAGCAGCATTCCTGCAACACCAACGCATGTATAAAGCAACACGCCGACCGCAGCCAAGGTATGTACCAGCCTAATGGGGACAACTTGCAATGCCATTTCCTTGCCCAAAATGATTCCATAGAGTATGACGCCTGCACCGAAAATTACGCCAGCTTGAAATCCGCCCCCTGGTCCATAGTCACCATGAAACTGAACATATAGAGCGAACAGCATGATGAACGGAATCAGCATTTTTGCAATCAAGTGTAGTACGATGTGCTGTTTCATCAGACTAGTCCTTTTTCCTGCGTCGCCTGCCGCCAAGCAGCGAGATTACGCCAATCCCAGCCGTGAAGATCACGACAACTTCGCCCAAAGTGTCGTAACCCCTGTAACTGGCTAGAACGGATGTGACCACATTCGGTATGCCGGTCTCGTGAGAAGACTGCTCTAAATAGTAGGGCGCAACATGCTGATTTGCTGGAGCCGCAGGGTCGGCAAATCGCGGCATATCGATCGTTCCCCATAGCAGTGCTGCTCCAAGTCCAACGGACGAGCATAGGGCCAGGAGCGGTTTACGATGATGAATGATTTCAATTCGAGAACCTGTCAGTGACAGGGCGCTGAGCATTAGAATGGTCGAAATGCAGGTGCCCACGGCGGCTTCAGTAAAGGCTACGTCGACGGCATCCAGCACGACGAACAGACTGGCGCTTAACAAACTGTAAATCCCATACAGCATGACTGCCCCAAACAGAATTGTCATGCGG
The DNA here is from genome assembly GCA_965220395.1 of Arenicellales bacterium. GTDB lineage: Bacteria > Pseudomonadota > Gammaproteobacteria > Arenicellales > JAJDZL01 > JAJDZL01. The sequence continues at coordinate 1,091,549 of CBDCPT010000001.1, read as the reverse complement.
GAAACAACAATTGCGGTTGCCAGCATAAATGCGAGCAGGGCAAAATTGAGTGTTAGTTCGATGACTGATGACCTCCCTGTTGTAAAGGAGATAAGTTGCCATGAAGCGCTGCTTTCGCCAGAGCATGAGACGCCGTTGGACTGGTAAGCAGCATTAGCGTCAGAATGATCAGCAATTTCACAGAAACTAGACCCAAACCGGCTTCAATGAACAATCCGGCAAACAGAAATCCCATGCCGGCTGTATCCGTGACGCCTGCAGCATGCACTCTGGAAAAAAATTCTGGAAATCGAACAACGCCGATACTCCCGATCAACATGATCAGAGCACCTGTAATCAGGAAAACTTCTCGCAGAATAAAGGCCAGCAGTTCCACTATTTTTTTTCATCCTCTGGTTGCTGCCCGACATGTCCTAGGTCTCCGTACTCAAAAAACTTGAGCACAGCGATAGTGGCGATGAAGTTGCACAAAGCGTAGACCAGTGCAATGTCGAGAAAATCAGGCCGCTCTGTAAGAAATCCATAGAGGGCAATGACAAGCACAGTCTTAGTGCCAAAATTGTTTACCGCAAGCAGTCGATCATAGATTGTGGGCCCAACAAATGCTCTTGTAAGCAAAAGTATCATCCCGATCAGAATGGCGATCATGGCGGCTGCAATCATCATTTGTCAGGCTGTCTGCGTACCGTAATCATACGAATTCGATTGGCCATTTCACCTTGTCGCAGGGAATCTAGAAGATCGCTTCGTATAGTGTGAACTTCCAGCCAGGAATCGGAAACTTCAAGGGTGAGGGTTCCAGGAGTCAACGTAATTGAATTGGCATAAATCACCTTTTCCATGTCGCTCATTCCTTCTGCTGGTAGGCGTTCCACTGCTGGATTCAACTTAATCTTAGGAGAAAGGATCATTCGAGCTACTATCACGCTCGACACGATGATTTCCTTTGCCAACCAAATGTAGTACGGGATGATTCTTAGCGAAACCAGTCGAATTTGGTGACCTTCGAGGTCAACAATATCCATCCGTCTCGAAATCAGGCCTACCCAAATGCAGCAAAATGCGCCGAGACATAGCAGTAAGATTGTGTAGTGGCCAGAAAGCGCCAGCCAGAATATTGCTAGAAACACAATGGTAGTAATAAAGTACTTCATTTGTTTCTACGCAACAAGTATCTGATAGGTTGTTCGTAACCGGAAAACGCTCATATATTTCTGAAAATTCAGTATTTTCTTTAATGTTTCAAGAGGTAATTTTGAACCAGTTCTTAGCTGACAATCGAATAGTCGATTTCAATTTTAGGGAATTTTTATTTTGTGGGTAACAATTTATCGAACGAGGAATTTTGAGTATAGAGATGCCAACAAATTAGAACCGTAATTCTGTAAATTCTTTGGCGTTGGATCGAATTGAGACTGCTATGGTGTTTTATCAATGCTTAGGCAATTTTCTGAGAAGCACGTGCCGCTATGTCTGCAATTTCATCCAACTTGTGTTCAATTTCTGGGTCGATTTCATCGTTAGGCACATATTCAGCCAGTTCGTAAAATTTTTTTTGTTCATCAAATTAGGAAGATTGAGTGTTTGGAAATAAAGTCTGAAAAGAGGCATGAGAAAATCGTCGCTTACCTTTACCTCATCATCCCATGGGGATCCCTTTTCCAGCGTTATCATGGCTCTACTAACTTCTGCAATGGACGTTCGCATTGCAGTTAGTCTGTCGTCTGCTAAATTCGCTGCAAACAAAGGCAAAGGCTGATCCTCTGAGGCAGATGCTCTTGCGTAAGCTTCAAGGGCATTTTGAGTGCAGAGGTAATTTTCGATTTCTCGTTTTTTCCAGACTAAGAATTTCAATGGTTCATCATCTGTTATTGCAAAATCAAGGCGATCAAAGAGTGCAACGCCTTCAAGAAGAGGAATAGCCTCGTAGAGACCATAGTAGTGGGTTCTAGCCAAATTTGGCTTGTTTCCAATATAGTGCACAAAGGGTCGGTCAAGTGCCTGAATGGCTGATTTATTATTTAGTCGTTTCGCGAATGCCCGTAAAATCGCTAGATCTGTCGAACCTTCGAGATATAGAATCCAATTGGTTTGTTCGGCTTGGTAGTATTGGTCGAAGCCAATACTTGCCAGTGCTTTCTGAACCTGATTTGTCTGACTACCTATCCTGTGTGGCCTACCGACAAAGGCGATGACCAAATCTTTTTCGGCCGCCTCATTCAGTAAAATTTCAGAATGAGTTGCAGCTATGATTTGGTTGCCGCTATTGGATGCCACTTCGTTGATGAGGTGATAGATTTGCCGCTGGCGTAAGATCTCGAGATGTGCGTCGGGTTCGTCTAGCAGTATTACTGAATTCGGGTTCGCATACATATAGGTCAGGATCAGAAGAGTTTGTTGCAACCCTATCCCGCTTGACGAAAGATCAAGGTCGGCACCTCGTTCCCGATAGCCCATAGTAATCTCTCCCCGTTCCTGCACATAGCGAGGCTCACCCAGTTTGGCACCAAATAGTATCTGGATTTGTTCGGTCAACAAATTCCATTTGTTCGGATTTGTGTCAGATATTCTGAAACAAAGGTTGCGCAAAATTTCTGCTGTTCGTCCTTCTCCCACACGCACGTTCACTGCACCTTGATCGAGTCGAGTTTCGGTGGCAGCAAGTCCTGACATTGGTGGAAGCAGGGCGATATTCGCTCTCTCAATCTCTTCTGGGATTGGCATTCGGTCTAGTGTCTTGTCTTTACCTAAGCGTAGTGGACGACAATATATGGATTCTTGATTTGAGTAGTCGAATTCCAAACCGCACTTCCATTCTCTGTCTTCCGTCACACCTTCAACAATAATGTCAATTCGAACATTTACTGTCACTGTGCCATGATCACTTTGCTTGAGGTTTCGCACATGAAGTTTGTGCCACAATTGAACTGCTTGCGGATGAGGAATGGCCAATAAGTCCTTGCGGTTTATGGTGACACCTGAACGTCTTCTGGGCACACTCTTTCCAGAGTATTTCTCGTTCCATCGTTTTACACCTATGTCCCAGAGTGTAAGCGCCTGCATAGCAGAAGTCTTGCCCGAATTATTCGCACCGATGAATACTACGGGATTGCCTAGTTCAATCTCGACTTCCTCGAAACACTTGAATTTGCGAATGGTGAGCTTGGTCAGCACTTAAGAACTCCATTGACTTAACTACCGGCAGTTTCTCAAACTTGCCGAACAATTCTTTTTGACACAACATGATGCAATTTTTCATTCAGTATAGAATATTTACGCTGGCAGTAACGTGGCTCATTGAGTATTTTCTATAATCAAGCAATACTACAGTCAAAAAAGCTGTAAATATAAATAGATACATCACAATTTTCAACACGAATATCGCTTAACAACGGGAGAAACCCTATGACTGATTCTTCCATTTCAATGAAGGGAGGGGGTTATTATTCTGAAAATACACAGGGTGCAAAGCATGTCATTGATCGTGCTGGTGCCCATGTGATGGAAAAGCTTTCACAAATGGAGATAACGGAAAGTGATCGTCCATTTTCTGTAATTGACTATGGTGCCGCCGACGGTGGAACCTCTTTGGACATGATTGCCAAGATTGTGGAAAATGTGCGAGGTCGCGCCAAGACAAAAGAAATTAACGTTACCTATACCGATTTGCCGCACAACGATTTTTCAGCTCTTTTTCGCCTTATGCATAATCAGATTCCAGATACGGAAAGCTATCTGAGTCAATATTCGAATATTTTTGTTTTATGCGCGGGTACCTCGTTTTATGAGCAAATTGTTCCCAGCAACAGTATCGATATTGGATTCTCTGCAACTGCTATGCATTGGTTAAGCGGAGTACCTGGCAGGATTACCGATCACGTTCATGCTGTTGGGGCGCATGGAGCGGAATGGGAAACATTTCGAGACTACGCACAGGCTGACTGGGAAAAAATTCTGCTTAATCGGGCCCGGGAACTGGCGCCGGGTGGAGTTTTAGTCATGGCAAACTTCTGCATCGACGAACAAGGTCGCTATCTCGGCAATACTGGCGGTGCCAACATGTTTGACACGTTCAATATTTTATGGCGGGAGCTTGCAGAATCTGGAGTCATTACACAACAGGAATATCAAGTCACCGTCTTCCCTCAGTTTTACAAAACGATTGATCTGTTTCGCGCACCGTTCGAAAACCCGGGTAGTGCAGTGTCTAGAGCGGGACTGCAACTTGAAGCCATCTATACCGGTATGACAGAGTGTCCGTATCGAGCACGATTCAATAGAGTTGGAGACCCAATAGCGTTTGCAGATGCGTATGTTCCGACTCTTCGCTCCTGGAGTGAAACCGTATTTATGGGCAGTCTGAACTCATCCCGCCCGATGGAGCAAAGACGCGAAATTGTTGACGGCTTTTATGGTCGATACAATGCGCTGGTAAGAAGAGAACCAGAACAGCACGCGATGGATTACGTGCATACCTATATGGTTGTCGTCAAGAATTCTTAAGTATGTAGTACCCGCGGGTCGATGGGCAGAAGATTTTGGATGCCGGTTTCCTGTTCCAGCAGATGCCCGGCAGACAGCAATGATCCTTCATCACGAGGTGGTGCGATGATTTGTAGTCCGATGGGAAGCCCATCTTCTGTGAATCCAGCCGGAATCGCCAGTACCGGACAGCCGGTTAGTGTAACTGCAAACGTAATTGCAATCCACTCAAAGTATGTATCGAAAACATGGCTGCCAACTGATTCGACAAATCGAATGTCCACATCGAAAGGCGGCACGATCGCACACGGACAAATCAGTAAATCATAACTGTCGAAGAACTTGACCAGGGATCGGAATATCTTCGCCTGGTTTCGTTGCGCTTGACCAATTTCATTGGCAGTCAATTGCAGACCCTGTTCGATGTTCCAGACAATCTCAGGCTTTAGGGCGTCCCGGTGTCGTTCATATTCACTGATATAGTTTGCAGCAAATGAAGCGCCTCGAAGGACACTGAAACTTTCAATGGCACCGCTGAAGTCGGAACACCTTTCATCGACTCGCGTACCAAAGTTCTCAATCAATGCCACTGTTTTTCGGCAGATTTCATCGACTTCCGGATCTACATGGGTGATACCGAGATCGGAGGAATAGGCAACTCGCCTGGGAATTAACGGCTTGTCAATGAAGTCCATATAGGGATTTTCAGGAGCAGGGTAACTCAGTGGATCCGTAGGATGAAAGCCAGCCATTGAGTCAAGAAACAGGGCAATGTCCCGAGTATTTCTTGCGACTGGGCCCTGGACATGCAATGCTCCGAATGGTTCATGTGTTCGATTTCTTGGCACACGCCCTGGACTTGGCCGCAAACCAACCACTGAGTTGAAACTCGCAGGGGTCCTTAGACTTCCGCCCAAGTCGCTTCCAGTTGCCAGCCAAACTTCACCCGTCGCAATGGAAGCACAGGCGCCTCCCGATGAGCCTGCTACGGATTTTCGGGTATCCCATGGATTTCGTGTTTTCCCGAACACTTCATTGAATGTACTCGCACCCGCTCCGAATTCAGGAGTATTCGATTTACCCATGACAATTGCGCCTCGATATTCCATCTGCTGAACCATAATGTCGGAGCTCGACGGAACATAATCTGCGTAGATCGGTGACCCAAATGTGGTGCGAACATCAGCAGTTTCCATTAAGTCCTTGACGGAAATGGGCATACCACCCAGCCAGCCTCTAGCGTGAGGCCGGTCGGAAGGAGCTTGTTTTGTCAATGCCTTCGCTCTGTCGAGAGCTTTTTCGACACATAAAGTCGGTGTGGCGTTGATATCGGGTTCGATTTGAGCGATGCGGTTCGCTGAAGCTTCGACAAGCTCGACAGGTGTAACTTCCCCTTTGGCGAGCATTTCTTTGATTTCACTGGCACATTTTTTGATGAGTTCTTCCATTTAGAATCCTTCCCGTTGAATTAGAAGTTGTGTATATGTCCGAATCGATCTGCAAAGTGGGGATTACTGATGTCGTTCAACTTTCCATCTGAGTGTTTCGAGCGATTTCATGGACCAACTCGATTTTTGAAATTTAGCAGCTCATCCTCAACAGTGATGCACTTGCGGTCAAGCAATTCTGATAGAAGCAAAGGTGTTACGCAGTGCACAGAAAAGTCAATGATACAATCAGTTAACAGGAAGATTGCATGAATAATTCAGTACATCCATTTTGTAATTTTCGAGTACCAGTTTCTGGGATGCATTGCGGTTTTCAGCACAACATTTTTTTGAAATCGAATCATTCGAATTCGCCAATCCACACTTGGTTGAACGCGGTTTCAAACGACCGCAAGGATTGTCAAAAATAGGTGAATGAGTGAATGAGGCTGGAAGTAAATTGCGGCAGATACTGGACTAATTGCTGGAATCGGTAAGTTTGCTTCAAGAATTGGACATACTCAACTCTGAACGGAATTGGCGACAGAGTGAGGTCAACAATTCTATCATATGAAGAAGTTTAACGCAACTTTATGTTTAATGAATGTATCATATGATAGAATTGTTGAGGGTTGACTGATGCCGAAAGAACTTGCATCGGAGATTGCCCGTCAATTTATGGTCACTTTATTGGAGGCAGGTAAATTTCATACGGAATTTACTGAAGAAATGCCAACGAAATGGCATCCGGACAAGGTCGAAAACCCAGAAACTGGGTTTGTGTTCTCCGAAGCAGAATGCTTGGATTTTATTGAGACCACTCTTAAATCAGGGCACCCAATTGAAACAATTGATATGGGTAACCCGAAAGGTAAGAAAGGTTATGTGATGAAAGTGAAGCCAATCCCAGAGGGACGAGTTATTTTATAAAACTTCAAATTGGAGTTGATGTGTTAATTGGCCGTAGTTTTCACTATTGAATTACCAATTGACTCTCAAGGAACACTTAAAAAATAATTGTGCCGGGCATTCCGCAGTTTGACTCTCATTCTCTCAAGCGAGGTCGCAACGAAAGTGCGCCATCAGTGGAATCGTCGACCGCGGAACAGACCATGCTAATTTTCGGGAACCAGATCACCAATGAACAATCGGCCTTTGGTCCGGCACTTGCAAACTACTATACCAGAATTCCCTGCCAATGGATTGGATGAAAACTCGGTATGTTCCTTTCGTGGTGGCGAGGACATCATGACCTTGGGAGCTAATTTAGAGGCATACAGAAATGAATGATATGAATATGAAGAATAAAAAGTGGAAATTGGCAAAAGGCAAGAAATGCGGGTCTTGCGGTTCCGGAAGAGTTCAGACTCGTAAACAGATTAAGGTCTTCAACTATGGAACTCTAGACAATCCAGTAGAATTGCGAGCTGAGGTACCCGTTTACAGATGCGCCGACTGCGAATTTATGTATACAGATCGCGAGGCTAGTGAGTTATGTCATGATGCGGTTTGCAGGTATCGGGACGTTATGACTCCGAAGGAAGTTCGCGAGATTCGTAATTCGTACAACCAATCTGTTGAGGAATTTTCGAAACAAACAGGGATTGGTGCCGCGTCAATTAACAGATGGGAAAAAGCTGCCCTCATACAGAATAAAGCTATGGATAATTATCTATATTTACTGAAATTTCCACGTAATTTGGATGAACTGTCGATTAGAGCTGGTGAGCTGGCTGATCACGAGAATTTGGGTAATATGCTCAGGTTTCCTGATATCGCCGAAATCGAAAAAGCGCAAAAAGACAGCATTAGTTTCCACTTAGCGGTCTGAAAGATGTACATAGTAACTTTCTATTCATTTAAGGGCGGAGTGGGTCGTTCCTTGGCAATGATGAACTGTGCTGCTGAACTAGTTCAAAAAGGCCGGAATGTTCTAGTTGTGGATTTCGACCTCGAAGCTCCTGGACTTGAAAGTTTCAATCTACCGCTTCCTCGTGGTAAGAAGAAAGGTATAGTGGATTACGTCAGAAATTATTTAAAAACAAATTCAGCACCACCTATCGAACCTTACCTATACAAAGTTGGCTTAGACCCAAAACTGTCAGGAGAACTTTGTATGATGCCTGCCGGTGACAGAAGCCGAGGTTACAACCAAAGATTGCTTTCGATTGATTGGCAAGATCTCTACGACCGTCGAGATGGATATTTGTTGTTCGAAAACCTCAAAGCACAGTGGAAAAAGTATCTTAATCCTGATTATGTGTTAGTTGATTCTAGAACAGGCTACACCGACGTGGGTGAAATATGCACACGACAACTTCCTGATGCAGTTGTATTTATGTATTTTCCAAACGCACAGAATTTGTCAGGTTTGTCACGAATAGTAAGAAAAATCAGAGATGATGTCAGTAAACGCAATAAAAATTTACAATTTTACTTTGTACCATCGAATGTACCAGATTTCGATGACGAAAATAGAATATTAAGGAAAAGGTTAAAGGAGTTCAAAAGAAATCTGGATTTCGATGAAGTTACAACCACAATTCATCATTACCCTAGCCTATCGCTGTTGAATCAGGAATTGTTTACCATCAAACGCCCCAAGAGTAGACTCGCAGCGGAATATCGATTCTTAACGGAAAAAATACAGCAAGCAAATTTAAAAGATAGAGAGAGTGCAATATCGTTTCTCAAAAAAGAAATAGAAGAATGTCTGGAGTCGTACGATTCAGGGCATTTTGGTTTAGATCCAACTCATGTCAGCATTGAACTTGGTTCAGATGTAACAAACAAGGTTGATTACATTTATAAACAACACAAAAGAGAGATTCAGGTAATGGATTACATAGTAAACTTATTGCAACAATGTGGGCTGGATGATGAAGCGAATTTCATAATATCAGAAATTAAATTATTGGATCCAAACTACGTCAGCCCTTTTGCTCGCATGTATTCTGTGAAGTCTGTTTCAGACATACTCACCTAGTGCAAGTGAAAAAGAAAATATGGAGGCCATTCGTGTTCCGTAATCCGAACAGTAATTCGCAGCCGTTCTTTAGATCAAAAGATTCCTTGGTTACCACTTATGAAGTGCCGAGTTCCAAGAGATTATCTGGCACTGACGAAATTCTGATTGATGCCCAAGCGAATCGTGAAATTAGCTTCGACAGGTTGTAGGGACGATTAAACCGAAGCTAGAACTCCGACGGAAAACGCTATACATACTAGACGGAACGAATGAACAGATTACGTAACGCCGTTTTTTAAACCGCCTGATGTCATGTTGACCCAATAAAACTCCGGGTCCTCAACAGTGTCTCGCACTCTTGTACCACTGTTAACGCCGAAGTGTTGACATTTGCCTACGCAATGGCATAGAAGCCCAGGGTATTTTTTGGTTTAGACTGAAAAATTCTTGTAACAGATCTTGATTTCATTGCATTGATATAATCCTTAATAATCAATTATTTACATTTAGGTGTATCACACGCCACAGTGTTTGTTGAAAACCAAACAAAATATGCATATAAATTGAATTTCCAGCTGCCGGTAAGTGGTTTGACCTTACAGCGAAACTGTGTAGATTAGCGAAGAGGAACAGATTGAATCTAAAGGAAATATTTCCGGTCATTGACGCTCTCCAGGCATCAAACTGGAACAGGGAGCACTTTGAGTCATTGGTTGATTCGGGTTTAGATGCAGTTCATGTAACCCTTGCGTTTTGGCATGACTGCAAAGAGACGCTCTCAATTCTTGGCAAATGGAATCGGTGGTTTATCGAGCATGAGGATCTTATAGTGCCGGTGCATTCTGTGGGCGATATTGACGAAGCTGGTAAAACGGGTCGAACCGGAATCATACTGGGATTTCAGAACAGTTCTCCAATTGAGGATAACTTGTCCCTGGTTCAAGTTTTCCACACTCTCGGAATTCGCATAATGCAGTTGACATACAACAACCAGAGTCTGCTTGGTGCCGGTTGTTATGAAGCGAACGATGCCGGGTTGACGAACTTCGGCAGGAATGTGATACGGGAAATGAACCGCTTGGGCATGATCATTGATGTGTCTCATACCTCGGAAACTACCTGCCTGGATGCAATTGAGTTTTCCGCTCGACCGATTGCGGTTACTCATGCAAATCCACTTACGTTTCACAACGTAGTTCGCAACAAATCAGATGATCTGCTTATTCAATTGGCTCAAAGTGGCGGAATGCTGGGATTCAGTCTGTATCCCTTGCATCTTGCCGATGGCACGGATTGTTCACTGGAGTCTTTCTGCCAGATGGTTGGCAAGACCGCCGATTTGATTGGCGTGGAGCATTTGGGAATTGGATCCGATCTGTGTCTGGGATGGGATGCCAACTACCTTGAATACATGCGTAGCGGAAAATGGAATAAAGTACCTAAAACAAATTCATCCAGTTCGACGGATATTGAGTGGCCCGACTATCCAGCCTGGTTCCGAAGCGCACGAGACCTGCAGAACATTGCAGTTGGATTGGCAAATTCCGGCTTCTCAGAGGAGGAAGTTAGATTGATTCTAGGTGGAAACTGGTACAGATTCCTGCGTGAAAATCTGATACCACAATGAACTCTCAAATCCTGCAACCGGAATCGCTCTCGGAAGCGATAGACCACCACACGAACGTACTTCGAACACCAGCAGAGGTAATGAAGCTGGAACGACTGGGCTCTTTTCATCCTACCCGTTTAAGTTTCACCAGAACGCTTGTCAGGCGCATGCACAGAGAGAAGTGGCGATTCGAAATCGGTCATAGTTCTTTGGATGATTTCGGATTAGGGCATCTGGTTTATTTCATTCATACTCCGTCTGGCTCTCTTAGCTTCATTGCATTTTCAACGCCGCTTGATGATCGAGATCGTACAGATCGCGTGATCGCAGAGAAATGGGACATGTCGTTTACACTGTTCAATGGCATTGCTACTGAGTCGGACATCGACAGATTGAACAAACAACTGCCTTTACAGGAAGCTGGCCGCATGAGTCAGCGAGAAATTGTGATGAGCAGGGCGAACAAAAGTATTCGGTTGTTCGAGTCCGTAGTGAGACATCTCTCATCAGGGCGACAACCTCCAGTTAGCGACATCGCAGCCATAGGTTATCTGGTTCGAACTACAGCAGTCTATGGAAATGGTAAATTTGGATTGCTGGATTTCGACCATGTCAAACAGACAACACCGTTCAATCTGCCATTTCAAGCCGAAATGTTGACGGTGTACATGGCTCGGCAGCTTAGCATAGACCTTGTTGAACACATTGCACGCAAGCGAGGGAATGGGCAATTTGTACCGCTATCAAGATCTTTGAAGCGAGCTTTTGGCGTCGGCAATGCAACGGGCTTGGGTATGGCGCCATTTCTGGTAGGGCATCCTCAATTAATCAATCAATGGATGTACATACGAGAAACGGCAATTTCTCGGGTGAAGGCTGTTGAAGAGATTTCACTGGCAGTCGTCAGCCGTTTCGAAATCCTCATTGAGCGGGTGAGCAGGCATTTGGAGCAGTGGAATACTCTTGATCAAGAGCAAGAGTGCCGAATTCAAGTATTGAAGAGCGAAGTTAAACAACTGACGGGTATGGGATCTTCGTTGCGAGGCACAAAATTCCCTTGGAATCACCTTGTTGAATGGGCATCTGCCCATGCCAGTCTGGAATGTCAGGAACTTGTCCACAGTTTGATATTGGAATTGCATCCTGAGCTGGTCAACGAGCTTGAACAGTATATGGGTGTGAGCGAATTCACTCGACTGGATGCAAGAATGACCGTTGAACAACTTCAATCTCACATCGAGAATTATTACGGATGGGCATTGCAGATCGATTTCTCAAATCCCAGTTCGGAGTATTTCTTCTGGTATGTTTCTCAAGAGAAGGAAGAACCGCGGCGGGGCGAGCGATATAACGAGCTGGGAAGTGAATTGGAAATGAGAATTGGTGTTGCTCGGGATGTTGCGCGTCTGTATCAGGCTCTGTGTGTTGCATCGGCAGAAAACCAAAATTGTTCAGTTGCAGAATTTCTTTTGGTACAGCCGCATTTTCGCCACATCATTACAAGAATTCATTCGCTGATGGGCTTTCCATTTGCAGAGATTCAGGACAATCTGCTTGGCGCTGACTGTTTGCCAATTAATATTTTACGGTGCAAACTTTCTATATTCGGTGCGACGCGTTTCGATCCAAAATCCGATCTGTGGACGCGCATTACGTTATTTCAAGGCGCTCCCCTCCCAGACGAACTGTATTCTGAGAATTCCGATGACTGGGCATTTCCAGTCGTGTCAACAGATAGTTGACATCACATGAATTGAGAAGGCGAGTCATATTTGGACTTTTCCATCAGTGAGACAAAATTGCTTTGCCGGCGAGTTTTGTCGGCGGCGGGTACGCCTGCTGGAGCTGACTCTGAAGTTGCGGAAGCGATAGTCTGGCTGGCTTCACAAGGCTTTCCCGCACTTGAGGACTTGTTTTGCTCATTGCCTGAACTCAAACAGGATTCCAGAAATGCCAGGCAATTGCAATTTGGACACGATGAGAGTCTGAATATATCCCTGAAATCGGATTCAGGCTACATTACACTGCTTCAGATAATAGACAGTTTATGTGCTAGATCGGCTTTCCAGGAAAGTCAGAATAGCCGTGCAAGAATTCATGATGTGGGAAATCTTGCGTTGCTGTTGCCATTGATGCTTCGCAGGTCGAAGGATGGCTATGAATTTCATATGCAATGGGATACGAGACGAGTCGTCGCTGAAATGGGGAACCTCTGGTTGAATGTGCCGATTGACAGGATGCGTGACGACAAATTCAATTACAGAGTGGATATTCAGTGCACCCGTCTTAACAATGTCAATTCTGGCAATCCATCGAATTATTCAGAACTGAATCTTGAGCCATTTGATGAATATCAATCTGCAACGAGTCTTCGAAGAATTCAAATAGCGGACGAGTTGTACTGGGACCTCAAAGAGGCGGCAGCGCAGTCGTTTGTTCCTGCGAGTGATTTGTCACGACAGCGTGGCGCTGGTGCCGAAGTGGACGACAACGATTAAAACCAGATTCAATTGTTGCCCGATTTCTGATCTTCCAGAATCAGGTCAGATGCCTTTTCCGCGATGGCAAATGTGGGAGCATTGGTATTCCCGGATGTGATGGTTGGCATGATGGATGCGTCAACTACACGCAATCCAGTCAGGCCATGGACTCTCAATCTAGCATCAACCACCGCCTGTGGGTCCGAGCTCGTCCCCATTTTGCAGGTTCCAACAGGATGATAGATCGTCTCACCATTGTTTCGTGCACAGTCTAGTAGTTCTTCGTAAGTTTGAACATCTTTGCCGGGTAACATCTCTTCCTCTACATAGTTGGCCATTGCCTTGCTGAGAGCTATTCTTCTGGACACGCGCATGCCGTTCACGGCAGTGAGCTGGTCAAGTTCCGTATTCAAGTAGTTTGGGTGAATGGCAATATAGTCTCGCGGGTCGGACGACTTAAGTCGAAGATTCCCGCGGCTAGTCGGCTGTAGCTGCGTAACGGATGAAGTGATTCCGGAAAAATTGTGCACGCCTTGCCCCGGACTGTCCGAACTAAGCGGCTGAAAGTGAAACTGAATATCAGGTCGATTGATTTCCGGCGAGGAATTGGTGAAAATTCCAATTTGGCTTGCTGCCATCGACATAGGGCCTGTGCGAAATACGAAATATCGAAGACCGATGAGCACACGGTAGAAAAGGTTGCCAACTTCGTCATTCAAGGTGGGGACTGAACATCGATAAACGGAGCGAATTTGCAGATGATCATGTAAGTTGTCACCGACTCCCGGTAGGTGGTGTCTGGTTTGGATTTGAAATTCCTGCAAATGGCTTCCATCGCCAATACCGGACAGCATTAACAGTTGCGGTGAGTTTATTGAACCGGCGCACAGAATGATTTCTCGATTGGCACGATAAGATTCTATTGAGTTGCCTCTCTCGACTTCAACTTCGACAGCCTGATTACCGTTAAACACGATGCGATGTGTAAGAGAATTTGTTAGAACAGTGAGGTTCGATCGTTTTCTAGCGGGTTTTAGATAACCGACCGCAGAACTGTATCGTCGTCCTTTCCAAGCGGTCAACTGGTAATATCCGGCTCCTTCTTGAATCTTTGAATTGAAATCGTCAGTTCGCGGTATGCCGATTTCGTTGGCTCCCTCTATATACGCTTCGCCAATACCTCGTCGTATGCGCATGTCGGAAACTTTCAGATTGCCGCCAATGCCGTGATATTCATCACTACCACGCTCTTGATGTTCGCATTTTCGGAAGTAAGGCAACATGTCTTGGTAAGACCATCCTGAATTTCCCGCTGATTCCCAGTCATCGAAGTCTTGCTTTTGACCGCGAATATAAATCAGGCCATTAATGGAACTTGAACCTCCAAGAACCTTGCCGCGTGGCCAGTTTATTGACCTGCCGTTCAAACCTGAATCTGGTTCGGTTCGATAGCACCAATCAGTTTTGGGATTATGCATAGTCTTGAAATAACCGACTGGAATGTGAATCCATGGGTTCCAGTCTCTATTTCCAGCTTCTAACAGCAAGACAGAATTTGCAGAATTTTCGGACAGTCGATTTGCCAGTACGCAACCTGCAGTACCGGCTCCTACAATGATGTAGTCATACAAACTTTTCACCATGAAGCGTTCACATCAAACTTTTTGATTCGTCCGTATTTGCCGCAGGAGAATACCTAACTAGGGATTGTTAGCGATTTCCTGCAAAACAGCATATTTTACTTGGTGAATCACGATTGTTAGCTTGATTTAACGTTGATTGGAAATTTGAAATGGATACGCTCGTGTTATCATATGAATTAGTGTAATGTAAAATCCATTGCAACATACTTGTAAATGCAATCATATGATGTTATATTGATTTATTCCTATGCCCAACAGTGAAGAAGAGATTGCCCGCGAAAACATGTTGGGACTACTGAGAGCCAAAAAGACAGTTAACGAGTGGTCTCCGGGCCGACCGACCGATTGGCGTCCAAATGATGTGCAACATCCAATATTTGGTGATTATTTTTCACTCAATGAATGTTGGAATTTCATTGAAAACAAATTATCTGAAGGTCACCCGATTGAAATCGTGTCGTTGGAGAAACCTCCTGGCAAAAGAGGTTATGTGATGAAAGTTGAGGCTACACCCGGAGGTCGAATAATTTATATCAAACTCGAAATTGGAACAGGCGGGCTTGTTGAGCGTAGTTTTCACTATAGCGAATATTATTAGTCAAAAATTTTGTAAGGTAATTTGAAATGAAAGATAAAGACAATATCTATAAGATTGGGAGTTTCTCTGGTGACACCCAATGCGCATCTTGTGGGTCCGGTAGAGTCGTAACTCGGAAAGAAATTAAGAGATTTCCATATCGTACGCAAAACACGAAAGTGGAATTGCAAGCCTGCGTTACCGTCTATAAATGTCGAGATTGTGAATTCGAATACACAGACCGAGAGGCTGACGAGTTGTGTCATGATGCAGTGTGTCGTTATCGGAATGTCATGACTCCATCAGAAATTCGGAGTATCAGAGAAAAGCTGAAAATTTCTGCAAATGAATTTTCGCGTCGTACAGGCATTGGAGTGGCCTCGATAAACAGATGGGAGAATGGTGCACTAGTTCAGAATACGGCAATGGATGGGTACCTGTATTTACTTGGTGTTTCAGGAAATCTGGAAACGCTAATTGCAAGAAGAAGTAACGCAATGGAGAATATTCCAATCAGCAAGCGGTTCCCCACCATCAAACATGAAAATTTGAATTTAGAAGTCCAATCAATTTTCTCACTTAGTATGGCAGCCTAAATGTATGTTGTAACGTTCTATTCATTTAAGGGCGGTGTAGGTCGTTCGATGGCAATGATGAATTGTGCGGCTGAGTTAGCGAAGAGAGGGCGTAGAATTTTAGTTGTCGATTTTGATCTTGAAGCGCCAGGATTGGAGACTTTCGATTTGCCTCACTCTAGGCGAAAAAAGAAAGGCATAGTTGACTACGTAACTGAATATATGACCTCTAATGTTGCACCATCAATTGAACAGTACATCTATAGGAGCCATTTGGAGAAAGATTCTGATCATGAACTTTGGTTTATGTTCGCGGGAGACAAATCAGCCAAATATAGCCAAAATTTGAACTCGATTAATTGGCAGTATCTCTATGAACAAAGAGATGGATTTTTGTTGTTTGAAAATCTCAAAGCACAATGGAAAGAACATCTTAACCTTGATTATGTTTTTGTTGATTCGAGAACTGGATTCACAGATGTGGGAGCAATTTGCACCCGCCAACTTCCTGACGCTGTTGTTTTTTTGTTTTTTCCAAATCAACAAAACTTGTCCGGATTGTCTCCGATCGTCGACTACATCAGAGAAAACGAACAAAATTTAAAATTACATTTTGTAACATCGAATGTTCCAGATCTTGACGATGAAAACCGAATTTTGGAGAAACGATTGATTGAATTTCAACAAAAATTGGAATATGACGAAATTGCATCTACGATTCATCACTATCCAAGTCTGTCACTACTGAATCAAGAGATTTTTACTGTTGCGAGACCCAATAGTCGACTTGCATCGGAGTATAGGGAACTAGTGCAAGAAATCCAGCGTGAGAATCCAGAAGATCGCGATGGTGCACTCTCGTTCCTACATACACCTAAATTTCTGAATGTTAGGAATTCAGACGAAAGGATTAACAAAATTCTTGAATTTCACGGCGATGATCCAGAGATCATTGATGAGGTGTCAACACTATGGGAGCGCCAAGGCAGACTAGAGGAAGCGAACGATGTATTAACTCGAATGTTAGACACAGATTGCAATTTTGCTAATCTCTTGGTCAAGAAATCCAGGCTAACGTATCTTTTGAATCAGAGAAAAGAAGCAATCAAGTATGCTGTACGCGCATCCCGGATGGATGGTCTTAAGGTCCGTGAAGTAAGTGAAATAATTCATCTACTGCTCCGAGAATCTCCTAAACACTTGGAAGAAATATCATCTTGGCCTAGCATTTTCGAACTTGATAATTTTGAACTATTAAGATTGGCGAAAGCTCTAAGTATTAAGAAGGTGACGCTTGCCAAAGCTGAGCAGTTAATTAGAATAGTATTTGAGAAAGATGCTGAGCAATACGGAAACGATTTGTTGATAATTCTTGTTGGCCAACGGAAATTTGAACAGGCTCTAAATTTGATTGATTCATTGACAAGTAATGGAGAATTTGACATAGCAATTCGTTTTAACAAAGCAATGGCTTTGTGGGGAAAGACGCAAAAAATTCCAGTAGAGCAATTTGAAATGGTTGTAAATTTGTATGAATCAGACAAACATACAAATGTCAACTACCTACAGTGTATGAGTTTGGCATTTTGGGCAATTGGAATGAAAGACAAAGCAAATGAATTATTAATGCAATCGAGACAACGACTAGCGGCTATTCCGGTTACTGAGTTTTCTTGTTGGACGTATCTGCAGTCGCGCAGGTCGGAATTTGTCAATGATTTGCTGGACCAAGAGTCAATGATCAATGGCGAAGATGTATTGCCCGGTGTAATTTGCGGCGTGCAACGTTAAATATAGGTTTGATATTGGTCAGGACGAGTGCCTTAGATACTAATTCTTGCTAAAAATGGATTGAAGAATTGTTCAATCAAAAGTTACTGTTATTATGATGGCAATTCAAAAAATTCCATGACTTGTTTATCAAGATATGGAAATCAAGCTAGCAAGGGCAAGAATGCTGCGTAGATACGTTGCGAGAAAAACGTCGTAAAAATGTAAAGGTACTATCTAGTGAAGTGGAACAGACCCAAAGTCATACCCGGTATTGGTCTCAATGCCGTCAAACGAAGATATCGACATGTTGAAGTAAATCCCTATGCGGGAGCATGTGGTGCAGAAATTTTCGGTGTAGACATTTCTCGCCCAGTGGCGTCGGCTGCGATCGAGGAAATCAAGGCTGCCTTTCTTGATCACATGGTCATATTCTTGCGAGATCAGACGATTGAGCCAGAATCTCTCAAGGCATTTGGCAGCAAATTTGGATCGTTCCATATTCACCCGTTCGTTGGTAGCCTGGAAGGTCATCCGGAAATCATGATGGTCGTCAAGAACCCTCAAGACAAATACAATTTCTCAGGTACCTGGCACAGCGATGTGACATTTGACGAGATTCCACCTCTGGGCTCTTTATTGTGTGCGATTGATGTTCCCCAGTACGGCGGCAATACCTTGTTTGCGAATCAATATCTGGCATACGATATGCTATCCGATACGTTTAAAGGCCTACTTTCCGGATTGAAAGCGATTCATAGTGCGGAAAACGTTTACGGTGCAGGCGGTGAATATGCAAGCGAAGACTATCGCTCGAAACATTCCGGAACGCCGATAGAATCTGACTCCAGAGCACATCAGCGCAGTTTGCACCCAATCATAAGAACCCACCCGGAAACGGGCAGAAAAGCTCTGTATGTAAATGAGCCGTTTACAATCGGGATTGATGGAATGTCGGATGAGGAATCAGAACCGATTCTTCGCTATCTGGTGAAACATGTAGTGCAGCCAGACATCTGCTGCAATTTTCGTTGGGAGAAAGGTTCGATCGCTTTCTGGGACAATCGATGTCTTCAGCATTATGCGCTGAATGACTATCCAGGCGAACGCAGGTTGATGTGGCGATTGACGATCAATGGAGATCGCCCAGTCTAGAATCAGGTTGCTCGAACTCCGCGCAGTCTCTCCGAACGTCTTCGAAGCAGCTCAAGTGTCGTGAGCAAGGCGACTGAAACCAGCACAAGCAGCGTTGCAACAGCAAGAATCGTCGGGCTGATATGTTCGCGAATGCCTGAGAACATTTGCCATGGTATCGTTCTCTGCTCGAAACTTCCAACGAACAGAATGACTACTACTTCATCAAATGATGTGATGAATGCAAATAGCGCACCCGAAATGACGCCGGGGATAATGAGTGGCACGATAATCTTGAAAAATGTGGTTACGCCATCTGCGCCAAGGCTGTTTGCCGCACGAATCAGACTGCGGTCGAATCCGACTAGAGTCGCAGTAACCGTGATGACAACAAACGGTGTTCCCAATGCAGCATGCGCGAGTATCACGCCAAGGTGCGTACCTTGGAGGTGAATGCGCGAATAGAAGAAAAACATTCCGCACGCTGATATGATTAACGGCACAATCATGGGAGAAATTAATATCGCCATCATGAGCGTGCGATAGGGGACATTTCGTCGGCTCAATCCCAAAGCGGCGAGGGTGCCGAGAGAGGTCGCGATCAGTGTCGAAAATATGGCAATGATGAAACTGTTGTTGACCGCCCCCCTCCAGTTCCGGTTGGTGAAGAAGTCTTCGTACCAGCGCAAGGAATACCCTTCTGGATTAAAAGACAGCATTTCCGGTGTGAACGTGAAGAAAGGAACTGTATTGAACGATAGCGGAATGATTACCAGAATCGGAAAAATCAGAAACAGAAAAATCAGTCCGCAGATTAAACGGAACAGATAGTACCAGATTCGTTCAAGCGGAGTGGTGTACGGTGGTAGCTTGCTTTTCATATCATCCGAGTTTCATATTGTCGACGCCGACAATTTTGTCATAAAGGAGATACAGCACCATCACCAGGCCGAGCAGAATGACTCCAAGTGCTGCTGCCAGACCCCAGTTCAGTGATACTGAGACGTGATATGCGATGAAATTGCTTATAAACGTGCCGGAAGTGCCGCCGACCAGTGCTGGAGTAATGTAATACCCGATTGCGAGTATGAACACCAGAATTCCACCTGCTCCAATGCCTGGAATGGTATTTGGGGCATAAACCTTGATAAAAGCATGGTATGGATGCGCTCCAAGTGATATCGCGGCTCGCATGTAGCTTGGCGGTATCGTCTTCATGACACTATACAGAGGCAGAATCATGAACGGCAACAGAATGTGCGTCATCGCCACGATGGTACCCGTAGCGTTGTGAATCATTGCCAGACGATTTTCCGTATCGACAACATTCAAACCGACTAGCATGTCATTGATTACACCTTCCCTTTGAAGTAGTGCAATCCAAGATGTCGTTCGTACCAGAAGTGATGTCCAGAATGGAAGCAGCACCAGCATGAGCAACATGTTGCTGCTGCGAAGGGGTAAAGTCGCCAGCAGATATGCGACAGGGTAACCCAGTATCAGTGTCATCAGGGTTATGACTCCACTGAGATACAGAGTGCGTATGAACAGTTTGATGTAAATGCGTTTCTTTTCATCCTGCAATTCGATATCGCCAGCCGGTGTCACCTGCAGGTCCATCGCAGCCCAGAAATAGCCAGCAGTGAGGGCAGGGCTGAACGTTTTTATAACCTGCCAAGTCTCCAGTTGTCCCCAGCGTTTGTCGACCTTGATGATGGCATCCTTGTAGGGAGGACCTTCAAGTTTCGGAACTCGCCTTTGTGACTTCCTGAAAAGACTCGACATTCCGGGCAATTCATAATTCAGACGCTTTCCAACTCGTGTGATTACACGATCTGGTGCACCTTCCTTTATGTCCAAAGCCAGAGCTTCGTAGATTCTTTCATCCGGCAGAACACCGGACTCGGAGTCCCATTGTTTAAGGTCTTTGGAGGTGCGGGGCAGATAGCTGGATACGATGGGGTCTTCGACACCTCGCCATAGCATA
Organism: Arenicellales bacterium; assembly: GCA_965220395.1. Classification (GTDB taxonomy): domain Bacteria; phylum Pseudomonadota; class Gammaproteobacteria; order Arenicellales; family JAJDZL01; genus JAJDZL01. The sequence goes on along the minus strand of CBDCPT010000001.1, from coordinate 1,070,897 downwards.
TCAGCGATCGGAATCAGGAAAGTCAGCCCGATAAACAGAAATAGTGGTGTTACCAGAGCAAGCGATTTAAGCTTGTCTCTTCTGAGCGCACGTGCAAGGCTAACCTTTAGCGGCGTTCCGTCCGCTGTAGTGATAGGGCCGCTTGGAGATAGAACTGTATCTGCCAAGGAACTAAGATAGGTTGGTTGTTACAAGTGATCATGCAGGGTGCAAATGCACCCTGCATTTAATCAGATTTCAGCAATCAAGCAACTTACTGTGCTATCCAGGAAGCGAACTGTTCATTCAGATCGTCCTGATTGTCAGCCCACCATTCATAGTTGAACAGCAGGGTAGTTTTGGCGTTGTCCGGATGGGTCGGCATGTGCGGTCCCATGTCAATGCCAAGAGTTGCATGTTTTCCAACAAGTAACGCTGATGACTTACGAGCCGGACCATAAGAAATGTATTTTGCTTGGTCAGCCAACCGCTGTGTATCGGTCGCAAATCTCACCAACTTCATGACAGCATCTGTATGCGGCCCACCTTTCGGAATCACCCAGCCGTCAAGATCGAAAACCTGCCAATCCCACATCATTGCGATCGGCTGTTTTTCCTCTTCAATAGCTGAGAAAAGACGTCCATTGTAAGCAGATGCCATGACAACTTCGCCATCGGCGAGCAGTTGTGTGGGCTGTGCTCCGCGCGTCCACCATACGACTTGATCTTTAATGGAGTCGAGTTTTGCAAAAGCTTGCGCTATGCCTTCTGGTGTACTGAGCATGTCATATATGGCGTCAGAAGATACGCCATCCGCCAACAGCGCCCATTCCATGTTATTGATCGGTTTTTGCTCCAAGGATCGTTTTCCTGGAATTTTGCCCATATCAAAAACATCCGCAATGGATGTCGGTGCTGTTGCAACCAAGTCTGTTCGATAGCCAAAGGTAGTCGAATATACGATCTGGGGAATGAAGCACGGAGATACGATCAGTTCGCCGAAATCTTCACTAGCCGGCGTTCCATCGGGAGCTGGCGCAAGCACTGCGTCATGATCGATTTCTTCGATTAAGCCTTCGTCACAAAGACTAATTGTATCTGCCGCAATGGCATCCAGCAAAGCCCAGGTAACGTTTCCTACTTCAGCCTGTGCCCTTATTTTGGCCACGCCTTCGGAAGCGGAATCATCGTTGATTATTGTGATGCCTGGGTTCTCCGCCATAAACGGGTCATGATAGGCGTCTTGCTGACTTTTCGAGTAAGCGCCGCCCCACGATACGACAACCAATTCCTGAGCCTGAGTAACCGTAAAGCCGCTCGCTGCAAAGATCATGACCGCCGCAACAGAGGTGCAAGCACGTTTCGTCAGATGATAAAAAGTTGACGAATTTTTCATCAAGTTCTCCTTCCTGTTCTATTGTTTATTTAAATATTATGTTCATTGAATCGTAAATATAGCAAACTACGTAAGTACATATTCATTTTTTTGATTCTAATTGAATTCGGAAAATTTTTAAATAATTTAGCGGTTAAGTTGGAAATCTGCGCTGTTTGTCAGGTAAATTCACCAAAGCAGGCAGAATCTGTAACAATGTAGCTATTCTTCCACCAAATATATTCCAATTCTTGCTTACCAGTTGTGTTAAAACACTGTTTTTTGCTAGTCATTAGCCTATTGTCAGAGGAGAGAAAATGCGTAATCGTCAGCATGGTGCGATGGAATATAGCGAACCGCCTTGTGAGCTCGACAACGTTCGATGGTATAGGCTCGGTCGGGTTCGTGAGCAGTTACAGAAACATGACGTAGCTGGTGCGCTGCTGTTTGATCAGTTGAACACCCGTTACGTTACGGATGCAACGAACATGCAATTGTGGTGTTCACACTATGAGGCGCGTTGCGCGTTCGTAGCGACCGAGGGTCCGGTCATTCTATTTGATTTCGGCAACATGCCGCACCTTGCGGAGGATTTGCCAACTGTTGACGAATATCGTGTTATCACGCCATTTTATTTTTTCTCAGCCGGACCTCGCTGTGAAGACAATGCTCGAAAGTTCGCTCGTGAAATCACAGATCTTGTAGAAACCTATGGTGGAGGAAATCGCAGAATTGCTGTTGATCGCTGCAGTTATCTGGGATTGCAGTCATTGATGGGTTGCGGACTCGAAATCATTGAGGGACAGGATGTCATGGAGGTTGCCAGAGTCATTAAGTCAGAGGAAGAGTTGAGTTTGATGCGGCATGCTGTCCATGTTTGTGAGACCGCGGTTGCCAACATGCGTGAAGCGATGACGCCTGGAATCACCGAAAATGCACTCTGGTCGAAGCTTCACGAAACCAACATTGCCCTTGGAGGCGAATGGATAGAAACCAGATTGCTCTCTTCGGGCCCGCGAACCAATCCGTGGATGCGAGAGTCTTCAATGCGGCAGATTCAAAGGGGTGAAATGATGAGTTTCGACACCGACCTGATCGGACCCTACGGCTACTGCTGTGACATGTCGCGTTCCTGGATCTGCGGCGAGGAGAAACCAACTCCGAAGCAAGCGCATCTCTATCAACTGGCGGCAGAACAGATTCGCTTCAATACAGCTCTTCTAAAGCCTGGGACGAGTTATGCAGAATTATCGGAAAAAGCATGGCCGGTACCGGATGAATTCAAGGACCGACGCTACGGTGTAATTATTCATGGGGTCGGCTTGGCAGACGAGTATCCGAGCATCAAGCATTACATGGATTTCGACATGAAAGGCTACGATGGAGTTTTCGAGCCAGGTATGACTTTGTGCGTCGAGTCATACATCGGTTCAATTCACGGCGGAGAAGGCGTCAAACTTGAAGAACAGGTACTGATCACTGATACTGGATACGAAATGCTGACTGCCTATCCACTGGAAGACTGGTAAGGCAAAATGGGCAGCGATTGTTAGAAGAATCGACCTTTCACAATATCGTGTGTGAATTCGAACAAAGAATCTAGGGCAGGGCCCAACTCCGCAATTCTAGGGTCTGTGGTTGTTCCTCTGCAGAAGCGAGCGTAGATTTGCATGAAGATGATGCAGTGCTTGAATGCAGTCAGAACGCGATAATAGTGAATATCGGAAAGATCTCGTCCACTTACCTGTGCATAGTAATCTGCAATTTGGCGACGATTCATCCAACCGGGAGTTGTTGAAGTCGGCATTTGTCCTACTTTATTCAGAGCCGGGGGGTCTCCAGGTTCAACCCAATAGCTGAGCAAAGTCGCAAAATCGAACAATGGATCACCTCTTGTGCACATGTCCCAGTCCAGCAGCGCAATTGGTGTGATGTAGTCTTTCGAATCTAGTACGATGTTGTTCAACTTGAAATCGTTGTGCAGGAGTGTGTGTTCTGAATCTGGCACAAGCTGATCGGTCAGCCACTTAATGATGATTTCGACAGAGGCTGGTGATTTACGATTGCGATAGACGTCTTCAGCAGCCACATAGTATCTTTTAACCCAGCCTTTTACAGCTCTCTCTAAAAAGCCTTCGGGCGATCCAAGATCTTCGAGCCCGACGCAGGCAGGGTCAACAGATTGGAATTCCGCCAGAACCTCAATAATCATTTTTGAGAGACTAGTAGTCATATCGTGCAGATACTCCGGGAGTTCCATGTGGATAACTGCTCCGGGTCGATATTGCATGATTAGAAATGGAGCGCCAAGCACTTCAGTGTCTTCGCATAGCAGGATGCCTTTTGGTGCCAGAGGAAACTGTTTCCACAATCGTGAGGTAACCCGAAACTCACGTGCCATGTCGTTTGCTCCGGGTGGAAGTGGACCAAGCGGCGGCCTACGCAACACATGCCGTACTCCGTCAAGTGTGATCATGAAATTCAGGTTTCCGAAACCACCTGCGAACTGTTGAGGCGAAGGATCGGCATTGAAATCAAATCCCTGTCTGCCAAGATAGCTTTCCAGGTTCTTCCAATTCTGCGGCTGTTGGTGTTGTGGAGGGAAAAATCTGTCTGTTGTGAGTTTCAATCAAATATTACCTAACTGTGTCTGGAAGGACATTAAAATACAAAACTTACTTTGAGTTTATCAAACAGGATAAATAGTGCCGGTTCCGATTGCTGGATATGCCGATCGATGGTCAGTCGGTCAGAATGAAAATATTGAGTTCAAGGTGAGCAGTCAATTTAGTAAACCTTACTCAGTAAGATTGGTTCGAATCGTTTGCGCAGATCCCAACCCAGACGGTCCGGGCATCATTGAAGAAGACATGTCGTCTGTTTATTCGGGAGAGTTTCCGTCAAGAAAGCAAGATGTTCAATTGGGTTCCTATGGGATCGTTTTAGTCAGTCGACGTCTATCTCATCCTGGCGGATATACCATAGCAGTTACAATCTGGCCGACCTTGGTTGATGCAGGTGTTCAGGGAATCTTGTGTCTTCAGGATCAGAGCGGGAATCGGCTGATTGAATTGAGAATCAATTCCGTTGGGCAGGTTGCTGCAGTGATTGACGGAGGTTCCGGTACATCGCATGAATTTGCTATCGGTCTGAGGCTGCGCGAAAGGGCTTGGCATAGGATTTGCCTCTGTGTTGATCGAAAACAGAATCGGCTGGGCTTGATTCAAACTCTCAAGGAAGATGACTTCGGCGACAACGATTGTGGTGAGGTTTGGCATGATTGCACTAATTTGCCGTCGCTGCAAGATGTGGACGAATTGTTGATCGCATCGTCCGGTGGAAATCCTCTTGGTAGTTTTTTCAACGGCAAGATTGAACAGCCGAGCATATTAGCGCGTACTTATGATGTGGAAATATTTTCCCATCGAGCACCGCACCGAGAGGGAGACTCGTTGTTGGCTCTATGGGATTTTTCAAAAGACATCAGCACACAGAAAATAAGGGAAATCGGCCCACTGCATCTGGATGGGAGTTTGGTGAATTGCCCTGCACGAGCAATGCGAGGCTCAAACTGGACAGGGAAGGAGATGTGCTGGCGGCATGCACCTGAAGAATATGGTGCAATACATTTTCACGACGACGACATTTATGACTGTCGATGGAAGACCGATTTCAGTTTCAGAGTGCCAGGGAAATTTCGCAGCGGCATGTATTCGATGCGAATCGAATGTGAGGATGCGTACGAAGATATTCCATTTTATGTACGACCTCAGACCAACAAGCCTCAAGCGAAAATTTGCGTGCTTGTGTCTACGTTCACCTATACGGTTTATACGAATCAGGCTCGTTCTCCTCCAAAGGTGGAATATTCAAGACTTGTGCAGGAAAGGGGAACAAGGCCCTGGAATCCGGATCAGATTCAGGATTATGGCCTTTCGACTTATAACAATCATCGTGACGGCAGCGGTATCTGTTACTCGTCCAGATTACGCCCTTCGTTGACTATGCGCCCCAAATACATCACGATATGTCAGCCTTATGCCGAATCGGGAATGAGGCATTTGCCGGCAGATACACACCTGTTCGCCTGGCTGGAAAATCAGAGGCAGGAATTTGACGTGATTACTGACGAGGATCTACACGAAGAGGGGGTTGAACTTCTTCACCCATACAAGGTTGTCATGACACCTAGTCATCCAGAATATCACACCACGAATACATTGAATGCAATCTATGAATACACAAGATCGGGTGGGCGACTCATGTACCTCGGCGGAAACGGATTCTACTGGAAGGTTGCTGTAAACGAGAATTTGCCTGGTATGGTAGAGATTCGCCGTGCTGAAGGCGGAATTCGTACTTGGGCAGCAGAACCAGGAGAGTACTACAATTCTCTCGACGGTGAATACGGTGGGATGTGGTTGCGAAACGGCCGACCTCCGCAAAGATTGGCAGGTGTCGGATTTACTGCACAAGGTGATTTTCAAGGCACTTACTATCGTCGCAACAGTGACCTTGACGCAAAATATGAGTGGGTATTTGAAGGTGTTGACGATGAAATTCTAGGGGATTTTGGACTGAGTGGCGGTGGAGCAGCTGGATTTGAACTGGATCGTGCGGATTTTTCACTCGGTACACCACGCAATACCGCAGTGCTCGCTAGTTCGGAAAATTATCCGGAGCACTTCGTCTTGGTGCCGGAGGAAATTCTGAGTCATGTTGCGACCCGTAGCGGAAAGCCAGTTTCCGAATTGATTCGGTCGGATATTGTCATATTTGAGACGGCGAAAGGAGGGCGTGTCTTTTCCGTCGGTTCAATCACTTTTTGCGGAAGTCTGCCGTGGAATAACTTTGACAATAACATTTCCAGAATGACTGCCAATGTTCTCAACCGGTTCTTGGAAGTATAATTGGATGAAAATCAGCCACAGTCCATCCTCTGCCACCAAGTTTTCATAGTGAAGATTGATGAACATGTGAATAATTTATAAAAAATCTTTTTAATTAAATAGATAGAGAAGTTTAACATGGATCCCAACAAACCGAGAAATCTTGGAAAAGTCGAATGGTCAGGTGAAAATCCCGGCATCTACCTTAAAGAAGATCCGGATGGCGACTGGAGCTCGCTCGGAATTTTCTTTCGCGTAACGCTGTCACCGTACGGAGCAGGAAACACGATGATCGTGTTGGAAAAACCGAATGAGGGGTTGGGATTGCCGGAGGTAAACAACATCTGCCTGACGGACAACAGGGAATTGACAGATTACCTGATACGCGATTTCATGTCGAAATTTGCTTCTTTCAAGGGTAAAAAAGGATTGGAGTTTATGAGTTACCGACAGATAGACGAAGTCACCAGTAGGGGTGATCTGCGAGAGTATCGTACTGAATCGGTAATTTCCAAGGATTTGGAAGTAGTGATGACGTGGGGTGAACTTGGCGAACCGTTCGCAGCGGAGGTGGCAGTTGAGGTGTCAGCGACCGGGGAGCACGAAATGTACAGTGTGTTTCTTGAAGCGAAGCGCGCCACTATTGCAGTCAACGGGCATTACTTTCCTGGAACGGTTACATCTAGAAATTTTCTTGGACGTGAGACGAGCACTGCATTCATGGCCATTTCGGAAACTTGGATCAGCCCCGGCGGGTAGGATTTTTCTGTACCTCCTGCAAGTTAATCGGCGCTTATATCAGGTCGGTCGATCACCTTACCGACCGTAGCTAGAAGTTCGCCTTGTTCAACCAATCCTCGGTGGCATCGTACGAAAGCGACTCCAGCCATGGGGAATTGGATTCTGACGGGTGCAGTTTCGATGTGGTCGAGATTGTGAACAAAACCTACGATGTCTCCTGCGGAAACAACATCACCTGGGCTGAACCTGGGTTCGAATAAACCCCGATGAGTGGTGTAAATATGGTGAGCAGCATCGTCAATTTTCAAAATTGTAGCGGGCTCTTGTCTGGGTTCTGGTTTGCCTGACAATACATTCAGAAATTTCAGACAGTTGGCAATGCCTCTCTCACCAATCTTCAGTGTTTCTGGCGACACTTGTCCTCCTCCGCCTAATTCGGCAGCGATATTTGGTAAATTGTTTCGAACGGCAGCGTGATTGACGGTCCGGTTGTCATTGAGACTGCCCATCAGCCAGATATAAGGGCTGCCGAAAATCTCCGCGAGATTGAAATTCAGATTTGACAGCGCTGCATCTTCATATTGAAGAGCCATCGCACAGGGTGAAAACCAAGCGGCTTTTCCACCGGAATGAAGATCGATAACTGCGTCGCAGACCGGCATTACGGCCTTTTCTACAAAATTGGCAATTATCGCAGTCGGTGTGCCATCCGGGTCGCCTGGAAATGCCCGATTGAGATTGCCTCCATCCACCGGTGATACTCTGGAGGCTGCATGAACTGCCGGAGCATTCAGCGCAGGAAGAACGATAATGCGTCCGCCAACGTTCGCTGCTTCCACTTCATGCAGCAATTTCAACAGTGCTACCGGCCCCTCGAATTCATCTCCGTGAACACCACCAATCAGAAGAACAGTCGGCCCGCTGCCATTAATAACAACTCCCGCAGGAATAGGAATATAGCCAAGAGCTGTCCGGTTGTCCGAGTACTTGAGACGCAGATGACCAAACCGCTTGCCTGGCGTTGTGAAATCAAGATTCGTTGAAATGCGGGTTTGATCCCACAATGGTGGTGCAAAATCCATCTCTACAAACAATGATTTATTGAGGTTGCATTCGCAATCAAGGTGTCATCCTGGTTATAGGCACCAATTAACTGAATTCCAAGTGGCAAATTATTGGGCCCGAATCCCGCTGGCAATGTAATGGTTGGGACTTTCAGCAAAGTCCACATTCGGCTGAAAATCGGATCTCCGGTACTCTCTAATCCTTCGGGGGCTTCACCGGGAGCGCTTGGTGCCAACAAAACGTCAAAGTCTTGGAATATTTGTTGCAGTTTGCTCTGCCCAATTTCTCCCTGTCTTTTGGCTTCTTGGTAGTCTTCGAATGTGGTTTGCAGTCCAAGCTCAATTAGTTCGATAAATTGACTGCTGAGCGAATCTCTGTCTAGGAGATAATCAGATACGAGCGACGAATGAGCAACCTCATATTGCATTACGATCGCGTGAGCTTGAGCAAGTAAATCATCCGGTGGCCCAACTTCGATCTCCGAAACCTGTAGCGACTGGTTTGCAAGATTGTCAGCAATCTTGTCGATCAAATCTCTTTGACACTGATCAGCCTGATGCCAATGAGGGGTTCGCACGAGCCCAATGCGTAGAGTATTTGACGAGGGTATCGTATTCGGACGAGCACCGAGAAAGCTGTGGCGAACCAATGCAAGGTCACGTACTTCTCGTACGAAAAATCCAAGCGAATCCAGGCTAAGAGCAAGTTCGCAGACACCGTTTAGGCTGAATGCTCCATGGCTGGCTTTGTAACCCACAACACTACAATAAGCTGCAGGTCGTGTAACCGAACCTGCTGTCTGTGTACCTAATGCTACTGGAAGCATGTAGTCCGCAACGGCGGCAGCGGATCCCATAGACGAACCGCCGGGTGTGTGTGTCAGTGCATGTGGGTTGCGTGTTTTACCGGGTTTGAAGTATGCGAATTCTGTAGTTTCTGTCTTGCCGGGAATGATTGCACCAGCACAAATACAGCTTGCCACGCAGGCAGCATCACGAATGGGATAATATCCTTCGTAAAGAGGGCTTCCCATGGTTGTGGGCATATCTGTCGTGTCCATAATATCCTTGATGCCTACAGGGATACCAAAAAGAGCATTGTCAGGAGTTTCAGTGTCCAAGAATTGTGCACTTTCCATTGAATTTTCAGAATTTAAAGTCGTGAAGGCAAGTACTTCTGGATCTCTTAAACTGATTCTATCAAGACAGGCTTCAAGCAGTTGACTTGGTTTTAGCTCGCCGCTGTCAATCAAATAAAATAGTAGTGATAGCGACATTTCATTGAAATTTGACATATTGATTACTCGTTTAGATTATCGAGTGCTCTAGAGAATAGTGTGAGGGGGTAGCGGTAAATTCCACCTCCAATTCGTCCAGCGACTCCTTGGTTATCAATTATGCCAAGGCTAACGATTGGTGTAGATTTTTGATCCATAGCCACACGGGCACACAATCCTGTTCGGAATTTTAGTGCCCCGAATCCGTCATGGATGCGAGGAAGCAGCAATTCAGGAAGTCCGCCAGCATCATTCGGCAGAAAATTTTCAAATGTCTGTTGCTGAACGGGTGAGAATGACACGGCCATAGCACCAAATCCGGCTACATCGACGATTGCGCTATCACCGATCGCCCCCAGAGCACGATTGTTCGGGAATTCTCCCAAGTCACCAACAGGTGCCTGCGCATCTGTTGTAATCCATTTATCTGGTCGGCCACCAAGCTGAATTCCAACCGTAGAACCATTGCCGCCAGCTGCTGTGATCAAACTGCATTCAGGAATTCCAGCTCCACTTTGCAACATGCACTTGCATACTGCCATCCAAAGATTGAGAAAAAAACTCGGGCTGTCTTGTAGGAATTTCAGCGCACAGGGTGTGCTCTTTTGGAGCATCGGTCGCAGCAGGTCAACCAAACTCGCGGTGGCGGCCATGGTACGACCATGACAATCATCACCTTCGGCAAGTGCGCCCGAAGCAATAGAAATCAAATCCAAATTTTGGAACTCACAATCATTCAGTGCTTCAATAAATTCACCGTTCAGCCATTTCAAGTGAGATACGACAGAGGAGTTGTACATTCCAAGGCGCATTGCCGCTCCACTTCCGCCGTTGATCGGAGAGAATGTGCGATTTCTTGGATTTTCTTGGTCGACAATCTCGTGAAGCCACATGGATGCAGAAACCACTCCCGCGAGTGGTACGACGGTTGAATAATTCTGCGCAGCTTCCAGTAAGACCGTTCCGTCAAGTATTATCTGCTTGGCTTCATTGAAATTCTGAGCTCGGTTTTCATAAACCAAGGCCGCACAAGCAGAATTCAGTATGGGAACAGTAATCTGATCGGTAGAATCAAAAGAAGGTCCGGCGTGCAGTATGACGTTCTGATTTAGGTTGAGGGCTTCAGCAGCGACCCGATTCGAACTCCAGCGTGGTCGAACGCCCAATACCTTTTCCAGCGCTGCTTGGTCACTCGCATGCAAATCAGAACGATTGTTCAGTTCCGTCATGCTAGTTGCTAAACGGGTTCGGATACTGACTGTCTGATGTTCTAAGCCAGATTGCCTTTGCGGTGGTGTAGTCTAGCACTGCCTCAATTCCACCTTCTCTCCCGTGACCAGACAAACCGAATCCTCCAAATGGTGCCATTGGCGATACTCCTCGATAGGTGTTTACCCAGACAACTCCCGCATTCAGTTCTCTCATCATTCTATGTGCACGGGTAAGGTTGTTGGTGAACACTCCCGCGGCTAATCCGTAACGTGTATCGTTTGCCATCTCTACAGCCTCTTCTTCTGTATCAAAAGACTGAACTGAAAGCACCGGACCAAACAACTCAGTTGTTATGGATGGCGCGTCAGAACTGCTGGAGCAATCAAGAATCGTCGGTTCATAAAACTGTCCAGGTCGATCCAACTGTTTCCCTCCTGAAATCAGTGTGGCACCGGATTCAATGGATTCCGATACAACCCTATTGATATTTTTGAGTTGGCGCATTGTACAGAGTGGTCCCATTTGCGTATTGGAGTTCATTGGGTCGCCGATGACAATTTGTTTGGCCGATGTTGACAATTGATCTAGGAATTGATCCTTGATTCTTTCAGAAATAATGAGCCTTGAACCGGCTACGCAACTCTGACCTGATGTCATAAAGATGGCAGCCAGTTGAGCATTCACTGCACTTTCGATGTCGGCATCATCAAACACCACGAACGGCGACTTACCGCCGAGCTCCAATGATGTGCTGGCAAGACTGACGGCAGAGTTTCGAACGATATGCCGTGCAGTTTCCGGGCCTCCGGTAAATGCAATATGCGCAATTCTGGGATCGGAGGAGAGAGTCTTGCCACAGTTCTCACCAAAGCCACAGATTATGTTGATCACTCCAGGTGGAAATTCGGCCTCGTTAACCAGCTTGGCAAATTCGAGCATCGGTGCAGGAGCATCTTCCGAAGCCTTTACTACGATTGTGCATCCTGCGGCAATTGCTGGACCAATTTTTACAGCGGAAAGAAATAGCGGACTGTTCCATGGAACGATTGCAGCAACGACTCCTTTCGGTTCTCGTTGTAGCCAGACTTCTGTATCCGGATGATCTATGGGAAGGTGCGCCCCTTCAAGCTTATCGGCCAACCCGCCATAATATCGGTAGAATTCGGCTATATAAGCAGTCTGAATCGTAGTTTCCCGAATTGGCTTTCCAGAATCGAGGGTATCCAGTTGCGCAAAATGATGTGATTTCTTTTCGAGGATGTCGGCTAGGCGATGGAGGAGTTTCCCACGTTTTGTAGCACTGAGAGATGTCCAGTCGTTTCGCTGCAATGCACTGTCAGCCGCGGATATTGCATCTTGTGTTTCTGTGACATTCGCCGCAGGCATTCTAGCCCACGCCTCGCCTGTTGCTGGGTTGATGCTTTCGAATGTGCCGCTTGCATTCACAAACTGGCCGCAAACGTAGTTTTTAAATTCTTTCATTGTATTGGGCGTTCAAAAAGCAGTTCTCGTTATTCATGTAGAGGAACACTCTTTCGATACCACTCAATTCCATATGTTTCGACCTGCTCGCGAAATTCATCGTTCTTGAGAGATTCTTCTAGAATCAATTCAACACGCTGGGGAATCGTTGTTTCGTCAATTTCCAACGAAAGAAGAGCTCGGTCTGAAGAGGATAGGTGTTCGCCATAGAGTATGAGGTCAACATCAGACTCGGGAGAAAATGTCTCCATGGCTCTTGACCCAAATAGCACAACTCGCTCAACCCGTTCACTAGAGGCAAGTATGCCAATGATCGTTTTACGATGTTTTTCCTTAAGTCCATCATTCATTCTGCACGTTTTTGCTCCAAAGTCTGATGTAGCCGGTCCAGTAGTGGAAAGAACTGGTTCTTGATCAACTCTTCTGCTACCTGTGCTTCTTCTTTGTTATAGATATGGCTTAACTTATTACGCTCGTCTATAGCCCTATCAACAGGACACACTTAACAAAGGCGTTGACATGAGATTTAATTTGCTCCATTCAGATTGGTCTCTGTCAATTCAGTCATGAGGACATCGAGTGGTTTTCACAAGCTGTCAACTGTGGCGATTATAGTCGCTGCGGTCTAGCCGTATCGTTGTGCGAGCGAACGAATTGGCGAAATAAAAAAGGCAAGTTATGTGCGGCTCAGGCGGGCAAGACAGTACCGATTCTGACTGACAAGTTGGGTCTTTAGTTGCCACTGGTGCGGTTTGCCAAGCCGCAAGCCGGTGAATTGCCGGAGTTTGATAACGATGAGAAGTTACGGTGCACACTAGCACAATTGGGTGAGGTGTCATTGAAGTTGGTGGTGCGCGCTCGGATTTGAGGCAGTGGCGTTCAATGATGCACACGAATCATCCACGCGATGTACCGGCGGTGCCTCGCAAGGTGGTGTTGGTTTTCAAATTAAACACACATGATTGAAGTCACAATCACCTCCTAAATGATGAAATTTACTCTTCATGGTCCAAGAGTCTGCTTGACGCACATCCTCAGTCATCGAACCGGTCGGAAGGCAAGAAATTATTGGGGCACGCTTGTGAGGAGGGTGGAATGTTGTTTGCGGATGTGTCGTTAGCAGAAGTTTTTCCCACCAATTAAGTGGGGTAAGGGGTTTATTTGTCATTTTCAGCCATTAGCGTGTGTATATTTCAAGGCAAACAACAGATGTTTTTCAGATTAAATCGAATGGTCGTTAGAAGAATTTCTCGGATTACGGTATAAATAATTTTTGAAACGGTGCGTTGCGCCAGGCCAGTCATTATGATTTGGACATATGCGACAAGAGACATCTGCTGTAATGCTTGGAATTGAGTGATGTAGAGGGCAGCCACGAGTAACGCTTTTCTGACGGAGATCGCAACCCACTGAGGAACGGACCGTATATCAATACATACTGTCTCTATTGAAACGGTTTTGCAATCTCAACCTCGTTCAACGGATACAACATGAACCTGAGTTTGCCTTTTCGATCTTTTCCCGAAGCAATGAAATCATGAGGCATTCACACTCGCTAAGCTTGTGAGAATTTGAGGTCAGGAACTGCCAGCCAATTGTATGCGCCAGTGATTTTCAATCTGGTGTTCGATGACTTGTTCCGACACACCGAATTCGTTCGCAATCGAAAATTTATCCATATTGTCTTCTCTCATTGAATGAATTTCGTTAATGGGTGCGAGAAATTCTGCCGCAAATGCTCGACCGACTGCCTGACGCGAAGCTTCATGGAGATCGTTGATGACGGACCTCGTCGCAACAGGATTGGCAACAGCGTCACCGATCGTGCGTCCCAAGGAAAATAGCATGCTGGTATTGTTGTAATTGGCAGTTGAGCCTCTGATGTGGACATTGACGTTGTTGTCGGTTGACTGTACCACCGCACGTAAATTCTCAACATTACCTGCACTCTCAAATTTCCTCGAGCCTAGTTTCTCAGCAAGTTTTTCAACTGTTGGAAAACGCTCTTGTTGCTCCAGCCCCATGATTTTTCGTACATTGCGGGCACATCGATCACCCCTTGTCCAGGGTTTTTCGTTACTGTTCGTGTACGCATCATCAGCAATCCAATGCTGTCGAATATTTTTAACTTCAGGTAAAGCTGACTTGTCATCTGCCCTTGCTTCAGACGATTCTATCCAATCAAGTGCATTTTCTATGGCGCATGATGCAACGGACGGTTTCTTATCATGGAATGCGGAAAGAATGCACCTGTTCGTCGAATGAGAGCGATTTCTTCGTCCGATACGAAGTACGGGTCCAATCCAATGGCTCCGGCAACTTCACAAAACTCCGTTTCAGCTTTCTGCTCACGCGAATTCCGAACTCTCTCCCACCGCAATTGGAGACCGGTGCCTGTCACTTGCTTTGAATCAAGTCGTGTCAGGGTTTCCGTGATCAAGTCATCTAGAATTCGCTCGACATCGGCTCTGGTATGTATTTCGGTTGTTTTGTGCTCAAACGAAAAAACCGAACTGTTGGTGTTAGCATAAGAGTAGGGTATGCACTCAAGCTCGAAAAACTCACCATTGCACTTCATCCTAATATCAGGAAGAAGGTATCCTCCTCTATGTTCAACAAAGCGAAATTGCCCATCGCGTTGCCCGAAGATGTTCCACCAGTACACTGCGATGCTTTCAACCAAAGGATAAACAGACACAGTCAGCTGGTCGGTGGGTTTGGCATTCTCTCCTTCAATGAACTGACAGACATTCTGGTCATTCATAAGTATTTGCAGGTCGGCGACAGTGAAGCGCTCCTCAACTGCCACATTGTCCATTTCATCCTGCCAATCCATAGAAAATTTCATGGTTTTGATTCCTATCAATTGGTAATCACTTGATTTCGTTTTTGGAGATTCTCAAACACATATTCACTGATTGGCCAGCCTTTGTTAAGTGTGCCCTGTTGATAGACTCTTGACCCCAATATCGCAACTCACTCAACCCGTTCATTAGAGGCAAGAATGCTAATGATCGTTTTACGATGTTTTTCGTTAAGAGCATCATTCATTCTGCACGTTTCTGCTCCAAAGTCTGATGTAGCCGGTCCAGTAGTGGAAAGTACTGGTTCTTGATCAACTCTTCTGCTACCAGTGCTTCTTCTTTGTTATAGATATGGCTTAACTTATTGCGTTCGTCTATAGCCTTAAGGAATAATTCACAATCATCTTCGTTAAGATACGAAGATTCAAAACTCTGTCGAATCACATCCCGCGGAGTTTTCATATCACTTCCTTGATAGTAAAGCAAGTCTTTTAAAACTTTCCAACTGAGTTCATACGTGAACATAAACGTCTGTACTAATCCTGCCAATTCAAGATTCGAATAATTGTCTTTCTTGCACGCATCTTCCAATTGCAAAAACGCATTCTCAAAATTTTCAAAACGCTGATGCCAACGCGTTTCACTGCTATTGGTCATAATTCAACATCTCCAAACCCAAGGCACTGATGTTTGATTTGATAGCGGCATCAGCGGTATGTAGCGCTAAGAGATGTCCAGTCGTCTCGGTGCAGTAGATTTTCGGCCGCAGATATTGCATCTTGTGTTTCTGAGACATTCGTCGCAGGCATGCTAGCCCACGCCTCGCCTGTTACTGGGTTAATGCTTTCGAACGTGCCGCTTGCATTCACAAACTGGCTGCAGATGTAGTTTCTAAATTCTTTCATTGTATTGGGCGTTCAAAAAGTAGTTCTCGTTACTCAAAGTAATCTCGACTATCGGTCGGATTCACTGGGAATTCCGATTCCCAGCCGGGCTTGAAGACGGAAAGAAAGTAAGAGTCATATTCGAATTTTACTCCAGATTCCATGATTGTGAATTTATCTAGTGGTGTTTTGATTCACAATTGAATCAACGCTCAATAAACGAAAATCGCAGCAGCAGTTCTGAAATTTGAAGCAATTATGTGAGCTGTTTATTCTACAAGAACCGTCGGGCAGAGGACTTCAGCCTGTTCCAATACTGTATTTGTTGCTTTCTCTCGCTTATCAGGCGGGTAACCGTACTTTCGTAGAATACGTTTTACTAGTACGCGAAGATTTGCGCGTACATTTTCGCGAATTGTCCAATCGATGGTTACATTGCTTCGCACGGTTTCGACTAATTCTCGGGCGATTGTGCATAGAATTTCATTTCCCAGAACCTTCACTGCACTGTCATTGGTTTCAAGCGCTTCATAGAATGCCAGTTCATCTTCCGACAGTCCGAGTTCTTCACCGCGGGCAGCGGCTTCACGGAGACTTCGGGCGAGTTCAATGAGTTCCTCAATTACTTGCGCAGCCTGAATGGAACGATTTTGGTAGCGATTAATGGTTTGCGCTAACATTTCCGCAAATGAACGCGCTTGAACAACATTCCGTTTCCGTCGTGCCGCGATTTCGCCTTTCAAAAGTTTTTGCAGCAGTTCGGCGGCAAGGTTGCGGTGAGACATGTTTTGAATTTCTGATAGAAATTGTTCAGACAGGATTGACACTTCAGGTTTTTTCAAACCAACAGAGTCGAATATGTCGATAACACCCTCTGATGAAACCGCGCGTGAAATAATTTGACGTACTGCGTGGTCCAGCTCCTCGTCGGATTTCACATCACTTGGTGCGCGTTTTGCAAGGCTGGCACTTACGGCCTGAAAAAAAGCCACATCGTCGCGAATTCTAGTGGTGTATTTGTGTGGAACAGCTAGAGCAAATGCTTGGGTCAATTCACGAACCGCTCGAATGCAACGGTCTTTGCCGTCCTTTTGGGCAAGGATATGTTCCTGTGCTGCTGGCAATAAATTCAGACGATCTTTGGCATCTCCACTCATCCAAGTTGACCAATCGAAGCCGTGGAACAATCCGCAACATATTTCGTACTTCTCACGCAGTACAGAAACTGCTTCATTTTGATCTAGCGTAGTTTTTCCCTTGCCGCCGCTTTCTGTGTAATCGGCCAGTGCTTTCTTGAGTTCGTGGGCGATTCCTAAGTAGTCGACTATGAGTCCGCCTGGTTTGTCTTTGTATACGCGGTTGACGCGGGCAATTGTCTGCATGAGCCCGTGACCGCGCATTGGCTTATCCAAGTACATTGTATGAAGATTGGGTACGTCGAATCCGGTTTGCCACATGTCGCGTACAAGTGCAACGCGAAAGGAATCTTCAGCATCACGAAATCGATTGGCTAGTGTTTCACGCCGAGATTTGTTTCTTATATGTGACTGCCAGTCAGTTGGGTCGTGTGCTGCACCTGTCATTACCACCTTGATAATTCCCTTCTCGTCATCATCATCGTGCCATTCGGGATGAATTCTAGTAAGTTCGCTATAAAGTTCAACGCATATTCTTCGACTCATGCAAACAATCATCGCTTTACCGTTCATTGCTTCAAGGCGCTGTTCATAATGTTCCACAATGTCCTGAGCAACCAGTTTCAAACGTTGCGGCGCGCCTACGATTTTTTCCAGTTGAGCCCATCTTGTTTTGAGATTTTCCTTACGAGATTCTTCTTCGCCTTCTGTAACCTCATCAAAGTTGGGATCAATTTTCGGTTTTTCGTGTTCATCAAGTATCAGCTTGGCGAGCCGACTTTCATAGTAGATTGGCACGGTGGCCTTATCGGCAACTGCTTGCTGGATATCATAGATGCTGATGTAGTCTCCGAATACAGCGCGAGTGTTGGCATCCTGCAATTCGATTGGTGTACCAGTAAAACCGACAAATGAAGCATGGGGTAATGCATCACGCATGTGACGTGCAAATCCCTCGATAAAGCCATACTGACTGCGATGTGCTTCGTCAGCGATGACTACGATATTGCGTCGTTCCGATAAAATTGGATGTTGATCGCCTTTTTCGTCTGGGAAAAATTTCTGAATAGTCGTAAATACTACACCGCCTGATTCGACATCGAGTTTAGTACGCAAGTCGTTTCTGCTTTCAACTTGTACTGGTGGTTGGCGTAAGAGGCCCCGGCAACGTGAAAACGTAGCGAACAGTTGGTCATCAAGATCGTTGCGGTCGGTCAAAACCACGATTGTCGGGTTTTCCATTGCCGGTTCACGAATAATTCGTCCAGCGTAGAAAGCCATAGTCAAACTTTTGCCCGAACCCTGCGTATGCCAAACAACACCGATACGACGGTCACCCAATTCTCCACTGGACATACCATTTTTTTCGTGTTCACTGGGAATTTTGGAATTTTCATAAGTGCGTTGGAGCTTTGCTGCACGCAGTGTTTCGTCGACTGCTGCGTTGACCGCGTGGAACTGGTGGTAGCCAGCAATCTTTTTAGTTATTGTTCCGCCACCATCGTCTTCAAATACGGTGAAATCTCGTATCAAAGCAAGAAATCGTTCAGGCTTGCAAATGCCATTGAGCAGAACCTGCAATTCCGGTAATTTTGAGTCAGCTTCGTTTTCACCGGAAATAGTACGCCAAGATTTGAACCATTCGAAACCTGAAGTTAGTGTGCCGATTCGAGCATCAATTCCATCAGAAACGACAAGTATGCCGTTCATAGTAAACAAGTTGGTCAGTTCGGATTTGTAAGTCTGCAACTGGTTCCATGCGGATCGTACAGTCGCGTTTTCGTCTGCAGGATTCTTGAGTTCGATAACGCCGAGTGGCAGCCCGTTAACGAACAACACGATATCGGGTCGGCGTTCGTGCTTATTTTCTGTAACTGTGAATTGGTTGACTGCTAACCAGTCATTGTTCAGTGGATTTTCAAAATCGAGAACTTGCACCTGTGCACCTCGTATAGTACCGTCAGATGCACGATATTCAATGGTGACACCATCAATAAGCATTCGGTGGAATGTTCGGTTACAGGTTTCGACATTGGTTCCTTCGGGTCGTGTTAACTTTATAAACGCGTCATTCAATGCGTCGGCAGATAGCGATGGATTCAACCGTTCAAGTGTAGTCCGAAGCCGTTCATTCAGCGCAACTTCGTCATAGTTTTGTCGTTCCGCACTAAATGTGTATGGGGCAATTTCTGCTCCGTTGGCAGCATTCCATTCGAGTTCTACTAGCCAGTCTAGGGCAACTAATTCGACGTCTGATTCAACTACACTCAATTTCATAAATTCTATGTATATTTCTGAAGGGCAACAATTATGTTAATCCTAACGATTTCGAGCGAGAGGCGTATTTAGCATTGGTACACGCATTAATATAAACACTCATAATTGATAGTCTGACCTCTCATGACTCGATGAAATTTACTTAAAATGTACTCATCACACTATCTCTGTCTTCAGACTTGGATCAAGGCAAGATTGGGACCACAGCAGTTCAATCGATGCGATGCCAGTGATCGATATGAGGTTGTCGGCAATCATTCCCTACAACTTTTCGTAAATAGTGGGGCTGGTACTCCTCGCAATGTGGTTATAAAGAGTTGTATTCGGCAACAATGTACTTGAACTTAATTAGTGTTCGTCAGAAAACTCTACATCACATTGATAATAAAGAACAATCATCCGATATTTTCAAACGAAGAAATTTCGGTTTTGGCGGATTAACGGGTTCAAAGGCGAATTTCGTTGCCAAATACCACAAACCAGCAAAATCTTCACTTTATAGAATGACATGATTAATCATTATTATCAATGTGTTAAACGTTTTCTGGCAGACACTAATTAGCCCCCAAGGTCATGATGTCCTCGCCACCACGAAAGGAACATACCGAGTTTTCATCAAATCCATTGGCAGGGAATTCTGGTATAGTAGATTGCAAGTGCCGGACCAAAGGCCGATTGTTCATTGGTGATCTGGTTCCCGAAAATTAGCATGGTCTGTTCCGCGGTCGACGATTCCACCGATGGCGCACTTTCGTTGCGACCTCGCTTGAGAGAATGAGAGTCAAACTGCGGAATGCCCGGCACAATGATTTATAAGTGTTCCTTGAGAGAAGTACAATCCCAAGCGATAATTCCGTTGAATCATGAAAATTCCCATCGATAATTCTGCGCCCATCCTTTACGACGTAATATCAGACGCAGTCTTCCGAATACTCCAACATCTTCACTTTTTTGTTCACCGAGTTTGCTATTACTCAGTGTTATACAATCGACAATTATCCCTCGAATTCAACTGATAAAGCATCAGTAATATCTTGTTTGAGTTCTATGGTTTCTGTTACTTCTTTCTTTGCCCAGTCCAATCGTGAACAGAGCAACACTTGCAACGTGGCCTTCGTCGTTAGTTGAACTCCATTAACCGAACACGTTGACGCTTTGCTTCGCGCTTCAAATCGGTATAGTTGGTTTGGTTCTCATGTGGATTAGTAATCGAAGTACATTCAAGGTCGGTGACTCCACCTTTTTTATTATACGAGAGCCGAAGAACTAAGACCCTCGGTACATTTAGAGTGAGGCAGCTGACTTCTCCCTGAAAACGTATTTCTTGTGGCGTCGGTTCAATACCATCTCGGCAGAGCCAAAATTGCATCGGGTATTGCATCGGGCCTTTGTCTCCGACTAGAAAGCGGCGAGTTGGATATTCTGGAAGTGTCGCTTTAATTTCTATGAGAATTGCGGCGAGTTTGCGTCTAGCGGTGTCATTCAAATTCCGAATATGAGAGTCCAAATCAAGCCACCCTGTTGAGCGGAATTTGTCGAGCGCTCTAAACACAGTCATTAGTTCCTCCGGAATCTCTTGACGTGGCGCAGGCGCAACTCTCCATGTCTCGCCTTCGAAATACTTGTCTACTACATCGCCGAACGAATCCCATATGACCTCGTCTGTTTCCTTGAGTTGGTCTTTGATCCGCATATCAAACCGATTGTCTGTGATGTAAGCACCAAGGTGCTCGATTTCATCATACAGCATCGCATTGGGAATCCCCGCCACTTGTTGTCGCACCTCAAGGTAGTGAATGAGTTCACCAGTGGTCGGTAGGAATCGATTGAGAACAAACAGATCGTCCACCGACATAGAAATGAATGGGAACTTCCTAAGCAACGGCTGAATTTCATCTAATTCTTTGGACATAGCAGAGAAGGGGGTAAACGCTTCAACCGTGAGGCCAATTGGTAAGATCACTCTAAAGTTACGTTGCCGAAGACGACAAATCTCAACATACTTATTATCGATTCTGTTAAAGAGTGTGACTTCGGGAGCACTCGAGAGATATTGGATAAATCGATTGCACTGTTCATAGGCCTTGATGACTAGTTCGCGGATAGTACGCTCGTGTCGGTCGAAGTTAGTCGCTGGTGAGTGCATCGCCATCACACCGGCCTTAGCTTCAACGACCAATAGAACATCGTCAATAGTCATCACAAGATCGGTTTCTACCCATTGTCCAGTCTTTGGATTTTTGTAAAAGACATCCAAGTACTTAGCCGCTCCAGTTAGTTGTTGATCAAATATCGTGGGAAATGATTGCTCAATCAGAGCCTTCTGGCGCTGATTCCATTCCTCGCGATACGCAGGCGAGCGGTAAAGCAATCCGCGCTGGATAGCACGGTACGCAGCATCACGCACAAATTGGCCATCGGTGACGTAGTACTCGTCACCGAGCTTGATACCTGGCTTTATCAAGGCAGGGAGGGTACGCATCGGCGTTCCTTTAAAATCACCATCGGCGAAAAATTCAGTGTTCCCCCCGGGTAAATAGCAGAGATCCTCAAGCAGTGGTGGAGTCAAGTTTGTATGACGAGATAAATTACAGATGCCGCCACAAAACAAATCGTGTATGGCATCTGACATTTTGGTAACGAAATTACTATCACCGTCATTCAATTTTTGGATGGCGGTACTAAACTCATTCTCAGTTCCTCCTATCAAGGCATAGGACTGTTCCATGCCTTCCTCTATCGTCTGGGTTGCGTTGCTGAATCCAGCACGCATCGTATTCGCGATTGCTTGAATTCCAGCGGCTATTTCGTTGAACTCCATTCCATAAGTAGTTCGCAACTCATCGGCATGTGGTTCAAGGACGAACATGAAGAATTCCTCTTCCAAGACCTGATATCTATTGCCTCGCATGAATGCCCACGCGTATTTAGCGTGAAATCTGTTCGCCACCGGACTTGCCATGCAGTACACCATTGTCGTATTCTTAAGTTCTTCGAGCGCATTCATGAGTGCCCCCGCTTTTAATTCGTCGAGTGGTGTTTTTTCGTCGACAAGCTTGATATGACAGCTCCAAACTGCATGTAAATATTCCAGCGCGAACTGAAAAGTCTGGTTCAACTCTTTATTCGGCCTGTAATTCTCGTCCATCTCCCTTAGACCAGCGAGGACGCCCATGTAAAAATGAGCCCACAAATATCCAAGCAATTGCACAGGTGGTTGCGCTAAGATTAAGTCATGGACTTGGAGGCTTTGGCGTTCCATATCCTTGCGTAGATTGTCGGCACCCGTAAGTAGTTGTTCCTGCCTGTATTCGCCCTGATTTCTGAGTGCCTGATCCACAAATTTCCGATTAGGAAATTTTTTGTTGTTATTTTTGATCATGCCAGCGAATTTTTTGGTCGGCTCCTAGAATATGGTTGGAAGCTGCTTAATTTTGACGATTCACAGCCTCGAAAAATTGAGATTCGGAAAGTTCAGTACCCCCGATTCAGTGTTGGATCTGTTTCAAGCCAATTTCATCCTATTTTAGGGTTTTTATCGATGCTCATAGATTACCCCATAGACTCAGGCCACAACATCCTCTTAGTTTTGATCGGTATAAATTGGAACTCTGAGGATTCACGAATTACTTACAGCTCAATAAGTTAATCCGAACACCATATTTTATCGTTTTCTATCAAGCCATTTTTTCAGTGTGCTATTTGCTACTCGAATTTGCCCTGAAATCAATTTTGGAAGCAAAACATTTCGAACATTTGCAAGGGTTTCGTTTACTCTTCGATTTTCAATTAACAAGCGAAACAATGGTAGTGTAGTTTTCTCGTAGTGCTCTATACAATTGCTTGTTGGGCACAAGATACTCAACTGATTTAGATGCATCGGTCCAAAATTCTTTTGAACACTACCAGATGCCATTGATTCTAAATTAGTCATAAATTCATTGCTGTTGAGATACCCATACAAGTAACCAAACATAATCCGATTTTGTTTGGGTCGAAATCGAATTACGCTTGTATTTAATACTAATGGCAAGTGTTCCTTTCGAATGATCGCATTTCTACCTAGGGTTCCAGAAGTAGAAACTACGATATCCCATTCTTGCAAATGAAAGTGAGAGTATCTTCCATTAGCTTCCTGATCTGTAATTCTATTAGCTGTTTTTAAATCAAGGTCTCCGTTCTGAATGCATCGAATGTTAATAAAGTGTGTTCCTTGGTCCGAATTGGTATATTGCCAATTCCGTATTCCTGGGCCTTCTTTGAAGTTTACGGCAGATTGAAACGGAACTATTTCCCATCCTTTGGGAATTTCCCCCAACTCACTATTCTGCATAGCAAACGGAAATTGTGACGCAGTCTGAGCAAGATTTGAAAAAGCTTCAGGTTGTTCCTTTTCTAATTTCGAAAGAGCAAATTCGTCTTTACCGGAAATAGCACACATCGCGGCTCGTTCGGCTTCATCTGCTGTTCCGCCTTTATCCAGTACGGCTAGTTTGGCTTTAACCGGCTCAAAATCAACAAACCATGACTTGAAGAGTGCTTGTGCCATCTCTTCCAACGTCTTGTTCATGCGGCGGTTCAATTCAATTTTGTCATCTAGCGTTCCTAGGATGTGCGCGATGGTACATTGTGTAGACAGGGAGGGATAATGTATAAAAACATCACTGAGTAATTGAGTATTCAGCGACGGCATCGTGGCGCCCACAGCGATTGACCGAATATGTTCCTGAAACCGCCGCCAGCCAAAGAAATAGGAAAGAAATTTAGGATCAACCTTATTTGGGTCTGGTCGCACCCGTAAGCAACGCCCTGAAAACAACCACCCTTCCTCCGCCTCACGCACTAAAGCACGTCTGTCAACCGACCCTACACGGCTAAATACTATGTCCCCTTTTCGAAGAGTGTATTTGGATAACCGCTCTTTATCATTGTCTGACACTCTAGGTAAATTTTTATGTGTTATGCGATTTTCACCTAAATGCTCTACTGTGATAATTGGTGTTCCAACTGGTACGTAATCTCTTTGATGGAGTTGGCTTCCAAAGGGCCCTGTTTGTATCCCATTTTCGTGATGACAGAGGTCCGTCAAAGAATTCTTCCGACGGTCAGCTGACAAAATTCCATAGACGGTTATTTCCTGGTCACTGTCTGTTGTTCCCTGTTTCTCCACCAACACCACATGTTCGCGCTCAATTACTTTCTGAAAGCTCTCGGACGCGCTCGCCCAATCTACAATGTCCACGCGAAAGGGTAGGTAGGACTTGGTAAAGGCCGCTCTTAGGTTTGTCATGCGAGCGATGCTCAAAGGCTCTTCAGTCAATAGAGCGAGGTCGAGATCTGATGTTTCTCGCGCTGTCCAAGACACCCTCGACCCGAAAGCGCGCACTTCCAATTCGGGCGCATATTCTCGCAGAATGCATCGAACCGTCTCTAGGTCGGCCGGCGCGATATCAATCGGTCTCACGGTTCCGTTTCCTGAGCTCCTGTAGTAGGAAACGCATGTCGCGGAGAAATTCATCCGCCGCATCGACGGTTTCCTCCGCCCACTCGGCGTTGTAGGTGTGAGACGTCGCATTCCGCAATTCTCGATAACGCATGTATGAGGGTGCGTCACGAATGATGCCTGCGTTGGTCGCGTCGCGCATCAGGTCAGCGAAGTCCATCTCGAGCAACGCATCGGGATTGGCAACGATCTGAGCAAGCTGTTTCCGGATCATTCTGACGGCCAACTCATAGCTGAACTCGAATGCTTGAATGGTTGCTGCGCGGAACTGCTCGTACAACCCCGAGTCTTCCAGCGCAAGTTCGGAATGAAGGTAATCGAAACTCCTTTGTAACTGTGCGACTGCACTTTCCAGGGACGAGTAGTCGAGTTTCATCGTGGTGTACCTGTGTCCCAGAGTCCTAGTGCTTCGAGGTTGTCAGCGATAGCCGTGTCCAACCGTGCGGCTTCGGTCTGTTGCTCGCGTAGTTGCGCAACGAGCCGTTTCATCTTATCTTCAAAAGGTTCGTCATCTTCTTCCTGAGGTGCAGCACCAACATAGCGGCCGGGGGTTAAAACATAGTCGTGTTTGCGCACTTCGTCTATAGCAGTACTTTTACAAAATCCAGACACGTCAGCGTAATCAAACTCTCCGTTCCCACTTCGCCATGCGTGATAAACATTAGTAATTTGCTGAATGTTCTCAATAGTTAATTCGCGATGAGTACGATCCACCATACGACCGAGACTTCGTGCATCAATGAACAAAATTTCGTTTACACGATCGCGAAACTTTCCACCTTGTCGATTTCGAGCAAGAAACCAAAGGCAGACAGGAATCTGTGTGGAGTAAAACAACTGACCTTGCAATGCTACCATGCAATCGATAATATTCTCTTCAACTAAATTCTTGCGAATTTCCTTTTCGTTGGATTGGCTTGTCGACATTGACCCGTTAGCAAGAACAAATCCAGCCGTGCCACCCGGTTTCAGATGGTAAACAATATGTTGAATCCACCCATAATTGGCGTTGCCCTTAGGTGGTACGCCATATTTCCAGCGTTTGTCTTCGACTAATCGTTCGCCTCCCCAATCAGAAATATTGAACGGTGGATTGGCAAGAATAAAATCTGCTTTGAGATCGGGATGCTGATCATCATGAAATGTATCTCCATGTTTGATATCGCCTTCAATTCCGCGAATCGCAAGATTCATCTTCGCAAGACGCCAAGTAGTGTAATTTGATTCTTGGCCGAATATGCTCAAATCCGCCGCCGCCTTTCCATCGTTTCCGTTTCCAGTAGTATGTGCGCGGATGAATTCGAGCGACTGAACAAACATGCCGGCTGAACCGCAGCATGGGTCGTAAACCCGACCGCGCCACGGTTCCAACATCTCAACCAACAGTTTCACGATACTGTTCGGGGTATAGAACTCACCGCCTTTCTTACCCTCGGCACTCGCAAATTGGGCAAGAAAATACTCATATACTCTACCGAGAACATCCCTGGCACGAGCGTCTGCATCTCCGACCTTGATATTGCTAACGAGATTGACGATTTGACCGAGACGTTGCTGATCAAGGACTGGTCGGGCAAAGTCCTTAGGCAATACATCTTTGAGTGCTGGGTTATCGCGTTCAATACTCGCCATCGCATCATCTACGATTTGGCCAATTACTGGCTGAGGTGCCGAGGCTTTGATATGTGCCCAACGAGCATCCGTTGGTACCCAAAAGATGTTTTGCGCAAGATATTCATCAGGGTCTTCGGGGTCCGCACCGTCAGCACGTTCAGTCTCAAGTTGGGCATGCTTCTCTTCAAAAGCATCGGAGATGTATTTGAGAAAAATCAAGCCTAGAACTACATGTTTGTACTCAGCGGCATCCATAGATCCGCGGAGCGCATCAGCCATCTGCCAAAGTTCTGCCTCGTAACCCGTTGTCGCACTATTGTTGTTTGACTGTTTCCCAGAATTTGTTTTTGATTCTTTTGGATTTTCTCGTTGGGGCATTCAACTAACTCAACAGTTTTCGTGTTTTTGATTCCTTAAACAGATAGTGATTCGAGGCATTATAAACATTGGCAATACAGACCTGATGGTTTCGATTTTTACGTCTGGAATTAAATCGGTGCCTGTCTTATGAGAACAAACTCACAATTCTCAACAATCAACATAAGTTTTCACATTTCTCGTATTTTTGATGTCGAAAAAAGCAAAATTTTTCGCCATTTGTTGTTTTTTGATGCTTTTTGTGCGCAATCAAATCCTTATCAGTCACTAAGAAAATGCAAATCCAATGAATGAATTCGTACGCTTTCTATTTATTGACCGAATATGCCGCCATCTCAAGATATCAAATAGGTTACCGCGAGATGAAAGCACCAATAGGCGAACTGATTCTGTTAAATTTACCTCATGTTGTCCAAATCGTTGCAAGTCCAGTGAATGGCGATAATCGATGATTTTAAGAGCAAATGCGCCCACTGCGAGCATGCTTAATTCACTTATCATTGCATATAGTTGCCTAACTTCCGACAATAATTTTTAATTTCTCCGCTTATATCTAGTCTAAAGATTTCGATTATGAGTTCAAGCATTGATTATTTCGTGAACGGCAAGCTGTTTTCTACAACCAAGCCCGAATTGACTTTAACAGATTTGCTGGATGATGCAGGTTTTTCTGCAGACCGAGTGTTTCTTGAATTAAGTGACGGCCGGATATATGAAAGTCCCGATGAATTGGTACAGATTCATTCAGGTGAACAGCATCTAACAAAAAAATCGAGAAAGACCGACACCAACTGTAACGGTAATTCATTACGAAGTTAATGGTGAACCTCAAACTACGGAACGTCATGAACTCACGCTACAGGCAATATTTGGGAATGCCGGTTCCAATGCTAGTATTGACGTTACACAACTTGACAATAATTTTCTGGAAAATCTAACGGATGGAAGCAAGTATGAAAATCTTCTTGATATAGTCACTGTCACCGAAGGCGATAAGTTTTTATCAGTCTATGTTGGTCGTACACCAGTGGTATGACTGCTCAAGAGAAAATCGCTGAGGAGCTGAGTGTTCTCGGATACCGCCCGCAGATAGTTAATAGCGGCATCTTCGTTGGAGAAGAAGCTGTCACTATTCACTTCCCCGTTACTACCGGTAGATATAGAGGCAATGAATACAAAATTGCGCTTCGTTTCCAAGAGAATGGCTACCTCGAATATCCTCCACATTTCGTTTGCGTATCAAATATTGATGATCCAAATCTTCCGGTTCACAGTACTTTCTCATTCGATAATTCCGATTGGTCTTCATTTAGCGTACCTCCGAACGATTATTGGGATAACCTGCCGCATCAAGATAAAAATATGAAGACGTACGTTAATCGACATCTGACAAGATTTTGGAGTCAGAATTGAGGTGCGAAGCCGTATTGACAGAACAGCCTCACAAAGAGGCTAGCAATTTACTTCTCAAATCCGCACGAAACGACGGTACTCAGGAAGATTTCTGTTTTGCCTTGTGGCGACAAGCTTAGGAGAAACACGAACAACAGCGTTAAAATTTAACGTTATTTTGGCCCTTGAGGGCGAATGACACGTTTATGGGAACGCCAGTTTTGAACCTAGTTTTCTATCGCTTTCAATTAGGCTTGCGTGTAGTATGAAAGCAGGACTTGCGTTCATGCATAGTCATCTGGCAGGCAGAAGGCAACCAATGAGAAAATTGGATGAAGTTGCGGAACGAGACCGAATTTCACCACCGACTCAGGGCTCTCACTGACCTGATCGACGATTCGCCCGACAGCCGCTTCAACCCATTCGCCGCGCCGAAGAAAAATACAGCAGACCAAAATAGCATCGACGAATTTATTTGCTGTCTTTGGGAGGCGAGGGTGGTGGAGATGGTGGTGGCGGTGTTGGTGCTTTACCTGGTCTTACAGGTTTACCGCTATCTTTAACGACATCTCTATGTTGCATATTTTTCCGGCACAACTCTATGTGCAATTGACTCACATTCTTCGTTCAATTTTCGGTTCTCCCGGATATCCTCTTTGCCTGCCCATCCTGTAACTTCGGACAATTTTTTAGCCAACAGTCGATTCTTGCTTCGAATTAGGGCATCGTCTGCCTCATTGGCTTCAGCCCACAAATCACGCCATTCGATCTCCAATATGCTAATTTCACAGCTAATTGCGTGCAAAACGGCTACCTTTTTCGCGTAATTGGTTGCCATATCCCATGCAACTATTAGTGCAATCACTCCACCAGCAAAAATTTGAATATGCTGTCGAATATTCTCAGGAAACAGTTCTAACATCGCTGCAACTCCGCTAACTGCTGAGGCTAGTAACAGGAATCGAAAAAATTGATAATTTAGACGATGCTTATCAGAGAGCTTTTCATAATATCGAACTAGACGTGCTACATCCAACAATTCGTCCCAAATGTCTTTTCTTGTTTGCTCGGTAATCATTGTTTCATTCTAGTATCAATTCTTAGCGATTATATTCAATTGTTTTTCCGTTGTTCGCAATCATGTATATATAAATAGTTCTGTATGTATGAGGTCTAGCCTTGTTGGATTTCGTTATAATCAATGCCTTGTTTAATCCAACCGAGTATGTGAAATGACAGAAGTGCGCTGGGCTACGCAGCCGTATGACGGTTACACCATTCGTGAGCCTCTGCTGCCAGACGAGATCTTCCAACATGTCGGGCCAACGACTCCAGCAGGGGAGTATTTACGGAGGTTCTGGCATCCAGTTGCGATGTCTTCACAGCTGGATAGCGGCTTTCCAGTTGCCATTAAAATTCTTGGCGAATATCTGGTAGTTTTTCGAGATTTGAGCGAGCGCGTTGGTGTGCTTCATAAACACTGTGCTCACAGACGTGCTTCATTGGAATTCGGTCGCATCGAAAATCAGGGAATTCGATGCTGTTATCACGGCTGGCATTTCGATATTGACGGTACGATTTTGGAAACTCCCGGAGAGCAGTCTGACAGCAATATTCGTCATCGAATCTGCCAGGGCGCTTATCCTGCAAAAGAATTCAAGGGCTTGATTTTCGCTTATATGGGCCCTCCTGATCAAAAACCGGGCTTTCCCTTTCTTGATTCAATGCAGATTGAGGGTCATGACCTGGTTCCATATTCCATCCATTCCCCAAACAACTGGCTACAGGAATCTGAAAATGCCATTGACCCTTTTCACAGTGTCTTCTTGCATGGACGCATCAGTGGTCCACAGTTTCCTGGGCTTGAGCATTTCATCGACTTGCCTGTGGTTACCTACCGTAAACGAGAAGGTGGAGTAATTTATGCTCATGCTCGCCGCAGCGGTGATTTGCTTCGATTGCGATTTCACGATTATTTGCTACCGAACATGGCGCAAAATGGCGGTATGTTCCAAGTTATGGATAAACCCAAGGCTTTCGGACGTACAAGTTTGACAAAATGGGTGACTCCGCTTGATGACACCAGCAGTCGCAAGTTCGGCTGGCGCCATTTTAATGACAATGACGAAGTGCTTCGGCAGGGCAGTCGTGACGAAGTTGGATGGGAAAAAGTTGATTTTTACGGTCAGACAGCCCATCGCAGTTATGAAGAACGGCAGAGCAACCCGGGCGACTGGGAAGCATGGACCAGTCAAGGTGCAATGAATATTCACAAACGGGAGTATCTTGGCACAACTGATGAAGGCGTAACCATGCTTCGATCCAGGCTAAAGCGCGATATCCAAGCACTGGCAAAAGGCAAATCCATACCTGTGTTGGAAGGCACGCCAGAAAATCCAATTGCTACATATGGCGGTGATACCGTGCTGTCATTGCCAAAGGCTTCAGAGAATGATGCTGCAATGGTCAAATCAGTCATTCAGACCGTAATTGATATTTATCTGGAGGCGGGAGGGCGTAGCGATGGAGACAGGGTGTCGTTCATCCAGCATGAACTCGCATCGAAATTTCCCGGCTCGATCTGAAGTCGAATGCTGCAGGACACTTGCACAAACCTGTTTTCACTATCGGTAAGCTGCATAGACGCTGTGTGAATGTGGCCGTACATGGCAATTCCTAAACCGCGAGCGGGCCTCATCAATATTAAGCCGCACATGGTATCGTTGAATGTCGATACCCTACCCAGCATTAGAATCAACATCTCATCCAATGAAAGTGCGCTGGGACCAAGCTCTGCAGTACGCACTGCCGCACTTGAGGCAGCGAGTTGTATGGAAAGGTATGCTGAAAGCGCTGATTCAACCCTGTCTACAGCGATTGCAGTTAACCACGGCTTGGATCCTGCCGGTGTTGTGTGCGGGAGTGGTTCAGATGATTTGCTGGCTCGCTTGGCACGGGCCTATCTTCGGGCGAACGACGAGTTGATTTGCAGTGTGAATGGGTATCAGAAAATTCCGAATTACGCATATGCAAACGATGCCGTTCCGGTACGGGCGAATGACAATGAATTTACCGCGGACGTCGATCAGCTACTGAGCTGTGTAACAAATCGAACGCGAATGGTGATGATTGCCAATCCGGATAATCCGACTGGAACCTGGATGACCAAGGCGGAAGTGAAACGGCTTCACAGTCAATTGCCGGGAAATGTCCTACTGGTGCTGGATTCTGCATACTACGAGTATGTGGATAATCATGATTTTGAGGATCCAGTGACCTTGGTTGAGCAACACCAAAATGTCGTAATGACTCGGACGTTTTCTAAAATTTATGGACTCGCAGGAGTTCGTTTGGGTTGGTTGTACGCACCTCCTGAAATCACTGCAGTCGTTCGCAAAATTGGCTCAACATTTCCAATCTCGAATATCGCCTGTGATTGTGGATTAGCCGCACTGGCGGATGAGTCGTACAAGCAGTATGTGCGTGACTACAACGCCAGAATCAGAACTGAATTTACAGAGGCGTTGCACCAGCTCGGAGTCAAAGTCTACCCAAGCCAGACCAATTTTGTTCTGGCCAATTTCGAAAGCCATGAGCCCTCAGCCGTGGAGATTTACGAGGCTCTTGTGAATCGCGGAATTCTGGCTCGAAGACTGGCTTCAGCAGCATTTGCGGACTGCATTCGATTCACGATTGGCTTGGAAGAGGAAATGCGAGAAGTTGCCACTACTTTGCGTCAATTGTTAAGCCGATGAATAAACCTGCTAATGTGTCGCCAATATCAGGTGCCTCGATAATTCAGGCTTTCAAATGCGCTGATATACGAACAGTCGTGGCGCTGCCGGACATCGTTACTTGCGAAACCGTGCTTTGGCCGATTTCTTCAGACAGCAGTTTTCAGTTCGTGCCGGTATGCAAGGAGGATGAAGGCGTGTCAATCTGCGCCGGCCTCTCGTACTGCGAACATCGTGCTGTCTTGCTGATGCAGCACACTGGTTTCCTGGACTCGATCAATGCAATTCGGGCAATCGCAGTGGAATACCAGTTGCCGATTGTCATGGTGGTTGGACTGCAGGGCATGGAAGCAGGAATCTCGATGCACGAATCCGCTAGCGTCGGAATTCGCATGCTGCAGCCGACATGTGACGCAATGGGATTGAAGCATTTGGAAATGGCGATTGAGGATGATGCGGCTTCAATTTCTGAATTGATTGGCTCAGCATACAAAACCTCGAATCCCGTAGCTATATTCCTGCCTGTCTCTCCAGTGTAAGCCAACGATGATGAAGCGCGACGCAGCATTGCAGGTTCTTGCAGAACACTTTCCAGACGGAATTGTGGTAGCAGTATTTCAAACCGCATTTGATTGGATGAAAATACGTCCGCATTCGTTGAATTACCTATGCACCGGTGCTATGGGTCAGGCTTCATCGCATGGATTGGGTCTTGCCTTAGGCGCTCCGAACGAAAAGGTGGTTGTTCTTGATGGCGACGGCAGTCTTCTCATGAATCTTGGAAGTTTGGTAACTGTTGCAAACATGGCGCCCTCGAATTTTGTACATTTCGTCAGCCAGAACAATACCTACGAAGTGAACGGCAACTTTCCGATTCCATGTGCAGGCAAAGTAAAGTTCGATGGTCTAGCACTTGAAGCAGGTTACAGGCATGCTTTTTCTTATGATGAATGCATGCAATTCAAAGCGGACATCGACGAAATTTTAAACATGCAGGGCCCCGTGATGGTGTGCCTGCATGTAGAACCTGGAGAATTTTATCCGACTGACTATACGACAATTCACAGTGCTGAATCTCGATCAACTTTTCGCAATGCCTTGAAAGACAGGCTGAACCTTGGTACATCACAGCGATCGGAACCACTGTGCTTGCTCTAGATCGGGCTTAAAACGTGAGGCTGCGGTAGGCAGTATGGTGAAATGTATAATGACGTGACATTGGCATGAGCAGCATCGAATGGCATTCAATGTAAAAATCGAAAATTTCGGAAAACTGGCTGATCACGAGATTCGAATTGACAGGTTTACCGTATTCGCGGGACCGAACAATTCAGGAAAGAGTTTTGTCTCCAAGCTTCTGTATTCAATTTTTGAAGCAATGAGAGCCAATCATGCTAAAAAATATTTGCTTGCATCAATTGAACGTGTTGAATTTGATTTGGCATGGCCAATTTGGGAGTCGGAGTTTCTTGATGAAAATTCACGTGGACCTGAACTAGAACTTGAGTTTGAAAAACTGAAATCTCTCGTAACCCAGCGTCCGCTAGGTAACCTAGGGGAATTGGACGCAACCGTCTCAGATATTGTTGTTCAAATAGACAGAATTCTTGAGGTAGCGACTCGTATTAAAGAATCAAGGGGTAAAACAGAGTTTGGTATTCAGAAAATTACGGAATTTACAGAATCTTTGATTGACCTGAAAGAGGAACTAACACAACTAGACCCAGAAACGATCATTGATCGCGGTAGAGCTTCCGAACTTAACCGGAATTTTGTACGCAATTTTCAAGTTTCGCGGGTTTCTCAATTGAGAAGTCAAAAAAAACAATCATTTGTTATTGATATTGAAAATGTTGGAATGTTTGAGTTTACAGAAAATAAATTCAAATTGAATTTACGCAATGGTTGGTCCGCTCAGTTGCGTCAGTATTCCAGTGTGATTTATTTGGAATCCCCAATTTATTTGAAATTGATGAGTGCATTGGAATATGGCAAATCCAACTCTCAACACTTGTTCGGACGGTCGCGAATCAGTGGGGTTCCAGGATATTTTTATGATTTAGTTGATGCTCTTAAGTTTGAATTCACAGGAGATGTTGCCTTTCCCGAATTGTTGAATAAGTTAACCAGCAAAGAGATTATGGGAGGAAGGATAGCAATCTCCGAAAACGGTGATATGACGTTCCAAGAAAACGGCAGCAGATTCTCTTTGCCCGTCACTGCAACAGGAATTGCCAATCTCGGCATGCTGGCTCTACTGATTGAGCGTAAGGTCCTAGACGAAAATTCTTTCCTTTTTATTGATGAGCCGGAGGCGCACCTGCATCCAGCTTGGCAAGTGATTATGGCGGAATCTCTTTTTGAGTTATCACGGTTAGGCGTACATGTGGTGATTGCCACGCATAGTGTGGATATCCTTAAGTGGTTGGAAGTGCAGGTAAAGGAATTTCCAGATCAGGCAAATCATATTGCTCTCAATCAGTTCCCCGTCACTGATAGTGTTACCGGTGACGATTTCGACATTAGATTGGCGGATATTAAACAGAAGTTGACCAAGCCCTTTGCTGACTTATACCTGAAGGGCATATGATCGAGTTTAACCGATATTTTGAAGAGATATCGGTTTCAACAGAACCCACTGGTCCCAAAAAGCTTCTCGGCAAAGAATATTTGGCATATCGTATGGATGGCTCAGACTCGCGGTCACATATGAGGAAAGATGCCGGATTAGGCCAGTGTTTTTGTTGCGATTATTTTGTATCAAATAAACACTCGATATTCTTGATTGAGGAAACAAGACTTATGGAGAAAGTCAAAGAATTAAATCGCAAATACGATTATCTGCAAGATACGCGTCGGAAAGAATTTGTAGACAAATCTATTCTCCAAAGATACCAGTTAAAGGTTTATGGTTCGATGCTTGTATTGTGTCGGCTAGCTGCCCAATATAAAAATGCGGAAGATTTTTTACAAAATAAAAATTACAATTTTTGGCTTGTTGTCAGCGGAATGACGGAAGAGGAAGACACAAGATTATTTGATGATCTAAGAAGCTATTTATTCAGCGAACTAAGGGGGCATTTCACAAAAGAGGTTATGAATGCTGTTGAAATTATTCCATCCTACACGCTCGCGGAGAAACTTTCACAATACAACCTTGTCGCCTCTAATTCGGGTTCCAATCTCTGAACTATGTGAAATTTCAGAAACCAGGTGGACGCACGAGAATTGGAAATATCCAGACTGTTTTCTGTAATTTGCTAAACTGATACAGCAGATATGCAAGAAGCATGACAAGCACCACTCCTCATTTCAAAAACAAATTTGCGTGAAACACATCCTGAAGTCGCTTAAAACTCTTAATATTTCACCAGTTATAGGTAATTCGAGCTTGAATTCAGGTGATGAATGAAAGAATAAAATAACATGTGTACGCAATGCATGACTTCGTCATATAAGTAATAGTTTGTTATCAATTTCAGCGAATAAACGTTCCAAATTGGCAAATAGAAAAAGTTCGCACCTTCGCAGTACTATTAAACACATGACTGTCAGCAGTTCCCAAGCCGCTATAAGGAAACGTCCTCCGACACCGGGGATACTACTTACGCGAAAATCTCCTCTCATTGATGTTGCGCAGCTGTTAATACTCGCTGGTGCTACAGCCTGGCTGATATTCAAAGGCGCTCAAGCAATGCAATACAACTGGCAGTGGTACCGTGTTGATCAGTTCATTTATCGGATCGTAGATGGTGAGTTCATACTGGGCAGATTGTTGGAAGGACTCATCGTCACTTTCGAAATCACTCTGTTCAGCATGGTCTTTTCAATATTAATCGGACTGATCACTGCATTGTTACGGATGTCCAATTCGTTTTCAGGTAAGCTGTTGGCGAACATCTACCTCGAATTGATCCGAAACACGCCGTTGCTCGTTCAACTGTTTTTGTTCTATTTCATTATTGCTCCGATTGTAGGCATTGATCGATTTTGGACAGGAGTTCTGTGCTTGAGCTTTTTCGAAGGCTCATTTGCAACGGAGATCATTCGGGCTGGCATTCAATCGGTACCGCGCGGCCAGACCGAGGCGGCCAAAGCCTTAGGCTTCAGTCGATTTGACAGATTTCGCGACATAATTCTGCCGCAATCCATTCCGTTGATCCTGCCGCCAATGACTGGCCTGATTATTAATTTGATCAAGCACTCTGCAATTGTGAGTGTAATTGCGGTTGCAGATTTGACCACAGAAGGGCTGAACATTATTTCGGAAACCTTTATGGCTTTCGAAATCTGGTTTACAGTTGCTGGAATTTATCTCGTAGTAACTGTATCACTCTCGTTATTCGTTTCGTGGATGGAATCTCGAGCCACCCGCGGGCGATAACATTAATCTCAACAAGGAGAATTGTAAATATGAAAATTAAATTTGTTTTAACCTCACTTTTAGCCGCTGCTGCAATCGCGTTTGCAGGCATAGCAGGCGCCGCTTCTCAGGAACTTGCTTCAAGCAGTGTACTGGAAGAGATTAAGAAGAGAGGATCTCTGCGCGTAGGAATGTCTACATTCGTTCCGTGGGCGATGCGGGACAAACAGGGTAATTTGATCGGATTCGAAATCGATGTGGCAACTAAGGTTGCCGAAGATATGGGCGTAAAGATCGAATTCGTGCCGACTGCCTGGTCTGGAATCATCCCAGCCTTGCTCGCACAGAAGTTTGACGTCATCATCGGTGGTATGTCCATTACTCCCGGTCGAAACCTGACGGTAAACTTTACCGCTCCATATGCACACTCCGGACAGCAAATGGTTGCAAACAAGGCGTTGGCAGATGGATTTACGCTGGACCAATTCAATGATTCCAGTGTAACAATCACCTGTCGCCGTGGAGCAACACCTTGTAACGTAGCACAGGAACAGTTTCCGAAAGCAGGTGTCGCTCGATTCGACGATGATGCGCAGGCGTTTCAGGAAGTGGTGAATGGCAATGCACATGCGATGATTTCATCAGCGCCGAAACCGCGTTTCTGGACGAACCGTTATCCTGAAAAACTGTTCATGCCGACGGAAGAAAACCTTACGGTAGGTGACGAGGCTTTTGCGCTGCGCAAAGGCGATCCGGATGCATTGAACTTTTTCAGTAACTGGATTCTTGTAAACACCAGTAGCGGTTGGTTAAAGGAAAGACATGACTTCTGGTTCAAAACCCAGACCTGGGCAGCCGAAGTAGAAGAGCAGTAATTCAACGGTTGATTTGCATTTCCCCGGTGTGAATCCGGGGAAATGCAATCTTTCGAACTTCTGAAATCACGATGTCTGAATATCGACTTCCTCCCCCTGCAGAGCGCGTAAAGAGAGTTACAAAACTCGATATCGCTGTGATTGGCAGTGTTATTGCGGTCTTGGTATTCGTGTACTACCGTGTGGAGCATGTTCTGGTTTACAACTGGAATTGGGGGCTGGTTTTCGAATACGTGATCAGAATTGACGAAGTTACCGGAGAAATTTTCCCCAATCTTTTTTTGAAAGGCGTTGCGATGACGCTGAGACTGGCCTTTTGGGGAACCATTATTGCGGCAATTATCGGCATCATTATGGGATTGTGTCGAGTCAGCAGCAATCTTTTCTTCAAAGTCGGCAGTCGTCTTTACGTAGAGCTGATTCGCAATATCCCTCCAGTCGTTTTCATCTTTGTTTTCTACTTTTTTATCAGCAGCCAGATCATACCTTTGCTCGGACTAGACCGGGTGGCCGATACGGCCTCACCCTCTACGATTGCCGTGATGGAAGTTCTTTTCGGTCCAATTGATTTGTTCACTAATTTTCTTGCGGGTTTGATTTGTTTGGCAGTTTTTGAAGGGGCTTACATCACTGAAATCGTCAGAGCCGGCATTCAGTCCATAGGAAAAGGTCAGTGGGAGGCTGCACGAGCAATCGGACTTTCGCGGTACTGCGTTCTGCGAGACGTCATTCTCCCTCAAGCACTCAAGACGATTCTACCTCCTCTCGCCGGTCAATTCATCACTTTGGTGAAAGATTCAAGCATTGTTTCACTGATTTCCGTGCAGGAACTGACGTTTCTGACACAAGACGTATCCAACACAACAACGCACTTCTTTGAAGCCTGGATGATTACTGCGGTGTTGTATTTCATGATGTGTTTTCCACTCGCTGTGTTGTTCCGGAGATTCGAGCGATTCGGGCTTGGAATACAAAAACACTAGGAATAACTGAATGAATGAAGTTCAAGAAATGAAAAAAAAGCACACAGTTGGTGACAAAGAATTTCTAAAAATGATCGGCGTCGGCAAGTGGTATGGAGACTTCTGCGCACTGTGGGATATTAATCTCACGGTGCACTCCGGCGAGCGAGTGGTTGTTTGCGGACCGTCTGGGTCCGGAAAATCAACAATGATTCGTTGTGTAAATCTACTTGAAACATTTGAAGCAGGGCAAATACTGATCGAAAATGAGCCAGTCGTCAGCGATTCCAAATCAATTCAGGTAACTCGTCGAAGAGTCGGCATGGTGTTTCAGAGTTTCAATCTGTTTCCTCACATTACAGTGGTTCAGAACCTGATGCTGGGTCCGATTCGCAATCTCAAAGTCTCAAAGAAGGAAGCAGAGGAAACGGCGATGCAATATCTTGAGAAAGTGCGTATTGCCGAACAAGCCAAGAAATATCCAAGTCAACTGTCCGGCGGACAGCAGCAGCGAGTGGCAATTGCACGTTCACTGTGCATGCATCCGGAAATGATGCTGTTTGACGAACCCACATCAGCTCTCGACCCGGAAATGATTTCTGGTGTCCTGGATATCATGGTTGAACTTGCCGAAGGCGGCATGACCATGATCGTAGTTACCCACGAAATGGGGTTTGCCAAGAAGGTTGCCGATTCAATGGTGTTCATGGACCATGGCGAAATCGTAGAAATCGCACCACCTGACGAATTCTTTTCCACTCCCAAGAGCGATCGTACCGAGCTTTTCCTGAGTCAGATTCTTTCACACTAGTGGCGCTGGCTTGATTCGGATTTGATGCGATCGCAAGTGAAACCTAGGCAACGCTATTCTCTGCTCAGTTTGATAGGGGGTGCTCTTCGTCACCACCGCAATTGGCAGGAAGCCTGGAGTAGCCCAACAGTTCAGTCCCAGTACGATGTTGTGATTATCGGCGGTGGTGGTCATGGTCTCGCTACTGCCTACTATCTTGCAAAAAACCACGGCGTCAGAAATGTCGCAGTCATTGAGAGAAACTGGATCGGAGGCGGTAACAGCGGGCGCAATACAGCCGTCATCCGTTCAAACTATTTGCGGGAGAACAGTATCCGTTTCTTCGATAAATCGGTACAGTTGTATGAGGAACTGAGCCGCGAACTGAACTACAACATTATGTTCAGTCAACGAAGCGAGGTTGATGTTCTGCTCACAAACGCCAGTATGCGCAATATGACACGCAGGGCATTGAATATGAGTTCTCTAGGTGTAGAGTTTCGCATGCTGTCCGCGCAAGAAGTGCGCAAGCGCATTCCTGCAATGGCACCTTTGAAGAACTGCCGCTTGCCGATTCTAGGTGGGTCTGTACAGGAGAGAGCCGGAATTGCTCGCCATGATGCCATTGTTTGGGGCTATGCCCGAGCAGCAGACGCCTACGGAGTGGACATCATACAGAACACGGACATTAATGCGATTCGTCGCGGTAGAAACGGAGAAGTAAGTGGCGTGGAAACCAATAGAGGATTCATAAAAGCAGATAAAGTTGCAGTCGCAGCTGGTAGCGATAACACTGCAGTTGCAAGCCTGGTGGATTTGAAGCTTCCGGTTCGAAATTTCAATTTGCAAGCCTTCGTATCAGAGCCGATCAAACCGGTACTGGATGTTGTCGTGAATTGCCCGGATCTCGGTGTGTATCTGAGTCATTCAGACAAGGGTGAACTAGTGATTGGCGGCATGACTGACCCGCAGCAGATTTCTTATCGAAGAGGTGGGAAACTGTCAGTTCTGGAAGATACAGTGAGTGGTTTGCTTGAACTGTTTCCAAGCTTTCGTCGTCTCAAACTACTGCGCCAATGGGGCGGTTCACTGGAATTTGCATACGATGCAAGCCCGATCATTTCGAACACATCGGTTATAGGATTCTATGTCAGTGCCGGTTGGTGGGGAGGGTTCAAGGCAATTCCTGCGGGAGGTATGACATTTGCGCATATGATTGCTAAAAATGAACCGCATCCGCTATCTGCAAAATATGGATTGGATCGTTTTGCCACTCTTGACTATTTGCTGGAAGGTGGTACTACCGTCCCCACGCACTGACGACGAATTAGTATTCGAGTCACAGTAGGACATTCTTGTGATTCATCTAAAATTTATACTTTCCTGTTGTTGGCTATTCCGATGCGAAACTGGATGAGGAATATATCATTATGTTATTGATATCATGTCCACATTGCGGTCCGCGTACAGAAACAGAATTTCGTTGCGCAGGACCGGTACGTCACCCGCGTAATCATTTTGTTGACGCTAGTGATGGAGAGTGGATTGAGTACCTATGTTACACAGACAATCACAGGGGCGTACTGGAAGAGAACTGGTGTCACGAAAAAGGTTGCGGTGAATGGTTTCGATTGCGTCGCAACACCATTACTCACGAGATTATTGAAGTTGACTGAATATTGTGACCGTTACGAACATTCGTAGATTGCCAGAAGGAGGGAGGGTTGACCGTCGTCGTTCTCTGAATTTTCGTTTTAACGGAAAAGAATACACTGGATATTCTGGAGATACACTGGCGTCAGCACTGATGGCGAACGGAGTTGATGTCCTGTCACGCAGTTTTAAATATCACAGGCCTCGAGGAGTGCAAAATGTGGGAGCCTCTGATGTTTCCTCGATGGTACAAATATGCGGTGCTGAAGAATCCCCCAACGTGTTGGCGAGTATGCAGCCGCTTTATGAAAATTTGGAAGCACGCAGCGTAAACTGCTGGCCGAGTGTGGAAATCGACTTTGGAACAGCTATCAGCGTAATTTCGCCAATCATTCCTTCCGGTTTCTACTACAAAACTTTCATGTGGCCGCACTGGCACGTATTTGAACCTGTAATTCGAAAGGCGGCTGGCTTTGGCAAAGCACCTGCTCAGGTTGCTGATGGATATTTTCAGAATCGGTTTGACCATTGCGATGTGCTTGTTGTAGGGTGTGGGCCCTCGGGCCTCATGGCAGCTTTGACTGCTGCTAGATCAGATGCGAGAGTCGTGCTGGTTGACGAGATGATTTATCCAGGTGGAAGTTTGCTTTACAGAAATTCGAGTATTGATGGGTATTCTGCTCGACAGTGGGTGCAGAATTGTGTGACGGAACTGCTTGGATCTGAAAAGGTGACGCTTATGCAGAATGCAACAGCATGGGGATACCTGGAAGGCAATATGGTCTGTGTTGTTGAGAGAAATCCTCGTTCATCAGAAATTTCGGGGCGCAATTGGAAAATTTGGGCGAATCAAGTGGTTTTGGCGACTGGGGCAATCGAACGTCCGATTGTTTTTGCCAACAACGATGTACCAGGCGTCATGCAGTGCTCAGCAGTGAGTACTGCGTTACTAACCTATGCAGTAGTTCCAGGTAAACGCGCTTTACTATTTACCAATAATGACAGCGCATACGAAACGCTGGGGCACCTCCATGGCCTTGGAATTGACATCGCTGCAGTAGTGGATGTGCGAAGCACCGTCCGTTTGGAATTAAAAAAACTTGCCGAGAAAACGGATACGGAAATTCTGGAGGGATATGTTGTCAGCAAAGCACTGGTTGGTCGAAAGCGGGTTAACGGAGCACTGGTGACATCTCTTGCAAAACCCCAATTGGTTCGACAGATTGAGTGCGATTTAGTTTGCGTCTCCGGCGGCTGGAATCCAGCAGTGCATTTGTTCTCGCAATCGCACGGGTCACTGAAATTTGATGATTCGATTGCAGGATTTGTACCGCACCAGGCACAACTTGCGACCCATGTAACGGGAGCCGCTAATGGGGTATTTTCGCTTCACGATTGTCTGGTCGGTGGAAGCTCCGTTGGAGCGAAAGCGGCAACTGCGGCCGGATTTCTTGCGCAGTCAATCCGAGTTCCGGAAGTCATGGATGGAATACTGTCTGATTACAACCTTGAACCCTTCTGGAGCGTTGAAACCGGAGAACGCCCCGCCAAGGCTTTCATCGACATGGCGGGTGACGTGACAGTGTTCGATTTACGGCTTGCAGCACGAGAGGGGTATGCTCAAATTGAACACCTCAAACGCTATACGACAACGGGGATGGGCCTTGATCAAGGTAAGACTGCGAATGTGAATGCGATTGGAATCATGGCCAATCTGACTGACAGCCATCCTTCGGAAATTGGGGCAACAACATTTCGGCCACCCTATACACCGGTAGAATTTGGAGCGATTGCAGGCGGTCGCCATGGAACAGCGGTACTACCTTACCGGCACACCCCTATGACGCAGTGGCATCAGCAACAGGGTGCTGTGATGTATGAAGCTGGGGCTCGTTGGCGACGACCAGGTTACTATCCAAAATCCGGCGAATCAATGGACGAAGCCGTACGACGTGAGTGCCGTGCCGTCAGGACGCAGGTTGGAATGTATGACGGCTCTCCGCTTGGCAAGTTCGAGTTGTGCGGTGAGGATGTAGTCGAGATGTTAAATCTCGTTTATACGAACAACTTCCAGCGACTGAAAATCGGACAAGGATGTTACGGCATTATGCTAACAGAAGACGGTCTGATTTTTGATGATGGAGTTACATTTCGTTTAGATAAACAACGTTATCTGATGTCCTGTTCAACTGGCGGAGCCTTGCACGT
Source organism: Arenicellales bacterium (assembly GCA_965220395.1). Taxonomy (GTDB): domain Bacteria; phylum Pseudomonadota; class Gammaproteobacteria; order Arenicellales; family JAJDZL01; genus JAJDZL01. The sequence continues at coordinate 1,028,305 of CBDCPT010000001.1, read as the reverse complement.
CGAAGGTAAGCTGGATCAGTTAGTTCACATTGATCAGCCGGATTTGAAATGTATAGTTACACCGGTTACTTCGCAATGGGCCAATGCCACGGTTTGCGGGCCAATGGCAAGACAAATGCTTGAAAAAGCCGATACCGACATGGACTTTTCACGTGAATCGCTTCCATTCATGCAAATGACCGAGGGACACATTAAAGGTATGCCAGTTCGGGTGTTTCGAGTCAGTTTCACCGGTGAACTGAGCTTCGAAGTAAATGTTCCATCAAGATATGGATTGCAGCTTTGGGAATACCTCATGGAACTTGGTGCTGACTGTGAGATCTGTCCGATTGGATCGGAAACCAGTCATGTTCTGCGTGTAGAGAAAGGCTTTCTTTCACTTGCGCATGAAGCCGATTCAACTGTCGATCCCATTGATCTCGGGATGAAGTGGTTGATTGATAGCCGAAAGCCGGATTTTATTGGTAAAAGAGCCATGGAAATCCGTCGGCGCAGCCAGCAAATTCGACCAGAACTTGTGGGATTGCTGCCGAAAAATTCAAATCAGTTGATTGCTGAAGGTGCACCACTGAAATCCGGCTCTGCCGCAGATGACTCCGAAGGATTCGTGACCGCCTGCGTTTGGAGTGATGTATGCAATCGGGTTATTGCGCTCGCACTACTAAATGAGGGGCAGTCTAGAGAGGGTGAAACAGTGAATGCCTGGATGGAGGGTAAACTTCTGCCTGCTGTAGTTACGCAACCGATTTTCTATGATCCAAAAGGCGAGAAGTTGCGAATGTAGCCATGAGTTACGAACTCGAAATGCTACAACTGGAACAAGAGGTGATGTTCGATCTTCGCGGCAGTACCGCTGCAATCGATTTGCTTTTCGAGAACTTGGGGATTGTGACGCCAGTACAGCAGGGTAAAGTGGTTACTTTCAATTTGCTGACAGCCCTGCGAATCGGTCCGCGACGTTCGTTACTGAAAACTTTGTTAGGAAATGAGAGTACGCTTGCGAACACACTTGCTCCTCTTACAGATCATAGCGATATAAGTTCCGTTAACGTGTCTGATATGTATTACGGTATGAAGATCGTTGGCAAAGGTGCTTCAGCGGTTCTCTCGCAGGCAACTTCGCTGAACCTCCACAAATTTCAATCAGGCTTCGTTGCAGCGACTGAAGTATTTTCATTGGCGGCAATAATCTTGCGTGACAGTACTGACGAATTTTCAGTGTACATTGAACGCAGTTATGCTGCCTACGTCCGGAATCGACTGTCAGTTTGTGTATTGCAAGAGCAGCACGTTTCATCATTCTAGATTGTGGCAGATATCGAAGAATGGAGGGTTCAACCCATAATTCATACTCCGATGCTGGAAACATCAGGCTTTATAATGAATTCCAATAAACATCCTCGACAGCATTTGTTTTATTGCAAAAATTAAGGTTGCTATTGCAAAATCTGCTTTGACTCATATTTTTTATTTAATTCCTGAATGACTGATAAGATAACAAATTACGGACGCAGCCCGTTGATGGAACCGGACTGGGAGTATTTTGAAAAACCCATGGCGGATTTTCGTCGATCTGATTGGGGTACTCTCAATGCACAACGCCAAACTTACTACCAAAAAAATCAAGCCAGTCATGCACTGAGACTGTTGTCTGCGATGGAAAACGATGAAGTCTTCGGTTATCCCATCAACCCTTATCGCCATTGCCTTCAATCTGCAACCAAAGTATTTCGAGATGGTCATGATTTGCAGACGGTCGTAACCGCTCTCTTCCATGACGTGGGATTCACCGTTGCGCCACAGATGCACGGCGAGTTCGCCGCTACATTATTGAAACCTTATATTTCCGAGCAGAATTACTGGATGCTGGCGCATCACGGCGAGTTTCAAAAGTATTTCTGTCACGACCATCCCACGATTGAGGACCGGCTTGCGAGAGAACAGTGGCAGGATCACCCATACTATGACTGGACTGTCGAGTTCGTGGAACAGTACGATCAAAAAGCAATGGACCCAAATTACAAAATTCAGACATCCTGACATGGTAGATCAGCTGTTGTAGATGATAGTCTGTACAACAGATTGAAAATGCAGAATTTTCTCTATTTTTTTGACGATATTCATTTGACATTTGGCTTCATATCGGCTAATATATATCTGTACATAAATAGAACTTTTCAACCATCAGAGCACAGCCAACATGAACTACAGCATCGAACTGTCACACCCAGAAGCAACCCCCATCGCCCGAGGCTTCTCAGTCGCCTGCGTTGATGGGGTAGTCACCTACTTTTCCAATCTCATCCCATTCGAGCGCCATGACGAAAATGACAAACAGGCCAGAGCATTTATCATGGCCCGACTTCGAGTCGATTCCAATCTGCCGGTCAACAGCATCGCAAAAGCGCTGAACGTATCGCGCTCGACCGTCATGCAGCATTGCAAAAACTACCGTGAGTTTGGCCGGGCCTGGTTTTTCAAAGCGCGCAAGCAGCGCCGGCGCAGCGCAATTGACTCAGCCACCAAAGAACAGGCGGAATCGCTTCTGGCGCAAGGCGTCAGCGCCAGCCAGGCGGCAAGTCAATTGAATGTTGCCCGAGCAACACTGACGGAGAATATTCGCGCGGGCAAGATCAAAAAGCCTGGTTCAAAGCTGCGCAGCAGCAGTGAAACGCAAGGCGCCAGCCACCGTACCGAGCGCGATGTGCGTGACCAAAGCGCTTCGATGGGACGGGCGGCAACCAATGTTGCTGGACGCACGCTGGCACTTACAGGGGCTCTGGCGGAGGTTACGCCGAGTTTCGACCAGAGTGCTTATGCGGTTGAGCGCGGGGGTGTGTTGGCCGCTTTGCCGATGCTGCTCAAAGAAGGGATTTTGACGGCGCCGCTACGCTTGCCTAACGGCTACTATGGCTTGTCATCGATTTTGCTGTTTGCATCGCTGATGTGCATGGCACGGGTACGCAATCCAGAACAGCTGCGCTATGACGCACCGGGAGAATGGGGACAGATACTGGGACTGGACCGCTGTCCTGAAGTCAAGACATTACGCAGCAAACTCAGTTTGCTCAGTGAAGATATCGACAAGGTTCACGGCTGGCAGCAGGCGCTTTCCAAAAAGTGGCTGAACGATGACTGCAGCGGGGCTGCGACTTTGCTCATTGACGGTCACGTCAAGGTGTACAGTGGCACCAAGGGACGGGTGCCAAAGAAATTCGTGCCGCGTCAGAAACTGTGTCTGCCGGCGACGGTGAGTTACTGGGTCAATGTGCTAGGCGCTCAGCCGCTTCTTTGCCTACATCAAGACTATGACCCTGGACTGGTCAGTGCGCTTGAGCACGATGTGGTCAAAGAGTTGCATGCCATTGGCGTAGCGTCATCTGAGGCGCCGGATTTAACTGTGGCAGACAGTAATGCTGAACCGTTAGTGACTTTGGTGTTTGACCGCGAGGGGTGGAGTCCGGATCTGTTTAAGCGGCTGGCGCGCAAGGGCATTGCCTGCATTACCTGGCAGAAGAATTTCAATGAGCCGCGCTGGGATGACGATGAATTTCGCAGCACTGCCGTTACCATACACGGTCCGGCACAGACTCATGAGCAGACGGTGCTGATCGGTGAGAAGTCGCTGAAGTTGAAAAACAAGCTGCAAGTGCGTCAGATTCGCCGCCGTCTTGATTGCGGCCGTGAGGTTGCGATTGTGACCACTCACCCGTCGATTTCGACTGAGCAGGTTGCCGGTTCGATGTTCTCCCGCTGGTCGCAGGAGAACTTTTTCAAATACATGCGTGATGAGTTCAACGTAGACGCCTTGAACACGCATGCACTGGAACCGGTCGATGAGAACACGCTTGTCGTGAATCCTCGATGGCGGGCGAATGAAAAACTGATTGGCAAGTTTCTCGGGCGGCTTAAGACCGTGAGAAACCAGCAGGCAAAATGTGCTGGCAACGATGCCAAGGCGGCGCGGCAGCTGAAACTGGCACAAGAAGTTCAGATGCTTGAGGGACAGCTCGAAGAGGTGCGTCTGGAGAAAAAGCACACTGCAAAACATGTGCGTGCCGGAGACCTTGATGAGGCGCAGCGCCTTGATGCGTTGCCCAAAGCGCAAAGGCTATTTATCGACATCATTCGCATGATTGCCTATCGGGCTGAGACTTGCATGGTGCCGGCTGTGGCAAACGCACAAGGCAAAAAAGCCAATCCAAGAAAGGCGCTGCAGACATTATTCAGCACCGATGCCAATATCATCCCTGATCATGAAAATCGCATTCTGAAGGTTCAGATCCTTGGCTCGGGCAGCCGTTGCGTAGACCGTGCGCTGGCACCGCTTCTGGATGAATTGACGACTACTGAAACCGTGTATCCCGGAACCGATCTGAAACTGGTTTACGAACTCACAGCAAATCACTGTGAAGCGAACTGATCGACAAATGGGTACAGGGTGAAATTAGCCTATTTCAGGAAGTCTGAAATTATGCTGATTGAGGATTTCGAACCTATGTTGAAGAACTATTCGGCTGAGAATTTTCCAATTGAAAAATCAATTTCCTGACATTTATTGAACCTGCATCCAGAATCCCATAGGTATTTTTCAGGACACAGCGATGAAGATACCAATATCTAATATGCATTAATGTGGAAAATACTTCCGGTAATTTAATTTCCAATGCAGTAGATCGTCCGATTGCTGTAATTGCATTGGTGCTGATGATTGTTCTATTCGGTATCGTGTCATTGCAGAACATACCGATTCAGCTTGCCCCAGACGTGAACAGACCCGTCATCACGATCACAACTTACTGGCCGGGTGCTGCACCGGCAGAAGTCGAGCGTGAAATTCTAAATAAACAGGAGCAGGAGCTCGCTGGGCTTGAAAATCTTCGAGAGATTACTGGAAGTGCCCAGTCAGGGCGATCTCGAATTTCAATGGAATTCGATGTTGGAACCGACATGAATAAAGCTCTGCTGCTGGTGTCCAACCGCCTTGATCGAGTCTCCGGCTATCCGGACGAGGCCCAATCACCACAGCTTAGCACCGCGGGTAGCGAAGACAATGCAATTGCCTGGTTTACCATCGTGCGAACTCCTGGCAATGATCGCCCAATTCATGAATATGGACAATTTGTAGAAGAAGTCATCAAAGAGCGCATTGAGCGAGTACCGGGGGTCGGCGAAGTATCAGTCTTCGGTGGCAGCGATCCGGAGATTCAGATTGTCGTTCGGCCTGAGAAACTGGCAAGATTGCATCTCACCGTAGGAGAAGTTCTTCGAGCACTTCGCAATGCAAATGTCGCGTTGTCGGTTGGAGACGTAGATGAAGGAAAGCGACGCTATATCGTGCGTTCCGACGGTGAACTAAACACTGTTGCAGCGGTACGCGAAATTGTCGTTCGCTCAGATGCCGAAGCCACTTCAGATCGATCCGGTCGCATCAAAATTCAAGATATCGCAGAAGTCAATCTGGCTTTCAAACGTCCAACTGCGATTATTCGCGTGCTGGGCCAGCCCTCAATTCCGTTCAATGCGACACGCGAAGTCGGCGCGAATGTTATTGAGACGATGGAAAACATTCGGCAGGTCATTGATGAACTCAATCAAACCGTAATTCCTGGCAGCGGGCTTGAACTTAGTCAGGTGTACGACGAGACCGTTTACATCAATTCGTCCATTCAGCTTGTGCGTCAAAATATTTGGATCGGTGGAATGCTGGCGGCATTCGTCATGCTTCTCTTTCTCCGATCATTCAGAGCGACACTGACGGTTTCGATCGCGATCCCGGTTTCGATCATAGGCGCATTTGTAGCGATGGCGGCTCTCGGGCGATCCATCAATGTTGTGTCGTTGGCAGGATTGGCATTCGCCGTTGGCATGGTTGTGGATGCAGCCATCGTTATTCTTGAAAATATTTTTCGTATGCGCGAGAGCGGTAAATCCGCACGAGAAGCTGCGGTTCAAGGTGCTCAGCAGGTTTGGGGAGCGGTGCTGGTTTCGGCACTCACGACAGTGATGGTTTTTATTCCAATATTGATTTCGCAATTGGAAGTAGGGCAGTTGTTTCGGGATATAGCGGTAGCAATATCTGTTGCAGTCATGCTTTCATTACTGGTATCTGTAACCGTGATTCCCGCGTTATCGCAAAAGCTGTTGGGTTCTGGTTTTCACAATCTTCGAAATTCGGTTCGACTACGAATACCTGGACTGGATGAACTGGCTGCAGGAATCGTCCGCCTTATCATGTGGTTCACACGCCAAATAATCAAATATCGAATGTTTGCGATACTGTGGGTTTCCTTGATTACCGGTTTAGCACTAATGCTCGCAGTCAAGTTCCTACCGCATCTGGAATATCTTCCTGAAGGTAACAACAATCTGATTTTCGGACTAATTGTTCCGCCTCCCGGTTACAACCTGGAGACCATGACCGAAATTGCCGGGAATATTGAGAATGCCATTCGACCACACTGGGTGGGTGAGCCTGAAGCTGATTCGGAATCAAGTTCCGAAGGTGAAGCACCCCCCAAAATTTCTCGTTTCTTCTTTGTATCGACTCGTTCCATGATGTTTGTCGGTGCCATATCCGAGGATCCAGAGAGGGTGTCGGAATTAATCCCCGTTATGCAGGGTCCGGTTTTTCGAGAACCGGGAACTTATGGATTCATGAGCCAGCCATCCATATTCGGAAGAGGAATCGGCTCCGGTCGTAAGATTGATCTGGACATATCGGGAGCGACTCTCGAAGAAATTCTGATCGCTGCGAGTCGTGCAGCAGAAAAAATACTTAGCGTAATGCCGCGTTCGGAAGGTCATCAGTTTCGTCCGAATCCGGGCCTTGAACTCGGAGTGCCGGAAGTTCGAATAATTCCCGACAGGTTGCGGCTGGCAGACAATGGATTGACTGCTCTGGAACTAAGCTTGGCGATTGATGTATTCAACGATGGTATCCGAGTGGATGAAACAATGTTCCAAGGACGTGCCACTGACATTACGTTGCTAGGGCCGACAGATAATATGAAGGAAACACAAAATATCCAGAATATTCCTGTTGTAACACCTGCCGGAAGAGTTATTCCGGTGAGTTCGGTTGCGGATATCGGTATTACTGCTGGACCCACAGCAATCCGACATCGGGAGAGGCTCAGAACCATCACACTGGAAATTCGGCCAGCGCCGGGATTGACGATGGAGGAAGCCATCAACGTCATACAAAGCCAGGTACTTTCGCCACTGCAGGAAGAGGGATTGCCACAAAATGTCCAGTTCAGAATATCTGGAACTGCCGATGCACTCAAGACAACCTGGAATGCGATGGTAGTTCATTTGATCATTGCCTTGGTGATCGTTTATCTGGTCATGGCAATTCTATTTGAGAGTTTTATTTATCCGCTCATCATTCTACTGTCAGTCCCCGTTGCTGCGGCAGGGGGAATCGGTGGGCTTGCGGTCTTGAATTTCTATGTACACCAGCCACTAGACATGCTTACGCTATTAGGATTTGTCATTCTGATTGGCATTGTAGTGAATAACGCAATACTGTTAGTTCATCAGTCAATCTACCATTTAAGGAAGGGTGATTTGCCAGGACAATCAGCGGTACTGGCTGCAACTAGAAATCGCATTCGACCGATATTCATGTCCACATTTACCAGTGTTTGCGGCATGCTCCCGCTGGTGTTGATTCCGGGTGCAGGGTCTGAACTCTATCGCGGGCTCGGATCAGTCGTGGTGGGCGGGTTGTCCATGTCTGCTTTGCTGACTCTTTTCATGGTTCCGCCACTGACGGCAATTTTGGTGATTCCGCTGGAGAATCGCAGACAGGCAGCCCAAAAGGCGATTGCACTGAGTATGAAAGATCAAACTGTCTAAAGGGAGCCTATCCCGACTATTGAAGCTAGAATTTGCGTTAACTGGGTTCTGTTACGATTGCGAAATTCTAGTGCCGTGAATTATTCCGAGTTCGGAAGATTTTTTTTCGAGTTCATTGGGAGCCGATTCTTGAATTTCAATAGTTTTTTCAGTTTTAAGTCTTTCATTCCACCACAGAGAAATATCATCTCGTTTGTTCCAGCCAATTACTGCTAGCGTAAACAGGGAAATAATAATGACACTCCTGACTGCGATTGTTACCCATGATATAAATAGGTGGCTGTAGTTTGTAATTGGCCGTAGTACGGACAGATCAAAATTTTTTTCTGTAATTGCCTGCATTCCCAAATCTGGATCATTGTTGATCAAGTCATCAGGATCTAGTTTGACTAGTGATGCGTAGGACCTAACATAGCCGGTGGCGTATGCTAGTCCGAACAACGAATTGTATTGACGATTTTCAATTGCGGAAATGATTTCTTCGGACAGTTTCAGTTCCTCTGCAACATCAGAAATTGACAGATTAAGGTTGTTCCGTGCATCCGCGAGTCGTTGCCCTGTATCGGGTATGAAATTTATATACGGTTCATCATCAATTGTCGTGTCATGCAACGTAAATCGTTGTTTCCAACTCTTTTCGTTCATTGGAGGCTGCTTGATGGACTGAAATATGTTCATCTTTTCTCCGACAATTCTAGTGATGTAAGATTCTATCCAACCACATATGCTCCGGTTCCAACGGCAATGAGGATGTCTTCATTATTATGCAGTTCCATGCGGGTAACAGCCACTTTGTTTCCTGTTCGAAGAACATATGCACTCGCGACAAATCGTGTGCCGAATCCAGGACGAAGATAATCAATTCGAATGTCGATAGTCCCCATCCTGGAAAACTGATTGAGTTTGGCTTGGTGAGTATCGATATTACGTCGATCAACGACGTCAACGAAGGCAACGATTCCACCGATGGTATCCAGCAGACACGAGATGACGCCACCATGCAAATTGCCTCGAACGAAATTGCCTACAAATCGGTCTTGCATATCGACATATAATTTCGGACTGTTAGTTTCAAGGTCAGTGACCTTGATGCCAAGGGATTTATGATAGGGAACCGAATCCTCAAATATTTCCCGTATGCCATTCCAAGAAGAGGAAATTACATCCGTACTCGTCATTCAGGCAAAGTCGTGTTAATTTCCATATAAATACAAGACCAACTTAAACTCAATGCAGGAAAGGACTACTCTATGCAAAACGTACTGATGATGTCAAATTATAACACTTGGGTAAATGAGCACATATTCGAATTGTGTTCGACTCTAAGCGACGATGATTATCGTATGGATCGAAACTCGTTCTTTGGATCTATTCACAATACCTTGAATCACATTCTGCTGGTTGACATTTTGTGGCTTGCACGCCTGAATGGTTATGAAGATGAATCGATCCAGTCTTTAGATCAAATTCTTTACCATGAATTTGACGAACTGAGAAAAGCGCGAGTGGAAGAAGATCGGAAGCTTAGCAAATTCGTAGAGAATCTGGATAACCAAGACTTGCAAAAGCCTGTCAAGTATCGTCGAATGTCGGGGCAACAGGGTGAGGAAACTGTTCATGAAGTTCTACTGACTTTGTTCAATCATCAAACGCATCACAGAGGACAGATACATACGATGCTGACGCAGATTGGCATCAAGAATTCCGACATGCCGGACTTGGATGTAGTCGACTATCTTGCAACGTTGAAGTGAACGGCTTAGGCTGTAAAAATTTTTAAGATTGTGCGAGTATCGTGTCTTTGAGTTGACGTATATACTGTGCATTGCACATCGTGGGGCGGTAGCTCAGCTGGGAGAGCGTAGCGTTCGCAATGCTAAGGTCGGGAGTTCGATCCTCCTCCGCTCCACCAGGTTCCTTGAATTCAATTCTGACAAAATGTTGTAACTATGACGGTAGAAGATTTTAGAAGCAAATCACTGGCAGAAGGACTGTCCTTAGAGAGAACGATACAAATCGGAGAAAATCGTGTTATTACTTTTATGGGCAACGATCTCAGAGTTTACGAAACACCGTCGATGATAGCTGACATTGAGTATGCCTGTCGTGATCTGCTCTATAAAAATTTACCTGATGGGTGGGATTCGGTTGGGGTAGTAGTGAATATTGAACACCTTGCTGCCACTCCAATGCTGCAAGAAGTTCGTGTCGATGTCGAAATTGAAGAAATCTTGAACAGACGGGTCCGGTTCAAATGTGAAGTTCACGACGCAGTTGAATTAGTCGGTCGAGGTATGCATGAACGCTTCATCGTAGAAATTGATAAGCACCGTGGCCGAGTGATGGCAAAGCGCGAAAATATGCAGGAATTGGATTAGACGATTTTAGTTTCGTACTTCAATTCTCCTCACTCTTTGACTTTGGCAATCATATCAGACGACTTGTCAGGAACCACGTAAAATTTTCGGATATCTAGTTGATCACTGTGACTTTTTGCCCTGGCGCTAGTCGCTCATTTCCTCGAATTACTACTATCTCTCCTTCACTGAGCCCCGAAGTCACTTCATAACGGCTGCCAGTGGCATTACCAATCGTGATGGGTCTAGGCATAACCGCATCTGCCTCGACTACAAATACGACGTGACCACCCTGTTGAGTAACAACAGCGTCTTTGTGAACTGTTAGCGCTTCATTCTGATCGGAAATAGGCACTTGAATTATCACATTTTGATTGACTGCCAGGACGTCATCAATCTCATCTTGATTAAAGGAGAAACGAACTGCGCGTGTTCTGGTACTGACATGTTCTTCAGGGATGAATGCACGCAAGCTTGCCTGAAATTTTGTTCCGTTGTCGAATTCAGCACCCAAAGTGTCGTCGACTTTGAGCGCATCAATATACCGATAGGGAATATACGCTTCAATCTCAAGGCTGTGATCTCCAACAATTCTTACGACTTTCTCGCCGACGCGAACATATTGGCCGATTTCGATATTGCGTTCAACGACAACACCGCCATAAGGTGCGGTAATTTTGGTAAGGGAAAGATTGTAACTGGCAATATCCAGTTCACGCTGAATTTGCCGAGTTGCCGCTTTTGCTTCGCCCAGTGCCTGTTCGGCAATTCTAAGTTTCAATACAGCGTCTTCAAGCTGGGCTTCGGTTGTCGCAGCGGAGTGGCGAAGTTGTCGAAATCGATCTTCTTGCTGTCTTGACAGATCGAGTTCCGTGGCTCTGCGACTGGTTGCCCAAGTTGACATATCAATACGGGCTTCGACTGCTGAACGCTGTAATTCGAGTATCGAAGAATCCAATGTAGCAAGCAGGTCGCCGCCCTCGACTCGATTTCCAACACTAACGTTGACGGTACTGACAGGTGCACTGATGGAGACATGAACTGGTCCGGACTGAAGTGAGACAAGTTCCCCGAATACAGCAATTGTCTCGTTAATAGATTCTGTGCGTACTTGATCCGCTGCGACCGGCACAGCCTGATCCTGGGAGTACGTAACTGCTGGGGAACCAAGTAGAACAGCCATCGCCCAGATCAGCCCCAAGTTGTAAATGCGATGATTGCGTTTGATGAAATTCAAAGACATACGATTTGCCCGGTTAAAGTTTCTGATTAGTAATTGATGGTCCAGATGAACAAAATTGATTTTGTTCTCTGAACTCTTACGAATAATACTCTACAACAAAGGAGAAATTCCAATTAGGAGATTGCAGGTTTGATCAACCCTTTTCACCACGTAATCCAGCGTGCATTTGAAGCCTTTGCTCCAAGGGCAATTTCCTTGTCCGTGTAAGCGTCGTACACACCGATCAAATAATCGCAAACGCCTTTACCGATTTCCTTGCTTGGAGGTGGGGAACCGGGAGCAAAATTCTTGGTGAGACGTATGAAGTCATCTCCTAATTCTTTGGCATATGCTTCATTGGTGGCGGGAAGCACTATGATTGCAAGAGATAGATTGCAATTATCCTGACCGATAGCGGCATCACCGACTAGACTTCTATTTTTGATCTCTTACAACACAAGGTATTTCAAGTCTACTGGGCAGATATCGCTGGACACTTCCTTGCATGAATTTATAAGGACATCGCAATGACAAGCAATGCAATATTTAAACCCTGCCGTACTATTGTTTTGAATATACGCGGCCAATCTTTAGGGAGCATATCGTCCTCTTATGCTTACAATCTTACTTCCGCTATAGGTGACGGGCTGTTGTAAATATCTGTCGGTTAGAGAATTCCCACGTGTTTACCCGAACTTCTGGCGCTGCAACTTGCCGTTACCAGGTTGTTTTAGCCGGCAGTGACGACTACATCATTGAAATTCCCTATTTAGTCTGCGTCAGCAGATTCATAACTTGAAAACATAACGTCAGCGGCAACACTGTACGGCTCTAGCAGATGTGGCGACTGGTCGTTCGAAGCCATGCTAAAAAACTGCTAAGCGTTAGACTGTCTACGAGCGCAAATCTTCCTAAAATCTTGCCCCTTCTTCAGGGAGCAACAATGTCGTTTTTTTTGCAATTGCAGGCGAAATGAATCTAAGAAACTAGCGGAACTGTATTCGAATTCCGAATGACTTTGTCGCGCGTAAGCAATGGAACGTTATACACAATGCTAGTAGCAGCTATGATTTCGTCTGCTGGGTCGCCTTCAAAGTCAAGGCATGTGGATACTCGGGCAACTGCAAGGTTAATAGGCCAAACCTGAACCCGGGCTAAGGTGCGAGCCACATCACGGTTATCTAGATCAATATTTAGTCGACCTAGTTGAACGAGTTTGGCGAGTTCCCACAACACTATGGCAGAAATTGACCATCTGTTTTGTTCCAATAGGTTGTGTTCAGTTGGTCGAAGTTCTCCTTGGACTGCATAGACAAGAATGTGTGTGTCAAGATTGATCACTTGTTTCCCAGCTTACTCCGGTTGAATAAATATCACCCCGAATCTCAATCTTATCTTTTAGACTACCGATGAGGTCAGCACAGCGATGTTCATAAGGAATGACTTGTGCGATTGGCTTACCATGTTTGGTGATAACCAATCCCTCTTCATCAAGCTGATCCAAAAAAGCCAAACACTTCTCCTTGAACTTTGTTATTCCAATTATTTGCATTTCAGTGCTCTCCCGATAATAGTCATTTTTTATGACCAGTCCATAAATATATCTATTTTAGCAGCAATTCAAGATTTATATACTGAAGATTACAGGATTAGTTAGTTGGCTACTTGGAACATCGTTCGTTTATTCGTTGCATCCGTCCACAACAATCATTGTCGATTGCGTTGTTTCTTCCCTTAATTTCTTGGCTGGTGCATATTCTTCCGAATTCCACCAATTTTTAGCCTGCTTAACGCTGTCAAATTCAATAATCACAACTCTTTCAGGATTCCATTCTCCTTCCAAAACTTCCCAGTTACCTCCGCGAACAAGATAGCGGCCGCCATAAATTTCAAGTGTTGGCGGCACCATGTCGCGATAAACTGCAAAGCCTTCAGGATCGTGAATTTTTACCTGTACTACGATATATCCTGCCATTTCAGTTCTCTTTTAGTTTCAAATTTATCGGTATTAAATTCAAATGAACCATACCAAATGGGCTCGTAATTCTGATATATTCGAAATCCGGCAATAAATTTCCAGTTGCCTAAAGTTCCGAATCGACAATAGGCATTCACGAGCATCAACAATCATATTATGAGACAAAGCGCCTCAATTGAAACGCGTTTTGCCAAAAAATTGTGATTGATCGAACCTATTTCCTTGCTTGAAGTAGTCACAGTCGAACCTGAAGCGCCTCCTAAGCTTTCTGTAATCTGGTTACATGGGCTCGGTGCAGATGCACATGATTTTGAGCCCGTCGTACCTTATTTGAATATTCCGCAACGGTGTCCGGTACGCTTCGTTTTTCCAAATGCGCCCGAAAAATCTGTCACGATCAATATGGGTATGCGTATGAGGGCGTGGTACGACATCATCAATCCGGCGATTGGCACTGGCCCCGAAGATCAAAGAGGAATTGAGGAGTCATGCAATCATGTCATTGAATTGATTCAGCATGAACTGAAACATGGAATGAACTCAGAACAAATTGTACTTGCGGGATTTTCACAGGGAGGTGCTATCGCTCTCTATACAGGAATTCGTCATCCTGAACCGCTTGCCGGGATTCTAGCACTTTCCGCTTATCTGCCGGTCGCAAACTTGACAAAGACTGAACGTCATGAAGCAAATCGAGATATTCCAATTCTGTATCTGCATGGCACGTTGGACCCTGTCATACCATTCGGTGTTGCAGAGTGGTCTCGGAAACAGTTGGCTATTCTAAATTACAACGTTGAATCGAAGAATTACCAAATTCCGCATTCGGTTTCTGCAGAAGAACTACAGGATATTGGAGTTTGGTTAACGAAGCGGTGTGACACCGCATGTAGAAATCTTCTTTGCTAATCCCTTGAAGATACGTCTAGCGATGCAACTTGCTGGGACCGTCAAGCAGGGTCGTCATTCAAATATTCTTCAAGACGTTTGATTTGCTGTTTCGGACCCGTTAGATGCGGATTGATATCTAGTGCTTGTTGAAAGGCTTCCATTGCGCTTTCATAGTAATCCAGAGACAAGAATATCAAGCCTAGTCCAGCCGTTGCTCCAAAGTGACGAGGCTCAAGCAGTAAAGTTTGGCGAACATCTGCAGCAGATTTTTGATACTCTCGAAGAAAATAATATATGGTCGCTCGCTTATTCCATCCTTCGGCAAATTCTGGTGCCTTGTATACGATCTCATCAAAAATTCTTTCCGCACGACGCAGTCGTCCCGTTGCCATGGCAGATACTCCAGCGTACATTAGTTTATTGATTTTATCATCCGAAGATTCACGCCAGATTTTCCAAATCTGATCGGTAATTTCATTCCCCGCTTCCTGGCTCTTTACAATGTGCAGCTGTTTGAATAATTCATCCAGTCTTGGGTCGTTTTGATCTGCGATGGCAATGGGTGAGGAACACAGGAAAACAGCAAATGCCGCAGTCAACTTCCAATTGGAAAGACGACTAAACTTTGAGCGAAATTTCATTGTCCGCAATCTGACCAATTCAAAAGAATATGCAACTTGACCATTAGTTACATTCTAAAATAAAAATTTCTGAAATGTTGAAAATTATTTGGCCGTAATTTGAACTGGTTTGAATTTCGATTAAATATGCCAATCACTGAAAATTATCAACATAAACATTGAATTACAAAACAATTATAGAAGTTTTTCTAATTGTTCTGTTGAATTTAAGATAGCGAATAAAACGGTTTGTCTGACAGAATGAATGGAATCAAGGGTATATAATTTGCGATTTGCAAAAAATTTCGGAAAATCTGCAAAATTTTTATCTGTCTGTTGAAATATTGAGAGTAAAATACGGCAAATTATTTTTACCTGTTCCAGCCTCGCATCTCTACAGTTTCGAGGTGCTAACAAACCAAATGGAAAACGTTCAATGGAAAATGTAGAAGATATTGATCTGTCAGCTCTGTCTGATGAAGAATTGGTTGAGCAGATGCATGATGATCTGTATGACGGTTTGAGGGAGGAAATTGAGGAGGGCACGCATATTCTGTTGGGACGTGGCTGGGAACCGTATGCAGTATTGCAGGATGCTCTCGTGGAAGGAATGCGAATTGTCGGAATTGATTTTCGCGATGGAATTTTGTTCGTTCCGGAAGTTCTCATGTCAGCCAACGCAATGAAAGGTGGGATGTTGATTCTGAGACCTCTTCTGGCAGAAACCGGTGCTCCAACAATTGGCAAAATGGTGATCGGTACGGTGAAGGGCGATATTCATGATATTGGTAAAAATTTAGTTGCCATGATGTTGGAAGGTGCAGGGTTTGAAGTCATCAATCTTGGAATCAACAATCCCGTCGAAAACTATCTCGCTGCTATTGAAGAACACAAGCCGGAACTTCTGGGAATGTCGGCATTACTTACCACGACGATGCCTTACATGAAAGTAGTTATTGACACGTTGGTAGAACAGGGAATTCGAGACGACTACATTGTCGTTGTCGGTGGTGCACCGTTGAATGAAGAGTTTGGTAACGCTATAGGTGCCAATGCGTACTGTCGAGACGCAGCAGTAGCGGTGGAAACCTGCAAGGATCTTGTAGCGGAACTGCGCGGGTTGAACTGACTTCTTGTAAGTTCCTTCTACGCCTTCCTATCTTCTAGCCTCGAGTCTCGCTCATGACAGAAACCATAATATCCTCCCAAACAAAGACTGTTGTTATTGGATATGAAAAACCGTTCTGCGTAATCGGAGAACGGATCAATCCAACCGGTAGAAAGTTGCTTGCAGCCGAAATGGCACTCGGAAACTACAGTCGGGTAGAATCCGATGCATTGGCGCAGGTGGAAGCGGGAGCACACATGCTTGATGTCAATGCTGGAATACCCCTGGCGGATGAACCAAGAATACTGGCAGAGGTTGTCCAGTTGGTGCAGTCGCTGACTGATATTCCGCTGGTACTTGATTCGTCGATTGTGGCAGCGTTGGAATCGGCCCTATCAGTGTACAAAGGGCGCCCTTTGGTCAATTCCGTTACTGGTGAAGAGGAACGTCTGGAAGCCGTATTGCCGCTGGTAAAGAAATACGATGCTGCGGTTGTCGCAATCTCGAATGATGAAACCGGTATTTCGGAAGATCCAGAAGTGCGTTACGAAGTCGCCAAAAAAATCGTTGAGCGAGCGGAGGATTATGGGATTGCGCGCTGCGATGTCGTAGTCGACCCATTGGTGATGCCAATAGGCGCAATAGGATTGGCGGGTCGTCAAGTGTTTCGAATCGTGCAGCGGTTGCGAGAGGATCTTAAAGTTAATACTACTTGTGGGGCATCCAATATCAGCTTTGGATTGCCAAACAGAAACGGGTTGAATGCAGCTTTTCTGTCTATGGCGATTGGTGCCGGCATGACTTCTGCGATTACCAGCCCCCTACATCCGGAAATCATGAATGCGATAATGGCGGCGAATGTCATGATGGGTACAGACCGTGAATGTCGTCGTTGGATTGCGAAATTTCGCGAACCAGCCAGTGAAATGGCAAATAGTTCTCGAGCCGACAGAAGAAATCGTCCTAGAAGACGGCGTCCGGTTGAGTAGAGCACAACACATCTTTGATGATCAGTCTTCATTCGTTGACTGATTGGGTTCAAATTCACTAGTCTGCTAGAGGGAGTACGAGGTATCTGAATGGTAGAACATTCTGACGCCATGGTTGTTTTCACTCCTTCGGGACGTCGAGGCAGATTCGTAAAAGGCACAACTATTCTGCAAGCCGCACGTTCTCTGGGAGTAGATCTTGATTCTGTCTGCGGCGGCCGAGCGATGTGCGGACGTTGTCAGATTGAATTGAGCACCGGCTCATTCGCTAAACATGGTGTTCAGTCTCGTGAGGAGAACTTGAGTTCATTTAGTCAACTCGAGAATGAATATTCGAGAACCCACGAATTTTTGGATGGCAGACGACTCGGCTGTTCGGTGAAGATTTTGGGTGACGTTGTGATTGATGTTCCGTCCGAGAGTCAGGTGCACAGACAGGTTGTTCGCAAACGGGCGGAAGTACACGACATTAATCTGAATCCTGTCATTCGCATGTACTATGTTGAAGTCCAAGAGCCGAATATGTATGATCCTTCAGGCGATCTTCAGCGCTTGAAGGATGCACTCGAATTTGATTGGAGATTGGAAAATCTTTCCTGCGATCTGCGACAGATTCAAAAGCTACAGTCGGCACTGAGAGAAGATGACTGGAAAGTTACCGCGGCAGTTCACGATGGCTCTCAGATCGTGGCTGTTTGGCCGGGATTCAGAGATCACGCTTACGGTCTGGCAATAGACGTTGGTTCAACCACGATTGCCGCACATCTTTGCGACCTTTCGAGCGGCGAAGTGGTTGAGTCTGCCGGCATCATGAATCCGCAGATCCGTTTCGGTGAAGACTTGATGAGCCGAGTTTCCTATCTGATGATGAATCCAGGTAACGAAGAGGCTATGACGCGGGAAGTGCGGCTGGCAATTCAACGATTGGCCGAAGATGTAGCTAAAGCACACGGCATAGATATAGAGGACATACTCGATGTCGTTTTTGTCGGCAATCCGATCATGCAGCATCTGCTGTTAGGGATTAGTCCGATTGAACTTGGCGGTGCGCCATTTGCACTGGCAACAGATGAGTCAGTAAGTATTTGGGTAAATGAGCTGGATCTTTCCCTTCATCCGAACGCAAGAGCCTTTGTTCTGCCTTGCATCGCTGGGCACGTAGGAGCAGATTCAGCAGGAATGGTATTGTCCGAGCACCCTTATTCAAAAGAAGAGATGATGCTGTTGGTAGATGTTGGCACCAATGCAGAAATCGTGCTGGGGAATTGCAATCGGATGGTTGCAGCATCAAGTCCCACTGGCCCAGCTTTCGAAGGTGCACAGATCAGTAGTGGGCAACGAGCAGCGCCGGGAGCGATTGAACGAGTACGGATTGATCGGGATACGCTGACTCCAAAATTCAGGGTAATCGGTTGCGACATCTGGTCGACTGATGAAGGGTTTGGAGAAGCAATTGAAGATACCGGGGTGACAGGAATTTGTGGTTCAGGAATCATTGAAGCAGTCGCAGAAATGTATCTCGCAGGCATCATTGATTCCAACGGCGTCGTTCAAGGCAGCAATTCGGCAAAGAGTGGTCGAGTCATTGCTGATGGTAGAACATTTTCCTACGTTTTGAATGAAGCAGAGCCCAAGATCGTGATTACTCAGAACGATATCCGAGCGATCCAGTTGGCCAAAGCGGCTTTGTATGCGGGGATTCGTTTGCTGATGGAGCGATTGGAAATTGAGCAAGTTGATGCCATTCGATTGGCAGGTGCATTTGGAAGCCACGTGGACGTCAAATATGCAATGATTTTAGGAATGATTCCAGACTGTGCTCTGGAAAGTGTAACATCAGCTGGCAACGCAGCAGGAACCGGAGCAAGAATCGCCTTGCTGGATAGAAATTCACGCGATGAGATCATCCAGATCGTACGAAATATCGAGAAGGTGGAGACTGCAGTGGAACCCAGTTTCCAGAAACATTTTGTCGATGCTATGTCGATTCCTCACAAAACCGCGTCCTATCCCCATTTAAGCAAGGTAGTTGACCTACCAGGTCCGATTGAGCAACCTCAAGACGGAACACCCCGTCGAAGACGAAGACGAGGCAATTCAGGTTAGAACTGGATGAGTGTAGAGCTAATCATAAGCGATGGCCTGATTATTGACGGCACAGGAGGTGCGTCAATTCACGCGGATGTTGCAGTCAATGAGGGACGGATCGTAGGTGTAGGAAATTATAGTGAATCCATTGCGAATGTTCGAATATCTGCGAAAGGAAAGTGCATCGCACCAGGCTTCATTGATGCGCACACTCACGATGATAGGGTACTTCTGTCTTCGCCTGATATGACATCCAAAATCAGTCAGGGAGTGACAACTGTTGTAACTGGAAATTGCGGCGTCAGTCTTGCGCCTTTAAAGGATGTCGATCCGCCACCTCCACTCAATCTTCTTGGTGGACGAGAGTGGTATCGCTTTGGAACTACGGAGTCCTATGCAATCGAACTGAAAGAAAATCCCCCGGCAGTAAATTCTTTGATGCTAGTTGGGCATTCGACACTTCGAGTCGCTACGATGGATCGACTCGATCGGGCTGCAACCAAGAAAGAAATTCTTCAGATGGAACGACTGGTTGATGCTGCAATGGAAGAAGGCTGCAGCGGGTTCAGTACCGGTCTAGAATATCCACCTGCCATTTGTGCCTCGGAGGAGGAAGTCATACAGCTGGCAACAAGGGTCTCCGAAGTTGGAGGAATTTATACATCTCACATGCGCAATGAAAGCGATGATGTCCATCATTCGATTGATGAGACGGTTCGCGTTGCCGAACAGGCAGATATACGTACCGTAATTTCACATCACAAAGCCTGTGGAACGAAAAACTTTGGCAGAACTGAACAGACGCTTGAGCAAATTCAAAGAGCTCAGCAGTCGGTAGATATCAATCTGGATGTTTATCCATATATAGCCAGTTCGACTTCATTGCTCCCGCAGTATCTGCCACGAGCTGACCGAGTTTTAATTACGTGGTCTGATCCACATCCAGAATGTATGGCTCGAGAGTTGGACGATATATGCGGGGAGTGGGGAGTCAGCATTGAAAGGGCGGTTGAAATGCTTTCTCCTGCCGGAGCCATCTATTTTCAGATGGATGAAAATGATTTACACAGAGTATTGAAATTTCCAGGTGGCATGATTGGTTCGGATGGATTGCCCAGCGATAGATTTCCGCATCCACGTTTGTGGGGAACGTTTCCGAGAGTGATTGGTCACTACGGGCGTGACTTAGGTTTGTTTTCTATTGAGGAAGCAATTGCAAAAATGACTGGCAATTCTGCGATGACTTTCGGTTTACAGGATCGAGGCTTTATTCGGGAAGGCATGTGTGCAGATATTGTAATTTTCAATGCAGATACAATAATCGACAGGGCAAATTTTCAAAATCCTGTTCAAGCAGCGGATGGAATTGATTCAGTATTCGTGAATGGCACTCTCGTTTACCATGACCGGCAGTGGGCTGGCAATAGACCCGGACAACTACTGAAAGTCTTGAATTAAACTTGCCAAATTGTTTGTAATGTGGCGATTCACTTTCCTTTAACAGCATCATACATTAATAATAAATAACTTTAATATCATATTTTAATATATTGAATTAATGTAGTTAACCGTAGGCTAAGTAGAAAGCCGAACCCAAAAACTGAATGTTAATTGTCATTGACTGACATTCAAGTCGACAACGCCAGATACAATGACCGTGATTCTAGATTCTATGAAAATCGACTGGCCGCCGATTCCCTGTACGACAATATCGGAACGTTTAGCGGAAGTTTCCGAGTCTGTTGCTTGAGCGGACATTGCCCGCTGATGAGCAAGTTTTTCTAGTTCGCTAGTAGCTGAATTAGCCGCCTCTTCAAGACTTCGAAAATCTTGGATGCCGAATGGAGTATGTGAGCGGTAGACGCCTTCTGCAGGAGAGGTAATTAAGCCAGAAACGCGCTGCGATATGCTTCCCGCAGCAGCTCCAACTGCATTGCCAACGTCAGAATGTTCTGGAATTTCCAATCGAGTATTCAAGCGATTCGCAATTTCAGGATAGAACGAATTAGCCGGAGCTCCAACGACCGCGAGCGAGCCTTTTAATGAGAATTGAACATTCAGGACATCCGAATCTTGCGAAGTAATTCCTTTATCTAACAGGTAGCTTCCAATGTTTTCGGGTAGGGTATCGGGAGATTCAGAAGCAATAGCAGCTCGAATCAATGCGTCACTTGACTGATGAACGACGGCGCTCAGAACACTCTTGCAAAACTCTTCAGGACTGTTCCATTGTGATTTCGAACGACGTACGAAGCCTCGTGCCCAAATTTTTGCGGCTAGTTCGGCCCCTTCAATAGACCACTTGTCCATCTTTCCTAAAACATGCAGTGCATCTGTAGGAGTAAATGCCGACATATGGACCAAGTCTAGTCTGCGCAGGCGATTGAAGGCGCGATAAATTTGCGATTCCCGAAACAAGCTTTCACAGCTGACTGGACCATTTTCGAGCAAATCCCACAACTTTCGATCATTTTTGCCAAGGCTCCGAATGTTCTCGGATGAACATCTCCTCAGCAGAAAACATCCTTGGTATTCTTGGGGCATTTTTTTCAACTGGTCTTTCAAGGTTTTGATAATCTCTGGGTTCTGCCGTCCCAGTGAAGAAATCGGCAATGCTCGGTTTGGCCCTACTTGCACAGGACAGTCAAACGACACCTGACTGTCGCCTCCAAGTCCAACGGTGTAAACGTCGACGGCTTCGACAAATGTTCTGAAACCACCTACATGTGCCCCTTGCCGGGTGATAGCGGGTTTTCCGTCTCGCAAAATCGCAATGTCAGTCGTTGTACCGCCGATGTCGGATACGACACTGACTGGGGTTTTCGCCAGGTTGCAGGCTCCGACAATACTCGCTGCGGGTCCTGACAGAATTGTCTCCACCGGTCGAACAATGGCGGCATCGGCGCTGATCATCGATCCATCTCCTTTGACTACCATGAGCGGTGAATGAATTTCGCGATTGGCGAGTTCAAGTCGAACGGCCTGGATAAGTTGAGAAATCGGAGCGACTAGGCGGGCATTCAACACCGCGGTCATTGCACGTCTAGGTGCATCAAGATTGGCTGTCAGTTCAAACGTACATGTGACGGGCAGATCTGTCAACTCCAGTACAAGATCGCGTACTGCAACCTCATGAGCGGTGTTTCGCACCGAAAACATACCTGCAACTGTAAAAGCAGAAACCATTGAAGCATGTCGCAAAATTGCAATTTTTGCAGATTCCATATCCAACGGCTGCCATTCATCTCCATGTGCAGTATGGCCACCTTCGATGAATTCGACTGGATCGTCTCGCAGCGCTTCCTTGAGGTTCGCACGCTTTAGAGAATTTGTGCTGTGTCCGATCATCAGCAAGCAAATGGTCCCACCGCGTCCTTCTACGATTGAATTTGTTGCCAGTGTGGTTGAAATTGAAGTAACTTCAACAAGTTGCGAGAGTGAAATCGAATGTGTGTCGATGCGGCTGATTGCTTCTCGGATGCCGAGAGCGAGATCTTGATGGGTAGTAAGCGCTTTTGCGGTCTTTACCACGCCGTTCTTATTGTCATAGAGTACCGCGTCGGTAAAAGTTCCGCCGGTATCAATTCCAAGTCGCATAGTTCATCTCGTCAGAAAAGCGGTAATAATAACCTCACAGCGTCAATTTGTTGCAGAAATTCAGCAAAATTGTTGGCCTTGTTATTCAGCATAGTTGAGTGCGATAGCTAAGGTACTGGCTGGAAGAATTGTAAGCAGGGTAGGTGGGTGTGCTATTGCTAGGAAAATTTAGCGGACCCGCGCAATCTTAGAAATGCTGGTCCGCTTGGATACAAGCCGTCGAGTGCAAATCGATAAAGATCATGAACTCAACTGATTTTGACGACGATGCGCCCAACAATAGATGCTTCCATGTATTGGTCAAATGAGGATGGCAAGTCATTAAAGTCAATCACTTTCCTGATGATTAAATCCATATCGTTCGGCTTCAAATCGCTACAGAGTCGTTCCCACGCTTTGTCACGCACTTCCATCGGCATTTCGAGTGAATTGATGCCAAGGAGAGACACGCCTCTCAAAATGAATGGCATGACTGTGGTTTTCAGTCCAATTCCGCCCGCTAGTCCGATGGAACCGATATTCCCCCAAGGTTTCACAGTTCGGGTCAACCAGCCAAGAATGTCACCGCCTACATTGTCAACGGCTCCGCCCCATTTCGCTGCTTCCAAAGGTTTGTCTCCCAATTCCAGCGTGTGTCGATCGATCATATCGGTAGCACCTAGTGCTCTTAAATATCCTTCGTGTTCCTTCTTCCCGGACAGTGCGATTACTTCATATCCAAGACTGGAAAACATACTGACCGCAAAGCTGCCTACGCCGCCGGTCGCTCCAGTCACAACAATCGGTCCGCGTTCCGGAATTTGCCCATTGTCTTCCATCCGAATCACCGCAATTGCAGCGGTAAATCCTGCCGTTCCGAACGCCATTGCCTCATACTCAGTCAAACCTGCTGGCACAGGTACTACACAGTCGCCTGGAACACGAGCGTATTCGGAATACCCTCCGTCATGGATTTCAGAAAGACCGCAACCGCAGACCAGTACTGAATCTCCTTCTTTGTAGCGTGAGTCAGTCGATGCTGAAACTTTACCCGCAAGATCAATTCCACCGTTCAAGGGATACTTTCTTAGAATTCTTCCTTTTCCAGTTGCTGCAAGCGCGTCTTTGTAGTTAATTGTTGAGTAACTTGTTTCGATAACGACTTCACCCTCCGTCAAGTCATCTAGTGTTAAATCTTCAAATCCCGCAGAGATGCTTCTATCTTCATTTTGCTGAATGCGGTAACTACGAAATGTCTCCATGATTTGCTCCTATCAAAGTGTCATAGAATTAGGAATTGACTAGGGTTTCTAGTAATGGGAATTTTGGGATTTGAAAGGTATCTCTTGATTCTGGGAGACTAATGCTCCACCAATCGCCCCCACGGTCAGCACAATTTTATAGCACATAGATTGAGTGAACTGGTTTTATGAGTACTGCAATTATCTGAAAAATGATTTCAGTCATTATTCCTCTGCTACTCGAAATTGATTGACTTCGCGTCATACAGCATTTTCCTATAATTTGCCAGCAACCTTGTTAACTCACAATCAGACTACAGTGGAGGCATTGTGACAGAAGAAACCATTTTCAGTAAAATCATTCGAAAGGAAATACCGTCGGACATAGTCTATGAAGACGAATCTATTTTGGCTTTTCGAGACATTGACCCGCAAGCACCAGTGCACTTTCTGATTATTCCGAAAAAAGCGATTCCTACAGTCAATGATGTTACGTCGGAGGACGAACAGGTGCTCGGTCGATTATTCTTGGTAGCCGCTCAACTTGCCAAGGAACACGGCGTTGACGAAAGCGGTTATCGGCTGTCAGTTAACTGTAATTCCGACGGCAGGCAGGAAGTTTTTCATATTCACATGCATTTGATGGGCGGGCGTCAAATGCAACGGATGGGGTAGTGGGTTTCTGTGTCAGGGTCGTCGAATTTCTGAAACTTGGAGTCTACACGTTTGAGTAATTCTTGGCTCAACCACCCCAATGTTTAATTGAATTCCGGCGGCAGCTTACCCGTCAGTGAGTTGTTTCATTTGCCTTTTGCCAAGGTCCAACATTCATTTTGCGACGATGCGCGTTAGTTCAACGAATCGGATAAAAAGCGCGTCACTAGTTCAATAAACGCCGATGAATCCTCAAGCAGCCCTAAATGTTGCAATCTCGGAATGATCATGACTTGAGAACCTGGAATCTCACTGGATATGCCGTGTGACATGACCGGAGTACTGCCGCTGTCGTTTTGGCAAGTGATCACTAATGACGGACAATCAATGGGAGGCTGCGGTCTAATCAACTCCACGACGCCTTTAGCTAGCACTTCACGGCATTGGGTGTAACTCAGCGGTTCGTTACTTAAAATCCATTCTCGCACTTCATCGACGATGTCAGTATGCGTGGAGAGAAATTCGGGCGTAAACCAGCGTTGAAGTGACGTTTCGATTGTCGCTTGTGGACCGCCTTGCGCGGTGTGCGCAACTCGTCGCTCTATCTCACTCTGTTCTTCTGGTGCTCTTTCGTGCGGCGAATTCAAGATGACTAGGGCGCTGGTGGATGCAGGATAATTTATGGCGAAACGACGGTTGATCATGCCCCCTAGGGAAAATCCCATGACAGCGCAATGACCAATTTCGAGTTTTTCCAGCAATTCTTTTAACTGCAACGCATACAAATTGAGAGATGGAACGGATGGCGGTAGGCTGCTTTCGCCATGTCCGTACAAATCGTAAGTCAGTACGCGATAACTGACTGCCAACGAGTCTACGAACTCGCGCCACATGCGTCGATTCATGCCGAGTCCGTGAATGAGCGCAACAACAGGGGCGTCCTGCTTGCCAACTAGCTCATATGCAGTAGTGCCTGTGGATTCAAACATAAACGGATTTTCCATAATAGGCTGGTTTCATATCGGAAAGCGCTGCACAACTCAAAGCCGGGAGACTGGTGGAAGTGAGTGGCGAAAATAATTTTCAGTTAACTCTTCTGATTTAATTGAAATGGGCGATGTAAACTCAATGTATCAATTGAAAGCTGGCATGACTTCATTACAGAATAGCGCAAGAGAATTTTTCTGTTCTTTTTGTCCCAGCCCCATACTTGCCAAATAAACGAAATCGTCAACGCCAATTTCCTCGTACCGTTTCAATTTCTGAATCACCTCTTCGGGTGAACCCAGCATCAGGTTCTGTTCCAACATATTCGGATCGTATTGTTCTCGTTCTGCAAGTTCTTCCAGTGGAATTTGTTTCGGAAAACCATCTACAACGTCGCTCAGATTTCGGAAGAGATTCTCGAACATTCCCATGCTTCTTTGGATCGCAGTGATCACCGTTTCGCGTCCCTGCGAGTTTTCATAGAGCGCGGTATGGCGCATTACGGCGAAAGTCGGGTGTTGACCTGCGGCGTGTTTCGCAATGGATTCGTCCAACTGCGACTTGTACAGTTCCACCTCTGAAATTGGTCTGGTCAAAGGCCATGAAATTATGTTGCAGCCATTGGCGACAGCGTAATCAAATGTGATCGGCGAGCGGGCGGCAACCCAAATTGGAGGATGTGGAACCTGGACTGGGTGAGGCACTGACGTAGCCGTTGGAAACGACCAATACTGGCCATTATGCTCATAGTCTCCTTTCCATAAAGCTTTCAGCGCAGGTAACATTTCGTGAACGTAGCGGTAGGCATCGGATTGTTTCAGTCCGGGGTGCATTCGGTCGAATTCTCGTTGATAAGCACCTGATCCAATACCGAATTCCAACCGTCCACCGCTAATCAGGTCTGTGAGTGCTGCTTCGCTTGCCAGATTGATCGGGTGCCAGTAAGCTGCGACTGCGACCGCTGTGCCGAGTCGTATGCGATTGGTGTGGGCAGCCCACCAGGTAAGAATCTGAAAAGGATTGGGGGCGATCGTCAATTCGAGCCCGTGATGCTCTGCCGCCCAGACAATTTCGAAACCGTTGGCATCAGCAGTCTGCACCATGTCAAGCGTATGACGGGCGACGTCAATCATGCTCATGCTGTCGTCCATCCGTTCCATATTGATAGCTAGGTGAAACTTCATTCAATCAACTCCTTATCTAAATTGAATAGCTCTCAGGCAGGGCTTCATCGTACACGAACAGGCTTCTGAGCGGTTCGATGGATGTATTCATCCATAGGGTTTGAGGGGAGTGGAATCGTATATGGCTTGAATTCTGCTTTCGCAACCAGAACTGGAATTTTTTATCACACGCTACACAGAATTTGGCGATTTCACCAACTCTTTCTCAAAGTCTCGTTCAAATAAATTATCTATTCATTCACAGTTTGCATTTCCGACTCCGAGGTTTGGTCTAAGTTATGTTCGACTTTCGCCACCACTCCGTCTTTGAAGAAAACTGTAACTTTTTGCTTTGATACGACGGTTCGTTTACCGTCGATTACATTATGGACGTAGTCCCACCGGTCTCTGTGAAACGAATCAACGATTAACGGAGTTCCCATGATGTCCAACACTTCTTCAGGTGTCATTCCAACAGTTAGTTTGCTGACGTCTGCTAGATCTGATGATTGCCCTTGATATATTTCAGGGCGATAGATTGAGCACGACACCAGCAATACTGCGCATAGAATCGTGATCGCCGTTACGTAACGGGATGATTGAAATATCTCTTGCAATTGAATCACTTAAGTTCCTTTAGTACTGCGATTTCATCACAGTCGTTGAATTTACAGCACTTTGCGCATACACCCCATACTTTTTCCGGAAAAATCTCTTTATTGACAGTGTGAAATCCTACGCGGTGAAAAAATCCCGGTACGTACGTAAGTGCCATTATCCGCGTTAATCCCATTGATCGGGCTTTATCGATCAAAACGTCAACCAGAATTCGACCATAGCCAAGATGTTTCATTTCCGATGCTACGACTAGGCTGCGAACCTCACAAAGATTCTTGTTAAAGATTTCGAGTGCTGCGCAGGCGACAGTTTTGCCTTGAATTTCTATAATGCTGAATTTCATCAAGTTGTCGATGATGTCAGTTTTCGTTCGCGGCAGAAGAATCCCTTTGGAAGCGTAAGACTCCATCAGTTCGTAGATGTCGTCCACATCATTGATTGTCGCATCGCGAGTGATCGGTTCAAACAGATTTTCAACAGATGGTTGCATCACATAGAGCCTTGTATAAGCATCTCTTTGGCGTGTTCGGTGGTACGAGCCGTAATTTTAACACCACCGAGCATTCTGGCGATTTCCGAAATACGTTGATCGTGGTCAAGCAGTCGAATTTCAACACTTGAGGCATTCTCCGTCTTCTTGTTCACATTCAATTGATGATCGCCTTGCGCGGCAACTTGGGGTAGGTGAGTAATACAGAATATTTGTGTTGATTTGCCGAGCGACCTCAACAGCCTTCCAACCCGTTCCGCAACTTTGCCGCCGATGCCGACATCAATTTCGTCAAACACAAGAGACTGTACTTGCGTAACTTCCGCAGCGACCGTCTGGATTGCCAAACTCAATCGTGAGAGTTCGCCTCCAGATGCGACTTTGGATAATGCTCCCTTTTGCTGGCCTGGATTCGTAGAAACTAGAAAATTGACGTTCTCCCATCCGAATCCTGCATAGTCGATCGGATTGTGTTCAATCAGCTCGACTTCGAATACTCCACCTTCCATTCCCAATTTCTGCATTTGCTCAGTCATAGCCACAGACAAAGTGATGGCAAAATTTCTGCGAATTTTACTGATTTCGGATGCAGCGGAGCGATGCTCGGCTTGCAGCTGGTCGATCCTATCATCCAATGTAGCTATTCCAGAAAGCTCGGATTCAAGCTGGCTGATTTGTTCACCAATTGTCAGCAGCGCCTCGGGCAATTCGTCGGCGCTGACATCATGAATTCGCGCTTGCTGCTGTAGCGATGCCATTCGCTCTTCAATGGATGTGATTTCCGCAGGATCATATTCGCTTCGACTTGAAATTGAGAGAATCTCTCGAGCCGCATCATCGGCCCGAAATCTTGCTTCTTCCAGCATGTTGGCATAGGTCTCAAGCTCAGGATCATACTCACTGAGCTTGCCAATTTGTCTGATACTTTCAGTCAGGGTGCCACTGACAGTCGTATCATCTGCGTAGAACAATCTTTGGGCTATCGCGTGCAGACCGGTCGAGAGTTCTTCAGCGTGAGTCATTCGTACAAGTTCGTTTTTGAGTTGGGAGAACTCGCCTTGCTCCGCCTGCAGGTGATCAAGCACACTGGATTGATGGCGCAACAAGTTCAGTTGCTCGTCCAGGTACTGCTGTCTGTCAATCAGGCTGCCACGACGGCTTATCTCATTTCTTATCGATGCTGCGAGGCTGGAAAGTTTGTTAGTTTTGTCGAGAATTCCAGCGAATCCATCAAGGATATTTCGTTGTGCAGGTGACTTCAGCAAAGACTGATGCTCGTGCTGACCATGAATCTCGACCAGCAGTGAGCCCAGACTCCTTACGCTCTGCAACGTTGCAGGCCGGCCATTGATATAGGCCCGAGAAGCACGATCAGGGAATATCACGCGATGGATTATGCATTCTGCGCCATCATGCAGCTCGTGTTCTTTCAGCCAGCCTTCAATACCCGTGTCGTGGATTTCAAAAATGACGAAAATTTCAGCCTTGTCGCAACCGCTACGTATGATTCCCGAATCTGCACGTGCGCCTAGCGCGAGCTCCAGTGAATCGACGATAAGCGATTTACCGGCACCGGTTTCGCCTGTGATGACGGTCAGCCCCTTTTGAAAGTCTATTTGAATGTCTGGGATGAGAAGATAGTCCTTGATGTAGAGCGACTTAATCATCTTGCTTTACAAGTATTTAACTAGACGCCCCAGCCAAGTTTTAGTCGTAGTGCGTTGTAGAAAGTATGCCCCGAAATTCTGACGAAATCGACAGTGAGGTCTGAGCGTCGTACAACGATCTTTTCCGTACCGTTCAACTCTTCGCGAACGTCGCCGTCAACCACCAGACTGGAATTCCCCGAAGTTGCATTGGTCATGTGGATTTCAATCGCGCTTGAATCACTGAACACAATTGGTCGGTGAGTCAGTGTTTGCGGACTGATCGGAATCATCTCGATTGCTGGAAGGTCGGGATTTAGAACCGGTCCGCCAGCTGAGAGGGCGTATGCGGTTGCCCCGGTTGGAGTGGCGACAATCACGCCGTCGGCTCGCAGACTGGTTACAAAGGCTCCGTCTACGATAATTTCGAAATCCAGCAGTCGTCCATAATTTGTTTTGTGAACGACGATGTCGTTCAGAGCAGTCGCAACGGCAATGCTATTGTCGTGAAAAGTCGTGGTCGCCTCTAGCAGTGTCCGGGTTTCGATTGAATAATTGCCATTCACCACAAGATTGATCGATTGATTTATTTCCTGAACTGCGACATCGGTCAGAAAGCCCCGTCTGCCGAGATTGACACCCAGCACAGGTGACCTGCAGCCAGCTCGCTGCCTTGCCACGTTCATGAAAGTACCGTCACCGCCGATCACGATTGCGAGTTCCAGTTGATCGTCATCTATTCCTTCATTCCTCTCGGCTTGCCGGACGGATGAAAAATACTGTCGATACGAGATTTCACTCGCAATCAATATGTTGGCTATTTGCTCAGCAATATTGGCGACCTTTTCGATTGAAAAATTGCCGAATATGCCGACTGTCTTGAATTCTGTCATAATGATTATTGAATTGCAATGCATCAAACTGAGCCGAAGCGCTGCCTTGAGTGCAATATGTCAATTGTAAAAGTTTGGGGATTATAAACTTGCCTTAACCAATTAAAATTTTCAATCGGAATTTCGAATTTTTGAAGAATTCTTGCGTATATCTTTTTGACGCTTGGGCGGAGTGTTAAGAAGCACTTTTACGATTTTTGTTGCTCGCTCATGAATTTCTTCAGGGACACTGTTTTCGGGTAATTCGTCCTTATTCATGCTAGTTGGTTTGTTGTCTTTCAATTTAGCGCCTCGCCATATTGCCCTGTTTTTTGTTTTGTCTTCGCAATCCCCCTTCAAAATCATGACCTTTATTGAATACGGGTTCTGTTGCAACAAGATGAACAGAGTTGCTGTTCATCTCTCGAAGAAAGTCCAAACTATCGGCATGCACTACTGTCCCAACGTTTAATTGAATAAAATGAATTGGTTAGATGATTCGGTCTGTTCAGTTGTGTAATGTGCTTGGCTAAGTAGTTGAAATAATGGTGTTTTCTCAAACAGGGTTAGGCTCAATGTCTGCAAAATTGTGTAGAGACTTTGCTCCAAGTGCAATCGTTTCTTGATAATTGCACACAGCACGTAAACTGAAACCGCGATCCATAACTGGCTCTTGACTGCGTTTTCAGACACGCCGTAAATCGACTTGATACGCAGATGCTGCTTGATCCATTTCAAGAACTATGTTCCACCTGCCAGCGGCTACGATAGAGTTCAGTAATGGTGAGTGCAGGAAGTTCAATTTCGTCAAACCGTTCGTCAAGACGCAGAATACCTTAACTCGCAGGACAATTTGCAAGTTAGTAAATGGCTTCGATACGTGATAAGTCACGAAATTGGTGGATCACGTGAGTTCGAGTCGGAGACTACGACCGACCGCCTTTGCGGCACGGGTCAGCACACCGATTGTAACGCCGTCATTTTCAGGATCAAGCAGACGCTCAAGTTGCGACTGGCTTGTGCAAAGGCGCCGTGCCATCTCCACCTTGGATATGCCCTGCTTTTTCATCTCCTCTGAGAGTTGGAATGCCAACACACGCTTCACGGCCTGTTCAGTGGTGTCTTCACAAGTGCCTTGCTCTTTGAGAAAGTCTTCGAAGAACTGACCAGGATGTCCTTTTTCAATATCATTCGTCATTTCAAGCCTCTCATTCTCTTCATTGCTATGTTCAGTTCAGATTTCGGTGTCTTCTGCGCCTTCTTTATGAAGCCATGAAGAAGGATCATCTCGCCTCCATGAGAACAAAATAGAACACGGGCGATCTTAGTTATTCGACAGGTTGGTACGGATTTCCCACAACTCATTGTTATCACGGCCAGTCCAATGGTAAAAATTGTTTGCGTGGTTTGGAAAATTCTTACCAAGGTAAGATTGCAAATTCTGCGTATTCACCCCCCCCCCCCCCAATGGCATTCATTTAGCTGAGATTGGATTCTGAGGTTTTAGATCAGATTGGGTAATGGATTGATTATTTGGAATTAAAAATGGATACGCCGGAGCCGGAATTTAATACTTGACAAATCCGTTGTTTTGTGTCAATATAAGCGTTGCATAGTGTATTGGCGGAGAAACAACGATGGACGCAAGCATTGCGAAGCTGAAATCAACGACATTTTGCGGGCGTCGCTTCAGCCGCAAGCAGCTTTATGAGATTCAACAGACGGTAGGCAGTTTTCCGGCCTTGAGCCGCCACGAACTTGCGCAGACGATCTGTGAACATCTGCAGTGGCAGACGCCGAAAGGCAGCAATCGGTTCAACGCCTGCCTGCGGCTGCTGGAGAGTCTGGAACAGCAGGGGGTGTTACAGTTGCCGGAGAAGATCAGCAGCCCGCAGCGAGGCGCACAAAAGCCGATTGTGTGGACACATCGGTCGGCCCCTCAGGCCAGCATTGAGTGCGAACTGGAGCAATTGATGCCGCTGGCACTGCAGGTGGTGAGCGAGAAACAGGAAATCGGGGAATGGAACGAGTTGGTGGACCGGCATCACTACCTTGGTTATCGTCGTCCGATCGGCCTGCACCTGCGGTATTTCATCGTGGATGGGCAGGGGCGTCGTTTAGGAGCGCTGATGTTTTGCTATGCAGTGAGGTCGCTGCCGTGTCGTGATGAATGGATCGGCTGGCAGGATCAAAAGCATAAGAAGCACTTGGATTTGGTGGTCAGCAACAACCGTTTTTTAATCCTGCCCTGGGTGCGGGTGAAAAATCTGGCTTCGAAGTCGCTGTCGATGGCGTGTCGTCGGCTGGCGGATGACTGGCACCATCAGCATGCTTACCGGCCGGTTCTGATCGAAACATTCGTGGATGTGCAGCACTTCGATGCGAGTTGCTATCGGGCCGCCAACTGGCAGTGCATCGGTCGCACCGGCAGACGCGGCAAATCGCCCAAAGATGTGTATATTTATCCATTGATCGATGAGGTCAGAGAAGTTTTGCTGCGGGGACCGCGACCGGTGCCGAAAAAAACCGTGCGTGCGGCGTCGAGAATCTTGCCTGCGAGCGACCCCTTTGTGCAGTTGTGGCAGAACCTCATCGGCATCGTCGCGCAAGTGGCCGAGGATTTCGACCCTCAATGGCAGCAGCGCCAGCGGGTGTTGAACTCGCTGCTCATCATGCTGTTCATCTTTCGACTGGTGTTCTCAGCCAACAGACAAGGCTATGCGATCACGCTTGCACAGTTGTGGGAGCAATGTCGGATGATGGACATCGCGCTTCCGCAGACGCGTCCGGTTGCGCCCTCGGCGATGTGCAAGGCACGCGCCAAGCTGGACGAAAACATCTTCAAGACTTTGCAGACTCGGCTGCTCAAGTGCATCGATCTGCAGGCCGCAGATGCGAACTGGAAAGGACACCGGATTCATGCCGTGGACGGGTCAAAAATCAATTTGCCGCGGGCGCTGCTCAAAGCCGGCTACCGCTGTCCCTCGGACAACGCCTATTATCCGCAGGGAACGGTCAGTTGTCTGTACCAGTTGAAAACCCAGATTCCGGTGGACTTTGATGTGGTTGCCCATGGCGATGAACGACGCCTGGCGCGCAGCCACCTGTGCGCATTGAATGCACAGGATGTGGTGGTGTATGACCGTGGCTATTATTCCTACGAGATGCTGTATGAACATGTCGTGCGCGGCCTGCATGCGGTGTTCCGCGTCAAACGTCAGGCGGCGGCTGCATTCGAGCGCTTTATGGCCAGTAGCGAGACTGATGCCACGGTCGAAATCCGCCCCAGTGCGGTTCAGTGCGAGCGCATCCGCAGTCGCGATGCGAGCGCCGAATGTGCGCCGATTACAGTGCGTCTGGTCAAGTATCGGGTGGCGGAAACCACCTATACACTGGCGACTACGCTGCTGGACCAACACCAATACACGATCTCGGACCTGTCGGATCTGTATCACGCCCGCTGGGGGATTGAAGAACTGTATAAGATTTCTAAAAATCTGATCTCAATCGAAGACTTCCACGCCACCTCGGAACGTGGCATACGGCAGGAGCTGTTTGCCCATTTTGTCCTGGTCACGCTGACGCGGCTGTTCTCGAATCACAGTGAAATACAGTTGAACCCCGATGGCTGCGATAACAAGCGAGCTTTCAAGGCCAACTTCAAAAACGCGCTGACGGTGATCGGCGGGAATCTTGAAACGCTACTGCTGAAACAGGCCGACATGGTCAGTGAGGTCCTCAATCAAATCATCGCCGGTATCAGTTCGTGTCGACAGCGCAAGCGCCCGTATCGCTCCTATCCGCGATGTTCCAGGAAACCAATCGGAAAATGGAAACCCGGTAAACCCGCCAAGACGACTTCAAGCTAAACTGTTCCAGCCAGAGCTTGATCCATCCCGGTTCAGCTGTCGCCGCGGTACGGATCCTTAAGTGAATGGACTTGATTCCTTAAGTGAATGCCATTGCCCCCCCCCCCTAGCATTGCATTCCGCGACTATAACAAAGTGAAGTCGGCAATTAGCGCAAATGTCCATTGGCTCTGCCCATTCTCTAGTTGACGGACACAAAGATACTGGGTACCCATTATTACTAGTTTCAACGTAGCCGATTAATTTCTTTACATCCTCCCAATTGCTATATGCATGAATTTGAGTTCAAAAATATCGGTGATGAAATTATTTCTGACAATTACGAGGTCAGGCTTCTTGATCCCATCATCTAATTCCCAAGTTGGTTCGGCAATAACATTAACATCTCGTATTTCGGTACGAAGCCTATGGTAGAGTAGCGCTTGTAAGGTTTTCTCAGAAACGACAAATCCTCCGAGGTATTCCTTTTTAACTTGCAACCAAATTTTTTCGAAGTGCCTTAACAATTGAATTATCCTGCATTGAAGTTAGAAAAGTTAAGTTCATAAAATTTAACTGGATTTAGCACCACGTTGTCCGTAATTGCTTTTGTTGAAGATTAATCATTTTAGCGTGTAAAGACTTGATTCGAAAATTCTCCCCAAATTCTACTATTCAAACACACTGAGTCCACTCGGTAAATCGTAAAATATCGCCCAACGAAAAAGTCTCAAGTCTCTTCAAATTGCAGAATCTGCAACAATCGGTTATATACTTTATTCTTGAATCAACAATTTTCACTCGGTTCTGCGACACGCGGAGTGAATGATAGAAAAATTCTTCAAACCTGGTACAGACCGTATTAATGGCTGAGTTGAATCTCGACGAAAGATCTGAAACGCTTCTGCGAATGCTGATTGCGCGATTTATCGATCAGGGCCATCCTGTCGGTTCGCGAACGCTTTCTCACGAACCAGGATTGCACCTCAGCGCAGCGACAATTCGCAATGTGATGGCTGACTTGGAAGAAATGGGACTGATCCAATCACCTCATACATCTGCTGGGAGAGTCCCAACACCTCTTGGATATCGGTTGTTCATTGATTCTCTGTTAACGATCAGGCCGCTGAGGCGAGCGAAAACAGAAGAAATCAAATACCGGCTCAATGAAGAGAGTGACGCCAAGGAGTTGATGACGGCTGCATCGAATCTGCTGTCGGAAGTCACGCAGTTTGCAGGTATAGTATTCTTGCCCAACACATCTACAGCCAAATTTCGACAGATTGAATTCGTCAGCCTGTCCAGCAACCGGGTACTTGTAATTCTGGTCACCGAAGACGGCCAAGTTCAGAACCGTGTCATACCCAATGGTCGCGATTATTCGGCGTCGGAGTTGACTGAAGCGGCCAATTTCTTTAATCAGACTTATCGCGGCAAACCGCTGTCCACTGTAAGGGCAAATTTGCTGAACGAAATGAAGCGTGACAGCGAGCAGATCAATAAGTTGATGCAGACTGCCATTACCATTGCCAATCGTGTATTTGACCGCGACGAGAATTTAGAAGAAGATGTTGTGGTTAGCGGCGAAGCGAATTTACTGAATGTGCCGGATTTTGCTGCAATTGAAAAAATCCGAAAGATTTTTGAAACTTTCAAGACACGACACTCTTTGCTGAATCTGCTTGATCAGAGCATCAGAGCGAGAGGCGTTTCCATATTCATCGGCACAGAATCCGGCTATGAAGGATTGGATGACTGCAGTGTCATCACGGCTCCTTACGGAGTCGAAGGGCAGAGTCTGGGAGCAATTGGCGTCATCGGGCCAACTCGGATGCCATATGATCGTGTCATTCCTATAGTTGATGTAACTGCGAAGATGCTGGGCAACGCACTCGCCCATCTAAATCAGGACTAAGCGGAAATTCACTAACTCCTCCTTGAAATAATTTGTGGCGTTCTTATCTATGGCTCTGGTTACCGAGCCAATCGGAGAATTGGTGTCACATGGGATAAATTATGGCTAGAAAAAAATCTCCAAAAGACAAAATCGAAAACGGCAACGAGAATCTGGAAGCCCAAGAGAAGCAACCGACGATGAATGGCGGTACCGGTAACGGGGCTAATTGCGGAATCGTAGAAGAAGAATCCGAGGAAAGTTTGACAGCGGAATCTCTCGAAGGGATCCATGAAGAACTTGAGTTGCAAAAGAAAGACATAGCGGATCAGAAAGACAAATATCTTCGATTGATGGCGGATTACGAAAACTTCCGCAAACGCTATGATATGGAAATCGAAAGAGCGCGGAAGTTCGGAATCGATCAGTTTGCTCGAGCTATGCTGGACGTCATGGAAAGCTTGGAAAAGGCGTGCGAGATTGAACATTTAGAAAATTTGGAAGCCACCGTCAGTTCGATTCAGGAAGGCGTTGAGTTGACGCGAAAACAGTTGCAGAGTGCGTTCAAGAGTTTCTACATCGAGGAGATTGATCCGCAGCCCGGTGCTCCATTTGACGCGAAGTTTCATCAAGCGATGACGATGCAGCCAAGTGCGGAAATTCCACCCAATCACATCTCTGAAGTTTTCCGCAAAGGATACCGGTTGCATGACAGGTTGTTGCGTCCCGCAATGGTCATCGTCGCCTCTGCTGTGAAAGATGACGTTGAATCAGAGAACACTAACGAATCCGAGCCAAATGATTCGGAAAACTCTTGATTTTTTGATCATAGAACATATTTTTATTGGGAACAAATATTACATTTTATCTAGGAGCTGAACATGGCAAGAATAATCGGCATTGATTTGGGTACGACGAACTCATGTGTGTCGGTCTATGAGGGCGGCGACACCGCCAAAATCATCGAGAATCGGGAAGGTGATCGAACGACACCTTCGATCGTTGCTTATACCGACGATGGTGAAGTGTTGGTGGGTCAGTCGGCCAAACGACAGGCTGTTACCAATCCTTTCAACACACTATTTGCAGTCAAACGTCTGATCGGGCGGAAATTCTCGGAGGACGTCGTCCAGCAGGATATGGATCTGATGCCCTACAAGATCATCAAGGCAAGTAACGGTGATGCCTGGGTTCAGGTGGGAGGCAAGGAACTCGCACCTCCAGAAGTTGCCGCGCGCATTCTGCAGAAAATGAAGCAGACGGCCGAGGACTACCTTGGCACCGAAGTCACAGGTGCTGTTATTACAGTACCTGCCTATTTCAATGATTCTCAGCGACAGGCGACCAAGGATGCCGGCAAGATTGCAGGACTGGACGTCAAGCGGATTATTAACGAACCCACTGCAGCAGCACTGGCCTATGGATTGGACAAGCAGGAAGGTGATCGCAAAATTGCGGTTTATGACCTCGGCGGTGGAACGTTCGATATTTCAATCATTGAAATCGCCGAAGTGGACGGTGAACATCAATTTGAGGTGCTTTCAACCAATGGTGATACTTTCTTGGGCGGTGAGGATTTTGACCGACGAGTGATTGATTACCTTGCGGATGAATTCAAGAAAGATCAGGGTATGGACCTGCGAGGTGATCCGCTCGCCATGCAGAGACTCAAGGAAGGCGCGGAGAAAGCAAAGATTGAGCTGTCTTCCAGCACTCAGACCGAAGTCAATCTGCCTTACATCACGGCTGACCAGACTGGCCCGAAACACCTGAACTACAAGTTGACCAGAGCCAAGATTGAGGCATTGGTAGACGATCTGGTTGCAAGAACCGTTGGACCTTGCAAAACTGCGCTGAAAGATGCTGGCGTGTCTGCCAAAGAAATTGATCACATCATTCTGGTTGGCGGCCAGACTCGCATGCCGAAGGTTCAGGAGACTGTCGCGAAGATTTTCGGCAAGGAAGCGCGCAAGGATGTCAATCCGGATGAAGCGGTCGCAGCTGGTGCCGCCATTCAAGGTGGTGTTTTAGGCGGTGACGTAAAAGACGTGTTGCTTTTGGATGTAACGCCGCTGTCCCTTGGAATTGAGACTCTTGGTGGAGTAATGACGAAGTTGATTCAGAAAAACACGACTATTCCAACCAAGGAAACTCAAACGTTTTCAACCGCGGATGATAACCAGACCGCAGTAACCGTGCATGTACTTCAGGGTGAACGGGATATGGCCCAGCATAACAAGTCGCTCGGGCGATTCGACCTTACGGATATCCCGACCGCGCCAAGAGGCGTACCGCAGATTGAGGTGACATTCGACATTGATGCGAATGGAATCATGCATGTCTCCGCCAAAGACAAGGCGACCGGCAAAGAGAATCGAATCGAAATCAAGTCCAGTTCCGGACTGGATGAATCCGAGATTGAACGCATGGTTCGCGAGGCTGAGGAACATGCAGATGAAGACCGGCAGATGAGAGAGAAAGTTGAAGCCAAAAATCAGGCCGAAGGTTTGATTCATTCTGTGCGCAAGACCGTCAACGAACTAGGCGACAAAGCCGATGAATCAGAAAAAGCGGCAATCGAGTCAGCAATTTCCGATCTCGAGTCTGTGGTCAATACGGATGCGAGCACCGATGAAATTCGATCCAAGACTGAGGCATTGGTCAACGCGAGTCACTCGCTTGCAGCGAAAGCCTACAGCGAAGCGTCAGCACAAGCGGAAGCTAGTCCAGACTCTGCGCCTGAATCAGCGGGCGATAGCGATGTCGTCGACGCAGATTTTGAAGAAGTTACCGATGACGAGAAGCGCAACTGATGTCGAACCCTTGATTTTGACGGCTACTGCTACCTATCACTAAAACACTATGTCTAAACGTGATTACTATGATGTGCTTGGTGTCCAGAAGGATGCCTCCGAGAGTGACGTCAAGCGTGCATATCGACGTTTAGCCATGAAATACCATCCTGACCGGAATCAGAATGACGCGAAAGGCGCAGAAGTTCAATTCAAGGAGGCAAAAGAGGCTTACGAAGTTTTGTCCAATTCGGAATCTCGCGAGCGATACGACCGATTTGGTCATGAAGGCCTGGAAGGTTTGTCGGGCGCAAGATATACCAGCGGGGAAGGGTTCGGCGATATTTTCGGCGACATCTTCAGCGATATATTTGGAGCTGGCCGTCAGTCGAGTCGACCGGCTCAGGGTTCCAATCTGCGATACACGCTGGATTTGGATCTCGAAGATGCGGTGCGCGGCATCGAGACCGAAATCAGTGTACCAAGGATGGTCGGTTGCGATGAGTGCGACGGCAGTGGTGCCAGAAAAGGCACTGCACCAACAACCTGCAGTACCTGCGGTGGACACGGCCAAGTAAGAATTCAGCAACTTGCATTCTCCCTGCAGCAGACCTGTCCCAAGTGCCATGGACAAGGAACTGTGATCACAGATCCCTGTCACAAATGCAGAGGGCAGGGACGGGTGCAGGAAACAACACGATTGTCAGTGCATATTCCTGCCGGCATTGATCATGGCAATCAGGTCAGAATCTCGGGCAAAGGGGAGGCTGGTCGTGGCGGAATTCCGCCAGGCGATCTTTTTGTTCAAATTCGAATCAATCCGCATTCAATCTTTGAACGCGACGGCGATAACGTGTACTGCGAAATTCCGATCAGCTTTGCAACCGCTGCTCTTGGCGGGACGGTTGAAATTCCGACTCTGGATGGTCGTGCAAATCTAAAAGTTCACCCTGAGACGCAGACTGGCAAACTCATGCGGTTGCGAGGAAAGGGAATACGTAGTGTTCGATCGCATGTGGCAGGTGATCTTTTTTGCAAGTTGATTGTTGAAACACCGGTTGGTCTGACTCAGAAGCAGAAAGGACTGCTTGAGGACTTCGACAATCTCGTCGTTAAAGGCGGTGCGCGCCACACTCCTAGCGTCAGCAACTGGACGCAGCGAATCAAGTCATTTTGGGAAAAACTCGCCGCTTGAGTTCTGTCATACTAGGGCATGGGTGCGACTAGCGCACATCAATTGCCGGATACCGGATATTCATGCCTGACAGTTTTACCATTCTCGGTCCCGACGGACCATTCAACCAGTCTTTCGAATGGTTTGCAGTTCGGGATTGTCAGAGAGAAATGGCAGAAGCAATTGACTCTGCCATTGAGCAAAACGGCAACTTGATTGTCGAATCCGGAACTGGAACCGGAAAGACATTCAGTTACCTGGTTCCGCCGTTACTGGCAAAAAAGAAAACCGTCATTTCGACGCGTACTAAAAATCTTCAAGAGCAGCTGTTTCAGACCGACATTCCCTGGGTGTGCAAAGCCTTGGGTATATCACCGGAAGTCAGAGTACTGAAGGGGAGAAGCAATTACCTTTGTTTGTTTCGACATGATCAGCTCAATCGACAACCGGACATGCTCGGTGCAACCGCGAGAATCAACCGAATCTATGACTGGGTTTCCGAGAGGGACGATGGGGATATATCCGAGTATCCTCGTCTTTCCAGCGAACACAAAAGAATGATAACTTCGACTGCGGAAAACTGCCTTGGCAGTCAGTGTGAATTTTCCAAAGAGTGTTATGTCAATCGTGCCAGAATCAAAGCCCGAAGCGCTGATGTGCTGGTCGTAAATCACAATCTGCTGTGCCTGAATTTTCAGCACTCCGGGGAAGACGAATCAGGATTGCTGTCGAATGCAGAAGTGATCGTCGTTGATGAGGGTCATCGTTTTCCAGAGATTGCGGCACAGACAATGGGTATTTCGATTTCCAAAGAGCGATTGCTGCAGTTTTGCAGAAATCTGCAGCAGGCCGCCTTGGACAGTGAACTGGATCAGGTCTGGCTTGATCAGAAGTGCACAGACATGGCGCAATTGACAGAGGATGCAAGAACAAAAGTATCAGATGATTCGGTAAAGGTTTTAGTGTCGCACCTGACAGACAATCGAGAGTTCATGACGAACTATTGGAAAATCGTACATCTTCTGGAAGAGCTTGTGTGCGATATTGAGCCGATCATGGAGACCTCACGCGAACTGGAACTGTGTCGCGATCATGCACTTGAGATTATTGAAGACGCGAAATGCATTTTTGAGCGAGAAAATGAGGATTGTGCGACATGGTACGAGTCCAGTAGAAGCGGATTCAGCCTGTCTCAGATACCGCTTGAGCCTGGCAATCACTACGGGCCATTGATTACAGATTTCTCTGGCAGTTGGATATTTACCTCGGCGACTCTTTCGGTAGGAGAAGATTTTTCTCATTTTCAGAGTCGTATCGGATTGGAAGGTGTAGTTTCCGAGAGGTGGGAGAGCCCATTCAACTTTAAGAAACAGGCTCTCGCTTATTTCCCTCGGAACATGCCGCAGCCCAAATACCGAGACTTGTATGACGAGTCTGTTGCAGAAGTCGTTAAGCAGGTTATGCCATTGAGCAGCGGCAGGGCATTCGTGTTGTTTACCAGCCATTATTCGATGAACTACGTCTACAGGCTGCTTGACGGCAAGTTGAATTTCACTTTGCTTTGCCAAGGCCACGACACCAGTTCAAATTTGCTGGAGAGATTCAAGGATGATGGCAATGCCGTACTCCTTGGGACGTCTAGTTTCTGGGAAGGCGTTGATGTAAAAGGTGAGGCACTTTCATGCGTGATCATTGCCAAACTACCGTTCATTCCTCCGAATGATCCGTTG
This sequence comes from Arenicellales bacterium, assembly GCA_965220395.1. Taxonomy (GTDB): domain Bacteria; phylum Pseudomonadota; class Gammaproteobacteria; order Arenicellales; family JAJDZL01; genus JAJDZL01. Next base: position 986,504 of record CBDCPT010000001.1, on the reverse strand, counting down.
CTGATTGCCCGGGAAGTATTGATGAACAAAGTCGGAAAGAACATATTTTCCGACTGGCAGGTCCCGTCAGCAGTACTGTCCATGAAACAGGGTACGGGACGGTTGATTCGAGATTCGAGCGACAAAGGGGTACTGATACTTTGTGATCCCAGAATCAATACGAGCGGCTACGGAAAGAAGTTTCTGGACAGCTTACCGCCAATGAAAAAAACTGACCAGCTAGAGGATGTCAGGAAATTCTTTGCCCAATGAAAATTCTGGCTGTCAACTCTTCGGACGACATGTTGTCGGTTGCACTCAATTTGGATGGTCAGATTGACGCCAAATATGAGCAGGCCGCACGCAATCACAACAGGTCTGTACTGGTCCTGATTGACCAGCTCTTGATCGAGGCTGGAATTGGATTGAATCAGATTGATGGAATGGCATTTGGAGAAGGACCAGGTTCGTTCACTGGTTTGCGTATTGCAGCAGGGGTAGCACAGGGAATTGCGTTTGGAGTCGATGTTCCAGTGATACCGGTTTCGTGCATGGCGGCAATTGCGCAGAAACAGAAACCCGACAAGATAGTGACTGCCCTGGATGCCAAGCGAGGCAAGATTTGCTGGGCACCGTATATTAGAGACAAAGAGGGATTAGCGTCACTGCAGGGTGCAGAAAAATTTACTGATATTTCGGAATTACGAATCACCGGTAATGAATGGCATGGAGCCGGTTCCGGTTGGGATATACATGCGCCTGTTCTATTGGAGCAGAACGAGCACTGTGTTGTCGGATGGATTGCAAATCAGATACCTCTAGCTTCGGAAATCGCTATCCTAGCTGCAAATTACTTTGAGCGCGGACTCGGAAAAGATGCGCATCTGGCTATACCGAGGTATATGTCTGGTTGTCAGCCATCGTAAACTTCTAGTGCAATCTGACAGATTGGCTTGAGCGAGCTCCAAATCTCTTGGGTAATCTCGTGTAGGGTTATACCTTGAATACTATTTGCTTCCATGTAGGCGGACCATTGAGCGATTTTTAGCGGGTCTTGCGAATACTCTTCTGTAAGGCCACCTGGACATTCTGATGGAATCGATGTGTTACGGTGTGAAAAAGTCGAGATGATTGTTTGGGAGAGTTCTGATGGATCAATTTCAACAGCCCTGGGCACTGACCATAGATCGTAGAAGTCTTTCATTCGGCTATTGGCAACACCAAGTGCAACCACCGCTTGAAATTTCTCTGCAATAAAGTTTGCTGGTGTATATGCCCGAATGTTCGCCGACTTGAGTCCTAGAAGAGAGGCGCACTTGATTTCATAAACTGGGTCGCTTAGTACATCGCCAAACCCCAAATCAATGGTGATCGGAATTTCCGTCCTGCCGAGGTAGGCTTTAGTCTTGAGACGAGTGCCGGTGTAGACTTGATTGGTTCGAATTTCAGCTGTCGTCAATTTACTTGTGTCAAATACTAGGCCGTCGTCGGCATCGATAGACAGGACTTCCGTGAAAATGGCTTTGAGGTTCGCTTCATTGTTCTCGACAAAAGCCAGAAAATCGACATCGCGCGTGAACCTGCCGAATTCGATTGTCCACAGTGTAACCAGCATGCCACCTTTCAGCACAAATTGGCCACGATAGTCGGAGACTGAGAGCCGATAGATTAGACGCTCAAGTCCAAATGCGATAAGTACGACGTCAAATCCCCAACTGTTTTCAAGAGCGAGATTTTTAAGTCGTTGTCTGACCGAGGCAGCGAGATTCGCGGGTTGATTAGCCATTGAACGAAAACGCTTCTAGATAGGGACGCATCTGGTTCCAAGCACCATAGTTTTTGGCTGCTTCTGCGAGAGTAGTGGGTTGAACTTGCCGGTCTTCCAGTGCTGACTTTAGACATTCCATGGCAACAGATCGATCTACCAGTTTCGGATTGCGGAAAGCATCGGCTACAGATTTTACGATTGAATAGATTCGGACATTGACACCGCTAATCTCATGGACTTCCACCTCGGCTGAAAAATATGGTTCTCGAAACCGAACAGGACGAATGTGTGGATAATTAAGTCGCGGTTTCCAGTCGTTTGCGCCGATTCCGATCCAGATCTTACGAGGAAGTTGATCCGTGAGCCCGTGAAACGCTAGAGCTGAGACCAGGCAAATTACAGCATTAGGAGCGCGTTTAGCGACTTCAGCCAGTGTTGTATGAGTGTCGAAATCTGCATTGGGAAGTCGGTACAGGCCGCGCCCCACGCGGATGATATCTCCCTCGGTGACTGCTCTGGAGATGGTGGTCGCCATTACATTGATTTTGATCAGATCGCGCGAGCGGGCAAGCGGATGCTTTGTCATGTAGGCAAGCATCCTGTCATTTTGTGTGATCGGAATTGGCATATCAATAAATTATAAATCCTAATACAAAAATAGTTATTGTTTAAGGAATTATAACATATTTGTATCAGTCAATTCCTCGTTGTACGGATAAGATCATCAAAACAACCATAAGCGAATTTGAATTCCTGAACTGGCTTGACACGAAAGCAAAGGCGGTCAAAATTTACGAGAACTTCCACTGGCTACCGGATGGCCGATACTGCCCCGATTGACGGTACCGATGCCGAGACGATCACTAGCGAGGTAGTCTCAACGGTGGAGACAGGCGCTAAAGTGTTCACTGAAGAGCATAGGGGATAAAACTAGCTGGGTATGATCTACGATTATGAACAGGTCAATCATTCCGTCAAGGCCTACGTGAGGGGCATGGCGCATACCAATGGAATCAAGAGCGTGTGCGTGCAGTGCTGAAGCGAAGCATAATCGGTATGCACCACCATAGTAGCAGGAAGCATCTGGGATGTTACGTGAATGAAGCCGCGTTCCGCTTGAATCAGGGCAAGGTGCGGAACATGCTGAAGGATAGGATTGGAAGCCTTTGCTCTCTGACGGTGGGAGTTGCGATGTCATACGACAAACTGACGGGGAAATCCAATGTTGGGCTTTGAGGAGATTGTGAGAAGGGTCGCGAAACATCGGCTAAGGGGGAAAATTTTTGAAAGGGGTTCTTTAGAGAAATTCCTGTTTCCCCTCAAGTGGCGTGGATGCCGATGAGCAAGAAAAAAGAATTAAAGAAAGGGAATTATATACAATAGTCACAAAACCCTGCCGAATCCGCCTATAATCCAAAAAGTGAAGGGGAGTTATTCACTCCCCTTCGATAATATTGGGCTTGTGGCGGAACGGTATACGCAGGACACTCGGAATGTCCCACTTAGTTGCACAAACAACTAGGTTGTGGGTTCGAATCCCACCAAGCCTACACCCATTCCGTCATACCGACAGGAAAGACGGACAGTCCAACATTAAACGGTTTCTTGTGTTACAGAATTTTAACACAAGGATATTCATTTCTGCGTATTGACGACAACAGGTTGGACTGCTGCTTTTACAAGTTGCTCAGGTGTAGTCGGGATGTGTATTTTTTCTCTCAATTCAGAGCGGGACGGCTGGTAAGATTTCGGCTTGACCTTCACAACCGAATCTTTTGAGTGTTTCATATTGCTAATCTCCAATTTAGTTGTTGTCGTTGGATTATACAAAAATAGACAAATATAGTAGAATTCTTATTGCAAACATTTTGAAATCCCCGTAGGTCGGGTTACTTGCCGAATATAACAGCCATCAAGGCGAATAGGCAAGGATTTCTTTTTTTCAAGATGTTTGCAAAGCCCGGCACCCATGGCCGGAATTTGCAAATATGCAATACAGAGGAATAAACCAATGATACAGATAAGAGTTTTTTGTGTGATGGCAGCCACTTTTCTTCTCGTCGCTTGTGGTGGTGGGGGTGGCAGTCAATCTAATCTGCAGGCGCAGGTAAATGCGCAGAATGTACAGGGATCAAGCCCCAGTTCGACAAGGACAGCTATGTCGCAAGTGGCCAATTCGCGGCCTCGTTTCGGAAGTGTCACCCAATCCGTGAATAAGGATGGCACCGGTATTACTACTGACAGGGCTTCAATCACATTAGATGAAGACGAAGATACTTTAACACTTCGTGTAGGTCGTCAATCGGGCACCGATCTTGTGGTTACGTCGGATGACCATCTCGTGATCTCCCGTTTGACTGAAAGTTCTCCATTACCAGATCATACTCATCTGAGGGACGGGCTTCTAATCAACTACGACACAGACGAAACCACGGTAGCCTATGTGGCTGTGTCATGGGATAACAATGACCCCACCGACTACCTCGCTGGAGGATACTGGCTCCACTTCTCAGGAGACGTCCTTGGTTCGAACTTCACAGTGGACGAAGCTGGAGCGTTTGTCGATGGTCCTGAGATTGATTTAGCGAACCGCCCGACCATGCCGAGCCAAGGCTCTGCTACTTATCTCGGTGAGGCAGAAGGATTATACGGAAGCTATGATGCTTCGTCAGATCAGAGCGAAATTGGCCTGTTCAACGGCGATATGCGACTCACCGCGAATTTCCTCGCTCGTACCATAGGCGGTTGCATAGGGTGTGGCAGGGGGGTGTACGTTAACGATGAGAGTTCTCCTACCGGTTATCGTGTACGACTCGGGGAGACAAGTTTTGATGCCGACGGTGTTTATCGTGGTGAATCGGTAACAGTTGAACACTCAATAATACCGATCACCAGCTCTAGTGGCAAATGGGGCGGTATGTTCTCTAACCAAACTAACTCCGAGGGAGCGCCTCGTCTCACTGCCGGAACGGTTGGGGGCAAAGCAACGACAAATGATGGATCGGAAGGAGTGTTCGTTGGTGCTTTTTATGCAGTAGCCCAGTAGAACTCAGATCATGATATTATAAGAATACCTGTCAACTGCCGATTGAAAATGAGACGTTCAGCTGGCCAAACAGGTGGATGTAGGTGCCCCTCAGGTCATCTTTTCAGTAGACCCAAGGGGCACCCTACATTAGGTCCGAAAGACCGTTGTGTTTAAGTTTTTGGTCTGGAATGGCGATCACCTCCTTTGCTTGGCGAGATTAGTTGAACGTCTCATTTATCGAGCATTATAAGATTAGAAATGAAATGTTCCATTCATACTGGCGGTGTTTCTGAATCCATACTTGCAATCGTCTTATTCCTCTTTATTGTCGGAACAGCGACAAAAACCGCTGGCGCAGATCTGGAACAGTCAGTGGACATACCAAGCGTAGCTGATGCCCGGGATCTGATCGAAAACGGCAAATATGATGAGGCGTTGGGCATACTGCGTTCTTTGGTCAAGACCTATCCGAAACACACTGATATTCTTTTTCTGTTTGGTTTGGCGACGATTGAAAAATCCGAGCAACCAAACATCACTGAAGCAGATCGAGGATCCCTGCTGGCCGATGCTATCACGGCACTACGTACGATCCTGATCGACCGGCCCGAACTCGTGCGTGTGCGTCTGGAACTTGCACGTGCGTTCTTTTTTAACGGAGACGATGGTCTGGCGCGTGATCATTTCGAACGCGTACTGGCTGGGAATCCGCCACCGCCAGTTGTTGCCAATATTCAGCTTTTCCTTGACAGCATTCGGGCCCGGCGTCGCTGGTCAATGTATCTCGGTGTTGCGCTTCTGCCAAATACCAACATCGGCAGGCACCCGCACGAGGATGCCATCATCATTGTCCCTGGTCTGCCCGATTTCCCCTTTCGCCCTGATGAAACGAGGAAATCTGGAGTAGGTATCTCCATGTGGACCGGAGGTCAATATCATTACCCGCTGACAGAGCGCGTCCGGTTCCTGCTGGGTAGCGACGCAACCTTGCAGCAATACCCGGGGAAAGAGTTCGATCAGACATCCTTGTCTGGACATGTGGGCCCAAGCTGGCGGGCGGGACAGAATACGGAGATTGGCATTCTCGCCAATGTCCGCAAGAACTGGATCGGCGCTTCGCCCTACTCTTCGGATATTGGCGCTAAATTGCAAGTCAGGCACCGGTTCTCCCGACGATTGAATATTACCGGACAAGCCTATTGGCAGCGTAGTGACTTTCGAACGAATAAATTCCTCGATGGTCAACTCCGTGATTTCTCGTTTTTCGGTTACTGGCTGATAAAGCCAACAGTCAGAGCCGAAGTGGCGACCGGATACGCAAGACAAAGCGCGAAGAATCCGTTTTACAACAACTCCAGTCGCTGGGTGCGAATAGGTGTCTCGGTTATCCTTCCACGTGGCTTCACGTTGGGTACCAACTACGAGAAGCGCCGAAAACAATATAAAGGTGGCAGTATATTTGCTACGCTGGACGGTTCATCGCGTAGGGACCGAACCCGTATCCTGCGAACCTCAGTGTACAATCGCGCATTCACTCTGTTCGGCTTCAGCCCACAACTCGCGGTAGCCAACGAGGTGCAAAAATCCAACGGACAATTCCATAACTACAAAAGCACTAGTGCTGAACTGCGTTTCGTGCGACAGTTTTAGCTTCTCATTGCAACTCTTGCTATAATTCTGATTATGAGTTTAATGACAGATCGTACAAAATGGTTGAACGACCCAAAATAACAAAATACTACGTGCAGATGAGATGCTTGGACGGAGGCCCGTGGCCTCCTTTGCTTGAAATTGAGGCAGATACCATTTGCATAAAAGACAAACCCCGAAAGCTCGTTTTCAAGATCGACGGCGAGGTTTCTGGTGAAGTTACAGGGGTCGTTGATGCGTGGTGGGAATCTCCATAAATAGTCTGCCGAACATCATTTAATCAACTCCTTGTACATCAGTCGCTTTCCGATCATACCTGCCGCAATATCCCGCATCTGATTGAGCGTGTCCATCGAGCGGATATTGTGCCGGCCTGCGAATTCCTGGACATACCGCCCTAAATGCTTCTTGGACATTTTATGGTATGTGCCTTTGTGCGCTCGTTTGAGCATTGCCCAGAAACTCTCGATTCCGTTGATATGCGCCTGTTCTTTCACATACTCGCCAACTGAGTGTTTGACCGAATCGTGATCGAAGTCTGTCAGCTTCTCATAACTCTTAAAGTCGTCTGTATAGACAGTTGAGCCAGGTTCAATGTTTTCATCAATGAAGCCGTGCAGTGTCGGACGCTTTGTATTTTCGATCACTTTTGCCTTGATCTGCTTGGTCTCTCGCTCCTTTGCGCCGATAACAGTAGTCTTTCCAACTCCACCGCGTCCGGCGTTCAGTTTCTTGTCAGCGTGCTTGTTCTTCTCCAATCCGCCTACATAGGTTTCGTCTACTTCGATTGTGCCATCAAATTTAATGGATTGAGATTCAAAGGTTTTTCGTAGACGATGAGCCAAGTGCCAAGCTGATTTTTGAGTGATACCCAAATCTCGATGAAGTTTCATACTGGACACACCCTTGAGATTTGTAGTCAACAGGTAAATTGCAATCGCCCAAACCTGATAGTTCAGATTTGACCCTTCCATTACCGTACCTGTTTTTAGCGAAAACATCTTCCTGTCTTCGCAATTCCTACAGCGATGCGTCATCGTTTTGTGTTTGATATTGGACTGCACATTGTCAGATTTGCAATATGGACAATGCGCGCCATCAGGCCATCGGTGTTCTTCGAACCATTGTCGAGCAACCTCATTGCTCGAAAACTTGTTCATCAGTTCGATTAAAGTGATACCCTTTCGGTGAGATTTGCCTGGGGCTTTTTGAGTCATCTTTAGTTACCATCCATTTTTGAAATTGTGACTAAAGTATAAACTATCAATTAGGTAATGTCAAGGGTTTTGTGACTATTGTATATAATTCCCTAAAGAAAGGGTAGAGATAACGGCTAAACAGATTCAATTAGCCGCGCTTGACAACGCATGAATCGCTAATGTAATCTCAAAAGACCGTTGTAGAAATGAGAGAGTGGTTGCGCACTCTCTTTTTCGTTTCATAATGTTTGTAAAATTTATACGCTCAACCAACAATTCCAGGAGTAATTGATGACAGCTCTACAATTCTGCAGCGCGTTTGCTAAGCAGTGGAACGAAGATGCACAAAACCGGCGCAATGCTATTCTTACAGCCTTTCCAGACAATTGCCTGTGGAAGGAATACATGGAGACAAGCCAAGACTCTTTCCTAAGCAGGTTAGCGATAAATTTAGAATACGCGATATCCAAACAATTCTACTATTTGGATGTAATTTACTACAGGGAGGAGGAAAAAAATGAAACTCTTTTTCCCGGTCCCGAGAAGATATATCCGCATTGCTTGTACGCGATTATTGAATATGAAAATAGAGAATGTGTGCAAGAGGAAATGTATAAACAGCTCATTTTTCGTTCACCCTTGAAAGTGTTGATTTTCTACGATTACAACGAATACGAAAAAGTAAACAATCAAAATCGAGAGATGTGGGTGGAGAACAAGTTCAACGCGCTGCTTGCACTGGGCAACGATGTTCGTGACGCATGGCCGGAATCGGAATACACGGAATATCTCTTTCTAGTTGGCAATAAAAATGAGGAGAATGAGATTCCTGTCTGGCGTTATTGGATTGCTCAGCAGGGTAATTTTAAGGAAGCTGGCATAAGACTTGACGTAAGTGATTAACGTATGAATTAATGAATAGGCTCTTATTGATCGTGCGCCAGCATGGTCGATAAGAGCCTATTCATTGCGTTCACAAGGTAAGTGCCTTGCTTTTCCTTTATGATTCCGGCTTTGAACGTTTCCATATCAGGGTCTATGAATCCAGCGAGTTCTTCCACCACTCCGAAACTCACACACAACTTCTCGGTAAGGAACCTCGAATATTGCATTCGTTTCCGATTGCGATCGAAATAGACGATCGACTTGTTGGCTGTTTTACTGGTCGATGCATGTGTTTCCAAAGCTGAGACAATGGCATCGATACGACTGTTATCGAGTGCATTCATTGTATTTCTTGTCTATTGTTCAGCCGGATCAGAACCGGCACCGAAGAGGTCTTTGGCAATTTCCCATAGATGTTGTTTGGCAGGAATAAATCAACAATCAGGATCGCAAATGGAGCATTTCGAAAAATTTCCCTGCTAAATATTTCGACAAATGTCCGCTCACATTCCCCAAATCGTAACGCTCCTCTCTCCAGTTGTATCTTCTCGTCGAAATATCTTCTCGTCCCAGCTCCTGTTCTCGTCGCGGTCGAAGATGACAAGGTGCCCGGCATTGGAGTCGCATCGATCCATGTAGGAGCGGGTCTGCTCCAGTCCGTCAGCTATTGTTCGATCGATATTGACGTGCAGCAGTTTGCACTCGATGACAGTCTTGTGCACTTCCTCGTCCACTGACCAGACAATCAGCAGGTCGGTGCGCATACGCCCCAATCCATACTCGCGCTCGATGCGTCCGCCCGTGTTGACGATTCGCTGTAAAAACGCCTGCAGCAGAAGCTGCGGTCCGGCTTCCCGATATTCAAATCGCTCAACCCAGTGTTCCGAGTGTTCCCGGAAAAACATCTGGAAAGCTGCCAGGAGCTTCTCCACGTTGAGATTGCCTTCCTCAATATACCAAGCCGAATCGTGCGGAAATCTTACCTGAGTGGTCCATGTCAGATCGCGGGGGATCACTTCCTGATAGATCGGATTGGCGATACGCAGAGCGCCGTCGGTGCGGACCAAGCCGAGATCCTCAACATACTGGAGATCATCCGGCTCAATATCCTCTGAGTCCAGGTCACCGCTCAGCAAGGGTTCGATCACGCTGCGCACGCGCTCTTCCTGAAGCTTGTATGTGAGCTGGTCCAGATGCGTTTCCCGTCTCAGTATGAGCTGCTCACGGGCATCGTGAATCGCATCGATATCGATTATCTGGCTGCGATCGCTAGCTGCCTCACAGGAGCGATAGGCGAGCGCGTTGACCAGCCACGGCTGTCCCTGCGTCAGACGCCAAATCTCTGCCCGGGCTTGCCTCGTCCAAGGCTGCCCTGTTTCCTCTGTGTGCTGGGCGAGCAAGGCTTGAGTCTCGTCAGCAGAGAAATCGCCCAAGCGCAGGGATTCTGCCTTGATGTTGAAGGCGCTGCCGCCGGTGATCACCGCTTTCTCAACCGTGGAGTGGATGCGGTAATCGCGCACGTCGCGAATTCCGCAGAGAATAACGCTCTGCGGAAAACGTTTCGGACGATTCGTATAACCAGCTCGGAGCTGACGAAGCACAGATACCAGGGTGTCGCCCACTAGAGCGTCGATTTCATCGATCAGAAGCACGATCGGCTTGGAGTCTGCCGTAGCCCAGAGGCTCAGCACACCTATCAATGCATCATGCGCACCAGAGTCATTGAAAACATCTTTCCAAAACTTCTTGACAAACTGATCGTCATTGACAAATTCTGCCTCGCGTGCAAGTTGGCCCAAAATAGCACGCAGAGCGGCAGCCACGTCTTCCCGCGCGGATTGGCCGACTTCAACATTCACATAGAACGCTCGATATAGTCTGCCCGCGTTTAGTTCATCCTTCAGTGCCAGCAACGAGGAAGTCTTGCCGGTCTGGCGGGGAGCATGCAGAACGAAATACTTCTTCTGAGCGATCAGCGCCAGAATCTTTTCGAGATCGAAACGCTCCAGCGGCGGGATGCAATAGTGGTCCTGCGGTATGACAGGACCTGCAGTGTTGAAAAAACGCATAATGTGATTATAGTACTGCACGGAGGTAAAGGGAGATAATTTCGCCGAATTAGAATTCACCGCTGTGTACAGGCACTGGTGTCTGAAGATTCAGAAATTACCGGTATTGAAGTCGAGTGGAGTCGACTAACTGGCTTGGATCGCGTGATTTCGCATCGCACAGGAATATTTCGGTAGCTTCGGTTAAATTCTGGATCTGGGCATCCCCGTAAGTTCTGCTGACTTTATAGAAACGCATTCCATGACAGAGTGCCTCGAACGTGTTTAAGGCGCAAGTCGCTATACTGCGTATATTTGGAAGATATGGGCGTTAATTTCGCCATGACAATGGCTTGGTGATCAGTTTTACATACAGGAATTTCTCTGGTAAGTTTTCCATATGAAGACTACACTAAATATTGATGAAACTTGGATGCAGCAGTTACGCGAAGAAGCAACTCGACGCGGGACTACGATGTCTGCCCTCGTAGAGAAGAGGTTTAGGCGTGTTCTTTCCGGCTAGGCGAATTATGATGTTCGTTTGGAAAACCTGCCGTTGTTGCCGATTTGGAGAAGTGGAGGCTTTTGGGTTGATATCGCCAACCGCGAAGAGCTCTATCGGATTATGGACGAGGAGTGAGTGCTTGTATTCGATACGAATGTCCTGATCTTTGCGGCTGACGGGGATCACCATTTCACAGTCAATGCTGCGGTATAGTATTGCACGCTGCCAGTAATTCGGCACAGGGGCGTTTCTCACTTGAAATGTCTGTTACGATTTCTTAGGAGTGACTACACACTTACGTATGCCCATATCCCCATGATCACCTTGGAAAGTGGAAAGCTTGGATATTTATCAAAGCGTTGTTGAATTCGCCTGGATTCGAGTTGCTGACTCCAACGCAAAGGCATGCCACAGTGTTGGCGCAGACTCTGCAGGAATTGCCGGATGTACGAGGCAATCTGTTTCACGACCTCAGGACTGAAGTGCTGATGTGCGAGCATGGCATCAGTCGGGTCTGCACCCGCGACACCGACTTTAATCGGTTTCCATTTCTGACTGTGGTTGATCCTTTGCGATAGGATTCATAAGAACTGGGCCGTGAAAAGTACTCCGGTGCCGTAACGGTACAGCGAACAATCCGGGGAATGCAAGACTTTGTCAGACAACTTTCTCTACCTTGTACCTGTATGAAAATCAGGTCGCCGCCATGTTCATCACTAGGAGTTTGCCAGAGGCAATTAAATCCTACATCGTAGAGTGTAGCGCCTGAGGCGAATCTGACGATGGTCCGCTCAGTTCCGTAGAAGTCTGATTGGTCTGCACGACTGTAGCGAGCGTTTTCCAGCGAATCAGGGGTCGGATCCGCCGCTCCAGTGCGTTGTCTCCCTCACTGCGCTCTTCCTATGCGACGTCATAAGGGATTGTGAGTTGGTGAGCCTCAATGGAGACTAGCACTCTGCGCACTTACTGCAATAACTTTCCCGATTCCGATTCTGAGTCAGTCACCGGATCCGGCACATTTGCATTCGGAAGGATGCGCACAACGTCTATCGCACCGCCTCGTACCCGAACGGTTTCAATGGCATAGCCGTTGATCAGAAATGTCGTACCTGGTTGGGGAATATCTTCGTTTTGTTCGAGAATCTGGCCATTCAGCGTATTGGGTCCGTCCGTCGGCAAATCCCATTGCATTGCCCGATTCAACTCGCGGACATTCATCATTGCATTCACAAGGTAAGTGCCTTGTTTTTCCTTTATGATTCCAGCTTTGAACGTTTCCGTATCAGGGTCTATGAATCCAGCGAGTTCTTCCAGCATTTCATGTATGGTAATGAGTCCCACCACTTCTCCATATTCATCAACGACAATGCCCATATTGCGGCGGCTGCGTTGGAGCCGCTGAATCTGTTCCAGCAGCCTTGAATCTTCTGGCAAATATATGGGTTCTTTGAGGAGCTCGATAATCTTTTCTTTGGTGATCTCTTGCCGATGACAACTCTGTAGCAATGCACGAATTTCAAGCTCTCCCTTAATATCCTGATAGGACTTCTCATATACGATCACGCGGGCAAAAGTTTCTGTGAATATTTGCTCGACAATGTCCGATATGTCATCATCAAGATCAATTGAATGAATTTCGTTGCGAGGCACCATGATTTTGTCGACGGATTGCGCACCAAGCTCCAGAATTCCTAAGAGCAGTTCCATCTGATCGGGTGCGAAATGATGCTCAGAGGCTTTCACTGCGACGCGCAACTCGTCGGTATCCAGAGAATCAGAGACTTGTATCTGCCGAAAGGCAGGCAGCAGTTTAAGCAGTTTGACGACCGAACTCAATAACCATACGACTGGATGAAACAGTTTCTGAAGAACATCAAGAAAAAAAGCTGCGAAAAATGCAATTCGCTCAGGATAGATTGCTGCTACTGTTTTGGGTGGAATTTCAGCAAGGACAAGGATTACCACCGTAATGAACGCGGTTGATACCGCAACGCCCGCTTCACCGTAGTATTTCCAGGCGAGCATTGTTGTAATTGCTACGGCGGCGTTGTTGACCAGGTTGTTGCCTAGTAAAATAGTGCCGAGCAGCCGATCAGGTTCGCGGACCAGCTTCTGGAGCAGTATAGCTCTTCGGTCTTTCTTGTTCGCTTTGTCAGCCAGACGATAGCGGTTCACTGCCATCGTTGCGGTTTCCGAAGCGGAGAAAAATGCCGACAGGCAGATCAGCAGTGCGAGAGAGGCAAACAGTATGCCTTCAGGGATGTCGTCCAATCGAGTCTTTGATTAATCTATCAACAAAATCTAAAGTTTATTGAATATAACTTGAAATATCCAATTTCTTATTGTAAGTGTAATCTACAAAGGAATTAAATCTACCATGCTTGAATCACTCCGAAATCGAATCAATCGGGCTCTAGGCACCATCCGCGGTTCAAACAAACTGTCTGAAAAGGCTGTCGAAGAAGCTCTTCGTCAAGTTCGGCGAGCTTTGCTTGAGGCCGATGTAGCATTACCTGTAGCGCGGGAGTTCATAGACCAAGTCAGATTGAGGGCGTCGGGTGCCGAAGTTTTGAGCAGCCTTACGCCGGCCCAGACCATGATTGGCATTGTGCATGAAGAACTCACTCGCGTAATTGGCGACTCGAATGTGCCGCTGGATTTGTCGGGAACGCCGCCCGTGGTTATTTTGGTCGCAGGTCTGCAAGGATCAGGCAAGACGACTACGGTTGGTAAACTCGCTCGAATTCTGAAGCGACAATTTCAGAAAAGAGTAATGGTTGCAAGTGTTGACGTTTATCGTCCTGCTGCAGTCGATCAGCTGAGAAAACTGGCTGAAATGGCTGAGGTAGATTTTTATGAGACCGATCTTGGCCAAGAACCGCAAGAAATCGCACGTTCCGCTATCGCTTACGCTCGCAGCCTACCGGCAGACGTAGTGATAATCGATTCTGCCGGAAGGCTGCACATCGATGACCAGATGATGGATGAGCTTTGTACGATTCATGCGGGTATTTCGCCGGATGAAACGTTGTTCGTAATTGATGCCATGACAGGGCAGGATGCTGTAAATAGTGCGTCGGCGTTCAACGATGCGCTGCCTTTGTCAGGTGTTGTTGTTACCAAGCTGGATAGCGACACCCGTGGAGGTGCGCTGCTTTCGGTACGTCATATAACAGGCAAACCGGTTAAGTTCATCGGCGTAGGCGAGGCAGTAGATGCATTGGAGCAATTCCATCCTGATCGCATCGCATCTCGAATCCTGGGAATGGGTGATGTTCTTTCGCTCATTGAATCGGCACAGCAGAAAGCAGACAAAGGCAAGGTGCAAAATCTCGAACAGAAGTTGCGCAAGGGACGACGATTTGACCTGGGAGATTATCGCGATCAAATGATGATGGCGCAGGATATGGGCGGCATGTCGAGCATTGCAAAACTTTTGCCTGGATTGTCTTCCGCTAAAATGCCGGATATGGACAAGCTTGAGGAGAATACCAAGCGAGATATTGCGATCATCAATTCGATGACTCCGCACGAACGACAGCATCCGGCGATTATACGGGGAACTCGACGAGCTCGAATTTGTGCCGGTGCCGGTGTCGAAGCCAGATTTGTCAATCAACTGTTGCGCAAGTTTGACAAAATGCAGAAAATGACGCGAAAGTTCTCACAAAACAAAGGAAAAATATCGATTCCTGGTATGGACAACCTTTCCGACAAATTCCCAATGCAGTAACAAGGGGAAGTCAGATTATCGGTTTTATCAGTCTGATAATGAGCGGTGGCGTTGGAAGGCTGTAACAATGCCCAAAATCAGCCAAGTAGGTACAGAAGCGACAGCCGCATATGCAAAGATTCCAATAGGTCCGAACAGACCGCCGATGATGACTGCATAGGCGGAAAGTGGAACGAATATTATTGCCAGAAAGAACGAGGTATTTCGTGCTCGGCGATGAAGTTTCCGAAGTGCTAGAGTTAGAGGAATACCGCTTGGCCAGGCGAAAAGAAAAAGCACTGCAATCTGGGCAATAAAACCTAATAAATTGAATTCATTAAAACCTCGTTCTTCTTGAAAGACGACGAATCGAAGCGCTGTCAGAATAACGACTGCAATCGGCAGCCACACCGAATAAAGAAACGTTTTGCCGAAGGCTTTCAGTGCTGGAGATGTCAAATTAAATGCTCTAGGACAGGTATTAACTCAATTGTCTCAGTATATTTCCATATGGTGATATTTGCACTGTTGAAAATCAGGCATAACTGACATGAAACTAGATATTGAAATTAATATTCAATAGATAACAAACACTAAAAGGATTAGTTAATCTTATTTATGAATAATATTAGTTGGCATAAAACTCTGTCAAATATGGGATTGGGCTTTCCTTTGTTGCGGTTCCGAACCTCACGTCAGCAAGAAATGCTATTGGTGGATTTTGTGTATGTGGGGTTTCGCTGTTTTCGGCAATGAGTAGACATTCTTCGTTAAGGAGATAGCCGTCGATGTAATCTACAATCCCGGACGCACCGTAGTATGGTTAGGGACCGAGTTGCCTGTCTGTTGACTTCACAAGCACACCATAGAATCAAAATTACACACCAACTCTTCTGGAAGAATTTCACGCCATCCTTCCTCGGCTTGCTATCCTTTTCGCCCTACCAGCACCACATAATTCCGCGCGATTTCCTGATGAAATCGCTCCGGCAGGGCTGTCCAGTCACGCGCTTCCACCAAGAACGGGATGTTTGACTCTCGGACCGCGTCTTCGAAGTCGACTAGGAAATTAATGGGGATCTCGTTCAGGCCTGGTCCGCGCAACGCGAAATCAAGATCGCTGCCGTCATGGCTTCGCTCATTCACACGGCTGCCATAGGCCCAGACTTCGACATCGGGTAGATGCTTTCGCAACAGCGCTTCCAGCACCAGACGGTGCCTCGGCAAGAGATGGAGCCGATTTTCAGCCATTATTCGCCACCTCAATCGCGTCAGCCAATGCCTTCGCATCGGCGACGAACGCCGGCAGCAGCCTCAGTGTAGCTTCGGCTAAATCCTCACCATAGTTATACGCTGTATCGTTTCGATTGTTGCGGTAGTGAAGCCATCGTTCAACTGTTTCCGCTTCGATCAGCCCGTGTTTGGCAGCATTTCGGAAGAGATCCTTGAAAGTCAGACGATCCGCCTGTCGGTTGCTGGAAAAGTATGCTGCAAGGCGTTTTCGCAACAGTTTGCCGCTCTGCTCAAGAACCAGTTCGAACTCCTTGACGCAGGCTGCCTGGTAAATGTCGTAAAGATCAGTGTCCGCCTCCTTTTGCTTGTCGACCCCGTTTAAGACAATTTCCAAAGTCTGGATGCAGCAGCGCAAAAAGGCCGTGTCAATACTCATGATTCCCGCCCGCGAACACCATTGCCTTAAGATTAGCGGCAATGGCGAAATACAGCCGTGCACTTTCGGCTTGCTGGTCGCGCAGTTGCATGTCCAGCCGCTTCATCTTGTTCTTGAATGGTTCATCGCTTTCCTCACGTTCCTCAGAACCGACAACGCGACCTAGGGTTAGAAAATAACCGAATTTACGATTTTCGTCCGGCGCACTACTTTTAGTGATTACTCAATTGCGTAACCTGGCTCAAATGAACAGTCATTCTGAACACTTCTTTCTGTCAACTTGAAAACGGAATTTGCCATGTATAGTTCAATTTTTCTTTGTACTTTACTAATTCGTGTTAAGTCAAGTTTATTGATCCCAATCTCATAAATATTGGAGGACGATCAAGAAATCGTAGACTATACGAATCATTCAATCAGTAAAACGGCGAGAAGAACGCAAATTATTTGTAATCTATTTGCTCTTGAATTCATCATAACCTGTTCTAGTAAAAATACTTAAGTTTGTGAAATACAAACAAGGTTCTAATTTGATCAGGTGTAAATGATGAAATCGTGGCAATTCAAGTTGTACTGTTAGAGCTATCTCACTTCTAATAGCGAATGTATCTTATGCTGAAAGTAAACTATACATCTTCACTTGGGCCGGCTATACAAGTACAGATTTAATTGATGAGTTTGAGAAGGAATTTAGTGTCGACGTAACCATTACTGAGTACAACTTCAACAAGGCAGCACTTGACAGAGTCAGGGCTGATGCCCACGAATTGGACACTGTAGTACCAACTTCCACTCACATGGACATTTAGGTTAAAGAGGAACTGCTGCTGGCGGTGAATCCATTCATATAATTTGGTGTAGAAGTGTCAGAGCAGCGGATATCACAAGACTTCCTAGCTGCTCTGGAAATTATGGCTCCTGAAGGATTCCTGAAACACGGTAGATTCATAAAGTCGTGTCAGGGTGAGGCGCAGACAAGGTATAAGACCATTTGGAGCAAATTGCAAAATTACACCAGAGACAGCAGTTGTACGGGAGTTGAGTTGGCCTGATTTCGGCCAATATTTCGGTCGGATTTCTGAGTGCTTGTAGTTTGGTAGTATCTCAGTCTGTCTCGTTTATCGACATCAAACTTTTATAGTTCAATGATTTATTCTCCTACATGGTGCCAGTTTTAAGCATGAGGCAGCATATAAACCTAAATCTCTATCCCATTGATCGCCCGGACAGTGCGCCGTACGATGAATTGATTCGGTGCTGCCAGAGCGAAATTCACCACTTTGGCATGTTCAGTCTTGCAGACTTTGTTCGACTCTCATCCATTGAGCAATGCGTTGCTGAATTGAAACCGCTAATTCAGACCGATGCGTTTACTCATTGCCGGGAGCATAATATCTATTTTGATGACGAATTTGAAGGTGTAGAATCGGATCATCCGGCACTCAGCAGATTCAAGACAATCAATCACACGATATGCGGCGATCAGATTCCATTTAATCTCATCACTCGAATATACGAGTGGCAGCCGCTGATTGATTTTCTAGCGGCAGTAATGGGTAAGCCTCAGCTCCATCCGATGGCAGACCCGCTAGCACGAATTAATGTCATGACATACTATGCGGGAGAAGCTTTGAACTGGCATTTTGATCGGTCCGAATTTACCACCACACTGTTGCTGCAATCCCCCAGGTCTGGCGGTCTATTCGAGTATCGAAGCGGACTCAGAAGCAGTAGCGCCCCAAACTATGAAGGCGTTTCCCGTCTGTTGGGAGGTAAGGATGATCGGGTGGCGACACTGCCGCTAGAGCCAGGAACGCTGAACATATTCAAAGGACGCAATACTGCGCATCGAATTACACCAGTAAAAGGTGCCAGGCCTCGTATCATCGCCGTGTTGTCGTACTATGAAAATGCCAATGTATCATTCAGTGATGCGGAAAGGGTTGGGTTTTTCGGTCGATCCAAGTGAAATTTAAGGTTGGCAATCGTCAACGGTTTTCGTGAGGTTAGCAGGGAAGTGCAAATTCCTGATATTTACAAAAATTTGATGATGGAATTACAGTTTTGAATATAATTACACGGTTTAATTGACAATACATTTGGAGTGTTTGACGGATGGTCGTTATTCGACTGGCGCGCGGTGGAGCGAAGAAAAGACCTTTTTATTCGATCATAGTTGCAGATAGGCGGCGCTCGCCTACTGGAAGATTCATCGAGCAGGTTGGCTACTTCAACCCCATTGCGAGCGAAAACGAGGAAAACTTGAAAATCGATCTGGATCGGGTCGATTACTGGGTATCGCATGGAGCACAACTATCTAGCCGTGTTCGGACGCTCGTAAAATCTGCAAGAACTTAGCGAAACAGTCTGGTGCCGAGCGCGAGTGGCAGGAGCGTAGTTGTCGCCCGTGTGTTGGATGCATTCGGGATCAAAGGGCAGGTAAAGCTTAAAGCCTTTACTGAACAGCCGGAAAATCTGCTCAACTACTCGGATTGGATATTGGAAGTTTCCGGTCAAACCGAGTCTTCTTTTCGGGTATCTTCCAGCCAGCTTCACGGCAAATTCATTATTGCGGTACTTGAGGGCATAGCGACTCGAGACGAAGCTCTTGCATTGAAAGGTGCGGATGTTCGACTTCCCATATCTGCGTTGCCGAATCTTGGTACAGGAGAGTACTATTGGTTCGAGTTGATTGGATTGCAGGCAGTTGATGTAAACGGCTCAATTTATGGCACAGTTGAAGAGATGATGGAAACCGGTGCAAATGACGTTCTAGTGGTTCATGGAGAAACCACACACCTGATTCCTTACACGTTGAGCGTGATTCGTGAAGTAAGTCTGCAAGACGGAAGAATCATTGTAGATTGGTTTACAGACTATTGACTTCAATCGGAGCGAACTGAGACAACTATGCGGATAAGTGTTGTCAGCATTTTCCCGCAGATGTTTGCTGCGATCACCAATTATGGCGTGACTGGGCGAGCGATCAGGAACAGCATAGTTCATATCGACCCAATTGATCTGCGGGAGTACGGCCAAGGTTCGCATAAAATTCTGGATGACCGGCCGTTCGGCGGCGGTCCTGGAATGGTGATGCTGGCAGAGCCGATAATTTCGTGCATTTCGAATTTAAGGCGCGGAGAAAGTAAGAAAAGTAAGAGTACACCGGTGATATGCCTGAGTCCGCAGGGTCGGCGTTTGCAGCATGAAGATGTCTGCAAGTTGGCTGAACTACCGGAATTGATCCTGTTGTGTGGGCGTTATGAAGGCATTGACCAGCGCGCATTGGATATAATCCAAACTCAGGAATGGTCAATTGGCGATTATGTGTTGTCCGGCGGTGAGTTGGCGGCCATGGTAATGATTGATGCTGTCGTGCGACAGGTGCCTGGCGTATTGGGGAATGCAGAATCCAGTTCAGAAGATTCTTTTACAAACGGACTGCTGGATTGTATACACTATACGCGCCCGCAGGTTGTTCAAGGATTGTCGGTTCCTGAAGTCCTGACGTCGGGTAATCATGAACAAATCCGCCAATGGCGAATGAAGCAGTCAATCGGGCGCACTTGGCTGCGTCGTCCGGATTTGTTTGAGACTTTTGAATTGGATGATGAAAGTACAAAGGCACTGGAAGAATTTCAGGACGAGTATGAAAACTTGGAGAAATCATGATGGGAAACTTGATTAACGCAATTGAAGCTGAGCAGATTGGAGATGATCAACCGGAATTTTCTCCAGGTGATACGGTCCGTGTAGTAATTTTGGTACGGGAAGGTGAAAGAGAGCGTCAACAGGCGTTTGAAGGGGTCGTCATTGCCAAACGCAATCGTGGCCTGAATTCATCCTTTACCGTACGTAAGATTTCATATGGCGAAGGTGTGGAGCGTGTGTTTCAGACTCACAGTCCCTTGATTCGCAGCGTCGAGGTAAAACGTCGTGGTGCCGTTCGACGTGCGAAACTTTATTATTTACGAGAACGCACCGGTAAATCTGCACGAATCAAGGAAAAAATCAAATAATTCAACCCCAATACCGCTCGAATTCGGGCGGCTTTTACGTTCAGCGTTGTACAGTACGTTCGAACCAAAATTAGGACGGTAATGAACTTGTATTGCCGCCATCCGCAGATGCGGCTTCAAACGAAGGGAACAACTCGGTTGTTGCGCTATTTTTCTGACGTATTTTTCAGTTTCACATCAGGCTGTCTTTGTCTGTCTTTGGTGATTGGCGCATTCGCGGTTTCTCCCGTGGTTGTTGCGCAAGTCACAGAAAGCGAACAGCTCCAGTCTGAAAACACTTCTGAGGAGCAGCAGCAAATCGCGGCGAGTGCAGAATTAACTGAAGAAGCTGACGATACAGACCGCACTACGCAGGAAGAGGAGAAGCCGGACTTTCCTACGGGAACGTCACTTGAGCAAATTCAATCCCTGATCGAACTAGGCACGGTTCAACTGGGCTATGCGCTTTTGCAAGATTCTCGCCCGGATTACGAGGATTCGGAAGATTGGATGGGCTGGGAAATGCTCTATTACCAGCTCGCATTACAGACCGAAGACTGGAATGGAATTATTCAAAGAACTGAAGAAATCGCGAATACTGTTCCGTACGAATTTTATGCAGACATGCAATCTTATGCGGTTAAGGCTGAGTTTGGTCTTGGACAGTACGAAAATGCTCGGAAGCGTCTTCGACGCATGATTTGGGAACTGCCGTATGAACTGGAGCGGATCATTGAGTGGCGCGAATTGATAGCAGAAAGCTATGTTGCGGACAGTCTTCTGGAAGATGCGGAAATTGCACTGACGTCGTTCAACCGGGATTATCGACCGAGCGGTCCGGATTGGGAGCATCGTTACATCCGCATTTTGTTTCTTACGGGATTTAATGAGGAAGCGGCAAAGCGCGTGGCTGCGCTTCAGACTACAGAAGGCAAATTGCTTCTTCTATTTTCGGAATTTCAGAGCAAGGCACTGGGCCCAATTGAAGTGATTGAGTTGGGCTTGAAAATGGAGGAGGAACTGGAGAAACATCCACTGCTGAGTGCTGAACTGTGGAGCATAATCAATATGGCAGCGCGCAACTTGAATGATCTGGAAATACAGATTACAGCGATCGAAAAAGGATTGTCGCTACCCTACGACAGCGAATCTGATCGAATTCGTTATTCACTGGTGCCTTTGAACACCGAGCAGCATCTGCTTGCTGCCTATGATGTATATGCACTTAGTGTTGGTAATGATTTCAATCTGGTTGTGGGTGACGACCAGAGTTGGCATCAGTTGGCTCAGGAGTATGAAATCACTTCGCCGGTCACGGCGCGAGCAATTTATTCGTTTCTTGCGGGCAGCGCAACGAACTCGGATATTTACAGTGCGAGCGTAGCAGCATTGGCCAATGAACTCGAATCTGCAGGATTTATCCGATTGCTTGAGTCGGTCTATGTTCGTCTACATCTTCTGGATGTTGCCGAAACATCACCGAAAATCCAGAGTCTGTTGGCAAGCCGGGCGCTGCATCGCAATGACTACAGGACTGCTCTCTTCATCATGAATGCCATGGATCAGCCCAAACAGGGGGATCAGTTACAGTCATGGCTGCTGCGAAGAGCGCGAATTGCCATTGTTGTGGAGGAATTTAAGCTGAGTTTGGAATTGCTGAACCAGCTGATCGACGCGTTACCACCCAATACAGAACAGATGACGATTGATCGAATTATGCAGGTCGTTTTTGATTTGCAGGAAAGCGAACAGCACGATTTTGCAATTTCGCTGTTTCGCAGCCTGTATCGCCATACCAGTGAAATTCAGGCTCGGCGCGAAATTCTGCGTTGGGTAGCCGATTCTTATTCGGCGCAAGATCGTAGCCAAGATGCGTCTGAACTCTTGATTCACTCAGCAAAAATGGGTGGAAATTGGAATGACAACTGGGGCAGGTCCGCACGGCTGAAAGCAGCCGATGAATTGGCAGTAATCGGATTTTATGATGATGCACGAATCATCTATACCGAGTTGAGGGACGCGACGCTGGATCCTCGAAGCAAGCATGTGATCAATAATCGGCTGAGAAATTTACCTCAATCCAAATAAATTGCGCTTCGGAATGTCTGATTTACAAACAGTCGAAATTTCACCGGAAGATACGGGTTTGATCGATCAATTCACAGATAACCTATGGTCAGAATCGGGACTGGCAGAAAAGACGCTTGATGCTTATCGGTCAGATATCAATTCACTTGCGAAGTGGCAGTATTCCAGTGGCAAGTCACTGGTTCAAATCGATCGCAGCGATATCATGCGTTTTCTGGCGAGTCGGTCCAGTTATAGTGCGCGGTCCATGTCGCGCCAGTTAAGTGCATTTCGCCGTTTCTACCGTTACTGTGTGACCGAATCGAAAATGGAGAGTTGCCCAACAGATGACATCTCCTCTCCGTTCATCGGTAAATCGCTCCCTAAAACGTTGACCGAAAATGAAGTAGAGTACCTGCTTGAAGCACCGAATACAGATACAGCCATAGGAGTACGGGATCGGTCCATGCTGGAAACTCTGTATGGTGCGGGGCTGCGAGTATCCGAACTTGTCAGTCTTTCGGTGAATGCAGTGAGCCTGGACAATGGCTGGGTACGTCTTACCGGAAAAGGTTCTCGCGAGAGATTAGTGCCATTGGGAGAGTTCGCAGTGGAGTGGATAGGGATTTATCTCCAGCATCACCGGCCGGAACTTCTGAATGGCCGGGTGTGCGATGATTTATTCGTGACTGCGCGCGGAAGAAGAATGACGCGACAGGCTTTCTGGGTGAACATTCGAAAGTATTCTCTCAAGGCAGGAATCCAAACTGAAATTACACCGCATTCCTTGCGACATTCATTTGCCACCCATTTACTGAATAATGGTACTGATATCAGAACCATTCAAAAGATGCTAGGACATAGCGATCTGTCAACTACTCAGATCTATACGCATATCTCGAAACAACACCTTTCGGAGTTGCTTCGGCAGCATCATCCAAGAGGCTAGTTCAGGGTGCGTGCAAGGAGGCTTCTGTATTTTGGAACCAGTTCGTGGTTTTGGCCCAGCATATCGAAAGCTCTGATCAGTCCACGTCTTCCGGCATCGTTATTGAAAGAGCGATCCTGTCTGACGATTTCAAGCAGGGTGTCTAGGGCGAAAACTGCGTCTCCTCGAACTAGGTTGATTGCGGCGAGTTGATAGTGAGCATGCCAGTTTTTTTCATCCTGCTGGATTTGGTTGCGCAATTCTTCTTCAGATGGGCTGTTTTCTGCAAGTTCGATGAACTTCAACGCTGCACTGATGGATTTGTACTCAGGATTATTGTGAGCTTCCTTTACCTTGGCGAGCGTCTCTTTAGAGTTTTGAAATTCCTGCTGGCGCAGGTAGAGATTTGCAAGACGAAGAAGAGCAGCGTCTGAATCATCATTTTTTAACTGCTCAATGGCTTCGGAAACTCGACCTTGATTGACCAGATTTTGTATTGGATCTTCAACCGGTTGATTTATTTGAGCAACATGTTTCGACAAAAATTGCTGGATTTGATTTTTAGGTTGTGCTCCCTGAAAGCCATCTACAACTGCGCCGTCTTTGATCAAAAAAACGCTGGGTACGCTACGTACAGAAAACTGCATCGCCAGCTCCTGCTGTTCGTCGATGTTGATTTTTGCCAGCTGAAATTCACCCGCATACTCGTTTGCAAGTTCTTCAAGGATGGGGGTGAGGGTTTTGCACGGATCGCACCAGGGTGCCCAAAAATCTACCACAACCGGAACAGTTCGAGATTTTTCGACAATTTGTTCAAAAAAATTTTCGGCATCGACATCGATCACGCTCAAGGTTGGTGTAGGAATTTCGTCACTGATCAAGTGAACCACGGTCTTACCTCCGATTGACAACAAAAATTCAAATGGCGCTCCCTAGGGGAATCGAACCCCTGTTCCCGGCTTGAGAGGCCGATGTCCTGACCGCTAGACGAAGGGAGCGGACGTGCAACTAACATAAACGATAAATGGTATCACAATTAAAGATTTCAAATTTCTGCTCCGAACAGGTCGTTAATTGATGACGCTGCCGAGGGTTATTGCGAATTCCGAGCATGGGATTTCACGCTCAAGATTAAGCTCTGGAGCGGTGAATGTCACCCGAATTCTGAAGTCTGCCGGTTTTTCAGCAGAGCTTGTAGGAGGCTGTATTCGAGATCTGCTGCTCGGCAAGAATCCTAAAGACTTTGATGTCGCAACCAGTGCAACGCCGGAGCAGATTCAAAGACTGTTTCGCAGGTGTCGTGTATTTGGCCGCCGATTTCGGCTGGCCGAGGTGCGAATCGGTGCTGAACTCATTCAGATCGCTACTTACCGGTCAGCACCGGGTTCCTCTAGCCGTTTCAGCAGGGTGCGAAACATTTCAGCCACTGGAAAAATCCTGAAAGATAATAATTTTGGAAATATCGAAAAAGATGCATTCCGGAGGGATTTGACGATTAATGCACTGTATCTGCATCCTTCAGATATGAAAATTTTCGACTATACGGATGGATTCCGAGATATGCAAGAGGGCGTCATCCGTGTAATCGGCAACGCAGAGCATCGATATCGAGAAGACCCGGTACGGATGCTTCGGGCGATCCGATTCGCGGCTTCGCTCGAATTCAAGCTAGACGCGAACACAGTGCAACCTGTCGCCGAGCTTGCTGTCCTGCTCCGTGATGTATCGCATTCGCGTCTTGGTGATGAGTTCATAAAATTATTCTTTAACGGGCATGCGTACCCAACCTTTCAACTGCTCAACGAACATGCTGTCTTTCCAATACTCTTTCCTGCCTATTCGGACAGCCGCGGGATTGGGGTGGATGACCGTGCAGTTCATTGGCTGAATCTGCTTTTCCAAGATGCGGATCAGCGTGTACAACGCGCGGAACCTTTGAGTATGGCATATACGATGGCAGCAATACTGTGGATGCCTTATTTACGTGCGATTCTTGAGCGACGCCGGCGTTCTGGAAACAAGAATCACAGGATACTCCCCATTGCAGAGAATATGCTGACTCAGCAGAATCAAAGAATATTTATTTCGCGGATGCATGGGTATCGAATTCAGGATATCTGGCAGCTTCAGAAAAGGCTTGAAAATGAAAGTCCGGGGCGCAGTAAAGTAGTGCACGACAGAAGTTTTCGGGCGGCACTTCGTCTTTTTGAACTGCGGGCAAATTTCGGCGAGGTGGATGCGGCGCTGTGCGGGAAGTGGGTTGACCTTCGCACTGAAATGATGGAAAGAAGTCAAAGGAGAAAAGATCGGTCGCCAAGAAAGAGAAGGTCTCGCGGAGTATGACCGGACGAGACGAAGCCGCCGCTTACATCGGGGTTGGAAGTAATCTTGATGATCCGCAGTATCAAGTCATTCAAGCCATGAATGCGGTTGATCAATCCAGACATTGCACTGTGGTTGCACGATCGTCGCTCTACGGGTCGGAGCCGGTTGGATATTCTGATCAACCTGATTTCGTGAATGCGGTTTGCTGGATTTCAACGACTCTGGCACCGCTGCCGTTACTCAGGCACCTGCTGGAACTCGAAAAAGCAATTGGTAGAATACGGGTCGGTCTGCCGAATCGGCCACGCAGAATTGATCTTGATCTTCTGCTGTATGGAAGCGAACAGCTAGAGACAGCGGAGCTGACGTTGCCGCATCCTCGAATGCACGAACGGCGATTCGTGCTGGAGCCACTGGTTGAAATCAGCCAGGATTTGGAGATTCCGGGAAAAGGAAATGCGCTTGATTTTCTTGAGATGTGCATGAATCAGCAAGTGAATAAACTGAATTGTGAGTAACATATTGAGATACATGGATTGCTTGAAAAAACCCAGCGGGAAATAGGAGAAAACTGCTTATGAACATACCTGGCCAGCCTAGCCGCGTGCTTTCCGGCATGCGGCCGACGGGTCGTCTACATCTTGGACATTATCACGGTGTCATCAAACCATGGATCGAGCTGCAGCACCTTCACGAGTGTTACTATTTTGTCGCCGACTGGCATGCACTGACTACCGAGTATGAAGTTGGATCTGCATTTTCCATGAAGGACAATGTCTGGGATATGATTATCGACTGGCTCGCTGCAGGCGTTGACCCGGAGCTTGCTACGATATTTATTCAGTCTCGTGTTCCCGAACATGCCGAACTGTTTCTTTTATTGTCCATGGTGAGTCCACTCGGCTGGCTTGAGCGCGTGCCCAGTTTCAAAGACCAACAAGAAAAGCTGAGAGACAGGGAACTGTCGACGCTCGGATTTCTGGGCTATCCTGTATTGCAGAGTGCGGATATTCTGATATACCGCGCATCGAAGGTTCCGGTTGGAGCAGATCAGGTGCCTCACATCGAAGTGACTCGAGAAATTGCTAGACGGTTCAACGTCATATTTGGTCGAGAGCCTGATTTTCGAGAAAAAGCAGAGTTGTCGATTAAAAAGCTTGGTAAAAAGCTGGGTAAACAATATCGGGAGTTTCAACAAGCCTATACCGTACGCGGTAACAGAGAAGCGTTGGAAAAAGCTCAACTGCTATTGGAACAAACTCACAACTTGTCTCGAGGAGATCGTGAACGACTCATGGGATATCTGGAAGGAACCGGCAGGCAGATTCTTACCGAACCTGAGGCGATGGTACCCGAAAATGTTGCATCCAAAGTTCCCGGCTTGGATGGACAGAAAATGTCCAAATCTTATGGCAACGCGATTTATCTTCGTGACGACCCCGATCGAATTGAAAAATCTATACGATCCATGCCGACTGACCCAGCACGAATTCGTAGAAATGATCCTGGCGATCCGAAAAAGTGCCCTGTATTTGATCTGCATGTAATCTATTCAAGTGAAGAGGTTCGAAAATGGGTTTGTGAAGGCTGTACGACAGCCGCAATTGGTTGTCTGGAATGCAAAGCCCCTTTGATCGATGAAGTGTTGAAAGAACAGCGTGATCACGCGGAACGCGCGAAACCGTATATTGAGGATCCGGATTTTCTCAAGAGAGTCATTGCAGACGGCTGTGAGCGTGCAGGTGCCGTTGCAGAAGCAACCATGAGCGACGTTCGAAGGTATGTTGGAACCAGTGGATATCGATGATTTGGATGAAAATGTAGTCAACATAAAGCAGACTCCCTCTGCCAGTAAAGACAGGGAAATCCCAAGCGATCTCTATATCCCAGCCGATGCGCTTGAGGTAATCACTCAAGATTTTGAGGGGCCGCTTGACCTGCTGTTGTACTTGATTCGGAAAAACAGTTTCGACGTGTTGAACATCCCTGTGGCTGAAGTTGCGGAACAGTACGCAAAATACATTGATTTGATGCAGAAAATTCAGCTGGAACTCGCAGGCGAGTATCTGGCGATGGCGGCTACCCTTGCTCAAATCAAGTCCAGACTTTTGCTGCCTCCGAGACAGAGAGAAACAGAGGATGAAGAAGAAATTGATCCGCGTCTCGAACTTGCGTTGCGGCTGCAGGAATATGAAAAGATCAGGGCGATCGCGAAACTGCTGGATAAACGACCGAGAATTGGTCGAGAAATTTTCATGGTTCATGCACATGGAACACCGGTTCAGACCACAGCAGAATTCGAAAAGGTTGAACTAGCGTATTTAATCGAAGCATTTCAAGGTGTTCTGCAACTGGCTGAGAGTAGTTCATCTATCGTCATGCATCGGGAAACCATGTCGGTGAAGGAAAAAGTCGAATCAATTGTTGAAGTGTTAAGGGATGCTGGACAACTTCCATTTGGAGATTTGTTTGACCGTCAAGAAGGAAAGGCCGGAATTGTCATAGCATTTCTGGCGATACTGGAATTGATCAATTCAAAACGAGTCTACGCCATACAGGCTACAGCCGATTCCCCCATTCATATTCATTTGAACGAATAGATGACCGTTAATTATCGAAAACTCAAAAATATTGTCGAAGCTGCGGTACTGACTTCGGAAATACCAGTATCCGTGGAACAAATTCGCAGTCTTTTTTCCGATGAAGATAAACCGGATACGCTAGATGTGGAGCGCGTGCTGCTGGAGATGGAGAGAGACTGCGACAATCGAGGTGTGATGCTGAAAAGAATTGACAATGGTTACCGGTATCAGTCGCGTGAAGAGTTTGCGCCGTGGCTGCGCAAACTATCCGAAATTCGGCCGCGTCGATACTCCAGAGCACTAATGGAGACTTTATCGATCATTGCGTTCCGACAGCCCGTAACACGCGGCGACATTGAAAATATTCGAGGTGTATCGGTATCCACAGAAATCATGCGAACACTGTTGACCAATGAGTGGATTGAGCAGGCGGGTTATAAACAGGTGCCAGGCCGTCCGGCACTATTTCGTACGACTCGAAAATTTCTTGAGTATTTCAACCTTGAATCTCTCGACGAACTGCCAGCGCTGGATTTGCTTGAAAGACAAGCTGCTCGCGAAGTCAAATCGAATGAGAGTGAGAGTTGACTGCATTCCTGATTGACACGTTCAGTCGTGGTTGATGTAAAAGCGTGAGCGAACGAGTTCAGAAGTTTCTGGCTCGGTCCGGATACGGATCCCGTCGCCAGATTGAAAAGTGGTTGGTCGAAGGCAGAATTCGCTCTGATGAAGGGATCTATGCGCTTGGCGATAAAGTAGTCTTGAATGATATTGTGATTCTCGATGGCCAGCGGATTCGAGTTACAGGCTCAGATTCACCGACTCGAGTCATAGCCTATCACAAGAAAGAAGGAGAAATCTGTACTCACTCCGACCCTTCCAATCGTCCGACTATTCTGGAATCAATACCTTCGATAACTGAGGGTCGCTGGGTTGCGGTCGGACGGTTGGACCTCAACACGACTGGATTGATACTAATTTCAAATGATGGTGATCTCGTTCATGGGCTAATGCATCCAAGCAGTCAGATTGAGCGCGAGTATCTGTGTCGTGTACTGGGCGAGACAAATTCAAGAACGCTACAGGAATTACGTAACGGAGTTCAATCAAACGGCGAATTGCTTCAATTCGATCATATTGAATTCATGTCAGGCAAGGGCGCCAATCAGTGGTATCGCATCCGATTGACTCGCGGCAAGAATCGAGAAATTCGCCGTGCTTGGGAGGCAGTTGGCCACCGCGTCAGTCGGCTAAAGCGAATCCGCTACGGCCCCATACATTTGAGGAAGAATCTGAAACAGGGAGAGTGGGCTGAACTGGATCAGAATCAGGTCTCGATACTCAAAGCGATTGCCAACCCGAATCCGCAACTGTGATTATCGGCATCTTGTTTACATCCACAGTTGCGCTGGAATTTCAGCTACGGTGTCGATGAGATAATCAGCGCCCCAGGATTTTGGGTCGTCATGCGGGGGGATATAACCATAAGTGACTCCAATGGTGTGCAGCCCGGCATCACGTCCAGCTTCAATATCTCGTATTGAGTCCCCTATGAATACCGATGAGTTTGGTGATATTCCCGCCAATTTACATGCATGAATCACCGGTAGCGGGTTTGGTTTTCTTTGCGGTAACGTGTCTCCACCTACGACACAGGCGACGCTGTCGCTCAAACCTAGATGTTCAACGATTTGAACAGTCAGATATTCCGGTTTATTCGTTACGATGCCCCACCGTATGCCGGTTTCATTCATTTTTTCCAAGATTGCACCAATTCCGGGAAATAACACAGTTTCCGAATAGAGATTTTGTCCATATAAATCCAGAAACTCCTCTCTGAGTTCCTGGAATCCATTTTCTTCTGGAGCGCAGTTGAAGCCTAGCCGAATCAGAGCAGGTGTGCCGTTTGAAATGTGTGGGCGCAAGCGTTCGAAAGGAAGAGGTTCCTTTGACTTGCTCGCTCTCAATAAATTCAGCGCATTGACCATGTCACGCGCCGTATCGGCCAGCGTTCCGTCAAAATCGAAAAGAGCCAGCGGATACTTGTTCAAGTTCGTACGCAATGAACGAGGTAATTGATTTCGATGCCCGGTCCGAGTCGAAATGAGCGAGAAACCAGATTGTAGTGCAATCCGGTGATATTCTGCATTTTGATTCCGGCACTTCGGCACCATCGATTGAGTTCGGAAGGTCGAATGAAATTCTTGTGCTGATGAGTTCCACGCGGCAGAAGGTTCAGAACATATTCGGCCCCGACGATTCCAAGTGCCCAACTTTTTGGCGTACGATTCAATGTGGAAAAGAAAATACTTCCGCCGGGCTTGATGACAGCACTGCAGGCATTGATCGCCGCAATCGGGTCGGGGACATGTTCAAGCATCTCCATGCATGTGACAATATCGAATCTCTCCTCAATTTGTTCTGCATAGTTTTCTATTGTTGTACACACATATTCAACATTCAGCTGACTTTCGTGGAGATGAAGTTTAGCAATCTGCAGTGTTTCTTCGCTGATATCGAGTCCGGTAACCAAGGCACCTTCCCGAGCCAGCGATTCTGACAGAATTCCACCACCGCAGCCGACATCCAGAATTGTTTTTCCTTCTATTGGCGAATGATTTCGAATGAATTCCAGCCTGAGAGGATTCAGCATATGAAGCGGACGAAATTTACCCGAAGGATCCCACCATTGTTCCGCAATGTTTGAAAACTTACGAACTTCAGCTGTATTTACATTCAGTGCGTTCATGATTGCATTAGCAGGAGCTAAGTGTGTCCGAGATTTTAGCGTGCCATCGATTTGTAATTTCAAGGCACTGTGCTTCATCAATGCAAGTCAATACCTGATTATCAAGAACCTGTTTCCCGCCAATCCAGACATCCGTGACTTGATCTCTGGAAGCGGCATGAACAATTTGAGATACAGGGTCATAAATCGGTGAACAGTATATGCTGCTCAAGTCAATCGCGGTGATGTCGGCGAGTTTTCCAGACTCAAGAGAACCGGTTGACAGGTCGAGTCCCAGGCTTTTGGCGCCATTGATTGTAGACATGCGGAGTGCTTCGTGAACAGATACGGTTGAAGCGTCTGCAGATTTTCCTTTTGCAAGCAATGCAGCAAATCGCATTTCTTCCAGCATGTTCAAACTATTGTTGCTGGCAGCACCATCTGTTCCGATAGCAACATTGACATTGTGTTTTAGCAGGTCGCTGACCGGACTGATTCCACAGGCAAGTTTTAGATTTGATTTTGGACAGTGGGCGATGTTACTGTTGGATTCGGCAAGAAGATTAATTTCTTCGTCAAGCAGTTGGGTAGCGTGCACTGCAATCAATCGAGAATTGAGCATTCCCAGTTTTTGCAGGCGTTCTATGGGACGTACTCCGTGCATTTTGATGGAATCTTCGATCTCCTGCGCGGTTTCGTGAACATGAATATGTACTCCGAGGCGATGTCCCGCAGCCAAGCCTACTATTTTCTCAAGGGTGTCGTCAGAGACTGTGTAGGGTGCATGTGGTGCAAACATGGTTGTAACGAGTTCTGAATCTCTGAATCGATCGTGCAGTTCCATGCCTTTGCTGAGATATTCCTCTGCCGAATTTGCCCAATTAGTCGGAAATTCAAGCGTGATCATGCCAAGTGTGGTTCTCATATGTGTTTGTTCTGCGACCTCACCGACAACTTCTGGAAACAGGTACATGTCGTTCAAGCAAGTGGTGCCGCTACGAATCGATTCGGCGATCGCTAGCGTGGTGCCATCTCGCACAAAATCTGCGTCTACCCATTGTCCCTCTAGCGGCCAGATGCACTGCTGAAGCCAAGTGTCGAGCGAGACGTCTTCAGCGGCCCCGCGAAATAGCGTCATTGCTGCATGCGTATGTGCGTTTACAAACCCTGGGATAACGGCGTGATTGGACAAGCGAACATGGTTGGCAGCGCTAAACATTTTGTTGGCTTCCGCAGTAGGCAGAATTCGTTGAATTTTGTTGCCCACTATGACAATGCTGTGATGGTCAAGAGTGCTGTTTGAAGCGTCAACGGGGATTACCCATCGTGCGTCAATCACTGTGTCTGCAAATTCCATGCGACAAAAGTATAATTCAATTGAACGGCCGGAACGCAGCCATTCCAATCCCCATTAGTGGCGAAAATTAACCAATCAAGGCATTGTTTTTTATCTGCGCTCATTCGGCAATTTTGCCGGTCTTATCGCACTGAAGCATGCTAAAATAATTGCCAGTTATGACTGCATTCTCTCACCCGCTTTCAAGCGCTGCTTTCGCCGCTTGCATACCGCAAAATCCGTTTTTTATAAAAGTTCAAACTAGTGCCTTTATTCGCCAAAAGAACACTTTCCGCTGACCTCGAAAAGGAGATGCGGCAGTCCTATCTGGATTACGCCATGAGCGTAATTGTGGGGCGTGCTTTACCGGATATTCGAGACGGTTTGAAGCCGGTTCATCGCCGCATTTTGTATGCGATGAAGGATCTCGGGAACGACTGGAACAAGCCCTACAAGAAATCCGCACGAATTACTGGTGACGTTATCGGTAAATATCACCCGCATGGAGATACTGCAATTTACGATGCGATTGTGCGAATGGCACAGGAATTTTCCATGCGCTACCCCTTGATAGACGGCCAGGGAAATTTCGGTTCAGTCGATGGAGATACAGCAGCAGCCATGCGCTATACGGAAGTGCGTCTTTCCCGCATTGCACATGAACTGCTAGCTGATATTGATAAGGAAACGGTCGACTTTGGCCCGAATTACGATGACACGGAAGAACAGCCTCTTGTGCTTCCGACCCGATTACCGAATTTGTTGCTGAATGGCTCTGAAGGCATTGCAGTTGGGATGGCGACGAAGGTGCCGCCTCATAATCTAACCGAAACCATAAACGCATGCCTTGCCTTGATAGAGGACGACAGCCTGACCGTCAAACAGTTGATGGAATACATACCGGGTCCGGACTTTCCGACTGCAGGAATCATTAACGGACAATCCGGTATTATTGAAGCTTACAACACCGGACGCGGTTCCATACGTCTCCGTGGCAAGGTTGAAATTGAAGCCATCGGGAAATCGAACAAGCAGGCTCTCATCATCACTGAGCTTCCTTATCAAGTGCTCAAAGCACGATTGATTCAACAGATAGCGGAACACGTGAAAGGCGGTGTTCTGGATGGAATCTCCATGGTGCGGGATGAATCCGACAAGTCGGGAATGCGAGTTGTAGTCGAATTGAAAGCCGCTGCGCATCCGGAAGTTGTAGAGAACAATCTTTATAGCAATACCCGACTTGAGTCTAGCTATGGAATCAATCTCGTTGCACTGGCGAACAATCAGCCTCGGCTATTCGATTTAAAACGTTTATTGAACGGCTTTATCCGACATCGCCGTGAAGTCGTTACGCGTAAACTGGAGTTTGAGTTAAGAAAAGCCGAAGCGCGCGCTCACATTTTGGAAGGTCAAGCAGTTGCGCTATCCAATTTGGACGAAATGATTGCGGTCATTCGCGCTGCGAGGGGCGGTGCGGAAGCGAAAGAAAAACTGATGGAAAGATTCTGGAATCCGGATGTCGTTTCGCAGTTGCTCAAAGAAAATCAAATCGACAGAGTTTCAGATTTGCCAGGCCCAAAGCGGCATGGCGTGTTCGACGAAGGTTATCGGTTGTCCGAGAATCAGGCGGTTGCAATCCTGCAGATGCGTCTGCAGAATTTAACTGGACTGGAGCAGGAAAAGGTGTTTGAAGAGTTCAAGGGGATTCTTGCTCAAATCGACAAAACACGACGAATTCTGCGTTCTCCGGCATTGCTGATGAAAGAAATTTCGGATGAATTGAAAGAATTGCGCGAACTTTATGGCAGGAACGATCTGCGCCGAACAAGAATCATGGAAGCCGCACTCGACTTGAGCAATGAGGATTTGATTGAGCGGGAAGATGTTGTTGTTACGATTTCACACTCAGGATATGCAAAACAGCAGCCACTGTCTGAATATCGTTCTCAGATTCGGGGAGGAAAAGGCAAAACCGCTACAACCCACAAAACCGATGATTTCGTTAGCAGAATGTTTGTTGCCAATACACACAATACTCTGCTGTGCTTTACCAATCTCGGCAAAGTGTACTGGACCAAAATTTATCGGCTGGAACGTGCAGGTCGGACCGCTCGAGGCCGGCCACTCGTCAATGTATTACCTGCGTTGGCTAGAAATGAAAATGTAACCGCAGTGTTGCCGCTGGAAAAACACAACAACGGCAAATATATTTTTATGGCCACACGCCGCGGTACCGTAAAAAAGTGTAACTTGGAGAGCTTTTCGAAAATCAGATCGAACGGATTGCGTGCAATCAAGTTGAAAGAAAGAGACGAGCTCGTCAATGTAGGAATTACCAGTGGAAAAGCCGATATTCTGCTGGTCAGCAGCGCGGGGCGCATGGTCCGGTTCGACGAATCCAGTATCCGGGCAATTGGACGGACAGCTGCAGGCGTGCGAGGAATGAAACTGGAACAGAATCAGTGGGTGATTTCCATGATTTGCGTTGAGCCGAGTGATGAAGACCGAACTGTGCTGCTGGTAAGTTCAGATGGCTGCGGCAAGCGTACAAACCTGAGCGAATTTCCAAAGAAAAAAAGGGCAGGCAAAGGTGTAGTTGTACTGCCGGCCAAAAAACGCAGTGAAACGGAAATGATTGATGCTTTGCTGGTGAATGACAGCGATCAGATTATATTGATCACTGATGGTGGAACGCTGATCAGAACCGAAGTCTGCAAAATTTCAAAATATTCGAGAGTAGCTGCCGGGGTTCGACTGATCAACCTGAATGGGGAACAATCACTTGTCGGCGTCGCAGCAGTCACTGACAATAATTCTGAAGATGACGGCGAAAAATCGGATGAGCACAACACTGCTTCGCAAACTGACGAGTAGCAGCGTTTCTGGATCATGGAATTGAAACCCCTAAAATCCATCAGAATGGAAATCGATGCTATTGACGCCCAGTTACAAGATCTGATCACCGAACGGGCACGTCTCGGCAAACAGGTGGCCGAAGTCAAAAGCAGGCAGAAGAATCCGCAGTATTTCGTGCCCGAAAGGGAAGCGCAGATCATGCAAGGCGTTTTGGAAAGAAATGATGGAACTCTGCCCGACGACAGCATGGCGCAAATATTTCGTGAAATCATATCGGCTACTCGATCCATTGAAAATCCAACTCGTATCGCGGTTTTGGGACCTGCGGGTACGTTTACTCAGTCAGCAGTACATCAGTTTTTCGGTCATGCCGTTGATGAGGTTTTCGCACCAACGATTGATGAAGTATTTGATGCCGTAGAGATTGGAAGAGCTGAATTCGGAGTCGTTCCCGTAGAAAATTCAGTTGGAGGTGTCGTCAGCAGCACATTCGATAGAATGTTCGATTCTCCTCTTCGTCTTTGTGGGGAGGTTGAAATTCTAGTGCATCACACACTAATCAGTTCAGCTGAATCAATTTCTGCGATTAAGACTGTACAGGCGCATCCACAGGCATTCTTGCAGTGTCGAAAGTGGCTGAGTGAGTATCTTCCAAAAGCCAAACAGGTATCAGTAGCCAGCAATACCGAAGCTACGGTCAATACTCAAGGTGACCCTACCGCTGCCGCCATCGGTAACGAAGCAGCCGCAGAAATTTATGGCATGAATGTTATTCAGACCAATATTGAAGACCAAATAACCAATACAACTCGATTTCTGGTCATCGGAAATATTGATGTAGATGCAACCGGCAACGACAAGACCAGCATTCTGATCTCGAAGAAAAACGAGCCTGGATCTTTGGTAAGACTTCTTGAACCGTTTGCGCGCTACGGCACCAACATGACAAAAATCGAATCCCGTCCTACCCGTCAGGGAATGTGGGAATATGTATTCTTCATTGATTTTGAAGGGCACGCTACTGATTCTTCGATTGTGAAGCTGTTCGAAGAATTGAAGGCTGAAGCTCCCTTGTTCAAGTTATTGGGATCTTATCCAAGATCCACGCGTTGATGTCCGCTAAGTTTGATGCCTACAGCTTGGCCACTTCGGGCATTCGGGATTTGGCCCCCTACGATCCCGGAAAATCTTTAGAAGAGTTGGAGCGCCAGTACGGAATTTCTGGCGCGATCAAACTCGCTTCCAACGAAAACCCGCTCGGTCCGTCTCCTCGTGTAGTGGAGTTAATCAATCGCCAAATATCAGGCATTCATCGATATCCGGATGGTGCAGGCCATGAACTGAAAAAAGCGCTCGCTGCCCGTCACAGTGTGGACATGGATCAGATCTGTCTCGGTAATGGTTCAAACGATTTGTTAGACATGACAGCTCGAGTATTCGTTAGCCCGGGCAAGGCAGGTATTATTTCGAAACATGCGTTCGTCGTTTACTATCTGTCACTAGTTTACGTTCATGCGGATATTCGAATTATCGATGCCAAAGACTACGGTCATAATCTATCAGCGATGACGGCGGCAGTTAATACGAACACGCGACTTATATTTATCGCCAATCCGAATAATCCTACCGGCACCTGGTCGAGAGCTGACGAGTTGAGAACTTTGTTGAATCATGTGCCTTCCTCGGTCATCGTAGTTGTGGATGAAGCTTATGCTGAATATGTTGCCGAGCCCGAATATCCGAATTGCATTAACTGGCTTTCGGAGTATCCGAACCTTATAGTAACCCGTACATTTTCAAAAATATTTGGACTGGCTGGATTGCGCATCGGCTATTCGATTTCGAGTCCTGAAATCAGCAATCTCCTGAACCGGGTTCGTCAGCCATTTAACTGCAATAGTCTCGCAATGATCGCTGCCGTAGAAGCATTGGAAGACCGGGAACATGTTGAAAACAGTCGCAAGATGAATCTTGAGCAGATGGAAACGCTGTGTATGGGATTTTCTAAATTGGGATTGAATGTAATTGATTCAGTGGGAAATTTTTTGTGTGTCGACCTACAGTGTCCATCAGCACAAGCCTATGAAAGTCTACTTCGTTGCGGGGTAATCGTACGTCCGCTCGGAGGATATGACATGCCGAACCATTTGCGTGTGACGGTAGGCACTGAAGCTGAAAACATTCGAGTTCTGGATGGATTTCGGCAGCTTCAGGAGAACAAAGTGATTTGACTACAAAATGTTTCAACTGAAAAAATTACTGATTATCGGTGTTGGCCTGATTGGAGGGTCACTGGCACTGGCTTTACGCAAAGCTGGTGCAGTGCAGGAAATTGTCGGTGCTGGAAGAACGCTTGAAAGTCTGGAAAAAGCGGTTGAACTCGGCGTCATTGATCGATTCACTCACAACATCAAAGAGGAAGTTCCGGGCTCGGATGTAGTTGTTGTTGCAACTCCAGTGCTGTCATTCGATGCAACGATTCAGACAATCGCGCAGTCGAATTACCATGATTCGATTGTCACAGACGTCGGAAGCGTCAAGAAGCAGATCGCAGAATCAACTGAACGGCATTTCAGTACCGATTATTCTGGCTTCGTCGGGGCGCACCCGATTGCCGGTGCAGAACATTCTGGTGTATCCGCTGCATTCGCGAATTTATTTGATGGAAAGCGCACAATACTTACACCGACGGATAGGACTGGCGATGAAGCAGTTGAGATGGTGCGAAACATGTGGGTTACCACCGGTTCAGTGGTCAGTGATATGGACGTGAATCTTCATGATGACCTTGTCGCCGCAAGCAGTCATCTTCCTCATCTGATCGCATTCGGCCTAGTGCACTATATCGCCAATCACCAAAGAAATCGAGAGTGTTTCGATTTGGCCGCGTCCGGATTTTACGATTTCACACGCATTGCATCTAGTGATGCCACAATGTGGCACGATATCAGCATGGCAAATTCGGAAGCAATCGCGAGGGAACTGGAAGGTTACATCAACGAGTTGAGTGCCATCTTAAGAAGTGTTACCAATCGAGACGGTGCGACTCTCGAGGATATTCTCACCACTGCAAAATCTACCCGTGATCGCAATCATGCCCAGTGGCAAAGTGGCGGATCACAAAACTAAAGTCGTATCTTGACCAATTTCAGAATTCGTCCCAGCACACCGCTGGCAGGCCGAATCTCGGTTCCCGGTGACAAGTCCATTTCACACAGAACAGTACTATTGGGTTCAATCGCACGCGGAATGACGCGCATAGATGGACTATTGCTCGGTGAAGATGTTCAAAAGACGATTGATGCTTTCCGGGCATGTGGTGTGAACATCGAGGAATGCGGATCCAGCGTAGTCATCGAAGGCAAGGGGTTATGTGGATTGAGAGAGCCGGATACGGCTATTTACTGCGGAAATTCCGGTACCAGCCTGCGATTGTTGACTGGACTCTTTTCAGGTCAGTTGTTTCCGGTGCAAATTACCGGGGACGAATCGTTATCAGCCCGTCCGATGCTTCGCGTTGTCGAGCCTCTGCGTCTGATGGGAGCATCAATCGAGCTATCAGAGTCGGATACACCGCCGGTAACCATCACCCCTGTCAGTGAGTTAAAGCCGATCGAGTGGACGCTGCCTGTTGCCAGTGCCCAGGTGAAATCAGCCATTCTGCTGGCAGGCTTGTATAGCCGTCTTCAAACGTGCGTGATTGAACCAAGAGCGACTCGCAATCACACTGAAAATTTGCTGCGTAAATTCGGTTGCCCTGTTGAGAGTCAAAATGGAAAAATTTCCGTTAAGGGAGGTGTCGAACTAAAGGGACAGCACCTACGAGTGCCGGCAGATTTTTCCTCAGCAGCTTTTTTTATCGTAGCTGCTTTGTTGATTCCTCACTCGGATATCACACTCACTGGAGTCGGCATCAATCCGACTCGAATCGGCCTTCTGGAAGTACTGGAATCCATGGGAGCTTCGTTTGAATTCAGCAATCATCAAACAGTCGAAATGGAACCCGTCGCCGACCTGCGCGTTCGAAGCGTCGATCGCTTGAAGGGCGTCAATGTAAGTCCCGAAGTGATTCCAAGAATGATTGATGAAATTCCGATACTTGCAATCGCTGCGGCAAATGCACAAGGGAGAACCGTTCTTTCCGGTTGTGAAGAACTGCGGGTCAAGGAGAGCGATCGAATCCATTCGATCGCAAGAGGGCTGGAACAACTTGGAGTTACCGTTGAGGAACAGCCGGCTGGCATGATGATTGAAGGAGGCACCATGGACGGTGGCGTCGTGAACAGCCTTGGCGACCACAGAATTGCCATGGCATTCGCAGTTGCAGGGGCAGTCGCTGCGGCGGAAGTACAGGTACAAAATTGCCAATGTGTAGATACTTCATTTCCGGGATTTTCGAAATTTGCGAGAGACGTTGGAATGAATATCGTCGTAGAGTCGGTGATTGATGGTTGATTCCGAGGGTGTAGTTGTAACGATTGATGGCCCCGCAGGTTCTGGTAAAGGAACAGTGGGACAGAAACTGGCGTTGCGCTTGGGATGGAATTTCCTGGATAGCGGTGCTCTGTATCGAACATGCGCGTGTATTGTCAGCGAAAATTCGCTGCCACTTTCGCAGATCGAGCCAATCGTTGAGCATTTGCAGGCAATTGATTTTCGATGCGTTGCTTCCCCTTTTGGAGGTGAGGCCAGCGTATATCTGGGTGGACTGGAAATCAGCGAACGGATTCGCTCGCCGCAGTGCGGCCGTCTGGCTTCGGAACTGGCAGTTCATCCGGAAATCCGCCAGGTTCTGCTATCGATACAGAGGAACTATAATCGTTCACCCGGACTGGTGGCGGATGGCAGAGACATGGGATCTGTGGTATTTCCTGATGCTGCTTTCAAAGTATTTTTAACTGCAAATCTCCGTTCCCGGGCGCAAAGAAAGTACAATCAATTGAAGAATCAAGGATTTCAAGTCAACTATGATAATATATACAATGAGATCAGGAGTAGGGATGAGCGGGATTCAACTCGCAGTCATGCACCACTGACAACGCCTGAAGGTGCGTTAACTCTTGATACTTCATCTATGGATGCAGATGAAGCGTTAATGAGTGTACTGGATGGTTTGAATACGATTTTGGAAAAATCAGGGGAGACTCAATATGGAAATACACTTTAATTTTTAATCTGGAGAACTGAATTAACTAATGGAATCATTTACTGAATTGTTTGAGGAAAGTATCAAAGACACTGAAATGCGGGCTGGCGAGGTAATACTCGGCAAAATTGTTCATGTCGGCAGAGAGAATGTCATCGTAAGTGCCGGATTGAAATCCGAAGCGGAAATTCCGCTGTGGCAGTTTAAAGACATGAAAGGCGAATATAACGTGAAAGTCGGTGACGAAGTCGAAGTTGAAATCGAAGCTGTAGAAGATGGAAATGGACGTACGCGCCTATCTAGAGAGAAAGCATGCAGGGCCCGCGCTTGGGAGAAAATAGAAAAGGCTTTCGAAGATCAAAGCGTCATAACTGGACTTATCACGAGCCGAGTGAAAGGTGGATTTTCCATATCGATCGATAATGTCCGAGCTTTCCTACCGGGCTCCCTCTATGGTTCCAGGATATCACTTGATGATGAAGAGTTTGAACTTGAGACCGATCCTGTTGAATTTAAGATTATTAAACTTGACCGTGCCAGAAACAACGTTGTTGTTTCTCGTAAAGCCGTATTGGAAAAAGAACTGGCAGAAGAGCGAGATGCTCTTCTTTCTTCACTGGAAGAGGGTCAGACCATCGAAGGTGTGGTAAAGAATCTGACCGATTACGGAGCATTTGTCAACTTGGGTGGCATCGATGGGTTGCTGCATATTACTGATCTGGCCTGGAAGCGGATCAAGCATCCTTCGGATATCCTGACTATCGGCGAGACAATCAACGTCAAAGTTCTAAAGTGCGACCGTGAGCGTTCACGAATCTCACTTGGCTTGAAGCAGTTGACGGAAGACCCGTGGTCCAATGTTGACAGGCGCTACAAGATTGGTGATCGTTTGTACGGCAAGGTCGCTAGCATTGCTGATTACGGCGCGTTCGTTGAAATTGAGGAAGGCGTCAAGGGACTGGTGCACGTATCTGAAATGGATTGGACCTCTAAGAATGTCCACCCTCACGCCGCTTACAGTATTGGAGATGAAGTAGAGGTGATGATCCTGTCAATCGACATGGAACGTCATCGAATTTCTCTTGGCATCAAACAGTGTATGCAGAATCCGTGGGTAGATTTTGCTGTCAACCATGAAAAAGGCGAGAGAATCAAAGGTGAAATCAAATCGCTGACTGACTTTGGAATCTTCGTATCGCTTGAGAATGGAATTGACGGCCTCGTTCATATCAACGACCTCAGCTGGAATGACGATGGTGAAGAGCAGATCCGCAATTTCAATAAAGGTGATGACATTGAAGTTGTCATATTGACGATTGATGCTGAACGGGAGCGTATTTCATTGGGAATCAAGCAGATTCAAGAAGATCCATTTACTAGTTTCCTTTCGGAACATGGTAAAGGTGCAACTGTGCAAGGTGTCGTTGCCGAAACCGATGACAGAGGGGTGACTGTGAAACTTTCGAACGGTGTCTTTGGGGTTATTCGCAACATTGAGCTGGCCAAGAGCAAGCATAAAGAGGCGAAAGCAGCATTGGAAATTGATCAGGAAATTACTTCAAAAATTCTGAGCATTGATCGCAAGAATAGAAAAATCTCACTCTCTGTTAAGGCATTGGAACTGGATGCGGAAGGTCACGCATTCCAAGAATTTGCCACAGAAGAAGCTGCGCCAGTACGGACACTGGGGGAGAAACTGAAAGAGAAATTCTTCACATCTTCGGAGTGATAAACTGCAAACTAAAGGTATTCTAGAATGACTAAACAGGAACTGATTGGCGCATTGGCAGAAAGAGAGGACATTGAACTGTCCAGAGAAGACGTACGCATGGTTGTAGATGTGATTCTAGACTGCATTTCTGATGGATTGGCAGAAGGGAAGC
The DNA here is from genome assembly GCA_965220395.1 of Arenicellales bacterium. Taxonomy (GTDB): domain Bacteria; phylum Pseudomonadota; class Gammaproteobacteria; order Arenicellales; family JAJDZL01; genus JAJDZL01. The sequence continues at coordinate 944,212 of CBDCPT010000001.1, read as the reverse complement.
GAGTTGAAATTCGCAGGTTTGGAAGTTTGCAGTTGCGCTACCGAGAAGCGCGGCGTGGACGAAATCCAAGAACCGGCGATTCGGTTACAGTTGAGGGAAAATATTTCCCTCGATTCAAGCCGGGCCGTAATCTGCGTGAGCGGGTGAACAACCCCTTGCAGGATGCGGACTAATCGGGAGGTCGTTCCCGCAATTGCCTCTTCGTAACTGCTTCATCTGTTTCTGAGGATTGCTTGAAAAAGTTATTTCTTGCCGTTGTCGTTGCGGTTGCTTTCTTTGTCGGGGTGACGTTTACGATCAAGAATTCGCAGGTTGTTGAGCTATCCTACTATTTTGGCATACATTGGAACGGCCCCCTGTCCTGGTTGGTCATTGTTGTATTTATTGTTGGCGTACTTACGGGAATTCTGGTCTATATGACAGCCTCGCTTAAGAAAAAAATATTTTCCGACGCAAGTAGTTCAAGGAAGCGAGAGAGTTAAGTCCATGGACCCGGCGTGGTTGATTTTATTACTGCCAGTTGCGGCGGCATCCGGCTGGATAGCCGCAAACTCGTCTAAGTTCCAATGGCGAAGACGCAGCAAAATTCCATCTGTTTATCTGCAGGGCATTAACTATTTGCTGAATGAACAGCACGACAAAGCGATTGAGCTTTTTCTGGATATGCTGGAAGTTGACAGTGAAACCATAGAAATTCATCTTACCTTGGGCAATCTGTATCGTCGACGAGGGGAAATCGAGCGTGCAACTCTGATTCATGAGAATCTAATCGATCGCTCTGACCTGACTGGCGAGCAAAAAATCCAAGCGATTTTTGAACTGGGATATGATTTTTATACAGCTGGCATTCTGGACCGTGCAGAGAAGATTTTCACCGAGCTGTCGAAAGATGGAAGGTACCAGGAGCAGGCAAGCGAGATTCTTCGCGACATTTATGAGCAGGAAAAGGAATGGAATAACTGTATCAGGATCACCAATAATCTGAACCGAATTTCATCCAAAGATTATTCGCCTTTACTAGCGCAGTATTATTGCGAGAAAGCAGAGGAGGCAATTCGGGAAGGGCGCTACGATCAGGCTCAAGAGTACCTTAAGGAATCGACATCAATCGATGCAAATTGCGTTCGTGCAATACTTCAATTGGGACGCGTCAAGGCAATTCGTGGAGATCACCAAGCGGCGATATTGATCTGGCGAACGATTGAGCAAAAGAATCCGGAATTCGTCCCTGAAACGGTTGGGTTGGTGACCGAAAGTTACAGGGCTATCCATAAGACTGGCGAATTGACAGATTACTTGCGGGCGACTGCAGAGGCTGCGTCAGATTCGGAGTTGGCGATTGCGTATGTTGATGCACTCGAAGCACAGAAAAAGGATGAATCTGCGGAAAAATATCTGATCAACTGGATTCGGAATCATCCATCCGTCCATTGTCTGCATCGACTGATTCTTTTAAAGCTTAAGATGCCTGCTGGGTTAGTCCCGACCAGTGACTTCAAATTAATAGAGAAACTGATACATCAGGAGATCGATACTGCGCGACGCTACAAATGCCAGAGATGTGGCTACTCAGTAAAGACACTACACTGGCAGTGTCCAGGCTGTCGAGGTTGGAATACAATCGTTGCAGTTCGGCACTCGGAACTGCCATCAAAATCGATACCCTTGGAGACAGAAGTCTAGGAAGCTTCGCCTAGCGGAATTCATGAGTTCGATGTCAGTCGCGATTATCGGGGGTTCCGGTTCCGCATTGTTGCTGCCAGACATGATGATTGATGAAAAAATCAACATCGCAACACCATTCGGCAAACCATCTTCCCCCATCATTCGAGCCACTAGTAGTGGCACTCAATTTTATCTTCTGTATCGACATGGAGTTGGACATTCCATCCCGCCCCATAAAATCAATTATCGTGCAAATATCTGGGCTTTGGCAGAGCTTGGAATCGACGTGGTAGTGGCAATTGCCTCAGTTGGCGGTATACGCTCAAGCTTAAAACCAGGAGACCTGCTTTTACCCGATCAACTGATAGACTATACCTGGGGCCGAGAATCGACTTTCTTCGATGGGGAGGATGGTTCTGTCGGGCATCTTGAGATGACTACGCCTTACTCTGTCCAAGTAAGAAGCGCTTTGTTGAAAGCAGCTGATAATTGCGGCGTTGAACTGGCAGACGGTGGAGTTTACGCAGCTACGCAGGGACCGAGATTTGAGACGCCAGCAGAAGTGAATCGGATAGAAACAGATGGAGGCGACGTTGTTGGCATGACTGGTATGCCGGAAGCGGCACTTGCAGCCGAGAAGGGCTTGTGCTATGCCTGTGTGACACTGATTGTAAATCCTGCAGCAGGGCGAGGTGACGGTCATATTACCGATGAGGAAATCAGACGTTCAATGGAGCGGGGGATTGGAAATCTCAATATTCTGTTGCAAGAAACGCTTGATGGTGTAACCTCGTCAAAAAAATATTATTCCGAGTCTTTGGTTATGCGATAGCTCAAGATTGAGTTATTGCACATAAGATTCAGGTGGTTTCAGTCGACTTATCGTAAAAATCGCACCGAATTTCGGGTGATCAAAGTAGTGAACTTCGTTAATCTGAACTCGTCGACGTTCGTTGAGCCTAAATCTGGTTTTCCCTTCGTAGAGCGTTACTGATTCAGGCAGGTAGACTGTTTCTTTGCTTATATCTGGAATCGGATTGTAAATCGCATCAATTTCAAACTGCAACAGTTGCCGCACTTCATAGACGAGAATTTCCCCTGATAGTAAATATTGGGGAACAATCTGCAATTCCGAGTGCTCAATGTCGAGTGGCACCGGTATGGTTCTTGATTTTCTCACTGGTTCCTGAGTCCAACTCAGATAATTCAAAAGTTCGTAATCAGGATCATTTTCCAACAGTTTGGCAATTTTGGTGAGACGAGTCGCCTGCACTGGTATTGGCTGGGCACTGGAAGTTGGATTGTCGTTAGATGTGGAATTGTCTTCGGTTGGAGCCTCAAATTCATCCACCCTTATGAATGTGCCAGGCTGTTGAAACCATTCACTATCCTTTACTGAAGAGCTGTTATTGGCAAATACTATCACTTCGATGTGCACAGGCGAAGCTTTGGCTGTAACGGCTAAACCGAGTAATAGGCAGGCTGTAAGAATTTGTATTGAGCGAGCGAACGTCATGGATTCAAGAAGGGCAATTCAAAGTCAAAGTGAATCTCTATAAGTTTTCAAAAGTCGTCTGAAACCTTAATATAGTGTTGTTATTATCTTCGTAGTTTCTGCTCTGGCCATTGAATTGATGAAAACTAAATCTGGCAAAAATCGGGGAGTAATTCATTATTGAAAAAACAAATTGTAAAATAAGGATAATAGCGTAATTCACGTAAACCTGGGACAATTTGTTTAGTACGATACTTCTACCAGGATTAGACCATTGCTGGTCCGAGTTTCTAAGGTCTTCAAAACATTCAATAGCTTTCATTAATTCATTTTGTAGCATGGCAACACAAAAAATTCTCAGAATGGGCGACCCTCGTTTGTTTGAACAATCCAAGCCCGTAAATAAATCTGAATTGCCGGAACTGAAAGAGGTTGTTACCGACATGATCGAGACTATGAACGCTGCTGATGGTGCTGGACTTGCAGCTCCGCAAATTGGAGTGATGAAGCGGGTAGTGATATTCGGTGTCGAAAACAATCCAAGATATCCCGACGCGGACGAAATACCGTTTACTGTCTTGGTCAATCCTGTGATCGAAGTGCTGAATGACGGCATGCAGTACGGATGGGAAGCGTGTCTTAGCGTGCCAGGAATGCGAGGATTAGTGGCTAGAAATACAAATATTCGATATACGGGAATTGATTTGAACGGCAATCCTATTGACAGAACAGTGAAGGGTTTTCATTCTCGTGTAGTACAGCATGAATGTGACCATCTTGATGGAATACTTTATCCAATGCGCATAGAAGATATGCGTAATTTTGGATTTGAAGATCAATTGGCAAATATTCAGGTTGATTGCCCACCGCCGGAGGGCTCGGATTAAACTACATGTATATGAAAACTAGCTGTGGTACGGTTGACAGAGAACACGTCACTCTAATGGAATAGACTATTCAGATGGGTTTTGCTAATGCACGGTGTAGTAGTAATTCCTAAAGATGCCTCTTTTTGTTGGCAATCAAGATTCATTTGACGATCAATATATCCAAGCGGCAAAAGCACTGCCACCAGAAAATTAAGATGAGTAATATATTGTTGATATATATAAATACTTCTCTTACCCGGTCAGGGTGTTCCCACGCTAACTAAATCACAGTAAAACCACAACGGTTGTATAAATTTGCAGGCAGGACTGGCTTTTTCCATACCGATATAGTATATATGCGGTTATGAACAGTCATGACCGCAGAACCAGCAAGTCGATTCGCACTGGCGAGGTGACGGTACGTCTTGCGCGCACGAGCGAATTTGCGAAGTGGGATCGGCTGATGCGTACGCATCATGATCTTGGATTCAAGCGATTTGCAGGTCGCAGTCTGCGTTACATCGTTGAGTATAAGGGGCAGTGGGTGTGTCTTTGCGGGTGGCAGACCGGTTCCTTTAAATCGGCTGCGCGCGAGCATTGGATTGGCTGGCAGCCTGAGCAGCAGTGGCACCGATTGCATTTGATCGCGAACAACACCCGTTTCGCGATGCTTGACGATGCCGGTTGTTATCCGAATCTTGGTTCGCACGTGCTGAAGTTGATTTGCCGGCGCTTAAGTGATGACTGGGAGGCATACTATGGTCACGGTTTGTTGTTGGCGGAGACGTTTGTAGACCCGGCTCGTCATCGCGGAAACATGTACGATGCAGCCGGATGGGAGACGGTGGGAAACAGTGCGGGCTATTCCCGCAAGGGTGGGAAGTATACCGAAGCGCATGATGCAATCAAGCGGTTATTGGTCAGGCCCTTGCGTCGTGATGCTAGGCGGGTCCTGTGTCAGGAAGGCGAGTTGGAGTCGCGCTGGCAGAAAAAGGGCAAGGCCAGCGGTCATTCGCTGCCGGAGTTGCGCAGTTTGCATGATGATTTGTCACAGATGCGGGATTTTCGTCGTGGCCAGGGTCGCAAGCACACACTGGCGTGTGCGTTTTCGACTTTGATTTTGGCGCAATTGTCTGGATTTCACGGATCGTTGGCGGCGGCACAGTTTGCAGCGTCTCTTTCTGAGAATGAGCTGCACGCGATCGGTGGCTGGTGCAATCCGAAAACAGGCCGGTATGAGCCGGTTTCCAAATCGACGCTGCACCGGGTGATACAGCACACCGATCCGGATCAGCTGGAGCAGGTCTTGGCGCGATACACGCACAATCGAATCAGACAGTTACCGGCACTTGCGAGTGACGGCAAGCGGATTCGCGGTGCCAATCGCAATGGCGACAGTCACTACGAGACAGTGACACTTGTGGAGCATGGCAGTGGGATACCGAAAGCAAGCCGCAGTTTCCACAACAAGGGCGAGGAGTTGGATGTGACTCGGCAGTTGCTGAGCGAGGTTGACGTTGCGGGTCGAGTGATCACACTGGATGCGTTGCACACCACTTTTGAAACCGTCGATTTGATCTTGGACGGGAAGGCTGACTATATGCTGACGCTCAAGGACAATACCTCTTTGCAGTTAGCGAAGGCGAAGTCGCTGAAGTGGTACAGTCACAAAGTGCGGCGTTACTCGGAGAAGGTGACCCTGGCGCACGGTCGCATTGAGCAACGTCGTATTGAAGTACTGCAAGTGGACGACCCGTACAAGTTCGATTTCAAGCAGGTGCGCCAAGCGTTTCGCATCGAGCGCGACCGCGAGGTAGTCAAAGAAGCGAACAGTGCAAGCACAGAGACGATATATGGCATCACTTCGGTTGCCGCTGAACGGGCCGATGCCGAGCAACTGCTGAGGTGGGACCGCGGACATTGGACCGTGGAAAACAGCAACCATCATATTCGGGACCGTACATTCCAGGAAGACGCCTGTCTGACCCGTACTGGCCATGGCCCGAGCAATCGTGCGATGTGCAACAACATTGCGCTGGCGCTGATTTTCAACCAAAGCCGCTTCGAGTCAGTGCCGCAGGCACTGCGCCATTTCAACCTGAATCGTAAAGAGGCCTTCGCCGCACTATTCTCACCGACCTGAAGCGGTGCTTCAAATCCCGGATTGAGCCGAAATATACAAGCGCCGCAGTCCGCTTGCGTTTGGTTGCCATTGTCGAGACTGCACAATTCGCTCCGTACAAACGCAATATTGTGCATCAATTACCGAAACTGTACCATAATGAGCGCAACAGCCGTGGTCGAGCGAATTACTTCAGTTACCGCCTGTCAGGATATTCTGACATCAAAAAAAGCATGGGAAACACCTGTTACCCGGTTGACACCCGCAGTTATATCGTTTAGTCTTACTACTAATTTTTAAAGACAAATTGAGGTATATGCTTATGTCAAACGAAAAACCTAAATCAGATAATTTGGAGCATCAACTAGATCGCAGGGATTTTCTGAAAGCTTCAACTATATTGCCGACTACAGCAGCGTTGGGTGCGTTTGCCATGGCCGGCAATCAAGCAGCCTATGCGTATGGAACTTCCGATGCGGGGGAACGCGCAGGCTTGCACTCTTCCATGAGTGAGGAAGAAATTGCTGCACTTCCGCGTGTCAAGCAAGAACTTGTAGCACCACCAAATGCCCCGGAACATGAGCAGATCGCAAGCACGGGACCCAAAGTGGTTGAAGTGACGATGGTGACTCATGAAATGCGTTGGAAAGTTGATGATTCAGGTGCTGAAGTCTGGGCGCTTACATTCAATGGTTCTGTTCCAGGTCCGTTGATCATCTGTCACGAAGGTGACTTTGTCGAACTGACCCTGATCAACCCCAAGGAAAGTGTTATGGAGCATAACATTGACTTCCATGCATCAACCGGTGCACTCGGAGGCGGCACTCTTACACATGTGCTGCCGGGTGAGCAGACAGTGCTTCGATGGAGAGCAGTCAAATCAGGTGTGTTCGTCTATCACTGTGCCCCAAGCGGGGTGATGATTCCCTATCATGTTGTACACGGCATGAACGGTGCGCTCATGGTTTTACCCCGCGACGGCTTGAAGGATAAGGATGGCAACCAGTTGAGTTACGATCAAATATTCTACGTTGGTGAGCAGGATTTCTATATTCCGAAAGACGAGGATGGTAACTACAAGACGTATAGCGGGCCCGGCGCAAATTTGGGTGATGTTTTACCATTGATGACTAAATTGCTTCCAACTCATGTAGTTTTCAACGGTAAAGTTGGCGCACTGACGGGTGACGCTGCATTGAAGTCGAAAGTTGGAAGCACGGCGCTGTTCATCCATGCACAGTCAAACCGCGATTCACGTCCTCATCTGATAGGCGGTCATGGTGATTACGTCTGGGAAACTGGATCATTTGCCGATGATCCTGCGACTGGATTGGAAACATGGTTCATACGAGGTGGTTCAGCTGGCGCTGCTTTGTATAAGTTTCGACAACCAGGCATCTATGTATACCTCAGCCACAATCTGATTGAAGCTATACAGTTGGGAGCGGCATCACATGTTGTTATCGAAGGTGACTGGGACGATGGTTTGATGAAACAGGTTCAGAAGCCGGGACCGATGTCAGGCTGAATTTAGATTCCTGTGTGAGTTGAACGGATGGAGTGATGAGGCGATTGCCGGCACTGACAACTGTCTGTGTTATTGTTGGCTGCTTGAGTGCCGTGGCAGGTTTTGTATTTGCTAACTGGTACCCGGGCGTGCAGCATGTCACGGCAAGCGCCTCTGCTTCATTGCAAAGTGAACTCATTCCAGAGCTCGTATCTGTTGAGATCTCATCAAACGGACAACCTAAATACGCTCTGGCGATAGCTAAATATGAAGTAAGTAATGCAGAATGGGACAGGTGCGTGGCTGCTGGTTCATGTAGGCACAAGCCAAAAGTGCACTCCTACACTCGGCCTGACCACCCAGTGTCCGGAGTTAGTTGGAATGATGTTCAACACTACCTCACGTGGATTTCGAAACAAACCGGTCAGAATTTTCGGTTGCCCAAGGCAAGTGAGTGGAGGAATTTTTCATCAGATATTCTGATTAAAAATAATAAGAAGCTTTTTGATGACCCTAGAATGGATTGGGCGAACGAATATATGAATTTTGGAATGCGAGGGGAAAGAATGACACAGCCAACTGGTCATTTTGGTATGAGTGCTTCTGGAGTTGCAGATTTAGCCGGTAACGTGTGGGAGTGGACCGATACCTGCCGACGTAGTTTCGATTCCTATGGCTCACAGGAAAAAACCGACAACTGCGGTGGTGTTCGCGTTCTAGCTGGTACACATATGACCTACCAATCAGAATTGATAAGATTCGTACCAATTGGTGGGTGTTCAATTGGGTTCCCACCGGCGAATATCGGATTTCGAGTCGTATTGGATGGACCAACCGCTTAGTGTCGAGCTCAATTCAAGACAACGCCGACGATTTGATTCAGGGATTAAGGTGTGTTCTCCTCGAAATTTGGGAGTAGTCAACATGTATGGTTATTTTGAGGAATTGATTGCGGAAGTCAAGAATTGGCGGTGATGTCGTTTGGAAGTGAAGAAGTGAACGGCTATCTGATCGGGATGCTCCAAAAATAATTGTTGGTGCTTTGTGGGGAATAATTCACATTGACGGGCGGCATCTTCACCCCCAGAGACGCTTGTTCTGGTGGTACTGGCGAATTAGACCTTATCTACTCATTGAATTGATTCACCCGGGAGGGAACAGGTTCAATTTGTAGCATGCTGTTGGGTACTATTCACTCCCTTTGGCGTAATAGTGTCCAGAATGAAGAATGCTTTCTTTATTCTGTCGTCTTCTGAATCAAGTAAGTGAGTTAGAAGAATTGCCGAATCCGGTTTGCTGAGCTTCACCGATCCTGGATAACTTTCGATCAAGTGATTGAGTCCATCCACATCAAAATTTGCTTGTGTCCCGAACACAATCCGGCCTGAGTGCGAACCAATATTGATATTCACAATTCCCAGTACATCTGAGTGTAGTTTCAGACTGCTGATATGGAATAGCAGTGAGACTTCTTTCGGAAATCGACCGAATCGGTCGAGCATTTCCGCCTTTAGTTGATTGAGTTTTGCATTATCGCTTGCCATTGCGATTTTTCGATAGAGTGTCAATCTCAAGTTCACATTTGGAATCCATTTTTCAGGAATAAGTGCTGGAGCATGTAGATTGATTTCAGCGCTATCCTGTTTGGCAATTGGAGAACTGTCGAAAAATCGTTTGGTATGAGAAATCTTGAGCGTCAATACAGCATCCTTCAGAAAGTCTGAATACATGGCATAGCCGATATCATTGATTGCGCCGCTTTGCTCTTCTCCGAGCAACGCACCTGCTCCACGAATTTCCAGATCGTGTGCGGCGATAACGTACCCCATTCCTAGTTGATCGAAAGCCTCGATTGCCTCTAGCCTGCGCCTCGCCTCGCCTCGAAGATACTCTTTGTTTGGGATCAGCAGATAAGCATAAGCTTGATGATGCGACCGCCCGACACGGCCTCGCAGTTGGTGAAGCTGTGCCAAACCGAATTTGGATGCTCTGTCGATAATGATGGTATTGGCAGTGGGTATATCGATACCGCTTTCTATGATCGTGCTACACACGAGAACGTCGAACTTCTGCATATAGAAATTTTTCATGACCGCTTCAAGCTTGAGCTTCGGCATTTGTCCGTGTGCAACATCAATAGTCGCTTCAGGGACAATTTTTGCAAGCTCTCTTGCAGCTTGCTGAATGGACCTGACTTCATTGTAGACATAGTAAATCTGTCCTCCTCGCCCCAATTCTCGCTGGCATGCTTCGCGAATGATTTCAGGTTGCCAACTCTTCAGGAATGTTCGAACACTGAGCCGGTTGTCTGGGGGTGTTGCGATAATCGAAATGTCACGAATTTCATTCATGGCCATACTCAAGGTACGCGGAATAGGGGTTGCTGTGAGCGTAAGGATATCGACATTGGTACGGAGTTTTTTGAGGTGCTCTTTTTGTCGAACTCCGAATCGGTGTTCTTCATCAATGATGAGAAGCCCCAAATTGGAGAATTCAACATCACTTTGAAGCAGTCTATGAGTTCCAATGGCGATATCAACTTTGCCGGTTTTCAAATGGTGCATGACATCTTTTACGTCGGAACTCTTTCGCATTCGAGACAACAGTTCTATACGAATTCCCATTTCTGAAAAGCGATCCTGAAATACATCGAAATGCTGCTGAGCCAAGAGTGTAGTCGGGACAATTACTGCGACTTGGTAGCTGTTCGCAACTGCGACCAGTGCCGCACGCATGGCAACCTCAGTTTTCCCAAATCCGACATCACCGCAAATAAGTCTGTCCATTGGCCGACTCAAACTAAGATCATTCAGCACCTGTATTATGGCATTCTTTTGGTCCGGGGTTTCACGATAGGTAAAGCGAGAGACAAAGTTCTGATAGTCCCCATCGGGTACAGGCATACAATTCCCTTTACGAGAATCTCTTAGTGACTGAATTTCCAGCAGTTCAGCGGCAATGTCAAAAACTTTTTTACGGGCTTTTCTTCTTGCCTTGTCCCAATTTTTCGAGCTCAGCGAATTCAGCACGATCTCTTCGGATTTACTGCCGACAAAGCGACTAACGTAGTCGATTGAATAGACAGGGACATAGAGTGTTTCATTGTCTCGGTATTCTATAGTCAGGAATTCTGCTGGTGACTCCGTCACATCCATGGTTACAAGGCCCCGATACAGGCCAATTCCATATAGTTCGTGAACCACGGGTTCACCAATTTCCAACTCTTCCATGGAGGCGATAAGGGCTTCCGGATTTCTTACCCGAGTGGTTGGTTTCGGAGCCTGAATTCGTCTTCCGAATAGTTCCGAGCTTGTGATGACTTGCAATCCATCTTCAGGAATGTGCAGTCCTGCATGCAGTCTTGAAACTGAGATAGCAAGTTGTGAGTTGCACTTAATAAAGTCGTCCCATGTTTCGACACGGGCATATGGAATTTCAATGTTCTTAAGAGCGTTTTCGACCGTCTCGCGTTGCCCCAGACCGTCAACACAAATCAGTGTTTTGAGTTGTACTGATTTAAAGTGGTTTTGCAGTGTTAGTTCGAGTATTACGTTTCGACTTTTTACTGAGATTTCTAATGGCTGTTCAGTCTGAAAATTGTGAATGCGGGTGTGTGACATTCCATTGATTTGTACATTTGCGTGTAATTTCAGCTGTTCTTCGAGTTGGGTGGGAGAGAGATAGAGCATATTCGGTAACAAGGGAAGCCGTGAAACACGATTGGCCGCAATCTTAAAGCGCTCATTTACTTGCTGCCAATACTGATCGGCACCGCTCTGGCAGCTCTCCATTGCGAAGTAGACGGAGGAAGAAGGAACGTAGTCGAAAAGCAAAGAAGTACTACGGTAGAAAAGCGGGAGATAGAATTCCGTGCCATTTGGCAATTGTTTCGAGTCGATTCCATTGTAGACTTCGTTCTCGCGAGGGTCACCGTCTAGATGTTCGCGAATCCCTTGACGAAGATACCGAATGCTCTCATCGTTTATTGGAATTTCTCCGCCCGGGAGAATTTCGATGCTTTCGATTTTCTGTTTTGACAACTGTGTTTGCGCATCAAAGAAGCGAAGTGTGTCGATTCTGTCTCCGAACAGTTCAATACGAATAGGATCGACTGCTCCAGTGGGATACAGATCAACCACGCCGCCGCGAAAGGCATATTCTCCAGTTGCTTCTACTTGCTTAACATCTCGATACGATGCCTGATTCAGTTGATCGCGAAGTGCTTCAATATTTAGAATGGAACCGGTTGCAAGTGCAAAACTGTTTGCTGCGATGTAATTGACAGGGGGAAGCCTTTGCATGAGATTGTCGATGGACACGACAACAATTCCGCGTGCAAGCAATGGCAGCTTGCTGAGAAGACTTATTCTCTGAGACACGATGTCCTGGTGCGGGCTGAAAGTGTCATACGGAAGACACTCCCAGCCCGGAAAAAATAGGATGGGAACGCTTTCTGAGCTATAAAATTTCAGGGACTCCACAAGCATTTCTGCTTCTCGACTGCTACCCGTCACTGCCACAGCCAGTCCAGAGTGTCTGCCGGCTGCTACTGCGATAGCGAGTGCATCAGCGCTTCCATACAATTCACGCCACGCCACTCTTACATCTTCGACTTGAATAGTCGGAGGATTAAGTGGAGAAATTTTTCGATTTTGATTCACGTCTCAAATCAGCGGATATATGAACAATGTGCCGAACAAGTAGAAGAAATTATATTTAACGATAGAAAACAGACGACCAAACTTCTGTAACAAACGTTCGCAGAATTGAGAAACACAATGGCACAGAGCCCAATCTCATTGAGGAAGTCGACTGATTCATGGTGCGTACACATGCCTGCAATCACTCATCATGCAAATAACACCATAAGATTTGACACTTAGCTTCTCACCACCTCAATCTACTTTTTCGAGGCTCACTATATAATTGACTAAAGTAGTTGTGTATGCCTGTGTTTTGACTGTTTACAGAGTGCTGCTTGAAAGTCTATGCACCTAGCTTTTTGTAGATACAGGTTCCAAGTTAACAATCTAGACTACTTATACTGATGCGGTGCCTGCTTACAGATTGCAGTCATCTATTGGATAGAATTTAGATATGATCAGTCAAATCAAAGAATCCCAGTTGAATCGTTACTGGGGATTGATACCAGCAGCAGGAATCGGCCAACGGATGACGGCATCCATACCGAAACAATTCATGAAATTAGGAGATAAAACTCTCCTTGAACGGACTGTAGAATCACTAGCAAGCCATGAAAAGATTGAAGGGATATGTATCGGCTTATCGGCAGATTGCGAGCGCAGTGAATGGGTGAAGTCTCTGCATCCGAAAGTCTTTGACATATACGAAGGAGGGGCATCTCGCGCTGAAACCGTGCTGAATGGAACAAATCACCTTCTTGAAAATGGTTGCTCGGAGAATGATTGGATACTCGTTCACGATTCCAATCGGCCATTTTTAAGTTTAGATGAAATCTCTTCTTTGCTGTCGAAAGTTGGTGAAGACTTGAATGGCGGAATACTAAGCGAGCCTATTCACGACACTGTCAAGCTTGGCTCCTCAAGCCGAATATCCAAAACCTTGCCGCGAGGTGAGCTTTTTCGAGCACAGACACCGCAAATGTTCAAAATTGGTATCTTGAATAAAGCTTTAACTAAATGCCTACAATCTGGGATTGAGGTCACTGACGAGGCACAGGCAGTGGAATTGCTTGGCTACCATCCAATTCTCGTCAGAGGCAGCGCATCAAACATCAAGATCACGACTGCTGATGACATGAGCATGGCCTATGCAATGGTGAACCTGCAATGCAAATCTTGAACTCCATTCAGGAAAAGTAAATTGAACTTCAGAGTCGGATTCGGATTTGATGTACATGAGTTTGCCAAGGACAGGAAACTCATACTCGGCGGTGTAGATATCCCTCACACTGTAGGACTTGCAGGGCATTCCGATGCCGACGCAATTGTACATGCAGTTGTAGATGCACTGTTGGGTGCGGCGGGACTCGGAGACATTGGCATCCATTTTCCAAATACCGATCCTCAATACAAGGATGTAGACAGCCGTTTCTTTCTTCGCAAGATTGCTGGGGATCTTGTTAAGTTAGGTTATTCAGTCTCCAATATCGATATTACTGTAGTTGCTCAGGCTCCGCGATTGAGTCCTTACACCTCCGAGATGAAAAAGAACATTGCTCGGGATTTGGAAATCTCCAAAGAACAGGTCAATGTAAAAGCGACGACTACCGAGAGTCTTGGATTTATCGGTCGGAAAGAAGGTGTCGCTGTTTGGGTTGTAGTGGCAATGACATCCTGACTGACCAATGACTAAGTACGGATGGGAGGCTTACGCTGCTATTCAGCCCTTTCTTTTTTTCAGCAGAATGTATTTCGCACCCGAGTCACCGTCATTTGGCAATGCGTTACAGTAGCCAAGTACGTATTTGTTCATTGCCAGTATTTTTTGCGTAGTAAGTTTGACTCTGGATATACCATCGGGAGAATTTAATCCTTTCCCATGGACAATTTTTACACATCGAAAACCAGAGTTGACGGAACCCGTAAGGAAACGACGAACAATCTTTGCCGATTCCTCGACTGTATATCCGCGAACATAAACGGAATCCTGTCGATGGAATTTTCCTTGTTTTAATCGGGTAAAGTCCCGTTTGGCAAGTCCGGGTTTGCGGAATTCTTCGTCGCCGTCAATCTCCACCTTGGAAATATCCGGGAATTCAGCCATGGATTCTCTGAGAACACTCTGCTCTTCGGCAACGGTTTTCTCATTATTTGGTAAAGGTTTCAGTTTGTTGCGTTCAATTTTCGCAACTTGATCCAGCTGGGTCACGCCGAGTTTTTCCATGGTGGACTCGAATGTGTTGGAGGATTTCATTTTCAGTCAGCAAGTGCAATTCGTTAGGATTCCGAAAATTCTAAAAATTTCTGTGCATCCAAGGCTGCCATGCAGCCTGTACCTGCTGAGGTGACCGCCTGACGATAGACATGATCACTGACATCACCGGCTGCGAATACTCCAGGTTTACTAGTTGCCGTGGCACCGCCATCGAAGCCGTTTGCAGTGATGATATATCCATCTTTCATCGCTAATTGGCCTTTGAATAATTCTGTATTGGGTGTGTGTCCGATTGCGATGAAAACCCCGTGCACATCGATTTGATGTTCGTCACACGTGACTGAACTCTGTAATATCAATCCTGTCAGCCCACTGTCATCTCCAACCATTTCTTGGGCTGTGTGGTTCCACAAGATGGAAATGTTCCCACCATTTTCAACACTTCGGCTCATAATCCTGTCAGCGAGGATGGCTTCGGCACGGAGTTTGTCTCGGCGATGTACCAATACAACAGAAGATGCAATGTTCGAGAGATAAAGGGCTTCCTCCACGGCAGTATTGCCGCCTCCTATTACTGCGACTTTTTGGTTTCTATAAAAAAATCCGTCGCAGGTTGCGCAAGCGGAAACACCTTTCCCCTTGTATCGTTCTTCTGATTCCAGGCCGAGATATCTGGCAGAAGCACCGGTAGAAACGATTAGAGAATCACATGTGTATTCGTCCTGATCGCCAATCAAACGATATGGCTGAGATTGCAAGTCTACTGTATGTATGTGATCGTTGACAATTTCAGTTTTGAATCTTGCAGCATGGTGCCACATACGATCCATCAGTTCGGGGCCTAGCACGCCTTCAGTATCACCGGGCCAGTTGTCTACATCTGTGGTTTTAGATAATTGACCTCCTTGTTCGATGCCTGTAATCAGAACGGGAGACAGATTGGATCGCGCTGCGTAGACAGCAGCAGTGTATCCAGCAGGGCCGGACCCTAATATCAGCAATTTACAGTGTTTTGGCATAACCTGATATACGAGTGCATTCGGAAAGTAAACGAATCAGATTGGCATCCCTCAGAATCTTTTCCGTCTGCTGAATGAACATTCGATTTGAAACCCCAGCAACAATGATTTTGGAGGCGAACCGTGTGCTGAATGGCACAAATGAAATTATAAACCAGAATTTGCAAGAGTTTTGGTTCGGCAGGGAGGCCAATACAGAGTGCAAGCAAACTACGTAGTGTTCTTTCACACAGTGTTAGCTGTCAGCACAAGATTCAGGAATTGAAATAATACGCTCATTCCTTAAATCAATATATTCAATGATTAATGGCTTGTTTGTAAGAAACAAATCGAGTCAGTTTCTGTGATGTAAATTTGTTGCGCCTAAATTTCTGTCACTATCCGAACATGAAACTAATTTATAATTGCATTTGAGTGCAAAAATTGCTGCGCAATATGCACCAACAAGAGTTTCTCAAGTAAGTTCCAACTTACCTTTTTCCTGCGGCTTCACAGCAATTCTTTAGTTTGGCTGGCAAAGTAACATCAACATTCTTTCGCATTGGCAGTGAATTTCTGATGCTTCTGCTTTGGGCATTGGCATTAACTCTCGCTGCGATTTTCTTGACTTATTCTCCTGCTGATCCGGGATGGAATGCTTCTAACTCTCCGGATGTGATTTCCAATATTGGTGGAGTCATCGGTGCCTACATTGCAGACATCGGCTTGTATCTTTTTGGATACTTTGTAATCTTCATACCTGTGGGCATTGCCCAATTTGGATGGAATTACCAAAGAAAGTGGAAGCGGCAGCACAGCGGGGGCGGGCAGATTTTCCTTCCTATTCTGTTCTTTATCGGCTTTGTTCTGGCATTGATCGGGGGTTGTGGTTTGGAAAGCCTTTACGGCACATACCAGACGGGTTTTCATCGTGGTGGGGTTTTGGGTTATGAAGTCACTAAGTTTGCGGCATCTTATATTCAAGAGTTTTGGGCCGTTTTATTGTTCGTCGGATTTTTCGTAGTTGGCACCAACGCGCTTGGGATATTCCCCTGGTTTCGAATATTCAACTTCACCGGAAATTTATTCTTCGCTCTCTGTCAGAATTTGTTTACAACTGGTGGAGTCAAGAGAAGACAAACAACTTCGAGGAAGAGGTTTACCGCACCAATTCGCAACGAGAATAGGTCAGGTGGTTTTCGATTACGTGGCGGGCCTGGAAAAAAGAAATCGAAGTCAGAAAAGAAAAGCCAGCAATCAAAGCCGCCGATTCAAGCTGAACAGCAGAAACCACGAGTTTCAGGTGGTAAACGGCGCACCGAGCCAGTCATCGTACCGTTGAAAAATCAGAAATTGCATGTCCAATCTGAAGATAAATCACGGCCTTCAATGAAACAGTCAGTAACCCCATTGCGATTGAAGCGGACGGTGCCTGCGAACAAGACTACAGATTCGTCAAATAAATCTCCGGCTGCTCAGCAGACATTTCCGGATATCTCGATACTGGATCCTTCAGAAAAATTCGCCAATGCGTATTCGCAAAAAGAAATTAATGAAATGGCTGCCAAGATTGAATCCATGCTGGGAGATTTCAATGTTCAGGTGGCTGTTCGGGGAGCACATCCGGGACCGGTCATTACGCAGTTCGAAATTGATCCGGCGGCGGGCGTCAAAGCAAGCCAGATTATAAACCTGTCCACTGACCTTGCTCGGCAGCTCACAGTTATGAGCGTGCGTGTTGTTGACAATATTCCGGGGAGTCCATACGTCGGACTAGAAGTCCCGAATACGAAGCGCGAATTAGTACGACTGATTGACGGGTTGGATTCGGATGAATACAAGAATTCGAAGCATCCTCTGACGATGGTTTTGGGCAAGGATATTCGCGGCCGCACCGTAGTCTCGAACCTCGCAGCCATGCCACATTTACTGATCGCCGGTACTACGGGAGCTGGTAAATCGGTTTGTTTGAATGCGATTCTGTTGAGTTTTCTTTTCAAGTCGACGCCGGACGATCTCCGATTGATCATGATTGATCCCAAGCGGCTCGAACTATCAATATACGAGGGAATTCCGCATTTGCTTGTGCCAGTAATTACTGAAGTAGCAAAGACAGACAATGCGCTGTATTGGTGTATTTCTGAAATGGAACGTCGTTTCGAGATCATGGCCCATCTGAGTGTTCGGAACATGGAGAATTGCAATGAGCTGATACGTAACTCCAAAAATCCGATTCCAGACCCTACAGCAACGGATCCTGAGCTGGCCAAGCCGCTTGTACCCTTCACCTATATTGTCGTCATCATTGATGAATTGGCCGATTTGATCATGTCCACCTCCAAGAAATCTGAGGAACTGATTATTCGAATTGCACAGCGGGCGCGCGCAGCAGGTATTCATCTGATTGTTGCAACACAACGTCCTTCCACCGATGTGATTCGCGGCACACTCAAGGCAAATATTCCAACGAGAATCGGGTTCAAGGTAGCGTCAAACGCTGATTCTCGAACGATTCTTGATCAACCGGGCGCTGAACATTTGTTGGGAGCGGGGGACATGTTGTTTATTCCGCCTGGAAGTGCGTCGGCTAAGCGTGTACATGGTGCGTTTGTAGACGATGATGAAGTCAAACGAGTCGTTGATAGCGTTAAACGATCTGGGGATCCTGTGTACGACGAAAGCATGGAAGCGGCATTGAACAATAAGGCTGGCTCCAATTCTAGCAATGGCAGATTTGGATTGGATGATGACGAGGACGAACTTTACACTACTGCTCTGGATTTTGTGGTACGTTCCAGGCGACCGACCATATCTTCGGTTCAGCGGCATTTGCGCATTGGCTATAACAGAGCCGCAAGAATTATTGAGAACATGGAGGCAGCCGGTGCGATCAGTCCGGTTCAGGCGGGTGGAAAGCGAGAAGTCCTAATTCCGCCGCCGGAGAAATGACATGAGAATTTTTAGCAAGAAATTACTTGTACGCATACTGGCACTGCTGATATTGATTGCACCCACAGTAGCATTTTCTTCCGTATCATTGGACAGACTGTCAAAGTTTTTCGAGCGGGACAGCACCTATTTCGCAGAATTCTATCAGGTGATTCTTGATGAAGGGCTGTTTTTGGTGGAAGAGAGTGTCGGCTTGCTGTGGTTGTCTCGCCCGAATCGATTTCGTTGGGAGTATTCCGAACCGTTCGCTCAGACAATCGTCAGTGATGGAACGAATATCTGGGAATATGATGTTGAGCTGGAACAGGCGACGGTTCGAAAATTTACTGATGTTGTCGATCGTAGTGCCGCGCAAGTCCTAGCGGGTACAAACGATCTTGAAGAAAATTACATTGTCGAAGATCTGGGCATTCAAGGGCAATTGGCCTGGGTTTCGATCCAGCCGAAAATTGAGGAATCTGCTCAGTTTCAATCCATGCGACTTGGATTTGATGAACGGAGTCTGAGAAGTGTAGAAATTCTGGATACTTTAGGAAACACTACGAGACTTCAGTTACTTGATGTTGTCCAGGGTTCTGAATTCAATGAGGCAACCTTTCAGATTGTTATACCGCAGGGTGTAGACCTGATCGATGCACGTAAAGAGGAATAGCGAGTTGAAGCAACCTCAATTGCCAAAAATCAGCTACTCATTTTGGACAAATCAGATATCAACAATTCGAAGAGTTATCGTCAACTAACTCCGCTTGCGGAACTTCTGCGACCCGAAACAGTCGATGATGTTTTTGGTCAAGATCATCTACTGGCTGCCGGCAAGCCATTACGAACGGCAATCGAAGCTGGAATTCCCCATTCCATGGTTTTGTGGGGGCCTCCAGGAAGTGGCAAGACCACTCTCGCCCGAATTATCTCCGGCTCGCTCAATGCCCAAATTCTGACTATCTCTGCTGTCAAAAGCGGAATTCAGGATATCCGAAAAGCGGTTGAGTCGGGCAGCAGCGCAAAGAGTCAAGGAAAGGCAACGGTATTGTTCGCCGACGAGGTTCACAGATTCAACAAAGTTCAACAAGATGCTTTTCTGCCTCATATTGAAAGTGGAGACCTAATCTTTATCGGAGCTACAACTGAAAACCCAGGATTCGAATTGAATGGCGCGCTTCTGTCGAGGCTGAAAGTCTATGTGCTAAAACCTCTGCAGATTGAAGATGCTCAAAAAGTTCTACATCGAAGTCTGACTGTCGGCTCTGATGTACTGCCTGAAAACTTTGCCATTTCGGAGCAGGCCCAAGCTATTTTCGTGGAAGCTTCGGGTGGAGACGCAAGAAGAGTACTGAACTACATTGAAGTGGCTGCTGGAATCGTGCGAAGTGAAAAAGACAGAACTGTATCGGCGAATTTGGCCGCCGAAGTTGTTGGCGAGCCAATGGCCAGATTCGACAAACGAGGCGACATATTTTATGAGCAGATTTCTGCACTTCACAAATCGGTGCGCGGGTCTGACCCCGATGCCTCACTATACTGGTTCGCACGAATGCTGGCAGGTGGATGTGACCCGACCTATATCGCAAGAAGGGTCGCTCGCATTGCAAGCGAAGACATTGGAAATGCTGATCCACATGCACTCAATGTTGCACTCAACGGTTGGGAAACCTATTTGAGATTGGGTACACCTGAAGGAGAACTGGCAATCGCACAGGCGGTGATTTATCTGGCCTGTTGCCCGAAGAGCAATGCGGTGTACAAGGCATTCGGAAAAGCACACAATGACGCAAAGGTATTTGGTGATCTTGAAGTGCCGCTTCACCTGCGAAACGCACCGACGCATTTGATGAAAGAATTGGGGTACGGTGAACAATATCGCTATGCTCACGACGAACCCGGTGGAATCGCGGCAGGTGAGAACTACTTTCCTGAAGGAATGCGACAGACGAGATATTATCAGCCAGTTGAGCGCGGTGTGGAAAAGAGAATCAAGGACTACCTGCAGGCAATTCGACAGCAACAGGATGCAAAGTCCAAGCACATTGGGTAGGGCTTCACAATTCTAATTTGATTGCGAATTCACATTTTATAATCTACTTGACAGTTCAGAATTCCACCCATATTACGATAGTTCGAGGGAAAAATGCTTGATCAACAGGTGCTTCGCAACGAGTACAAGTCAATCGCAAAGAAGCTCAAGCCGAGAGGCTATGAGTTCGACATATCTTATTTTGAAGATCTTGAATCCCGCAGAAAATCTATCCAGTCGGACACAGAAGCGGCTCGAAACAGGCGAAATCAGCTTTCCAAAGAAATTGGAGCAATGAAATTTTCCGGTAAAGATGTATCTGATTTGATGGTCGACGTCGCGAATATCAGCACGGAACTTAGTGACTTTGAGGAGAAGTTCGCCTTAATTCAAGATGAAATTCATGCCTTTCAATCGAACATCCCCAACATTGCTCACGAATCGGTTCCAGTCGGCAGTTCCGAAGAAGATAATGAGGAGGTCCGAAAGGTAGGAAAAATCAGAGAGTTTGATTTCGAGGCTAAAGATCACGTTGCTCTGGGTGAAGGACTGGGAATGCTTGATTTTGAGTTGGCCGCAAAACTTGCAGGGTCGAGATTTGTCGTAATGCGTCAGGAACTTGCCGCACTTCATCGGGCAATATCGCAATTGATGATCGATATACATACTCGGGAGCACGGCTACGAAGAAATCAATCTTCCATTTATTGTCAATGCAGACATTTTGTACGGTACTGGGCAACTTCCAAAGTTTCAAGACGATCAGTTTCATCTTGAGGATTCCCGTGATTTTTACTTGATTCCAACTGCGGAAGTTCCGTTAACCAATATTGTCAGGAACTGCATTCTGGAGCCGTTGGATTTGCCCATGCAGTTTGTTGCACATACTCCTTGTTTTCGTCGGGAAGCCGGCTCATATGGCAAGGACACCCGCGGTATGATTCGTCAGCACCAGTTTGAAAAAGTTGAACTTGTTCATATTGTCAATCCGGAATCTTCATATGAGGTTCTGGAAGAACTAACCGCAAATGCAGAACAAATTCTCAAACTACTCGGTCTGCCTTATCGCGTTATCGTGCTGTGTACCGGCGATATGGGATTCAGTGCGGCAAAGACTTACGACATTGAAGTCTGGCTGCCTGGTCAGCAGAAATATCGGGAGATTTCGTCTTGCAGCAACTGCGAGGGTTTCCAGGCTCGCAGGATGAAAGCCCGCTGGCGCAATCCGCAGACGAAGCGTCCGGAACCATTGCATACCTTGAACGGCTCCGGTCTAGCTGTGGGCAGGGCATTTATTGCCGTGATGGAGAACTACCAGAACGAAGATGGCAGTATTGATGTTCCTGATTTGCTTAAACCTTACATGGGAGGAATCAGCCGAATTGAACCTCGTTGAGCACTCTGTAACAGCAACTCCTATCGTGCTGTTGAGTTAGAACTAATCGGCGGAAAGGAATACTCTCATATCAGAATGTTACCTGTACCGGTTTCGTCTGTTGCTGTGCTTAACTAATACTCCTGTATTGTTCTACCTGCATTTGGATCTATGAATTGTGGGTGCTGTTGGTCGATATACGTGTCAATGAAACCAACAGTAGTGCCATCTCCCGGTTTCGTTTGCTTCCTATTTGCGAACCGAAGGTTGCAATGGCTTGAGGTTCGTTAATTTATTTAGGAACCAATAAGTTCATGAATTCAGAAGAACTATTATGTAGTTTGCACCGCGAACCCTCACTATCCTAGCTTTGGGTGGCGCTCTACCGAGAAATTGATTGGTGCGAAGAAGTAAAAATGGAGTTGATGAATTGTCATCAATTGCCAGCGGCCATAGAAGAATATTCATGCTAAATCAGGTTCGACATTTCGTGCCAAACGAAAATAGTGTAGTGTGTTAAGATCGGGTGCTTTGCACACAAGTTGTATCTCCCCGACTCAGAAGGAAGCAATCGACGATGTTTGGAAAAGCGCGCAAATTTGCGGCACTCAATTGCATATCCATGGTTGTCACAGAAGTATTCGAGAGTGAATTTCGTACAGCTAGAACCCATGTCTTCCAAAAGGACTTAATCCTGCTGACAAGGCAGTAAAGGTAACCAATTACTGCAAGAAACTGATTCAGGAAATTCAGATCATTTCCCATTCGTGTGGCGTCGTAAGGCCGCGTTTGATGGCTAGGGAACACGTTCGAATTGTTCAAAGCGATGGGAAATCAACTCCGATGAATGCACTTTATACACGTCCTGTGGTTCTTCCTGAACATGCGGCAGTCGGTAGTGCCCGCTCTTGATTGCTGTTGCCTGCTGGAGTCCGGCAAGTGTCCAGTCAAACTGCAACGCCTAGTGATGGAAAGGCACAAGCCAATAAACGTGGCGGCGGTGGCGAATCGTAATGTACGCATCGCCTGGGCGCTGATGTTCTACCGACAGGCATATGACAGAAACTACATTCCTTTGCGGAAAACCTCACTCACATCAGCAGCCTGAGATCATTTTAGATTTTCAATGACCAAGATTTGTTGACACTGATTTCCAAACCTCGTCCACTTGCATGAGTGAAACAAAATTGATGGCACAACAGACTAAAAATCCAGGGCCAGTCAAACCTGTTACAAAATCAGATCGTAAAGGTCGTAGAATCAATTGGGAGCCGGTCCGCGGAATTCATCAGGGCCCTCGGGCATGAACGGATTAGAGTACTGTATTGGTATAACATTTGTAGAAAAAGGCACTTATAGTCCAATATAAGTTAATGAAATATAAGTGTAATCTAGTGTCAGCAACAACATTTGATACTTTGAATGCATCCAAAACCTTGCAGAATGCGGGTATGGAGAAACAACAAGCGGATGCTACCGCAACAGTAATTGAAAGCCATGCTAATCTAGCCACTAAAGACGATGTTAGCTGGCTGAAATGGATGATGGGGATCCATTTCGTTATTACACTAGGCGGCTTCACTCTTTTGGCGACATTGATTGAATAAACAACAGGAGAGTTCAATACGAAGACAAGCGCTGAAAAACCAACAGTGGAAGTAAGGCATCGGAACTATCAACCATCTGTGGCTGAATTGAGAGAGGATGCGAACATTTCAACAACACCAGAACAACTGGCTAAAGCAGTTGTTAGGGATGTCCTGATTTCAGAAGTTAAGAAGAAGTGAAAATTTGGAATTGTGACTTTTGTATATTATTCCCATTCATTTTAAGCGGCACGAAATCTTTCTCCTGCTTGCTGATTTATAATCCCAATTCAATTTTTCCCAAGAATTAAATTCATTGAATGTCGTAGTTTGTCATCGGCTGGCTTTCGGACTTGAAATCGTCAGTACAGTCTTCAGCCTGTACTGTGTACAAACCTGTAACGGTATATGCAGGTTCCCCTTCAGCATTTTGCTGCCGCAAGCCGCGGCTTCATTCAGGCAGAGAATAGAGACAGCAGAGTGAAGTCAGTCACTCGGTATGCGGATCATTACACCACCCATCACGTCGCCCACTTCGATATCGTTGCGTGGGGAATCCTTGTGGTTGTTGTGGCAGTTTGCACAGGCTTCAGCGACGGCAATGTCCGCATAAACCGCGGCAAAGTAACGCTGACCGCCAAGTTCTTCCTCCCCATAGAATTTCTCTTCTGGATTGGAGGCGACAAATTCAAGTCCTTCCTTTTCCAGATCCGTCCCCGGACCGTTTTTCTTGTTAATTGGGTCCAATGAAATGAGGGAATAGGAAAAATCCTCCGTCTCGTCTGTAACGTATTCCGCACCGAATCGAAACATTTGTGCTGGAAGCGGCAGTGCTGCATCGTCCTCATAATATTCCGATGCAGTAATTACCTTTTCTTCTAGTGTGAGACGTTGAACTACTTTTTGATGATATGGACTCCCCCCACTTTACATCGGCGAAGAAATCAACGATGCTGAGTGTATACAAATGCAGTCAAGCAAATGGGAGGAACCCAATTATGGACAGAATGAATAATACAACGATAGGCCTGGATATCGCAAAGAGTGTGTTCCACTATGCGGAACTGAATCGAAATGGAACACTGACGGGCAAAGGCAATCTGAAGCGAAACAGGATGCTGTCACACTTTGCCGGACTGGAACCGACCAAGGTGGTGATGGAAGCGTGTGCAACTTCGCACTACTGGGGACGTCAGCTGCAGGAATGCAATCATGAGGTGGTACTGCTTCCGGCCCATAAAGTGACCCCTTACGTACAGGGCAGTAAAAATGACCAAAATGATGCGCTCGCGATTGCTGAAGCGGCCGGTCGTCCGGGCATCCGTACGGTTGCGGTGAAAACGGTGCAACAGCAGGATCTGATGATGCTGCATGGTCTGCGCCAGCAAGCGGTGCAGCAACGCACACAGAAGCGCAATGCGCTACGTGCGCATTTGTCAGAACGCGGATTGACAAGTGGACGCGGCAAGCGTGCTCTGTATGCTCTAATCGAATCGGTAATCACCGCGGATGAGGACGGCGTGATTGGCACCAGCAGTGAGATCAGCATGTTGTTTGTATCCACTGTGGACGGCGAATACAGGAAGCTTCAAAAGTTGGATCAGGAGGTGGATGACTACGACACTCAAATCAAGGTACTGGTGAACGGTTCAGAGCCGATGCGTCGGCTGATGGAGATACCAGGCTTTGGACCGATCACAGCGAGCAGTTTTGTGGCGGCACTCGGTGATGGCCAGGCATTCAAGTGCGGACGGATGGTGTCGGCGTGGCTGGGACTGACTCCGCGCCAGCACAGCACCGGCGGCAAACCGGTTCTGCTCGGCATCAGCAAGCGTGGCAACCGTTATATGCGCACCATGCTGATTCACGGCGCTCGCGCAGTACTGAGGGCAGCACAGGAGAAGAACAAAAACGACCCTTTCAGCCGTTGGGCGCAGGAGGTAGCGAAACGCCGTGGGCGCCACAAGGCGACTATCGCAATCGCCAACAAGATGGCACGGATCGGCTGGGTAGTGCTGACCAAAGACGTTCACTACGATCCGAAACTGTTGTGATGGCCTGAACAAACCAAGGTGTGATGATGGTAATCAAAGCATACATTTTTGAGTTGAGATCAGAGCCTGTAAGCCGCAGTGCAACGGAAAAAGCAAGCGAAGATATTCAGTCGAGAGACGAGACAGATTAAACCGGAAACCTGCCGAGGGATTGCATAGGTAAGAGAACAGATTGATGACAAAACAGGAGATGCCGACACAGGGAGAACCTGGTACACCCAAAGGTTGTAAGAAACCGATTTTTTGATAAGGATCCTGTGTGCGAATTTCATCAAGGCTAGAGGGAAACAGAAAATCCCTCATTTGGAAAGCCGGATATATGACCGCAACCTAAATATGTCATCAATGTGTAATTAAACCTTGCAAAACGGGGGGAGTCCATATATGGGTGTAGACTGCACGGTCCGCGGACATCACTAGATAAAGCATATCGGCTACTCGCTCGTATGAAACTCCTTCTGCGGTGACTTCCATAGCCATAACCATCGCCATTCCAAGCAATAAGGCGACTGATTTTCGAATCGTTTTTTTCATAATTTCCTCTTTTGCTGTTGCACTAGTGTCTTGTCATTCGTCAAGTGTCGGATCAAGACATTTCAGTTTGATACGCGCATCATCGGAGGTGAATTGCCAGCCAACTTTTGCCTCCAATCCGTCTCTTTGTGACTGCCACGCAACAACTTCCCGACTCATGGTGACCGCTGCATCGATTCTCCGATTCCGGCACCGCCGGGACATGACTCGAATCTCGACTTCCGCAACATTGAGCCAACTGCCGTCCATAGATATGGTTTCGCAGCTAAACTTTACATCTCCGCAAAAATTCAAGCGAAGTTCGGGGGCGCGGTTTAGAGTTGCACGAGGCGAAGCGGTTTGACGTCGCTATCATGGGAATTCTTCCGACTCTCGCATCAGCCTGTCGCCGGATCATTGAGACGCAGTTGGCCAGAAGTGAGCACCGCCACCAAGCACTGGTTACTCAATCGATTCGATTGCGAATCCTCAGCTGGCGAGAGATATGGTCTGGATCAGAATTCTTATTCAATGTCGCTGTAGATTGTTCTGAATCTGCTCGACTTGTTTGCGACTTATTCCGGTATATTGACAAATCTTACGGGTTTCCATCCCATCGCGAATCAAATTTTCGGCGATTTTTTCCAAAGCTTTTTTCTCTCCCTCTTTCACGCCTTTTTTCAGCCCTTGTTCCAAACCCTGTTCCAAACCTTGTTCCATGCCTTGTTCCAAACCTTGTTCCATGCCTTGTTCCAAACCTTGTTCCAAGCCCTCATTTTTAATTTCGTCAAATAAAGATAACATCAATCGTTTCCTCTTCGGTAGTGTTTGCTCTTCAATTTGAGCTATGGTTTCGTAGCTGATGCGCTTGTTGTGGGACTGCAGATAGTTTACCACCATTGGCAGCAGCCGATTCCGTTTTTCATCGCTCAAACCTTCTGCCAGTCGAAACACCTTTTCGAACGTTCCCTCATCGGCGTTCCACACCTTCGACAGTGCGTAAAGCACCACCTCAGAATCCATGCCGGTGGCGAGTCCTTGTGCAATGACCTCATGCAAATTCACCATCTTGCACCTGAAATTCAAAAAATACCCGCCCCATTCACGTTGCAGATGATCGGATACCGGCTGCAAGCTCTGTTGGAACTCCAAGGGTGCCGACCAATGGGACTTTTTACCGTTGTAGATGATCATCGGCAGCACCCGGCATTGTTTGCCTTCTCGCAAATACAGCGACGTCTGATAGCCCAGCAGTTGCATCAGCGCGTTGGAATCCGAGGCGCTTTTGTGCTCCAGCAAGAAAATGAACTTGGTGGAGGAGTTATCCTCCTTGGTGTGGACCGAAAAGATCAAATCGGCGAACCTCTCGCGCCCGGCTTGATCGATCAGAGAACTGGAATCCATATCCAGGGTCGGCCAGTTGAACTCGTTGCTGGTGGCTTCGTCAAATGCGATTTTGAACAGTTCCCGGCTCAAGTCGTCCACCCCGTCCTCACGATGATAGGTGAACTTGAACAGATTGTCGTGAGTCGGTTCGATAGAACGGTCTAGGGGTGATTGAGAAGTCTGCTTGGCCATGGTTGCCACTCCGGGTGTACGTTGCATAGGTTGATCAAGTGTCTCGAACCGCTTTGCAATTCGAACGACTTGATCCTGATCTGAACTCATCGACCGCACAGGCCGTGCGGGTCGAGGTTGCGAATTCTCGGACTAACTTCAGACTTCCTGACCTCCGCCTGTCGTCCAGTACCGTTCAGAGCAGAGTAACCTGTTCATATTACAGGATTTTCTTCTGATTTTGTTGAATATTTCAAACTTTTCCGGTTGAAAGTTGGCTATAATAATAAATCACATATATTCACGCGGAAAGCCGAAATTCATGACTGCTCAACTCCCAATCAATGTCCCCGAGGCAACTCCCATCGGCACCTTTTTCAGCATGGTCACTTGCGATGGAACCACCACTTACTTTCACTATCTGCTGCCGATCGACCAGCATCGCGCAGACGACAGGTCGGCGAGAAACCTGCGGATCGCGAAGTTTGCAGCAGCCGGTTGCGTCACGCATGCCGAGATCGCACGGGCCTATGGGATTCGCCGTGAAACCGTATCGCGCTTTGCGAAACAATACCGCACCGAAGGCGAACCGTCCTTCTATGCCCGGCGCCGCGGGCGCGGGCGTGTGACTGTGGATGCACAGACCGTCCAACGCGCCAGCGAACTTCTGGTCGAAGGTTGCAGTGGACGCGCAACAGCCCGGCAACTGGGGATTGCGCCAAGCACTTTCAGCGAGCATCGCCGTGCCGGGATTATCACACCGCCCGCGAGCCGCACTGCGCTTGATGATCAACCGTCTGCAGCCGGACAAAAAGATTCCGATATTGCCGATACGGTCGATCGTGCGGTACGAGACCGTCGTGACAAACAAGCGCCAATGGGACGTGCGGCTCACGATGTCGATACGCGCTTGGCAGCCAGTGCGGGACTGATCACCGAAGCGGCTCCGCAATTTACTGAATCAGCCAGTGCGGTGCGAAATGGCGGCGTTCTCACTGCGCTTCCAGCGTTGCTGAAACAAGGGCTGCTAGACAATGTCGGGCATCATTTTCAACTTTCAAACGGCTTCTACGGACTGAACACAGTGCTGGTGCTGATCGCCCTGATGATGCTGGCGAGAATCCGCAACCCGGAAGCATTGCGTTATCAGTGTCCCGGTGAATGGGGCATACTGCTTGGACTGGACCGCTGTCCGGAAGTCAAGACGCTGCGTGGCAAACTGCGCAAGATCAGTTGCGATGAAAGCCGGGTTCGAGCCTGGCAGGGGCACCTGGCACAGCGCTGGATAAATGAAAATCCGCACGACTGCGCCACCTTGTCGGTGGACGGTCACGTGAAAGTTTACAGCGGACGCAAGGGCAATCTGCCGAAGCATTTCGTGGCGCGCCAGAAGTTGTGCCTGCCGGCTGCCGCCAGCTATTGGATCAACGCACTCGGGGGGATGCCGTTGCTGTGCCTGCACCAGCAGATCGACCGCAAGATGGTTCATACGCTTGAACACGATATGCTGCCGGAACTGCGATGCATCGGTGCGATTCCGCAATCTGCGCCGGACCTGACGGCAGCCGAGACGGAACCGGTTCTGACCCTGGTGTTTGACCGCGAGGGCTGGAGCCCGGATCTGTTTCAGCGACTGGCTCGGCAGGGCATCGCCTGCATTAGCTGGCATAAGAACCATCGCGGCGCCGATTGGCTGCAAAGTCGCTTCGAGCCGGTCGAGGTGTCGCTGCATGGCCCGGCGCATCACAGTGTCCGTTCGGTGCTGATTGCCGAAGACGAGGTTGAACTGGCCAATGGATACAAGGTGCGTCAGATCCGTCGTCTGATGGACAGCGGTCGCCAGGCTGCCTTGATCACCACCCATCCGAATTTGCCGATGCAACGGGTGGTTGAGGCGCTGTTCTCGCGCTGGGCACAGGAGAATTTCTTCAAGCAGATGCGTCAGGAGTTCAATCTTGATGCACTCAGTGTTCAGCAGTTGATTCCCGTGGACGAGAACGCCAAGGTGGTCAATCCTGATCGGCGCGAGTTGGAAAAGCGAATCAAGAACACCAACGCCAAGCGTAGTCGTGCAGGGGGACAAATAATCCAATTCCGCAACCAGAACCGAGACGCCACACAATATGAGCGCACCGCACAGCAATATGAACTTGAACTGGTCAGACTCAAGGCACAGCGGTTGCAGATTCCTTCCCATGTGCGCGCCGGCGATTTGCCGGAGCATCAGCGCTTGGACGCGCTGCCGAGTGCACCGCGCCATTTTCTTGACATCATCCGCATGATTGCCTACCGGGCGGAAACCCAAATGATGCCGGCGGTCAACGCCGCACAGGGTAAAAAACACAACGCTCGCAAACTGCTCGGCAAACTGTTCCAGTGCGAAGCGAATGTCATTCCGCAACCTGAACAGGGTCTGCTGCGCGTTCAGCTGCTCGGCCTTGCCAACGATGCCTCGGACCGTGCGTTGCTGCCGCTAATCAAGGAACTCAATGACACCGCTACCCAATATCCCGGAACCGACCTCACCCTTTTCTATGAAATCTCGCTTCGTAAACCGGTAGAATGAGACATGTTAAATTGGTCGAGGTCAGGAAGTCTGAACTTAACCCATTCGCATGAAAAGTCAAGCGAAAACTCGAAATTGCTCGTGATGAGTTTTTTGGGGCACCCGTACTTCCATACCGCTGCGCGGACCCAACCATGTCCAATAGACTTCAAACAGTTCCTGAAGTCTATTGGCTAGAGACTGAAAAATTCCGATATGAATTTGGAAACTGACCGCAGTGATTGATTCGGAGATCTTCGCCTTTTGAGGGTGTTGTGAGGACTTAACTGCCGGGTGCAGGCATCACCCTCTCAATGCACTGCCAAGGCTGGCTTTCGTTATTTTCAGTCTCGCTACATCGTCTCGTGAGTAAAATTGTCGCTTTAGTCGAACTCAACCGCACGCTGCACCAACCGCCACAACGCCCATTGTGAATGCGCACTGCCGCTGAGCGCAACCATGAGGGCTTCAATTTCACCGTCCGCCTTGCGCTGGTAAAAACACTGCTTGCCCTGCTGACCGCCGAGCGCTATTTCACCCGACCCACCTTGTGCGGCGAATCTGCAGCACACCGGCTATGGTTTCACCAATCCTTGCCCGTTCATTGATTTCACCTGCGTCGCTGTTCAGCTAAATCGACGCATTGAGCGCTTTCCGTGATGAATGCAAACCGTTCCCCACAATCTCTCCATGCGGATTGCGTTCCGATTTCTGTCGTGCTGCCACGTAACGTTTGTTCTTTGGCAAATCCTCGTTGTTCAATCTGGCAACAACCAGAAGCGATTGGAAGTGATACAACATTACATAGTGGACATGACACTAGGCTCCTTTTCTGTCAATTAATCTTCAGTAATAGGTTATTTGATTGTGTTCAGAGGTTCAAGATGGTTGAGCAATTTTTTCAGAATGTCCTATTCTGCATTGCAAACAACTCAGCGATTAGTGGATTCATCTCCTTCCAACTCGCTGTGCAGCACCCATTTGATGCTTTCAACGTGAACCGATGGTTTGCCATGGAAATTTCGTGTGATCAGATCATCGTCGGCAAGTGAGTCGAGTGTAAAACTGAGTCCATGACAGTCAAGACAGACAGGGCGAATCATTTTTTCGTTCGGCCTGAGAGTGTCGTTCTGATTGTGATTGGTTGCAATATTCCCTCTCTGTTTGATTTTAACCATGTAACACGTCGCACAACTGACTCCGGTACCAAGTGCTGCTTCACCTGCAACTTCGGATTTCCAAAGTAAGTGGTGCACGCTGTCCCGATAGGCCTGGCTGTGAGAATCATTGTGGCAAGTCAGGCAGGATTCAACCGCAGCGTGTTTTACATCAACGGTATGGGGATTGTGACAGGTTCCGCAGTCCAGTGATTTGCCAGTTGCTTCTTTGTGCATCGGCAAGCGTGATTCTGCGACTGTCATGTGCAGCGGCCGTACCGGATCCGAAATCCATGCCTTCAGCATCTCTGGTGTGAATCTCTCAAGTCCGACTGATTTTAATTTACTGTCTGTGTCACGAAGTTTTGCAATCTTGGGATGCTGGCGCATACCGTGACGTCCTTTCCGAAAGGTCTTCGTTTCGCCTTTGTGACAGTCAGCGCAGACGCTCATGTTCGGTTTATTGATCCAATTCGCCTCAATTTCAGCTTTTTCGGATTCATCCGCAACGTCTGGCGCGTGGCAATTGGCACAGTTGATTCCGGTCCTCGCGTGACCGGAGCTTGCCCAGTCACTAAGGGCAGCTTGGTCAGCGAGTGATGCTGAGGGAGCGATTGCATCGCTTTGCATCAGACGCTTTCCTTCGGAAATTTCCCGGGCATGGAACAGGGCTGACAACTTGTGAACAGGGCTCTGTGCGAGCCAATCCTCTTGTGCATGTTTGACTAGGAAGTCTCCATAGAGTGCCCGATTGTCATGGTAATTGTGGCAGCCCGCAGTCGCACATGTGTCAAAGGCAAGGCCTGAGTGGCTGGTGCGAACCAACCGCACATCCTGATCACCTTCAGAGTGGCATGCAACGCAGAAATTCATGGCAACAGTAACAGCGCTTTCTCGCGTGATTTCAAGACGGTGTTCGATATGACAGCTGGTGCAAAAGCGCGCATCAAGCTTTTCCCAGTAGTCGGCCATTCTTGGGCTTCGAAATTTCTTGCGGGGGTGGCTGTCATCGGCTTTTGCAAGCTCGTCTTCATGGCAGTTCCTGCAGGTTTTATTCATTGCTTTCACAGCCGCCTTTGTGCCGCTGAAAACTGGAGCAGCATGACAGGTTTCACAAGCCATCTCAATCTGGTGGTGAGCATCGGTGGTTTTTCCCACCAGTAGCAGCTCACGGTTTCCGCCTACCGTCATCCAGACCGCAACAGTCAATATCGCAATCAGGGTTGCCAGCAGCCAGATGCCCCAGATTACTGTATTTCTCGACATGCCAAGCATTCACTCAATACAGATAGACGATGAGGATATGGGTAATCAACAGAGCAGGTAAAGGAAATAGCACAATGATGTGTGCTCTAACCGGCATCATGCGCATTTTTCTTGTCAGAGAGATTCCCATTTTTCTCAATTGAGATGCTCCTCCTATCAGGATTCCGGTAAGTCCGCCGAGAACCAACGCAGCCAGGTAAACCAGCATCAACATTGTGTTGAGATTCGCACCCAGGCGAAAACCGGTGTGAGCGAACAGAATGAGTACACAGAAAAACCCCAGTGCGACATGTGCGAGTTGCCACTTGGAATAGTTTCCCAATCGAGTCAACAACCGTTTTTTCAGCAGTACGACAATCAGAAAGCCCACAAAGCTCAATCCGAGAAGAAGATAGCCGGTCCATTGCTGCCAGAGCGAATCATTCCACAAGAGTTCAAGCCGGGTAGGACCGAATTGATCTGGTATGGGCACCCGGGGCAGCAGTAGAGTTGCTATGGCCGCCAAGCCTCCAACGATGGATAGAACGAGTACCAACTTCTGCAGGCGCGCTGTTTGGGCTCGAACTGCCATAATTATCTTACGTTCGATTGCAGCGATTCTGTTGATCACCTCCCGACCAATGAGGTCAAGATTACGCAAAATTTTCATCCGAGGCCGACATTGCTTGATTTCTAAATCACTCAAAATTTCGGGAAATAGGCCGCAGGCATCTACTAGACAGGCAAGAGCAGCATCAGCGGGGTGGGGGATGTCATCGGATAGCACTACGTCCCTGATGCGAAGTTTGACATTTTCCTTCGATTCGAAATCAATTGTGGGAAAAGTTCGAGAATGAAAAAGCCATAGAAATTTCCTGTCTTTCTGCTCCACAATTCCGCTTTGTACGAGGCTGGCCAATGCCAACTCTTGAATGGTGACTGATTTGTCGGAGGACAGAATCTTTATCCAATGCTGGGTGTCGGATGTTTCCGCATGAGCAGCGATTTTTGACAGGATGCCATCCATCAGAACATTGCCGGTTGGCGTTTCATCCAACACCATGAGCGTCTGCAGGTCGGTGTCAATTCGGTCAGCAAGCGACAGATCAATAAGAACGGCGCCTGCAAGGACGCTTTTTACGGTGTCACTCTGGGTTGGGAGGAATATGCCATCCTCATTTTCCAGGAGCAGCAGTATGCTGTCAGTAATTGTCAACATTTCGTTTTTGACCCTAATAACTACTGCCATATCAGCCAAACCAAATTTAGGGATCTGCGATGTTCTGAGGTCCTTAATTTTACTGTACAGATCTAGGGGATAGATTTCGTCTCCAAGATATCGGCAACATCTGTTGCCTTAGCGGGCGCGGGAATTTGATTTCTTAGGCAGATAAAGGTCCGTAATCGTTCCTTCATACGCTTCAGCGGCAAATCCAATCGTTTCTGAAAGTGTCGGATGGGCGTGAATGGTCAATGCAATATCTTCTGCGTCTGAGCCCATTTCAATCGCCAATGCTGCTTCTGCGATTAGTTCTCCTGCGTTCGTACC
This sequence comes from Arenicellales bacterium, assembly GCA_965220395.1. Taxonomy (GTDB): domain Bacteria; phylum Pseudomonadota; class Gammaproteobacteria; order Arenicellales; family JAJDZL01; genus JAJDZL01. The sequence goes on along the minus strand of CBDCPT010000001.1, from coordinate 910,158 downwards.
TACAATCCCGGCGCCAATCAATCTGTTGGTGGTTGGATCAAACAGAAGTTTGGTAGTTCCCTCTGGGCGGGACATCGACAGCGCCCTACCGCTGGCGCGCCACGGAAAGACGGCTTTCTCAAAGGGTGTATCGGTCCTCTTGGCTTCTCTCTCAGTCAGTCCAACCCAAGCAATTTCAGGGTCAGTGTAGGCTACCGACGGTATGATGGAAGTGTCGAAACCGGACTTCATTCCAGCAATGACTTCTGCTGCAACTTTGCCTTGATGGCTGGCACGGTGCGCCAGCATGGGCTGTCCGGTAATATCACCAATTGCAAAGATTCCTTCTACGTTTGTTCGCTGCTGCCGGTCGACAGGAATGATGCCTCTTTCATCAACTTCGATGCCAGCGGCAACAGCACCGATAGAATTGCCGTTTGCCGTTCGACCGACCGCAGTCAGTATCATATCGAAGCTATCTTCAGTTCTTTTTTCATTGCTTTCAAATACAACCTTGAGGTTGTCCTTGTTGGCATCAACGGAGACGACAGCAGTCTTGAGCATGATCTGTTGGTATTTTTTCTTGATGCGGACGGTAAGAGGTTTCACGATATCTCCATCAGCTTCGGCGATGAGGCTGTCCATGATTTCCACTACGGTAATCGAACTCCCGAGCTCGTGATATACGGTTGCCAACTCAAGTCCGATGATTCCACCACCGATTATCAGGAGTCGTTCAGGAACTTTCTGCAGTGACAGAGCGCCGGTTGAATCGACGATACGAGGGTCGTCTGGCAAGAAAGGCAAAGAGGATGAGCGAGAGCCGGCGGCAATCACAGCATCTCGAAAAAAAACTTTCCTTACACCGTTTTCGTCAACTACGTTTATAGATTCTGAACTGGAAAATTGACCGTGTCCAGTGATAACTTTAATGCCTCTTTGTTTTGCTAACGCCGCCAGGCCTCCTGTCAGTTGGCCGACGACTTTGTCCACCCAGCTACGAAGCTTTTGAGGATCAATGTCAGGATTCTCGAATGCGACTCCACAGTCTTTGATTTCACTCGCCTCACAGATGACCTTTGCCACATGAAGCAAAGCTTTGGATGGAATGCACCCAACATTGAGGCAAACGCCGCCAAGTTGCGGATAGCGCTCAATCAAAACTGTCTTTTTGCCAAGATCAGCTGCTCGAAACGCAGCGGTGTATCCGCCGGGACCGGCGCCAAGAACCGCAACATCGGCGTGAATATTCGAATCGTTGTCGTTCAAGACGTTCAGGTTCGTTAATTAACTATAGAAGAGGATGCGACTACAACAGAATTCGTCTTGAATCGTATAGCAGTTCGCAGACAAACTTTGTGAATCGTGCCGCTTCGGCACCGTCAATTACTCTGTGATCGTACGAAAGCGACAATGGCAGCATAGTCTTCCACTCCATGCCGTCTTCGGCTGGTACTGCTACCTGATGATTCCTGCTAACTCCCAAAATCGCAACCTCCGGAGGATTGATGATTGGCGTAAAGAAACGCCCGCCAATGCCACCAAGGCTTGAAATCGTGAAACAGCCGCCTTGAAAATCAGAAGGTGTCAGTTCTCCGTTTCGAGCCTTTGCGCCGAGCGCTTGCAGCATTCGTGCGATGTCCAACACACCTAAAGTCTGAATATCTCTGATTACTGGAACGACCAATCCGTTTGGTGTATCAACGGCAACGCCAATGTTAAAGTATTTCTTTAAAATTAGGTTTTGGCCATCTGGAGATAAAGATGAATTGAAATTCGGATATTGCTGAAGGGCATTGATAATGGCTTTACAGATGAAAGCCAGAATCGTTACTCGAGTACCGGCAATTTTCTCCTCGGCGTCAATCGCTTTACGAAACAGTTCAAGTTCGGTAATGTCTGCTTCATCATGATGTGTGACGTGTGGAATATCAAGCCACGAACGGTGCAGACGATCTCCAGTGATTCGCTTGATTTTCGACAGTTTGAGAATTTCGGTTTCACCAAATTTCGAGAAATCAATCTCTGGAATAGGGGGTGGACCAAATCTGTAGCTGCTGTCTTGTGAAGCCCCGTCCTGCATCCGTTGTTTGACGTGATTTTTGATATCATCCCGGATGATTCGTCCTTTCGCGCCTGTCCCTCTGATTTGGGATAAGTCAACTCCCAGTTCTCTTGCAAATCGTCGTACGCTTGGACTCGCATGGGGAAGAGTTCCTTTCGATCGCTCGACAGGTGGCGGCAGAGTTGGAGGCGGAGGCGGTACGTAGTAGTCGTTCTGTGTGTCAATTTCAACAGCCACATCCGTTTCTTTTTTAACAGGTGCTGTCGTAATTTCCTCAGTAGTTGCCTCTTCAACAGCCGGTTCAGGTTGTTCCGAAGTTTCTTCTGCAGCTTCCCCGGATGCTGCGACACTCAACAGATGATCGCCTTCTGAAATCTTGTCACCTAAATTGACTACTAAATCTATAACTTTACCTGCGAATGGAGACGGTACATCCATCGTCGCCTTGTCGCTCTCTAAGGTCAGGACCGGATCATCGATGGCAACCGTATCACCAACTGCAACATGCAATTCAATGACTTCTACATCTGTGAAGTCTCCGATGTCTGGTAGCAGTACTTTGCTAGGTTCGCTCATCGAAATTGACTGTTAAAGTAGTAATCAAATTATCTCCAAAGGGGAATATTTTTAAATTTGTGAGTAATGTGACGGATAAAAGGGACTATTCCACTCGCTCAGTCTACATGGCTTCTTCCTGCTGAAGAGCAAAGATAGAAGTATAGCCTCCTGACCAGTCAGGTGGTATCTGACACGGCCGCTCATCGTGATGTGCCCAGCGAGCCGTTTGTCCCCTTACGATGGTTTGATAATATTTAGAAACTGTGGGAACCGGGGTATAAGGCATTGCGTCCGCGGATGAATATGCATTCAGTAGAAGAGGGCGCCGTATGGATGAACGGTTTGGCATTGACGAATGCAGCATTCTGCAGTTGTGAATCGTGAGAGACCCTGCCCGACCGCTAAGCTCCACAGCACGACTTGTATCGAGTTTTCCAGCATCTTCGGCTGACAGGCATCCGGTCCATTGTCCGGAATCGTTGTACTGATCATAGAGTGGCTTTTTGTGGCTCTCGGGAAGCACGACAAGCGGCCCCTGTTCGTGATTGCACTCATAGAGATATAGGCCGACAGTCAGCGGACTGTAATTGGTATGCGGCCAGAATTGAATGTCCTGATGCCATTTGACTTCTTCACCACCGTGCGCCCACTTAAAATTCAGTTTCGAGTGATGAAACTTGACATCGGGGCCGACCAGATCAGCCACAATATCCGTAATCAGCGAACTGGATGCATATTCCCAGTAGACATCATGATGGTCATTCGGACTGGTAAGCCTTCGCAGGCGCGGCTCTTCCGGTGAATGGCTCTTTTCGAGGTCCCATATGCTATCGGAAATCGTAATTTCTTGGCTTCGTTCAATCATTTCATTCGTTGCATCGCACAGCCGATTCAACCAGTTTTCCGGTACCGCACTCTCAACCAAGAGATAACCGTTGTCAAAGTAGAAACGCCGTTGTTCGTCCGTCAGCGACAAAGGCGGATGTTGGAGAATTTGATCAATTTCCATTTTCTGTACCGCTATCAGTTGAATCCCAGTAGTTTATCAGGTAGCCATAAAACGATTTGCGGAAATGCAATTACCACACACAAAGTGACAAGTTGTAACAGTATAAACGGAGTCATGCCTCGAAACATGTGTTGCAACGTAATTTCTGGCGGACTAATGCCTCTCAAGTAGAAAATTGCAGGTGCCATTGGCGGCGTTAGGTAGCTGGTTTGAATAATGATCAGGAACAACACGCAGAACCAAACCGGGTCGTAACCCATGTGTGTGATTACAGGGATGAACACGGGAATAAAAATCAGCAGGATTGAAATCCATTCCAACACGAATCCGGCAAGAAAACTAATCGCCATAAACAGTGCAGGAGTCACCCAGTTGGGCAGGTTTGATTCTCGAATCAACTCCTCAACCAGAAAAACACCGCCTGATGCAACAAACACGCCCGAAAACATGCTGCCGCCAAGTAGAATCAACATGATCATACAGGTTACTTTGACAGACTTTATCAAAGCTTCATTCAGAACCGCAATAGAAAATCGTCGATAGAATATCGTCAGCAATATCGATCCAAAAGCACCCATTCCAGCCGCCTTGGTCGGCTCTGCCCAGCCGAACATGATCGAACCAAGAACCGCGAAAATCAACAACAGGGGTGGAATCAGCGCACGAGCGGTGATGGAAATCCTCTCCAACAGCCCCGGATCATCCGCAGCAGGAGGAATGCGCGCACCATCTGAGGGCCTAAGTGTGCATCGTACGACGATGTAAACAATATAGAAGGATGCCATGAGCAAACCAGGAAAAACCATTCCGACAAAAAGGTCACCGACCGAAATATCCGCGACAGGTCCGAGCACCACAACCACAACAGAAGGAGGAATAATGGTGCCGAGAGAACCCCCGGCGCATATCGTTCCTGAAATCAGTCCCTTGTGATACGCATACTTCATCATGACAGGAATTGCGAGAAGCCCGACTACAGTTTCTGTTGCTCCGATTACTCCCGTTGAAGCCGCAAATATCACGCACATTACGATGGTTCCAACAGCCAATCCGCCTGGCAAGCGTCGAGTCCAGATATGCACCGCTTCGAATAGTCGTTCTGCAATACCTGATCTTTCCAGCATTGACCCCATGAACACAAACAATGGAACCGCGGCTAGAACGAAATTCGATGCAACAGCATCGAATTTTTCAGCGAACTGAAAAATTACTGGAGTGCCAAACGTAATCAGCCCAAAACCAAGTGCGACCCCCATCAATGAAAATGCAACTGGGAATCCGGCAAACAAAACCAGCAGGATGACCGGGAACATGGCCAGGGCAAGATACTCACCCATTGGAATTCACATTAGCGACATTCGTTGGGTTGAGTAGTGTGCGAACTGCCCGAATCAATTCAGCGACAGCCTGTATGGACAGAACCAGAAAACCAACGAAGAAAACCACACGAAAGGGCCAGATGACTGGATTCCATGCAGATTCCCCGGACAGTTGTCCAGAATTGAACGCGTCAAGAGCATAGTTGGCCAGTCGATAGGACAGCCAGAAACTCAGTGGCAGAAAAAGAAATGTATAACCGAGTGTATCGACCAGCGCCTGCAGTCTAGGGCTGAATCGAGAATATAGGACGTCAATTCGTATATGGGCTTTTTCCCGCAGTGCGAATGCTGACCCGAGCAGAAAATTAGCTCCAGTCATCATATAGCCGATTTCACAAGCCCAAAAGGTTGGCGCATTGAACAAGTAGCGGGAAAAAACCTCGTAGATTGTTGCAACAATCAGGGGCAAGACGATCCACGCAGCAAGCAAGCCGATACTGCCGCTGAATCGATCAGCAATGCGCAGCAGGGAGTGCATCAGTAAATTGAAGTGTCCCGCAAAAACGGGCAACGAGCAGTTGCCGGGAAATACAAAGGAGTTCCCGGCAATGCTCTATTCAGATTGAATCTAATTTGCAGAAGCTACATTTCGGTAACGGGCTGCGTCTTTCCAAAGTTCTTCATAGGCCAGCTGGCTGCTGTATGCTTTGTCGAACCAGGCGTTTTCAGCGCTTTGAGCTTTACCCCAGGCAATTGCTTGAGTTTTTACTCCGACTTGGACGTCTGTGTCGAGTTCAATGATTTCGTTGCCCGCATCGCGGAAAAACTGCAGTGCTTTGGCATCTTCATGACCAATGCGTGTCCAGCTTTCAAAAGTCACGATTTTCGCTGCCAAGTCAACCAGTGCTCGGTCTTTTTCAGAGAGGGCGTTATACGCATCAGCGTTCACAACTAATTCAAAGGGCGCAACTGGTTGATGCACACCCGGAATCACCACATACTTGGCAATCTTGTGAAAACCGGGCGAGATATTCTCGTACAAGGTTCCCCATTCGGTTGCGTCAATCGTTCCGCGTTCAAGGGAGGAATAAACTTCCGTGCCCGGCATGGTTACCGGTGCGGCCCCCATGCTCCGCGATATTTCAAGCCATGCGCCTGCCGTTCGAACTTTCAAGCCATTCAGGTCAGCCATGGTCTTTACAGCCTTGTTGGAGTTGTGCTGAATTGTAGATGGATTTGGAGCCTTGACAGAATCTGATTCAAGATCAATTCAACTACAATTTGTTGTTACATCTGAATACTGCTTTACAACTTCCCGGAATATCCAGATTCACGAAACTGAGGGATCGGGTTTAGAGGGATCAATGCCGAATTTCTTGAATGCTTTCGTAACCTCCGTAACCTTGATGCTGCCGTCATCTGCAAGCGCTTTCAAGGCAGTTGCGCAGACGTGATAGCGATTTACCTCAAAGAAAGTGCGCAAGTTCGCGCGGGTGTCTGAGCGGCCGAAACCATCTGTACCGAGCACGGAATAACGACGCGGGACAAATCCTCGAATCTGATCCGGGTACATCTGCATGTAGTCAGTGGCAGCGATCACAGGACCTGCTGTGTCTGTGAGACACTGTTCGACATAGCTGGTGCGAGCTTTTTTGTTGGGATTGAGCCGGTTCCAGCGTTCTGCCGACTGGCCGTCCCGAGCAAGCTCATTGAAGCTCGTCACACTCCATATATCGGCTGCGACGGAATACTCGGACTCCAGAATTTCAGCAGCAGAAATGACTTCCCGCAATATCGTGCCGCTGCCGAGAAGCTGCACTCGATTGGAGTGTTCACTTGTTGAGCGATTCAGCAAATACATGCCCTTGACGATGCCTTCTTCAGCCTTGTCTGGCATTGGCGGATGGGAATAGTTTTCGTTCATGCACGTAATGTAGTAATAGATTGCTTCCTGATCTTGATACATGCGTCGAAGTCCGTCATGAATAATCACCGCCAGCTCGTAAACGTATGCGGGGTCATAAGAGACGCAAGTTGGAATCGTGGCGGCAAGTAAGTGACTGTGCCCGTCCTGATGCTGCAGTCCTTCGCCGGCCAATGTGGTCCTGCCTGCAGTTCCTCCGATTAGGAACCCGCGTGTTTTGATGTCCGCTGCGGCCCATGCAAGATCGCCGACGCGCTGAAAGCCGAACATGGAGTAGAAAATATAAAATGGAATCATGTTTACGTCGTGATTGCTCGTTGCGGTGCCGGCGGCTATCCAAGAGCAGAGCGCTCCCGCTTCGTTTATTCCTTCCTGAAGCACTTGACCTTCCTTGGACTCGCGGTAGAACATAAGCTGATCTGCATCTTCTGGCTTGTACAGCTGTCCTAGCGGCGAGTAAATTCCCAACTGACGAAACATGCCTTCCATTCCAAAAGTCCTGGATTCGTCAGGTACAACGGGTACGATGTTCTTGCCGATGTTTTTGTCCCGAAGCAAGCTCGTCAAGATTCGTACAAAACCCATGGTCGTAGATATTTCCCGGTTTCCAGTTCCCTTAAGTTGCGTGTCGAAAATGCTGATATTCGGAATTTCTAGTCGCTTTCTTGCGCGACGCCGGGTCGGCAGTGGCCCGCCGAGTTGCTTGCGCTGTTTGAGCATGTATTGAATTTCGGGACTGTCTTCGGGCGGTCGATAGAAGGGTGCCGAAACGAGCTCTTCGTCGGTAAGCGGAATTCTGAATCGGTCACGAAAAGAAATCAGAGAATTTTCTCCAACTTTCTTCTGTTGATGGGTAATGTTCTGGCCTTCTCCCGCTTCTCCCATTCCGTACCCTTTTACGGTTTTAGCAAGTATTACGGTGGGCTGTCCAGTGTGCTTGGTCGCGGCTGCATAAGCTGCAAATACCTTGTGAGGATCGTGTCCGCCGCGATTCAGTCGCCAGATATCCTCATCGGTCATATTGGAGACCATAGCGCGAAGCTCATCGTATTTGCCGAAAAAATGCTCTCGCGTATATGCACCGCCTTTTGCCTTGAATGCTTGGTATTCACCGTCTACCGCTTCTTCCATTCTTCGGCGCAGTAAACCCTTGGTATCTCGCATCAGTAGTGGGTCCCAATAAGACCCCCATATCAGTTTGATGACGTTCCATCCGGCGCCCCGAAACTCTCCTTCAAGTTCCTGAATTATTTTCCCGTTCCCTCGAACCGGACCATCAAGTCGTTGTAGATTGCAGTTCACGACAAAGATGAGATTGTCCAGTTTTTCCCGTCCCGCAAGCGACAGTGCCCCCATGGACTCCGGCTCGTCCATTTCGCCGTCGCCGACGAATGCCCAGACTTTTCGATTGGCCGTATCACAAATCCCCCGATTATGTAGATACTTCATAAACCGAGCCTGATAAATGGCCATGATCGGACCGAGCCCCATGGAAACCGTCGGGAACTGCCAAAAATCTGGCTTCAGCCGCGGATGAGGGTAAGAGGGTAGACCATCGCCTGTGGCTTCTTGCCTGAAATTGATCAGGTCCTCTTCGCTCAGCCGTCCTTCCAAAAAAGCTCTGGCATAGATGCCGGGAGCGGAATGTCCCTGAATGAAGATCAGGTCGCCGCCATGGTTTTCACTCGGGGCGTGCCAGAAATGATTGAAGCCTACATCGTAAAGGGTAGCAGATGAGGCGAAACTCGCTATATGGCCGCCGAGCTCAGTAGATGTCTGATTCGCACGTACCACAATGGCAAGTGCATTCCAACGAATCAGCGAGCGGATACGCCACTCGATTGCGTGGTCGCCGTTACTGCGTTCCTCCTGAGCTGCGCTGATTGTGTTGACGTAGGCGGTGGTTGGCCGATGTGGGATGTGAACACCGGATCGCCTGGCACTGTCAATCAGCTGTTCAATCAGAAAATGGGCACGTTCATGCCCTTCGCGGTCAATTACACTCGAGAGTGCATCCAGCCATTCCTGAGTTTCGTAAGGGTCAATATCTGTTGGAGGTTTTTTGTCGGACATCTTTACTTCAAGTCAATTTCAATAATAGTGAGTTTATACAAGTACCAGTTGAATGTCGGAGGGAAATTTTCGCATTGTCCTGACTTGCTGGCGCACAGTTACACTGCCGAATGAACTGCGTGCAATTTAATCAAATGTCTACACTGTCTCGGGTTGAAGAATTTGGCTCAAGCATCGTCCTGTGTGAGATTCTTTCACTTTCGCTATCTGCTCAGGTGTTCCACTCGCTACGATTCTGCCACCTTCATCGCCGCCTTCCGGTCCAAGATCGATAACCCAATCGGCAGTCTTGATGACTTCAAGATTGTGTTCGATGATAATGACTGAATTGCCTCGGTCGCGCAATTCCAGAATAACTGAAAGAAGTTGCTTGATATCTTCAAAATGCAATCCAGTGGTAGGTTCGTCCAGAAGATACAGAGTGTTTCCGGTGTCGCGCTTGGATAATTCAAGAGATAGTTTCACGCGTTGTGCTTCACCTCCCGAGAGTGTGACGGCACTTTGTCCAAGCCGTAAATAGTCAAGTCCTACATTGCGCAGCGTTAGTAGCTTTCGTGCTATGTGCGTAACTGCACTGAACAGTTCCAGTGCTTCGCCAACTGAAAGTTCGAGGATTTCGGCGATATTTAATCCTTTGTATTTGATTTCCAGCGTTTCTCGGTTGTAGCGTGAACCTTGACAGGTGTTGCAACGCACAAACATGTCGGGCAGAAAATGCATTTCTACACGAACCAGTCCATCTCCTTTGCAGGCTTCGCAGCGTCCTCCAGGAACATTGAACGAAAAACGACCCGGTTTGTATCCGCGAGCGCGGGCCTCCACAGTGCGGGAAAATAGGTTGCGGATGTCGCCAAACAATCCCGTGTAGGTGGCTGGATTGGAGCGCGGCGTGCGTCCGATCGGCTGTTGATCAATCCGTATAGTCTTGTCAATCTGGTCAAGACCAATGATTGTGTCATGTTCGGCAGCAGTCAGATTGGAGCGATTGATTTTGGAGTAAATTGCAGGATAGACTGTTTCGTTGATCAGTGTCGATTTTCCGGAGCCCGACACTCCAGTTACACAGGTAAAGAGCCCCACAGGGATATTGACACTGATGTTTTTCAGATTGTTACCGCGGGCGCCTTCGATGCGCAGGGTTCTGTCGAGGTCAAGTGGTACTCTGACGAGTGGAATCGGTATTTCATTGTCTCCCGACAGGTAGTTGCCAGTCAGAGAATCTCGACAGTTTTCGATTTGATCGGGAGTGCCGACGGCAATGACGTGACCGCCGTCGGCTCCGGCTCTGGGTCCGAGATCAACGACAAAATCCGCATTTCGTATCGTTTTCTCATCATGTTCAACGATGATCAGCGTGTTGCCTAAATCCCTCAAACGATTCAAGGTATCAATCAGTTTCTGATTATCTCGATCGTGCAATCCTATGGATGGCTCATCCAGCACGTAAGTCACTCCAACCAGCCCGGAGCCGACTTGGGAAGCCAGTCTGATTCTCTGTAGTTCGCCGCCCGAAAGCGTGTTGGTTGCTCTTTCCAGTGTGACATAGGTCAATCCTACATCGGCGAGAAACTGGAGTCGATGGGCGATATCGCGAACAATTCTTTCCGCGATCAGCGTTTTCTGTCGATCATAGGTCATGGATCGAAACAATTCAATCGCCTGGCTCACAGTTAGTTTGGTGATTTCGTAGATTGGAAGACTGTTAACGAACACATTACGAGGGCCGACGTCCAATCGAGCACCATTGCAACTGGAACACGGAAGAGTGACAAGATACACGGAAAGACTTGCTTTGACAGCTTCGGACGTAGATTCTCGAAGACGTCGTTCAAAATTTGGCATGACACCTTCAAAAGGTCGATGGCTGCGATAGGTGCGACCGTTGGTGCTCAGGTAGCGCATTGAAATTTTCTCCTCTCCGCTGCCAAATAGCACAATATTCTTGATGTGTGAAGGGAGTTGGTTGAAAGGCTGATCAAGATCAAAATTGAAGTGTCTGGCAACCGATTGAAGCATACTGAAATAGTATGTATGACGAGTGTTCCAGTCCGCCAGTGCACCCGAGGAGATGCTGAGTGAGGAATCGACAATAATCTTGTTCACATCGAAGCTGGATATATTGCCCAATCCGTTGCATATCTGACAAGCGCCTCGCGGATTATTGAATGAGAAGATTCTTGGTTCCAGTTCATCCAGTACGTAGCCACAATAGGGGCAGCCGTAGATTGAACTATAGAGAGTTCCAGTAGGCTCGATTGAGCCGTCGGATAATACTTTGCAGCAGAGAACCAGCCCGTCTGACAGCTGGGTTGCAACTTCAACTGAATCCGCCAATCGCTGTCGAATGTCGCCGTGAATGACTAGGCGGTCGACGACGACTTCGATTGTGTGTTTCACATTTTTATCTAGCTTGGGCGTCTGTTCGATCTCATACACCTGTCCGTCAATTCGCAAGCGCACATATCCGAGTTTGCTCAATTGCGCTACGGTCTGTTCATGTTCACCTTTGCGGTCTCGAACTACAGGGGAGACCAGTGCAAATCTCGATTGTTCCGGCAGTGACATGATTAGATCGACGATTTCACCGATTGATTTTGCAGCAAGAACGGTTTTGTGTTCCGGGCAGCGTGGTTCACCTGCACGAGCATAGAGAAGCCGCAAGTAGTCATAGATTTCAGTAACCGTACCGACGGTTGAGCGCGGGTTAAAGCGGGTCGCCTGTTGGTGTATGCTGATTGCGGGTGACAGCCCTTCAATGGAATCAACGTCGGGTTTATCCATGATTGATAAAAAATGCCTAGCATAAGCAGACAGGGATTCGACATATCGCCGTTGACCTTCAGCATAGATTGTGTCGTAAGCAAGCGACGACTTTCCGGAACCTGAAAGTCCGGTTATTACGTTGAGTTTATTGCGGGGGAGCTCAACGGTGATATTTTTCAAGTTGTGGGTTCGGGCGCCTCGGATAATGATATTTTCCGATTGCATCTTTAAATCCTGTGGAATTTTAGGCAAACCTTATATGTTACATTTACTGAGGCGAGATTCGCAATATGTGTATGGAAATTTCGTCATCGACAGTTCAGAATTCGTGTGGCAATGTGTTTGCGAAAGCGATTTGTCGTTATGGTTATTCGATGTTGAGCAATGATTTACTTGAGCGAATATCAATTCGAGTAACATTCGCAATACTATTTGACTCCTGGGCCTTCAGAAAACAAGTTATTTTGAAATCTGTTGGCGAGGACGAGGATTAACACACTGGATTGAGGTTGCAAGTTACTCAGCGTGTCTGAGAACGGATTTACAAAATTTGAAAAGAAGTCAGTAAGTGCGCTGTCCGCTATATTGGCGCTGCGTATGGTCGGACTTTTTCTGATTCTGCCGGTACTGGCGTTGCATGCGACTGAGCTGACCAACGCGACACCAGTTTTGATCGGTGTTGCGCTTGGCGTCTATGGTTTGACTCAAGCACTCCTGCAAGTGCCATTTGGTGCAGCATCTGATCGATGGGGCAGAAAGCCGGTTCTCACGCTTGGACTGATCATCTTTGCCATCGGCAGCATCATCGCCGCCGAATCGAATTCTATATACGGCATCATCGCGGGCCGTGCACTACAGGGCGGCGGCGCCATAGCAGCGGTTGTGCTCGCATTCATTGGAGATTTGACACGTGAAAATCAACGTACCAAAGCCATGGCAATCATGGGTGTCACAATTGGATTCGCATTTACTCTCTCTCTGATGCTGGGTCCGCTTCTGGATAATTGGGCTGGAATTCGAGGACTGTTCTGGATCGCATGTGCGATGGCTGTAGCCGGCTTGCTTTTGGTTTGGTTGGTCGTGCCGCGTGAAGAATCATTCATCTCGCATGGTTTCAGCAGTGGTTCGGTTTCAGGGTTCAGACAAATTATTGCTAACAAAGATTTGCTTCGACTGTACGCAGGTACATTGACGATTCACGCGGTTTTGACCTCGTTGTTTCTGGCATTTCCAATCAAACTTGTAGAAATATCGGAATTCACCCGGTCGGATACATGGAAGGTATTCGTACCGGTACTACTTCTTTCATTTTTGGCGATGATTCCATTCATTCGCATGAGTTCCCGGAAGAATCGATCGCATGTCATGATGATTACTGCAGCACTGATGCTCCTTGCGGCGCAGTGCAGCCTTTTTGCAGGGGCTGGAAGCCAGTCCGTTGGGTTTCTGATTTTCGGGCTCTGGCTGTTTTTTGTTGGCTTCAATACCTTGGAGGCAATTTTTCCATCGACTACAATTGGAAGCGCACCTCATAACATGCGAGGAGCGGCCATGGGCGTTTTCAATACATGCACTTTTTCAGGTGCATTTGTCGGCGGAGTTTTAGGCGGAATTGTTTATGGTAGTTATGGTTCAAGTGGTGTATTCATGTTTTCTGGAATTGCTATACTGCTATGGATTGCAGTTGCAATCATTTTTCGCCCAACCGAGTCTTGAAGCTTGACCACTTCGATACCAAATACAATGAGAGAATTGCCGAAAATACTATTAGCACAAAAGAGGATCGAACTATGGCGCGCGGTGTAAACAAAGTAACATTAATTGGACATCTGGGTGACGACCCAGAACAAAGACGTACCCAGAACGGCGGACTGGTTGTGAATCTGCGTATTGCCACCACTGAATATTGGACCGACGCAGAGACCCGAGAAAGAAAGGAGAAAACCGAATGGCACCGTGTTGTAGTGTTTGGGAAACTGGCCGACATCGCAGGTCAATATCTGCGAAAGGGGAGTCTGGTATATATCGAGGGAAGACTACAGACGCGTAAATGGGAAGATACGCGTAGTGGCCAAACACGATACACGACCGAGATTGTAGCAAGAGAATTGAACATGCTGGATTCGCGATCATCAGACAATCGGTCGAGTGCAGATTACGACCGCAGCGAGAGCGACTCCCAAAAATCTGAAGCTGAGAGTCGTTCTACAGCTTCGACTGCGATTGCAGATGACCCGATTGAAGATATACCATGGTAGTACTAAACTGCAGGAAGTGCCTGCAGCCGGACTCATTCACCGAGTGCATTTCTAGCACGTAATTTCGCCGCGATATAGTCGGACTGAGGAATGTGAAGCAGTCCTTTGACTTTGCGCATTAGATGTTGCTCATGAGGATCGAGACGCTGATCGCTCAATACGACTTTCCACATCGCTTCAATCAAGTTAATTTTTTCTTTATATATCCAATTGTCGTTGATCAATTTCGTGATTTCGTAAAGACACGTTGCATGATCAAGTTCATTTTGTGCAAGTCGGATGGTTTGTTCAATACTGTCTGGACTAATTCCAAGGTGGGTGACAAGCGACTGTTCTATTTGTCGGAGCTCTTCATCATCAATTTCATAATCCGCTTGTGCGGCTTCGAGAAGAAGGGCTGTAGCGGCAAATGACGTCGCTTGCACTACATCCGTTTGGGAGTTAGATTCTTCGACGATTAGTAATTTTTCCAATCGTTTCTTGATTACAGAAAACACTATTTCACAGTTACCAAATTTGGTACTATTTGCATCTTGAAGTTCTTTGAATTGCTATTTAGTGCCCGCACGAAAACGTTGTATCAGATTGAAATAAATAAGAAAAAAACAATTATGGTGAACGAAGATTAGTCTGATAATAGTAAAATATAGCAAATACCAGGCCAGCAAGGCTAAAAACAGCAAATCTTCGTAGAGAAAGCACCATGAGCCATGAGAGAAGTAGAATCAATCCAGGTTGAGCTCGGAGCGCCTTCATCAAGGATATTCAGATTGATGCGAGATCGCGAGATGACATTCCGGCGCTGCTGCGAGGTTTGCAGCATATCTACACCAATCAACCGACGCACACCAAAGTCTTCGAGCTGTTGAATGCACGGGTGAAGCCGGACATCGGTCGCGAAACGGGTCGGCCGGGCACTGCCTTGTGGCAGATCTTGGTGCTGTCGGTATTGAAGCAGGGACTGGGCTGCGATTATGACCGGCTGCAGGAGTTGGCGAATCAACACCGGACGGTACGTGAGATGCTAGAGCACGGAACGTTGCCCTACGAATATAAGTTGCAGACGGTGATTGACAACGTGTCGTTGCTCAATGCGCAGTTGTTGTCGGAGATTTCTCGGGTGGTGGTGCAAAACGGTCATGAGGTGGCTGGAAAAAAGCCTGGCGCAACCTTGCGCGGTCGCTGTGACTCGTTTTGCGTGGAGACCGACGTGCATTACCCGACGGATGTATGGCTGCTGTGGGATTCGATGCGATGCGTAATTCGCGAGAGTTCGAAATTGGCTGAGAAGCTGAATCTGCAGGGCTGGCGGCAGCATAAGTACAACCAGCGGCGGGTGAAGAATCTGTTCAACAAGGTGCGTCGCAAGCGCACTCAGACACGGTTGCGGGTAAAGCAGTATTTGGCTCAATGTGAACAGTTTACGGTGTGTGCCGAGCAGACCTTGGCACAGGGGTGGCAAAGTGCTGCCACGATATCGATCGTAGTAGCTTGTATCCGCCTTGAGGAGTATCTCAAGCATGCCCGGCGGCAGCTTGAGCAGGTGGAGCGCCGATTATTGAAAGGCGAACAGATTGCGCAGGACGAGAAGGTGTTTTCGATCTTTGAGCCGCACACCCGCTGGGTGGCCAAAGGCAAAGCCAGCTGTGCGGTGGAATTGGGTGTACCGGTGTGTGTGGTGGAAGATCAGTATCAGTTCATTGTGCATCACATGATTCAGTGGCAAGGCCAGGATGTTGATTATGCGGCTAAGATCGTGTCTGAAACGCAGCAGCGGTTTGCCGATTTTCGCCAGTGCAGTTTCGATCGTGGCTTTCACAGCCGTGCCAATCAGGAGCAGCTGGATGAAATTCTCGATTTCAGTGCACTGCCGTGCAAGGGCAAGCTGAGCGTGGCCGCTCGGGCACACGAACAATCGGAAACGTTTCAGGCGTTGCGCAAGCAACATCCGGCGGTCGAGTCCGGCATCAACAATCTGGAACAGCGGGGGTTGGATCGGATGCGTAGTTACGGTGACCGTGGATTTGAACGCAGTGTAGGGCTGTCGGCCAATTGCCACCGCATCGGTCTGCTGTTGCAGAGAAAGGAACGAAAAATGTTACAGCGTAACAAAGTGCGTTTACGCGCTGCGGCCTAGAGAAAATTCCACTGCCGAACCGGCCCCGTTCCAGGAATGGGAGCCGGGCTTTGGTCCAAAATGGGGAAATTGCATACGAAGGCGTTGAGTTTCCCCTGTTGCATTGATTTTTCGTTTTTTCATCCCTTGAATACTGGCAATGAATGACAATTTCGCCTGCCGTCAGCACAAAATAAGGGGGTTCGTGTGGACACTATTTAGGGCACCTCTATAATTCCTGATTTCTCAGGGCTACCGGGAGCCGAATGAAAAATTTTGAGAACTTTCGCACATTGCGACTTTCAATTTCGAGATTTTGGACATATTTCACCGCTTTTGGGCAAAAACAGCCAGAAATTGCCATGATTTCAACTTTTTCACCTCTAATTTCACTCACCCAGGCACAACTTCCCCTACACCATCGTAACATCGTAACATCGTAACCGGCGGCTCCAAATAACTCAACCGTCTCATGTTATAGCAAAGATTCCGCAGCCCAATCCACGTTTGGGCTCGCACCTGCCCGATACATCGCATGTGGCGCTCATGCATCTCATTGCTCATCGTTCCAAACACATGCTCGACTCTCGCACGCACTTTCGAATACGCACGTTCACCTGCTTTTGACGAACACTCAATGACTTGGCGCGGCTGCCTTTGTGATTGATCCGTGGCTTGTAACCCGACGCTTTCAACTTCTTTATTGCCTGCTCTGAACGATACGCACTGTCAGCCCACACTTGCCGATCGCCTTGCTCATCATCGCTTAACACTTCAAAAAACATCTTGCTGTCATGCGCACTCGCCAGTGTCACACACCAATTGATAATGAATTTCGTCTGCCGATCCGCCGAGATGTGATTTTTGTATCCGTAATAATTCTTCGTCCTTTTCTTCGTCCTTTTCTTTGTCCACCGCGCCTCAACATATTTTTGACGTAACTTGTTGGGACTGTCTTTCCAGTTCTCAGGAACTTCACCACCTTTGATCGTCGCATTGTCATCGCGGTGTTTCGCTGCACCGGCACCGGCACTATCGTTGAATCAACAATCTGTCCGCTGGTCAACTCATATCCGTGTTCGCACAACTGCGCCTTGAACCATCCAAACAACTCATCCATGCAGCCACTTTTCGACAACCGATCCCGATACTTCCACAACGTTTTTTGGTCCGGCACCTGGTCCTCGCTCAAAAGTCCTGCAAACTGCTTGAAACTTCTTCTATCCAACAACATAAATTGCAACTGATGGTTACTTAATCCATGCATTACACTAATAGCAACGCTCTGAACATCACCAGTGCATCCCACGGCGGCCGCGGCGGTGTTTGTTCCCGCTGCTCCCGAATATTTGTTCTAACCGAGGACGAAACCCCTCTCAGTCCACCAACCGTTTAATCTTCGACAATCCATCGAATTCCTGCAACGCTTGTTGCTGATAGAGGCATTTTCGGGAAACGTAAGTCATTGATTTTTCGAGCGAAACCCAGAGCTTGAACTTTCGTTTACCCCACAAAATCGCCTGAAAACAGGGTTTTGGGGCAATTTTCAGCCTTCAAGGCAAATTTCTACCCCACTTCAATACTCCTCGTGCAAGGGCTGAAAAAACCTGGGCCAAAGTGCATTTTTGTTCATAATATGTTGTTTTGATTGATAAATAATGCCATGAGCCAGCCTCTTTCAAGTATAATGCTGTTACGCTGTGCAAACACCGGAATCGAGGAAAAATGACGTTGTGATTTGTGAATTCTCTTCAAATTCAACTATTTAAGCACACGTGACCCGCTCGGTAAACCGTAAAATATCGCCCAACGAAAAAGTCTCCTGATACTCTCGCTCTAACAAATGCGGCTTTTCCATCGTAAAATACCTTGCTGTATCGCTGTAAAATGATTGCTTTATCGATACTTGACTATTATCTCAATTTCTACTGTAAACCGCGGCCTCTATAGGTGAATAAATAGACGTGCCCTTAAATCGGAATACGTACATCAGGCATATTCATAAAGACGGCATCCTTTGACGGATTTTTACGATGCATGCGAGATTCACAAATTCATAGTCAGTAAAAACTGTTTTTAAAGCGCACATCCCTGCGCGCCATCGAAATTAATACGCTTGCGGCCCTACCTGCAATTTACATTGACAATGCGCCCGTCGTCTCCGACAACAATGTTCAATCGTTCCGGGAGATGGTCCATGGAGACTGGAGTGTAAACTGAATAAATCCGCAGACGCCATGGCAGATTTTCGGTATCAATCTCGCCCAGAGCTTGCCCTACGATCGCCTGATATTGTGCGGCAGCGCATGTTTGCGCGTTAGACCCGTTAATCGCTTTGACATCCTCATCGACAATGTCATTGGAGGCGCAACTGCAGAGCAGCAGCGCCGACTGGGCCGTCAGCGCGATGATTCGCATGATGTGGATTTCTTGTTGAACGGGTGAAGCAATTTCAAAATGAGTTGCGCAATCCCAACAACAAGCCGATTTCCGGTTTCGTATCGACATGGCCTGGGTCGTGCGAGAACAATGCTTCAGCCAGCAACTCCCCGTTTCCTAAAACATACTTTCGGCGCCACCGCACCGCCAAATCTATTTGTCTGCCTGTGGGGGAAAGATTGATGGATGCCGATTCGCGCAGAACAGCGCGTTCTTTGGTGCGGCCAACCGGAAAGGTGAGCGTCGCTGTTCCATGTTCCACTCTTGGAGGCTGGGACACGTAATAGGTGATTTCATCGATATCGGTCAGGGGTCGACTTGCTTGGATGGAGAATGCGCTTGTAGTCATTCTTGATACATCGCTGATAATCCCGCCTCGAACATGGGGAGTGATTGAACCAATCTCGGTGTCGACGGAAATCCGCCATCCATGGTATTCGGTGTTCGCCATTAACCCGACGACCACGCTATTGGACGAAAGCCGGCCGAAAGCGCCTCGCGCTACTGACCCCAGTGCGGTTTCCTGTTCCACGAGCCACCCGAGGCGCGCTCCGAACGGCTTGTCTAACCGCCGCCAAGCGAGCAAGGCGCCTAGTTTCGATCCATGTTGTTGAGCGTGGTCGACTGTCGCAAAGGCTGTTGCATTGAGGCCGTTTTGCCCTTTGACCGTGAAGGTTGCGGCGTTCTCGGCAAGATTGAGCACGCTGTTTTCACTGTTGCCGGGTATTTCAAGCAAACCCAGCCGCCATCGGCTTCGTTCAACAGCGATGCCGTGCTGGTTCAACTTCATATGAGCTGTTGATCGGTCCGGTCCAATTCTCGGAGCCATGAGACTGCGGAGCCGTGTCATGAACGAAGAACTATTCGCGGTTCCTGCAAAACTCGAAAGGTCGTAAAAGAACGGGCCTCCCAGTTTGTCGAGCGCCATAATCTCCAGTCCGGTCAACGCACGTGGAAGTCCATCGCCGAGGGCGTTGCCGAGATGAAGCCAAGTGGTCCTCAGACTATATCCGGTGTCGCTGACCGTGTGTCCTTTTGTGACAGTCAAATCGCCCACCGGCGAAACGGCCACGCTGAGGTCCATCAATCCTTGGCCGTAGATGTTCATGGCAGCGTAACCGCCCTCTTTGTCGGCGGTCTCGAAAAGACGTGTTACAAGTTCTGGATTGGACATCTGGTTGCGGAAAAACTGCTTCATAAGAGCGAGTCCACCGACGACAAAGGGTACGGCATAAGAGGTTCCTGAAACAGGAATGGTTTTACGCGGGTAGTATCCGAAGTTGGCGGTCGTAACCAAGCTGCCGGGCGCAGCTATGCACCAATTGCCCGCAACGCCGCAACGGTTGGAGTGGGAAGCGATTTGACCGTTGTTATCTAGAGCAACGACAACAATATTATGGCCCTGCAGTTCCTCTAATCGTGCTACAGCGCCGCCGTATAAATTGGGCGAAGTCGCATTGAACCGGCATCCCGTTAGCAGGTCGCATTCGCAATTCCGGTTTCCAAGTTGACAACTCAAGCCGTTGTCATTTCCAGCCGCCCACACGAAGATCGTCCGATCGGTTGCATCGCGGCTGCTTTGGGCTATGACCGCGAGCCTATCATACGAAAGTAAACCACGAAGCGCGTTCGCTTCCCAATTTTCAACAAACGTGCCAGATATCGCGTAACTCGCATTAACGAGATCGATATCGACGTTGTCCGCCAGAACTGATTGATATGTTGCAACCCAGTCATAGACGCTTCTATCGTAGATGGGATCGATGTTGCGAGTAATCGGAGCTGTAATCGGAGCGGCAAACACCTTGAAATCGGCACCCCAAGCGACACCGACGAAATGTTCTCCGTTCGGTTGCGCCGCCATAACACTCGTAGTTCGGGTGCCATGCGAAAATTCATCTAGTTTGAGTGTGATTTGGGTCTCTTCGGGTATCCCCGAGGGGAGTATTCTAGTGATGCTGGCGCCGTCGAATTCGGAATGATCGAGATGGATGCCGGAATCGATCACGCCTATCGTCACACCGGCACCCGGTTTTTCATCTTCACCGTGAATAATGGCGAGGGCGGCATGGGCCTGCGGGACGCCGATCATTGCAAAGCCTGGCTGATTCGCGTATTCGGAATCGCTGATGAGTTCTTGGGCAACTGTTTCCTGCCTCCGTTCAAATTCAGCCTTTGAAAGACACTCGTTTTGAAAGGACTGAAAGCCAGCACAAGACAGAGGGTTCTCAATGGGAGAGGGGGGAGTCGTCGTTGTGCCGCCGCTGCCACCACCGCCGCAACCGGGCAATGTAATTGATGCGGCCGCCAACACTGTAAGGAATACAATTGATTGGGCCTTGCTCTTCACGATAATTCATGTGCGCTCAGTCCGCGCAAATTAAACCATGAACAAGCTTTCAAAAATGCGTGCTGACATTGGATTTTGGTCAATATATTTTCCTAATTACCACTTAAGATAAGCCTAGTTTCAAGAGTTTTTCTGGCATTGGCGGCATTCTCAGCGCGACCCAGGCGCACCGCGGAATCAGATCCGGCAGCCGATAGTATCGATTGAAGCGGTATTCGAACTCCGCCAAGTAGCGTTGCGCATACTTCGGCTCAAAGGAATGATAAGTGCTCCGCAACGCGCTCTTCAAATTGCCGAGCACGGTGTTCACCCACCAAAACTGCGGCTCCTCAACCCCCGGACGGCATTCGTCGGTGGTTTGAACCGCCACCACAAACAGCGTCTTACCTTCGGCCTCGCGACCGCGCTGGCCGCCGCTTCGCTCGCTGCCGAGATAAGCGTCGTCCAATTTGATCATGCACGACAGCCGCTGCGTGTCGCCGCGCTCCAGCACCATCTGCATCAACTTGTGCTTCATGCGCCACGCCGCGTTGTAGGAAATCCCCAGCTGACGGTGCAGCTGCATGCCGAAACCCCTTCTTGGTCTGCGTGAGCAGATACAACGTTTGGAACCAGACCGTCAGCGTCAACTTCGTCGACTCGAAAATCATGCCCGCGGTGACCGAGGTCTGGTGATCGCAGCGGTTGTCAAATGTCATTGAAAATTAGCCCTCTATTGTGTGCGGGTTCACCACATGTGAGACTGAATCAGGCAGTCTGAACGATTGGATTATAGCGTTCGAATCGAGGTGTCTAATAAATGAAATTCAAATGGCAGTGCGGAAGCCGACCCTTTCGAAAATAAGGGGAAGGCCGATGACACACTGGGAAGCGAGCGATACGAGCACCGATGTGTTTCCGCCGGGGTATTGGCACTGGCACGCATGGAAGAGGAGGAAAGCAGCAACACGGGAAGCCCTGACAATGGTGTGGCATACACCAACTGGTAATCCGTGAGGACTAGACTAGGTTGTCAGGGTGGCGGATAGGCTCGTAGTGTGCGCTGGGCAGCGCATTGATCAGGAGGGTTAAAGTCCCTCTGACGCTCGGATAAGGAGCGTTATATCCAAAAGTGGGGGTAACTCCTCACTGGCTGGGGTGTGCCAATATGGGAAACCCTAATCGGGCACGAAGCTGGAAACAGCGGATACAGCCAAGGGACGAGCTAAGTGGGTACATTGTCATATGACAACCGGAGGACAGGGTGTTCACCGTGAGGTGAAATCCGGAGGGTTTGAGGAGAAACACCGAGCCGTAATCGAGATGGATGAACCGGTCGGCCAAAGATGGGGCAAGGTCGAGCCTGCACTATGGAGGCGAAGGCATACTTATCCACCCATCGTACCAAGGTGTGTGCGGATGGCACGGTGTGGAAGATTGATACGTGACCCCAGGAGGGCTCATAGGATTTTCGTGTGGCAGCGAAATAAGCGAGTCTATAAGTGGAAACGAAATGAGAAGCGATGTTCTATGAGCAGTCGGACGGCCGAATAGTACTTCAAGCATTGTGAAAGCAAGGCGACCTCGCAAGAGGTGGTAGAGTGTGCTGGGGAAGTCGGTCGGCAAGGTAGTTGGAAGAAAGTAGTGAAACTGATGAGTAAGGATTATGGCAAGGACAAGTTCGATAAGTGAAAAACCCCTAGGTGATAGTCCGAGGAGATTGGTGCACTGGTTGAATCCGACAGGCGAGAAGAAGGTTCACTCAAACTAATACCTTCTTTAAACCGACGTTGATTCGTGACCTTGTGAAAGCTGAATGCGGGAAAACTGCACGTTCAGTTTGGGCGGCGGACGGAGGCGAGCCTTTCAGTAGGCGCCTCCTCCGACCCGACACTAAGGATGTGGGGTAATGCTTGCGGAGGGAAGGAGCCTTGATTCGAGAGCAGTATGTAAAGGAGCAAAGGCATGACTACTGATGAAAATCTAACAGGGTCAGATAAGGTTCAGAGATTACAGCACATACTACATGCAAAAGCCTTCTGTGGGTGAATGCATGATCTCGTCTGTAAGCCGAGTGCCGGAAAACGGCACGCTTGGTTTGATGAGCGGCTGCTGGAAACGGAGAGATGGCTTGGAGTGAGGCACTGGCGTTCTGCGAAAGCTGCCAGCAACAGTTTCCCCCATTGTCCTTATTCCACTGCGCCAGTAGTCGACTCATCAGGTTAAAGCTTTCATTTTCAATCTTCCAACGCGCCCGTCCGCAGGCGACAATGGTTTCAACGTTGCTGTGGTTCACTTCCAGGGAAGTAATAAAGCGAAACGTCCGTGTGGGTTTGTCGGCTGCGACATTGCAGATTCGCAACTCGGCATAGTTGACTTGCAATGCGTCATTGCCGCCTCTGATGGGCAACCTGTGATTGGTCCACAGGTAGCGGTACTCCTTGTTCGGTTGGTTGCGTCCCGGGGGGGTGGATCAGTCCCTTGTTCGGCCAGTCAATGCCGGCAAGATAATCGAGCAGCGTTTTGTGATCGTCTGTTTTCACGCGGAAGACAAAATCCGCACCGGCCTCGATGACCCGCTCGCACATCCGCTGTTTGGCATAGAGGTTATCGCCCAGATAAATCGGCCGCAATGAGGCGTAGCGTCGGGCGTTTTTCTCGAACCACCGATAGGCGGCCTTGGGCTCGCAGTCTTGTTTTGTCCCCGTTCTGCGGCGACATGAACTCGGGACGCAACGCCACGGTGTGGCGGGGGCCAATCCCCACCATCGTGGCGCACAAGACCGAGTGGTAGTATTCGGTTTCACCGCAATTGCGAAGTCTGTAGCTGCATTGCTGACAGCAGCAGTTGATGCCGATTGTGCTGCAGGTGGTGACCGAGAAGGAAGAAGTCGGCGAATGGAACGAGTTGGTGGATCGCTACCATTATCTGGGTTATCGGCGTCCGATCGGTCCTCACCTGCGATATTGGATAGTCGACCGGGAGGGGCCAAAACTGAGATGTCTGATGTTTTCGTATGCGGTGCGATCGTTGGCTTGCCGCGATGAATGGATCGGATGGCAGGATCAAGCACACAAGAAGCATCTGCACCCGGTGGTCAATAACAATCGGTTCGTGGTGCTGCCGTGGGTGCAGGTGAAACATCTTGCTTCCAAGGTCCTGTCGGCGGTGTGCCGACAGTTGCCCGATGACTGGCAGCAGCACTGGGGCTACCGTCCGGTATTGATTGAAACCTTTGTCGACCCGGGCCGATTCAAGGCCAGCAGTTATCGTGCCGCCAACTGCAATTGATTGGCTGCACTCAGCCTCGGTCTGGAAAAATACCAAGCAGGTGTATGTTTATCCACTGGTCAAGGATGCCCGTTCAGTACTGGTGCACGGAGCGAACAAGCCGTTGAACAAGCTGGCAAAGCCTTCAGCAGTGTCACCGGAAGCGCTTACCGCAACCGATCCTTTTGTGCGTCTTTGGAAAGATATCATCGGTACCCTGGTGTCGGTTGCAGAGGATTTCGACTTTCAGTGGCAACAGTGAAAACGGGTTCTCAACACACTGTTGATCATGCGCAACTGTTCATCTTTCGGCTGGTGTTCTTGAAAACCGTCAAGGCTATACGATTACGGTTGCCGAGCTGTGGCAGCATCGGCGATGTGCAAGGCGCGGGCGAAACTTGATGAGAATGTGTTCAAGGCGTTGCAGGTTCAAATATTGAAGCACACCGAGCGCCACGACAGCGGTTCCCTGTGGAATGCCACACTCCTAAAACCCCAACCTCAACGAGTTCTATTCGTCTATGCCAAACAACTATAATTTTTCGTTCAAGGAATTCCAGCTGTCACAAATCTTCCAAGACTTTTAGTCGACCGAAATACCACGAAATTTTTTCCTGATCGAATTTCCAGCCCCAGACGATTGTGCAAACTGAATTCGTATCAATTCTGGTATATATACACTGTAATTTGAATTGTGCGGATATAGCTGATTCATTCTATAAATATTAAAGTAACATTGCAGACGATTAAAATTTTGGATGAATTGAAATCACATGTCTATCCAAATTGACGAAAATCATGTTACCAAAAAACGCAGAATTGGCGTCGTTGGCGTCGGACACATGGGTGCTTATCATGCGGGGCACTACGTCGCACATGAGAATGTGGAACTTGTAGGCGTTGTCGATATTAACGTTGACAAAGCGAAAGCCGTCGCCGCTTCTTGCAATTGTGCCTATTTCAGAGATTCTAAAGAGTTGATCGGAAAGGTTGATGCTGTCAGTATTGTAGTACCTTCCACTGCCCATCTTGAAGTCGCTGAAGTTTTTCTCTCAGAGGGCGTTCACGTTCTAATTGAGAAGCCACTGGCATCGACAGTAACGGAAGCAGAGCAAATAGTTGAATTGGCAGATAAATTCAACACAAAACTTCTTGTAGGACATCAGGAGCGCTTCAATTCAGCCATTATGGAACTGGTTGGACGAATTGACACCCCCAAGTACATAGAAGCACATCGAGAAGGACAGTTTGCTGGACGAGGAGGAGATGTCGATGTCATAACTGATTTGATGATTCATGACATTGATCTGGTACTTGCACTGATCAAGCATCCTGTTGTAACGGTATCTGCGCTTGGTGCGTCAGTGGTCACTTCGCACATTGACATTGTAAACGCTCGCTTGGAGTTTGAAAACGGTTCCTTTGCTAACGTAACTGCGTCTCGCGTTTCCAATGAAAGAGTTCGTAATTTTCAGGTATACACGCCAAGCCAATATCTCAAGCTTGATCTGTTGAAGCAGACCATTGAGCTTTTCCCAACCGAAATTGACATCCACAACGGTGGCAATAAAGTCACGATCAAGAATTCGATTGATGTCAAACCCAATCAAACTCTGAAAATGGAAATCAATCACTTTGTAGATATTTTGGAGAACGGCACTCCACCTTATGTGACTGGCGAAGATGGATTGTTAGCAGTACGTGTGGTGCAAATGATTCGAGAGACAGTCGGTCAACATTAATGTCCGCAAAGGGGAAGGTCTCGTATTTTGATCTGACTGAGCAGTTTTCGAGCTTCAAGTCACGCTGGTTTGATGAAATTGAACAACTGGGCACAGTCGGTAATTTCATTCTCGGTAATGCAATCAGTGAAATAGAGTCTAAACTTGCTGATTTTTTAGGCGTCAAGCACGCAATTACAGTTTCAAGTGGTACTGATGCACTCGTTTTGGCATTGCGTGCGGTCGGAGTTGGACCTGGAGATTCAGTCATCATCCCGGACTTCACATTTTTCGCGACTGCTGAACCAATTTCTCTCGTCGGTGCAAGACCCATTTTTGTCGATATACACCCATCAGACTTCAATATCGATCCGGCTCAGATTGATGCAGCAATCGATCGCGATACCAAAGCCATCATACCGGTCCATCTATATGGGTTACCTGCAAAGATAGAAGAAATATGCGAAATCGGTAAACGACACGGAATTGCTGTAATCGAAGACGTTGCGCAAGCGTTCGGTTCGAAAGTTGGCGAAAGATGTACTGGCGGATTTGGTGATTTAGGTTGTTTCAGTTTTTATCCAACCAAGATTCTCGGCGCTTTCGGAGACGGTGGGATGATCACAACCAATAGTGATTCACTAGCTGAAAGATTGAAACTTTTGCGGAATCATGGTGCTACAGGTTCAAACAATCACGAACTGATTGGATACACGAGTCGTTTGAATACCGTCCAGGCGTCTATATTGAAGATCAAACTTGAATCCGTGCAGTCGAAGATTGAACGCCGCCAACAGATAGCTGAAGAATATAAGCAACGGCTGCAGGGACTGGATATTGAGTTTCAGATACAGCAGCTAGGGAGCACTCATGTCTACAACATTTTCACAATTCGAAGTTCGGTCAGAGATGATATTGCACGTGCATTTACGTTGAATGAAATCGGCTATCAAATCTATTATCCGAAGCCGATTCACATGCAGACTCCTTATATGAACTCACGCTATGCAGATGAGCAGTTTTCGGAATCTGTGAAAGCCTCTGAGGAGGTTATTTCATTGCCGCTCTATCCAGAAATGCCGCCTTCTCATATCGAACGAATTTGTGAGGCAGTTTGTGATGTATTGGGTTAATTTATTCATCACAGTCTTCTTTTTTGGGTCTGGAATTACTTCTGTAGCTGTTGCCGGTGAGACGTGTAAACTTTCCACCGAGCAGTGGTCGAAAATGGAGATTCGAAGAGTTGTTTTGGTGCGAGCCGATGGAGAAGCAATCACTATCCGTTCACGCATAGCTAGAAGTTCAGCAGAGCGGGCTGCAGGTTACCAGCATATCTGCCCTGAAATTATCGCCTTGAGTTCAATTCTGTTTGTTTACGAAAGCCCGCTTCAGCCAAGATTTCACATGTTCAATGTTCATGCGGAACTGGATATTGGATTTTTTGATCAAGATAAAAATCTGATTACCGTGCTGAGAATGACTCCGCAGATGATCGGTGACGCTTCTGCAGAAATGTACGATCCAGGTCAGCTAGTCAAATATGCGCTGGAAGCTCCGGCCGGTTTTTTTACCGAAAACAAATTACTGTCAGCACAGACAACATTACGGTTTCCGTAGGGAACTAAATGCTACCTTATCCTTTTATAGAGCTAATCATATTTTGAAATGAATTAAATCAGTAACGTTCATGAAAACAAGGTGTTATCTAATATAATTCATTAATTTATTAAGTATTTATTACACGATTTATGCCATGCGCGTTGTACAGCGAAACTCTGCTTCTCCAAGGTAGTGCTTATATTCAACTGAACCGCAACTGGACATTGGCCGAGTGAGCGCCGATGCCAGCTGGCGCATCGTACGCCTGCCGATCAAGTCCGAGCATTTTCACACCTTTGGTGCGTTGCCGCCGAACACTTCAAATTCGAAACGCATCTATAACAAGCGCAATACGCTTGAACAAATCAACTCACGTGTCGACTGCGACTTCAAGATGTAGAATCATTTCATCCGCAGAAATCAGCAGCCGTAGTGCTTGCTGGTTCACTCGCCCCCAACCTGACGACGACTGCTCAATCGGGGCACCGCGCCGGGATTGGCAGGCAGTCGCGTGGTGGGTTTTGGCGTGGGTTGAACAGTAACGGCAGTTGCAGTTGGTGGCTCATGCAGAGTGCGAGATTTGAGTGGCTGCCACATACTAGTCGAATTCTAGTCCATAACAATACTGCAACAAACGAGGGAGGTGAAATTCTTGTAACGTCAACTCTATGGGAAACATTTTGCCTTCAATTGGTTCACTCAAGAATTTCCAATTCATTCTGTAGTACGGTGGATTTTGATTGTCCTCATCAAAATCCCCATTAAAAGAATCTACTCTTACGTTTAGATTCCAGCTCTTTAGGAGTTTTGATTCAAAGTTCTCAATGCTCATATCGAAGTCCTTATCGTAGGGTTTGTGAATATCATTGATCGCACTAGCAAGTTCATATGCCTCTTCGATATCGTTGCAGATTCTGGTTTCCACATCTTCGACGGGTAATACAAATTTCCAAATTCCATTTCGCTTTTTGTTCAGAGGCATGTCAAATTCTTGCAATGACATTTCCAGTGGAAATGCATCACCGTCTTGAGTTTCATCGAAGAATGTCCAACCTACCTTATAACGAGAAGAATTGCGGTAAGCCATTGGCAATCCTCCCTGAAAATAACCTAGCGTTGCGCATAGCGCCCGACTCTCTACAAGTATATTTTCGAAGCTTTCGATGCTCATATACAAGTCCTCGTTGAAGGGTTCAGGCACATCATTTATCACATTGACAAACTCAAAAGCTTCTTCAATTTTGTTGCAGACTCTAAATTCTGCTTCATTGACTGGCTGTGGATGGTCACATTGTTCACAAAGATGCATGACTTTCCTCATCAATTAAACTCTATGTCGGTCATTGTCCTTCTTCGAAGCCAAAGCACATCAATTCCTAGTGCTTCATTCAGTGGTAGTATTCCAGAACATTCCGCAAATGTAAAGTTTTTCGTGCCTAGTGTCATGTCCACTATGTAATGTTGTATCAATTCCAATCGCTTCTGGTTGTTGCCAGATTGAACAACGAGGATTTGCCAAAGAACAAACGTTACGTGGCAGCACGACAGAAATCGGAACGCAATCCGCATGGAGAGATTGTGCGGAACGGTTCGCATTCATCACAGAAAGCGCTCAATGCGTCGATTTAGCTGAACAGCGACGCGAGTAAAATCAATGAACGGGCAAGGTTTGGTGAAACCATAGCCGGTGTGCTGCAGATTCGCCGCGCAAGGTGGGTCGGGTGAAATAGCGCTCGGCGGTCAGCAGGGCAAGCAGAGTGTTTTTACGAGCGCAAGGCGGACGGTGAAATTGAAGCCCTCATGGTTGCGCTCAGCGGCAGTGCGCATTCACAATGGGCGTTGTGGCGGTTGGTGCAGCGTGCGGTTGAGTTCGACTATATCAACAAGATTTCTTGCGAGACGGTGCGGGCGGGACTGAAAATAACGAAAGCCAGCCTTGGCAGTGCATTGGGAGGGTGATGCCTGCACCCAGCAGTTAAATTCTCACAACACCTTCAAAAGGCGAAGCTCTCCGAATCAATCACTGTGATCAGTTTCCAAATTCATATCGGGAATTATTTTGTCTCTAGCCAATAGACTTCAGGAACTGTTTGAAGTCTTTCATCTGTACACAGTTAACTCGGCAAGTGACGTCGTATTAGTCTGATCATTTCTGTGCATGTATTCCTCGGTGATAAATTAACGCCGGGGTGAACAATGCATAGGCTTGCCACAATTTACGAGTTCCCGGCAAAGGCTGACTTTTTCTCGACTCAAACCCGGCGATGCTCGCAAGGTCAATGACGAATGTCCGGATATTTGGATTGTGATTCGGGGGGCCGCGCGAACGGTGGATGCCGCGATAGTACAAATAATCATACAGACATTCGACCTGCTCGTCCCCCACCACCTGCCTTGCTGCAACCTGCGGGTCGTTGCGTGCCATATAATTCAGATCATGAATGTAACAGGCGGTGACCGCATCGAACACCAGGCACTTGCGCAGATCATCCGCATGATCGAACTGGCGCGTGCCGATGCGCGTGCCGTTTTTCAACACGCTGAACCAGGTCTCAATGTGCCAGCGCAACTCATACCACCGAACCACCTTGCGCGCCTGTTCGGCACTCGCCTCGCCCTCAGTGGTCAATAGCAGCCAGTGCAGTGTGTTGATTTTCACCTCGCGGTGCATGAATCTCGTCAACACTCACCGCCAGCATCTGCGTCGGCGTCTGATCTTCGGCCAATACCGGCGCCCCGAGCGTCACCATACAGGCCCGCAAATCCAACCGCGCCTTGCGCTTTCGCTTGCCACCACAGGCCTCAATCTGAATCGTCTTGTGCGCAATTACCGGCTGCTTTGACAGATGCAACGGCAACTTCTCAGCAGTGCCGTCTTCCAGTATCACCTTACGTTTGCGCGCACCATTGGAACGCACCAGCAAACTGTCACCTGATACCACCGCCTGGCGAAGCATCGACCACAAATCCGCCTCCCGATCACACACCGTAATGACCCGTGTGTTCGGACAGGCCTCGGACAGCTCATGCGCACGTGTCAGCCCTGCAAGCCAACGCTCGCTTTCCTTCCCGCCTTCTTCGTCGCATTCACTCGCTTTGCTGCTCACCTTGCGAAATCCCGCATCCAGCGCATACACCCCCAGCGGACGTCCCACCTCGTTGATCGCAACTCCAAAATGCGCCAATATCCCTTTCGCTCCCGCACCACGACCGCCAATGCCCACCAATCCTTCGCTGCTGCTCAGACCGTGATAGTTCAATGACGTCGTGTCCTGCACCGCAAGCACCACCGACTCCGTCGCACAACGCTCCGCAACACTCGCCTGATGAGGCTCCAAGATATGTTCCATACTCACCTGTTGGTTCGATAACAGCCGATACGCACCCTTGCGTTCCGCCCGTCTCGGAAATAGCACCGGTATCGATGCGCCCTGATGCTCAACCCACGCCTGTCCCATTTGCACAATCCGTTCCCGAACCCGACCGTCCGGATGACTCGAACGCGCATACTCGCGCGCCGCCCAGTGCGCATCTTCGCTCAAATACACCGCCTTGGGCGTTACAATCGGCCGATACCCACCAGTGCATAAACGCACCTGCCAATTATCCGACAATGGCTTCATCCATACTGCCTTTTTCGTGCTCGGCTGCGCGCGCCGTTGCGCATGACCGCTGCTCAACCGCTGGCACCGTCGCCAACCCGCCACCTCATAACTCATACCGCTATAGCACTGATCCACATACGTATATGCCAGTACCGGCAAAACTCCGTAGCATGCCTCCCAGTCAACTGCCACCCGCTCGCAAACCTGACCCAAAACCTTCGATGCCAGACCATACACCCGAGCAATCAGCAAAAACCGATGATTGCATATCAGCGCTGACAAATTCAAAGCACGCGCATCACCACTCCATCCAATCCATTCATCGCGTGCCTTCTGATGCCAACTCGCAGCCGAAAATCCAACCCCGCCAATGACCCCATACCGAGAACTGATCACCCAATACCGCATCTGACCTCCGGGCGCACGCTTGAATCCCAATGGATGCCAAGCTTCCATCATCGCATCCCAACTGCGGCACGACTGACTATCCGATACCACTGCCACACCAATCTCACCCATATCCGATAACCGCACGCGCATCCCCGACAACGCTTCCAATCCCGCAGGCGGTGAAACTTCATTCACCGACTGCGGAACCCCGGCGCACGCCTGCGGCAACTCAAAGCCCGCCTTCTGCGCTATTTTTACCAACGCCTTGCGTGCCGAACTTACCGCAGGGCGACCTTTGCTATCATACCAATGGTCAAGATCGCACAAAAGACGTGCAAGTTCACCGCGGGTCACGGATGGCTTGCTGGACCTCTCCATCACCTGCGTGACAGTATCGGCACTGAATTGTCGCATTCCAACTTGCATGCCAATATGATGGCATAATCTTCGACCGAAGTTAACTGTGGGCAGATGAAAGGTTTGAAGTCTATTGGACATGGTTAGGTCCGCGCAGCGGTATGGAAGTACGGGTGCCCCAAAAAACTCATCACGAGCAATTTCGAGTTTTCGCTTGACTTTTCATGCGAATGGGTTAAGTTAGTCCGAGAATTCGCAAACCAGACCCGCACGGCCTGTGCAGTCGATGAGTTCAGATCAGGATCAAGTCGTTCGAATTGCAAAGCGGTTCGAGACACTTGATCAACCTATGCAACGTACACCCGGAGTGGCAACCATGGCCAAGCAGACTTCTCAATCACCCCTAGACCGTTCTATCGAACCGACTCACGACAATCTGTTCAAGTTCACCTATCATCGTGAGGACGGGGTGGACGACTTGAGCCGGGAACTGTTCAAAATCGCATTTGACGAAGCCACCAGCAACGAGTTCAACTGGCCGACCCTGAATATGGATTCCAGTTCTGTGATCGATCAAACCGGACGCGAGAGGTTCGCCGACTTGATCTTTTCGGTCAACACCAAGGAGGACAACTCCTCCACCAAGTTCATTTTTCTGCTGGAGCACAAAAGCGTCTCGGACTCCAACGCGCTGATGCAACTGCTGGGCTATCAGACGTCGCTGTATTTACGAGAAGGCAAACAATGCCGGGTGCTGCCGATGATCATCTACAACGGTAAAAAGCCCCATTGGTCGGCACCCTTGGAGTTCCAACAGAGCTTGCAGCCGGTATCCGATCATCTGCAACGTGAATGGGGCGGGTATTTTTTGAATTTCAGGTGCAAGATGGTGAATTTGCATGAGGTCATTGCACAAGGACGCGCCACCGGCATGGATTCTGAGGTGGTGCTTTACGCGCTGTCGAAGGTGTGGGATGCCGATGAGGGAACGTTCGAAAAGGTGTTTCGACTGGCAGCAGGCTTGAGCGATGAAAAACGGAATCGGCTGTTGCCAATGGTGGTAAACTATTTGCAGTCTCACTTGACACACAGCAAGCGCATCAGCTACGAAACCATAGCTCAAATTGAAGAGCAGACACTACCGAAGAGGAAACGATCAATGTTATCTTTTTTTGATGAAATTAAAAATGAGGGCTTGGAACAAGGCATGGAACAAGGTTTGGCACAAGGCATGGAACAAGGTTTGGAACAAGGGCTGAAAAAAGGCGTGAAAGAGGGAGAGAAAAAAGCTTCGGAAAAATTCGCCGAAAATTTGATTCGCGATGGGATGGAAATCCGTAAGATTTGTCAATATACCGGAATGAGTCGCAAACAAGTCGAGCAGATTCAGAACAATCTACAGCGACATTGAATAAGAATTCTGATCCAGACCATATCTCTCGCCAGTTGAGGATTCGCAATCGAATCGATTGAGTAACCAGTACTTGGTGGCGGTGCTCACTTCTGGCCAACTGCGTCTCAATGATCCGGCAACAGGCCGATGCGAGAGTCGGAAGAATTTCCATGATAGCGACGTCAAACCGCTTCGCCTCGTGCAACTCTAAACCGCGCCCCCGAACTTCGCTTGAATTTTTGCGGAGATGTAAAGTTTAGCTGCGAAACCATATCTATGGACGGCAGTTGGCTCAATGTTGCGGAAGTTGAGATTCGAGTCATGTCCCGGCGGTGCCGGAATCGGAGAATCGATGCAACGGTCACCATGAGTCGGGAAGTTGCTGCGTGGCAGTCACAAAGAGACGGATTGGAGGCAAAAGTTGGCTGGCAATTCACCTCCGATGATGCGCGTATCAAACTGAAATGTCTTGATCCGACACTTGACGAATGACAAGACACTAGCGATTACTCTCTCACATGTCGGTTGAGTATTTTTTGATGCTTGGAAGATAAGCCCACTAGAGGCTTGAAGGAATTAATTTCGTCAAGGAAAGACCTTCAACTGAACTAATGATTTGTCTGTGAGCTGCACATTATTAATGGATCAATCACTCGTTCAACAGGTATCAGATAGAATCTGGTACTGGAATTGTCGGTTTAGGCAAACGAATCCCCATCAATATCTGCTGTAGACCTGAAACCAAGCTCGTGCAGCAGCTGTATCGTTTCAGTTGCACAAGTATGCAGGATGCCGGTTCCACCAGATTCTTTCCATTCATTGATATTCTTTTCATAATCATCAATCAGAATATTCGGCACGCCATTAACCGTTGCATAAATTTGTTTGTGGCTGCGTTTGCTCATAAGATGAATTCGTGCAATATCGGTTAATCCAATGTTTTTTTTCAACCATGCAAGTTTGCCAGGTTCGGAACAAGGATCAGAGTAGGCGAGCGAAGACAAAATGTGGGCATCGTATTCATCCACAAGTTTCCACAATTCCCGAGCACCAGGCAGCAATTCCAGATTGAACCAAAAGTCAGGAACCTGTCTGATCAGTGTCCACAATTGAGGTACGGACAGCTGGTCTATAGGGCGGTCGACATGACTGGATGCTGCGGAAAAGAAGTCGCAGAGCACTCCGTCCATATCGCAGTAAATTACGGATTTGTCTGAAATTGTCAAGATAAATTATGGCACAGCTGTAGTGGCAGCCGAAAGTGCAGTTAACATTGCAGTAAATAGGGAATTTCAGGTGTTAATATGAATGGTCACACAACAATCTGAAAATATTCTGCCTTACGCTTCAACAGTCTATCGGCGTCACGATGTCAACATCTGGTGATTTTGACCTCCCGATATAATACTATTAGATGAGAAATATTAAAGGAGAAATGGTCTTCAAGAAGCACTCTTGTCACCGTAGATCAAAGTTAGGTACTTCGTCAGTCTACAGGTCACGCCGCAGCCAATATCTCCTCAGAAGTTAGTGATATGGGTTAGCTCGATATTATGGTTGTTATTATATAGAAATTACATTAATTAAAGCATTAAGTTAATTGTATTTGCTAAATAAATTTTCTAATAGATTAATTTATGCAACTAATAAACTCAGGACTGTAAGAAATGGAGTTTGAATTTCAAACTCTCTATGACTCATGACTTTAGTTGGCCAAATTGCACTTTCAAGAAAGTTGATTGCGATACGTCGTAAGCTTCATATTTCGTAAAACCATTTGAAATCTAATTTAGCAAACTCCAGACTCGACTTGTTCAAATTTACCACGGCACCAATTTACAGATTTCCTTCAAAAATTAGAGGAGCATTATGAGCACCGTTGTTACCTCACTAAAAGGTGGAATTTACGAAATCACCATGAATCGCCCGAAACAGTTGAACGCGCTGAACTGGGAACTGTTGAATGAGTTAATTGAGGCAATCGGTGTTGCAGAGAACGACTCGAATGTCCGTTGCATCGTGATTCGAGGGGAAGGTCAGCACTTCATGGCTGGCGGTGACATCGTCTTTTTTCACAAACTGCTTGATTGGGATAAGCAGTCTAAAGTTGAAGAGTTCAGAAAACTTGTTTCCACCGTGCATGAATTTGTCGAAACAATTGCAGCATTGCCGGTACCTGTAATCGCAAGCGTACGCGGGGCGACAGCTGGATTTGGCATCAGCCTGGTAGCTGGTTGTGACTTGGCAATCGCTTCAACAACTTCATTTTATACGTCTGCCTATAATCTTCTTGGGGCTTCTCCCGATGGCGGTAGTACCTACTATCTGTCTCGGTCGGTTGGCGCAAAGAAGGCAATGGAAATTGTATTGACGACGAAACGCTATAGCGCACAAGATGCATTGCAAATGGGTCTGATCAACGAAGTTGTAGAAGACGGGGAATTGGAAAATGCAACCGCCCAAATTGCAGGTTTGATTGCAAACTCATCGAGAATCGCAGTTCGCAATGCCAAGCGAATGGTCAGAAATTCATTTCAAAGCGATCTCACTGGACAGTTGCAGTCCGAACTTGATTGTTTCCTTGAATGCGCAGTATCAGAGGATTTTGCGGAAGGCGTACGAGCTTTCGTTGAGAAAAGAAAACCTGAGTTTGCAGATTGATTGAAAATTCAATTTCGATCGTGGAATTGACTGCAGAAATTATGTGTTCGATAAAGTTTTTCTTGAATTTCCACCCATAAAAATGATAAATTAACGTTTCCGGCTACCTGAATTACTCCTTGCCTCGCCAATGCCGGTAGTTTGAGGCTAATATCCGAGAGGAGAAACTAAATGCGTCACTATGAAATCGTTGCTTTGGTACATCCGAACCAAAGCGACCAACTCGAAGAAATTGTTGCCCGCTATCGTAAGATCGTGGAAGAATCTGGCGGCAGTATTCATCGATACGAAGATTGGGGGCGGCGTAAATTGGCTTATCCCATTCAAAAGCTGTACAAGGCCGGATACTTTCTGCTGAACATTGAATGCGAGCCGACGGTAAAAGACGAAATTGAGAATGCGTTTCGGTATAACGACTCGATTATTCGAAGCCTTGTAATCAGAAAGGACAAGGCGGTTACTGAGCAGTCTCCGATCCTGATCAAGCTGCTGAAACAGGAAGCAGAAGATCGAGAAGCTGAAGAAAAAACTGCCGCTGAGTTGGAACGCGCTAGGAAGGAAGAAGCCGAAG
The DNA here is from genome assembly GCA_965220395.1 of Arenicellales bacterium. Lineage (GTDB taxonomy): Bacteria > Pseudomonadota > Gammaproteobacteria > Arenicellales > JAJDZL01 > JAJDZL01. The sequence goes on along the minus strand of CBDCPT010000001.1, from coordinate 873,758 downwards.
CAATGGCTGCAGAGGCGCCCAAAAAATCAGAGGAAACGGTAGAAGATTCATCAGACAGTAGTAACAGCACCGAATCCGCTGAAGCAGCAGAGTCGGTGGAAGCAGTGGGTGAAAGCACGAGCTCAGAAAGCGAAGACACGTCTGACGAAGCAGAAACTGCGGAAGCGGCTGAAGTCGAAACGAGCGAAGAAGATTCCGATAGTGGAAAGCACGAAGCACAATCCGAGGAATCAGAAGGTGAAAGTAACGAAGAGGAGAAGCAGAAATGATGAATCGACGCCCCAAACATCGTAAATATTGCCAGTTTACCGCTGCAGGAATCACTGAAGTTGATTACAAGGATTTGGATATGCTGGAAGGATTTATTTCTGAATCTGGTAAGATATATCCTAGTCGAAGCACCGGAACAAAGGCAATTTACCAGCGCCAGTTGGCTCGTGCTATAAAACATGCTCGCTATCTGGCATTAATCGGTTACACTGATTCACAGTAATTCGAGAGTAGTCAAATGGAAGTCGTATTGCTTGAAGCAGTAATTAAACTTGGACAGCTGGGCGATACAGTCAATGTGAAGGCTGGTTATGCCCGTAATTATCTAATCCCTCAACGTAAGGCGGTAAGGGCAACTCCAGATGCAATCGTGGAAGTTGAGCAACAACGTGCGCAGCTTGTCAAGGAAGAAAAGAAGCGCCTGGATGTTGCTCGCGCACGAGCAGAAGAAGCTGCGAAATCCCTTACATTTGTGAAGCGGGTGATTGATGATGAAGGGCGGCTGTTTGGCTCGGTTTCTATTAGTGAAATAATTGAACGCGCAGCCGAAAGTGGCACTGAATTACTACGCTCTGAAATTGATATGCCAAGCGGTTCAATTAAAAATACCGGAGAGCACACCATTACCGTCAAAGTGCACCCGGAAGTGAGTTTTGATGTTAGCATTACAGTTGTTGCTGGTGATCAGGAAGTCTCTGTTGAGGAGTTGATCGAAGAAAATGTACAGTCTGAGAAATCTGAACTCGCGGATTCAAGTTCGGATGAAGACACCGGCGATAGTGCCAGTGAAGCAGCAGAACAGCCATCAAGTGTGACTGAGGAGAAATCTGATTAAGTGGCCTCGGTCAACCCATATCGTCAGTCAAGGGATGACCTAAATTCATCGGGTAGTTCGTCCGATACTCATTCTCTACCGATCCCACCTCACCAGATTCCTGCCGAACAGGCAGTACTGGGTGCAATCATGATGGATAACGAGCAGTTCGAAAAAGTTTCGGGCTTGTTATCCGTTGAAGATTTCTATCACCAAAAGCACAGATTGATTTATGATGCCATGCTCAATCTGTTTTCTGAGCGGCAGAATGTTGATCTGACGACCTTGCCTTATAAGCTCGAAAGAATGGGTGAACTGGAAAATATCGGTGGTGTCCCATATTTAGCCAGCATTCAACTAGAGACTCCGCATGCGGTCAATACAAAATCCTACGCAAAAATTGTTGTGGACTGCTCATTGCTGCGCCAACTGCTCAAAAGTTCCCAACGCATCCAGCAGATGGTGTACAACCGAGACGATACTCCAGTTCAAAAAGTGCTGAGCGATGCGCAGCAGTTGGTTTATGAATTAGGTAGAGAATTCGATCGGGGTGATGGACTGGTTCACGTGAAAGAGTCTGCAAATTCGGCGTTCACTCGAATTGAAGAACTCTATAACGACCCCAGTCGGAGCAGCATTACCGGAATTTCGTCGGGCTTCATAGACCTTGACGGTCTAACGTCTGGATTTCAGCGCTCCGATTTGATCATTATCGCTGGACGCCCCTCCATGGGCAAGACCGCGCTTGCGATGAACGTTGCCGAACACGCTGCAATCGTTGACAAAATGAAGGTCGCAGTGTTTAGTCTGGAAATGCCTGCAATTCAGCTGACCATGCGCTCGCTGTCTTCTCTGAGCAGTGTTAACTCAAAACTCATTCGCGAAGGACGACTAGGCGATGGGCAGGAAGGACAGCGTAACTGGGAACAACTTTCGAATGCGTTGAATATATTGAACGATACACCGATTTATATTGATGCCACCCCTGGAATTTCTCCGCTTGAAATATCCGCTCGATCAAGGCGCATGAAACGCGAAATCGGTCTCGACCTGATTCTCGTTGATTATTTGCAATTGCTTCAGATGAAAGACAATGAATCCAACCGTGCGACTGAACTGTCAAATATTACGCGAGAGTTGAAGTTCTTGGCCAAGGAGCTTGAAGTTCCAGTAATTGCGCTGTCTCAACTGAATCGAAGTGTCGAACAGCGTCCAGACAAGCGACCGCTCATGGCGGACTTGCGCGAATCAGGTGCGATTGAACAGGATGCCGATCTTATAATCTTCGTTTACCGAGACGAAATGTACAAGCCGGATACAGACGACTACGGAGTGGCGGAAATCATCATTTCTAAACATCGAAATGGTGCTACCGGCAAGATTAAGTTGACATTCATGAAAGAGATTACGCGATTCGAAAGTTATACTTCTAATACTGATCTGAGTGCTGCTGACATCGATATAGTACCTCAAGAATAGCCATCTCTCTGGGAGTTGATGCCCCATGCGAATGTATGGTTCAGTTGATGCACTCGCTCTAATTTCCAATCTTTCTCTAGTTCGCAGATTGTCACCGGCTGCACGTGTTATGGCCGTGGTTAAGGCAAACGGCTATGGTCACGGCATTCTACATGTTGCAAATTCCTTGGATGCAGGTGTAGACGCGTTCGCTGTAGCAACAGTGGATGAAGCTGTAGTTCTGAGAGATGCGGGTATTAATAAGCCGATCTGCCTGTTGTCTGGCTTCACATCCATTGATCATGTGACCATTTTGCATGCCTTTCGCATTGAGCCCGTTATTTACTGCGAAGAGCAAATTGATATGCTGGAGCGCGCTCAACCGAGTGGTGTCATTCCGGTTTGGGTGAAAATCAACACGGGCATGAATCGACTGGGATTTGAGTATCGGAGAACTTCTGAAATTCTTCAGCACATTAATTCCAGCCCAATTTTGGAAGTGAGGGGAGCGATGTCTCACTTTGCGTGTGCGGATGACCTTGAGTCGGATTTTACTGATCGCCAGCTTGAGCGATTCAAGAGTTGTACACAGGGAATCGATGCGGAATTGAGTATCGCGAACTCAGCTGGGATTCTGAAATGGCCAAACAGTTGTCTGAACTGGGTGCGACCTGGCATTATGTTATATGGTGTTTCCCCGTTTCCTGGGATTGGAGCAAACGATCTCGGCCTGCGACCGGCGATGAACCTGTATTCAACGATTATTGCTGTCAACCGTCTGCCGAGCGGTGGCAGCCTCGGTTACGGACTTAAATGGTCAAGTGAAGTTGAAATTCGAGTTGGAATTGTGGCGTGTGGATACGGAGACGGCTACTCTCGAAGCGCATCTCCCGGTGCACAGGTTTTGATTGAAGGCCGACGCGCGGATGTAATCGGAGCGGTGTCGATGGATACTCTGGCAGTTGATTTGAGCCAACATCCACATGTGGGTGTCGGCAGCTCGGTAAAGCTATTTGGGGAAGGGTTGCCAGTCGAGGAGGTTGCGACGGCTGCCGGAACTATCCCTTATGAAACCTTAACTTCGATCAATTCTCGTTCAGTGAAACTGGAATACACCTGACTCAGGGCTGTCAGTCGATTCGAAGTAGCTCGTTTAGTCCTGTCTTGCTTCTGGTCTTCTCATCCACCTGTTTGACGATAACAACACAATAAAGGCTGTAATTCCCGTCTGAAGATGGAAGATTTCCGGATACGATCACCGAGCCAGGTGGCACCTTGCCGTAACTGACTTCTCCCGTCTGGCGGTTGTATATTTTGGTGCTCTGTCCAATATATACGCCCATTGAGATAACCGACCCTTTACCCACGATTACGCCTTCTACAATTTCGCTACGTGCGCCGATGAAACAATCGTCTTCGATGATGGTTGGCGTAGCCTGCAGCGGCTCCAGAACTCCGCCAATACCTGCGCCGCCTGAAAGATGTACATTCTTGCCGATTTGTGCACATGAACCGACCGTTGCCCAAGTGTCAACCATGGTGCCTTCATCAACGTAAGCACCAACATTGACATAACTCGGCATCAATACCACATTGCGTGCAATGTAGCATCCTTGACGCACAGTTGCAGGTGGCACTACGCGATAACCTCCGTCAACGAACTGCTGATCTGCAAAACCGTCGAACTTTCTCTCCACTTTGTCGTAGTAAGTGGCGTCCCCATCGCGGATGACTTTATTTTCTTTGATCCGAAAGGACAGCAGAACTGCTTTCTTCACCCATTCATTGACTTGCCATTGGTCGCCGATTTTCTCCGCAACGCGCACGCTTCCTTGATTGAGATCAAGAATTGTCTGCTGCACCGCGTCTCGTACGCTCGGTGGGCAGTTGGAAGGGCTCAGTTCCGAGCGAGTGTCAAATGCATTACTGATTGTGGATTCTAGATTTTCCATTGAGATTCCTCTGTGTATACGCTTGATTGAATCAAGATTACCTTAAATCCAGAGCCTTACGGATTTCATCCGTAAGGGCTTGCTGGATGGTTTTGTCCGCCAGGCGGTTGCGATCCCTGTCGACAATAAAAAAAACATCTTCTACCCGTGCACCTGTAGTAGTGATTTTCGCGGACAGCAGGCGAATCTTATGATTCAGCAGGGTACGCACAACGAGATAGAGTAAGCCAGGTCGATCTTGAGCGGATATTTCCATCATGGTGTAGTCGCCGCTGGAAGAGTGAGAAAATTCAATTCGAGTCGGAAACGAGATATGCCGAGCTACTCGGTTTGGTGCAACTGTACGGGGTGAATGCTCAATGATCCGATTGAGAATTGAATTCTGAACTTCCTCTTCAAATCTGCGCAGATTACTCTCTGTGTGAGCGTCTTGCAAATTGCGAAGCAGTACGACAAACGAAAACGCAGTCAATCCTGTAGGCAGCCGATGTGTTCGCGCTTCCAGCACATTCAAATAACAGCGATCAAGCGCACCGGCAATAATAGTGAACAGATCTTCTGAATGTGCAGACAGTACGAAAGTCTGGATAACATCAATCGATGGATGCGCGCGAAAGCAAACAAGCGGAAGGTTGATTGCATTGATCTGTGCAGATTTTTCAACGTGCCATGCGATTGTGTTGGCGTCATAACTGAGAAAATAATCATCGTCAAAATATCCCCAGAACTTTTTCGCTGCTTCTTTCAGGGATTGATTCCTGCCAAAATTTGATAATGAATCAGATTTGATCTCTTCAATTCTGGGTTCCAGTTCTTCATGTGGTAGCGTGTCGGTCAGAAGTGTTCTGGAAGTTGCGAGATACAGATGTTCAAGCATTTTTCCCTTCCAGTCGTTCCACACCGTCGGGCCGGTTCCTCGCATATCTGCAATCGTTAGCAGAAACAGATGGTCGAGGTGTTCCTGATTTCCAACTCGGACGGCAAATTTAGAAATCACCTGCGAGTCATTCAGGTCTTCTCGCTGACTTGTGAAACTCATATAGAGATGATTGCGAACAAGCCACGCCACAAAGTGTGCATCGTAATCACTCATTCCGATTCGTTTGCAGAACCTGTAGCACTGTTGTTCGCCCAGCTCGGAGTGATCTCCTCCCTGTCCCTTTGCAATATCGTGAAATAGGCCGGCAATAAATAGCCGTTCCGGTTTGATTATTCTTGTCACCGCTTCACTGGCAAGAGGATAGGACTTTGCAGTATCGGGCAGTGTCAGCTGGTGTAGATGATGAACTACATTCAGCAGATGTGCGTCTACCGTATACACATGAAACAGGTCGTACTGCAACTGTCCGGTAATGCGTCTGAAATCTGGAATCAGCTTGCCGAGAATTCCGGTGTCGTCCATGAGAGACAGCGTCTGGGGCAGGCGGCTGGGATTGCTTAGAATACCCAGCAGCATGGATTGGATTGCTGGTTTGCTTCGGACATTTCGGTCGATCAGCAGTTTCCTTGAGCGCATGAGTCTGAGAGCTTTCGCCCTGACACCGCGCAGATTCGGGTTGAGCTGAAAAATAGTGCATGCTTCAACAAGCATTTCGGGCATGGATTCAATTAGAGCCGGATTGGTGAAATCCAGATACCCATTTACGGTTTGAAATCGGTCGTTCAGGACTTTTGTCTTCTGGCGTTTGTATGCGAGTATCGCTTCGTCAAAGTGTTGCAGGAGCATTTGATTGATGTGTCGAAGCTCCTTTACCGTTCTGAAATAAATTTTCATGAGCTTCTCGACGGCTTTGTTGCTGTCATCATCAAGATAGCCAAAAATTTTTGCAAGCTCTAGCTGGTGCGAAAACAGCAGCCGGTCTTCTCTGCGTCCGAGTGTGAGATGCAGTTCGTTGCGCAGTTTCCACAGGTAGTTGCGACCTCGAATCAAGCTTCGATACTCGTCTTCTTTAAGAAAGCCGCGCGTCACCAATTCACGCATCCCACGGCTTTCAAAATGGCGCATCGCCACCCAAATTATCGTATGAATGTCGCGCAGTCCGCCAGGTCCTTCCTTGATGTTCGGCTCCAGGTTGTAAACCGTATCGGCATATTTGTGGTGTCGCAGTTTCTGTTCTTGAAGTTTGGCTTCAAAAAATTTTCTTGCAGGCCAAATTTTTGTATTTCGCAGCATGGATTCCATCTGTACGAAAAGCTTATTTGACCCTGCGCAATGACGGGCTTCAAGCAAATTGGTCATCACCGTAATATCCGAGCGAGATTGCTTAACGCAGTCGCTTAAGGTTCTGACGCTATGGCCAACTTCAAAGCCGATGTCCCACAAAAATCGAATCAATGGTTTGATCTTTCGTTGAACCACAGCATCGTTCCTGTTGTCGAGCAGCAACAGGATGTCAATGTCTGAATAGGGATTGAGTTCTTCCCGACCGTAGCCGCCAACAGCAACCAGACTGATCGAAGAATCATTGGATAGATCAGACATGAACAGACTCCAGACGTCATTCAGAATGGCATTGACCGATTGCACTCGGGCCGTCACGAGGCGCGGTGCAGATAATCTCTTCAAGTGCATTTGTTTCAATCGTTCGACATCTTCCGCGACACGACGCTGGAATTCTTCGACGCTGGATTGAGTGTTAATGGATGCTGATGTTGTCATACCGATACGATTGATGAAAAATTCATCCGTTTAGCAAAAAGTTTAAAGTGTGAAGTGAGATTTCAGGCTCGGGCGTATTTGGGAGATATTGTCAGAATCTCGTAACCCGCATCAGTCACTAAGATTGTATGTTCCCACTGTGCTGACAAACTTCCATCATTAGTCACAACAGTCCAGTGATCCGCTTGCAACCTAGTTTCCTTCTTTCCTGCATTTACCATGGGTTCGACGGTGAATGTCATTCCAGGAACGATTTCCATACCGGTTCCGGGCTTGCCGTAATGAAGAATATGCGGGTCTTCGTGAAACACTCGCCCAATTCCGTGGCCGCAGTATTCGCGAACGACTGAGTAACCGTTTTTTTCAGCGTGTCTTTGTATCGCATTACCGAGGTCGCCGAGTCTCACTCCCGGTTTGATCAGTTCAATGCCATTCATCATGCTTTCATGGCAGACTCGACTGAGCCGTGCAGCACGAATGGAAGGTTTTCCGACCGCGAACATACGGCTCGTATCGCCGTGGAATTCATCTTTGATAACCGTAATGTCAATGTTAATGATGTCACCGTCTTTCAGTCGTCTGTCGCCGGGTATGCCATGACAGACTACGTTGTTGACCGAGGTACAGATTGATTTGGGAAATCCGCGGTAATTCAGTGGTGCGGGGATCGCGTCAAGAGTGTTCGTAATGTAGTCATGACAGATTGTGTTCAATTCCTCTGTGGTAATTCCAGGCTGAACGTGCGGCTCGATCATGTCCAGTACTTCGGCCGCAAGCCTGCCCGAAATTCGCATTTTCTCAATTTCTTCTGGAGTCTTGATACTAACGTATGTCATTACAGGGTATGCTCATAAATTTACGGAAATTTTGCTGCTGTCAATCAGTTGACTCGCCGGGTATTATAGAAAAAGGTGACGAAGCGCTGTTATTCTCGTCGAGATCTCGCCTGCTTGAGTTTGCCAGTGCCAGTAAGTGTTTACCGAGTTTCTCTACAAGGACTCAAGGATCACTGAATTTGAAATAAAAATCAAGAAATAGTAAACTACTGCGCTCATTATTTCTCACATGGACTGTTGCAGCCTGTCCGGGTGCCGAATCGGTCGGTAGGCACGCACCATGGTGGTATAACCCGAACAGGAGATTAAACTCATGACTGACCTAACTATGCGCCAGCTGTTGGAAGTTGGCGTGCATTTCGGACACCAAACGCGGTTCTGGTGTCCCAAGATGGGGCCTTATATCTACGGCCACAGAAACAAAATCCACATTATCAATCTCGAGCGAACTCTGACAATGTTCAATGAAGCGATGAACTATCTCGGAGTTGTAGCGAGTAAGCGTGGTTCAATTATGTTTGTCGGCACCAAGCGACAGGCCGGTGAAATCATTCGGGAGCAGGCGCAGCGCGCCAATTGCTCGTATGTCTATCACCGCTGGCTCGGCGGAATGCTGACCAATTTCAGCACCGTTCGAAAGTCAATTGATCGACTGAACGAACTTGACGAGATTATTCAGTCGGGAAACATTTCCAGAATGGCTAAAAAAGAAGCGCTGCGAATTGAAAGAGAGCAATTTCGGCTGGACCGAAACCTCGCCGGCATCCGCGGTATGCGGGGACTTCCTGATGCTCTGTTCGTTGTTGATGTCAAGCATGAAAACATTGCTGTTCAAGAAGCAAACAAACTGGGCATTCCAGTGGTGGCGATTGTGGATACAAACTGCGACCCCGATGGAGTCGATTACGTAATTCCAGGCAATGATGATGCCATCAGCGCGATTCGCCTGTACTGTTCGACTGCAGCGGATGCGATAATCGAGGGGCACGCAGTTGCCGCTGCGGCGATGCCATTCCACGAACACGATGAATCGTCGGATGCTGTTGTGCCGGAAGATATTTCGGTGCTGAACGTCACGGGTGCAAGAGCAGCCGTTGCTCCTTCACTGGAAACAGCTGCGCAGGATGTGCCAGAAACAGCACCTGCACCCGAGAAAGTCCCGACACCATCGAAGACTGAACCGACTGCGACGAAGGTTGTCGAAACAGAAGTCAAACCGGAATTTGCCGAGGCTGCAGCAGAGCCGGAGGCAGCAGAGACTGTTGCTGAGCCAGAGTCTGCGGAAAGCTCGGAAACCGTGCAAGAGCCATCCGAAACCAGTGTTGAAGAGGCTGTGGTTGAAGAATCCAGCGACGATTCAGAAGCCGAGAAAGAGTAAGTTCAAACACATTGCGCACTGTTGCGCACAAGCAAATGAAGTCCGATTGGCCGTAGCTGGCGGATCGGCAGGATGCAACTATCAGCGGAGGAAATGAATTGGAAATATCGGCGATCATGGTAAAACAGTTACGCGACCGAACCGGTGCCGGAATCATGGATTGCAAGAAAGTTCTCGTCGAGTGTGATGGAGATCAGGAAAAAGCGATTGAAGTCCTGAGAAAGAAAGGTGCGGAAATGGCGGATGCCCGATCCGGGCGTGCGGCTTCCGAAGGAATTATTGTTTGCCAGCTTTCCGAATCGCGTGACTGTGGCGCTCTGGTCGAAGTCAACTGTGAGACGGATTTTGTTTCACGCGGTGATGAATTTCGGGATTTCGCACTGCCGCTGGCAAAACTTGCGCTGGAAATCCGCGAAGACTGTGATGATGTCAGTGTGCTAAGTGCCATGAAATTGGGTGACTCCGGGCAGACCGTCGAGGAAGCGCGGCTTGAGATTTTGTCGAGAATTAGAGAGAACATATTCATCAGTCATCTGGTGGTTTTCAAGGCTTCGGAAGGATCCACAATCGGTAGTTATGTACACCGGGGACGCATGGGCATAATGACAGAAGTCACAGGAGGGACGAACGGGGAGTTAGAAGACGACTTGGCAGTGCACATCGCAGTGAAAAAACCTCAGTGGATTGATGTGCCGCAAATCCCCAAAGACATCCTGGACAAGGAACGTGAAATATACCTCGGTCAAGCAAGAGAAACCGGAAAACCGGAGCACGTGCTGGATCGTATCGTCGAGGGTAAGCTAAAGAAATTCTCGAATGGGTGCACGTTGCTGAATCAGGAATATTATGAAGATGAAGATAAAACGGTCGGCGCCGTTCTGCAACAATACAATGCTTCGGTTAACCGATTCTGTTTGCTGGAACTAGGAACATAGAATAACACGGGAACAGCGGCAGTGATAGATAACTCCGTAGCGCAGCCATATGACAAAGTTTTGATCAAGCTTAGCGGCGAGTTGCTAGGTGGCGATCGCGGTCTGGGTATTGATGCGGATGAAATTGACCGAGTTGCAGGTGAGTTGGCTGGTATTGTAAACGCCGGAATTAAAACGGGAGTTGTGGTTGGCGGCGGAAACTTTTTCAGAGGTGGCCGGGAATCGGGACTGTCCATCTCGAAAGTGCGTGGTCATCAAATGGGCATGCTATTTACCATCCCGAATGCGATTGCGCTGGAACAGACGCTCAGGAACAAAGGTGTGGGGGCTGTAGTGCAGTCTGTTGTTGCAGTGCCTTCGATTGTAGAACAGTACGACGCCACGTCGTTCGCTGATTATTTGGACAACGACTGCATCGTGATCTTTGCTGGCGGCACCGGCAATACGCACTTTACTACTGATACGGCGGCTAGCCTTCGGGCAATTGAAATGGGTGCTGATATTCTTCTCAAAGCGACCAATGTGGACGGTATTTATAGTTCAGACCCCAAAAACGATGCTGCAACTGTCCGTTTTGAGACGCTCACGCACAATGAAATTTTGGAGAAAAATCTTGCTGTCATGGATGCGACTTCAGTCGCACTTTGCCGGGAACATAATCTGCCGATTCGAGTGTTTGATGGAACTGTGAAGGGTGGTATTGAACGCGCAGGTCTTGGCAGTCAGGAAGGAACCTTGGTAACAACGGTGTAAATGCTATGATTGACGAGATCGTATCCGACGCGGAAGTGCGGATGAAAAAATCACTTACTTCTCTTCGAACAGAGCTGTCCAAGTTACGCACTGGACGCGCAAGCACAGCTTTGCTTGATCACATTCGGGTCAACTATTACGGCACTTCATCGCCACTCAATCAAGTTGCTACGGTTACTGTCAGCGATGCTCGAACAATCAGCATCAGCCCGTGGGAAAAGTCAATGATACCGGTCATTGAAAAAGCGATTATCGAATCTGACCTGGGATTGAATCCGATGAGTGCCAATGAAACAATTCGAGTGCCGATTCCTACCCTGACGGAGGAAAGGCGCCGCGAAATCACCAAAGTTGCGCGGTCTGAAGGTGAAGCCTGCAAGATTGCGATTCGAAATATTCGCAGGTCCGGCAACAACGACCTCAAAGAATGGCTGAAAGAAAAAGAAATTTCTGAAGATCAAGAAAGAGCAGGGCAAGACCTTATTCAAAAACTGACAGATCGATTTACTTCCGATGTTGATGCAATTGTCGGCGAGAAGGAAGAAGAAATCATGAAAATCTAGCGCCCGACTCGCTGGATTTAAGAATTCAAGATACTGATGTGAACTCGGTTAATGTCTGATTTCAGCAAAATAATTCCTCAAAATAAACTTCCAGTTCATGTTGCGATCATTATGGACGGCAATGGTCGATGGGCAAAAGAACGCGGCATCAGTCGTCTGGAAGGGCATCGGCGTGGGGTGACGAATGTTCGTAGCATGGTCGAAGTCTGCGCTCGAATTGACATCTCCTACCTCACTTTGTTTGCATTCAGCAGTGAAAACTGGAGGCGGCCTCGCCAGGAAGTGCAGTGGTTGATGCAACTGCTGTCCGTCGCCTTGGAAAGAGAGGTTCAAGAGCTCCACTCCAATGACATCCGGTTGAATTTCATTGGTGATTTATCCGCATTGTCTAATGCTATTCAACGCAAGATTGAGGATGCCATTGCATTGACAGCGGAAAACTCCAAACTGCACCTGACCATTGCACTGAACTATGGTGGCCGGTGGGACATGGTTGAGGCTTGCAAGAAAATCGTACAAATTGCATTAGATGGCGAGCTAGACTTGGACGAGCTTTCATCCGATTCCATCCGACAGTCTCTCAGCACAGCAAGCATACCAGACCCCGACTTGTTCATTCGAACCGGCGGTGAGAAACGCATGAGCAATTTCATGCTGTGGCAGCTCGCCTATACAGAACTATATTTTACTGATGTCCGTTGGCCCGATTTCGATGAAAACGAACTCATGCAGGCACTCCATTCCTACGCGTCAAGAGTTCGACGCTTTGGTGGAATTGTGACAGAGTTCGGGTGATGAGGACTCATCATGCTTCGCCAGCGCATCCTGACTGCTGTTATCCTTGTTCCTCCGATTCTTGCCGGACTTTTTTTGCTTCCCCCTAATGGTTTCTTCCTGGCACTGTTGGCAATTGTTTCAGTCGGTGCATTCGAGTGGTCGAGATTGTGCGGAATTCAAAGCAAACCCGGAATCGCAGTCTTTATGGTTTGTGTCATCGCACTTAGTGTAACTTTCTATCAGTTTCGAGAATACGCTTCTTGTATCAATTCATTTGGAGTGTTGACGTGGATATTCGCAGTTTGGTTGTTGCGAGCTTCACGGATACATGAAAAAATTACCGCCCTCCATATTACTTGCGCCATATTGATCTTGGCATTTGCAGTGTTTGCCACCGCGGACCTGTTTCGCGGTACTGAGTCAGCACCATGGTGGTTACTCGGAATGTTTGTGATTGTATGCGTTGCTGACATGGCGGCGTATTTCTCGGGCAAGCGGTTCGGAAAAAAGAAACTGGCGCCAAAGATCAGCCCGGCAAAAACCGTAGAAGGTGCAGTAGGTGCATTACTGGCAGTGTTCGCATTGGGCTTGGTCATTGGAACAATGGTATGGGACAATGATTACATACAGATTCTGGCGTGGGTGGCGGTCTGTTTGATGGTATTTCTATTCTCTATAGTCGGCGACCTGTACATCTCTTTGAACAAGAGAATTGCGGGTGTCAAGGATAGCGGTACACTGCTGCCAGGACACGGGGGAGTTCTCGACCGAATTGACAGTATGCTTTCTGCAGCTCCCGTGTACGCGCTGTGTGTCAAGACTTTGCTCGTGTGAACTGATAGTGTGAAAACTGTAACAATATTGGGTGCGACAGGCAGTGTGGGTCAACAGACACTGGACGTGCTGCGTTCCCATACAGGAGATTTCGATGTAGTCGCTCTCACTGCACGCTCAGCGAGCGAAGTGCTGGTTTCGCTATGTGCAGAATTTAATCCAGTGTATGCGGTAGTGGAGAGCGAAGCAGTTTCCGAATTGGAACAAAAATTCAAGCACAGACAGCTTGAAACAGCGGTGCTTTCAGCACAGGATCAACAGGCGATGTCACCTGTATTCGAGGTTGACGTCACCGTTACTGCGGTCACCGGTGCTGCCGGGCTTCGACCGACGTTGCAGGCGGTGCGATCAGGAAATACCGTACTGGTCGTAAACAAAGAACCTGTTGTCATGCTCGGGCCGATTCTTCACCAGGAGGTGCGTCGGCACGGAACGACTATACTGCCGGTGGACAGCGAGCACAACGCGATATTCCAGTGCAGCGCAAGTGCAACTGGCAGTCACTATGAGCCATTTTTTCCGATTCCGGGTCTGCGTCGTATTCTGCTGGCCGGAACCGGCGGACCTTTTCTGAAGACCAGCCTGGATTCTTTGAAGGACATCACTCCAGAGCAGGCTGTGGCTCATCCAATCTGGAACATGGGCGCCAAAATATCCGTAGATTCCGCAACGATGATGAACAAGGGTTTGGAGATCATCGAGGCTCGTTGGCTATTTGACACGTCGGCGAGTCAAATTGACGTTGTTGTTCATCCGCAAGGCATTGTGCATTCCATGGTAGAGTTTCTGGATGGTTCGATTATTGCGCAGATGGCTACACCGGATATGCGCATTCCCATAGCCAATGCGATGTTCTGGCCGGAACGAAAAAGAAGTGGTGCAGAATATCTCGACCTATTCAACATCAAAGAGCTGACTTTCGAACCGCCAGACTTTGAGCGCTTTCCTTGCTTGAAACTAGCTCAGGAAGTTTCAATGGCAGGCGGTACGTCTGCTACCGTGATGAATGCCGCGAACGAGGTTGCAGTAAACGCTTTTCTCTCGTCTCAGATAAGTTTCACACAAATCTCGTCGATTGTTCACCACAGCGTTGACACTCTTGGCGACGGGCGGGTAGAAAACGTTGAACAGATTATGGAAATTGATACAATTGCTAGGAAAATTGCGAGTAATTTGTTGAACTAGCAATGAACCATCTCAACGAGTAAGTTCAAAGTCTGTGGGTGAAATTTTAAATAGCATCATATTTTTTATCATTGCGATTGGAGCACTGATCACTTTCCATGAGTACGGCCATTTCTGGGTGGCTCGAAAGCTAGGCGTCACAGTACTTCGGTTTTCGATTGGATTCGGGCCGACAATCTGGAGTTATACGCGCAAGAATTCGTTGACTGAATTCGTAATCGCAGCGATACCCCTGGGAGGTTATGTCAAGATGCTTGATGAGAGCCACGACAAAGTCAGTGAGGATCTTCTGCCAACTGCGTTCAATCGACAGCCGTTGTACAAGCGATCAGCGATCGTGGCAGCCGGTCCGTTGGCCAATTTTTTACTAGCGGCAATTCTATATGGATTGGTATTTGCGATTGGTACAGAAGGTATTCGTCCGGTAGTAGGCGAAATCATAGAGGACAGCGCAGCACAAAAATCCGGTTTTAGGGTTGGTGACGAATTGGTGGCGATTGACGGGCGGCCAACCGACAGTTGGGATCAGCACCATTTCCATGTTCTCAACATGATTGTCAGCCAGGAAGCCATTGAATATGAAGTGCTGACGGGCGGACTTAGCCGAACCCTGACAGTTGATTTTGCTGACTTCAAGCAAGTTGATTTGCAGTCCGAATCAGTGGAAAGCATCATAGGAATGTATCCACGCGTTCCGCTGATACAGCCTATCATTGGCGATGTCGTATCTGGATATCCAGCCGAGGCTGCAGGATTGCTGCCTGGCGACAAAATTATCCAAGTCAATGGGCAGATGATCGACGATTGGAAGGGTTTGGTGGCAGCGGTCAGCCAGACTGAAGAGTCGATGCTGGTTGTAACATTTTTAAGAGGAAATGAAACTCGGGAAGTTATGATTCAGCCGCGCACAATTGTTGTGGATGATAATGAATACAAGCAAATAGGAATTAAAGTTAATGCTGAAGAGCAATTAAGGAATTCGGACTTGAATGTAACTGTTCGATCCGGACCGGTGGAAGCCATAGGGAGAGGATTTGAAACCATGTGGTCTACCACCGCTTTGACTGTAAAAATGCTGCTGAGCCTGCTTCAATTTAATCAATCAGCGGACGCGATTGGCGGTCCGATTGCGATTGCGGAATTTGCTGGAAAAGCGGCGCAGGCAGGCGTTAACAACTACCTTACATTTTTAGCTTTGCTCAGCATCAGTCTGGGCATTTTGAATTTGCTCCCGATACCCGTACTGGATGGCGGGCACCTGATGTTTCATGTCTATGAAGCGTTGATGGGTTCGCCCCCCACCGAGCGAATGCTCATTTGGGCCAACCAAGTAGGATTTGCGTTGTTAATTGGACTGATGAGCCTGGCGTTCTATAATGATCTATCCCGAATATTTTGATTCTGTTGTATTTTTTATGAAAAAGTTAATTTGTTACTGTGCACTGTTGATCTTTCTTACATGTTCATCAGTGTATGCCATAGAGCCCTTTGTAATCGAAAAAATTCAAGTCGAGGGATTGCAAAGAGTCACTGCTGGTGCGGTTTTTGTCGCGTTACCTGTAAAGGTTGGCGATGAAATGAATGATCAGTATTCGGCAGCTTCCATTCAGGCGCTGTACGCTACCGGCCTGTTCGATGATGTTCAGCTGAGGCGGGAGGGAAACCACCTGGTGATATCCGTGATCGAACGCCCGACAATCGCGAGTACGACATTCTACGGCAATAAAAAGATTCGCGATGAAATCATAGAACAGGCTTTGAAACTTGGTGGCTTGAGTGCAGGCGACATCTACAATCCCGAGGATGTCGATAGCTTCATCTCCGAGATGAGGCAAGGCTATGTCGAAGTAGGTCATTTTTCGGTTGAGGTCACAACCACTGTTGAGCCGCTGGAGCGCAACCGTGTAAATCTGTCTTTCAACATTTTTGAAAGCAAGGTCGCGTTGATCAAGGAGATTCGAATTGTTGGAAATGAAAAGGTTTCCGGTGATGACATTCGCGACGTCATGAAAGTAACGACGAAAAAGACGTTAGGCATTCTGAATCGAAATAATCGATACAATCGCGCGAAATTGCGTGCGGATCTAGAGAGTATCGTTTCTCACTACCACAATCTAGGATACCTAAATTTCGAGATTCTTTCTTCCCGATCATTTATAGCAGAGGATCGTCAAAGCATTCTGGTTGTGATTTCAATGTCAGAAGGATCGCAGTTCAAATTTGGCAAAGTACAGGTTAGAAGTTCTGATGATGTAATTCCACAGGAACGGCTAGACACACTTGTTGAAGAACAGCCAGGTGATCTGTATTCCTTCGAGCAGGTTAGTCAAACCAGATCAAAAATTTCCAGCGAATTCGCCAATCAGGGATTTGCACGTACCCAAGTAGATCCATTGCCTACTGTTCATGACGATGAACAGGTGATTGATGTGAACTATGTTGTTAAACCTGGCAAACTGACTTACGTACGAAGAATCACATTTACGGGAAATACCGTTACCGATGATGAAGTTCTTCGTCGTGAAATGCGTATCTACGAAGGTGGTGTCTATTCGGCTGAGCAGATTCAGCAATCGCGCAGCCGCTTAGGCAGGTTGGGAATTTTTACAAACGTCAATGTACGTATCGAGGATGTTCCGGGCGTTGAAGATCAAATCGATATTTTTGTGGAAGTTGAGGAAAGTCTGACTGGATCGGTTCTATTTGGGGTTGGTTATAGCGAGACTGATAAAGCTTCGTTCAGCTTCAATATTTCTCAAAGAAATCTGTTCGGAACCGGCAAACAGATTTCGATAGACACCAATCTCGGCAAAGTCGAAAAGGTGTTGTCAGTTGACTACACGAACCCTTACTATACCTTGGACGGCGTATCGCGTGGCTTCAACTTTCAGTATCAAGACACAGATACATCAGAGTCGGATACCAGTTCAATTTATGATCTTGGATTAACAGGACTAGGGGTGGATTATTTGTTTCCAGTTTCGGAAGAAGGATCGTTTGGCGTGGGGCTGAGTGCCCAGCAATTCAAGTTGAAGGCTGACGTGGGTACTACTACAGGCGATTACTTTATTCGAGATTACGCTGAAGACAATCCCAAGGGAACTTCGGGGACCATCTTGTTTTCATATCGAAAAGATACTAGAAATAGAGCATTGTTCGCGTCAAGCGGCCGTGATCTTTCGCTGTCGACAGAAATCTCTGCAGGAGATTTGGACTACTATATTTTAAGGGCTCGATACGCGCATTTCTTCCCCTTAAGCGAAGCAATAACGTTAAAGCTGAGCGGTAGGCTGGACTATGGCGATGATTCAATGCCTTTCTTCCGAAATTTCTATATGTCGGGCTCTGCTGCTATGAGAGGTTTCGACAGTGGTTCGCTTGGTGCGAAGGAAGTTTGTCGCGAGTTGAATACGGATACCTCGCCGATGTCGCCGATGTACGTATACCGAGAGTGTAGTGATCCCCGATCTGTCGGCGGAAACCTGCGGGTGCTTGGTCGTGCCGAATTGTATCTGCCGTTTTTTGGCACCAAAGACAGCGACGACAAGCGTTTTTCGTTATTCTTTGATATGGGTAATACTTTCATCAATTCCAATAGTGAATATGCGAAAATAGGCAGAAATAAGGGAGCCCATGAAAAACCCAGTTTCAGCAACCTCCGTGCTTCAAGCGGTCTTGCCTTTGAATGGTTGTCTCCTATTGGTCCATTTGGGATTAATTACGGACTTCCAGTCAAAAAGAAAACCGGAGATAAACTGGATCGATTTCAGATAACGCTTGGTTACTTTCAAAATTAAAGTAAATGAAGATAATCAAAAATTTTTCGCTGAGCATTGTTGGATTCGCAAGCATTCTATTGAGTGCAGCGTCAGGTGTCTCAAGTACAGTCGCACAAGAGCAGAATCTGAAGATCGGCTATTTAAACGCCAATAGTATTGTTGCGCAGGCACCGCAGGGTGTAGCTGCATTTAACGAGCTGAAAAGAAAATACGCGGGTCGGGAAAACGATTTGCGTCAATTGGAATCCGAAATACAGACAATTGACGAAAAATTGGACAACCCTGCCAAATTTGAGATTTCAGGAGAAGAAATCCTCCAACTTCAAGAAGAGTCTCGAATAAAGAGCCGGGAACTCGAACGCGGTGTAGCGGAGTTCAATGAAGATTTCAATTGGGAACGAAATCAAGAACTGGAAAAACTGCAAGAAACGGTTAGTAATTTGATATATAGAATGGCGGGTGAGCAAAAATTTGACTTGATTGTACAGGAGCCTGTTATTTGGGTGAGCGATAGGATTAATCTTACGGACGAAGTTCTAGCGGAACTTCAAGTGATGTTCGATGAAAGTGTGAAAAGTGACCAGTGATAGTGCTCACAAGAAGAAATGGACATTGTCAGAATTAGCCGTACTTGTCGGCGGATGCGCAAAAGGTAATTTGTCAAAGACCGTTACGCATGTTGCAGAATTGCAAAATGCCACCTCGGACTCAATCACTCACTGTTCGAATTTAGCTCTTTCCAAATTCTTGAAAACCACTTCGGCGGGGATTGTGATTCTGTCAGAAGGAAGGGAACTGGATTATGAAGGCGATCGTCTGATTGCTAAAAATTCGCGTGTGGCGTTCGCGCTCGTAGTTAAAGCGTTGCACGAGTTACCGGAGCCGTTGCCAGGGATTCATGAATCCGCAATCATTGACGAGAGCAGCATTGTCGCCGATACCGTTCGTATCGAAGCGAATGTCGTGATTGGCAATAGTGTGCGCATTGGTGAACGGGTTGTCATCGGTGCTGGAACCATACTGGCAGATAATGTCTGCATTGGAGAAGGCACGAAAATGGATTCCAATGTGACTGTTTATTCCGGTTGCACGATTGGCAATGATTGCCATGTCTCTGCTGGCGTAGTAATTGGCGCTTCGGGGTTCAGTTATGAGTGGGACGGAGAGCGATGGGTGTCTGTCCAGAACATTGGGGCAGTGGTAATTGGGGATGAAGTCGATATTGGTGCGTGTACATCCATTGATAGAGGCTCAATCAGAAATACCTGCATAGGGAATGGAGTCAAAATTGATAATAATGTTCAAATTGGGCACAATGTCGAAATCGGGGAGCATTCGATGATTGTCGGCAATGTCGGGATCGCCGGCAGCGTCAAAATAGGCCGGCGATGTATTGTAGGCGGTCAATCTGCAGTTGCCAGTCACGTCAATGTCGTGGATGACGTTATTATTCAGGCAGCCAGCTTGGTGACAAAGTCTCTCACTGAACCCGGTACCTACTCCAGCAGTCTGCCAGCGCGAAAGGCGAACGACTGGAAACGCACCTTAGGCAAACTGAACAAATTGCAGCCATCAAGTTCTTAAATCTACTCGCTTCTAAGCTGGCAGAATGATGAGTTCTTAATGTTCAGGTAAAATTTGAAACATGCCTTCACTATCTGTAACTGAAATTCGCGAACTTCTGCCGCATCGGTATCCAATGCTGATGATTGATCGGGTGCTTGACTATTCCGATGACCGGCTGATTGCGATCAAAGCCGTCACGTCAAACGAACCTGTTTTTCAGGGTCATTTCCCTCACTGGCCGATCTTTCCAGGAGTGTTGATTTTGGAGGCTATGGTGCAGGCCTCTGCGGTCATGGCAAGTCTTGCTCTTGGAGCAAAGGCAAATGACAATCGAGTGTACCTGTTCGCAGGAATCGACAAAGCCCGTTTTAAGCAGCCGGTGGTTCCAGGAGACTGCATCGAGATCGAGACTCGGTCTGTTCGCAGAATTCGAGACATTTGGAAAACCGCCGCAGAAGCGAAAGTAGGTGATGTTGTAGTCTGCAGTGCTGAGTTGTTGTTTACTTTCCAGGAACTGTGAATGATCGATCCAAGGGCAATAGTTGCATTGAATGCAAAGATTGGCCAAAACGTAAAAATTGATGCGTTTGTGATCATTGAGGATGATGTTGAGATCGGGCCGGGTTCCTGGATTGGTAGTCATTCGGTCATTCGTAGTCACACCGAAATCGGATCAGGAAACCGAATTCACGAATTCGCTGTTATAGGTGGAGAGCCTCAATCTTTTCATTATGCCAGTGAACCGACAACGCTGAAGATTGGCAACAACAACATCATACGGGAATTCGTAACGATCAGTCGTGGAACCTCTGCTGGTCGCGAAGTAACGCGAATTGGCGACGACAACATGTTGATGGCCTATTCCCACATTGCCCATGACTGTGAACTCGGCAACAATTGCATTTTTGCCAATGGTTCCAGTCTTGCAGGCCACGTTACGGTAGGAAATTACGCATTTCTCGGTGGATTCACCATGGTTCATCAGAATTGCAGAATCGGCTCCTATTGCATGACTGGTATTAACACAGTGCTGCGTCAAGATGTAGCGCCGTACTTGATGGTTACCGGCAATCCTGCGCAAGTAGTGTCAATCAACACGCGCGGTTTGAAGCGTAATGGATTCAGTCCGCAATCAATTACTGCTCTAAAAAAGGTTTTTAAGTTGTACTTCCGCGATAAAGTCGGTGTTGAAACTCTGCGCAACGAATTGAATGAACAAATGAGGGAAGATGGCTATGTAATTGATCTGATCGAATTTCTTGCACGCACCGAACGTGGAGTTGTGCGTAACATCTACAAGCAATAGCTATATTGTCCTGCGGGTATCGATCCGGCTAGACGAATCGTAGTGGAGCTGATTCAAGAAGGCGAAGATGAAACAGATAGTTATGGTCGCAGGCGAAGCATCCGGAGACTATCTCGGTGCGAATCTTATTCGTGCGTTGAAAGAACGGAAGCTGGAGTTTGAAGTGTCTGGAATCTGTGGGCCAGCGATGATTAAAGAAGGCGCTACCGCTTTGCATACTATTGATAGTCTCAACAGTATTGGATTTGACGGGCTATTCGGTCGAATTCGAAACATTCTTCAGATTCGAAAGCAGTTGATTCGCAAGCTTCTTCAGCAAAAGCCGGACATCTATATTGGCATTGATGCGCCAGATTTCAATATTGAGGTTGAAACAAAACTCCGAAGAGCTGGAATTCCCACAGTTCAATATGTAGCGCCGACAATCTGGGCATGGCGCGCCTATCGAATTCACAAAATCAAGCGTGCAGTATCTAGAATTCTAACGATCTATCCATTTGAGAGTCAGCTCTATGAGAAAGCCAGTGTACCTTACACTTACATCGGCCATCCGCTTGCTGACGAAATCTATCAGAGAAATTCTGCAGATATTAGGAAGAAATTCGGATATTCGGAAACTGACAGAGTGATCGCCATCCTGCCTGGTAGCCGCGTTACGGAAGTCAAACAATTGGCGTCGGTTTTTGTTCAGACTGCTTTGAAATTAGCGCAAACTGATCGAGAATTGAAATTCATCACACCGATTGCAAATGACAAAATTCGCGCGATCTTTGAAAACATAGTTGGGCAAATTGCACCAGCGATATCCATTCAACTAGTTGATGGGGATTCCCTTGATGTCATGGCAAGCGCAGATGTAGTGTTGCTTGCCTCAGGAACCGCAGCTCTTGAAGCAGCATTGTCCGGTAAGCCGGTAGTGGTTGCGTACCGAGTTTCAATTCCCACTCTGCTGATGTTGAAACTGTTTCAAAAAGTAAAACACTACTGTGTACTGAACCATTTGGGAAATACTCCCGTGATTCCCGAATTCATGCAAGACAATTGTACGGTTGATAACCTGGAGCGCGAGGTGTCAACGCTTTTGAACAACACAAAGTATCGGGATCAAATAATTTCAATATTTAATGAATTCCGCCTACAGTTGCGACGTGGCGCAAATGGAAAAGCAGCAGATGAGATCATGAGAATTCTTGAACGGTGAATATAGAAAGAACTGCAGGGGTAGATGAAGCTGGGCGAGGAGCTTTGGCAGGGCCGGTAGTTTCCGCGGCAGTTGTGCTTGGACCGGAAACCAAGATTGAAGGGTTGACTGATTCGAAAAAACTGAATCGAGCGACCCGTGAACGACTGGCAACGGAAATCAAGAAAAGATGTGTTTGCTGGGCGATTGGCAGCAGCAGTGTTGAGGAAATTGATCAACTGAATATTCTTCAGTCGACGATGCTTTCAATGAAACGGGCCATTGAGTCATTGAGCATTCGACCGAGCAAAGTTCTTATCGACGGCAATCGAATTCCACTGATCAGCATCCCAGCACAAGCGATTGTCAAGGGTGATCTTCATGTGGCGGAAATTTCCGCGGCATCGGTGCTCGCCAAAGTTACGCGAGATACAATCATGTTTGAATATGCAGTCAAGTTTCCCGAATATGGATTCGAAAGACATGTAGGATACGGTACTGCCCTGCATCTTGCATCGCTAAATAACTACGGAGCGACGCCTCTTCACCGAACTACCTTTTCTCCAGTTCGAAAAGCAATGGACAGTCGAAGGCAGCTGAATTGAGCTTCGTTCACTTGCGTGTACACACGGAATACTCCGTGTCGGACAGCATCATCAAGGTGCAAGATCTAGTGTCACGAGTGGCTGAGTTCGGAATGCCTGCCGTCGGTGTAACGGAAATTCACAATGTTTTCAGTGCAATCAAGGTCTATTCGACGTGTCTGCAAATGGGTGTGAAACCCATAATCGGTGTCGAGGTACCAATCGAAAACGACGACAACCCTGTTTCACCTCATTGCCTTGCATTGCTATGTCAGAACATTGAAGGCTACAGGGCCATGTGTGAGTTGCTGAGTAAAGCGCATGATCAGACGAGAAATGGCGGAGTTCTTCAAGTTAAAAAGAAGTGGCTGACGCCAAGCTCTTGTACAGGCTTGATCGCTCTCTCCGCTGCACAGCAGGGAAAAATTGGACAAAAACTGATACACAACAGATTTGACGAAGCCCGCCAGACACTGCAAGAGTATCTGGCAATTTTTCAAGACCGATTCTATTTGGAAATTTCGAGAGTAGGGGGTGCATCTGAGGGTGTATACGGAGACGGAATTGCGGAACTTGCGGAGTCGACAGATACACCCATCGTTGCCACCCACCATCCTCGCTTCTTGAACAAGGATGAATTTGGCAAGCACGAAATCAAGGTGTGCATTCAGGACCATACTGTGCTGTCAGATACACTGCGACACAAGGACTTTACTGTTCAGCAGTATTTGTGCTCTTCCGAAGAGATGGTGGAGAAATTTTCTGATATTCCAGCTGCAATCGACAATTCCGTTGAAATTGCCAAACGCTGCAATCTTCAATTTGAAACAAACAAGTTGCACATGCCAGCCTATCCGCAGACGATCGAGGAACCGAGCATTGACGAGTATCTTGGAAAATTGAGCAGGAAGGGACTTCAAGAGCGTCTGGGTGACCACACTGATGAACGGTATGAGGTTCGTCTTGAGGAAGAACTCAACATCATATATGAAACAGATTATGCAGGCTACTTTCTCATCGTTGCGGAAATTATCGATTGGGCCAAGAAGAAAGGAATTCCAGTTGGTCCTGGTCGAGGTTCTGGAGCAGGGTCACTCGTTGCCTACTGCCTGAACATCACGACGGTCGACCCGATTGAGCATGATTTAATATTTGAGCGATTTTTGAATTCTCACCGAGTTTCACCGCCGGATTTCGATATTGATTTTTGTGTCAATGATAGAGACAACGTAATTGACCATGTTTCGGACACCTATGGAAAAGATCAGGTTGCACAGATAATCACCTATAACACCATGGCCGCACGGGCAGCGATTAGAGATGTAGGAAGGGCACTGAAACCGGACTATCTGTTCTATGATGAAATCGCACGGCAAATCCCCCGAGACCTCAATATTACTTTATCGCAAGCGATGGAGAGAAATTCCGAATTGAAACGTCGTTACGAACAGGAACCGAGGGTTAAGGAGTTAATTGATTCAGCCCAAACCCTAGAAGGTATGATTCGCAATGTCAGCAAACATCCCGGCGGTGTAGTGATTGCACCATCGAGGATTACAAATTTTTCTGCACTGTTTGCGGACAGCGACGGCGGCAGAGATGTAACTCACTTCGATAAAGATGATCTTGAAGCGATTGGTCTGGTTAAGTTCGATTTCCTAGGCTTGACAACACTGACCACCATTGCCCACACCCTAAAAAACTTGCACGCAAAGCAGGTTAAATCGGCACCGAGTTCCGATGAAGCGATTCCGTTGAATGACAAAAAAACTTTCGAATACATCTGTACCGGCCGGACAGTCGGAATCTTCCAGCTGGAGTCAAAAGGGATGCAGCGACTGATTCTTTCGATGCAGCCAAGCGAATTCAATGATCTTGTTGCTCTGTTGGCACTGTTTCGGCCCGGACCACTGCAGACTAACATGGATCAGATGTATATTGAAAATAGAAAAAATAAAGAATACAAGATCATACACAAAGATTTGAAAGAAATACTTGATCAATCGCATGGTGTCATTCTATATCAGGAACAAGTCATGAAAATTGCCCAAATCATGTCTGGATATACGCTCGGGGAAGCGGATATTCTGCGCTGGGCAATGGGAAAGAAGGTCAAGAAAGAAATGCAGTCGCAACGCAAGCGGTTTGTTAAAGGTGCTATGGAAAAGGGTTATGAAGAGAGACTGGCGACTGATGTGTATGACTTGATAGAGAGTTTCGGAGGTTATGGCTTCAATAAATCACATTCAGTTGCTTATGCGATTCTGGCGTACCGCACTGCGTATCTAAAAACACACTTCCGTACCGAATACTTGGCTGCCTGCATGACGGTCGATTTGAGACTGGATACGATCGTAAAGATTTTCAATGACGCAAAAAATCAGGATATCCGTTTTATTCCTCCTGACATCAACCAGAGTGAATTCGGATTCACAGCCATTAGTGAAAATGAAATTTTGTATGGGCTCGGAGCTTTGAAGCATATTGGCGCTTCAGTCGTGGAATCCATTGTAGAGGCAAGAAACCAAGACGGTGCATTCAAGAATTTAAAAGATTTTTGTATGCGCATCAACCTGAATCAAGTTGGCAAAGCGGCGTGTCAGGCTTTAATCAATGCAGGTTCTTTCGATTCGATCAATCCCAATCGAGCGCAACTGATCAAGCATTTGGACAGCACCTACGGAATTGCGCAACAAAGAGCCGAAGAAATAAATTCCGGACAAATGAGTTTATTTGGCGAGCAAAATGATGTGGAAGAGAGTGTTGTGCTGGAAAAAGTCAAACCATGGTCGCGAGGAGAACTGCTTCGACGGGAGTATGCCATTCTCGGTCTATACGTGAGCGGTCACCCATTTGAACGATATGAGAGCGAACTGAGCACCTTGGTGACGGCAAGAAGTGTTGCCGAAATTAAAAAGAGCACGCCGGAAAGGATGACTATTTGCGGATGGATTGTAGATTTACAGATTGTCGATGCTAAAAAGGGCGGCAGCAATGCCTACTTCGACCTTCAAGATGCCTCCGGGAATTTGTCAGTGGCTGTCTATTCTGAAGTATTTGAGCGATATTCTCATCGGCTCAAGGACAACGAACCGGTTGTTGTAGCGGGTTCAATGGTTAGGTTGAATTCAAACAGCGAAATCAGATTTGTTGCGAAGAGTGTTTATGATTTGGCGGCAATTCGAAAGTCTCCTTTGGCGCAAGTCGTTCTTAAGCTCGGGCACGGTAAGGTACACTATAGCCAAATACTTGGAGTAAAACAGGTTATCGAGCAGTATTCAGGGGGTAGGCATCGGATCAGTATTGACTATACCTCCGAGTGCGGAACCCAAGCGCGTTATTCATTAGACGATAATTGGCGTATAGAGATAAGTGACGAACTGTTGGACAATTTAAGAAACATTGTTGGTGATGAGTGCATACTCGCGGACTATTCAAGAGTTCAGTTGGAAATGAACTGATTCTGCTGGACCTTGGTAGTAAACCAATTTTGCGTGGGCATGTAGAGGAGTTGAAATAGTGACAGTATTTCTGGAATTTGAAAAATCTGTTGCCGAAATAAATGCAAAAATTGAAGAACTTCGACGAGTCAACGACAACTCTGGAGTCGATCTTTCCGATGAAATCTTACGACTGGAGAAAAGAAGCACTAAGCTGACTCAATCGATCTTTTCTTCGCTGACTCCATGGCAGGTTACACAGTTGGCGCGTCATCCGCTACGCCCCTATACATTGGACTACATAGAAAGAATCTTTGCGGATTTCCAGGAAATTCATGGAGATCGGACTTTTGCAGATGACCCAGCGATTGTAGCTGGATTGGCACGACTCAATGGACAAGGTGTAGCAATAATTGGACACCAAAAGGGAAGAGATACAAATTCCAAACTGGCTCGTAATTTTGGCATGCCAAAACCGGAAGGCTACAGGAAAGCTCAGCGCGTAGTCAAGCTTGCCGAACAGTTTGAGTTACCTGTATTTACTTTTATTGATACACCTGGAGCCTATCCTGGACTGGAAGCGGAAGCTCGAGGCCAGTGTGAGGCGATCGCGTCGATTCTGTTGACTTCTGTCAAGGCCAGATGTCCGATTATTGCGTCGGTGATTGGAGAAGGTGGTTCAGGTGGAGCGCTTGCCATAGGAATTGCGGATCATGTGTTGATGCTTGAGTATTCAACTTATTCAGTCATTTCACCGGAAGGGTGTGCATCCATTTTATGGAAAGATGCTGGTAAAGCTTCGGACGCAGCAGAGGTAATGGGGCTGACATCGCAGGCATTGGCGAAGAACGGGTTTATTGATGCAATCGTTACCGAACCTTTGGGTGGTGCTCATCAAGATTACGATGAGGCGGCGAAAAGGTTAAAAGACCAGTTGGAAAAAGGACTCGATGAAGTGTTGGTTCACTCAACTGATCAGCTTCTTTCACTTCGTCACAAACGGCTGATGTCGTACGGAGAGTTTCAGCCTGTAAGTTGAGTTACTCTTGACAGATGACAGCTCAGCGGGGATTAGCGTTATTTGAGAACTTCGATCAACATAGACGTAGTGGACCGGCGTAACGTCTGAAAATTCTTCCTTCTTACATTGACAAATCTAGAATCCAGTAACCTGATCAACGTCTTGTCCGATGTTGTAGAGGTAAATGGAGGTACTGCCTTCCTGGTCGCGTATAGCGGCGGTGTGGATTCTTCGGTTCTGTTACATCTGTTGAACAGTGCGCTAACCAACTACAGCTTTTCATTGACAGCCCTGCACATTGACCACGGCATTCATCCTCAATCCGGTCACTGGCTGGAACATTGTGCGGAATTCTGTCGCTCGCTTGGAGTCAATTTCAAGTCGACTCAGCTAAGCTTATCTCTGCAATCCGAGAAAATCAGTGAAGAAGATGCTCGAATTGCCCGTTATGCATGGCTGGAAGCGCAAACTGGAAAGGGTGATGTTCTTTTGACTGCACATCATCAGAATGATCAGGCTGAAACTTTTCTACTCAATCTTATGCGCGGGTCTGGCGCTAGAGGACTGTCTGCGATTCAGCTATCTAGGAAATTCGGCAATGGTTTGCTTGTTCGCCCTATGTTGAAATTTTCAAGAAGTCAGATTCTAGAATACGCAGCCGAGCATGTGTTGAGTTATATAGAAGATCCGGCAAATTCAGAATTGCAGCACAATCGCAACTATATACGTCAAGTGGTCATTCCTTCTCTGGAACAGCGTTGGCCGTCAGCGGTTGAACTGATCAGTCATTCGGCTGCCCTCCTTGTCAAATCACGGAATTTGCAAGCAAGTCTCGCGCAATTGGATGCTGAAGCCTGTAAATCTGAAGGCACAGGGTTTCTTAGCATTGGCTATCAGTTGAGTTTAAGTAAATTCCGTCTGCTTGATGAAGCTCGGCAAGTCAACTTGATTCGTTACTGGACGAATTTCCATTCGTTGCCGGAACCCGGCCGGCAGATAATAGAAAATTTCCTTGACAAGGTTATTTCCAAGTGCGGCAAATTCATGGAAGTCGGCAGTGATGAATTAGGCTATCGAATCTACCTGTATCAAAATAATCTCTATCTTGCCAGAGCACGATGTTATCCCAACGCCGATCAATCGATTGCATGGAATTTGAGAGATGCATTGCGACTGGATTCTCTAGGGCTGAAACTCATTCCAATCCATTCTGTTGGAGAAGGGCTAAGTCTTGATCGAGTCATGGAAAATCTTTCCATTCGATTTCGAACTGGAGGTGAAAAGATCAGACTTCCGCAACGTAATCATTCGACTTCACTGAAAAAATTGTATCAGGAGTATTCGATACCTCCTTGGGAGCGTAAAGTGCTGCCGCTTGTCTATTGTGGTGATGAACTGGCCGCCATTGCATCTTGGATGGTGTCGGAGCGGCATCAGGCGAAAGAAAGTGAACACAGTATTTCTTTCGCTCTTGAACAAATTCCCGTTGTCAAGCGTGCTGAGGATGTTGCCTAATTCAGAGAAGCAGGACAATTGAGATCGATACGGTAAACCTGTAAGTCGCATATAATTGCAAGGCATGAATGGACAAGAAGATCGGAAAAGTCAAAATTTGGATTCACCTTTCTGTCAGGCTGCGAGCCCGACCGAATCGTATATCTAAAAATGATTCTTCTCATATTCTTTAGTTGGCTAAACTGTTCAAAATCAATCTGAAGTGCCGAAGTTTGTATTTGTAACTGGTGGTGTGGTTTCTTCCCTGGGAAAGGGGATTGCTTCTGCTTCTCTGGCTGCTTTGCTGGAAGCACGCAAGATTTCAGTTACACTGATCAAGCTTGATCCCTATATCAACGTTGATCCCGGCACCATGAGCCCCTTTCAGCATGGCGAAGTATTCGTTACCGTTGACGGGGCGGAAACTGATTTAGATCTCGGTCATTATGAACGATTCGTCAATGTACCGATGAAGCAGATCAACAACTTCACAACCGGCAGAGTCTACGAAAGAGTGATTCGTCGAGAACGGCGTGGAGATTATTTGGGAAAGACCGTTCAGGTGATTCCTCATATTATTGATGAAATAAAGGCGTGCATCTACGAAGGGGCGGGAGATCACGAGGTGGTGTTTGTCGAAATTGGTGGTACCGTCGGAGATATTGAATCGCTGCCGTTTCTGGAGACTATTCGTCAGATGCGCATTGAATTGAGCACAGAAAATACTCTTTTTGTTCATCTTACTCTGGTACCAACACTGGAGTACGCAGGTGAGATTAAGACCAAGCCAACACAGCACTCGGTCAAAGAACTTCGTAGCATCGGTATACAGCCAGACATACTTCTTTGTCGCACGGAAGTCCAGTTGCCGGACTCAGCCAGAAGCAAGATCGCACTGTTTACCAATGTCTCGGAAGACTCGGTGATCTCAGCACTTACGACTGACAACATTTACTCCATACCGCAGCTGTTTCATGAACAGGGAGTGGACGGTTTAATCGTGGATCGACTTAAAATTTCTGCAGAATCCATTGATCTTTCCGAGTGGCAGAATGTTGTGGACAGAAGTCAGAATACTTCCGACAACGTAGCCATCGCATTCGTTGGAAAGTACATGGACATTGCAGACTCCTACAAATCATTGGCAGAGGCGATCATACATGCAGGAATGCAAACCCGTACAAAGATTGAAATTATGTACGTTGATGCAGAAAATGTAGAGATGGAAGGTGTTGGGCTACTTTATGCAGCGGATGCAATTATCGTTCCAGGCGGTTTTGGGCAAAGAGGAACCTCTGGCAAGATAAATGCAGTCAAGTATGCACGATTGAATAACATCCCCTATCTTGGAATCTGTCTTGGTATGCAGATTGCTATGATCGAATTCGCACGAAATGTACTGAATCTGGAAGGTGCTCATAGCACAGAATTTGACTCAAACACCCCACATCCCGTTATCGCGCTAGTGTCAGAATGGCGAACTTTGGATGGAGTGCTTGAAACAAGGACTGAAAATGACCAGATGGGAGGCACGTTGCGGCTTGGTGCTCAAAGTGCAACGCTGTCACCGAGTTCATTTGTGCAAAAAATCTATGGTCAGAGCACAATACAGGAACGCCATCGTCATCGCTATGAATTCAATAATCAATATCGCACACAGTTCGAAAAAGCCGGAATGAAGTTTTCAGGACTGTCCGCCGATGACTTGGTTGAAACAGTGGAACTGCCTTCACACAAATGGTTTGTTGGCTGCCAATTTCATCCAGAATTTACTTCAACGCCTCGCAACGGTCATCCTTTGTTCACTAATTTTGTCGAAGCTGCCCGCCAGCACAGGCACTCGGCAACAATTCCTAAAAGAGTTGCTGTCCATTGAAAATTGCAGGTACTTCGGTCGGTGCAGACAAACCGTTCTTTTTGTTCGCAGGACCTTGCGTGATCGAGTCTGAAGCATTCGCATTCGATACCGCCGGCGAGGTCAAACGGATATGTGATAGCCTTTCCATTCCATTCGCCTACAAATCGTCGTACGACAAGGCCAACAGGACGTCAATTGATTCATTTCGAGGGCTCGGTGTGGACGAGGGATTGGAAATTCTATCTGCAATCAGGATGAGAATGGATATTCCAGTGCTGACAGATGTTCATGCACCGGCGGAGGCAAAGAAGGCGGCTGACTATATTGACATCATTCAAACCCCAGCCTTTCTGTGTCGTCAAACCGACTTAATTACAACTGCGGCTTCCACCGGTAAAATTGTTAACATCAAGAAAGCTCAGTTTTTATCTCCGCATGAGATGAAGCATGTTGTTGACAAAGCAGTTCGGGCCGGTGGCGAAGACCGTGTGCTAGTCTGCGAACGTGGATCAAGTTATGGTTGGAACAATCTTGTCGTGGATATGCGATCTCTCGCCATTATGCGAGAAACCGGATGCCCGGTAGTATTTGATGCAACGCATTCTGTTCAGTTGCCTGGAGGCAGTAATGGTGCATCAGGAGGGCAGAGGGAATTCGTTCCAGTTTTAGCACGCGCAGCTGTTGGATGCGGTATTGCTGGATTGTTTATTGAAACGCATCCTGATCCGGATTCCGCGCCGAGCGACGGCCCGAATTCGTGGCCGCTTCAATCGTTGGCTGCGTTGCTTGAAGATCTTATGGAAATTGATTTCGTAGTCAAAAATCGAATCAAAATCTACTGATACACAGATTAGTGGAGCTAATGAGTACTGTAACAATTTCACAAATACGGGCTCTTGAGATTCTGGATTCCCGAGGAAACCCTACGGTAGAAGCAGAAGTGGTCTTGAGCGATGGTTCACGCGGCTGGGCGGCAGTGCCGTCAGGTGCATCGACGGGCGTCAGGGAAGCGGTTGAACTGCGCGATGGTGACAAGAGTCGTTTTGACGGTAAAGGTGTACAGATTGCAGTTTCGAATGTAAACACCGAAATTGCCAAGAGATTACACGACGCGAACCCATTTGATCAATTTGCTATCGACAAGGCAATGGTAGATCTGGATGGAACAGACAATAAGAGTCGACTTGGAGCAAATGCCATCCTGTCTGTTTCAATGGCAACTGCACGAGCTGCAGCAAATTCCAGAAATCTCCCCCTATATCAGTATCTCGGAAGCGAAAATTCAACGACGTTGCCGATTCCATATTTCAATATCCTGAATGGTGGTGCGCATGCAAACAACAACATTGACGTTCAGGAGTTCATGATTGTTCCTTTGGGTGCATCGAATTTCAGCAAAGGGCTGCAAGCTGGAGTCGAGATTTACCATTCTCTGAGACAATTGCTGAATACGCGAGGCTACAGTACCGCAGTAGGAGATGAAGGGGGGTTTGCGCCGAATTTGAACTCAAACGAGCACGCATTGCATATCATTTGTGAGGCGATCGAACGGGCCGGTTTTATACCGAGCAAGGAGATCGGAATCGCACTTGATGTTGCGAGCTCTGAACTCAGAAAAGATGACCACTATTATCTGGCTTCTGAAGATATCGATTTAACCGCCGATGAACTGACTGACTATCTGGAATCTTGGGTTGATCGCTTTCCCATTATTTCAATTGAAGATGGGATGGCAGAGCAGGATTGGGATGGATGGCGCTCGCTAAGCGCTCGACTCGGAAAACGCGTTCAACTAGTAGGTGATGATGTCTTTGTTACCAATCCAGCAATTCTGCGAGAAGGAATCGAACAATCCATCGGCAACGCAATTCTGATCAAACTGAATCAAGTCGGAACTCTGACTGAGACATTGGAGACTATCCGCATAGCGCAGGCAGCAGGCTACGGCGTCATGATTTCACACAGGTCTGGGGAAACAGAAGATTCAGCAATTGCTGATCTGTCAGTGGCAACAACTGCTAGCCAGATCAAAACCGGTGCTCCTTGCCGTTCCGAGAGAACGGCAAAATATAATCGTTTGCTGCAAATAGAATCGCAGCTCGGCGGTGGAGCAATTTATCCCACTGGCAATCTATAGTACGAGGTTGAGCTTTGAGTAGACGAAAGAAAAATTTATTTGCATTCGTTGTAGTCGCAGCGTTGGCGATTGGATTACAGTATACGTTCTGGTTCGGAAACCAGTCAGTTTCAACTTTGAAGGAAACTCGATCGCTAATTGAATTGGAAACTGCCCACAATAAAGAAATTACGAAGAGAAACAATATTGTGAAAGCGGAAATTAACGATCTGAAATCCGGTGATGAGACAATGGAAGAGCGAGCTAGAATGGAACTGGGACTAGTTAAGGATGGCGAGACATTCTATCGGATTGTCGAGACCGAATGAGTCTTCCAACGTCGGACAAAGAGTGGTATCGGCGGACAACTGAAAATCAGTAAAATTTAAAGTATCTGACGTGTACCTATCATGAGTGTTGAAGAGCTGGACCAGTGAGCGGAAGGATACCCAATTGTTAGAAATAAAGCTTAGAATCAGGATATCAATGCAACATTGACTAACAGATTCTGATTCGGCGGTACAAACGCAAGTTTGATTTCTTCAACGATTTTCCGCATCGCCAGATTCATTCTAAAGGCATCAACGAAGTACATTCAACTCAGTCGCCTGCAGGGTGCAAAGCGATTTCAGTTTGGTTATTTGTCCTGTGTGTGCTGATATTTTTCGTTATCGTCATTGGAGGATTTACACGTCTTACAAATTTCGGATAGTCGATAGCTAACTGGGCACCGGGACTTGGCCGAGCTACAAACCGCATTACCTGGCTGTTTAGTTCACGTAATTCCGGGAATCATCGTGGTATGGACACGCCACCAGATGATCGTTGGCCAAACTTTGTAATTCTGGTCGCAACTTGCAACAGTCCGGCCTCGCTTGAGGACATCGGCTTGCAAAAACGCAGCCGTCAGGAGGATTGAGAGGGGATGGAAGCTCACCTTTTAAGATTGTTCGTGGACGCAGCCGCTCTTCTATTGGGTCTGGGACGGGAACCGAAGAAATTAGCGCCTTGGTATATGGGTGGCGTGGTTGCGTTACTAAGTTACGGGCAGGGGCAACTTCCATTGTCTGACCAACGTACATTACTAGGATTCGCGTGGATATATGCTTGATAATGCTCATATCATGGGCGATTACAATCATCGCCAATCCAAAATCTCGTTGCAGGTCCTGTAATAGATTGACAACCTGAGCTCGAACCGATACATCCAGAGCGGCAACCGGTTCATCGCAGATTACCAACTTTGGCTTCAAAATAAGCGCGCGTGCAATCCCGATTCGCTGACATTGTCCGCCGGAAAATTCATGCGGATATCGGTTGGCAAGGTTCGGTAACAGACCGACGCGTTCCATCAGGTTTCTGACTCTTGATTTTACTTCTGAATTGTCTAGTTGAGGTTTGTGCGTACGCAACGGTTCAGCAATGATTTGACCTACAGTCATGCGAGGATTCAGGGCTGCGAGAGGATCTTGAAACACCATTGGCATTTCTTTTCGAACTCGACGTCGAGTCTCGAGATCTAATGTTGCGAGATCAGTACCATTCCATAAAATTCTTCCAGTACTGATGGATGCTGTTCCTACAATTGCTCTGACTAGAGTTGTTTTTCCGGAACCGCTTTCACCTACAACACCAAGCGTTTCGTGTTCTCTGACTTCTAACGAAACTTGGTTTACTGCTGTAAGTGCCTTAGGCGGTGTCCACGGCCAGTCATTTCGCTCAGAAACCTGGAAGTTAACTGTGAGATTCTCTACTTGAAGCAGTGGATTCATTGCTCAAATGCCTCAACGTTTAAGTGACACGCACGGGTTCGCTCGCCAATTACTTCGATTATTGGGCGCAATTCCTTGCAGACAGGCAAACGAAATTTACATCGGGGTTCAAAAGGACAACCTTCCCATTTTATTCTTGCGTCGAGTGGGTCGCCAGGGATAACTACGAGTTTTTCACTGTCACGGTCAAGACGAGGAACCGCTTCGAGCAACGCAACTGTGTAAGGGTGATTGGGCGCTGCAAAAATGTCGTCTGTGGGTCCCGATTCCATAATCTGTCCACCATACATGACAATTGTTCGGTCACTTATTCCCGCGACAAGACCGAGGTCGTGAGTGATGATCAGGATTGCTGTTTTGAAGTCTCTTCGAATCTTCTTTAACAATTCAACAATCTGTGCCTGAATAGTAACGTCCAGTGCTGTGGTTGGTTCATCAGCGATCAGAATTCTCGGTCGACATAATAGAGACATTGCAATTAATATGCGTTGTCTCATTCCCCCTGAACATTCGTGCGGAAACATATTGATACGTTCTTTGGAATCTGGTATTTGAACTGCTTCAAGCATTTCAATACAGACTTTCAGCGCTTTTGGTTTTGATAAGTTACGGTGATAGGTTAAAACTTCTGTCATCTGTTCTGAAATACGCATGTAAGGATTGAGCGATGTCATTGGATTTTGAAATATCATCGCAATTTGTGTAGCTCGAATTTTGACTAGTTCCGCTTCCGATAGAGCCAACAGATCTACTCCATCAAAGAACGCCGAACCCTTGGACTCTGCGTTTCTGGAAAGAAGCCCCATTGTTGCGTAAGCGGTCTGGCTCTTACCTGACCCGCTTTCACCCACGATTGAAAGTATCTCGCCCTCATTAAGTTCAAAACTGACTCCGTTTACGGCGTGAACCGATGTAGTAGCTGTTTTGAAAACAACTTCCAGGTCGCGAACCTCAAGTAAACTCATTTACAGTCTATCCTTCGGGTCGAGCGCGTCACGCATGCCATCTCCCATGAAGAAAAAGCCGAACAATGTGATAGTAAAAAAGAAAAGAGGGAAGCCGAGTTGCCAGAGTGTGCCATACTGCATTTGTGCGGACCCACTACTAATCAGTGCACCGAGTGAAGTATTTGGTTCCTGTACCCCCAGCCCAAGAAAGCTGATGAAGCTTTCATAAAGAATAATATTGGGAACCAACAATGTCGCATAGACAACAACGATGCCCAATAAATTTGGGATGATGTGTCGAAGAATGATATGGATTGGTCGAACACCGCTTACCACCGCATTTTCTACAAACTCGCGAGTTTTAATGCTAAGTGTCTGACCACGGACAATTCGCGCCATATCAAGCCACGAAACCAATCCGATGCCGATGAACAGAAGTATGATCGAGCGGCCAAAGACGACCAGTAGCAGGATCAGCACGAACATGTATGGAATCGACATTACGACATCCACGAGCCGCATCATGAAACTGTCGATTCTACCTCCAAAGTAACCTGCGATTGCACCGTACAGCGTTCCTACAATAACTGCGATAAGTGAACCGATGATTCCAACCATCATGGATACACGCGCACCAAGTGCGGTGCGTGTGAATAGATCACGTCCTAATTCATCGGTACCGAAGAAGTGTACATTTGAAGGTTTTCCCATGGTTTCGACATTGCCTAGAACACTCCAATCTATTGTTTCCCCGGCCCATCCCGACACGTTAGGACCAAATATGGAAAAAGTTCCTACCAGTATCAGCATGATAAAACTTGCGACTGCCGCACGATTTTTGGTAAATCGGAGACGAGCATCCTGCCACAATGAACGATGGTCATCATTCGCAAATGAATTGATGGTTTCAGATTGTAGTCGACGAATGGGAGTCATCAGATTATGAAACTACAGTGTCTCAATATCGAATTCTTGGATCAATCCAGGCGTAAGCAATATCGACCAACAAATTGAAAAATACTGTCAAAGTGCCTGTCAGAATAGTAATACCCATAATCAGGGAATAATCTCGGTTGATTGCGGCATTGACGAAATACTGTCCAATCCCTCCCGTTGAGAAATACATGTCGATTACGACGGAACCAGTGATCAAGCCGACAAAGGTAGGACCGAGATACGATATGACTGGGAGCATCGTCGGCTTCAAGGCATGACGAAACACGATGTGGTACATTGGCAGTCCTTTGGACCGCGCTGTGAAAATGAAATCTGCGGTGAACACTTCCAACATTGATGAACGTGTGATTCTGGCAATTGA
Organism: Arenicellales bacterium; assembly: GCA_965220395.1. Lineage (GTDB taxonomy): Bacteria > Pseudomonadota > Gammaproteobacteria > Arenicellales > JAJDZL01 > JAJDZL01. Next base: position 836,963 of record CBDCPT010000001.1, on the reverse strand, counting down.
TGCCATAAAGCTTGTAGAAAGAGCTATCACGGGCATGATGAGATAAGGTAGTTCTCCACCCTGCCAACCGCCACCAGGCAACCAACCGAGCCAGAGTGTAAAAATCAGAACTAGAATTGGCGCCATGACAAAATTTGGCAATACTTGGGCACCAATCGATACTCCGACCGCAAAATAGTCAAGCCAGGAGTTTTGTCGTATTGCCGCAGCAATGCCAAGTGCTACACCTACGGTCACGGCGACGACAAAAGATAGAAATCCGTAGGTTAGAGTAACTGGAAATCCCTGCGCGATAATGTCGTTTACCGAACGGTCACGATAAATAAATGACGGGCCGAAATCAAAATGTACGACGATGTTCCAGATATATCGAAAAATTTGCTCATAAAACGGACGATTGAGTCCGTACATTGCTTCAATGTTAGCCAAAGTCGCTTCCGGCAAAGGGCGTTCACCCGAAAACGGACTGCCGGGAGCAAGATACATCACGATGAACGAGAATACGATCAGCGCAAAAATCGTCGGTACAGATACCAGTATCCTACGAAGAATATAGGATGTCATTGAAGTGTTGTTTAATTGGTTCTAGTTGTTGACGCGATAGAGGTTTTTTGAATACCACAACTGTTGAACGTTATCATACGACCAGCCCTTAATTTGAGGTTTGAGCATGAACACGCTGGTGTAGTGATAGATTGGAATCAACGCCATTTCATCGGCGAGGATCAGTTCTACTTTCGTATAGTTATCCTGCGGGTTGCTTAGTGTCTTCGATTCCTTCATCAGACGATCGACTTCCGCATTGGAAAATTTTCCAGAATTTGAAGTGGATACAGTGGTCATGAGGTCGAGAAATGTTGATGCTTCGTTGTAATCACCGCACCAAGCAGAGCGGGCGATATCAAATTGTTGGGTGCGGCGAATATCAAGATAGGTTTTCCACTCGAAGTTTTGAAGTTCGGTTTTCACTCCCAGTTTTTGTTTCCACAATTGTGAGACAACGGTTGCAATTTGCTTGTGTGATTCTGAAGTGTTGTAAATCAATTTGAGTTTCAACGCGTTCCCGGCACCATAACCGGCAGCTTCCATCAACTTTTTTGCTTCAAAATCCAATTCACTTTGTTGCATCTTCGCATAGTCGATTTCCGGTATTGCGAAGCCGGCAGTTGCTCGATGAGTGAAACTGTAGGCTGGATACTGTTCGCCTTTGAGAACCTGATTGACAATCAGGTTTCGATCAAGAGCGTAAGACAACGCCTTTCGAATTCTTACGTCTTTCAGCGCAGGATTAGTGCTGTCGGTATGATTGATGGCATAGTAATAAGTACATAGAATTGGTACTGAAGTCGCTTCGTTGGGGTATTTTTCCTTCAACTTCGGGAATTGCCCTGTGGGGATTCCAGTGTAGTCGAGTTCATCAGCAAAATAACGAGTTAACGCTTGATTTTCGTCATTTATAACCCGCCCGATGACCTTTTCGATTACGGTGGCTTCGTTGTTCCAGTAGTGGGGATTGCGTTCACGACTGTGAAATTCGTTTGGTACGTGTTCCGCTAATACATAAGCACCATTTGAAACCATATTTTCCGGTTTTGTCCATTTGGCTCCGTGAGTTTCAACCGTTGCCCGATGCACGGGGAAGAAAGTAGCATAGGTGGTCATCTCTGGAAAATACGGCAATGGTTGCTCGAGTCTCACTTCAAGTGTAAAGTCGTCCAGTGCTCTGACACCAAGATTCTCAGGTGATTCGTTCCCGGCGATTATATTTGCGGCATTTTTTACCGTCGCCAGTTCGACATACCAAGAATATGGTGATGCGGTTGCAGGGTTGACTGCACGCCGCCAACTATAGACGAAATCGTGAGCTGTTACGGGTTCGCCATTTGACCATTTGGCATCTTCGCGCAATTCAAAGATAAATGTTCGATTAGAGTCAGTAGCTTGAAACTGTTTTGCAACCCCTGGTTCTAGATTGCCTTGGGAGTCCTGATTCAATAGTCCTTCAAAAAGGTCACGCAGAACGTCAAATCCTTCGGAGTCTTCATTCAGTTGTGGGTCCAATGTAGGAATTTCGTCTAATAATCGATAGGTGAATGTTTGAATTTCTGCAAGTTCCTGTCCGTTTTTCAGTATCGGATTTGCGGCATTGGAGTTAGCCGAAAAAGCCACAATCAAAGTGAAAACGATTGTCGCAACGATAGTATGCTGTTTCATGTAATTCTCCTGCTCATAAATCAGGTATCGAATCAACCCTGCACTCGGAATTTATCTCTTGGGAGAGCGAATTTTGAACTTGTGAGAACTGAAAAGGGGGGTAAACCACGTAAGGAATTTTCAATTATATCTTGACTGGTAACATTTCACCAATAGCTGTACAGCTTCGGGTACACGTCAGATTGTTATTTCTTTTCAAAAAGCAAGTAACCATCTCCAAATTCAAGAAAAACGACAGGAGGAATTCGAAAAGGAGTCTATCGATGCCATCATCTTAGCGTTCGATGCACATGAATGCCCCCATCAGGCGGTGGGCAACTAGAAATTAGCCCCCAAGGTCATGATGTCCTCGCCACCACGAAAGGAACATACCGAGTTTTCATCAAATCCATTGGCAGGGAATTCTGGTATAGTAGATTGCAAGTGCCGGACCAAAGGCCGATTGTTCATTGGTGATCTGGTTCCCGAAAATTAGCATGGTCTGTTCCGCGGTCGACGATTCCACTGATGGCGCACTTTCGTTGCGACCTCGCTTGAGAGAATGAGAGTCAAACTGCGGAATGCCCGGCACAATTATTTTTAAGTGTTCCTTGAGAGTAAAATCCCCAAAATCTGACGTGCACAAGTAATAAATAACTGCTTGAAAATTTAAGATGCAATATTGATTGCAAGAATTCAAAAGCAACAAAAATCAGCGAGTTAGATCGCTGTGAAAGGAGAATTAGGTCAAAACTTCAAGTCAGAATGATTTTTGTATCAATAAATTAACTTAACAATCTTCAGTTTTACTTGATGTAAATTACAACCTAGAATTAGACGCTTTTCTGTGATGTGATTTCCGGAATTTGGTATGGCAGTTCATCAAGTATCGGTTCTATACGGGTCGAATCATCCAGTTGCAAGGTATGTTGCCCTAGAAATTTCAATGGAACTGAAAGCAAAAGCTGTTTGTGCTGACTGCTATCGGAGAGAACACTATTAACGATTATTCCAGTTTGGTTGCCGGGAACATCCGGACACTCTACCAGTGTGCCTGATTCTACTGATGAATCTGCCGGTGCTATTGCTCGTACCATTCTTCGATTGACCCCACCTCTGTAGTGCAATCGTGCAACAATTTCTTGGCCTGGGAAACAACCTTTTGCAAAACTGACTGCTCCTATGAGATCCAGATTGATTGCTTGTGCAACAAATGACTCACTGGTTGCGTGAGAAATCAACGGAATTCCAGCTTGGATGTCCTGAATTATCCAGTCGTTTACGGCATCAGGCTGGTTCAACTCATTTGAATTGGATTGTAATAATGAAGTTGCTCCAAGAATTCCATATCTGGCTGAACTGGCGGGTATGCGTACAACCGAATAATCTTCACTAGTCTGAACGCAGCAGTTTTGCAACGGAATTTCGGATTCGGACAGTGGTAACAGGTTTTCATTGAACGTGCCTGCAAAACTCATCTCTGGCTGGATGGAAATATCAACTTTGTCACGCAATACAAACATTTTCAAACGTTTGGCTAGCGTTTCCGTAAGATCTTTGGACAGGACTAAGTAGTAGTTATCATTTCTCATCAATACAAGAAAATTCGCGATGACGCGTCCCTTGACATTAAGGTACGCGGCTTGACACGATCTTTCAGGTGTAACTTCAGACATATCGTTTGTGAATTGTCTTTGGAGAAACGATGTTGCATCTTCGCCTGAAATTCGAATGATTCCTAGATGATGGAGTGGAATCAATTGCATAATTGGTGCAACTTCATAAATTTAACTGACTGCGTGAATGAACAAACAGTATGATATTTAATTTTGATTGGGTTGGCGGTAATTTCCGAATTCGCAGTCTGGATGCGATTCAGAGTACTGTTTAATTTCCATGATGTGATTACAAAGATGTGAAATGTTATGAGCGAAAGAAGTCGGATTGTAGAAATTTCGGTAAAGCGAGATTCGCATGTAAAGAACGATAATCAACCACCTAAAAAAGAGGCTGAATCCACGCCAGAGGACAGCAAACGCCTTGATCCAACTCGATATGGAGATTGGGAAAGGAATGGTCGATGCATCGATTTCTAACCATTCTACTTTACGGAATCGGCAGATGGCATCCTATAAATAGGGAGATTATATACAATACTTGACAAATCGAAATAATTCTGTATAATGAATAGGCTCTTATTGATCGTGCGCCAGCATGGACAATAAGATCATTGAGCTAAGCTGCGAGCCGCCCAGGTCGATGAATAACCGAGCAATGCTGCTATGGGGAAAGTATAGGCCGAATCGGAGTTGATCGGCAAAAAATGCGATCAGCAGCCATGCCTGACGACGTAGTCAGGGCGCGAATTCGCGATTTCCGAACGAATGTCGACCGGCTCAGAGCACGGCAATCGGCATTCATACGGGGGTGAGCAGCACCGAGGCAACAGGCTCCCTGTAACACGCCATTGGGCGTGTTCGGTTGGCGAATCATGGATTGGAGTGCGGTGGGTCATGGCGGTGCGCGGACCATTGGCATGAACACATGAGGTAGCGGATTGAGGGTGCCGATTCGCACCAGTGTTCCTTGTTTGCAGTATGGGCACTTGGTGATATCGATGCCGGTCAGGCGCAGCATCATGATCTGTGGCGTTTCTGGCTGTGTCGGTTGGTGTTGGTGTTGACCCTGCAAGGCTCGGCAGGTGGCGAGTTTCCTGTTGCGGTCTCGATTGGCGAGCAGGCCATAATGGCGGATGCGGGTGAATCGGAACGGCAAGACATGCAACAGGAAGCGGCGGATGAACTCATCGGCGTGCAGGCGCATGGTCTTTTGGCGATTGCGGTCGGCGTAATCGCGCCAGCGAAAGCGCACGTATTGTCCGTCGAAATCAACCAGGCGGTGGTTGGAGATGGCAATCTTGTGCGTGTAGCGTCCGAGGTAGGCCAGCACCTGTCTGGGGCCGGCGAACGGTGGTTTGGCATAGACCACCCAGTCGTTGGCGCGAAGTGCGGTTTCGAGACGGGCGAATGCATCGGTCTCCCCCTGCAGTTTCAGTTCGCCGTTTCGGTGGGCTGCCGCGAGCAACTCGAGGTATTTGCCGCGGAATACCATGGACAGGGCTCGGGTGGGGAACAAAAAGCGATTTCGAGCGGGCAGCCAGCGTTTGCCGTCGGCGCTGAGTGCGCCGCCGGTGACAACCGCGTGGACATGGATATGCTGATTGAGATTCTGTCCCCAGGTGTGCAGCACCATGGTGACACCGATTTCGCCACCGACCCAGCGCGGATTGCGACCGAACTCGAGCAAGGTCTGCGAGGCGGCTTTGAACAGCAGGCTGTAGATAAGTCGGGGGTGGCGCTGGGCGAGCGGATTGAGGTCATGCGGCAGTGTGAAAACGAGATGCCAGTAGTCGATGTCGAGGAGTCTGCCGCTTTGTTGCTCGACCCAGCGGATTTGTTTGAGAGTTTGGCACTTGGGGCAGTGGCGGTTTCGACATGAGGCATACTGAAGGGTCGTGGTACCGCAATGGTCGCAGTGTGCGGCAAAGCCGCCGAGAGCGGCGGTGCGACAATTGACCAGTGCGTTGGCGACCTTCAGACGCAGTGGCGTGAGCCAAGCGAATTGGTTGTGCGGCTTGAGGCGTGCGCGTACAATATCGGCTATCTCCAGAGCCGGACGCTTGACCGGCTCTGGAGTATGGATTGCATGCACTTGATTAAGAGTGCGTTACATTGGCCGATTCCAGCAAGTCTAGCGGCGACACCGTGCCGCACTCCGAATCGACCGCCAGATGCAGGTAGCGCATGGTGGAACGGATGGAGGTGTGTCCGAGTCGCCGCTGGATGATGTGCAGGCCGACGCCGGCTTCAAGCAGCCCGGTAGCATAGCAGTGCCGAAGCGTATGGATACCACCTGCATTGTTGATGCCGGCTTTGGTCTTGGTTGCAGTGTAGATCGCGGCGATGCCGCTACGGCTGATGTTGCTACAGGCGCGCTGACCCGGAAACAGCCAGTGCGAAGGTCGCTCTATTCGCCAATAGGCGCGAAGTTCCTCCAGCAGCCGCGGCGACAGTGGCACGTAGCGGTCTTTGTTGCCCTTGCCCTGGTTGACGCGTATGGTCATGCGACCGGAATCGATGTCGCAAACCCGCAAGCGGGACAGTTCGCTGACGCGCAGTCCCGCCGCGTAGGCCGCCATCAGGATGACTCGATGCTTGGGGTTGGTGGTCGCAGCAAACAAGCGCACCAGTTGCTTGGAGTTGAGGATTTCAGGCAGCTTTGAAGGTCGCTTGGCCGCGGGCACGTAAAAGTGCGGCTGCGGCCGTTGCAGTGTGATCCGGTAGAAAAACCGGATGCCATAAAGAAGGGTGTTGCAGGTACTCCAACTGAGGCCGCGCTCCTCATGCAGAAACAGCAGGTAGTCTTGAACCTGCTGGGCGTCAAGGGTGTCGGGGTTGCGGCGATAGTGTTTCACCAGGCCGGTGACGGCGTTGATATAGATTTTCTTGGTGCTGTCGGACAGACCGCGAACGGCCATGTCGTCGAGCATTTTCTTGCGAAGCGGACTCATGATAGGTCTCCAGTAAGTGTTTAAGATAAAGCTGGGCACGTCGCAGTGGCGAGCCCGTCGGTTTTAAGATAAACACACTTCGCAGACCGAAGCAAGAAAATGTGGATAATACAGGGAGGATGGAGTTAGATTCGCTGACCGTGCGATTCGAACTGGTGCGATTGAGCTGCGTTCGAGTTGGAAGAAGGCTTGCAGATGACGCCAGCACAGAAATCCGCTGCGGAACGCAGCTTAGTTCAATACTATTTATACTGAAAACAAAAAGATTTTAGAGGTTTGTAATGCCGAAGGCCCCTGGTAGAAATGAGAGAAATGGAATATCCGTCCTGCAACTGTTTCAGATGTTCCCCGACGAGCGGTCGGCAAGGAAGTGGCTCGAGGAGTTGCGCTGGGCCGAAGGCAGGTACTGCGGGCACTGTTTAAGCACTCGAACCAGGTCGGTGAAGGATGAGAAGCCGATGCCCTATTGGTGCGGAAGTTGTAGAAAGTACTTCAGCGTCAAGACCGGAACGGTTATGCAGTCCAGCAATCTTCAGCTTCAGAAGTGGGTGATCGGAATATATTTGATTACGACCAGCCTGAAGGGCGTCTCAAGCATGAAGCTTCATCGGGATTTGGGCATCACGCAGAAAACCGCTTGGTTTATGGCTCAGCGGATCCGGGAGGGCTGGATGCAAAAGAAGACTGCCGAATTGGACGGCAATTCAGTTGAAGTCGATGAAACCTACATCGGCGGTAAGGAGGGCAATAAGCATGCCAGTAAAAAGTTACATGCCGGTCGGGGAGCGGTAGGAAAGACTGCCGTCATAGGGGTGAAGGACCGCGATGGCAATCAGGTCAAGGCGGAAGTCATACCGAATACCAAGAAGGCGATTCTCCAAGGCTTCATTCACGAAAACGTGAAACCGGGTTCGAATTTCTATACAGACGACTTCAAATCATACACGAATCTTCAGGGATATAACCATTCGGTGGTGAAGCACAGCGTCGGCGAATATGTCAACGAACTGGCGCACATTAACGGAATGGAGTCATTCTGGTCAATGATGAAGCGCGGCTATCATGGAACTTACCACTGGATGAGCGTGAAACATCTCAATCGATATGTTTCGGAATTTGCCGGACGGCACAACGTCCGAAGTCAGGATACAATCATGCAGATGGTGCTTCTGGCGATTGGCAAGGTCGGAAAAACATTGCCTTACAAAGAGCTGACCAAAGCTAAATAAGAATGGAGAAGAACATGAAAACATTTAAAGAATTTTTAAACGAGAAGCAGGATCCGAAAGAAATCGAGGACCGTGAGATGGATGCCGATGTAAAGGCCTACGATAAAGCTGTGGCTCATCTCAAAGCGCATCCGGAGGATTTGATTCCGCACCCTCATTTCCTGAATGGAATCAGAAAGATTCTTTCATGACAGATCAGCCTAAATGGGCAATCAAGGGCCTCGGCAGTGTTCAAAAATTTCTGAAGAAGAAGCGGATTCAATCAACGGATAAAAAGAAGATTCTGAATGCCATTGAAGACTTGGAGAACAATCCGTATCCGGCTGGCAGTAAGAAGCTGAAAGGCCGCCCTGGTCGAAGAATCGCGGTCGGGGACTATCGGATTCTTTACAATGATGATAAGGATGAGCGCACCGTAGTGATCCTGAAAATTGACAAGCGCGAGGACGTTTACAAAAAAGAAGCCTTCGAGCCAGATGATTCGGAAATGCTATGATTTTGTCAAGTCATCAATAGCATTGAATTCTCCTTAATTCTGGTTTTCATTACAAGACTATTTAGCATTCTTCAATCCCCAATTGATATATTTTATTTAACCGCTATTTCATTGATATAACGGGGAAATGCTGTATACTGCAAGTCATTGAAAAGAGATTTGAAATGTCCGAAAAATCGAAAATAAAGGAGACTCGGAAGAGTCGTGAGAAATTGCGTGATCTGGATATGCCGAACGATCCCAGAGAGTTGGCACGGGCCATGTTCCAAGCAGCGGATCAAAAAGTGAGGGAGAAGCAACTGAAGAAAAGTAGACGAATTATCTGAATATTATTTTGTCAAGTATTGTATATAAACCCTATAAATAGAGTAACATTTCAAGTATGAGCCCCACGAATCGTCCGGTTTCACCACACTTGCAGATTTACAAGCCGCAACTGACGTCTGTATTGTCTATTCTTCACCGGATTAGTGGAGTCATACTCGCGTTCGGAGCCATTCTGGTTGCCGTGTGGTTATCTTCAATTGCCTACAACCGAGAATTGTTCGAAGCGATATTTGCGTTTCTTTCTGGAGTTTCAGGCCGAATATTTTTGTTTGCATGGACATTGACACTCTTCTACCACTTGTGCAATGGAGTGCGGCATTTGTTTTGGGATTCAGGTAGGGGTTTTGAACTGAAACAGGTTTATCTTAGCGGCTGGGTTTCCATTTTTGCAACCATTGTGCTGACGGTGTTAGTGTGGACCGTCGGATATACGGCCTGTGGATAGACAACCATGAATTACCGATCTCCTCTCGCGCAAGTCATTGGACTCGGTTCCGCCAAGGAAGGCTCCGCACACTGGTGGTGGCAACGCCTGACTGCACTGGCACTTGTGCCGCTTACACTGTGGTTTACATTCTCCATGGCTACACTGACCAGTGAATGCTTTGGCAACGTTTATGTGTGGATTGCCTCCCCGATTACCTCTACACTGATGATCGCGTTTGTAGTTTCGTTGTTCTATCATGCACAACTTGGCATGCAAGTAGTGATTGAAGATTATGTTCATCACGAAGCATTGAAGATAATATCAATTCTGGTAGTCAAATCTCTTTCAGTCATGCTCGTTATTTCGAGTACGATTTCGATTCTGCGAGTCGCACTAGGTTAACGCATTCAATGGGCATCAGTTCCTACAAGGTTATTGACCACACCTACGATGTAGTGATTGTTGGTGCCGGCGGCGCCGGTTTAAGAGCAACTTTCGGCGCCGCATTCGAAAACCTATCAACCGCCTGCATCACAAAAGTATTTCCCACTCGCAGCCACACGGTCGCTGCACAAGGCGGAATCAGCGCAGCCCTGGGAAATATGAGCGAAGATGATTGGCGGTGGCACATGTACGATACGGTCAAGGGCTCTGATTGGCTTGGAGACCAGGATGCGATCGAATATATGTGTAGAGAAGCTCCAGATGCGGTCGTCGAGCTCGAACTCTATGGAGTGCCTTTCTCCAGAACGGAAGACGGGCGAATCTACCAGCGTGCCTTTGGCGGGATGACTACTCACTTTGGAGAAGGGCAGGCGATGAGAACTTGTGCGGCTGCAGACCGAACCGGACATGCAATTCTGCACACTCTGTATCAGCAGGCGTTGAAACACCGAGCCGAATTTTATATTGAATATTTTGCACTGGATTTGCTGATGCACGAGGGAGAATGCCGCGGAGTTTTAGCATGGTGCCTGGAAGATGGTACGCTACATCGGTTTCAGTCGAAAATCGTGATTCTGGCAACCGGAGGATACGGACGAGCCTATTTTTCCTGTACTTCCGCTCACACGTGTACTGGTGATGGAAATGCCATGGCACTTCGTTCAGGGCTTCCACTGCAAGACATGGAGTTTGTACAGTTTCATCCCACAGGCATCTATGGTTCGGGTTGCCTGATTACCGAAGGTGCCAGAGGTGAGGGTGGTTATCTGACCAATTCGGACGGTGAGCGCTTTATGGAACGCTATGCTCCGAATGCCAAGGATCTCGCTTCACGAGATGTAGTTAGCCGTTCAATGACGATGGAAATCAACGCCGGGCGCGGGGTGGGTGCGGAAGCTGATCACATCTATCTTCATCTTGAACATTTAGGACCTGACGTTATTCAGGAAAGACTTCCAGGAATAACCGAAACTGCAAAAATCTTTGCAGGTGTGGATGCAACCGAGACACCAATTCCGGTCATACCCACAGTCCACTACAACATGGGAGGAATTCCGACAAATCATCGAGCGGAAGTGGTTACCCGCAGAAGCGGTGACAATGATTACGTTATTCCGGGATTGATGGCAATCGGGGAAACCGGCTGCGTATCGGTTCATGGTGCAAATCGACTTGGTTCCAATTCTTTGCTGGATCTTGTCGTATTTGGACGGGCCGCGGCACTGCGAGCCAAACAGCTGGTTAAATTGAACGAAGGAAGACGATCACTGCCGAGAAATATCGAAGCAAGAGCGATTGATCATTTTGATCGATTCAGATACAGTTCGGGAGACACCAGAACCTCAGAAATTCGTTTGCAGATGCAAAGAACGATGCAGCAGCATTGTGCGGTTTTCCGTACCCAGGAACTGCTTGATGAAGGCATAGAGAAAATGATCGACGTCTGGAACAGTGTGGAAGATATCGGTGTTACTGACCGTTCGTTAATCTGGAATACAGACCTTGTGGAAACGCTTGAACTAGATAATCTTGTTCGTCAGGCGCTGACAACGATAGTTGCTGCAGCCAATAGAAAAGAGAGCAGAGGGGCACATGCAAGAGAAGATTTTTCCGAGCGGGACGACAACAACTGGATGAAGCATACATTGTCATGGCTCAGTGACAATGGAGAGGTAAATCTGGAATATCGTCCAGTGCATTTGTATACACTGACGAACGACGTTGATCTTGTTGCACCAAAAGCTCGGGTTTATTGAATTTACTGGTACTAGATCGTGGCTCAACTCCGTCTCCCGAAGAACTCAACCGTAACACAGGGCAAACACTTTCCTTTGCCAAAACCAGCCAACCGCTCAAGGCTGTTTAAGATTTATCGCTGGAACCCTGAAAACGAAGAATCCCCTAGTCTGGATACATATGAACTGGATTTGGATGACTGTGGCCGGATGGTGTTGGACGCTCTGATCAAAATAAAGAATGACGTAGATTCAACGCTGACGTTTCGAAGATCCTGTAGAGAGGGAATCTGCGGCTCCTGTGCGATGAACATTGATGGCACAAACACGCTTGCGTGTATCAAGCCTATTGAAGAAATAAGATCGACGGTGAAGATATATCCGTTACCGCATTTACCAGTCGTCAAGGATCTGGTTCCAGACCTCACTCATTTTTTTGCCCAGTATGCTTCTATTAAACCGTGGCTGCAAAAGCAATCACCGCCATCTGCGAGTCGGGAGAATCTGCAGTCAGTCGATGAACGTGCAAAACTGGACGGTCTGTACGAATGCATTTTGTGCGCCTGCTGCTCGACCAGCTGTCCGAGTTACTGGTGGAATAGCGATCGATACCTGGGACCTGCAGTTCTGCTGCAGGCATATCGCTGGATTTCGGACAGTCGCGATGAAGCCATCGGCGAGCGTCTTGATGAACTTCAGGACCCGTTTCGCCTTTACCGCTGTCATACCATCATGAACTGCACAAATACGTGTCCGAAGCATCTAAACCCAGGCAAGGCGATTGCCGAAATCAAAAAACTGCTGGCAATACGAAAGTGACGAATGATTTTGTTAGCGACCGCGAAGAAAAGAACCGTGTGCTCTGGCGCTGTCGCCAAGGCACTCGAGAGTTGGAATTATTGCTCTACGGGTATGTCGATCAACACTACGAATCGCTGTCTCGTGACGAACGGTCGGAAATGCAGCAACTTCTAGAGCACAACAGCAACCAGCTTAGCGGCTGGCTGCTGTATGGAGAGAGTACAAGTGCTGAGTCACTCAAACCGCTAATCACAAAGATCCGCAACCATTACATCTATACGGCCTGATCGAGATTCCCTATGCCTGTATCCAACATACCTGACACCCTACAACGGGGTCGATTGCTGCTTGAGTTGCCTAAACTGAATAAAGGCACGGCATTTACCCGCCAAGAGCGGGTCGAACTCGGTCTGCTCGGGATGATTCCCTATGGCGAAGAATCACTCGATTCTCAAGTCGAGCGAGCCTATCAGGCATATTCCAATAAGGAAGCCAATTTGGAGAAGCACATTTATCTGCGTCAGTTGCAAGATTTGAATGAAGTGCTGTTTTTTAAACTGATCATCTGTTATGCATCTGAAATGTTACCAATCCTCTATACACCCACTGTGGGTGATGCGTGCGAGCATTTTTCTGAGATATATCGAAAGCCGCACGGACTTTTCCTGAATTATCCAGAAAGGGAATTCATTGATGAAATTCTGTCGAATGTCTCCCATGAGTCAGTGGAAGTGATCGTGGTAACGGACGGTGAGGCCATTTTGGGAATCGGTGATCAAGGCGTAGGGGGGATGGGCATTCCGATCGGCAAGTTGAACCTGTATTCCGCACTTGGGGGAATCAATCCCAAAGTTGCACTTCCTATCGTGCTGGATGTTGGTACCAATAATCAACAGTTGCTAAATGACCCGCTTTATGTCGGTTGGAAAAATGAACGAATACGCGGACAGGAATATGATGATTTCGTCGAAATTGTACTGACTTCAATTCACCGAAAGTGGCCGGATGCCGTCATTCAGTTTGAAGATTTTGGCACCCTGAATTCTCAACGGCTGCTTGACGAGTACATTCAACGCATTTGCTGTTTCAACGATGATATTCAAGGCACTGCTGCGATCACTGTAGGCTGCCTCATTGCCGCTTGCAGAGTGACTGGAATATCACCGAAAGACTCGACAATTGTGATTGTCGGAGCTGGAGCAGCAGGCAGTGGTATCGCCAAGGGGTGTGTCTCGGCCATGATGGCTTCCGGACTGGATTATGACACTGCGCGCCGCGGGATATACATGCTCAATCGAGACGGGCTGATACACAGCGGTTCAAATCGGACGCTTCCGTTTCAGAAACCCTTCGTGCATGAACTATCAGGACTCACCGATTGGAAAGGCGACTATCAGTTGCTGGATACGATTCGTAACGTGCGTCCAAATGTGCTGATCGGAGTCAGTGGGCAAAACGGATTTTTCTCTGAGCGAATCGTACGGGAAATGGCGGCTCACGCAGAACGGCCGTGCATATTTCCGTTATCGAATCCCACCTCTAAAATTGAAGCGGTTCCAGAAGACCTGTTGCGATGGACCGATGGACGGGCAGTGGTCGCGACTGGCAGTCCCTTTGATCCAGTAAGCTATGGCGGAGTGGAGCATGAAATTGCTCAGTGCAACAATGCTTATGCCTTTCCTGGTATTGGACTCGGCTTGATCGCTGTGAAAGCACGCCGAGTGACGGACGAAATGTTTACCGCGGTAGCACACGTCATCGGCAGCGCTCAGTCTGATGTTCACACTCCCGGCAGTTCCCTGCTGCCACCATTGAGTGATGTTCGCTCACTTAGTCGAGAAATTGCCATTGCCGTGGCTAAAATTGCCGTTGAGCAGGGCCTGAATGGAGTAGCAAGCGATAAATCAATCGAACAGCTGATAGACGAAAAAATATGGAATCCGAGCTATCGGAATGATGTTTAGTAGAATGAACCGTCACGGTTTTTCTGAAGAATTTGGCTGCAGAATCGTGTCCACCGCTTTTTCCGTACTTGTGTGTGGGTAATCCAGCACAAAGTGCAATCCTCTGCTTTCGTGCCTCGCTAGTGCACAACGTACAATCAATTCCGCAACCTGTATCAGGTTTCTTAGTTCGATTAAATCTCGATTGACTCGAAACTGACTATAAAAATCTCTTACTTCTTCATTTAGCATCTTGACCCGCCTTAGTGCGCGAGAAAGGCGTTTCTGCGTACGGACGATGCCGACGTAATCCCACATGAATCTTCTCAGTTCATCCCAGTTGTGAGACACCACGATCAGTTCATCGGAATCGGTCACACGGCTTTCATCCCATTCTGGAATCTGGTTGGTTCTCAGGTCTGACTGGGTTCGCTGTTCGCTGATATCGCAAAACGCCGCGTGGGCATATACGATGCACTCCAGCAAAGAATTGCTGGCCAGTCTGTTAGCGCCATGCAGACCAGTGCTCGCACTCTCGCCGATACAGTACAAGCCAGGTAGATCAGTGCGCCCTCTATGGTCTACGATGACTCCACCGCAGGTGTAGTGTGCTGCAGGGACAACGGGTACCGGTTCTTTCGAGATGTCGATGCCGAATTCCAAACATTTCTTGAAGATGTTTGGAAAGTGAGTGTGCAGGAATTCCGGCGACTTCATGGTGATATCGAGGAACACGCAATCAAAGCCTCCGGCTTTCATTTCATGATCGATGGCGCGGGCTACGATGTCACGCGGTGCCAATTCCTGTCGCTCGTCATACTTGTGCATAAAGCTCGTAGAATCAGGCAAGATCAGTTTACCACCTTCTCCTCGTACCGATTCTGAAATCAAGAACGACTTCGCGTGCGGGTGGTATAAACACGTTGGATGGAACTGCACGAATTCCATATTTCCAACCTTGCAGCCTGCTCGCCATGCCATTGCAATTCCGTCGCCTGTTGATGTATCTGGATTGCTGGTATAGAGATAAGACTTGGAAGCCCCTCCGGTGGCGAGAACCACTGCATCAGATATGATCGTGACGACCTGCTCATTTTTGATATCCAAGGCATAAACGCCAAGACATCGATTGCTTGATGGAAAATTGAGTTTAGCCTTTGTAATTAATTCGATGCCGATGAAATTTTCATAAACGGTTATGTTCTGGTGGGAGCGAATTCTAACTTCGAGGGTGGATTCCACATTTCGCCCGGTAGCGTCGGCCGAGTGGATTACGCGACGAACACTGTGGCCGCCTTCTTTTGTTAAGTGGAATTCATCCGAGTGGCTGGAACCGCGGTTTCGTCGGCTGAACGCAACTCCGTTTTCAATTAGCCACTCTATGGATTCAGGACCTTGATTTACGACGAACTCGACTGTTTCGCGATCACACAATCCGACACCGGCGTTCAAGGTGTCCTGAACATGTGATTCAAAAGAGTCGTCCAGGTCCCAGACTGCTGCAATTCCTCCCTGAGCATAGTAGCTTGAATTTTCAGCCAGAGTCTCCTTGGTGATGACGACGACCTGAAATCCTGCATTGGCACACTTGAGTGCTGTGGCCAGACCTGAAAGCCCACTGCCGAGTATTGCGATTTGAAATTCTTTGTGCATAGTGAGTAGGAATTCATACAGTTCCAATCCTTTCATCTACCCACAGTTGACTCGGCAAGTGACGTCGTATTAGTCTGATCATTTCTGTGCATGTATTCCTCGGTGATAAATTAACGCCGGGGTGAACAATGCATAGGCTTGCCACAATTTACGAGTTCCCGGCAAAGGCTGACTTTTTCTCGACTCAAACCCGGCGATGCTCGCAAGGTCAATGACGAATGTCCGGATATTTGGATTGTGATTCGGGGGGCCGCGCGAACGGTGGATGCCGCGATAGTACAAATAATCATACAGACATTCGACCTGCTCGTCCCCCACCACCTGCTTTGCTGCAACCTGCGGATCGTTGCGTGCCATATAATTCAGATCATGAATGTAACAGGCGGTGATCGCATCGAACACCAGGCACTTGCGCAGATCATCCGCATGATCGAACTGGCGCGTGCCGATGCGCGTGCCGTTTTTCAACACGCTGAACCAGGTCTCAATGTGCCAGCGCAACTCATACCACCGAACCACCTTGCGCGCCTGTTCGGCACTCGCCTCGCCCTCAGTGGTCAATAGCAGCCAGTGCAGTGGCTTTTCACCTCGCGGTGCATGAATCTCGTCAACACTCACCGCCAGCATCTGCGTCGGCGTCTGATCTTCGGCCAATACCGGCGCCCCGAGCGTCACCATACAGGCCCGCAAATCCAACCGCGCCTTGCGCGCCTTGCGCTTTCGCTTGCCACCACAGGCCTCAATCTGAATCGTCTTGTGCGCAATCACCGGCTGCTTTGACAGATGCAACGGCAACTTCTCAGCAGTGCCGTCTTCCAGTATCACCTTACGTTTGCGCGCACCATTGGAACGCACCAGCAAACTGTCACCTGATACCACCGCCTGGCGAAGCATCGACCACAAATCCGCCTCCCGATCACACACCGTAATGACCCGTGTGTTCGGACAGGCCTCGGACAGTTCATGCGCACGTGTCAGCCCTGCAAGCCAACGCTCGCTTTCCTTCCCGCCTTCTTCGTCGCATTCACTCGCTTTGCTGCTCACCTTGCGAAATCCCGCATCCAGCGCATACACCCCCAGCGGACGTCCCACCTCGCTGATCGCAACTCCAAAATGCGCCAATATCCCTTTCGCTCCCGCACCACGACCGCCAATGCCCACCAATCCTTCGCTGCTGCTCAGACCGTGATAGTTCAATGACGTCGTGTCCTGCACCGCAAGCACCACCGACTCCGTCGCACAACGCTCCGCAACACTCGCCTGATGAGGCTCCAAGATATGTTCCATACTCACCTGTTGGTTCGATAACAGCCGATACGCACCCTTGCGTTCCGCCCGTCTCGGAAATAGCACCGGTATCGATGCGCCCTGATGCTCAACCCACGCCTGTCCCATTTGCACAATCCGTTCCCGAACCCGACCGTCCGGATGACTCGAACGCGCATACTCGCGCGCCGCCCAGTGCGCATCTTCGCTCAAATACACCGACTTGGGCCTGACAATCGGCCGATGCGCAGGGGTGCATAAACGCTCCTGCCAATTCTCCGACAATGGCTTCATCCATACCGCCTTTTTCGTGCCCGGCTGCGCTCGGCGCTGCGCATGACCGCTGCTCAACCGCTGGCACCGACGCCAACCCGACGCCTCATAACTCATACCGCTATAGCACTGATCCACATGCGTATAAGCCAGTACCGGCAATACTCCGTAGCACGCCTCCCAGTCCACTGCCACTCGCTCGCAAACCTCTCCCAAAACCTTCGATGCCAGACCATACACCCGAGCAATCAGCAAAAAACGATGATTGCATATCACCGCTGCCAAATTCACAGCTCGCGCATCACTGCTCCATCCAATCCATTCATCGCGCGCCTTCTGATGCCAGCTCGCAGCCGCAAAACCTACCCCGCCAATCACCCCATACCGAGAACTGATCACCCAATACCGCATCTGACCTCCGGGCGCTCGCTTGAATCCCAATGGATGCCAAGCTTCCATCATCGCATCCCAACTGCGGCGTTGCTGACTGTCAGATACCACTGCCACACTCATCTCACCCATATCCGATAACCGCACCCGCATCCCCGACAACGCATCCAATCCCGCAGGCGGCGAAACCGCTTTCACCGACTGCGGAACCCCGGCGCACGCCTGTGGCAACTCAAAGCCCGCCTTGTGCGCTAATTTCACCAACGCCTTGCGTGCCGAACTTACCGCAGGGCGACCTTTGCTGTCATACCAATGGTCAAGTTCGCACAAAAGCCGTGCAAGTTCACCGCGGGTCACAGATGGCTTGCTGGATTCCTCGATCACCCGCGTGACAGTTTCGGCACTGAATTGTCGCATTCCGACTTGCATGCCAATATGATGGCATAATCTTCGACCAAAGTCAACTGTGGGCAGATGAAAGGTTCCAATCTTTCATTAGAATAATATCAAGAGAATTATATAGTTAAGCAAAAATCATTGAAAACAACAGTTTATCGAATAGAGGTAATATGCGGATAAAAATCAATGACAAATTACCACGACAGGAAGAGGCCCCAATGGTATCCCCGTTATCCGCGGGAGCCCTGGCGAGTCTGTGCAAAGGGTAGTGTTTGAAATGACAGTCAACACTAATTTAGCCGTAGTGTTTGCCTGCTAAACATATTCTAAATGTACAATTGTCAGAATATGAACTCCCCAATTTATTGGAGTTGCGTAGAATAGAACTTTAACGGGTGTTTGTTGTCTAAATTGAAAGATTGGACATACGGATGCCCACTTGGACAGTGAGGCAATGACGGAAGACAGGACGCTAATTCCAAAAGATGCAACAGAAGAGTTACTCTTGGAATGGGCAAAGGAAGGCCACAACGGTGCTTTTGAAGCACTGGTGACTATCAACATGCAGGATATTGTGAAAGCTGCTAGAAAATTTGTCTATCAATACGGATTGCCTGACAGTGATTATGAGGATGTAGTTCAAATCGTGTTATTAAACGCGTGGACAAACATTGGTAGTTTCAGAGGTGAAAGCAAACTTTCTACATGGGCATTCACGATTGCGAGAAATACAGCGCTTAATCTGCTGGACAAGCAGAATAGAACACCAGGTGCGAGGCCTAGAGACATTCCAGAGCACGAAATTGGTGACGGAGGATTTCAAGACGAAGGAGAAGGCAAATTACCCCCGCCTCGAGGCCTAACAGATTCTGAAGACCCTCAGAGCATATTTGATGGAAAAGCGAAAGTACACGAAATGATGAGCTATATTGACCGTTTGCCGGATGAATTACGCATAACGATCAACCTCAGGCAAAGAGATCAGTTGAGTTATCAAGAAATTGCGACACGTACGGATACAAATGTCAATACCGTAAAAACTCGCATTCACAGGGGTAGAAAATATATAGACAAAATGCGTCAAGAATCGAATACAAAACACTTGATTGACTAGAAAGAATTTATGACTATAGAACTATCAGCCTTGATGGATGGTGAAGTAAGTGCAGAAGAGCATGAGCAGATCCTGAAAAAACTCTGTAACGATAAATCGCTGTTACGCACGTGGGAACAATATCATTTGATTGATTTTTCTGCGGGCGGGGAGTGTTCGGAGTCAGATTTGAGAGCTGCGTTTGCAGCTAAAGCGCAGGTAATGAGGGCCATTGGTTCTGAACCCGATCGAAGAGTCAAACCCAGTACAAAATCTTCTGCTGTTGCAGAATTGATCAAACTAAAAATTGCCTCATGGCTCGGTGCAATGGGTTTAGGTGCAGCTATCGCCGTTGCTGCAAGTGGCGGATTTATTGTGTATTCCGGTCTATTTGATGAGGTGTTGCCTACGGCACAACTTCAGAATTCCTCAATAACCGTTGCGGCCTCAACCAAATGGACTTCAGACGGTAATGAAGAAATCAGCGATAAAGAAATACAAAAATTAAACGAAAATTTGCTAGCTCATTCTCAGGGTCAGAGTCTGGTTTATGCTGCCAATTTATATGCGCATTTACCTCAACTCGCCTCTCAAGACCCCTAATACCGACTAGCTGATTTGAAAGTCAAAGTGAATCTCTCTATATTCTCGATCGGTGCTGGTCGTGTCATTAGCCAGTTTGTGACTGTAGCGTTGCTGCTCACATTGCCAGCAATGCCGGCAATTGCACAATCGATGGAACAACTGTTTGACCAAATCAATGCCTCTGCAAATACAACTAGCTATAAGGGAATGCTCACCTATTCTCATGGTGCGCACACCGAAGCAATGCAGGTGTTTCGAGCGGTTGACGATCAAGGTTTTCGTGAACGAATTTTTGCGCTAACCGGGGCTCCATCGGAGATTGTCCGAACCAACAAGGCAGTCTGGTGTTATTTCCCAGATCGAAGAGAAGGGTTCTATAAAGCAACAAACGAAAAACTCTATCGAATTTCAGGTTTGCAGTCAGTTCAGGTTGGTGAACTTCGCAAGTACTATTCAATGCAAAATCGCGGGCAAGACCGGATTGCGAACCGTTTGACGAAGCGTGTATTGCTTGCGCCAAAAGATGCGTTTCGTTATGGCCATGAAATGTGGATAGATGAAGAAACAGGATTGCTGCTACGCTCGGACTTGCTAGAAACAGATGCCGGCATTATTGATAGTTACATGTTCGTAGATATAACCATAGACGCAGAGATCACTGATTCTGATCTTCAGCCATCGCTTTGGTCCACTAACACTAATTTCGCATGGGGATTTTCGTTGCCTGATGACAGTCCGATGACAGCAGATGATGAGTTGCGATGGGCAGTCAAGTCTGTTCCAGACGGGTTCAAGAAAGTTAAACATGTACGCAGCACTTCCGAAAATTCTATGACGGAGCAGATAATTTTCTCGGACAATCTAGCGACGGTTTCTTTGTTCATCCAGAAACAGGACGAAAATGAAAACGGGTTTGTGGGATTTAGTAGGCTCGGTTCCGTGAATGCCTATGGGAGAATCATCAATGGCTTTCATGTCATTGTAATGGGGGATGTACCGACGAAAACAGTCAACGTGATAGGGAATTCGGTTATTTTCAAACACTGAATTCAATTGCGGATGTGGTTTTTTCGCTTCAATCAATTTACACCATCATCATGGAATTTCTCGAAGGTTTGACGTAATTCAACCGCTTGTGGATTCATTGAGTTTGAATTTCAGTTGAATTATTCACCTAACTGATCAACTGAGCCAGCGTCTATCGAAGTGCGTTTTGTTTCAAAACATGCGGCATTGAAATTCAACTGCCTGCTATATAATTCCTTTCAATATTTGCCCTCAAGGATGAGGAGAGCGGGACGTGAATGTAGCGAGATAGACTAATCGGCAAAGCGTCAATTTGATACTGAATTTGCAGTAGTTCAGTTTGTAAATCCCCACAAGAGTGACTTCGTATGTTCTCAGAAAATTCCTATGCGTTTGTTCGTAAAATTAGTATCGTTCCTGCGCTATCCGGTCCTTATAGCATCTGCTGAGTGACAGGAATTTCTGTTTTTCTTTATTTCATATTTCTGTGAACCTGTCAGAAGCCAAAGATTGCATTCCGTATGGATTTTGAATTAGTCCTAGCTATCGCTGTATCCGTTACGGGGTTCATTTGGTTAGTGGACATGTTTTGGAGATGGTTCAAGAAAAGGTTTCTCGCAGTCCGGCCTGGTGGTGTAGAGCGACCTGCTCATAAGTGGATAATTGAGTATGCAAGAGCTTTTTTTCCAGTCTTGTTGATTGTATTTATGTTGCGTTCCTTTGCAGTTGAGCCGTTTCGAATTCCTTCCGGTTCAATGCTTCCTACCTTGCAAGTCGGTGATTTCATTCTTGTCAATAAATATCAATATGGTATTCGTCTGCCAGTTGCGAATAAGAAGTTAATTGAAGTCGGCTCTCCAGATTATGGAGATGTGATGGTTTTCAGATTTCCCCATGATGAAAATGTCAATTTCATTAAACGAGTAGTTGGATTGCCTGGTGATTCCGTAGAGTATCGGGACAAGACTATTTCGATAAACGGACAGGAAATCGCACAGGATGTCGTCGGAGAATATTGGATTAACCCTGAATCAAATAGAAAAATTCAGACACAGTTATTCAGTGAATCATTTGGCAGCGAAGAACAGCACAAAATCTTGATTGATGAAAAGCGGGGGGCCCGAACCCTTGTGTTCAATGTGCCAGAAGATACCTTTTTCGTTCTGGGCGACAATCGTGACTACAGCAATGACAGTCGATTCTGGGGGTTCGTTCCTGAATCGAATATTATCGGCAGAGCATTCTTTATCTGGTTCAGTTGGGATTCGGCTGGTGGTGACGGGGTAAACTGGAGCAGGATTGCTGCCGCCATCGAGTGACAAGTGCAATACATGAAACTTTGCTGTGAATTCGGACGCTGAATTTCATTCTAAAGCGCAACGGGTCGGCCGAATTTCTTTGACTCGCTCTAATCAGGACTTAGTGGAAAACCATCGCCACGAAAAATTCTCGAAAATCATTCAATATCGATTTCGAAACGCTGATTTGCTGGAGCGTGCACTTACCCACAGAAGTGTTGGGCAGCCCCACAATGAGGCGTTGGAATTCTTAGGTGACGCGGTGTTATCCGCAGTTGTTTCCGATTATCTCTTTCAGACACATCCCAATGCAACCGAAGGGGAACTCACCCTCCAGCGCAGTCGAATCGTAAACAACAATAGTGCGATTTACTACGTGGCTGAAGCCATTACACTCGGCGAATTCGTTATCGCCGGCAGGTCGTTTCCCAAATCGGATCAAAGGGCATGGCGAAATTTGCTCGCAAACTCTACGGAAGCATTGATCGGGGCAATTTATCTCGATGGTGGTATCGATGAAGTTACAAAATTCTTTCGAGCTCATTTTGTTCCTCTGCTAGGGAAATTCAAATCAATCTTACAGAAAGATTCAAAGTCCAAGTTGCAGGAGTATCTGCAACACCATTCACAGCCTATTCCTGTTTACGAAACAACTCACATTGAAGGTGTAGAGCATAACCCTCACTTCACCGTATTCTGCCACGTCAGTGGTTTACCTTCGCCTGTTGCAGGTGAAGGTGGAACAGTCAAGGAAGCGGAGCAGAGTGCTGCTGAAAAGGCCTATGAATTACTCTGCCAGCAAAACACCTGACGAGAATTTTCGCTCTGGAATGGTCGCTCTTGCAGGGCGACCGAATGTAGGCAAATCAACTTTGCTGAATCGCTTGCTCGGACAAAAGGTAAGCATAACATCGAAGAAGGCGAACACTACACGATTTAGGATTTTAGGCGTTCTAAATGATGAGGAATGCCAGTTCGTTTTTGTTGATTTGCCAGGATTCAACACAAAATTCAAGCGTCTGGTAGATTACTCGATACACAAGACAGCCTCGGCAGGAATCTCCGGCACTGATCTCGTATTGTTTATCGTAGAGAGCAAGGGTTGGCATTCGCAGGATTCTGCAGTCTGGAGGCGAATTCAGTCGGAAAATATTCCTACGATTGTGGTCATCAGCAAAATAGACAGAATGGAAGACAAGTCTCAGTTATTGCCAATTATGAAAGAATTGACTGAAAAAACCGGAGTTACAGAGATTATTCCAATTTCTGCAAAAAAGGGTGAGAATCTCACCGAGTTGAAATCCACGATTAGTCAATTTCTACCTATCGGGCCTCCTTTGTTTCCGCTAGATTATGTTACTGATCGAGACAAAGTTTTTCAGACTGCCGAGTTGGTACGAGAGCAGGTATTTCGTTTTTATGGTGATGAAATTCCCTATGCTTGTGCGGTTCAAATTGAAAAGTATGAATATGAGGGTGAAGTTCTTCACGTACATGCGCTAATTTTGGTGGAATCTAGCTCTCAAAAAAAGATAATCATTGGTTCTGGGGGCGAGAAAGTGAAGAGGATTGGCACCTTGGTGCGTAAAACTCTCGAATCACAACTAGGTGGACAGGTATATCTGAAGTTGTGGGTTAAAGTGCGCACTCAGTGGACGGACGATCAACACTTGATTTCCAACTTCGGGCTTTCTGAGGCGGAATAATTCATGCGCATACACCAAGAAGACAGCTTCGTATTGCGTACTACACCGTTTTCTGAATCAAGCTTGATTGTGGATGTATTTACTCGCAACTATGGGCGAATCAACCTGCTTGCCAAGGGTGCCCGACGTACCAAATCTAGATTTCGCGGTACAATCCGCTCGTTTCAGCTTCTTCAGGCAAGCTGGTCTGGAAAAGGAAAAGTACCAACACTTACTGGTTTGACTAGCAATGCACAATACGTAGAAATTGGTGGTGAGCGTCTGTATTGCAGTTTCTACATGAACGAATTGATTATGCGCCTGCTTCAGGATCGTGACCCGCACCCTGATCTCTTTGACGCTTACTACATCGCACTTGAAAGACTAGCAGAACCATCAAATGAATTCCATTCGCTTCGAATTTTCGAGAAAAATCTGTTGCAAGAGATAGGTTATGCATTAGTCCTCGACACGGAAGCAGATCGAAAGACTCCCTTGAGCAGAAACAAATTCTATGTATATGACTTCAATGCTGGGCCATTACCAGCGAAAAAAGAAGACACGAATGCAGTTACAGGCGAAACTCTGTTTGCGATTGCACAGGAAAATTTTCTATCTAATCGGGTAAAAAGCGAGAGTCGGAATTTGCTTGCTAGGGCCGTGGAAAATTACATTGATGGTAAGGCACTTCACTGTAGAGACGTATACAGTCAAACTGTCCGCGATATCTAACTCGGTACTGGGCAGTCTATTTTTTCTGTTGTGTGGTAAATCCTGGTGGCAGTTTGCCCAATTCGCCCTCTTCAAACAGAAATCCAAGCATGTGCGCTTCAATGAGCTTGTGGGTGTCTGGGTCGCCCGTAGTTAACTGGTTTTCGTTGATGATCGTGACGAGGCGTTCAAGCCACTGCTTCCAGCCTTCACGGGATACGTTATTTAGGATGCGTTCACCAATTTCACCGGGATAAGGCGCTGCATCCAAAGCTTCAGCTTTTTCTTTTAGTACGACACAATCTACGAGATTTGGCATAAATAGCTTAATTTGAAGTTATTGCTAAAGTTGAATGGTATTGGAATACAGGCTAGTAGTAGACTCTATTATAAATGACTTGAAATTGACTGAATCAGAACGTACATATAACGCTAGAACTGATTTAAAAATATTCGTGTTCATTTTGTGAGAAATCTAGGGCTGGAAATATTACAATTGAGGTTGTCAGCCAATACTGAGAAGCGGAGTGCACTATGACCAATTTAGACTATAGATCTGAAATTTCAGAACCCGACATTTCTGTAACCGAAGCGGCAGGTCTCAAAATGTCTGAATTAATTCAAAACACGGACGAGAACATCAAAGGAGTTCGCGTCTATGTCACCGGTGGGGGCTGTGGCGGCATGAGTTACGGAATGACGTATGCTGACTCCGAATCAGAATATGATCGAGTTTTGGAAGGCGGGAATTTTCGACTGTTTGCTGATGTCGTGGCATTACAGTATCTTGCAGGTGCTGAAATTGATTATGTTGATGACGGCATTCAGGCAACATTCGTTTTTCACAATGTATTTCAGTCAGTAGGCGGTACTGGTTCTTGTGGTGGCTGCGGCGCAGCACAAAACTGATATTCAATACTATCCAGGAACACTTCCATTCAAGTATCTGCGAGCCGCGAGACTGTTTTACTAATCGCACCTGCTCACAGTTATCGGGCATCAGTCTATTTGGCTGCGGCCGAACAACATGACATTCCGTTGTTGTTTGTTACCGATGGGTCCTCGGAAATTACCCCTTTGGATCGACCTGGATTTCGAGTAGACTTATCTGACCCAGATTCAGCTGTCAAGTCGATTAGTGATCAGCTGCCGGATTGTAACATTCGTGCGGTTATTGCGCCAGATGAGAAAATCGTTGAAATAGCAGCAAGCGTATCTGCAACCCTAGGATTTCCACATAATCCTGTTGACGCCCTGCGAATATTAAGCAACAAGTTTCTTGCCAGAAAGACACTCGAAGCTTCCAAACTTCCTGTTCCAGATTTTCGGTTGATCAATCTCAATCAAGAATTGAACGAACAAATTGATTCCCTTCGGTTTCCCTGCGTTGCAAAACCTTTGAGTTTATCAGCAAGTCGGGGGGTTATTCGAGCTGATACTGTCTCCGAATTGATTGAAGCGATTAGTCGCATAAGGGCAATCCTAGCTGTTGAAACATCTCTATTAGAACATCAGAAAAATTTACTAGTCGAAGAATATATTCCCGGGTCCGAGCACGCATTGGAAGGCTATCTTGTTGATGGCGAACT
This sequence comes from Arenicellales bacterium, assembly GCA_965220395.1. Lineage (GTDB taxonomy): Bacteria > Pseudomonadota > Gammaproteobacteria > Arenicellales > JAJDZL01 > JAJDZL01. The sequence goes on along the minus strand of CBDCPT010000001.1, from coordinate 810,829 downwards.
GGAAACAATCTGTATTTTTGACAAGCCCGATCCGTTAGAAGGACCATATTTTGAAGAAACTTACTACATCACGCCTTCAACGCTGGACGGGGATATTCAGCGCCAGATCAAACATGTGATTCAAGAATCTTGTTTGGCTTATGGTTTAAAGATGGGCCCCGTACATGCAGAAGTCCGAGTGTACGATGGACAAGTATGGATACTGGAAGTTGCTGCAAGATCAATCGGTGGTGATTGCGGACGATTGTTTGAATTGGCTACAAATTCAAGTCTTGAAGAGACAATTCTATGTCGCAGCATAGGAAAGAAACAGGAGACGATTCATTTCAATAGTGCGGCTGGCGTTCTCATGATTCCTGTAACAGAAGATGGAATACTGAGACGAGTGGAAGGAGTAACAGAAGCGCAGTCCATTGAGAATATCTTGGAAGTACGTATTGATGTTCGCGAAAGCAACAAATTGACCCGCTGGCCGGAGGGTGGCAAGTATCCAGGCTTCATCTTTGCTCAAGCTCAGACTCCTGAAATAGTCGAATCTTCATTACGCAAAGCTTATTCTTTGCTAAAATTTGTTTGCCTGCCGGAGTTTCCCGTCTTTGTCGAGCATTCCGATTCTGTATAGCGTGAAGCAAACAGTTCTAGCAGGTTTGTTATGTAGATTCAATTAATTCACGTAACTGCAAACACGATTTTGCTTGACGAGACGCAGAGTCAAAATTATCATTTACGACTTCTCAGTTTTCCCCGGTAGCTCAGCAGGTAGAGCAGGTGGCTGTTAACCATCTTGTCGGCGGTTCGATCCCGTCCCGGGGAGCCATTTTTTCGAGCGCAAACTCTCGCGATTTACGAGTTAACAGAAGACCCCGACGGGGTCTTCTCGTTTGTGGCGTGTTTTCAAGTATTTGTGCAGACCTACACATCACTCAAGATGGCTCAGAATATTGATCAGTACGCCGTTAGGATCGCTGACGTGGAACCGGCGAATTCCCCAGGGCTCGTCAGTCAACGGATACTTGATCGGATAGCCTCGCGAGACTGCGTTGGCATGGAACCCCGTCAACGTCGGCAACCTCGATCGACACAGTCGTATCCTGATGCTCAATGCCTGATCGGTTTCCGCGAACCAGGCTGATTTGGGCGGTTGGATTGGTCGGCGATGCAAGAGTGATGATTCAGTCCATGTCCATGACAACCTGGAAGCCAAGAAACTCCGTGTAGAACGCTCGGCTCTCATTGAGCCGAGCGGACGTAATATTCGGTACTACTCGTTTGATGTTCAATGGGCTCCTCTCTAGTTTCGAAATCTAGTCTGAAGACTTTCAACACTTTGGCTTTGGACACTTTTCAATAAATGCTCGCCTGAGGCGCTTAATACGAAGGTCTTAGCTTAAACTTTTAGAGTTCTAACTCTACAAATGTATGTTCCTAATGTCAGTAATATTTCTCACTCATAAGTCGTATTGGGTATTCCGGTACCGACATTGCAGCAGACGAACTGAAGCCCGCAATCGAGGCAGTCAACTATGTGAGAATGGGTGTCCCAAACACAAATCTTACAACCTCCTCGCAAATGTGTTCAACAACGAAGTCAGCCGTCCGTTTTTACTGAATTTCTTTGAAGTTTCAGCTAGCAACTCGGTTTCGCAATCCTCGAATAGCCCGCACGTGTTTGCGGGGTTTTAATCCCCAATAATTTGCCTGCAACTTGGGTCTTGAGAATTTGGGCTGTTCCTCCACCAATTGTGAACATTCGTACGTCTCGATACATCCGTTCCAGAGGTTCCTTGTCACCATATCCTCGGGCACCAAACATTTGCAGAGAATCACTGACTACTTTGATCGCTGCTTCGGAAGCGAACATCTTCGCACGTGCCGCAATCATAATGTCAGGGAACGGACTGCCGTTGGGACCACGCGACTTAGCCGCTTCATACAGAAGCAGTCGCGCTGCATGAACATTTGCATCCATCTCGGCGATCATCCACTGGAGGCCCTGAAATTCCGCAAGAGGTCTTCCAAACTGATGCCGCTTTACCAAATATCGCTTCGCGTGATCCAAAGCGCCAGCCGCAACGCCCATGGAAATGGTGCCAGCGCCGACTCTCTGGCTGTTGTAAGCATTCATTAAATCGGAAAATCCGCGACGAAGCCCCGAAGGTGTCTGTAGCATAAACTGCTCATCGATTTCCAAATTCTTGAAATGCAACTCGGTTTCGGGCATTCCACACAATCCAAGCGTGTACTCCCGTCGAGCGACTGTAAAGCCGTCAGGCTCAAAATTGTTCCTTGGGTCGTAGTGAACAATAAATCCCCCAATGCCAAGGTTCTGACCGGACTCGTCAATTACTCTGGCAAAAATCAAATAAAGCTTCGATACTCCACCTCCCGTAATCCAATGCTTGCATCCATTGATGACGTACTTTGTGCCACACTTCGTTGCTGTAGTGGACATTTCGGTAGCGGCGCTGCCAGCCTCCGGTTCAGTAATACAGATTGCCGGTTTGTCTCCAGCCAAGACATAGGGAGCGCAATAACTTTTCTGCTCATCAGTCCCGTAGGCCATTATTGCGCTGATGCCGCCCATATTTGATTCGACAACAATACGGGCACTGAGGGTACAGGCTCGAGCAATCTCTTCAATGACCAGAACTGCATCGTAATAAGAAGCCGATTGACCACCAAATTCCTTAGGAATTGTCATCCCCATTAATCCAGCATCGGCTAGATCTTTAACGTTCTCCCAGCAATAGTTACGGGATTTATCCCACTTTGCGGCCTTTGGGGCAAACCGTTCAGCCAATTCCCGTGCAATTGTTCTATATGTTTCAGATTTTCCGGAAAATTCCATGCCTTCACTTTGTATTTGAAGTTTAGCTTGATTCAGGCCAATAATAATCACTTTGGAGACTATATAAATTAGTAGAGAAGAAGGATTGGTTAGCCGGTAAAGACAAAGAAGGCATTACGGTTAGTGTACTAGGAATTACGGAAAACCAGACTCGCATAGGCGTAAATTCACCTAGACATGTATCCGCAACCTAGTCATTCACGATCTCATTCGGACGGACATTGGATCATAAAGAGCTTGATATTCAATTTGAACCGGAATTCGTACTTCTTCAACTTCCAGTTCATATTCACCGTCGTACAGAAAGCTATAAGAAACACCTTCTGAATTGCGAACATATCCGTAAGCGATATTTTTGTCTATGGTGTATCCCCATCCAGCACTGGTAGTCCAGCCAACCCGTTCGCCATTCCTGTAGATGGTTTCTCTTCCAAGCAACGAAACTTGGTCATCGGGTGTAGTAAAGCAGGCAAGTCTGCGCTTCAGTTCTTCCTTGCTATGGTGAACCAAGATTGATTGCCCAACAAACGGAATCGTACTTTGCAGTCGAATCAGTTTACTCATTCCGGCTTCAAGTGGCGTAAAGTCTGGGCCGATTTCGGAACCGAGTGCTCGGAATCCCTTTTCCAGACGCAGCGACTCAAGCGCTCGATATCCAACATGCTTCAATTCATGCTTTATTCCGGCAGTGACCAGGTCCTTAAAAATTGCAAGCGTATTGTCAACCGGCATATGCAGTTCCCATCCAAGTTCACCAGCAAAAGAAACTCGCAGAGCAATGGCACTGTTGCTGCCAATATTGATCTGTTGGCAGGTTAGAAATGGAAACGCTGAATTCGACATATCCTGATCTACGACATCTTGGAGAAGCGTTCGTGAATTCGGACCGGAAAGCGATAACGTCGAATATTGCTCTGTAACTTCAATGAGAGTTGCATTTCGTAAGTTATCCGGTATGTTGTTTTTAATGTGAAAGTAGTGATGAGCAGCATAGCCAGTACCAACCACGATCAGAAACCGGTCTTCTGTGAGGCGAGTAACTGTTGCATCACACTCAATTCCGCCCGAGTGATTCAGCATTTGTGTATACACAACTGAGCCTGTCGGGCGGTCTACTTGATTTGAGCAGAGGTGCTGCAATATGGCGAGTGCATCCTCTCCTTCCAATAAGAATTTAGCAAAAGAGGACTGATCGATCATGCCCACTGAATTTCGTACCGCCTGATGTTCTTCGCCAACCGGAACGAACCAGTTCGGACGTCCAAATGAAGGTGCGTCTTTGGGTTCTTGGTTTTGAGCGGCAAACCAGTTGGGACGTTCCCAACCAAGTTTTTCACCAAAGCAGGCGTTCAGCTTTTTTAGATTCTCGTAAAGTACAGATTTGAATAGAGGCCGCCCGCTGCTATGTTCTTCATGCGGCCAAGCCATTGTGTAGTGTTTTGAGCAAAGTTCTTCTGTTCTCTGCATCACCCATTCTTGATTGCCATGAACTTTCCCAAAACGTCTTATATCAACTGCTCCTAAATCCATCGGGGGAGCTCCGACAGAAATCCACTCTGCCAATGCTTTTCCTGCACCTCCTGCACTGGCGATTCCGAATGCGTTGAATCCGGTTCCAACGAAAAAGTTTTTAATTTCAGGAGATTCACCCAAGATGAAGTTGCCATCTGGTGTAAAAGATTCCGGTCCACAAATCATCTGTTTAATATCGGCCGATTCCATTGCCGGGATTCTGCTCAATCCTGCCCGCATGAGCGGCTCGAAATGATCTATGTCGAAGTCCAGCAGAGTGAAGAAGAATTTATCCGGAGGCTTCGCAACTTCCCATTTCCGAGAATTCAACTCATACCCTCCGAATATCAGTCCTCCAACCTCTTCCTTAAAATAGATCAAGCGATCAGGGTCTCGTATCGTTGGCATATCCGGAACCGCTCCCCGAACTGTACCAGTTACGATGTAGTGGTGTTTCATCGGTGTAATTGGTACGTTAACTCCGGCTAGCTGTCCGATAGAGCGTGACCAGAGTCCAGCGCAGTCAACGACAACCTCGCAACTGATGTCACCCATGCTGGTACTGACACCTTTTATCCTACCGTTGTTTGTTGAAATGGCTGTTACCGAGCAGCCTTCGATAATACGAATTCCTTTCGATCTTGCCCCCTTCGCGAGTGCTTGTGTTAAGTCAGAAGGATTTGCCTGACCGTCAGTTGGTAAAAATGCCGCTCCAACCACATCTTCAGTATTCAGAACCGGGCAAAGATTCGACACTTCATTCGGACTTAGGAAGTGCATTTCTAGACCGAATGATCGTGCCATTGTCACCTGTCGTTTAATTTCTCGCACTCGTTCTGGATGGCAGGCGAGACGTAATCCTCCGTTCATTTTCCATCCGACTGCTTGGCCAGTGTCCTTTTCTAGTCGATCGTACAGCTCCACTGAGTACTTGAGCAACTGAGTGACATTGGCGCTGCTTCGCAGTTGTCCGACCAGTCCTGCGGCGTGCCAGGTAGAGCCGTTGGTAAGTGTTCCTTGTTCAAGAACAACGCAGTCGATTTCTCCTATCTGGGCGAGGTGGTAGGCGGTTGATGAACCGATGATTCCTCCCCCAATTATGACGATTTTGCAGTGCTCTGGTACCATGTCAGTATTATTTGTTTGAGCGGTTAGAGTCCCAAAGCTTGCTTTCGGCGACGTGCTGCCGCAGAAATCAAACGATCGGTGATGATTGCTATAAATGCAACGGAGAGCCCGGCAACCACTCCGCGGCCAGTATCCGCTTTTGTCAGGGCAATGTAGACTTCCTGCCCCAGGTCACGCGTTCCTACTAGAGCAGTGATGACTAGCATGGAAAGAGCGAACATTACGGTTTGATTCAGTCCCAGCATGATTTCTGGCCACGCAAGTCGGAACTGGACTTTGGTCAACAACTGCAATTTTGTACATCCGGATGTTTTTCCGGCTTCTATAAGCGAAGGAGAAATTTGTTCAATGCCATACAGCGTATAACGAATTGCTGGGGGCAGGGCATACAACACGACTGCCACCATCGCGGAAAATTCACCTACGCGGAACAGCATCACCACAGGCAGGAGATAAACGAAACTTGGCAGTGTTTGCAGCGTATCGATGAATACCAGTACAGACTTTTTGATTTTGGGATAACGAGTAGTGAAGGCTCCAACCGTAATTCCAATCATGGTCGCGATGACGACGGAGATGCCGCACAGGTAGACGGTGATCATCGCTTTTGTCCATTGTCCCGTAATCAGGATGAATCCCGCAAGAGAAACAACCAGCAGAGCCAATTTGGGTCCGCCTAGCTGATAGCCAGCCAAGGCGAGCAACAGAAAAACGCCAGGCCACGGGAGACTCAGCAGAAATAGCTTGACCGGTTTTAGAATATTCAGCAGTACGAATACTTTTACCGCTTCAAGTTGATCGAAGAAATTGATATTGACCCACTTGACGAGATCATTCCAGAATTGTCCCGTTGTGATTTCAAACTGTTCAGGCCACTGGGCGAAAAAAGGAACAACAAAGCTGATTAAAGTCGTCGCTGCCAGCACTAAAATAGCGATTACAAGATTCTTATGGCGGCTGTAAAAGTTTTTATTGGTCTCAACATGCTGTTTTGGAGCTTGCGCTGCCCAAGCCTGGGAGAGTCTATCCAACACAATCGCAATCAAAGTAATCGCAATACCCGCTTCAAGTCCGTCGCCAATGGCTTGACGTCTCAATGACGCGAGGACATCAAACCCCAGCCCTCCGGCACCAATCATGGATGCAATGATGACCATGTTGAGCGAAAGCATAATTACCTGATTGACGCCGACCATCAAGCCTGGAGTAGCGGAAGGCATAAGTACACGCCAAGTCATCTGCCGCTTGGTGCATCCGGCCATTTTGCCGAACTCTTTAATTTCCTCCGGAACCGTGTGCAGTGCGAGAATGGTCACTCGAACCATGGGCGGCATTGCATAAATTACGGTTGCGGTTATAGCGGATACCGGACCGAAACCAAACAGAAAAAGTACGGGTACCAAATAGGCAAAAATTGGAACGGTTTGCATCAAGTCCAGTACTGGAGTGATGGCTCGCTCAAATGATCGGTAACGGTATCCAAGAATGCCGAGTCCAGCACCGAGTAAGATTCCGATTGGAACAGCCACTGCGATGGAAGAGAGGGTGATTGAAGCACTTTCCCAGTGACCGAAAACTGCAAGATAGGCTGTACACAAAAACACCATCAGCCCAAGTGTCCAGTCTCTAATTTGAAATGCCAGCCAGGTAACGACGATGGTCAATCCAAGCCAGGAAATCGGTGGAGTGTGCCATGAATTTCCATCAGCTAGCGGAACCTTGAATCCAGCCGAGAGCAGAGACTTGATAATCTGATAAGGAATTTCGATTGCTGCGGAGATTGTTCTAGTGAATTCCTTGAATGTCCAGGGAAACAGATATGCTTCGTCGCCTACCAGCCACTTCATAAAACCGGTTACACAGTAGCGAATGCTGGTACAGCCGCCGAGGGCTTCAATTTTCCAGCTCAGTTCCTTTGGAGGTTTAACTGCCCACGGCCACAACTCGCCACCGAGCCAGATTAAGGTTATGATGAATGCTACAAGCAGCCATGCAAGAAACCTGGGATTTGTAAAATTGAATCTTGCTTGTACCGTAGCGGTTGAATTCATACCTGCGTGCTTTTTCGATTTGTATTCTGGGTCTTTACCAGCACACTCAGAACCGCTTCGCGAGTAATCTGTCCCACTACATCACCACTTGGATCGATGACATCGAAAGGATGTTCTGAATTGATCACTTTTTCTGCCAAATCTTCGATTTTAACTGTTTGCAGAATTTGTCCTCCGCTCGGAATATCCGGATTTTTTACAACCATTACGGATTTTGCGGAAAATACTTTTGCCCGCGCAAGATCATTCGTAAACTCTTCTACATATCGGTCAGCAGGTTGCAGTACGAGTTCTTCGGGTGTGCCAATCTGAATGATTGAGCCGTCTTTCATGATTGCGATTTGGTCAGCTAGGCGTACGGCTTCATTAAAATCGTGCGTAATAAATACGATTGTCTTGCTCAACATGGACTGAATGCGTAGAAATTCGTCCTGCATTTCTCGACGAATCAGGGGGTCAAGTGCGGAAAATGGCTCGTCAAGAAACCAGATTTTCGGTTCCACTGAGAGCGAGCGAGCAATTCCGACGCGTTGCTGCTGTCCGCCTGACAGTTCTCTCGGATAATAGGATTCACGACCCTCCAAACCCACGAGTTCGATAACTTCTCTTGCTCTTTTTTCTCGTTCGCTTCGGTCTACGCCTTGAATTTCCAATGGAAATGCAACATTGCCGAGCACAGTCAGGTGCGGCATGAGAGCGAAGTGCTGGAACACCATTCCCATTTTGTGGCGACGGATTTGGATCATTTCGTTTTCAGATTGTTCCAGGAGATTTTCCCCCTCAAACATGATCACACCTGAGGTCGGTTCAATCAAACGGGAGAGGCATCTCAGCAGGGTGGACTTTCCGGAGCCGGACAATCCCATGATGACAAAGATTTCACCTTCTGCGACAGTGATATTCGCGTCGCGTACCGCTCCGATCAAGCCTGCTGATGCAAGAGAATTGTCGTCAATCGGGGTGTTGTCGGAAAAGAAACGTTCGGCACCTTTGCCGAAAATTTTCCAAACATTTGTGCAGGTCAGAATCGGCTCGGTGCGGTTCATGATGCTCGAAAGAATTATCTGCAGTTCGGTTTCAGCATTGAAAACGCGCCAGGGCCAACAACTGGCGCTGGCGCGTTTTTCTGAATTTTTGAATTTACATCGTCCAGGCTTTCCAGACTGACTCGTTGTTTGCCATCCATTCGGCTACTACGTCTTCGACGGATTGGCCTTCAAGATCGACTTTCACAATGAGTGAACTCATCAGATCATTATCAATGGTGAAATTTCGAATGGCTTGATAGGCTTTTGGCCACTTCTCCTCACCACCGGCCCAACCAACTGCTTTAATCCAGCCTCTTGGTTTGCCGCAGTCATACGCCATATCCGGATTCACGCCCCAGGACGGATCCTTGTAGCATTCATCAGTGTAGCGCGGAAAATCCACCCATTCACCTTCATATTTGGCAGTTGCCCAATGAGGTGCATAAACCCAGGCCAAGATTGGTGCCTGTCGCTGATAGGCAGATTCGATTTCTGCAAACAATGCAGCATCGGTTCCAGCATGTACTACTTCATAGTCCAAGCCCAAAGATTCGGCACGCTCATCGTCATATCCGCTCCAAGTGACGGGGCCGCCAAGATAACGTCCCTTCGGGTTTGTCTCTGGAGTGGAAAACGCTTCTGCACAATCGTTCAACGCTGTCCAATCAGGCAACCCCGGACACTTTTCTTTCATGTACAGGGGATACCACCATTCTTCAATGGCATCCATTCCGGTTTCACCGAGATCCACTGTCTTGCCGGTAGCCAGGGATGCTTCCAGGGCATCTTTTCCGGTTGTTTCCCACATTTCTACAGCTACGTGGAGATCCCCGGACTCCAGGCCCACAAATTGTGCAATGTAGTCAGCGGGTACAAACTCGATGTTGTATCCCATAGATTTGAGAATTTCGCCGACCATGGTCGCGGTGATGAATTGCCCGGTCCAATCGTGCCAGGTGATCTTGATCGGATCATCCGATTCCGCTTGTGCGGATGCAATCGGTGCATAAGTGAACAGTGCAATGGTGCATGCAAATATTAAATTGCGAAAACATTTCTGCATATAAATTACCTCCTACTGGCAAATTCAGGTTGCAGGTTAACTAGAAGAAAAGTGAAATTATTCACCTTTCTAAGATATTCACAAAGGCAGATTCCGTTTTATTTCAGGTTCCTGCTTTTTTGTGACTAAAAACTCATCTTGAATAATACATCCAAACCTTTCGACGATGGGCTAGCAAAGCCTGCTTGCTTCATTTCACGTCTATACGAACATTCCGCTATAGGTATTCCAGTTCTTCTCGAAGCGTATGCGATTCATATTCGTGTAGCCTTCGTAGCCCGGATCCTGGTCCGGATACAGTTCAGTCATGGAAGCTGCAACGTTTCCACTATCCAGTTCCGAAGTGACCTCCTGAACCATTCCCCACATATACTCGCGCAAATTGAGTATGAGTTTGAACGCAATCAGTTGTCGGAAAATATTTTCGTTCAATTTGCCGAAATACATTTCAAACAAGGCGGATTCAGAATCTCCGCTCAAGTCGGCATTGCAACTGACTCCAACGAGGTCGAAGAGTGGATGCCCGTAACCGCCGTAGTCCCAATCAATCATCCAGACATTCTCATCGTCATCAAACATGAAATTTTGGGGTACTGTGTCATTGTGTGTAAAGACAGGACTGAAGTTTTCGATATGGCTTTCAAGCAGGTTGTTGATACTGATAATTTCCGGAAGCAAGTCAACAAGACGAGAGCCATATTTGTATCCGATTTCAACATAGTTGCGTACTACCTGGAATGGCCAGAAGTAGGTGAGGGTGCCGCGAACACTTTCTGAACCGCCATGCAGATTCTTGAGCACTTGGACAATCTTTTCCATGTTGACCGGACTGCCGATGTCATCAGGACGAAGACAGCCTCCGGGAATGAAATCAAGAATAGCTAGCGACTGTTCAGAATGTCGTATCCGTGGGCTCACACCGATGTCGGCCGCGGCTTTCATTGACGCCTGAACAGACGTCTGGATAATGCCATGAACTGGAATGTCAGTACCGATTCTCGCCACTGCACGTTCGCCGTTATCCGTTACAACAAAACTTCTGTTGCACAGCCCTCCAATTAGGGGTTCTACTTGGATCCCGCCATTCCAGCAATCGAGAGTCCTCAAGTACTCTTCGATGCGTTCATCGTTCCAATCAGACAAAAGCATATTTTGCAACCCTTCCGTTGAGCAAGTCTGGGTAGACAATTACAGTTGATTTTAACGGCGACTTCCGAATAGACCGTGCAGGCGAGCCATAGCCTGCTGCAGTGTTTCCATGTCAGTTGCAAATGAAAGCCTGATATGACCTGCACCTCCGAATGCACTGCCTGGGACAACCGCCACTTCAGCCTCATTCAGTATATGCTCCGACAGTGCTGCATCGGAATCAATGCCATCCAGTGAATCGATGATTTCTCGACAATCAGGAAAAGCGTAGAATGCGCCGTCTCCGGCAAGACAGTTCATTCCGTTGATTTGATTCAGGCTGGAAACGACGAAATCGTGCCGTTTCTTAAACTGTTCCGCCATATACTGAATCGTATCCTGGGGACCGTTCAGTGCTTCGACAGCAGCTGCCTGTGCAATCGAATTTGGATTTGACGTCGTTTGAGACTGAATTTTTCGCATTGCAGCGGTTAGCGGTTCCGGTGAAGCCGCGAATCCAATTCGCCATCCGGTCATCGCGTAAGCCTTCGATACTCCATTGACGACCACTGTTCGGTCTTTCAGATCAGGGCAGGCATTTACGATGTTGCAGAACGGCTCACCACTCCACAAAATATGTTCGTAAATGTCATCAGTGACAACATAAACATGAGGATTTTCCAACAGAACCTCTGCGAGTTCCTCCAGATCCTGATGTGTGTATGCTATGCCTGTCGGGTTGTTGGGGCTGTTGAGCATGAGAAGCTTGGTGTGCGAGGTAATGGCCTCTCGCAATTGTTCTGGCTGTAACTTGAAACCCTGTTCTATGGTCGTATTTACTACAACTGGTTTACCGCCTGAAAGCACTGCCATGTCCGTGTATGAAACCCAGTATGGTGCAACAATTACTACTTCGTCATTATCATTAAGTAGTGCAGTTAATAAATTGATAATACTTTGTTTTGCTCCATTTGATACGACAATATTTGCTGGCGTGTAAGTGAGTTGGTTTTCACGTTCGAACTTGTCAACAATTGCACTTTTCAGCTCTGGAATGCCGTCGGCAGGTGTATACTTTGTCATGCCGCTTCGCATCGCTTCAATGGCGGCCTGCTGAATATTTTCTGGTGTGGCAAAATCCGGTTCGCCAGCACCTAGTCCTATTACATCACGGCCAACTGCACGAAGTTCGCTCGCCAGCGTGGACACTGCGATTGTAGCGGATGGTTTTATGGAATTGACTCGATTCGACAGTGGAATGTTGGTCATTTTGTTCTCTCTAGGACAAAAAAACGGATTGTGTAGAGTACAAGTATAGCCGAATTAGTGCTATTTGAGAGGGCGTCTTGCGAGAATTCAAACTGGTTTCAGACTACCAACCAGCCGGCGATCAACCCGAAGCGATCAATCAATTGCTCGCGGGTGTCAAAGCCGGCAAATCGTTTCAGACTCTGCTTGGAGCAACAGGTAGCGGCAAGACGTTTACTATGGCGAATGTCATCTCTGTAATCGGTTGTCCCACATTGGTTCTTGCCCACAACAAGACGCTTGCAGCGCAACTTTACTCGGAGCTGCGTGATTTTTTTCCAGGTAACGCGGTTGAGTATTTCGTTTCGTATTACGACTATTATCAGCCGGAAGCCTACGTGCCTAGTTCCGATACGTTTATCGAAAAAGATGCTTCCATTAATGATCATATCGATCAGATGAGATTGTCGGCAACCAACGCTCTTCTTCTTCGGAAAGATACCATTATCGTCGCAACGGTATCAGCCATCTATGGTCTGGGAAATCCAAATGAATACAACAAGATGATTCTCCATCTTCGCAAGGGTGCAATCGTTAATCAGCGTGCGATATTGCGAACGCTCGCAGAGCTTCAATACACCCGCAATGATGCTGAACTTCGCAGAGGAACATTCAGGGTGAGGGGAGATGTCATTGACATATACCCTGCAGATTCCGACAAGGCCGTGGTACGAGTTGAATTATTCGGTGACGAGATTGATCGCCTGTCGCTATTTGATCCATTGACCGGCGAAGTGCTTGATAAGATTGTTCGTTATACGATTTTTCCGAAATCACATTACGTTACTGCTCAAGACACTGTAGACAAAGCGATTATTCGAATTAAAGAAGAACTTGAGAACAGACTTAAAGAGTTGTACGCGGACAATAAGCTAGTCGAAGCGCAGCGATTGACGCAAAGAACTCAGTATGACATCGAAATGATGAAAGAACTTGGATACTGTTCTGGAATTGAAAACTATTCACTGCATCTGTCTGAACGAAAACCTGGCGATGCTCCGGCCACCTTACTTGACTACTTGCCTCGAAAGTCTTTGGTATTTATAGACGAAAGTCACGCCACTATTCCACAACTGAGAGCGATGTATCGTGGTGATCGGTCTCGTAAAGAGACGCTGGTAAATTTTGGATTTCGTTTGCCATCTGCCTTGGACAATCGCCCTTTGTGCTTTGAAGAATTTGAAAGCAAGGTGTCCCAGATCATCTTCATGTCTGCGACTCCTGGACCTTATGAAGAAGAAAAGTCTCCTGAATTTGTAGATCAAGTCGTTCGCCCCACGGGTTTGGTCGACCCAATCGTTGAGATTCGTGGCGCACAGACGCAGGTTGATGATTTGCTATCTGAAATTCAGAAACGCGCACTAGTCAGCGAAAGGGTGCTTGTGACAACGCTTACTAAGAGAATGGCAGAAGACCTGACCGACTATCTAAGCGATCATTCTGTACGTGTGCGATACCTTCACTCAGATATTGAAACGGTTGAGCGAGTAGAGATAATTCGCGATCTTAGAGCCGGAGTGTTCGATGTGCTTGTGGGTATCAATCTCCTGCGGGAAGGATTGGATATTCCAGAGGTTTCGTTGGTCGCCATTCTGGATGCAGACAAGCAGGGATTTCTTCGATCTGCACGATCCCTCATTCAAACAATTGGCCGAACTGCAAGAAATATAAACGGTAGAGCGATACTCTATGCCGACGAAGTCACTGATTCCATGCGGCAGGCGATGGACGAGACCAATAGAAGAAGAGAGAAACAAAGTCAATACAATGTGATAAACGGTATATCTCCAGTAAGTGTTGAAAAAGATGTTAAAGAAATTATTGATGGTGTGCAGTGGCGTGGGAGTGGCAAATCCCGTCGACTTCGCGGTCATCCGGAACCGCTTGATCAGACAGTAGAAGCAATCGAAATCGATCTGCAAAATCCAACTCAAGTTTCGCGTGAGCTCAGAAGGCTGGATAGAAAAATGAACACCTTTGCTGCGAATTTAGAGTTTGAGCAAGCGGCCAGAGTACGAGATCAAATCAAGGAATTGAAGGAAGTCGTATTCCTGTCGTCCGCCAATTGACTTAATTTCCGGAGCAAATCGCGGCAATTCTTTTGAAATTCACAAAATCTGCCGAACTCATAAAGGTTGGTCAGAATTTGCTACTACTTCCGGTTGCGAAGTAAAACGATACGGTTACTGTTGGTACCAAGACTATTGTTGACAATGCCCCAGCAATTCGACGTTTTGGTGAATTCCTGTTGATTGATCATGATCCCAAGTATTTCAAATGGCAGTTGTTCAGCTGCTGCTACAACAACTTCTTCCAAACGGACAGTGCGATTCAACACTTCTCCCACTTCAAAAGCAATGTAACCGCCATTTCGAGTGACTCGAGAGAGTTCAGACAAAGTTCTTGAAACAAATTCCTGCCACTCTGGAACCGTCTTGATCTGCGAAATTTGGACTGTCTTCGGATCGATTCCTAGAAACCAGCAACGCATCCAATTATCTGTTTCATACTGAACAATATGAAGAAAGGGCGGGGAGGTGACAGTCAAATCTACAGAGCTATCCGGAATCTGATGTGTATTGTGAGATAGCTCCGTCAGAAATAGGTATTCGACAGCTTTAGGGAGACTTTGAGAAAGCAGCCTCTTCGACTTCTTCAGAATAATGTTTGGTACATCTCGAACTGGCGGAATCTGCTGTCTACGCTCATTGATTTTCATTTGACTGTTCACAGAAACTGCCTGATTCGGAGGCATCGTGTACACAGAGAAAAATCCTGGTGAGTGGCCAGTCAAACGGTTAATTCCGATCATTCTGATCCATTTGTCCACTGAATCAATCTCACCGTCATCTTGCCGGGTAAGAAGCCAAGTGCGAAGTCCCTCTATAACCGCTAGTGTTTTAGGATGGTAAAACACCAGTAATTCTTCATGTTCGATTTCGTGAAAATCATGCCATGGGATTTGCTTCAGTCTTTGTTCAATTGCCTTTAGGGATGGCGGATTGATACGCGGTTCAGTGAAAGCCATACCCAGAGGATTTACATCGTTACCGTAAGGAATACGACCGAGAAGTGCAGCTTCCACCGGAGTCGTTCCCCTACCCATAAATGGGTCGTAGACGACGTTACCTGGTTGCGTTAAGCGATGAATGAAAAACGCTGGCAGTTGTGGCTTGAAACAGGCTCGGTAACTGATTTCGTGTATGCGGTTGGCTTGTCGTTGCCGAGAGGTCCAGAATTCATTGATGTAATATTTCAGTCCGTCGACAGTTTCGATTTGAGTGTGTGTTCCGAAATCGGTAAATTCCGCAAGTTCCTGTAACAGATACAAATCACATTGAGCGCTGTTTGTCGTTTGTTGTGTCGCCCCCATAAGCCTGCATTGTATTCAACATGGTTTGAATTGTGAGGGATATGCGTTGTAGATTTTTACAGCAATTAATTCTTGGACAACGGAATTAATGCCAAATCAGCAAGCTTTCAAACTATTGGCTGATAAGAGTAATTCCTTAGATGAATTTTGCAACAGGTTTGGTAGATAATATGTGCTATATTCGGATTTTCAAAATTGAATCAGTTCTAATTTGGAGCCTATCTATCACTGTAAATGGCAAGAATTCGGGCGCATAGCTCAGGGGGAGAGCACTTGCTTGACATGCAAGAGGTCCCTGGTTCAATCCCAGGTGCGCCCACCATTGGAATGAATTCGAACCATTGTCCAATATATTTTCATTGGGCAGTGGTTCGGTTATTGCAAGCGCATTTATTGATGAGTGAGCCACATAGTATGGCTTGCCAATATCAGGGTATTGCGCTTCAAGTTTCATTGGACCCAATAATTTGCGTAGCGCGAGCGCAGACTCGCCAGTACTGAGTTCAAGTAATTCGTTGAACCGGGACAGTCTATCTTCAATCCATTCGGTTGACGGTGCTTTGAAAAGACATTTTTTAGAAACGTAAGTTATTGATTTTTCTCGCGAAATCCAGAGCTTGAAATTTCGTTTACCCCACAAAATCTCCTGAAAATAGTTTTTGGGGCACTTTTCAGCCTTCAAGGCAAATTTTTACTCCACTTCAATCCCCCTTGCGCAAGGGCTGAAAAAAACCTGGTCCAAAGTGCCTTTTCGTTCATAATATGTTGTTTTAATTGATAAATAATGCCATGAGCCAGCCTCTTTCAAGTATAATGGCCTAGGACAACACTATACCAGTGTTGGTCTTGTTTTTGAGCTAGGATCAAGAATCATATTGTCGTCGTTCCTAAGTATACGGAAATTTATTGTAGTGACGAAATGCTGGATAACGATTCTAATGGCAATATCGCCAAAAATCCTGACCAAGAATAATTTGCGAAGATATTCAAATTTCAACTTGGAATGACAACTCTGAAAAAGTTCGAATTCTTTCCTTCCGGGCCCACACTATTTTGGGAAGAATCGGAATATGGCCCGGTGCACATCTGATGGTGAAATATAATTATTCTCTCAACTATCGGAGTTATGATTTCTCTGCGGGTTTAGACATATTGGCAAACAGATCTACTAATTGCTGGTTAATGTAGTAATTGTTGCGTCCGTACTTTACCTCCCGTACAAACTCGTGTTCCGCAAGTAATTTGAGATACTTTCTCGCTGTTTGCTTACCATAGGCTAGATCGTGCTCCAGTAATTCAATCCTCGTATAAGGGTGACGGAACAGATTATTCAGCAAATCTTGCGAGTAAATTTTTGGTAACTGCGTACGCATCCGATGTTTCACCTCAATCATTAATTTGTGGATATCTGAGATAAGATGAAGAGTGGAATTCGCAGCTTCGGTAACTGCGATTAGCATGTATACAATCCAATTCTCCCAAGTACCGTTTTCACGTACTTCTTGAAGCAGACGATAGTAAACCGGTTTGGTGCGATTGATTGGGCGGCTCAAATACAAAATTGGCATTTCAAGCAAATCGGAATTCGTGAGGTATAGAACATTGAGCATGCGACCAATGCGACCATTACCATCAGGAAATGGATGAATGCTTTCAAACTGGTGATGAATAAGCGCCATCTTGATAAGCGGGTCTAGATGACAAGTTGTTGTGTCGTTGATGAATTCCGCAAGTGCTCGCATATGAGTCTCAATCTCCCGTGGATCCTGCGGAGGCTCGTATACCGTCTCGCCGGTTTGTTCATTTTTTAAAACAACACCAGGTTGCATACGATAACCACCATCGTGTCGTTTGAGTTCTTGGAACATTTCAATTAGCATTCGTTCGCTAATGAATTTGTATTTTTTCCAAGTTTCATAGCCCCGACGCATTGCGGTGCTATAGCGTGCTACCTCTTTCGCCTCGACAGAACCGCTATCGACAAACAGATGTGCTCGAAATGCCTCGTCCTGCGTGGTGACAATGTTTTCAATCTCGGAACTCACCAACGCTTCCTGCAAAATCAAGGAATCAATAAGGATTCCTTGATTAGGTAAACCTTTTGCTGTACCTTTCAACTCGCCTAGCGACGCACGAGCTTCTTTTAGCGCCTGCAGAACTGGAATAGTTTCTAAATCAATTGGCGGTGGCAAGGGTTGGAGAATTTGATTATTGATCATAATTACAAAATTGTTCAATTGTATTAATATGTATATGGAATTTGTTGACACATATACGAAATGCTAAATTCGTATAAGTATGATGTTAACCGTCGCGAAAATCAGTCTGATCTAGCTGAATTGCTACCATTGGCAACAATTTCGACCTCACCCTCATTTACCAACAAAAGTTGACTTCAAACGATAGGTCAACCTGAAATTTAATTTAGCGTAGGATTATCCTAGTGGTGCACTCCTGGACATGGATATTATTTACGATTATGCTAAATTGTATATGTATTTTGTTGACGCATATATAAAATTACCATTTCGTATATGTATTATTGGAGTTGTTGCGAAAAACAACCTGATCCAATTAGATATTTTTCAACGGAAACGATAACTACTTTGTGACCCCTTCACTGTCAAAAATAACCGCAAATTAATAGATAAACGCAAGAAAATTGACAGAGTACGCAGTGAAAAATTCATCAAGGAGAATTGACTCCGCTAGTTTTCGTACTAATTGCCCGATACTTCGGCAGGGGGTGTTTCTTTTCGAACAAGAGAAATCTGCTTGTGAAAATGTACTAAACAAAGAAGAATGGTTGGTATTTTAAAGGTACTACCTTGAGCGATATTCTGCGTTAGCTCTTCAGAATTTTTATTTGGAGATTCAATTTTACATTAGTTCGAATTGATTCCTTCCACGCCCACCATCGCAACGTATCAGAACCTTTGTCCATATTTTCTGCATTGGTCAGATTATCAATAATTGTAAGAGTGTTTGTCGAACTGGAAGCGACTTATCCTGAAATTGGGCTGAGAACTTGCCGCAAAACTTGTGCAGACTGGGCCGTATCTGCGCCGCACCAAGCGCGTGGAAGAATTCATTCCGTGCCTGTATCTCAAAGGTATCAGGAATGGTGAGATGGGCGACACGCTCAAGGTGCTGTTGGGCGATACTGCTCGCGGCCTCACGCCAACTTTTGTGTCCAAACTCAAGCAGTGGAGCAAACGGTGCTTTGACGGGAAAAATTCCCGTTCGTGTGGGTTGACGGCATCTACACTTGTTCGAATCCAAAGTCACCCGCTGGTTGAAGCGCGCTTCGATTCAGGTGGTGTCGTAACTGTTGAACTTGAGTTGGATGGCTGTCAATGGCATTATGCAGCAGGCGGTCAAACAGGGTCTGGCGCGCCACTTTGAGCAGTTGGTGCTATTGTTGGCTTTACTTCGAGTCCCTCCTGCGGCATTGAATTTCAGAATTTCAGTTCGGGAGGGGAGTGGGAGATTGGTTAGCGGATGATGTGATTTCCACGCGTTGAATTTCAAGCACATTTTCCTATCAATCTACTAATCCTGGTTCAATTTGAACGCACATCGCCCTTAATTCTTTCTTCTACCAAACCCTACGAAGTGAGAAAGATTTTCAGAAAGCAATGCGTCTTATTGCGTCAACATAATCAAAATGAGCATCATTACTCAATACTGGTAATGAGAACTGAAGAGCAATTGCAGCAATCCATGTGTCATTTGAGGGTATCGGAGTGCCACGTTGTTTAAGTTCCAAGCGTATGTCGGCGTAGATCATTACCGTTTCTTGGGTTACTGCAACAATTTCGACCAGCTGGCAGGTTTCGATTAAGCCAGCTTTCGTAGCGATTGCGATAACGTGATTGACGAATACCGAAATAATATTCACCAAGTACAATACTGGGAACTACGAGCCGGTCGGCATTTCTCAGGGCACTGTTAATTGCAGAGGTTCCGTCCGACCAAGAAGATAACACATTGGTGTCAAGGGTCACAGATGATTTTCAGTGTCAACTTTCCCAAATTCCTCTTCAATGATTTCAAGGATGCGACGATTTTCATCTGAGAGATTGGACAGTTCACCGAAACCTTTCATCTACGGAGCTTCATTCTCATGTTCGGAAATTTCTTTAGAGTATCGGTAGAATTTTTCCTCCAGAATATTGGATAAATATTGCTTAAGGGTCATACCACAATTGGCAGCAAGAGTTTCAGCCTGTTGGACAACAGAGTCGGGAAGTTCAACTGTTGTTTTCATCACCAAACCTCTAGGTAAAGAAATATTGTGCTGGTTAAATTTTTGGTTAACCAGCAATTACACAATAATTTCAGACTTCCTGACCTCGACCAATTAAATATGTCATCATTCTAAAGGTTTGTCGGGCGGTTTTCATTGAAAAGTGCGAGGCAGGTGCTGGGAAATCCTTCGAAGATGGCTTTCGAATCGAGTTGTTGGAGGCGCAATAGGGCATGTCGGCAATCCTGCGAACTGAATAAGGTGACATATTAAATTAGCCGGCATTGCAAAGAAATTCACTGAGAATATCATTCGGTTTTCATAAAAAGAATATAAGTATTATCAACATGCGTGAACTTGAAGCAAATCGGATTGGAAATAGAGGTCAGGAAGTCTGAACCTAGTATCTTTGCACTGAATTTTAGTCCAGTTGACGTACGGATACGTTGTGACCGTGCCCACCGTTTTATCTAATTTTCAAGTTTTTTTCAGTCTAATCTGCGACAAATTCCTTTTCATTTCGTATAATTAACTACTCTTTTCTAGCACCAAAGGAATACGTTTCTTACGGTGCGATTTTCTTTTGTTTCTATAGTCTCTAAATGCCAACTGTTTCATTGCCTGACGGTTCCCAGAAGGAATACTCGTCCAACATAACTATTGATCATGTCGCCTCGGACATCGGTGCGGGTTTACAGAAAGCCGCGGTCGCTGGTGAATTCAATGGCAGGCTTGTGGATACGTCTTACAAAATAGACGATCACGGATCGTTGAAAATCGTTACCGGCAAGGATGAAGCTGGACTAGAGGTGATTCGTCACTCAACTGCCCATCTACTCGCGCAGGCAGTCAAGCGGCTGTTCCCGCAAGCTCAAGTTACGATTGGTCCGGTAATTGAGGATGGCTTCTATTATGACTTTGCATTCGAGCGCGGATTCACTGAAGAAGACCTCGCCAAGATTGAAGAATGCATGTATGAAATTGCGTCGGAAAAGTTGCCGGTGAGCCGTACACTTATGGAAAGAGATGAAGCGGTTTCGCTGTTTCGAGGTATGGGCGAGGAATACAAGGCTGAAATTATTGAGAATTTGCCTGAAGATGAAGTCATATCTCTATACAGACAAGGTGAATTTGTCGATCTTTGTAAAGGCCCCCATGTACCGAACACAGGCTTGCTTCGAGCATTCAAGTTGACCAAGGTGGCAGGTGCTTACTGGCGCGGCGATTCGAATAATGAAATGTTGCAGCGCATCTATGGAACTGCTTGGAACTCTAAATCTGATCTGAAAGACTATCTGACTCGTCTTGAAGAAGCACTGTTACGCGATCACAGGAAATTGGGAGGCGAGCTCGACCTGTTTCATTTCCAGGAAGAAGCGCCAGGTATGGTCTTCTGGCATGAAAAAGGATGGACTCTATACCGGCTCGTGGAATCCTATATGCGAAATCTCCTAAAGGAATTCGATTACACCGAGGTTCACACTCCACAGCTCATTGACAGATCTCTATGGGAAAAATCTGGCCACTGGGAAACTTTTCGGGAGCATATGTTCACAACCGAAATTGAAAGAAAGGCATATGCTTTGAAGCCCATGAATTGTCCGGGACACGTCCAAATTTTCAATCAGGGATTGAGAAGTTATCGAAACCTGCCACTGCGTATCGCAGAGTTTGGGCATGTTCATCGATACGAGCCATCCGGAACGCTTCATGGGCTGATGCGAGTTCGTCGTTTCACCCAGGATGACGCACATGTGTTCTGCGCTGAAAATCAGATTCAATCAGAAGTGGAAAATTTGATAGAAATGGCCTTGAAAGTGTACACGGATTTCGGCTTTGATGACATTGCGGTCGGTTTATCAACACGTCCTGTAAAACGGGTTGGAAGAGACGAGTTATGGGACCGTGCTGAAAGCGCCCTTAATTCAGTATTGACCGAACGTTCCATGAATTTTAAAACCTATGTTGGGGAAGGGGCATTTTACGGTCCAAAGATTGATTTTGTACTGAACGACTGCATTGGGCGGAAATGGCAGTGCGGAACTATTCAGCTTGATTTCTCGATGCCGGCGCGTCTGGGAGCACAGTATGTAGCTGCAGATGGATCAAAGAAGACACCAGTCATGATTCATCGGGCAATTCTAGGCTCGCTCGAAAGATTCATTGGAATATTGATCGAAGAGCACGCCGGAAGATTTCCAGTATGGCTGGCACCGGTGCAAGCGGTTGTAATGAATATTTCTGAGGCACAGCGCGAATATTTGGGTAAAATAGGCGTTCTACTTCAAAAAGCTGGCGTACGAGCAATTCTTGATTCAAGGAACGAAAAGATTGGTTTCAAAATTAGAGAACAAACACTACAGAAAATTCCATTTCTGTTGGTGGTTGGAAACCGTGAAGTAGAGAACGAATCAGTAGCAGTTCGAACCTTATCTGGAGAAGACATGGGTTCGTTGCCAATTGCATCAGTTGTTAAATTGATCAGTGATGCCTGCACTGTTGAAAGATGAATAAAACGGGAGATTAAGTTACGGCTACTAAAAAATTACACCAAATCAATTCACAGATAGAGGCGGAACAAGTTCGTCTGATTAGCGAAGACGGAGTGCAGATTGGAGTAGTGTCGCTTCAAGAAGCGCTTGATTTTGCGCAGAAAGCAGAACTTGACCTCGTTGAAATTGCGCCGAATTCCGACCCGCCAGTCTGTCGGGTTATGGATTATGGAAAGTATCGGTATTCAGCGAGCAAGAAACAGCATGATGCCAAACGAAAGCAGAAGCAGATTGTTGTAAAGGAAATCAAGTTTCGACCTGGGACCGATATTGGTGACTATGATGTCAAGTTGGGCAGGTTGCAGAAGTTTCTAAAGGAAGGCAATAAAACGAAAGTCACGATGCGGTTTCGGGGACGAGAAGTCGAGCACAAATCTTTGGGCTTTGAAATGCTCAATCGAGTTGAACAAGATCTAGTTGATCTTGCAGTGGTTGAACAGGAGCCGATGATGGAAGGACGTCAGATGGTGATGCTGCTGGCTCCAATAAAATATTAGGTTTACGTAGATAATTTTCAAAGGCGAACAAACTCATGCCAAAAATGAAAACTAACAGGGGAGCTGCCAAGCGCTTCAAGCGAACCGCTTCCGGCAAGTTCAAGCGTGGGCATTCCCATGCTTCGCATATTCTGACCAAGAAGTCAACGAAAAGAAAACGCAGTCTTAGGAAAGCGACGTTGGTGCATGCAACGGATGTTGCCAAAGTTCGCCAGATGCTTCCTTACGCATAAACAAGAGGATTCGAAATGCCAAGGGTAAAACGTAGTGTTACTGCCAGAGCGCGCCACAAAAAGGTGCTGAAGCAGGCAAAAGGATATCGTGGTGCGCGAAAAAATGTGTATCGCGTGGCGAAACAGGCAGTCACCAAGGCGGGACAGTATGCCTATCGAGACCGCCGACGAAAAAAAAGGGATTTTCGAGCTCTATGGATTTTGCGCATCAATGCAGCAGCCCGAGAGTGCGGTTTGAATTACAGCACTTTCATGAGAGGCTTGAAACTTGCCAGCATCGATCTGGATCGCAAATCTCTTGCTGCCATAGCATTCAGTGACAGCGATACATTTTCACTGCTTGCAGATAAAGCGAAACTGGAGTTGGGTGAATAGGCAAATTGCGTATTTTCCCGGACCCTAATAACTGAATTCGCCACCCAAAGATTACACATCGACTTGAATAATGCCTGATTCTGAGGCTTGTTCAAATCTCGACAACTTCGTCAAGCAAGCTGTCTCTGAAATCGAAGCGGCAGACTCTGACTCCGAGTTGGAACGCTTGCGAGTTTCATGTTTTGGCAGGAAAGGCAATATCACTGCGCTTCAAAAGTCCATAGGATCGTTGAAGCCGCATGAACGACCTGCTGCGGGTCAAAGAATTAAAGCAGCAAAAGAGCTGCTCGAATCGAACATCAGCTCTAAGCGTGAAGTTCTTCGCCGCAGAACCGAACGCAATCGGCTCGCATCGGAAAAAGTCGATGTTACGCTTCCGGCCCGACAAACTGCGGTTGGCGGTCCGCATCCTCTGTCGCGGACTATCTTCAGAATGCAAGAAATATTTTCAAGAATCGGCTTCGATATTGCTGTGGGTCCGGAAATTGAAGACGATTACCATAATTTCGAAGCCTTGAACATTCCGCCAGAACATCCGGCCCGCGCTATGCAGGATACGTTTTACTTTCATGATGACAAACTGCTGCGCACGCATACATCACCAGTGCAAATTCGCTATATGAAGCAAAACAAGCCGCCCATCCGAGTCGTGGCGCCGGGTCGTGTATATCGATGTGATTCGGATATCACTCACACTCCCATGTTTCATCAACTAGAAGGGCTGGTGGTAGATGAAACAACTACCTTTGCCGATCTGAAGGGAGTTCTGGAATTTTTTGTTACCGAATTTTTTGAGACGAACTTAAATTTAAGGTTTCGGCCATCCTATTTTCCGTTCACTGAACCTTCGGCGGAAGTAGATATCAGTTGCGTGTTCTGTGGAGGCTCTGGTTGTAACGTTTGTAAGAAAAGCGGCTGGCTCGAAGTATTAGGTTGTGGAATGGTACATCCAGCTCTTTATTCCAATGTTGGGATTGATTCAGAACAATTCACGGGTTATGCATTCGGGATGGGAGTGGAGCGCTTTACTATGCTTCGTTATGGAGTGAATGACCTGCGGCTGTTCTTCAGAAATAACGTGGACATGCTAAGTCAGTTCAGATAACGCGAAATTGGTGAAAGACGATCATGCTTGTTAGCACGAATTGGCTAAAGGAGTGGATTGATTTTGGTCTCGACGTCCAAGAACTTTCCAAAAGGTTGACAATGGCGGGAGTGGAGGTTGTTTCAATTTTGCCTGTTGATCCTTGTGGTGAGGAAATTGTCGTCGGTCAAGTGCAAGAAGTCAAACCACATCCTCATCGTGACAATCTCAAGATCTGCTTGGTTAACGTCAATCAATCCAGTCTGCTGAAAATCGTTTGTGGCGCACCAAACGCAGTCGCGGGCGGAAAATATCCAGTAGCACTGCCTGGAAGCATGATTGGCGACCAAGAGATACAGAAATTACTGATTCATGGCGAATTATCATCTGGGATTCTTTGTTCTGAATCAGAAATTGGATTGGGAGAAACTTCCAATCAGTTGATGGTACTGGACTCCATTGCTCCTGTCGGATCTTCCATAGACGATTATTTAGGATTACCGGATTATGTACTGGACTTTGAGTTGACTCCAAATCGCGCCGATTGTTTAAGCATTGGTGGTATCGCCAATGAAGTCGCCATACTTACAGGCAGTGAACCAAAACCATCGCCAATTCGATCTATCTCGGCAGCATCTTCCAATCAAATTCCGGTAGAGGTGGATATCTTCGAAGATTGTCCGGTTTATTGTGGTCGATTCATTGAAAACATTCGTGTGGATGCCAAAACCCCGGATTGGATGCAGGAGAAGTTGCGAAGAGTAGGCTTGCGAAGCATTCACCCCGTTGTAGACATCACCAACTATGTGATGATGGAACTTGGCCAGCCGATGCATGCGTTTGATACTGAAAAATTCAATTCATCTGCAATCATCGTTCGTCGTTCTTGCAACGGAGAGAAACTAACGCTTTTGGACGGGGAAGTGATAGAACTTGATGAAGGGGTGCTGCTGATTGCCGATCGCGATGGACCAATCGGCCTGGCCGGAATGATGGGAGGCGAATCCAGCGGTATTCAACCCGAAACGCAAAACATTTTTTTGGAAGCAGCTTTCTTTTCACCGCAAGCCATACGCAGGTCAGTTTCCAAGTTCGGCAAGCACACGGATGCATCTCATCGTTTTGAACGGGGTGTGCATCCTTATGGACAGGCACGGGCGATTGAGTGGGCAACCGACTTGATTCAAGAAATTACCGGAGGTGTTCCGGGTCCGTTGCAGGAAATCCGAGATAACGCCTGGCTACCGAAAAGAAAAACGTGCGTCGTTCGAGAATCGAGAATTGCCAGAGTTTTAGGCCTAGCAATTCCACATGACAGAATTTCCTCGATTTTATATGCAGTCAATAAAGAGGTTACTGCCGTCGAAGGCGGTTGGAGTGTGTTGCCACATGACTACAGATTCGATTTGGAAGAGGAACACGATCAGATAGAAGAGGTCGCTAGAATCTATGGATATGACCAAATTCCAAGTTCGATCAGCTTCAGCTCTGATGCCTTTTTTCGAGGGGTCAGTGAGTCCACGATAAAGGAAAGTACAGTACGCAATACACTACACTCGCAAGGCTACTACGAGGCGATAACCTATAGTTTTGTTGACCCCAAGCTTCAAGGCAAATTAAATCCGAA
Source organism: Arenicellales bacterium (assembly GCA_965220395.1). Taxonomy (GTDB): domain Bacteria; phylum Pseudomonadota; class Gammaproteobacteria; order Arenicellales; family JAJDZL01; genus JAJDZL01. The sequence continues at coordinate 784,773 of CBDCPT010000001.1, read as the reverse complement.
CTCGAATGCGAAACCCCTCGCGAACCCTCTGGCAGAAAACCTGTCAGTCATGCGTACAAGTCTATGGCCTGGGTTGATTGGTGCATTTCTGGTAAACTACCGGCGCAACCACGACCGTGTACGACTATATGAAGTGGGCAGGGTGTTTTTGCCAAAGGAAGAGGTAAACATGCTGAGCGGGCTTTCCTATGGAATGTTTGCTCCTCGACAGTGGGGAATGGAAGAACGACAAATCGATTTCTTTGATGTAAAAGGCGATGTGATAAAATTGTTTGACCTGACCGGAAAGGCTGATCAGGTTGAATTTGTTACCGAACAACATGACGGACTGCACCCGGGTTGCAGCGCAGTAATCTATCTTGATCAGAAAAAATGTGGAGTTGTTGGTCAGGTTCACCCAGAAGTTCTGGCTGAATTCAGAGTTGAAGAGTCAGTCTTCGCATTTGAAATTGAATTTGAGGTATTTTCAAAAAGAAATCTTAGTCGGTATTCGTCAATCTCTCGATACCCATCCATAGTGCGGGATATTTCAATTTTGGTGAATTCAGAATTGCCTATATCAGAAATTTCCAACGCAATAAAGGACAGTGCTGGGGAGATTTTGGAAAACTTAACCCTTTTTGATGTATATTCTGGTGTGGGCATTGATTTAGAAACAAAAAGTATTGCATATCGACTAACGTATAGATTGCATACGCGGACATTGACTGATGTTGAAGTAGATTCTAGCTTAGCGAATATACTTAATATACTAGATCAACAATTTGGTGCACAATTGAGAGCGTAGGCGGGAACGTGAGATGAGCGAGTCTGTGGTAGTAAAGTCAGACTTAGTGAATGAAATCAACAGAACACTGGGTTTGAATCAGCGAGAAGCTAAGGAATTCGTCGATAATTTCTTTGAGGAGATTCGATGCTCGCTGGAAAGACATGAGGAAGTAAAGATTTCAGGATTCGGGCGTTTCAGCGTCAGGCACAAGCGGCCTCGCCCAGGGCGTAATCCAAAGACTGGAATTGATGTCACGATTAATGAGCGATGGGTAGTCACTTTCAGAGCCAGTAACAAACTTCGACAGCGAGTCGTAAATTTTCGTGCACCACCCTCTACTGGCGATTGACGGAGCTACAAGTTATTCATTTAATTTCGTAATTGCCGCATGTCTGAGCAGCATATTCCGAATAAGCATTACTTCACCATCGGTGAAGTTAGTACTTTATGCTCAATTAAGCCACATGTTCTTCGTTATTGGGAACAGGAATTTGCCGAACTGAAACCCGTTCGTCGACGCGGCCAGCGAAGATATTACACACGCTTGGAAGTTCAGCTCATTAGAAGAATAAAGGATCTTCTCTACGACAAGGGATTTACAATAAGCGGTGCGCGACAGCAATTGAAAATGGAAAACAATTCAGCTCCAGAAATGAATAGTGAAGCTGTGGTTGAACAGATTGACCAAGCTATTGCTGAGCTGAACAAGGTACTGGATACGTTAGTCGTAGACTAGTGTATTTTTTGCTTCGGGGCGTAGCGCAGCCTGGTAGCGCACTTGCATGGGGCGCAAGAGGCCGGAGGTTCAAATCCTCTCGCCCCGACCATCCAATAAAAACATAAATATATATTATCTTTATGTTGTGTTGCTTTAATTATTGAGAGTTGCTTTATGCCTAAAACCGTAGTCACCTCATGGAATGATTTTGACCCGTTGAAACGAGTCATCATTGGTCGTGCAGACCATTGCTGTATTCCGGCTTGGGAACCTGCACTTGAAGCGAAAATTGATCGAAACAGCGATATGTGGGGACTCTGGGGGCCCAGAGCGCTTGAAACCGCCGAAAAAGCGAATGAAGAACTCGATTATTTTACTCATGTTCTGGAGACTCATGGAATAATCGTAGACCGCCCGACTCCGATCCAATGGAATCAATCTGCACATACACCGGACTTTTCGACTAAAACACTGTTTGGATGTATGCCACCAAGAGATGTCTTGCTCACGGTCGGCAGAGAAATTTTGAGTGCAGCAATGATGCTGAGGTGCCGATACTGGGAATATCTTGCCTATCATCCTTTACTATTGAAATATTTTAACGAAGATCCACTATTCAGATGGGAGCAGGCTCCGCGTCCGAGATTGACTGACGAATCTTACAAGTTAGGATACTTTGACAACATCACCCCTGAGTTGCAGCAGCGCAGAGTTCGGGAATTGGATTTTGTCACTACGGAACATGAACCTCTATTCGATGCCGCAGATGTGCTACGTTTGGGTAAAGATTTGTTCTGTCAACACGGATTAACGACAAATCGAAAAGCGGCAGAATGGCTGCAACGGCATTTCCCTGATCATCGAGTGCACTGCATAAATTTTCCAGATGATCCGAATCCGATTCACATCGATGCAACGTTCGTGCCTCTCCGGCCGGGACTGATTATCAATAATCCAGCTCGAATGCTCCCGGAGTCACAGAGGAAAATATTCGAGGCAAATGATTGGGAAATTCTAGATGCCGCAATGCCTGCACATGACAGACCGCCGCCTCTGTGTTACTCCAGCGTGTGGTTGTCCATGAATGTACTAGTCATCGATCACAAAACAATTTGCGTCGAGGCAACGGAAGTCAATCAGCTTGAGCAGCTTGACTCCCTTGGATTCGAGGTAATTCCAATACCATTTCGCTATGCCTACTCATTTGGCGGTGGATTGCATTGTTCGACTGCTGATGTGTGGCGGGATGGAACTTGCGAAGATTATTTTCCAAATCAGGTGCCTGGCACGCAAATTCGTTCTGGTCCGTGAACTATGTCAGTGAATTTTGGAGCAGGATATAGTGGAATACTCCAGACGAATGTATGAGCGCATACTGAAATTTGCCTCATACCGACACGCAGCGGTATATTTGGGGGGGCTAAGTTTTGCGGAAGCTATATTTTTGCCGATCCCGCCTGATTTCCTACTGATTCCCATGGTTCTTGCAAACAAGGCAAAGGCGTGGTACTTTGCCGGGGTTACCACTGCATCATCGGTTTTAGGCGGAGTCGTTGGCTATCTGATAGGCGTCTATCTGTATGAAAGCGTCGGCAAATGGTTGATTAACCTGTATGGGCTTGGAGAGTATTTCGGAATGTTACGCATTTGGTATGACGAATATGGCATTTGGGTGGTGCTGTTATCTGGATTTCTGCCAATACCATACAAAGTTTTTACGATTGCATCGGGTGTCTTTGCCATGGCAATGATTCCGTTCATTATCGGTTCTGCTATCGGCAGAGCCACGCGTTTTTACGCTGTTTCTAGTGTTTGCTATTGGGCTGGAGATTCAATTGACAGACTGATGAAAAACATTGCTTCGCCTATAGCTTGGATTTTAAGTTTGTTGCTGATTGTTGGTTTGGTTTACTGGACAATTCAATAGGTCACTGAGCTTTTCGCTGATTGCTCTGATTCTGCTAGCGAGTGGCTGCGGGTCGACAGCCCGGGCGCCGCTTACAAGCGTTGAACTGATCATTGAAGCGAAGCCGTTGCCAGAAACGACCTATACCGGCCGTACTGCGATCGTGCGACCGGGTGACAACCTTTATTCAATTTCATTCCTCGCGGGAGAAAACTATTTGGACGTTGCCACTTGGAACAACATGGATCCGGAGGCAACGATTTATCCAGGGCAGGTAATCAAACTGTACCCGAAAGAAGGTACCACTTCTACCCCATCAAGACAGCCGGCAGCCACCTCATCGGCTAACGTTCCGATTGAGCAAAGTGCCAATGAGACCAACCAGTGGATTATTGTGGGGTCCACTCAGGTATCCACTTCCGGGTGGATTTGGCCAGCACAAGGCAAGCTTGTTGCTACCTTTTCTCAGTCTCAGCGGCGCAACGGCATTCAGATAGCAGGAGAAAATGGCGCGCCTATTCGAGTATCGGCTAATGGACGTGTGGTTTACTCTGGAACCGGACTGATTGGATACGGCCGGATCATTATTGTCAAGCACAGTAAACGAATATTAAGCGTCTATGCACACAACTCCCGCGTAGTTGTGAAAGAAGGCGATACTGTATCGCAAGGTCAGAAGATTGCAGAGATGGGCAGTACCGACACGAACACAGTCAAACTTCATTTTGAAATAAGGCAGGACGGAAAACCGGTAGATCCCTTGCGATTTCTCCCCAAAGCTTGAAATTGAAAGCTATTGGCAATCAGTAATAAGTGCGGCAATTACTTTTCTGTCTTCTCCCAGTAAAATGTTGAACGTACTACATGCCGATCTTGAGTTCATAATTTCATACCCGCACTTTTGCTCAATGAGTGGTTGAAGTAGATTCAAGTTGGGAAAAACAAGGTCTTTTCCAGTTCCAAGAATGAGGATTTCGGGATCAAGTCCAGCGAGCATTTGGAAATCCTCAATTGTGAGCTCTGTGACTGATTTTGGATTCCAGTCAGTGATGATATTATCAGCCGATACGATAATTGACTGTGTATACAATACATCGTTTACGAGAAACTCCCCTGTACTATGTGGCTTGATCGTATTTGAGCCGGGAATGTCAAATCTATGCAGTTCCATATCAAGAGATTTCAGAGTCAGTTAGTTATGCAGTTAGAGTTTCATACACTAAGGCATTTGACCCAATCAACATAACATAAATGTTACCGACAAAAATTGGAATTTTAGGTTTGGGTACCGTTGGATGCGGAACCCTGGCAGTACTTACGCGCAATTCAAACGAAATTGCTCGTCGTGCTGGAAGAGGTATTGAAGTTTCCTGTGCCCTAGTCCGAAATCTAGATAAATCAAGGGATGCAATCGTCAATTCAATTGCTGTCAGTGACAATCCCTACGATGTCCTTGATTCACCCGACATCGATATTGTCGTAGAGTTGATCGGAGGAGTGCAGCCTGCTTACGATTATATTATCCGTGCACTGGAAAACGGTAAGCATGTCGTTACAGCCAACAAGGAGCTGATTGCGGTTCGCGGCAAAGAACTCTTTCAGACAGCGCAAAAATCGTCAGTTGTAATAGCATTCGAAGCAGCAGTTGGTGGCGGAATATCGATCATCAAGGCCATTCGAGAAGGACTTGCAGGCAACAGGCTTGAATCGCTCGTCGGCATCATCAATGGCACGGGCAATTACATATTGACAGGAATGAAAGAGCATAGCTGTTCTTTCGAGGAAATGCTAGAAAATGCACAGAAACTGGGTTATGCGGAAGCCGATCCCACTTTTGATGTAGAAGGAGTCGATGCTGTACACAAAATTATCATTCTTGCGTCGATTGCCTTTGGTGTGCCTCTGCAGCGAGTAGAGGACATATATCGGGAAGGAATTGGGCAAGTCACCTACGAAGACATATCCTACGCAGAAGAACTGGGATATTCCATCAAGCCACTGGCGATCGCAAAACAAAGCGTCTCAGGTGTGGAGATGCGGGTTCACCCCGCTCTGATTTCTCATCAACGTCTACTGGCAAATGTCGATGGGGTTATGAATGCGATTCTTGTTACCGGAGATGCAGTTGGTAGAACGATGTATTACGGAGCTGGTGCAGGGGCCGAACCGACAGCTTCTGCAATTGTGGCAGATTTGATTGATGTTGTTCGTGTTTTAACCAGTGACCCCGAAAATCGAGTGCCGCATCTGGCATTTCAACCGGACGCTTTGTCTGCATTGCCAATCATTTCAAATCAAAATATCGTCACCGCGAACTACCTACGCATGAACGCAGTAAACCGAGCGGGGGTTCTTGCAGATGTGACGCGAATTCTAGGTGACTACGGAATCAGTATTGAATCGATCCTGCAGAAAAGTTCCGGAACTCACGAAGATATTCTGCCGGTTGTAATCATCACCCAGGCAACTGTTGAAGCGAAAATGAATCTCGCACTGGAGCAACTGGAATTGCTTGATACTGTGATCGGCAAAATTACACGAATCCGAATCGAGGAGCTATCGTAAATCAAACAGATGCCGTCATCGCTACTGACACCCCACAAGCAGATTGTTAGAAGATCGCCGGTTTCTTCCGCTGTTCTCCCGGGCATTCATCCCGTTCTGGATCAGCTGTATCGAAATCGCGGTGTGTCCGATCCGAGTGAACTGGACTATTCGCTTGCAAAATTGTGTCCTCCAGGGAAATTGTCAAATCTTGATAATGCAGTTGAAATCATCCTGGAAGCTATACACGCAGATGCTTCCATTCTGATTACAGGAGACTATGATGCAGATGGAGCAACCAGCAGTGCACTAGGCTATCTTGTATTGAAGGCATTCGGTGCACGGCATGTAGCATACCTGTGTCCTAGCCGTTTTGAATTTGGCTATGGATTGACCGAAAAGTTCGTTGAACACATCGCATTGACTGAACCGGATCTTATTATTACAGTTGATAACGGAATTTCTAGTGTTAAAGGAGTTGAACTCGCAAAGGAACACGGGATTACGGTCATTGTCACTGATCATCATCTGCCTGGTGAGACCCTGCCGATGGCGGATGCTATCGTGAATCCTCGCTTACCGGATGATCAGTTTCCCAGCAAGAATCTTGCCGGAGTAGGCGTAATATTCTACGTGCTTTCGGCTGTTCGAAGCCGCCTGATTGAAGAAGACTGGTTTGAGAAAGAAGGCATCGGAATCCCGAACATGGCGGGTTATCTGGATTTGGTTGCTCTTGGAACCATTGCCGATGTAGTTCCACTCGACTACAACAATCGCATCCTGGTATCACAGGGATTGGCACGTATCAATTCGGAACGGTGCAGAATCGGTATTCAAGTACTACTGGAGTCGGGCCGACGGAGTATTGGAAAAATTGTAGCTGAAGATCTGGCGTTCGTAGCCGGACCTCGTTTGAATGCAGCTGGACGTCTGGATGACATCAGTCTTGGAATTCAATGTTTGGCCAGCAATGACCAAAAAGAGGTTTTGAAGTTGATTGACAAGCTTAATGAGCTGAACAGCAAACGTCAGATATTGGAAAAATCTATGGTTGATGAAGCGATCAGCGAAGTTAAGGTACTGGAGCAAGAGCTCGAGAGTGCAAATGCAAGCGTGTGCCTTTTTAACAGCAAGTGGCATCATGGAATTGCGGGCCTCATTGCATCGCGTATCAGAGAACGCACTAGCCGGCCGACAATTGTCTTTGCTCAAGATGATAGCGGATGCTTGAGAGGTTCAGGCCGATCCGTTCGAGGCATTAATCTTCGCGATGTAATCGCAGATATAGCGAAGCAGCGGTCGGATATGCTTGTGCAATTCGGAGGGCATGCGATGGCGGCAGGATTGACGCTTAAGGAAGGAACTCTGGATGCTTTCAAGTCCTTATTCGAAAAGGAACTCATACAATTGCGAAATGGAGTTTCCTGGAAAGATGAAATCCTAACCGATGGGGAAATCGTTTCAATTGATTTTGAAACAGCCGAGCTGATTCGAACCGGCGGTCCATGGGGGCAGGGATTTGAATCGCCTGTTTTCGATGGGTTGTTTGACATTATGGAGTATCGGATTCTGAAAGATGAGCACTTGAAATTGAGAGTTCATTCACAGCGGCATTCGAAGTCTGTTGATGCAATTTATTTTCGATATTTTCATCACTACAGCGTTCCACCGGAACTTACAACTTATCAACTGGCTTTTCGACTGGAAACGAATGAATATAGAGGCCAAAAATCGGCGCAATTGAATGTTTTGTACATGCAGAAGAGCTAATCGCAATGAATTGCGATTTTTAAGTAAGTTTCTGAATATTTCTGCCCCAAATTTATGTGAAAAATCATGATTGTTGTATTTGATATTGAAACCATTCCAGACATCGCCGGCGGTCAGAAGATGTATGATCTGCAAGGAATAGGTCCGGAGGAAACAGCCAAAGCAATGTTGGCAACCCGTCGTATAAAAGTGGAAGATACGAATTTCCTTCCTTTGCACCAGCATCAAGTCATCGCTATTTCCGTAGTGGTTCGCTGGGATCAGAACAACTTTCTGATAAAGTCGCTTGGCAATTTTGATTCAAGCGAAAGTGAACTCATTCATGCATTTTTTAGAGCTATTGAAAAGATTCCGGTTCTAGTTTCCTGGAATGGTTCAGGATTCGATTTGCCAGTTTTGCAGTACCGAGCACTGATTCACGGGATAGTGAGCGCTACGTATTGGGATACTGGAGATTTTGACAGGGACTTCAAATGGAACAACTATCAAAGTCGATTTCACAAGCGTCACGTTGATGTTATGGAAGTTCTTTCACGGTTTCAACCTAGAGCTAGTGCTGCACTGGATGAAATTGCAAAACTAATAGGGCTTCCTGGAAAAATTGGAGTAGGGGGTGCAAATGTTTTTTCCGCCTATTGCGAAGGGAAATTGCAGGAAATTCGAGACTATTGCGAGATTGATGCTTTGAATACCTATCTCATTTATCTCAGATTCGAATATATTCGAGGAAATTATTCGATTAAACAGTATGAGGAAGAACTTCTGCGTACACGCAATTGGCTAGAGGAATCTGATAAGTCGCATTTCCAAGAATATAAGCACGAATGGCAGAAAAATCTGGACTTACCGTAATCGACCAAATTATTCAAACATAATCTGCAAGGTAGTGTTTGAATTAGTATTTCATGGCAAATATACTACTTTCGAAACTAAGCAGATTGCCCCACCTACATAGAAACATTCTCAGTCGAGTCACGTTCGGTTTCTCGGTTTCGTGACCTCGGTTGTCTGCTGTGTCTATTGCCACGCTTTGGCGAAGCCCCACTAGTTGATCGAGGTTTGTCCTCAGAATTTACCTGACGCGTTCTGTTTTCCTGGGATTGTTTCACATTGCCGGAAACTTTGGTTTTTCTCTTCGCATGGTGTCCTTTCCTTCCTTGAGTCTGCGTGGTGTTTTGTTCTGTAGCTCGAGCCTTTCCTCTTGAACCTGAACCCTTGCTGTGTTTTTCTCCTCGCCTTGAACTACCACGCGATTGGGAATTGGATTTCCTGGTGGAATCACGCGGCTTTTTCTCTTTGACATCTGCTGCTGGTTTTATCTCTTGGTTTTCAGTGCCAAATATGCTTTTCACGACACGTTTAAATAGCGGTGTAGAAGAAGATTTATTGAATTTTGTGCTAGTTAGCAAATTATCCGGACTGACTGCGGCAGGTTTGTCTCCGCTTCCCGATCGTGTGAAGTTGTAAACTTCAGGTGTCTTATCTGGAGTTTGCAGTGTATAGCTGATTACGTTTTCTTTATTTTCCAACTCAGCGGCTGTAAATCTTACGATTTGGTGATCGGGTGTATGCATGGACCGAGTGGGTATGACTACGATACGAGTTCCCATTCGCCTTTCAATCATGCTCAATTCGTGGCGTTTTTCATTGACCAGAAAAGTGGCCACTTCCACCGGCAAATGCGCGTGAATGAGTTCTGTGTTTTCTTTCAGTGCATCCTCTTCAATGATTCTCAATATGCTCAAGGCGCTTGAAGTTACGCTCCGAATGAATCCTCTGCCTCTACAACGCGGGCATTTATCGTGACTGGATTCCTCAATTGAAGAACGCAACCGCTGTCTGGACATTTCCAACAATCCGAACTGTGAAATTCTCCCGACTCGGGTTCGAGCTCGGTCGGACTCGATTGCTTCGACGAATCTTTTTTCAACAGTTCTGCGATTTCGTTGTGCAGTCATATCAATCAGGTCAATTACGACCAAGCCGCCAATATCACGAACTCGCAACTGTTTTGCGACCTGGTCGACTGCCTCCAGGTTGGTTTGCAAAGCGGTTTCTTCAATATCCGCCCCTTTTGTTGAGCGGGCAGAATTGACGTCAATTGTCACCAGTGCTTCAGTCTGCTCAATAACAATCACTCCGCCGCCGGGGAGGTGAACGTTTCGTTCAAAGGCATCCTTAATTTGATGTTCTACTTGATATCTAGAGAACAGAGGAACGGTATCGTTGTAAAACTGAACTTCTACATGAGCGGCTGGCATTACGTCATTGACAAACTTCTTGGTATCCTCATAGAGAGTGGGATCGTCGACCACAATTTGTCCGATATCATCCCGCAAGTAATCACGTAGAGTGCGGACGGTCAGACTACTTTCCTGATAAATAAGAAAGCTGTTCTCGCTCTTGTCTGCTGTGAGCTCGATGGTTTTCCATAAATTGATCAAGTAATTCAGGTCAGCACGAAAGTTTTCGACTGTTTGGCCGATACCTGCTGTACGAGCAATGATGGAGTGTTCGTCAGGCAATTCAAGTTGAGCCATAACTTCTTTTAGTTCATGACGGTCGACACCATCGATTTGACGGGATATTCCGCCGCCGCGCGGATTGTTAGGAAGCAGAACGAGGAAACGGCCTGCTAGACTAATGAGCGTGGTAAGTGCAGCACCCTTATTGCCGCGTTCGTTCTTTTCCACCTGGACGATCATACTGTCGCCAACGGCAATTGCGTTCTGGATTTTAACCTGCGTCATCGGAGTAGACGCAGGGAGATATTTGGAAAAATAACTTCTGGAAATGTCTTTCAGTGATAGGAACCCTTGTCGTTGAGCACCGTAGTCAACGAAAACTGCCTCCAGACTTGGTTCAACTTTGGTTACTATCCCTTTGTATATATTTCCTCTTTTGCTCTCGCTATTAACAAATTCAATATCAAGATCGACAAGGGTCTGGCCATCGACGATGGCAACTCGCAACTCCTCTGCGTGAGTTGCGTTGAATAACATTCGTTTCATTTAAAAAATCCTCTGACAGCATCGCGAAAAATGCAGCATTTTCATCTAACTTACCCGATGAAAATACGGAATTAAAGCAAAGAAAATTCTCCATCATTGTCTTATCTGTGCGATGCATAGTTATACGTTCAAGTCATGACTGTGTCTTTTTAGTCGCGAAGTATCTATCTTTGACGATTGCTAGAGGTAGGCTAAGAAATTGAACGCTTTCTGACCGTTGTATGTTCCTACCCAGCAGAGAAATGATAATTTCCCTGGCATGATTTTCTATCCATTCGGTTGATTGCCCCTGAAGCATGTCAAAAACATTTCTATCTTCAGGTCAGAAAGGTGATGCAATTATAGCAGTAAAATCAAGACGCTGTTGCATTCATTTCAGAACTAAACCGTCAGACGCCTGAGTTCGCAGAACTCTGTAAATGAACTCTACTCTGAATTGTGTCGGAGAGTACTATTCAGCTAACATGAAATAGAGGTAAATCGACTGTAAATTCTGAAGTTTAATATTGTTGGAGTAGTTTAATCTCCGGGCAGAAACGACAGGTAACAATTGAACTCACAAGCACAATCGCGTAATACAGCGGTCCAAATGGTAGAAGTCGATCAAGGTTCCGCCGATCGTCGGCTTGACAATTACCTGATTAGCATCTTGCGAGGTGTTCCGCGCAGTCATATCTACAGCATCATAAGAACAGGTCAGGTGCGAGTTAACCGCGCACGAGCCAAAGCAGGTCAGCGACTCAAAATCGGAGATTTGGTTAGAATTCCACCAGTTCGTACGACAGAGAAATCGGTTCCCGTCAGCGTCAGTCCGATTCTCAAGAAAGCCGTCAACAATATCATTTTTGAAGATGAGTATATGGTTGCAGTAGACAAGCCGAATGGCGTAACCGTACATGCTGGAAGTAGGCATAACTTTGGATTCATTGAAGCAATGCGATTCGAACGGCCTGATTTTTCCTACATCGAACTTGTTCATAGACTGGACAAGGATACTTCCGGTATCTTGATACTGGCAAGAGACAAGCGGTTCTTGCGCGACCTGCATACACTGTGGCGACGAGAATCGAATCATTCGAATCTTGTGAAACGCTACAGCGCATTGGTACGAGGAAGATGGGAAAGAGGTGCCAGAACTGTCGAAACCAGTCATTCTCCAGATACGATTAAATTCAAAAGTGATAAACTGCCTCAAGTGAAGTCTGTCAGTACATTTACGCCGATCAAGGAGTATTCTTCATGCACTTTAGTCGAAATTGAACTTCACACAGGAAAAACCCATCAAGCCAGGCGGCATGCTCTTCAGATTGGCAGACCAATCGCTGGAGATCGAAAATTTGGCAGCAAGCTGTTTAATGAAGAGATGCAAAATTTCGGATTGAAAAGAATGTTCCTGCATGCACAGAAAATCAAAATGCTGCATCCAGTCACCGAAGAATTCATCGAAATTGAGTGCAATCTCCCTTCAGAACTGACAGACGTACTCAGTAAACTGGAACGTGGCGAAAATTGATGGATGAATGATTCACTACAAAATTGTCGAATAATCTGCAAGTCTTCCGACATTGAATCTGGAGGGAAAGGCGTTAATTTTCAAGTGGAAATTGACAGTACAGAGTTTCCAGCTTTTGTGATCCGCTACGACGGAATTGCATATGCTTACTTGAATCAATGTGCGCATCTGCATCTTGAGCTGGATTGGGAAAGGGGTGAATTTTTTGATATCGACGTAGAGTACATCATCTGCGCAAATCACGGTGCCATGTTTGAACCTTCTTCAGGCGAGTGCATTAACGGACCCTGTTTTGGTGCATCGCTAGTACAGATACAGCTGGCTGAACGCGATGAGACTGTTTTGATAGATGACGATGGTTACCGGTTAATCAGTGTAGAGGACTGACTAGCAAATTTCCTCCCTCACGACTTTAAGGGGTGAAAATCTTCATTCGCCAGCATGTCGATCAATCGAATCAAAGGCAATCCTAGCAGGATATTCGGGTCACTTCCATCAAACTCCTTGAGAAGTGCAATTCCTAGCCCTTCAGAACGCAAACTTCCGCCGCAGTCGAACGGTTGATCCCTGTCAATGTAGTTTTCAATCATCGATTGATTCAATTCACGAAACACAACACGATAAGGCAGAACGTCAAGTTGCGTGTTTTCCGAATCTGAATTCAACAGTGCAATTCCGGTAAATAGCGTTACTGTCTCACCGGATGCAGCCGTGAGCTGCCCAATTGCGTCTTCGCGATTCTGGGGTTTACCTACCATCTGACCAGCGATAACAGCGATCTGATCAGAACCGATGATCAGATGACTGGGATACCGTTGCGAAACTTTTCTTGCCTTGGCGAGCGACAGCCGTTCGACGAGTTGAGTCGGAGTTTCTCCACTGATCGCAGATTCATCGATTGATGGGGCAAACGTCTCAAACGGAATTTTCAGCTTGGTCAGAACCAATTTTCTCGCCTGCGATGCCGAAGCCAGAACCAGCCTGGGTGAAGTGCCTGTACTGTTCACTTGAATCGAATTTCAGGAAGTAAAAGTAGATGCGTGAATCGGGGGTGACTGATAAGTGTGGCAATTCCCCGCATAGTGTAGTGAAAAATCATGGGATTCAGTATACTCTGTGCAAAATTTGATAAAATAGTTTGGTTGGTGAAATATACCAATTTAGCGTAGGGACTGCGGTGTTCGGCTGTGGAATTGTTTCTCATGGCGGGAGATTATGAAGATTTTCAGAGAACCGAACAAAAAGATTTGTACAAACAGCCATAAGTGGGTTTTGTATTTTAGTCCCGATTGTCACACTGATATATTTGCGAGGATGCGCAGTGGCTGTACAAAAGAGAAAAAAATCGAAATCGATGCGTGGCATGCGTCGATCCCATAATGCCTTGAAAATGCCTACACTATCTATTGAACTCGATACGGGCGAACTGCATAGACGACATCATGTATCCGAAGATGGTTACTATAGAGGCAATCGAGTATTGCCTGAGGCCAAAGTTACGGAAGAAGAGGAATAGTTACCAAGAGTCGCAGTAGTGGATGAAGCACTAAGCGACTCTTTGTTGTCGAATTTTCTTCCAGAAATTAGCTATGGTGAATTCCATTGCAGTTGACGCGATGGGTGGCGATTCCGGTCCGGATGTAACAGTACCTGCCACGCTGACTGCTCTGCAACAACTGGAAAACACCGAGTTCGTACTAATTGGCGATGAAGATAAAATTCACTGTCAACTGGACCGTTGCAATCATCAAGAATCGCCGCGGCTGCGCGTGCATCATGCATCTGAAGTGATTGAGATGAATGAGCCTCCTGCTCATGCGCTCCGAAAGAAAAAGGATTCATCTTTGCGCGTTGCCATGAATCTGGTAAAAGAAGGCAGGGTGAAAGCTTGTGTGAGTGCGGGCAACACCGGTGCGATGATGGCCATCGCCCATTTCGTCTTGAGAACTTTTCCTGGCATTCATCGACCCGCAATTATCGGCCAGGTTCCAACGGTTCACGGACATGTCAATTTGCTTGACCTGGGCGCCAACGCGGAATGCTCTTCGGAGCATCTTCTTCAATTCGGCATTATGGGGTCCACATTCGTTAAATACATGGAAGGTATTCCGAATCCTAGGGTTGCATTGCTGAATATCGGTGTAGAAGATATAAAAGGCAATCATGTCATCAAGGGAGCAGCAAAACTGTTTCAGTCCAGTAGGTTAAACTATCAGGGATACATTGAAGGCGACGCAATATTTACCGGAGATGCTGATGTGATTGTTTGTGATGGATTCGCAGGTAATATTGCCATCAAAACCGGTGCTGGTGTGTCCAAATTAATACAGCATGCACTACGTGTGGAATTCGAACGAAACCCTCTTCGCAAAATTGCTGCGCTGATAGCCAGCCCGACACTGAAAAGCGTAAAGGCGCGCATTGACCCCAGGGTATTCAATGGAGCTGCGTTGATCGGTTTGCGAGGCACGGTCATCAAAAGTCATGGCGCCGCGGATTCCCTCGCATTCTCTTACGCACTACGAAAAGCACTGACGGAAATCGCTAACGATGTGCCGTCGAAAATTAATGAGGAAATCAGTATGGCTGCCGAGGCAACCGCATGATTTATACCAGAGTTTGCGGTACCGGCAGTTACCTGCCATCGAATAGCGTATCAAACTACGATCTGGAAAAAACGGTCAACACCAGCCACGAATGGATTCTGGCAAGAACGGGTATTGTAAAAAGACACATTGCTGAGGATCATGAATCCACATGTGATCTCGCGGAGCAAGCCACTTATGAAGCGTTGAAGTCTTCAGGGATTGATGCCTCTGAAATCGACTTGATCGTGCTGGCAACGACAACCGCAGATCAAGTGTTTCCGAGTTCTGCTTGTCTGTTGCAACAGCGAATTGGAATCAAAGGATCGCCGGCGTTTGATGTTCAAGCTGTCTGTGCTGGATTTATGTATGCACTTGATATAGCCGATAAGTTTATTCGAACGAAAAGTGCAACCAAGGCACTTGTCGTAGGAGCGGAGACTTTCTCGCGAATCATCGACTGGAATGATCGTTCCACCTGTGTGTTGTTCGGCGATGGAGCGGGTGCCATGATCCTTGAAGCGTCTGATACTCCAGGAATCCATTCTACACATCTGCATGCAGATGGTCAGTACAAAGACCTGCTAAGCGTGCCAGCTGGTGTATCAAAAAATTTCAATCAAATCGTCAACGGTTCTGCCTTTACGCAAATGCAGGGATCAGAAGTATTCAAAATCGCTGTGAAGTGTATGGAAAAAGTTGCCGAAGAAGCTCTTGAAGCGAATCAAGTTGGTATCGAAGATGTTGATTGGTTCATTCCGCACCAAGCGAACATGCGAATCATCTCAGCCACAGCGAAACGATTAAACGTACCGATGGATAAGGTAGTTGTAACGGTTGATCAACACGGCAACACCTCCGCTGCATCAATTCCGCTTGCATTTGATGTCGCTGTGCGCGATGGACGGATCAAACCTGGTCAAAATATACTGATCGAAGGCTTTGGCGGCGGGTTCACTTGGGGTGCAGCCTATTTAACGTATTGAATCATGTCAGCAATGCTCAAAGACACGATATGTTTGGTAACAGGAGCGACGCGCGGAATAGGGCGTGCAGTTGCAGAACAATTCGCTGCAGACGATGCCATCGTAATCGGCACTGGTACTACGGATGCGGGTGCAGAAAGTATTTCCGCATATTTGAACTCGGCGAGTGCTCGCGGTGAGGGAGTGAAGCTAAATGTAAATGATTCCGACAGCATTGACGAGCTGTCCCGCTTCATCAAAGAGAAATACGGATTGGTTGCAGTCCTTGTGAACAACGCCGGTATATCCCGAAACAATCTTCTGATGCGAATCAAGGAATCAGAGTGGGAGGAGGTAATCGATACCAACTTGAATTCGGTTTATCGTCTGTCCAAGGCTTTTATTCGAGACATGATGAAACAGCGGCAGGGGAGAATAATTAACATTTCCTCTGTGGTTGGAGCAGTCGGAAACATAGGTCAAGCTCACTATTCGGCTACCAAAGCAGGTGTAGTTGCATTTTCAAAATCATTGGCATTGGAAACCGCTTCACGTAATATTACCGTCAATGTCATTGCTCCCGGCTTCATTGAAACTGACATGACTACCGAACTGGATGAGAAAGTTGTCGATAGTCTGCTCGCCCAAGTGCCGTGCGGACGTATGGGAACGCCGCAGGATGTTGCGCAGGCTGTTGCATTTCTTGCGTCTCCGCTGAGTTCTTATATTACCGGAACAACCCTCTATGTGGATGGGGGAATGGTTAGACGCTAAGCGAAATTCTATTTAAAAATAATTTGGCTGATGCACGAATCTATAAACTTCGTGATAACATTGTCTTGTTCAAAAACTTTCGCTAATCGGAGGAGATAACACATGGATGACAAAGGACAGGGTACAATTGAAGAGCGAGTCGTTAGGCTTGTAATTGACCAACTGTGTAGTGATAAACACCCCACCCCTGAAGTGAGTCGAGATACTTCTTTTATCAATGACTTGGAAGCGGATTCGCTGGATACTGTAGAACTAGTCATGGCGTTAGAGGAAGAATTCGACCTTGAAATCGCTGACGAAATTGCAGAAACAATTACGACCGTTGGACAAGCTGTAGATTACATTGAAAGTGCGTCCTAGTTATACATTTGAACTACGCCTTCGATTTAGAGAAAATCACAAACATCAGTTTACAACCCTGCTGCATTCAGATTAACTGCAGATGAATCATCGCCGCGTCGTAGTCACGGGACTCGGCATCGTTTCACCTATTGGATATGGAGTTGAGGAAAACTGGGAGAACATAACGGCAGGGAAAAGCGGTATCGGTCCGATAACCCTGTTCGACACCTCTGGGTTTTCTGTCACCATAGCGGGTGAAGTCGATTCTTTCGACCCGACAGAATTTCTACCTGAAAAGGATGCTCGCCATATGGACCGGTTTATCCAGTTCAGCATGGTTGCTGGGAATGAAGCCATTAGAAATTCAGGTCTGGAAATATCGGAAGAAATTGCCGATCTGATTGGCGTTTATGTTGGAGCAGGCATCGGCGGTGTAACCACCATAGAAGCCACGACGACCAAATTCAATGAAACCGGTGCACGTCGCATTTCTCCATTCTACATTCCCATGTCTATCGTGAATATGGCGGCCGGCAACATATCGATCAACCATGGGTTAAGGGGGCCGAATCTTGCTGTCACAACGGCATGTTCGACAGGCACCCATGCCATTGGCGATGCGGCAAGGCTGATCCAATTCGGTGATGCAGATGCGATGATTGCCGGTGGAACAGAAGCGGCCATTACTCCAACATCAGTAGGAGGTTTTGCAAGTGCCAAAGCCCTGAGCCGAAGAAATTCCGATCCAGGAGCCGCAAGTCGCCCGTGGGATTTAGGGCGTGATGGGTTCGTGATGGGAGAAGGTGCGGGAGTATTGGTTTTGGAAGAACTGGAGTTTGCAAAAAAAAGAGGTGCTCGAATATATGCCGAATTAACGGGATTTGGCATGAGTGGTGATGCATACCACATGACCAGTCCGGCACCCGGAGGAAATGGAGCGAAACGATGCATGATGAGCGCTTTGAGAAATGGAAATGTCAATCCGGATGAAATTGATTACATCAATGCACATGGAACTTCAACGCCACAGGGAGATCTCGCTGAAACACTGGCTGTCAAAGAAGTGTTCGGAAGTCGTTCCTACGATTTGGCATTGAGTTCATCGAAATCAATGGTCGGGCATTTGCTTGGAGCAGCAGGTGGAGTTGAAGCGGTATATACTGTTCTTTCCATCTATAACCAAGTGGCGCCACCAACAATTAACCTTGACGACCCGGATCCTGAATGTGATCTAGACTACATTTCTGACGGAGCACGCGAAATGAAAATCAGAAATGCAATCTCTAATTCATTTGGGTTCGGCGGCACCAACGGCACCGTTGCGTTCCGAAAATTCAATTAACCAATTGATCTGCTATCACCGTAATCGGTGATATGGACTTCATACTTTGCGATTCGCTATCTGAATCGAAAAAATTTGGCAAATAGCAGTAAGCATCAAGTTCGACAGACGAGAATCTGGTTGAGAAGCATTCAACTAGTGTCCCTGCTTGTGTTTCTGATAGCGTTGTTTATCGGCCATCAGATTACTCGGCCACTTGAGATTCCAGAGGACAGAGTATTTATGTTCAAACCTGGACAGAATGCTGCCGACCTCGCTCGCATGTTGCAGGAAGACGGAATTTTAAGATGCTCGTCCATGGTGATCTTGACTGCAAAATTGGGCAATTTCGAAAGAAGGCTCAAAGCAGGCGAATATCGTTTTGAATCCGATTTCAATTTGTTGGCAGTGCTCGCCCATGTCGTTGAAGGAAAATCAATCGTTTATCCTGTTCGGTTCATTGAAGGCTGGACTTTCAAGGACTATCTGAATGAATTGAGATCAAAGCCAAATCTTGAGCAGACGCTCGCTAGTGTTGAATTTGAGAATATTCTGGAAGCTTTGCAGGTACCGGAAAAAGATCCCGAAGGGTGGTTTTTTCCAGATACCTATGTTTTCAGTTCTGGACAGTCGGATGCAAAAATTCTACAAACCGCGTATGAAGCCATGCGCACAGCCCTGGAAAAGGAGTGGAATCAGCGTAGGCCTGACCTTCCTTACAAAACTGCGTATGAAGGACTAATTGTTGCTTCAATTATTCAGAAAGAATCCAGTGCTGTTTCAGAGTATCCTGTAATTGCAGGAGTTATCGTGAATCGATTACGAAAAGGTATGCGATTGCAGATGGACCCGACTGTCATCTATGGATTAGGTGGACTGGACAGTCCGATACGAAAATCTCATCTCGATAAGGATACTCCCTACAATACATACACGCGACATGGATTGCCTCCGACACCGATCTCCATGCCAGGTCTTGAAGCGCTGAAAGCAGCCGCCTGGCCAGCGGAAACAAGCGCTCTCTACTTCGTATCTCGAGGAGACGGCACACACAAATTTTCAGATACTCTCGATCAGCATCTGGCGGCAGTTCGGGAATATCGTAGAACATCCAAACAGTAAAGATAATTTAATGAAAACCAGTACCTAACAATATGTCTATTCAGTCTAGTGATCAAATTGGGCATGGCAGGTTCATCACGATAGAAGGTATTGATGGTGCTGGAAAATCCGCCATTATTGATACGATCGTGTCGGCACTTGAGGAAAGCGGAATTGAAATTGTGACTACCCGAGAGCCCGGCGGTACACGCGTTGGTGAAAAACTTCGCGAGCTGATACTGTGTCGTGAAAATACCATCACTGCCAATGCCGAAATTCTCATCATATTCGCGGCTCGATCTCAGCATCTTGAGGAAGTAATCTTGCCGAATCTGGAAGCAGGGCGTTGGGTACTCTGTGACAGATTTACAGATTCGACGTATGCCTATCAAGGCGGCGGGAGAAAGACACCGTATGAGCGAATTCAAGTAATTGAGGACTGGTTGCAAGAGGGCTTTCGTCCGGATTTGACCTTGTTGCTGGATGCGGATGTGGAGATCGGCAGGGAGCGCGTGAGAGTAGAGAATGTTCCTGATCGCTTTGAAGCTGAAAAGAGAAAATTTCATAAAAGAGTTCGTAAAGCCTATCAGTTGATGGCAGCATCTGATTCTGAAAGAATCAAGTGCATAGACGCAGCTCAGACAGTTGAAGAGGTCTGTAGTGATGTTCGTCTACAAGTTAAGAAATTTCTGATGAAAGATCATGGCTAGCATCCCTAAGTTATTGCCATGGCAGCACGAAATCTGGTCGAGAATTACGGAATCCTTTGAACGTTTTCCACATGCCACTCTATTGTCGGGAAGTGAGGGCATTGGAAAGTTTCAGTTAGCTTCAAGACTTGCAATGGTTTTGTTATGTGACCGTGATGAACCACATCCATGCGGTGATTGCAGAGGATGTCGATTATTTACAGCTTCAACGCACCCGGACCTTCATGTAATTACGTCTGAAGTGATGCTTGATTCAATGGACTCTGTGCTGACAGCTTATTCAGAAAGATATTTAGATGACAGTCGAGTGCGTTCAAAGCGAAAAACCGTACGTACTACCATCCTAATTTCACAAATTAGATCGTTGATTAATGAAGCCAATACTGCTGCACACATTTCAAGAAACAAGGTATTTGTTATTGCTCCCGTGGATGCTATGACTACAAGTGCATCCAATTCACTTCTGAAAGTTTTGGAAGAACCTGCTCCGAACAATTTTTTGATTCTAGTCACAGAGAATTCTCAGAATTTGCTCCCAACAATTGCCAGTCGCTGCCAAAATATCCGAATGCCTGATCCAGACTTCGAGGATGTCGAACATTGGCTTGTGCAGGAAGGATTGAATCAACAAGAACTTGACGCAATCAAGGCGACAGGTAGAGGGCCATTACTTGGGTTAAGGAATGCCAGGAGCAGTGTTCTTTTGGACTCAAAAAAATTTTTAGAGAAGGTAATTCAGAATTTAATTGGAACTTCGAATGA
Source organism: Arenicellales bacterium (assembly GCA_965220395.1). Lineage (GTDB taxonomy): Bacteria > Pseudomonadota > Gammaproteobacteria > Arenicellales > JAJDZL01 > JAJDZL01. The sequence continues at coordinate 763,982 of CBDCPT010000001.1, read as the reverse complement.
AGATGCAGTAATGATCGCCGAACAAGGCTTGAAATTAGGTGAAAATGAATGCCTCTATGAATTACATCAGCTTGTAAGTGATTTGATCCGAATGAATTTGACAGGCAGATCGCAATCGAAATATAGCAAGGCCAATCTACTGGATGTTGCTAGTAGAATTGACCCTCAGTCGCTATTTTCAATTTACGATCTGATCGGTCAGCTGAGACAGCAGATCAGAGAAGGTGCTCTGGACAAAACGCTCGCGATTGAAGATGTTTCACTTGTTCTGGGAAGAGTTGCCAGCGCAAGAAATTAATTTATTGGTATGTACATGTATTCTAGAAATCGAATACTGGCCCGAAATGAAGTTCGTTTAAATTTCCTTGAAGAAGAGATGCAGGAGGTTGGGTGAATATACCTTCCAAAAAGACGCTGTATCTTGCAAATCCATATGGCTTCTCCTCGCAGTTGCGCGACGGTCCCCTACAGGTGCTTGTGAAGGCGCTTGAAGCGGTTGGTGCCGAGGTATGGGAACCGTTCACCCGTAACAACCAAATTGATATGACGAACCCAGGTTGGGCATACAACATTGGACAGGCTGACCTTAACGATGTGCGCGAAGCCGACGCCATCTTCGCAGTGGTTAACGGTTGTCCGCCGGATGAGGGCGTGATGGTGGAACTCGGCATGGCCATCGCCTGGGATAAGCCGGTGTTCCTGTTTCGAGACGATCTTCGCCGTTGTACCGATAGCGAAAGTTATCCGTTGAATCTAATGGTGTTCACCGGACTGCCTGAGATTGGTTGGGAAGACTACTGGTATATATCGGTTGATGAGATTGCTGACTCTCAGAAAGCTCTCGTACGATGGTTGAGGGGTGAGCCACTGCCATGAGTGGGTGCTTAATTAATATTTATTCATATTGGTTCCTTTAGAATTTACTTTAAAAATAAGATGCAATTTGCTGATAGTCATTGCCATATAGATTTTCCAGAGTTTTCTGAGAATTTTGACTCGCTTGTTAATCTTGCAAGTGAAATGGATGTTGCTTACATGTTGTGTGTGGCTGTGAATCTTGAGGATTATCCAAAAATTCTAGCCCTCAGCGAAGCACACAGAAACATCTATCCATCCGTAGGCGTTCATCCGAATACTGTTGGTGCAGAAGATCCGAGTGTGGAACGATTGGTAGAATTAGGAAGCGACGCTCGAGTTGTTGCGATTGGAGAGACAGGTTTAGACTATTTCCGCAGTAGTGGAGAATTAGACTGGCAAAGAGATCGTTTCTCACGTCATATCGAAGCGGCTTGTACTGTAAACAAACCAATTATCGTGCACAGCCGGGATGCACCGGATGACACCATTTCCATTTTGCGTGAAGGCAATGCTGGCCGCCCAGGTGGGGTGATGCACTGTTTCACTGGTGACTATGCGATGGCAAAAGCTGCAATGGAGTTGGGATTCTACATTTCGTTTTCCGGGATTGTAACGTTCAAGAATGCAACGGCTCTTGCAGATGTCGCAAAAAAGATTCCTATAGACAGAATGTTGATTGAAACAGACTCGCCGTATCTCGCTCCGGTACCAAAGCGTGGAAAAGAAAATCAGCCAGCTTACGTACGTTACACAGCAGAGTTCTTAGCGGAACTCAAGGGTATTGAATTGGCGGAATTTGCTCTTGCTACAACCGGCAATTTTCTCAAGCTATTCAATATTGATCCAATTTAGTTGCGGCTTTGGGAGAGGGTGCATACCAAAAGAATTCAATGGAACACAAAATAGGTATCTTGGATGAGTGGAATTACAGCAGAGCACTATGGGATGCAAGACAGTTACGCAATGTGTTTGACATATGCGATCATTCTGACGAGTATGACACCTAGATTATGGTCAAATTTATTCACTTTTATTGTTGATTTAAAAGTTTAACTAGAAAATACTGCAATGACTCTGAGGATTGACCAGCTTGGCAAATTCGTTGAAAATAGCGGTTGCTTGCTAATTAAATGTGAAATATAATATATACTAAAATATATATTTATTTTCACAATTGCCAAATTTATGGAAACTCTGCTGGCCAAAAAAACCGTTTCAATTACAGAACTAAGGGAACCCAATAAGGTCATTGATCAAGCAGGATCTGAACCTGTAGCGATTCTCAATCGTTCCAATCTTGTTGGATATTTCGTGCCTGTTGGTGCTGTGAAAAATTTTCAATTCAGCATCTGCGAAACTGAAGACGTGACTAGGGCATTGAATGTTGTCGACGAAAACGTTGTCGCAGTCAATGACTACCTTAAAGACAAGTGATGCGTTGCATCACTGCCGAGCATGTTATAGCCATACACGAACACGTAATTCAAAATAACGAACTTCAAGGTATGGCACGCAACAGTTCAATCAAAGCTGTTGTTGGCAGAATAGAGAATCGATTTCGTTACGGACTGATCAATGATGTCTATGAGCTCGCTGCCTGCTATGCCTGCTTCATAGCGGCGGGTCATTGCTTTCTCGATGCAAACAAGCGAACCGCGCATACAAGCATGCAAGTTGTCCTGAACCTGAACGGTATTCGTCTTCAGTATGAGATTGAGGAACTTGGTGACATGATTGTCAGAGCAGCTCGCAGTCAAGTAGATGAGTTGGAACTGGCAGAATACCTTCGATCTTTGCCACTCGAACCAACAGATTGACCCATAGGTATTGAATAGGAGGAATTTAATTTATCTTTCGGAAGAAAACGCTATGTAATAAAGCACTTGTCAGATGAAAAATACTCTCTGAATGTGCTCTTGAGACTCGTTTCTTGATCAGTTTAGATGGCTAGTCACAGCCTCCGCTGCTTCCATACTGCTTCCAAGACATCCAGCCTTTAGGGCAAACAAACCCCCAAGTTCTCACGACCGGTCCAGTAATGAACAAAGTAACTGCGGTTTCTCCCACAGGAAGTTCAATTCGGTGTTGAAATCGAGGACCGCGGATTGTGACTTTTCCGCTCTTGATCATCCTGTTTCCTTGATTCGGAAGATGTTCAATCAATTGCCCTTTAAGAACGATGCTGGCAGAGTACCAAGGATGGTCGTGTAATGCTCGATCATCATCGCTGCCAAGGAATTCGTGCAAATAGATATTAAGAAAGCGATTGCGGGGGAGTAGGTAACGGCGAATCAGGTATTCGCTTCCGTCAAGTCCGGCAATCCTTCGACAAGACAAAAATCCACCGATGCCATTGTTTTTGCGCCTGCTGCCAAAAACGAGCCAAAGAAGAAAAATTGTACAAAATAGAACTAGTGAGAAAATAACCATATCGAGCTGAAAAAATTTACATATTATTGTAATGAACTAACATTTTACTGCATTGTCTACCTGAAGTAGTTACAAAGTTCAGCTTACTCTGTCATTCCCTGACGGTTATTATTTCAAGTGCCCTCAATTTGGCAACGGACATGAACATCACCTAGAATTCTAGATTTATATAATTGCGTATAATGTATATTATGTAAAGTAATATTTTTGTGTCTTGGTATGCTCGTTTACTTTCAGGTTTCATCTACAATGTTTTGAATGAAGAGACATTCACACATTTAATCAGGATTCTACCCTGTTCAGTAGAACTAGAGAATCGAAATTTAGCTGGTTTGACAATATGAAAATATTTACTCAGCTTTTCAGTTTCGCACCTGTCGTATAATGAGACATTTCAAATCACGCGCCGCTTGGCTCATCTGCCTTGCCAATTGTTCGTGATATTAGTTCGTTGAATCTCTTTGGAGTTGCAAGATGTGGAAAAAAGAAACTCACTTTGATGAAAAACCTGAAAATATGGCTAAAAGTATGGAATCAAAATTAGATAAAGAAGTAAAACCTGCCTCTAGGATGTCTGCTGGTGGTCGAGAACGAGTTGCAGACAACTCACAGACCATCATTAGCACAAATACGGTCGCAAGCGGAAAAATCGAAGGAAATTCAGATGTGCAAATCTTGGGAAAGTTTGAAGGCTCTTTGACTATCCCGAATAATACAGTTACCATTGAATTATCCGGATTGACTCAGGCAACTCTTAGTGCTAAAAAAATTGTCGTTCACGGAACGGTAAATGGTAACCTTTATGGTTCAGATTCAGTGCATATCATGTCTTCTGGAGTCGTCGAGGGGGATATCAAAACGGCTAATGTGATACTTGAGAAATCTTGTAAGTTCAATGGGTCTATCGAGATGATTAAGGAGCCTGCTAAAGAAGCCGCTGCACGAGTGTCAACGGAGAAATTCAAAGGTCCCGACCAGAGCAAACCAACTGCAACTTCCCCTTCTGTTTCACAGTCTTCGGCGTCTCGTCGGTCCGTATAGAATTGACATTTTGCATCCAAAGCTACGCGTTCTTTGTCTACGGTTTAAAAGAGATTTACTCAGTGTATCGAAAACTTGTTTTCAAGATTCTTACATAATTCTGGAGTAGTACATGACGAAAAAAAGTCTGCGTCTTGGATGCCTCGGTCGCAGTTTTCATCACTGGGAATCAATTTAGTTGCTGAATACGTCAGTGCTGAAAGCGAAGATAAGCATGTCGTTCTCGATTTGTCTTATGCAAGACAGTCGGTTGTAAATTTTATGTCTGGGCTAGATTGCATCTATATTGTCTCAAATGCAATCAATTCTCTAACTAACAATGTTGAATGTCGATTAAAGGATGAGGATCATCCTCATCCAGATTATTCAAAAATATTTCGCAGCATCTTTGCTCACGAACCCCCACATTCCATTAGCGTCATATTAGTCTGGGATTTATTCAATTACTTGCCACGCACCGATATCATTGGTTTGATGTCATTCTTGAGCCCACGTTGTCGTCGAGGTGCTAGATTGTTTGCAATCTCGTGGTTAACCGAAACAGTTCCAGGCTCGCCTGGATGTTTTGAATTGACTGAAAACAAAGAGATTATTTATGAGACCACCAGTAAGGATTTCATTTCATCTCCGGAATATTTAGCTCAATCTCTTGTAGATATGATGCCCAGTTTCATACCGAATCGACTTTCAGTAACCCGGTCCGGAATGCTTGAAGTGATACTTGAATTTAATGAACTAGCTACCCCACCAAATCCAGAAATTATTCCTTCTAGGCGGTTATCTTCTTTTCACACTTCTTAGTCCGAGCCCCATTCCGACAGAATTCTTATCGATTCAACTAGGGAATTCGGATAGCTGAGTCCGCTAGCCAGTGCGGCTTTCCTATTAATAAACCGCCGCGTACCAGGTATCCGCGTGTTTGGATCCTCTGATATTTCCGCGATGAGCGCCTCTATGCGCTCTTTAAAATCAGGATTGAATTGAGTCGCGTTGATGCAAATTAACAGCTGGCCAACGTTCGGCGAACTGCCTTTGTCGTCAAGAAAAGAAGATGCTTCAAATCCAAAATTGCTGTTTAGGAATGCACCTGCCAGAATTTCAACCATCATGGCCAAGGCAGCACCCTTCTCACCTCCAAAAGCTTTCATACTACCTTTAAGGACTTCTTTAGGATCAGTAGTTGGATTTCCTTTGTCATCTATTCCCCAGTCATCAGGGATTGGCTTGCCCTGCTCTGCTGCTACTACAATCTTTCCACGAGCAACCTGCGAAAGTGAAAGATCGATTATGACCGGCTCATACTCAATTCTTGGGCAAGCAAAGGAAATTGGATTTGTGCCAAACACTGGATGCTTTCCACCAGCCGCTGCCATCGCTTTGGGAGTATTTGCAAACATGATTCCAATGAATCCATTTCGAGCAAGTATTTCCACTGGGTGACCAGCAACTCCACAGTGATGTGAGCCAATTACAGCTGCCATCATGATTCCTTGAGAACTACATGATTCTGTTAGTGAATTTACTGCGAGCTTTATTGCAGGATAAGCGAATCCGCAGTTGGCCTTTACTTCAATGGTTGAAGAGTTGATTCTTGTTAGTGACGGTTCAGTTTGGCCGTCAACTTTCTGACTACGCAGCTGTTCAATGTAAGAAGACAGGCGAACCAGACCATGCGAATCTTGGCCGTCAGCATCTGCAAGTACTAGTGCGGATGCTACGCAATCTGCAATGTCAGGTGATGACCCATGCGCTCGCAGCGCTGCAGATGCAAGGTTTTGGGCTTCCTGAAAGGAAAGAATGACTCTTGAGCTCAAGGTGACTCAATCTAGGGACGAAGAATTACTTTGGGTGAGGCAACCTGCCCTTGGATCAATTCTCGAAAAGCCTGTGAGCCTTCGGCCAAAGGGCGTTCATCCACCCAGTCCAATGGTCCAATTTCTTTATTTTGGATTTTTCTGGTGGCGACGCGAAAATCCAACGCAGTATAAGTGTATGTTCCAATAAAGGTAATTTCTGTCAGAGTAATTTTCCGCACATCCATTTCTCCAGTTGCAGAACTAAGTCCAACGTGAATTACTACGCCTCCGGGTTTCACCGAGCTTATCGACAGACTACGAGTTTTTTCATTGCCAACTGCATCCAGTATGAAATCGTATGAGCTTGGTTCTGGACTGGTTTTTATCGGATCAATCACATTACAGGTACCTGTCTTCTCCAACGTTGAACGTCTTTGAGAATTGGTTTCACACAATGTGATGTTCTTGCATCCGTAATCCTTAAGAAAATAGACACAGAATGCTCCGACGGCACCTCCACCTAAAACCAGAGCCGATCCTTCTGAAATCGGGCGAGATGCGGCATTCTCAATCAATCGCACTGCGTGAAGAGATACCGCTGCTGGTTCTGTCATTGCCAGTTGAGCCGGATCGACGTCTGCTGGAACAACTACAAGGTTTTTTGAGGGGATTCCGATTAGCTCGGCAAATGCACCGGGACGATTCATTCCGATAAGTTTACGGTCATTACAAAGGTTGGTTAAACCGTTTAGGCAGTCATCACATTCACCGCAAGTAATCAATGGATTCACCACAGCCTTTGTGCCTGCTTTTGGACCTTCTATTACGGTACCACAGACCTCATGGCCCAAAATCAAAGGTGGCACTCTTCGACTGTCGTGGCCAAGATATGCATGCAGATCGGAGCCACAAATTCCGACTGCATCGACTCGAATCAAAGATTCATCCTGGTCTAAACTGGGATGGGGTTCGTTACGATACTCTACAGTATTCGGTGCTGTATATACGAGGGCTTTCATCTGTCAAAGGTATTCATGTGCCCTACTTTGCAGTAAATCCGCCATCAACAAAAAGGATTTGTCCAGTTACATAATCGGATGCAGGTGATGTAAGAAAAATTATTGGACCTTGCAAGTCTTCCATACGGCCGTTTCGACCTACTGCAGTATTCCTTGCCATTTTAGTGGAAAGTTTATCATCACTAAATACTGCGGCAGTCAGTTCCGTTCTAAAGAAGCCGGGTGCGATTGCATTGCAGCTGATACCATATGAAGACCAGCATTCTGCCATGGCTCGCGTTAACTGTGCAACACCGCCTTTTGATGCTCCGTAAGCTATACCATTGCTGAATGCGCGCAATGACTGAAGAGAAGCAACATTAATGATTTTGCCCCACCCTGCTTCTTTCATGCTTCCGACAAATGGTCGAGAGAAGAAAAAGGGAACACTCAAGTTCAGATTTATGGTTTGATCCCAGCTCTCCCAGCTGATTTGCTCATCCGATTCCCGTAAATTAACCCCTGCAGCATTGACGACAATTTCAGGAGCGCCGAAACAATCACAGATTCGCTCCTGTGATTTGCTTATTTCTTGGCGATTCGTTAGATCTACATCGACCCATTTTGCGCTCCCTCCCTGATTGGTAATTTGAAGGGTCTCTTGCGCCAGCAGATTCGCGCGTCGTGCAACTAATACTACGCTGGCACCAGCTTGCGCAAGCGTTTGACTTATTGCCAGCCCGATCCCAGAGCTCGCACCGGTTACTACAGCTACTCGATTCTGGATGTTAAACTGGTTCAACTACACACTCAAATTATTTGATTCAGTTGAAAATATTCGTTCGGAAAATATTTGGCAAGCCTATCATCACCAGTAAGTGCATGCGCTTCCATTCCTTCGAGTCTTGAAATTCGAGCCGTTACCGCACCGACGCTTCGATTCGCTTCCTGGCTCATTTTCTGGTAAGTAACCGTTTTGATGAACTTGCCGACGCTCAATCCACCCGTGTATCTAGCAGCTCCGCTGGTAGGAAGGATGTGGTTGGTTCCAGAACACTTGTCTCCATAGGCTACAGTAGTCTCTTCCCCTAGGAATAATGAACCGTAGTTTGACAGATTTTCAAGCCACCAATCCAGATCCTCTGTTTGCACTTCAAGATGTTCTGCAGCATATTTGTCGCTTAGTTCAATCGCTTCATCCCTAGTATCAACAATTGAAATTTCACCGAAATCTCTCCACGCAGATTCTGCTGCGCTTTTATTCGGCTCCAGCAGTCGTTGAATATACTTTGGAATCAGTTCCATTACTTTCTCACCCAGCAGTGGAGAGGTAGAAATCAGCCAGGCGGGTGAATCAGGTCCATGCTCAGCTTGACCGATCAGATCGGAAGCAACAATTTCTGGATCAGCGAAATCATCGGCTATGATCAATATTTCTGTCGGACCCGCAAATAAGTCAATTCCTATTTGCCCAAACAGCATTCTCTTTGCCTCAGCTACGAATCGATTGCCGGGCCCAACCAAGATGTCCGCAGCGTGTCCAGTAAACAAACCATAGGTTAGCGAGGCAATCCCTTGAACACCGCCAACGGCGAGGATTGAGTCCGCTCCGCATAGGGATGCGGTATATGCGATGGCGGGATGAATTCCGATGCCAGCTTTTGGAGGCGAACATGCAATCACATTTTCAACCCCAGCCACTTTTGCGGTAGTCACACTCATGATTGCAGAGGCTACATGAGCGTAGCGTCCTCCCGGAACATAGCAGCCAGCCGTGTTAATCGGAATCAGTTTTTGCCCAGCTAACAATCCAGGTGCCAGTTCCACCTCAAACTCCGAAAGGCTTTCCAGTTGACGTTCTGCGAATGTCCTCACACGCTGGTGTGCAAATTGAATATCCTGTTTCAGGGTATCGCTGAGATGCTTTTCAGCGGCTTCAATGTCTGCCTGGTTTAACAGGATTTGTCCAGTCCAGTTGTCTAGATCCCGTGCATAGTCCAGAACAGCTTGTTCACCACCCTCTTGGATGATCTGCAGCATCTGTCGTACAATTTTTTGGACCTCATCAGTTCCGCTCAATGCTGCAGCACTTCCGATTGAGGCTTGTTTCAGTTTTACGATGGCCATCTCATTCCTTTATGCACTTCTGTAGAGTTTAGTCATGACAAATTCACGATGACCGAGAGCTTCGGCAGCTGTTAGTCGTCCATTGCAAGTGCGTATTGTCATGTCAATCAGCAAGTCGCCTGCTTCGTCCAAAGTCATCTCACGGCGTAGAATGCCAGAAACATCCAGATCAACATGCTCGCCCATGGTGCGCACCGTTCTTGGATTTGCGGTCAATTTGATTACAGGTTCCACTGGATGGCCGATGATATTGCCTTGCCCAGTTGGAAATACATGCACAACAAAACCGGCAGCAGCCTGTAGGGTTACGCATTCAGCAGCAGCAGAAGAAGTATCCATAAAATACAGTCCTGGTCCACTGGTCGGTGTTTCCGCAGGTTTAAGGACGTCAATATACGAAGTATTCTTTCCAATCTTCTGTAGATTGCCTAGTGCTTTTTCCTCAATGGTCGTCAAACCGCCTTCAATATTTCCCTTGGTTGGTTGACTTTCGGACAGATCATTGGTTTTGTTTGGTTCGATCACTTCGTCCATGTAAGCTTGCCAAGTCGAGAGAAATTTTTCGCCAACTTTGGGGGATACGGCACGATCTCTACAAAGCAGTTCGGCACCCGTAAGTTCCGATGTTTCGCCAAAACAGTTCGTGACTCCCAGCGGGTCCAGCTTGTCGATCAGATTTCCGACGGTTGGATTCGCACCGATACCGGAAGTCGTATCGGATTCGCCGCACTTGTGGGAAACCCACAAATCACTCAGGTCACAGGGCTCTCGCTGAAGTTCTGATGCCCAATGAAGAAATTCCTTCGCCGTACGGGACGCTTGTGCAATGGTGTTGATATCGCCATTCTTCTCAATGGCAAATCCTTGGACAGGCTTACCAGTTTGGGCGATGCCATCGACGGCCCGTTGTGTCCAACCCGGTTCAATACCAATTACTACACACGCTGCTACATTTGGATTGCTGCCGGTCCCAATCAGCGTACGAAAATGTAATTCCAGATCTTCGCCAAATTGCAGCCGTCCATAGTGGTGAGGAAGAGCAAGCGTTCCTTTTATATTGTTAGCGACCGCTTCTGAAGCTGCATTTGAAAGATCATCCAACGGCAAAATTATGACATGGTTGCGTATGCCTACACGACCATTTCCCCTACGATAACCTCGAATTCCTTTAAATTCCGTCACTACCATTTTTCCGTTTTTGTATTGTGTACATGCAAGTGTGAGCCTTTACGAACCGGAGCGACTGTTCGGCCAATTGAAAATCCGTATTTGATGACTTCGGCACCCTCATTGAGGTCTGTCAGTGCAATTTTATGTCCGAGAGGTATATCGTCAATTGCCATGATAGCGATGGTTTCGTCGGTTTCCATGACCCAGCCCGATAGTACTTTTCCCGAAAGTTTTTCTTCAACTACCACGACTCCGACTGAATCTTCACGGTCATGTACCAGAAAGTCTGGTGGAGATTGATTTTGATTTTTTTTCATTTCGCCTACAAATAGTGGATGAATAAAATTGATATGAAATTATTGCGGTGAGATGTCGATGTTTTTTTCGAGACTCTTCATCACATTCGCTATGTATGACTTGTTTGCCTGAATTTCCTCAAAGTTCAATCCTAGCAACTCATGCGGAAAAACAACCCATTTGTCGGTAGCTTTTACGTAGTAATCCGGAATTCGATCAGTCAGGTTTTCTTTTGGTTTGAACCAGGTGGCAGCTACGCGTATATCTTTGGGTGTATTTCTTCTCGCCTTCCTTTCAATTTCAGCAATCAGTGCATCGATTGTAATTCCGGTATCGAATATGTCGTCTACAATCAGTAACGAATCATCTACATTGATCCGATCAATCAAATAGCCTAGACCATGTATTCGAATATTGCCGGCACGGCGTCCGATATTCTCATAAAGAGATGTTCGTATTGCAATGTGATCTGTCTTGATTCCGTAATATGCAAGTAACTCCTGAATGGTAATTCCCACCGGTGTGCCGCCACGCCAAAGTGCCACCAAATAATTGGGGCGAAAGCCGCTTTCCAAAACTCTGGCCGCCAATTTGCAGGAATCTTCAAATAGTCCTGAGGCGGTTACATAAGTCTTTTCAATGACTTTATTTTTATCGCTCATAACTGTCGCTAACAAATAAAAATAAAGGAACAGGTTTCGCCATTTGCTTGCTAGAAAACAACTCCCCAATTCCTTTCATCGGTTAACTATATTATATTAGCCATCCGAGCATACACTGAATTCGTATTTGCCGATCTTTCTGGCAACACTTCTGCGGTGTTCAGTTAGTTCATTTTTCTCAAGAAATAGGAGTTTCTAACACGTGCGAATTTGCATATTTCTAGGCTCGCAAAAAGGACAACGAGAGCAATATATCCATGCAGCGCAAAGGATGGGGCGCTATCTTGCCTCAAAGAATATCGGGATTGTTTACGGTGGTGCATCAATCGGTTTGATGGGGGAACTCGCGCGATCGGCTTCATCTGCCAATGGAGAAGTCATCGGAATTATTCCTCGAGTCATAGTGGACATTGAGATACCGGAAAGTGATGTCTCGGAAATGCACTATGTGGATACGCTTGAGGAGCGAGAGCGGCTAATGTTCAGTCTTTCTGACGGATTTATTGCATTGCCAGGTGGAATTGGTACGCTTGAGGAGCTGTTTACGGCATTGGTGTGGAATGCGCTGAAATACCACAACAAGCCGATTGGATTGTTGAACACTTGCGGCTACTATGATGGCTTACAGGAATTCTTGAAATTTCAAAATCGAGAAGGATTTGTTTCCGACCAAATCCTGAATAGCATCATCATTGAAGAAGAAATTGAGGCTTTGGTAAATTCGCTGATATCAAGATTGAAGTGAACCCTCTCAAACCCTTGCTGATGGCCGGCAATACTTTCCAATCTAGGGGAATTTAATCTATCCTGTCATCCCTGCATGTTGGTGCCCGGGGCCGGACTCGAACCGGCATGGGAATCATCCCGAGGGATTTTAAGTCCCTTGCGTCTACCAATTTCGCCACCCGGGCCGAATCTATTCTGTTAACTGACTAAGAGTTTGGAGGCCGGAGCCGGATTCGAACCGGCGTAAACGGCTTTGCAGGCCGCAGCATATCCTCTCTGCCATCCGGCCACAATTCAATTGGAAGTGAGTGGATTTTCCTCAATAAGCGATTATGCCAAGTGAAATGATGTAAAAAATGGAGCGGGAAACGAGGTTCGAACTCGCGACCTCAACCTTGGCAAGGTTGCGCTCTACCAACTGAGCTATTCCCGCTTGAAAAACGAACACTCATTTCAGGATATTACCTAATTTTAGGTGATTTAGCATCCCCATATCAACTAGTATGAGAATAGTAGCTACATAATTTTGATGTGCGTAATGTGCATACTGGGTACTTCGTGCAATTCAATCAGATTAACGGCTATGGAGATCTTGTTGAATTCCTAAATGAATAATGTACTTACTTTTCTTTGGACGTAAGTATCGGCCAAGCGTTCCGAAGATAAAGAAACATTGTCCAAATTGTCAGAGCAGCTGCTATATAAAGCAGTAACTCACCTGCCACCAGTGTAGGAAATTCATTAATAGACTGGCCATAGAGAAGCAATATGATCGCGAACATCTGTAAAAAGGTTTTGCCTTTTGAAAGATATGACGTTGCAATGTTGGCACGTTGCCCCATTTCGGCCATCCATTCACGCAATGCAACTACACTTACTTCTCTTCCTACAATGATGATGACTGAAATGGTAAAAATGCTCTGAAACAAAACTTGGTCGGAAACATTGTCGTCAGAGACGAGTAGCACAAGTGCAGTGCATACAATGAGTTTGTCTGCTACAGGGTCCAGAAAAGCTCCGAACGGAGAAACTTCTTTAAGTTTGCGAGCAAGAAACCCATCCAGCCAGTCCGTCAATGCTGCAAGCACAAAGATAGCAACCGCAACGGTGTTTCTTTGATCTGTCGACAGAAAGTAGGCAATGATAAAAACTGGAATTGCGATAATTCGCGCGATGGTCAAAATGTTTGGAATCGTCAGAGGCATGTGTTTACTGTTTTCCGTGGAGTTGACAATGGATTTTTTCAGCCAGACTAGGACTGATTCCAGGAACTTTTTCTAGTTCCTCAATGCCTGCGTTGGCAATTCCCTGCAATCCACCGAAGTGTTTTAGAAGATTTGAGCGACGACGTTGCCCTATTCCTGGCACGTCTTCCAATATCGATTTCTTTCGAGCGCTATTTCGTCGACTGCGATGCCCCATTAAAGCAAATCTGTGGGCTTCATCGCGAATTTGTTGAAGTAGCAGGAGCGCTGTCTCGTTGATTTCAACAGGCTGGTCAATTTCTGGAACCCAGATCTGTTCATTGCCTGGTTTGCGTTCTCTGCCTTTTGAGATCGCGGCAAGCCGAATGTCGGCAATCTGCAATTCATCCATTACATTTAGGGCAGAATGAAGCTGACCTTTGCCTCCATCAATCAGCACCAAATCAGGCAGTTTTCCCTCACCATCTCTGATTTTGCTATAGCGTCGATTGAGTGCAATTTCCATTGCAGCATAGTCGTCACCTCCAGTAATGTTCGAAATGTTCAAGCTTCTGTAATCTGATTTCACCGGACCATTCTGATCAAATACAACACAAGACGCGACGGTTTTCTCGCCTGCGGTATGACTGATATCAAAGCACTCAATTCTGGCAGGTACGTCATCCAGTTTCAGCATCTCCACGAGTGCAGCCATGCGATTATCCAGAGACTCTCTCTCACTCAAACGGCGTCGAATGGCATCTTGAGCATTGCTTCTAGCCATTTCAACCAACTTTACCTTGCTTCCGCGGATTGGACATCGAATTGTTGTTCGTCGTCCGCTTTGTTCTCTAAGCGCGTCAATGATGATCTCACTTTCCTGAATCTGTCGGTCAACTAGAATCTGGGGCGGTGCTTCACGGTCCAGATAGTATCTTGGAATGAACTCGGAAAGAACGTCTTCAAGATTCGCTGCAATGCCAGGCTTCGGAAAATAAGTTCGATAGTCAACATTTCGCCCGCTTCTGAAAATCACCAGTTGAATGCACAGCAACTCACCGGAAGAAACCGCTGCAATTACATCAACGTCCGTAGTTCCGCCCTCTACCGACTGGGACTCTCTCAGCCGTTGAATTGCAGAGATTCGATCTCGATATTTCGCTGCAGTTTCAAAATCCTGAACTGCTGCAGCATCTTCCATGCGCTTCATCAGCAACTCATTCAAATCATGATTCTTACCCATCAGAAAATTAACGACTTGATCAACATCTTCCACATATGATTCGCGGCGCACCAGACCGACACAAGGTGCCGTACATCTTTGTATCTGGTGCTGCAGGCAGGGACGGGATCTATGGCGGAAAAATGAATCTCGACACTGCCGAACTGGGAACACTTTCTGGAGTTGCGAAAGCGTTTCCCGTACTGCGGCAGCACTACTGAAAGGTCCGAAGTATCGCCCGGGCTCCTTTCTGCTTCCGCGGTAAAACCCCAATTTCGGAAATTCATGGGAATCATCCAGACGAATGTAGGGATAGCTTTTGTCATCTCGAAGATTGATGTTGTAATGAGGTTTACTGGATTTGATCAGATTGTTTTCTAGCAGCAATGCTTCGGTTTCAGTTCGAGTTACGATAGTTTCAACATCGGCAACCTGCTGCATCACGACTTCGATTCGATGAGAAAGACCGGATGGACGAAAATAAGAACGAAGCCGATTTCTAAGATTCTTCGCCTTGCCAATATACAAAGGAGCATTGTTTGCGTCTTTCATGATGTAAACACCGCTAGATGTAGATACACCTTTGAGGAATTTATTTACACCAAACTTTTGCTTGTCAATTGCTAGATTCATCAGGAGACAAATGATTGAGCTACCAATACTGGTATATTAGAAACATTAATTCAATATTACCGCACGTATCAGTATTCATTAAAGCAAATTGCGGGAGAAAACTGAAAACCATGAAAATTTCTGCGTTTGAGACAAAGATCGGAAATCTCCTTGAGATTGACGGTTCATTGTGGAGGGTTCTTCGAAAATCACATGTCAAACCTGGAAAAGGAGGCGCATTCGTTCAGTTGGAACTGAAAGACATTTCAGCAGGGACGAAGAGAAATGATCGGTTTCGCTCCGATGACAAACTAGAAAAAGCCCATGTGGAGTATCGACCCATGCAGTTTCTCTACTCCGAAAACGAAAGATATTATTTCATGGACATGGAATCTTACGAACAAATTGAACTTGATTCCGAGGATTTGGCAGACCAGGTTGGATATTTGATTCCCGACCTTGAAGTGCAAATCAACCTTTACAACAGTTCTCCTATCGGAGTCGAGTTGCCGGACAACGTGTCGCTGGAAATCATAGACACAGAAGGCGTAGTAAAAGGTCAGACTGCAGCTGGGTCCTACAAGCCAGCGATGGCAGAAACCGGAATTAGAGTCAATGTTCCGACTTTCATCAACATAGGCGATCGGGTGAAAGTCAATACGGACACGGGCGACTATATTGAACGATCAAATTAAGTTAACAGTATAAAGAACAAAGATAAATTAGTTTTATATATTAATATCAAACATTAAAATGAATTTATTCACGTAATGTATGCTTCATCAAAATGTTAGAATTCTGAATACTGCATTTCTAACCATTTAGGACTGAATTAATCGACAATTTTAAGATGATGAAACCGTACACCCGATCGTGATACAGGCTCTAGAAAACATTTAAAATAAAATTGTTAAATTTTGAAAGATTCATTAAAAACAGATGAATAATATTAATATCTGAGCTAATAGACGAAGAATTTCCATTCGATACAATTCATGAATTGTTTACGACAATCTTCTAGTCTATCCGTAAATTCCACAACTTCCGGGCGAATTCTATCGTAGTCAGCAGGAAAGCGCAGAAACGGTTGTGCAATCGTCATAAGACTTTGAGTCACAATAGAATCGTCGTTATTTTGTATACAGTATTTTTGTTATATATAATCGCTACACAATTTACACAATTCATTCCCCTAAATTCCATACGTCCTGATGTTTTAGACCTTGGCGGTGTTGGGGATTCTTTTCCAAATTTACTATAGGAATTACTTATGAAAACTGATAACTCACGTCGCAAGTTCCTAAAGGGATCTGCTATTGCTGCTACTGCAACTATGGGAACCTTGGCAGCGCCTGCGATTGTTAAAGCGCAAACACAAACCTTGAAAATGCAGGCAGCTTGGGGTGGAGGCATCTTCCTCAAGAATGCTCAGTCCTATGTTGATCGCGTAAATGCGATGGCTGGAGATGCATTACAAATTGAACTGCTACCGGTCAACTCGGTTGTTAAAACCAGCCAAATGCAGGATGCGGTTCACCGCGGCGTGCTTGATGCGGCTCATTATGTGCCTGCTTACTGGTATTCAAAATCTCCAGTTGCCTCACTGTTTGGAACCGGCCCCTGTTTCGGCTGGTCGAGTCAGGAAGTCCTAGGCTGGATCTACTACGGCGGCGGTCAGGAACTATTTGACGAAATGATGGCAAATCTTGGCTTGAACGTAGTTAGTTTCTTCAACAGTCCAATGCCAGCACAGCCATTGGGATGGTTTAAGGAACAAATCAATGACGCGAGCCAGATGAGCGGCTTGAAATATCGAACCGTTGGCTTGGCTGCAGACGTAATGCTGGAAATGGGCATGTCAGTCGTTCAGCTGCCGGGTGGCGAAATTCAGCCCGCTATGAAATCTGGCTTGATTGATGCGGCAGAATTCAACAATCCGACATCCGACCGCGACTTCGGAATGCAAGATGTGTCCAAGCACTACCATTTGGCCAGCTTTCACCAGTCCCAGGAATTCTTCGAGTGTACTTTCAATAAAGATACCTACGACAGCTTGGCAGACGAGCAGAAAGCAATCCTGAAGTATGCTTCGGAAGCTGAAAACTCAAACTTCTACTGGCACAACACCCGCAGCCTACCTGTAGGGCACAAATTGGACTTGACAAATGATATGTCTGTGCTTTACACTTCATTTTTATGTATGTGCAAAGCCAGATTCACAGCCAGCTGTCGTCTCCCCGGGGCCTTGAGCAGGTCCAGTCGCTACTGAGCTCGGAGACTTTCGAAACCCGCACCGCGGTTGGGCGTGCGGTGTGCGAGCTGTTTGACTTCAAGGACGCCGGCGGTCAGCTTCAGCAGGCCAGCTGCATGAAGTCTCTGCGCCGACTGGAACACTCGGGGCAGGTGATGCTGCCCGAGTCGCGCGGCGGTGGCAGCCGCGGTCAGGCTCGGGGAACGGGCGAGCCGGTGCCGCCTGCACAGCAGGTGCCGGGACGGGTTGATCAGCTGTCGGGGCTACGCTTGACGCGGGTCGCTGACCGGCCGCAGCGCCAGCTGTGGAATGAGCTGATGGCGCGCGAGCATCCGCGCGGCGCGGCGGTTCATGCGGGCTGTCAGCTGCGCTATTTCATTGAGTCAGACCATGGCATACTGGGCGGCTTTGGCTTTGCGGCATCGGCCTTGACGTTGCGGGCGCGCGACCAATGGATGGGCTGGGATGCGGCGCAGCGCGGGATGCATCTGCACCGGGTAGTCGGGCTGAGCCGGTTTTTGATTCGCCCGCAGGTGCGCTGTGCGAACCTGGCTTCCAAGGCGCTGGGGATGGCGCTGCGGCGTCTGCCGGCTGATTTCGAGCGCTGCTATGGCTACCGGCCGTTTCTGGTGGAGACTTTCATCAACCCGGTATGCTATGATGGGGCCTCGCTGCGGGCCTCGAACTGGACGCATGTGGGCCAGACCGCCGGGCGGGGGCGGATGTCGTCTGCGGGTGCCGCGGCAGCGGTGAAATCGGTGTATCTGTATGAAGTGGAGCGTGGCTGGCGAGACCTTCTGGGGGTGGCGGACCCGTTTCGGATTGCGCCGCGCGGCGCAGGTGAGGGTTTGGACAGTGAACAATGGGCAGACCATGAATTGGGCGCGGCCCCGCTGGGGGACAAGCGCTTGAGCAAGCGGCTGGTGAAAAGCGCGTCGCTGCAGGCGGCGGCGCCGATGTCGTCGTTTCCGGCCGCGGCGGTCGGCGACAAGGCGGCGGTCTATGGACATTACCGCTTGATTGATCAGCCGGCCGACTCGGAGGTGACCCCGTGCAACATTCTGGCGCCGCACCGCCAGCGCACGCTGGCGCGCATGCAGGGCTGTGCTGAGGTGCTGTGCGTGCAGGATGGCACCGACTTGAACTTCGCCGATCATGGCGAGTGCAAGGGCATGGGGCTGATCAGCCGCAACAAGTCATCCATGGGCACGCTGGGGATTCACATGCACTCGCAGCTGGTTTTGAACGAGGCTGGGGTGCCTTTGGGGGTGCCGCACATCCAGTATGATTCGTTGCCGAAAGACGGCCGGCGCGAGGCGGATGAGAACAAGATGGGTCGCTGGCGTGCGGGGCTGCGGGAATGTTCGGCGCTGGCGGCGCAGCTGGATGGGGTTCGGGTGGTTTCGGTCATGGATCGGGAGGGCGACAGTTTTGAGCTGTATGCGCTGGCCCGGCAGCTGGGCAATGTGGAGGTGCTGACTCGGGCGGCTAAAGACCGGGTGCTGGGTCATGAGTGGGCGCCGCGTGATGGCAAGCGGGTCAAGCAGGCCGTGAAGCTGTTCGACAAGGTGCGCGGTGCGACCTGTGGCGGCGAGCTGGAGATTCACATGGGGCAGCAGTCGGCGCGGCGTCCAAGCCGCGGTCAGCCAGGCAAGGTCAGGCGGGAACAGCGCACGGCGGCGGTTGAGCTGCGCTGGATGCCGCTTGAGCTTCCGGTGCCGGTCAAGGCGACACATCTGAAAGGCGAGTCGCCGGTCAAGCTGAATGCGGTGCATGTGCTGGAGCCCTCGCCGCCGGCCGGCTTGGAGGCGGTGGAGTGGCTGCTGCTCACCACATTGCCGGTGGATTCGTTTGAGCAGGCGGAACAGGTGATTGAGCGCTACCGGCTGCGCTGGCGGATAGAGGACTGGCATCGGGTTCTGAAAAGCGGTTGCAAGGTGGAATTCCTGAGCCATCGGAGCTGCGACCGGATTGAGCGTGCGGTGACCATCAAGGCGGTGATTGCGTGGCGTCTGGCTGCGATGGTGCTGATGGGCCGGGAAACGCCGGAACTGCCGCCTGAGGTGCTGTTCAGCGACATTGAAATCGCCGTCTTGGAAGATTTCGCCCGGGACAATCGCCTGGCCGAGCCTGATGATCTGGGCACGGCGGTGCGAACCATGGCGATCATGGGCGGCTATCTGAACCGGCGCAAAGACCCGCCGCCGGGATACAAGAAGATCTGGGAGGGATACACTCGGCTGTCCGCCATGGCACAAGCCTATGAGCTGATGGTCAGACTTGGCCCGGAGGGCGGAATTTATCGGTTAATGCGTCCAGACTAGACTTATGTATAAAAGGTAGCCCGCAGCTACGCGGCTGATCTTATCAAGCTGAGAGACGAACAAGGGGTCAACGTATATCGTACGCCCGATTCAGTGATGTCAAAACAGCTGGAAGCATGGGATTCTGTTGTGACGCGTATGTCAGAGAGCGATCCTTTTTTCGCAAAAGTCATCGAATCCCAAAAGGCATATGCGAAAGAGGTAATGAATTATCTCAACCTGAATCAGCCGGACTATAAACTGGCCTACGCCCATTATTTTGGGTAATTCAAGAAACTGTCACGAACTTGGTGGTATGAAAGCGGGGATTGATAAGGTCCCCGCTTTCATTTAATGAGAAGTATGGACTGCAGCGCCGCGACTGGTGCTGTTGTACTGGCACGCATTGGGGCGTTCCAGGATGTATTGCGGTAAATTTCCGCTTCTATCCCGATTCCTCAAATGGAGACAGTCTGGCAGTAGAATTTTTCTGTTTCTGCGCCAACGCTGCCGATTTCTGCCATAGCGGGTGACGCACAGATGAGCGACTTGGGATTAACGAAGACGAAGGGTGCGATTGGAAGTGATGCGTTAGTTTAAAATATAGAAGCATTGGTATTGACGTAGAAGGTAATTTTACATGAATTCATTGACTGCAAAAAAAGACGAAAATCTGCTGAAATTTCTCAATGCAAACCCCGAATTGCGTACCTGTGTTGATGAGTTGGTACAGATTGCAGCGGATCGAGACGATAACATTCAGATTGCAGACGAAGCGGAGGAGAAGATTATTAAAAAGATCCGCGAACTGGGCAAGGCGACTCTTGGCAGTTGGGCCGAAAGCCGGAGCCAACATGTAGAAGCGCTTCTGAAGGCGGACTCGGAAGTGCGTAGTGCAGGAAAAAAAAACTCTGGTGGCGCAGCACGTTCGACGTCATAGAAGTAGAAGAAAGGTTGTTTCGCAAGGGCCGCCATTTGCTTCGAGGATTTTCAAAGCAGGCGCAAGTATCGTGTCGTGGTTTGTCGAAACCATTGCAGCGTGCGGTGACGGACTTTGGTGCGGAATTGCCATTCGCACAGGCTCAGCTCAGGTTGCGGGAGCATTACGGCATTGAGGTGCCGGTGAGTGGCATTCGAGAGGTGACGGAGCAGCACGGCAAAGCGATGCATGAGCAGCAGGAGTTGAATTGCGAATGGCCGGATACTGACGGGGTCAGGCATGTGATCGCACAGACCGACGGGAGCATGGTTCCGGTGGTGACTGTGGATTCACAGGTGTCCGACAAACGTAAAGATAAAGTGTTGAATTGGCAGGAGATTCGGCTTACCATTGCGCACGCGCAGCAGAGCCTCAAGGTTCATTATGGGGGGAATTTCTCAGGCGGTGTCGAAGAGACCGGACGGCAGTTGTATGATTGTGCCAGGCGGGCTGATTTCGGTCGTGGTACGCAATTGCATGCGGTCGGCGACGGTGCGGTCTGGATTCGCAATCAGGTGGAAGAGAAGTTTGGCAGTAATGGCAGCTATCTGGTGGATTTCATGCATCTATGCGAATATCTGTCGGCGGCGGCACCGAGTTGTGCGTCGGATGTATCGGCCTGGCTGTCGCAGCAGAAACAAAGATTGAAAGCCAATCAGGCGGTGCAGGTGGTTGAAGCGCTGATGGCGCATATTGAAGCGCCCTCGGTTGCCGATGAGGATGCGCCGGTGCGCAGAGCCCATCGGTATTTGCGCAAGCGCCTGGATCAGGTGGACTATCAGGGTGCCGCCGAGAAGGATTTGCCGATCGGCTCCGGAGAGATCGAGAGCGCACATCGTTACGTCATTCAAGCCCGGCTCAAGCGGCCGGGGGCTTGGTGGAGTGCCGACAACGTGGATAACATGCTCGCGCTTCGGTTGTGCCGGGCCAATGAGCAATGGGAAGCCTACTGGGAAGGGGGTAACCGAAAAACTGCCTGACGAATTAATTTGATTTACGCATCACTTTCAATCGCACCCGAAGACGAAAGTCGAGTCAACCCACCCGATTCATCTCTGTTAAAATCCGACTCTTTACAACCACGTCAGAGCAAGATTGATGACCCGACTCATCTATGGAATTGAGAGCCTCAGCATCTGGGTTGGAAGGGCTTTTGGCTGGTGTATCCTGATTCTGACATTTTCTGTTTCCTACGAAGTCTTTGTTCGCTACGTATTAAACGCACCGACTGTCTGGGCGTTCGACATGATGGTGCAGATGTACGGAGCGCTTTTCCTTATGGCCGGGCCCTACGCACTGGCCCAAGACACTCATGTAAGAGGCGATGTTATTTACAGGCTCTTTCCCGTAAAAGTACAGGCGACCGTCGATTTCATTCTTTACTTGCTGTTTTTCTTTCCCGGAATGCTGGCGCTTTTCTGGTTTGGCACAGAAATCGCAGCTGATTCCTGGCGCTACAAGGAAGTCAGCTGGAACAGTCCGGCAAGAATACAAATCTATTTCTTTAAAACCCTTATCCCTCTTTCGGGTGGCTTGTTGATCATTCAGGGAATCGCCGAACTGCTGCGCTGCTGGAAAGCCATGCGAACGAGCAAGTGGCTTGACCGTCTTGAAGACGTCAGTGAAACTGAATCACTGCTGATGGAACGGGCGGCTCGATCCGGGGACAGGTAGTTGGCAGTACCAATCGGTCAAAGCCAATTTGCGACCTGATTCCAACAAATACTAGAGATGACCAATCCTGAAGTTGCAATTTTTATGCTGGGACTGTTTATCGTCCTAGTTCTGCTGGGCTTTCCCATTGCGTTCACATTGATCGCCATGGGCGTGGGCTTTGGCTACTTCGCTTACTATAAAGCGGGGTCCATTGAAGTCATCGCGGATGCTTTCAACAATCAAATCTTCTATCTTCTTAACCAGAATACCTATTCTGTAATGGAGAATGACACCCTTGTCGCCATACCACTGTTCCTGTTCATGGGGTACGTGGTCGAACGTTCCAACATTGTTGATCGACTGTTTTCATCCTTGCAGCTGGCTGCAAGAAACATGCCCGGCTCCATGGCGATCGCGGCGCTGATTACGTGCGTGGTATTTTCGACTGCCAGCGGAATTGTGGGTGCAGTCGTTACGCTGATGGGTTTACTGGCTTTCCCGGCAATGGTCAATGCGCACTACCGAAAGGATTTCAGCGCTGGCGTGATATGCGCCGGTGGAACGCTTGGTATTTTGATCCCACCCTCAATCATGCTGATCGTCTATGCCGCCATTGCTGAACTTTCGCCACTACGACTGTATGCCGCCGCCGTATTCCCCGGCCTGTTGCTGGCCAGCATGTATATTCTCTATGTTATTTTCCGCGTGATGATCAATCCGAACATTGCGCCCAAACCCGTTGTAGATGATTCAATCACTCGAAAAGAAATCTATTTCCAACTGCTCGTTTCTTTTGTGCCGTTGACTCTGCTGATCATGCTGGTGCTCGGTTCCATCCTGGGGGGACTAGCCACTCCTGCCGAAGCAGCAGCCATGGGCGCTCTTGGAGGTTTGGTGCTGGCAGTTCTCTATCGTTCTTTGACCTGGACCAAGGTAAAGGAGTCGGTATTCCTGACTGCGAAAGCAACCGCCATGGTGTGCTGGATGTTTGTAGGCTCGTGGACCTTCGCCTCAGTATTTTCCTATCTGGGCGGGCATGATGTTATTGAGGGCTGGTTTTTAGCGATGAATATACAGCCCTGGCAGTTTCTGATTCTGGTGCAGTTGATTATCTTCCTGCTTGGCTGGCCGCTCGAGTGGTCAGAAATTCTGATAATTTTCGTACCAATATTCCTGCCCATGCTGGACACTTTCGGTGTCAACCCCTACTTCTTTGCAATGCTGGTGGCACTCAACCTGCAGACTTCGTTTCTGACCCCACCTATGGCGATGTCAGCCTATTATTTGAAAGGTGTGCTAAAGAAGGAAATTGAGCTCATGCAGATTTTCAAAGGCATCATGCCGTACCTTTCCATTGTCATATTCTGCATGTTCCTGATGTACATGTTCCCGGGTCTTGCACTATGGCTGCCGGATGCGCTGTTCGGAGTCTATATTCCTTAACGCCCTGTCAATTGACAGGAGTTGGAAAAGATGAACGCTTTCGACTTGAGTCAGGCAAAACCAGCCAGAGAGTACGTTCAGCTGATCAAGCAGGGAGTTCTAACCTCGGAAAGTCTCGTCAGACACTACCTTGACGTAATCAAGCAGACTGATGAAAAGATCAGGGCCTGGGTTCATGTGGACCCGGAGCATGCCCTGGATCAAGCTCGTACTTTGGATGAAATTCGGCGACGCGGGCAGCCTACGGGAGTTCTTCACGGCATCCCAGTGGGTATTAAGGACATTATTGATACAGCTGATTTCCCCACCGAGATGGGCAGTGTTGTCTTTGCAGGCCGTCAACCGGAATCCGACGCTGCAATCGTGGAAAAACTCAAGGAAGCAGGTGCGGTGATACTTGGTAAAACCGTTTGCACTGAATTCGCCTATATGCACGCATCCGCCACCAGGAATCCCCATAATCTCGGTTATAGTCCAGGCGGGTCCTCCAGCGGCTCTGCTGCGGCGGTAGCCGCCGGGCAGGTTCCGTTAACGATTGGCAGTCAGACAAACGGTTCTACAATACGCCCCGCTTCGTACTGCGGAATCTACGGATACAAGCCCACGCGGGGTATTGTTTCGCGCCGCGGAGTGTTGGCAACCTCGTCTCATCTGGACCAGATCGGTGCGTTCGGACTGCACCCGAGTGACCTCGCGCTGCTTGGTGATGCCATAGGCGGCTATGATGCAGCGGATTCAATGAGTTATTTGAAACCGCGCCCTCGTACGCTGAAAGGATTCGACTCTGATCCGCCGGTTGAGCCCGTGTTTGCCTGGTTCGACCTGTCTTATGCTGACCGGTATTCATCTTCTCTTAGCGAGGGAACTCTGGAATTACTGGCCGCACTGGGCAAACAAGTCGATCGAATTCCAGCGCCGCAGTCATTTGCCGGACTGATTGAAAGTTTACGGATCATTTACAGCTATGAATTGAGCCAAAATCTCCAGAGCGTGAGAGAAACCCATGAAAGCATGCTCACCAGTACGATGCGCAATGCGCTCGAATCTGCTGACAAAATAACCAGTCAGCAATATGCTGATGCACTTGATGTAATTCCAGCTGCAGAAAAATGGTTTAGCCAGCTGTTTAATGATTATGATGCAATTCTCACACCATCGGCCCTGGGGGAAGCGCCGCTTTTTGAACAAGGTACGGGTGATCCAATCTGCTGTTCAATCTGGACGTTAGCCGGCCTGCCATGCATATCACTGCCTTTACTCGAAGGCATTGACGACATGCCCATTGGCATTCAACTAGTCGGTGGAACAAACGAGGATGACCGTTTGTTTAGGGCAACGCGCTGGGTATTGAGTGCCTTGCAGGGTAAGTGAACTGACCCTGCTCAAATCTCTTCTTTGATGTAAAATTTCTCTCAGGAGCGCCTGATGAACTCAAGACTCGTCAAGATACTGTCCGGCTTGGCCGGGCTACTACTGATGTTCGCATTCGTTATCGGACTGTCACACAGTATTTCGATCGGATTTGCCGGTTTTTGGGGCGGGTTGCCGTTCGCCATTATCCTTGCCATTGTTCTGCCGATGGTGGCCTATGACTTCTGGGATGAATGCATCCGCAAACGCGACAGCAATTCCTCAGATGGAAACTAGGCTGTCCAGCCCATTGAGCAGAGAATTCGTGATAGGAATGAGTGCTAAACCAGTACTGTGGATAACCCGCAAACTCTCAACCAATACCGAAGCCCGCGCCCAAAAAGACTACGACGTAATCCTTAACGCGGAGGATAGCGTCAATTCTCCGCAACGCATTGTGAAAATGAGTCACAGAGTGGACGCTATTATGCCGTGCCACTCCGAGATTTTTAACAAGGACGTAGTCGTGCAACTGAGCAATCGACTGAAAATTATCGCTAACTATTCCGTGGGCGTTGATCATTGTGATCTTACGGCTTTGCGAAATCAAGGCATCACTGTTACAAATACCCCAGATGTACTATCCGATGCAACTGCCGAAATTGCCATTTTGCTGCTACTTGGAGCCGCACGACGGGCCGCGGAATGCGACAAGCTGGTCCGAGAAGGCCGGTGGGACAGTTGGAGTCCTGCATTTATGGTTGGCCACCAGGTAACAGGGAAACGCCTGGGCATCATTGGTTTGGGCAAAGTTGGTCAGGTAGTGGCCAGACGGGCGCGGGGATTTGAGATGGAGGTGCACTACCACAATCGGAACCGACTCGACCCCAGACTGGAGCAGGGAGCAGTCTATCATCAGGATTTGGATTCGCTTCTGTCGGTATCCGAGTTTCTTTCCTTACACTGTCCAGCAACCCCAGAAACAGCGAATATGATGAATACAAGAGCGTTTGAAAAAATGCCCGATGGAGCGATTCTAGTCAACACCGCCAGAGGTGCGCTGGTTGACGAGAATGCCCTGCTCTGCGCGGTAAGAAAGGGCAAAATCGCTGCCGCGGGACTGGATTGCTTTCGCACCGAACCCGGAGGCAACCCTGCATTTTCAGCGCACGTAAACATATTCATGCTGCCCCATATAGGAAGTGCCACATTTGAAACCCGCGATGCCATGGGTTTTCGCGCCTTGGATAATCTGGATGCGTTCTTCTCCGGAAAAACGCCGCGGGACAAGCTGGTTTAATTTCAGAATCCTGATTACTATCAGTGTCGATTGAAAATCCAGTACCCTTCATCTTGCTTCATTAAGCACGACGATACTAAATAAAGCGGAGGGCTGATTAGCTGGGAGCAATCATTGTAAATACCGAGCCTTGAGCGGTACTGGATCCCACAAGTATCACGGCAGGCCCCACTATTCACAATGCGATGGAGGATTGCCTAAATGAGCGACCAAAACATTGAATATTAAGGTGCGCATTTCATCAGAATGCGCATTCCCCGCCGCATCCTCCGCATTATTTCGACAAATTCTCGTTTCAACTGTCAATTATTGTAGGAAATTTTCGGGGTCATTCACCGGTTTAATTTGGGATACAACAGGTGGTCTTGATGGTGCGCAAGCTGTGCTGCACCATGCAGGACCGGGATCGGGGCTACATGCTGTTGGGACTGGTAGAAGTGGACGGCGCCTTGGCCGGCGGAAAGCGGGCGGTGTTGTTCGCGGTGGAGCGCCGCGGCCAAGGAGCGGGTTATCTGGCGGTGAGGCGGTGGGACGATCGGCACCGACGCGCGGAGCAGCCACTCCGCGGACGGGAAACAGGCCCGTCAGGCCGAACCGCCGAAGACAGCCGCTCTCAGAATGCTCCGCGTCAATTGCAACCGAAAGCATGGCAATCTCCTCTGCAAGAAACCGAAACACTCTCCATGAAGCAGATGACGCTATCTTGACAGACCGCCGCAGCTTTTTCAACCGCTTGGTGCGCGATCCTGCGGATCGGGGTCCTGAATCTTTCCTCAGCTTGTCCGGGACTCCGATCAGGGGACGGAGCCACACTGCATGGGCATCCGTGATGCCGAGGGTCGCCAGACTGTCGATCGTCGAGGCTGCCGCGGGGTCGGGCGGAAAGATCTGGACCAGATATCCGCTGCCCTGGACAGTTCCCACCCGGGCAACCCGCACCGCCTCGCCCGAGCGTCCACGTTCTCTTCCGCAGGCGACCTGCCGGTTCCCGGCTGCCGAGGATGGCAACTTGCAAGCGGAACTGTCGACCGATGGTCGGAATTTTGTCCGGGACCCGCCGCACAGTGGCGCCTGGTCGCCGACCAGCTCAGGCCCAAGGCGCTAAAGCTCGCGACCCTCATGGACGAGTCCCAGCACGACACCATCCACGCCTATATGACCTTTCCCCAGGGAGCACCGCACCAAGCTCCGTTTTACCAACCCGCTCGAACGCTTCAGCGGCGAGATCAAGCGACGTACCAACCTCGTTGGCACCTTCCCCAACGAAGACGCCATCACCTGCCTCGTCGGCGCCGTCCTCCTCAAGCAGAACGACGAGTGGGCCGTCTCAAACAGATACATGACACTGGAATCCATCGCTCCCGTGAGCGACAATCCAACCGTCGAGTTGCCCGCCGCCGTGGCGGAGATCTTCGGACGCACCGACACACTTTCCACATATTCGGACGGCCGTATCAGCGGCTTCGTTCAAACAGATTGGGCAGGCTCTAACGAACCTGCCCAATCAATCCTCAAGATTTTTTTACTATTTCTTTACTACTCTTGCCGGAACCCGGTCGGTCCGCTACGCATGAGGTTGCCTATGCTCAACGCCTCGAAGCGGTTGTTGGCCAGCGTCACCCTGCTGTTCGTAAGGCCCAGACCGAACAGGTTCGCTGTACTGGGTAACGAGGCAGAGAGTCCGATACTGCGCGCTTGGTTGCCGAAGTAAACCACGTTGCCACGCGTCTCCGCCACCACATGGATCGCGGTATTGTGCTGCCGGCTCTGCCAGCCGGGAACCGCCGGGTCCGAGGCTCGGATCTGCGTCGTATAGCCGTTGGTCACCGAGTTGGAAATCGCCGTCGCCCGGAACACGTTGTCCGTTGTTTCGAAGTTCGAGTCAACGAAGCGCCCCTGCACCTCAAGCCCCAGAATGTTCGTCTGCGCGAACCTGCCCTGTGTGTGGAGAAGACGTTCCGCCTCGGTCATCAGGGGCGAGCCGCCGACCAGTTCGCCGGTCACCGCATGTATGAGCGTCTTCGTGTTGGCCTCCTGCTCGGCAAGCTGGTAGGTATAAATCACCGGATCGTCCGTAAGCGGGTTCTCCGAACTTTCCGCGCCGCCGGTCACCGTGACCCGGTTGCCGACCGCATTGCTCTCGACGCTCGTGCCGCGGATCGCGGCATGGACTCCGGTCGCTGGCGCAACATCGTCCAAGCCCAGCTTGGTAAGGTCGTGGACGAGGTTGATTTCGCCTAATGCGGGATTGAGAACACCAAAAGGCGCGCCCGTGTAGAGGGGATCGGATTTCAGCAGAATCTTGACCTCGTTGCGGAAGGTATGGGCCGCCGACTGCGCACCACCCGAAAAGGACTGAACGCTAACCAGTTGTATCCCGTCGGGAATCGCTGAAACCGCGTCGTTGATCACTGCCTCGGCCTGGAATGCATTGTCGTCGATGTTGGCGGTGGTCCGACCCAGGTCCACTCCCACGTCCAGCTTGACATGCACTTCGTTCTCACGTACCCCGCTAAGCACCCGGAACGTTGTGCCCCGCGAATCCTGATAGTTCTGGTAGTATTTCGAGGGATCAGTATTAACAAACGCATCCACCTGCCCGAGAATGTTCATACTGTTCAGAAGAAGGCAGTTCGCAATACCCTCGGTGCATTCTACTAACGGAAGCGGCGGCGTTGCTGATGGTGGCGGGGTCACCGGCGGCTGAAACACCGGCGGCGGCGGCGGCGGATTATACGGCTGCCCCTGCGCCGACGCCGACTGCGGAAGAACGGCGCACGCAAGAACAACGGCTGCCACAATAGCGGGCATCCAGCCGAACATGCTCCTTTCGCTCACGCCCCCCCCCCCGCAACAGATCTTGACGCATGTTAAAGCTGGAAAGACCATAAGATTTCACGCTAATCATTACTATACCTCTTCTCATAAGCTTGGTTTATTTTGGCGCACTTTATCATTCATTCGTGAGCCTGTCAACCCTAATCCACAAGGAGACTTTTTCGTTGGGCGATATTTTACGGTTTGCCGAGTGCCCCCAGCGTGCTTGAATAGTGGAATTTGCACAGCTCACGTCGTGCCTGCTGTCGGTGGTTGAGACGCTTCGTTTGAACCGAATCAAGGTGTATGATTGGCTGATTGGCTGTTGGATTATCTGGCGGCGTGTGCTGCCAACTATGGCGAGACGCCATCGGACTGTAGCGAGTGGCTGCCGTGGCAGATGGATGATGCACGTCGTCGCAAACTGCAAATCGGTACGGGAGCACAGGGGCCATGAGCGAATCGCCATTGGTTCGGTATTGCGGTCGTGATTTCACGGCCGCACAGATGAAGTGGATTCGGCGAATGGCGTCGCGTCGCAAGCCGAACTGAACGCGTCAAGCGATCTCAGTGGCGCTGCTCGGTTTTGCACCCACCGCCTGGAAGACCGCACCGCACGATCAGTTCATCGGCTGGTCTCCACAATGCCGCGAGCGCAGCCTGTATCTGCTCGTCAACACCGCCCGCTTTAGGGTCCTGCCATGGATTCGCATCCCCAACCTGGCTTCCCATATTCTGGCATGCTGTGAAAAACGCCTGCCACACGATTGGCTGCAACGCTACTGGATTCGCGGCGGCCAAATCCAATCAGTCTTCCTCCTCTACATTCAGTCCGGGTGAAATGTCAGCATAACCTGGGGCTGAAGGCAAATGCTGCCTTTGTCACGGCTTCAGCGAATGATACACTTCCAAAATCAGAACTGCTGATCATGGATATTGGTCATCTGAAACACGATGGCTGACTGGGACGCAACCATCTCAAGGGCACTGAAGGCGACAGCATAAATGTGCTGCTGAGCTGTGCCGGACACAACCTGCGGCTGATCCTGAAACGTTTGAGGGACAGTTGTGCCCGAATTTTTTGTCGCTCAGTTTTTCGCTGGATTATTCACCAAAAACAGGTGCTTTCGGGTGCCAAATACGGTTTTGGCGCGTTGAACGCTGCGTAAGGCCGTCTCAGCTTCCGACAACTTGACATTCATCAGTTCGAAAATCGACAGAAAATCGTTTTATTCAGGGGCGACTAACTAGACCAGCAAACCCGCATAAACTTCTCCTCAAGCACGACATCTGGTAGTACCTAACCGGACGGTGGCACTCATAAAATTGATATATCACAAAGCTAAACCGTTGAAGGCAGGATAAACAGCGAGAGGAAATTAAGTGCAACTTGAAAAAATTCAGACAATTATGAAGAATCTACCAAATTGTGACAACCGTCCAATATTTCATTCAGAAAGAGATTTTGTCTTTGCGTTTGCTTGGAGCTTGCACAAGAATTTCAATCTTGATATTCGAATGGAAACTAAACCATATCGAGATAAAAAACTGTTTTTCGATATCTGGTGCCCGCAATTAAAAACCGCCATTGAAGTTAAGTATAAAACCAAACCTATCGAATTAATTCATTCGGATGAATATTTCAAACTCGGAGACCATCCAACAGACCTTGGTCGACATGATTTCATCAAAGACATAGAGAGGCTAGAGGCTCTGATGGGCAACAATATAGCAGAAACCGGTTTTGCGATAATTCTAAGCAATGATCACCTCTACTGGGAACCTTGGGAATCTGCTAAGAACAGCATTTTTGATCGGTCCACCAATAGCGATGCATTTCGAATTCATGAATCCTGTATCCTTCATGCAAACACCGAAATGAGTTGGCGTGATGGTTCCGCAGAACTCAAAAAAAATGGTGAAAGAAGTGATTCGATAATTCTTAAGCGCTCTTATGAACTAAATTCAGACTTCCTGACCTCGACCAATTTAACATGTCTCATTCTACCGGTTTACGAAGCGAGATTTCATAGAAAAGGGTGAGGTCGGTTCCGGGATATTGGGTAGCGGTGTCATTGAGTTCCTTGATTAGCGGCAGCAACGCACGGTCCGAGGCATCGTTGGCAAGGCCGAGCAGCTGAACGCGCAGCAGACCCTGTTCAGGTTGCGGAATGACATTCGCTTCGCACTGGAACAGTTTGCCGAGCAGTTTGCGAGCGTTGTGTTTTTTACCCTGTGCGGCGTTGACCGCCGGCATCATTTGGGTTTCCGCCCGGTAGGCAATCATGCGGATGATGTCAAGAAAATGGCGCGGTGCACTCGGCAGCGCGTCCAAGCGCTGATGCTGCGGCAGATCGCCGGCGCGCATATGGGAAGGAATCTGCAACCGCTGTGCCTTGAGTCTGACCAGTTCAAGTTCATATTGCTGTGCGGTGCGCTCATATTGTGTGGCGTCTCGGTTCTGGTTGCGGAATTGGATCATTTGCACCACTGCACGACTACGCTTCGCGTTGGTGTTCTTGATTCGCTTTTCCAGCTCGCGACGATCAGGATTGACCACCTTGGCGTTCTCGTCCACTGGAATTAACTGCTGAACACTGAGTGCATCAAGATTGAACTCCTGACGCATCTGCTTGAAGAAATTCTCCTGTGCCCAGCGCGAGAACAGCGCCGCAACCACCTGTTGCATCGGCAAATTCGGATGGGTGGTGATCAAGGCAGCCTGGCGACCGCTGTCCATCAGACGACGGATCTGACGCACCTTGTATCCATTGGCCAGTTCAACCTCGTCTTCGGCAATCAGCACCGAACGGACACTGTGATGCGCCGGGCCATGCAGCGACACCTCGACCGGCTCGAAGCGACTTTGCAGCCAATCGGCGCCGCGATGGTTCTTATGCCAGCTAATGCAGGCGATGCCCTGCCGAGCCAGTCGCTGAAACAGATCCGGGCTCCAGCCCTCGCGGTCAAACACCAGGGTCAGAACCGGTTCCGCCTCGGCTGCCGTCAGGTCCGGCGCAGATTGCGGAATCGCACCGATGCATCGCAGTTCCGGCAGCATATCGTGTTCAAGCGTATGAACCATCTTGCGGTCGATCTGCTGGTGCAGGCACAGCAACGGCATCCCCCCGAGTGCGTTGATCCAATAGCTGGCGGCAGCCGGCAGGCACAACTTCTGGCGCGCCACGAAATGCTTCGGCAGATTGCCCTTGCGTCCGCTGTAAACTTTCACGTGACCGTCCACCGACAAGGTGGCGCAGTCGTGCGGATTTTCATTTATCCAGCGCTGTGCCAGTTGCCCCTGCCAGGCTCGAACCCGGCTTTCATCGCAACTGATCTTGCGCAGTTTGCCACGCAGCGTCTTGACTTCCGGACAGCGGTCCAGTCCAAGCAGTATGCCCCATTCACCGGGACACTGATAACGCAATGCTTCCGGGTTGCGGATTCTCGCCAGCATCATCAGGGCGATCAGCACCAGCACTGTGTTCAGTCCGTAGAAGCCGTTTGAAAGTTGAAAATGATGCCCGACATTGTCTAGCAGCCCTTGTTTCAGCAACGCTGGAAGCGCAGTGAGAACGCCGCCATTTCGCACCGCACTGGCTGATTCAGTAAATTGCGGAGCCGCTTCGGTGATCAGTCCCGCACTGGCTGCCAAGCGCGTATCGACATCGTGAGCCGCACGTCCCATTGGCGCTTGTTTGTCACGACGGTCTCGTACCGCACGATCGACCATATCGGCAATATCGGAATCTTTTTGTCCGGCTGCAGACGGTTGATCATCAAGCGCAGTGCGGCTCGCGGGCGGTGTGATAATCCCGGCACGGCGATGCTCGCTGAAAGTGCTTGGCGCAATCCCCAGTTGCCGGGCTGTTGCGCGTCCACTGCAACCTTCGACCAGAAGTTCGCTGGCGCGTTGGACGGTCTGTGCATCCACAGTCACACGCCCGCGCCCGCGGCGCCGGGCATAGAAGGACGGTTCGCCTTCGGTGCGGTATTGTTTCGCAAAGCGCGATACGGTTTCACGGCGAATCCCATAGGCCCGTGCGATCTCGGCATGCGTGACGCAACCGGCTGCTGCAAACTTCGCGATCCGCAGGTTTCTCGCCGACCTGTCGTCTGCGCGATGCTGGTCGATCGGCAGCAGATAGTGAAAGTAAGTGGTGGTTCCATCGCAAGTGACCAT
This sequence comes from Arenicellales bacterium, assembly GCA_965220395.1. GTDB lineage: Bacteria > Pseudomonadota > Gammaproteobacteria > Arenicellales > JAJDZL01 > JAJDZL01. The sequence continues at coordinate 730,577 of CBDCPT010000001.1, read as the reverse complement.
GCTGAAAAAGGTGCCGATGGGAGTTGCCTCGGGGACCTTGATTGGGAGTTGAGCAGTCATGAATTTCGGGTTTCGGCGTGAATATATGTGATTTATTATTATAGCCAACTTTCAATCGGAAAAGTTCGAAATATTCAACAAAATCAGAAGAAAATCCTGTAATATGAACAGGTTACTCTGCTCTGAACGGTACCGGACGACAGGCGGAGGTCAGGAAGTCTGAAATTGGAATCGTTTCAGTATGTTTGGCAGAAAGAATGGAGAATTCAAGCATTTGATCGTTCCAGTGGAGAGAAAATAGAGAAAAACAAATAGAAAAATTCCGTACTACCTGTACACGTTTCACCATTTTACTTCGTTGGATTCTACAGGATGACAATCAGAAAAAGAAGAGGATTCGTTGCCTAAAACTCCGTTCTAAAGCCGCTCTTAGATACTGAGATACTGGAGATATCCGTGTATTTTGAAATGAAGATCAGGCAAATAGACGAACAATGGCTATTCGATACAATTCGCGAATCGTTCACGACAATCTTCTAGTCTATCCGTAAATTCCACAACTTCCGGGCGAATTCTATCGTAGTACCACGTTGAATCTCTCCAACCACTCGTATTTCTAGTCATTGCTTCAATCGCTTCATCAGTATCCGATGCGCTCTGACAGATTAATGCAATATCGCAACCACTGGACAATGCAGTGAGTACGCGAGTCTCCATGTCGCCGGCATTATCTGCTCCGCTCATAGATAAATCGTCACTAAATACAACCCCATAGAATGCGATTACTTCGCGTAGAACGTGATCCAGCCAGAAAGATGAATAGGTAGGAATCGCGGATGTTATTTCCGGGTACAGCACATGCGCTGTCATCACTGCAGAGAGACGATCGCCAAGCCGCCTGTATGGCAATAAATCATTCGCCAAAACGTCCTGAATTAGACGATTGTCTTCCGGCATTTCCAGGTGTGAATCCTGAAATACGCCACCGTGGCCTGGAAAGTGTTTGCCAACCGAATGCATTCCGGCATTTTGCATCCCCCTGATCCAGGCTTCTGCAAGTGTTGAAACAACAAGAGGATCACCATGAAATGAGCGATCTCCAATTACGTCTGAATCAACGGTTGCAACATCCAAAACCGGAGAGAAACTGATATCGATCCCCATCTCTAACATTTCACGCGCCATCAGATATCCTCCAAGTTCGGATGCATCGCATCCGTTGTCAGAATTTTCATCAAATATCTCGCCGTATCGAGCCTGTGGTGGAAGCTGGGTAACATCGCGTTTGATCCTCTGAACTCTTCCACCTTCCTGGTCGATTGCAATCATAAGGGGTGGAGTTCGCAACTGATGAATGTCATTCGTTAGTTTTTGAATCTGCTGACGGGAGTCACAGTTATCGGCGAACAGAACTACGCCGCCTACCACCGGACTGAGCAAGCGTTCTTTGTTTTCCTGATCAAGCTCTAAATCTGACACAGAGGTCATGATCGGACCAAGTGGAATGTTTTGTGTACTGTTCACAATATCTGATTGGCACTGATGCGTACAAGCGTCCCAACGTCAACCAATTCAAACAAATCGACTATTTCTTCATTTCGCATTTGGATGCACCCTGCTGATCCCTCAACGCCCATTGGGCATTCTTCTGGACAACCGTGAATGTATATGAATCGTCGCATCGTATCCACACTTCCAAGTCTGTTGTAACCTGGCTCAAGGCCGCTTAGCCAGAGAATTCGAGTTAGTATCCAGTCTCTGTCCGGATACTGCCTGCGAAGCTCTGATGAATAAATTTCGTTTGTCGGACGACGTCCTTGGAACACCGTGTTTAACGGCATGTCCTTGCCGATTTTCGCTCGAATCTTGTGCCATCCCCGCGGCGTGCAAAAACTGTTTGAATCTTCGCCAGCTCCGTTTCTGGCAGTCGATACTTGGGTATCCATTAAAACCATCCCGTTTTCACTGAAGGCAATCAGCTTCTGAGATGGCAAATCGACTTCAATGTACATGGTGCCGATGCTGTTCAAACTTTTCTCTGCAAACGTTTAATTTCGTCCAGCAGACCGGCAGCTGCATCTTCAATCATATCCAGCACCTTTTCAAATCCGTTATCACCACCATAGTAAGGGTCTGGAACTTCTCGCTCCTGCCAGTTTGCAGCGAAGTCCATAAACAGACAAACCTTGCCTGGATAATTCGGTGGCGCCATGGATAGAAGGTCCTGATAGTTGTGAATGTCCATGCCAATGATGAAATCAAAGCGGTCGAAATCCTGTCGACTGACTCTCCTTGCTCTCAGATTCGCAATCTCGATTCCGCGTCGTGCTGCTGCCATGATGGCTCGATGATCTGGAGGCTGCCCAATGTGATAGCTTGCAGTGCCCGCAGAATCGACTCGAACTTCAAGGTCCGGAACCTCTTGCTCAGCCAACTGTCGAAATATTCCTTCGGAAGTAGGCGATCGACAGATGTTTCCAAGACACACGAAGAGTACGCTATTTCTGCTTGAATCTATTTTGTTTTTCATTTTTCTGCTATTCTCTGGCTGAGATCAGTTGTTCAATGCGCTCAAGGTCTTCAGGTGTGTCAACACCAAGAGCCTCATAACTGTCATCCACGCAAACTGCGATACGATCACCATTAAACAATACCCTTAATTGTTCCAGCTTTTCCGCAGCCTCAAGAGGACATACCTCCCGTTTGGCGTGCTCGATTAAATATGAAACTCGATAGGCATAAATTCCTACATGCTGTAATTTTATTGAATCAAGGGAAGAGTCAGACTGCCTCCACGGAATCGCCGATCGAGAGAAATAAAGTGCGTAACCGTTACGGTCTACAACACACTTGACAATATTTGGATTGTTCCAGTCTTGTACGTTGCTAAGCGGTTTTGCAGCGGTTGCAATCTGCGCCTCATTGGCGCTGGAGAGTTTTGCTGCCACATTGTCTATCAGCTCTCCGCCTATCAGCGGTTCATCGCCCTGCACGTTGACCACAATTCGGTCCTGCGGCAAATTCAGCAATTGTACGGCTTCGGCAACTCGATCCATTCCTGATGGGTGACTTTCAGATGTTCTACAAACGATGGCATCAGTCGTACGAGACACTTCCGCTTCAATTCGCTCATCATCGACTGCGACGATCACACGTTTTGCTGAGCTGGCATATGCACACTCTACAACTCTTTGGATCATGGATTTGCCGGAAATATCTGCGAGAAGTTTTCCAGGAAATCTGGAAGACTGATAGCGTGCAGGTATGACAATGTCAAAGTCGGGACTCATTGTGCGTAATCATCTCGGAGTTCTGTTTTCAATAGCGAAATTCTGGCTGACAGAGCTGATACAAAGTTCGGCGTCGGATTCGCATTGATTGTGACATACCACCAGTTGGAATCAGCAAATGCCTCACACTTCACAGCGTCCTTTTCCGTCATCAATATTTCGTCACTTTGATCCGCATAATCCGTGAAATCACTCTCTGTAAACGAATGGTGGTCTGGAAATGGAATAAATGTGAAATTCAGCCCCGAACCGCTCAGCAGGTCGGAAAATGATAGAGTATTTCTTATTCCAGCAATTGCTGTGATTTTTCTGCCTTTCAACGATTCCAGGCTGCGAGTCTTGTTTCTGTCTTTGACGTTTACAACTTCAATTCCGTCGTAGGTCATCGAATACTCGTTTGATTCCGTATTGCCCTTGACGATCTTCAGGTCGAAGGAGTCTAGACGAGAAGCGCGTTCTCTTAAGGGACCAGCCGGCAAGCAGAATGAATTTCCGAGCCTTTCTTGTCCATCGATTAACGCAATGGACAGATCAAAAGCCAATGAATAGTGCTGAAGCCCATCATCACTCACAAATATGTCGCAATCCGACTCTCGTCGCAATAAGTTTATCGCCTCAGCGCGGCGTTTGGATACCGCTACTGGAACATCGGTTCGTCGAGCAATCAATAACGGCTCGTCTCCAACATCCTCAGGATCACAATGAGGCGTGACAATTCTCGTACTGGACAGGTTCTTACGTCCATAGCCGCGGCTGACAACGCCTGGCGAAAATCCTTTTTTGTGTAGCTCGTTTACCAGCCAAATCGTAAAGGGTGTTTTTCCGGTTCCGCCGACAGTGATGTTGCCTACCACAATGACGGGCACATCATAGTGAGTGACAGGCATCAGTCCGCAGGAATATGCCAATCTACGTAACTCTGCGACTGCACAATAAACCAGACTGACGGGCCACAACAGTAATGCGACGGGATTGCGAGTTTTCCAGGTTGTTTGCAGAAAACTTTCGATTGCCACTACCAGTCAACCCGCCGCGAATTGCTTGTTCGCGGCAGCTCTGCGGCGTGGCGGAATCTGATCGAATTCAATTGTATTCGCACCGTTGTAGACCAGAAAATGGCGTCCCTTGGCTCTCGCAATCATGGTTACGCGTAAATCCTGAGCCAATTCCAGTCCCATGTAGGTGACCCCAGACCTTGAAAGAAGAATTGGAATCCCCATGTGCGCTACTTTCATGACGATCTCGGACGTCAGACGTCCTGTCGTATAGAAGATTTTCCCCTCGCCCGAAGTTCCATCCATCCACATTTGCCCGGCGATCGTGTCCGCTGCATTGTGTCGGCCGACATCTTCGACAAATAGTTCAATGGAAGTTTCCTCACACAGCGCACAACCATGTACGGCGCCAGCCTGACGATAGATATCGTTGTACTCCGTGATGTTTTCCAGAAGGCCATATAGTGTCGATTGTCGGATTGACGCTTTAGGCAATGGATTTTCGTAAATTTTATCCAGCGTGCAGCTAAACACAGTTCCCTGGCCGCATCCTGTGGTAACTGTGCGTTTAGAGAGTTTGTTCTCCCAATCAATTATGCCTTGGCCCAGACGAGTTTCTACTTGCGCTGTCTCGCGCTCCCAGTCGACTGTAATCGATTTGACATCCTCTACAGACTCTACCAGTCTTTGATTTCTCAAGTACCCCAAAGCAAGGAGTTCAGGATGAGTGCCAAGTGTCATGAGGGTTACCACTTCCCTATCATCGACTTTAATTGTCAAGGGAAATTCCCCGGCAACGCGCATATCACGCATGTCGCCGAATTCATCAATCGCCTCTACTGGGTGGGTCGGACGCAGTCCCGCAACTGACAGGACAGGCCTACTGTCAAGAGTGCTGTTATTGGTCATGCGATTGTCACAGAAGAATAAAACTGAGTAATCAATATATTATATTGTGTACTGTTCAAAGTTGGTGAGAATTCCGTGACGCAAGAAAAATCAGGCTCTAAAAGTGTAACTAGCTTCAAGTTGTCCGTGGTACTGGAATGCCAGGAAAAATTAGTCAATGGCTGGCATTCAACCCAATGGGAACTGGCCGCGGTATTGTCCGATCCGGACGGGCCGAACTCTCTTGAAGGTCCGATCGAAATCCGTAAATCCGATAGAGTGTCACAGTACCTGTGGAAGGGTTTAAGAATGAAGTTGTTTGTGGATGCGGCCGAAGGCTACTGGTACAATCTGCTGTCGGAAGTGCCTTATGCGTTCATTGTCTGCGCGCAGGATGTTGATGATGATGATGATGCGGTACCAGTGCCAATTCTGGTTACGGCTTCACAGGATGAAGCCGGAGCACATCTCGAAACCGACAGTCTTGTCTTGTCGGCTCCGCTGCCTGCCGATGTTCGCGACAAAACGGAAGAATTCGTCGTCAACAATTATGTCCCGCAGGTCAAGAAGAAGCGTAAACGACGAAACTGGTATCAAGAGTCAATGCGTGTGACACCGCCGTCACACGATTAACGAACACCAAACTCAGGCTGAATCCTTATGGCAGATTCACTATTACATCGCTGGTCAAAACAGAAAGTTCAGGCTCAAGAAGAGCTCTCCAAACCTGAAGCGGAAGAACCGGTCGCCGAAACCGAGGTTTCCGAATCTGATGAAGAGGAAGAAAATCAGCAGACTGAGGAGCCAAAGGAGATTGAGCTGCCTGATTTGGAGTCGCTTGGAGATGACAGTGATTACTCCATGTTCATGTCGTCGGAAGTAGATGAAAATCTCAAGAAACTCGCTTTGAGAAAGCTCTTCAAGGCGCCTTTCTTCAATGTTATGGACGGGCTCAATGATTATGATGAGGATTTCACGACTTTTGAAGCGCTGGGGGACATCATCACCTCTGACATGAAATTTCATCAAGAACGCAAGAAAGCCGAGCAGGAAGAGCGAGAACGAGAAGCCGCTTCAAAAGAGATTGAAGATCAAGAAGAAATCGAAACACTGGCGAGTGAAGAGACGAAACCAGAAGACGAGCCGGTTGAATCTGCCGAACAGGACATTCACAAAGAAGAAATCACCCAAGCAGAGCAGGAAAATTCCACTGACGAAAATGAACCGACCGCGATTTGATTTGAATACTAACAACGGATATTTATGACCAGCCTTGCATTTGCTCAAGATCTTCCGTCCTCAACTGACAACGGCAAAGCACGCTCGGCGTCGCTGAATTCGCTAGCGATTGATCTGGCGACTACATCTGTGGTGCCATACAGCTCCGCTGGGCGATTATTGATCATCGGATCAAAATCTGTTGTGTCACAGGCTTATGCGGAAATGCCAGAATCCAACATTCAGCCTCACCTGCTTTTGATTGATGATGAAACAGAGTCAGGTAGCTCAGTAGCGCAGGACGTCACACTCAGCGATGCGTTTGCCGCTGACAGTTGCAGTGTGACGGGTTACTTCGGAACTTTTAGCGTTTCCGTTGACAAGAGTGGCCGAGAATTGGACCTGGCTAAAACTGCAGGAATTGAATCAGGATTGTTCGATCTGGTGCTTGACCTTTCAAGTTCTCCTTTAATCCCAGCCGAAGTTCCACCGCCAGGCTATTACTGGATTCAACCGGAAGAACGAAACGAACAACAGATCAGAGAGACGGCGACAGAGATTTCAGAAATGATCGGGAATTTCGAAAAGCCGAAGTACTTCAACTATGATCCGGAAATTTGCGCACATAGCCGAAGCGGAATTGTTGCATGCACACGCTGTATAGATGCTTGCCCAACTGAAGCCATCATATCGCTGAACGAGCAAGTCGAAGTCAACCCTTATCTCTGCCAAGGCGGTGGTTCCTGTACAACTGCCTGCCCTACTGGCGCGATCACGTATGCCTACCCCACTCCGGCAAATCAACTGGAAATTCTGAGGCAGGTGATCCTGAATTATCGCGATGCTGGTGGGGAAAATGCGGTCATTTTATTTTTTGACAAATCAAATGGGAGTGAAGTGGTACAAAACTGTATTTCATCACTGGACGAGAATGTTCTGCCGATACAAGTTGAGGAAGTCGGCTCAATTGGTCTTGATGCCTATCTCAGTTTATTGGCTTATGGCGCACACAGTGCAAAAATTCTTTGTACGAAAACGCCGAATTCTGTGCGTAGAGAATTGACTGAGCAAATTGCAATTTTGGATGCGCTGCTGGACGGACTGGGTTATGAGAGCGGCGCAATCGAATTGCTGGAAGAAGATGAGTTAACGAATTCAAACGAGAATTTCCAGACTCGAATGGAAATCACATCGGCAAAATTCATGCCGTCTGGTCTCAAGCGGACCGATATGCGAATTGCATTGGAACACCTGCATGAATTATCACCTTTAAAACCGGAATCAGTTGAATTGCCGAAACATGCACCATTTGGTGAAATCAAGGTTAATCTAGATACCTGTACATTGTGTATGGGATGCGTTTCAGTGTGTCCTGCATCGGCGCTTGAAGCAGGCGGTGATGTACCGAAACTGAGTTTTATAGAAAACAATTGCGTGCAGTGCGGTCTTTGTGAGTCAGCTTGTCCGGAAAATTCGATTTCTCGGGTCTCTCAGTACGTATTCGATACCGACAAACGAATGAGATCCAGCACCCTGAACGAAGACTCCCCTTTTCATTGCCGAATGTGCGGCAAGCCATTCGCAACGAATGTCATGATGAACCGGATGAAAGACAAGCTTAAGAATCACTGGATGTTCAAGGACCCCGAGGCAATTGCACGGCTGGAGTTATGTGAAGACTGCAGAGTCAAAGACATGTTCGCAGCGGAAGGTGGATTCCCAAGAGACAAGCTTTAAAACCCGTTAAATTGTCTTTGCAACGCAATATCGAAAGCGGATGGCAATTTGTGAGGCATTTTCGGGAAACGTAAGTCATTGATTTTTCGAGCGAAACCCAGAGCTTGAACTTTCGTTTACCCCACAAAATCGCCTGAAAGCAGGGTTTTGGGGCAATTTTCAGCCTTCAAGGCAAATTTCTACCCCACTTCAATACTCCTCGTGCAAGGGCTGAAAAAACCTGGGCCAAAGTGCATTTTTGTTCATAATATGTTGTTTTGATTGATAAATAATGCCATGAGCCAGCCTCTTTCAAGTATAATGCTGTTACGCTGTGCAAACACCGGAATCGAGGAAAAATGACGTTGTGATTTGTGAATTCTCTTCAAATTCAACTATTTAAGCACACGTGACCCGCTCGGTAAACCGTAAAATATCGCCCAACGAAAAAGTCTCTTTGTTTATTTGTCTTGACTTTTGAGCCTGCATTTAATACATTACAGGAATACAGTCATATTTCAAAAAATATACCAATAAAGTTGTAATGAAATAGGCTTGTAATTGAGGAGAGATGGTGAATTTGGAGAGTGTTCAAACTGTTGCCGATGAATTCCGGTTTCGGGCGAATTACTACTATCTGCTCTCAAAACTTTTGTCCCAACCGCCTACTCCTGACACCATTCAAACTGTCGCATTGTTCGGCGTTCCTGATGCCGAAGCAACCAACAAGTTTCTCATTACTTTAAATTCCCTTGCCCAGGCTGCGCGTGATGAGCCAGACCTGGATCAATTGGATGATGAATATCACGACCTTTTTATCGGAGTCGGACGCGGTGAACTGGTTCCTTACGGGTCCTGGTACATCACCGGCATGCTGATGGACAAGCCCCTCAGCTTAGTGCGCCAAGATTTGAAAGCGCTCGGAATTGAAAGAATTGAGAACAATCGAGAACCAGAAGATCACATCGCTGCTCTTTTTGACGTGATGGGAATAGTTATTGAATCCAGCGACAAATATCCTTTCAAAGCGCAGCAGACTTTGTTCAACAGACATCTCACGCCGTGGGCAAGAAGATTTTTCCGCGATTTGACATCAGCAAGGAAGGCAAGATTTTATAAAAAAGTTGGTGAATTTGGCGTTGAATTCGTCAACTTTGAAACCGAATACCTTGAGATGCCGGCATAACTGTCGGTGATTTTGGTATGTATGTGACGTCACTTAACAACATACAAAAGGAGAAGAAGCTATGAAACATAGCAACTTTGTTGACCGGGATTCCCGGCGCAACGCCCTTAAAGGAATGGCGGTGCTTAGCGGCGCTGCTGTGGTGTCGACCGTGACCTCTGCGTCTGCGGCTGACATTGCTGACCAAGAGGTTCAAAGCGAAGCGCCACCGACTCTCGGCTACCGTAAAACCGATCATATTCGGGAATATTACCGAACATGTCGGTTTTAACAACCTTGGAGGCTAATCTATGAAACTAGTAAGAAGCAGTGATAGTGGAACCGTGCCGGGCATCGCCTCGGTCGGTGAGGCTATCAATCGCCGAACGTTTTTGAAACGTTCCGGCGTTGCCCTTGGTGCGGGTGCTGCGGCCTCTATGTTTGCTCCGCAATTGATGAAGAAAGCGCAGGCAGCTGCCGGCTTTTCTCCAATGGAAGGAGTTCAAACTGAAATCCGCCGTAGTGTGTGTACGCACTGCTCAGTGGGTTGCGGGGTTGTAGCAGAGGTGCAGAATGGTGTTTGGACCGGCCAAGAGCCGGACTTTGAATCACCGTTCAACCTCGGTGCCCATTGCGCGAAAGGTGCTACCGTTCGTGAGCATGGGATGGGCGAGAAACGCATACGTTATCCAATGAAACTGGTTAGTGGCAAGTGGAAGAGACTCAGCTGGGATGAAGCGATTGATGAAATCGGCAACCAGTTGCTCGAAATCCGCGAACAGTCCGGACCAGATTCGGTGTATTGGCTGGGATCAGCCAAGCACAGTAACGAGCAGGCGTATTTATTCCGCAAGATAGCAGCGATGTGGGGAACCAACAACGTTGACCATCAGGCGCGTATCTGTCACTCAACCACAGTCGCCGGTGTAGCAAATACCTGGGGCTATGGTGCGATGACGAATTCTTATAACGATATGCACAAGTCAAAAGCCATGTTCTTCATCGGCAGTAATGCCGCAGAAGCGCATCCGGTCGCGATGCAACATATCCTGAGAGCAAAGGAATTGGGATCCAAGATGATTGTCTGCGATCCTCGTTTCACCCGAACTGCGGCACATGCCGATCATTACGTCCGACTCCGACCTGGATCTGACGTTGCATTGATCTGGGGTGTGTTGTGGCACATTTTTGAGAACGGCTGGGAAGATAAGGAATATATCAGCCAGCGTGTTTACGGGATGGACGAGATTCGTCAAGAAGTCGCCAAATGGACGCCCGATGAGGTTGAGCGAGTTACTGGAACTCCTCCGGATGTAGTCAAGAGAGCCGCACAGATCATGAATGAGAATCGTCCCGGAACCATCGTATGGTGTATGGGCGGAACTCAACACACGATCGGCAACAACAACACGCGGGCTTACTGTGTGTTGCAGCTTGCACTCGGCAATATCGGCAAATCCGGCGGTGGTGCCAATATCTTCCGTGGACATGACAATGTCCAGGGCGCAACCGATCTCGGCGTACTTTCTCATACGCTGCCAGGTTACTATGGACTATCCAATGGTGCATGGAAACACTGGTCACGCGTTTGGGGCCTGGATTCTGATTGGGTGAAAGGCCAATTTGACCAGGGTGAAGTCGAAGGCGATAACGGCAAACCGACGCATCCCATGAACTATAAGGGCATTCCAGTATCACGCTGGATCGATGGAATTCTTGAGAACAAGGAAAATATCGGTCAGAGAGACAATGTTCGCGCCATGATCTATATGGGTCATGCCGTAAACAGTCAATCGCGTGGTCCAGAGATGAAAAAAGCAATGGAAATGCTGGACCTTATGGTGATTGTGGATCCGCATCCGACTCATGCTGCTGTCATGAACGATCGTACCGACGGAATCTATCTGCTGCCGGCGGCGACTCAGTTCGAAACCTATGGTTCCGTAACCGCGTCAAACCGCTCGATTCAGTGGCGAGATAAGATTATTGATCCGGTGTGGGAGTCATTGCCAGACCAAACGATTCTTTACAAACTTGCGAAGAAACTAGGTATTCACCGCGAGTTCACGAAGAATATCAAGGTCAACAATGATGAGCCGCTGGTCGAAGACGTCACTCGTGAAATTAACCGAGGTATGTGGACGATCGGATATACGGGTCAGAGTCCGGAACGGCTTAAGCTGCATATGGCGAACAAGGGCACCTTTAACACCACCACTCTGAAGGCCGAAGGCGGTCCTGCGGATGGTGACTATTATGGAATGCCTTGGCCATGTTGGGGCAATCCCGAAATGGGACACCCGGGAACACCCGTGTTGTACAACACGGAGTTGCCGGTAGCCGAAGGCGGTCTTTGCTTCCGTGCCAGGTTCGGAGTGGAACGCGATGGAGTTAACCTCCTTGCGGAAGATTCCTATCCAGTCGGTTCGGAAATCCAAGACGGGTATCCAGAGTTCTCCGCCAAAGTGCTGAAGCAACTGGGGTGGTGGAATGACTTGACCGATGAGGAAAAAGTTGCAGCGGAAGGCAAAAACTGGAAAACTGACTTGTCTGGCGGCATCCAGCGGGTAGCCATTATGCATGGCTGCGCTCCGTTTGGAAATGCCAAGGCACGATCAGTTGTCTGGACCTTCCCAGATAGTGTTCCAATTCATCGGGAGCCTCTGTATACGCCCCATCGGGATCTCGCAGAGAAATATCCGACGTATCCGGACAGAAAACGGTTCTACCGATTGCCCACGCGATATGCTTCCATCCAAGCCGAAGATCATTCAGGAGAATATCCACTGATTCTAACCAGTGGACGACTCGTTGAATATGAAGGCGGCGGGGAGGAGCAGCGTTCCAATCCATGGCTTGCTGAACTCCAGCAGGACATGTTTGTCGAAGTCAATCCGAAGGATGCCAACGACAGTGGAGTTCGCGATGATCAAATGGTTTGGATCATGACACCGGAAGGAGCCAAAATTCGCGTCAAAGCGATGGTAACGAGGCGGGTCGCTCCAGGAGTACTGTTCACCCCATTCCACTTCGGTGGAGTGTTCCAGGGTAAAGACCTGGTGGACAAGTATCCGGAAGGCACAGCGCCCTACATCCGAGGTGAAGCATGTAATACTGCATTTACCTATGGATATGATTCAGTAACACAGATGCAGGAGACGAAAGTCACTCTCTGCAAACTCAGCACTTAGGAGGTATTGAAAAATGGCACGAATGAAATTTTTGTGTGATGCCGAGCGGTGTATTGAGTGCAACGCTTGTGTTACTGCTTGTAAGAACGAGCATGAGGTTCCTTGGGGAGTCAACCGCCGACGCGTTGTCGTGTTGGGTGATGGTGAACCAGGTGAAAAGTCAATCTCGGTAGCTTGCATGCACTGCACTGATGCACCTTGTGCAGCAGTCTGTCCCGTCGACTGTTTTTACACAACTGACGATGGTATCGTTCTGCACGACAAGGATCTTTGCATTGGTTGTGGTTACTGCTTTTATGCGTGTCCTTTCGGGGCTCCGCAGTATCCGCAACAGCAGGCATTCGGAGTGCGCGGCAAGATGGACAAATGCACTTTCTGTGCAGGTGGTCCGTTGGCGGATAACTCGGATGCGGAATACGTCAAGTATGGTCGTAATCGAGTTTCTGAAGGCAAACTTCCGCTTTGTGCTGAAATGTGTGCCACTAAGGCACTCATTGCAGGCGATGGCGATGTAATTGCCGATATTTATCGCGAGCGCGTTCTACAACGTGGTACTCGTCCCCAGACTTGGGGATGGGAAACAGCTTATCCGACAGGATAAACTGAAATCAGGACAGAGGGGGAAGCTCGCTTCCCCCTTTTTCCACTCTGTAATCGTCAACCAAGATAGTAGAGTTACTGAACAATTTAACCTGGAGCAGTTTAGGTATGTACAAAAAACTAATTATTGTAATGGCCGTTCTTGCGAGTTCGCTGGTACTTAGTGGTTGCTTGGAAGATTCCAAAGTTACACTTGCAGAAGCAGGAGTTTATAAAGGACCTGTGGATCCTTTGCTTCAAAGCTCGAATTCTGCTGAACTTGCTGCACGCTTCAGTACTATTCAGACGGATCGATAAGACCTGTCAGCAAGGAAGTATTTGCTGTAAATTTAAAAGACGGAATAATTCGCTTCATTATCAAAATCATTTACTGAACAAAATAACTAGCTTATTGAGCTGTTACTGTAGTAGATAAGGAGTTACATTCATGGCTACGCCACAAAAAATCTTAATAAATCAATCAACAAAGCGATTGCGCTGGATGATATGGAGCATCGCGTTTATTGTAATGAGCGCTATGGTATTGCCTATGACAGGCTATCTGTTCCCTGCGGCACAGACTATGGTTCAGGCACAGCAATCAGATAGTGTCGCCAATCAAAGATCCGTCTTCTGGCGCCTCGTGCGTGAAGGTGGTTCAGGATACAGTGCAGTGCAAGGATCGGATGCCAATATTGAAACAGGAACACTCTACAACATTACTGGGCAGAATTGGCGCCAAATTCGAAACGGACTGATTGCTAATTACGGCGGCTGGTTTCTGTTTCTTGTCGTGCTTGCAATTCTTGCGTTTTTCTCCACACGAGGACGTGTAGAGTTGTCGGAACCGGCTTCCGGCGAGAGAGTTCCTCGCTGGACACGATTGGAACGAACTTTACACTGGTATACAGCGATTTTGTTTATATGCCTGGCGATATCCGGACTTAGCCTGCTATTCGGCAGAGCAGTCCTGTTGCCACTACTGGGACCACCAGGATTCTCATTGTGGGCTGATTTTTCCATTAATGTACATAACACTTTGGGACCATTTTTCACAATAGGTCCAATACTCATGTTCCTTTGCTGGGTACGCCACAATATACCGACCGGTACTGACATCAAATGGTTCGTGCAAGGTGGTGGAATCATCGGCAAAAAACACCCCAGTGCGGGGAAAGCGAACGGTGGAGAGAAAGTGTGGTTCTGGATTGTTATCCTGTTGGGACTATGCGTAGTTTGCCTGACCGGATTTGCACTGATTGGATGGGCACAGGAATACATGGGCTTTGAAAACTCTCGGGCGATGTCACAGCAAATGCACGTGATTCATGCAGTTGCTTCAATTCTGTGGATTGCTGTATTCATTGGACACGTCTATATCGGAACAATTGGTTCCCAAGGTTCGCTTGATGCGATGACTAAGGGACATGTCAGTGTCGAATGGGCAAAACAGCATCATGATCTTTGGTATGACAAGGTTAAGAGCGAAGGTCAGGTTGAAGCCAAGACAACAGACAGCTCAGTGACGAGTAGTGAGCCTATTTAAACCCGTTTGATTAAACGTATAAATCACAAAGCGCATCTCCGGCCAACGGGCTAGAGATGCGTTTTTATTTTAAACTGATAACGCATTCAAGCGCATCAAAACGATATGAGTTTATCGGCTGTGTGATCCATGAAGAGATTTCCGGAGTTTATCAGAAACAACATGGATTACACCGGATCAAGTGTTACCTGTCTGCCAGTGAAATTTGACTCAGGAGATTGGGAATCCGCCATTTTCTTTCAACTTGGTGGAGCGGAAAGCAAGGAAGACCGAAGAGCGCTTTCACGAACGGAGCAATCCGTGCCGGTTGCAGTCGAATCAGATTTGATCAAACACAATAACGCTGCAGTAATCATGATTCGGCTTGAGGTGTTTACAAGAGAAGCAGATCCACTAGTCGGCGAAGTTTTGTTAACACCAGGTGCAAAAGAGTCGCATTTTGAAACAATCAAGTTGCTCTCAACTCAACAGGTGTTACGCTGGTTTTTCGCCGATGCTGCGTACTGGATCATTCACAGCCAGCAGAATCAATTGGGTGCTGCTGAACATGCCGTGTTTCAGGAAGTCATGAATGATGCTACTCAGCATGACGCCTTGATAAGAATGACCGGATCGTATGATTTCGAATCCGCATTGAACGAAATCTTCTCTCACTACGAGTTCAGATCATCAAACTCCCTTTCAATTCCTGGGAGTACACGCATACAATAAATTAACGATGAACTTGACAAGAATCAAAATCAGTTGCTTCAATCTGATAATCGGTATTTTGATTGTTTGCCTATCGAGTTTTTGGGTTAATGCAACCGCGGACTCACAAGCTTTTCTGAGGGCATTGCAGAAGGAAGATTTTGATGCGATCAATAGAATGATTAGTCAGGTAAACGACGTAGATGCTCGCTTGGATGATGGTCGCACTGCCTTAATGCTTGCTTCCAAATACGGATTAAACGAAATCACACGTAATCTGCTGCAGGCTGGTGCCGATGTAAATGCAAGAAACAATAATGGTGGTACTGCGCTGATGTATTCAGCCATTCGAGCCGATTTACCTACCGTGAAATTGTTGCTGGAAAGCGGAGCTCAGGTAAACCTAACCGCAAAATTTGGATGGACGGCACTGATGGTTGCGGCAGCCAAGGGGCATGCTGGAGTTGTCAAACAATTGCTTGAACGGGATGCAGATGCGAATTGTCGAGACATCTATCAGTGGACTCCACTAATGCGGGCTTCATTTGCGGGCTATAACGATGCAGTGAAAGGATTGCTTGAACATCCTGATACGAAAATTAATGCACAAGATGAAAATGGCGCAACTGCCCTGCACCATGCAGCAACTAAAGGGCACTATGATACGGTAGAACTGTTGCTCAAAAATGGAGCTTCGCTGGAAATGGCTGATACATTTGGACATACAGCTTTCGATCGTGCAAAAGCGGGGCAACATGATGCCATACTTGATTTGCTAAATGGACGATCATAGAAATTGATTGCACATGAAACCATTCAGTCGTAGGAATTTTTTCAAACTTTGCGGTGCCTACGTGACTGCGTTGACCAGTTTTCGCCCTGTTGCATCACAAGCGGCAATATCATCAAAACACTACAATTCAGTGAAGTTGATGCGTAATGGGCGACCTATGAGATCTGAAGATTTTGAGCCTGGACAAGTTTTCATATTCCACTATCCCTACGTCACAACTCCCTGCATGATATTCAATCTCGGAGTGCCTCAAGTGCAATCTGAATTGATGCATACAAAAAATGGAACGCAGTACCTTTGGCATGGAGGAATCGGGCCTTCTCGTTCGATCGTCGCCTATTCCGCAATCTGCGCACATAAAATGACATATCCGGCGAAGTCTGCCAGCTTTCTGAACTATCGCCATTCCAATGTTGTCTACTTTGATGAAGACCGCAATCGACATGAAAGAGAAAAAATCATTTACTGCTGTTCAGAACGCAGTGTTTATGATCCAGCAAAAGGCGCTCAAGTCATCGGTGGTCCTGCCCCTCAACCACTGGCAACAATAAACGTTGAATACAATCAGGAGGACGATTCCTTTTTTGCACTGGGTACAAGCGGCGGCGATTTATTTGATAAATTTCTGTCGGATTATGAGTTTCGCTTGCAGCTGGATTTTAAAATCATCGACGTTAAGAAATTGGCCGTTAGCCTGGTAGAAGTTCAAACCATTCAGGAATTTTCCCAGGTAATCGTTCACTGCTAGGTGCTAAACGGCTTCTTTCAGCATGCCGTCTTCCAGTTTCAGCACTCTGTTCATGGACGCAGCAAGTTGCAGGTCGTGCGTAGCGACAATCAAGCTCACCTGCATGTCTCTGTCGAGATTCACCATAAGTTCCTGGACAGTTCTGGCATTGTGACGGTCGATGTTTCCAGTTGGTTCATCCGCGAGCAGACACAGGGGCTTCACAATCAAGGCTCTCGCAATTGCCGCTCGCTGACGCTCACCTCCGGACAGTTCGCCGGGCTTGTGCTCCATTCGGTGAGATAATCCGACCTTTTCCAACAGACTCATCGCCTCCTCTTTAATTTTCTTGGTCGGCAATCGCCTTACTATAAGTGGAATCATGACGTTTTCAAGCGTGGTGAATTCTGGCAACAGATGATGGAACTGGTAGACGAATCCGAGTGTTTCGTTGCGCAATGTTCCTCGCTGGGATTCATTCAGAGTAGACAGGTTTTTTCCATTTAGATAAACCGCGCCACCGGTAGGATCATCGAGTCCGGCCAGCAAGTGAAGTAAAGTGCTTTTGCCGGTCCCAGAGGAGCCGACCACCGCAAGCTGCTCGCCTTTGTGCACTTGCAGATTGATTTCATCTAGCACCGGCACCTCAAGATTGCCTTGTCGGTAGATTTTCGACAAAGACTCGGCTTTCAGGACGATTTCAGTCATAACGTAATGCATCTGCCGGTTGCACCTTGGACGCTCGCCAAGCTGGGTAAATCGTAGCCAAAAAACTTAGCAATAAAGACGCGACGGCGATCTTGATTACATCATCCCAAACAAGTTGTGCTGGAAACTTTGTAATGACGTAAATATCATCAGGAAAAAATTGGGTCCCGAAAAGCTGTTCTGCCCAAGGAATGAGTGTTTCCAGATTAAACCCGGTGATAACTCCAGTGATAGTACCAATGATGGTTCCGATTATTCCAATTACCGCACCATGCACGATGAAAATTGTCATTATGCTCCTCGGAGTAACGCCGATTGTGCGTAGCACCGCGATATCGGCATTCTTGTCTGAAACCAGCATCACCAGTGTTGACACAATATTGAAAGCAGCGACTGCGACAATCAGCAAAAGAATGATAAACATCACGCGGCGTTCAATCTTCAGTGCTTCAAAAAGGTTCGAATATTCGTTTGTCCAATCCATGACTGAATAACTTGTGCCAAGCACTTGACGCAATTCTCTTGAGATGAGAGGGGCGTCGAATACTTCATTGGTTTTCAGGCGAAGACCGGAGACTGAATTCCTGATTCGCTGCAGTTTCGCAAGATCATTGAGATGGGTTAATGCCAGACCGTTGTCGTATTCATAGAAGTTCAAGTTGAAAATTCCGACTACAGTAAACCTTTTAAGCCGTGGCAATAGACCGGCAGGTGTGGATCGCCCTCTGGTACTAATCAGTATGACTTTATCACCAACATTGACTCCACCGATTTTGGACGCTAGATCTTCGCCGAGAATGATGCCAAACTTACCTGGTTCAAGAGCATCCAGCCTGCCGCTAATCATACTTTCTGCAATAGAAGACACGGTTGATTCAAGTTCAGGTTCAATTCCACGAATGATCGCAGGACTCACTAAATTTTTGTTCTTTAGCATCCCGTGACTGAGAATATAAGGCGCCTGAGCTTCAACATTCGAGTTGCCATCAATTCGCGACATTACATCTTGCCAGTCATCAAGCCAACCTTGATTGCCGCTGATTCGCACATGAGATGCTACTGTGAGAATTCTTTCCTTCAGTTCTCTTTCAAATCCGTTCATTACGGATAATACCGAGATCAGTGCCCAGACTCCGATGATAATTCCCAGTATAGACGTCCCAGTGATGAATGAAATGAAGCGAGTTCTACGTTTTGCCCGAATATAGCGAAAACCGATAAACAGCTCGAATGGTCGGATCATTAACTATCTACCGGATGGTTTAAGGTAAGGGAACAGGATCACATCGCGAATTGAAGATCGATTCGACAACAGCATGACCAGGCGATCAATTCCTACGCCCTCGCCCGCGCTAGGCGGCAATCCATACTCTAACGCTCGAATATAATCTTCGTCGAAATGCATCGCCTCCTCATCGCCAGATTCTCTTTGAGAAATTTGATTTCGAAACCTCTGAGCCTGATCTTCAGGATCGTTCAATTCCGAAAATCCGTTGGCGATTTCCATACCGCCCACAAATAACTCAAATCTGTCTGCAATATCTGGCTGAGCTTCACTTACTCGAGACAGTGGAGAAACCTCAACCGGATAGTGCGTGATGAATGTCGGCTCTATCAGCTTGTGTTCAACAGTTCTCTCGAATACCTCAAAAAGCAGTTTACCGGTCCCCCAAGTTTGCTGTGGCCGTCCGCCGATACTATGTAGATAGTTATGGAGTTTTGCTCCATCATTCAGATCTTGTTCGACCAAAGTTGGATTGTGTTTCAACACTGCATCAGATAGAGAGAGACGATGAAATGGTGGGCGAAGACTGATTTCCTGATCTGCAAATTCAATTGTCGATGATTTGCACACTGTGGAAGTCAGTTGCTCGAACATCTGTTCGGTGAACTCCATGAAATCCTGATAGTCGGCATAGGCTTGATAGAACTCAAGCATGGTAAATTCAGGGTTATGTTGGGTGCTCACTCCTTCATTACGAAAATTTCGGTTTATTTCATAAACTCGTTCAAACCCGCCAACAACCAAACGTTTCAGGAAAAGTTCCGGAGCGATTCTGAGATACATATCGAGAGACAGAGCGTTGTGATGGGTAATAAAAGGTCTCGCGATTGCGCCTCCGGGTATCGAATGCATCATGGGTGTTTCTACTTCAAGAAACCCGTGTTCATCCATAAATTTACGAATGCACTGGACAACACTAGAGCGTATTCGAAATGTTTCCTTTACGTCTTGGTTTATGATCAAATCCAAGTAGCGTTGTCTATAGCGAAGTTCCTGATCCGCCAGTCCATGAAATTTTTCTGGAAATGGCTTAAGCGATTTTGCAAGGATACGAATATTTTCAACTGCAATGCTCAATTCGCCAGTTCTAGTTCGAAATAAGTTTCCGCTAACGCCGATTATGTCGCCTATATCAATTCCTTGAAAAATCTCGTATGGATCTTTTTCAACCGTATTCTGTCGAACAAATAGTTGAATCTTCCCCGATGAATCCTGTAGATCAGCGAACGTGACTTTACCCATCTTCCGGCGATTCATTAAACGGCCGGCAAGTACGGCTACAAAATTCTCTTCTTTTATGGATTCGGCATCTTGATCGCTAAAGCGATCGAGCAGTTCTATTGCCAGAGCAGTTGGCCGAAAATCATTCGGATAAGCCTGCCCTTGTGCCCGCAGAGATGCAAGCTTCTGTTTTCGTATGGCAGTTTGTTCGTTTTCGTTGGACATTTCTCTACAGGCCTGCTTTCAAGCTGGCTTCAATAAACATATCCAGATCGCCTAGCAGAACTGCATTGACATTGCCGGTTTCAACACCGGTGCGAATGTCCTTGATTCTGGACTGATCCAATACATAGGATCTAATCTGATTGCCCCAAGAAATATCTGGCTTGGAATCTTCGATTTTTTTACGCTCATCCTCGCTCTTCTGCTGCTCCAGTTCATACAATCGAGCGCGCAACATAGACATCGCTTCAGCTTTGTTTCTATGTTGTGATCGTTCATTCTGACATTGAACGACTACCCCAGAGGGTTTGTGAGTAATGCGAACCGCGGAATCTGTTCTATTGACATGTTGGCCCCCTGCTCCACTGGCTCGATAAGTGTCAATGCGCAAATCCCCTGGGTCGATTTCAATTTCTATGCGTTTGTCAATTTCCGGATAAGCAAAAACAGATGCAAATGAAGTGTGGCGACGCTGTCCTGAATCAAAAGGAGATTTCCGTACCAGTCTATGAATGCCATTCTCCGTGCGAATCCAGCCGAATGCATAATCCCCGATCAGCTTTAGTGTCGCATTCTTGAGGCCAGCAACGTCTCCTGGCGAGTAATCGACAATTTCAACTTCAAATCCTTTTTTGACGGCCCAATGGTCGTACATTTTGAAAAGCATTTCTGCCCAATCCTGCGCTTCAGTTCCTCCGGAACCCGGTTTAATATCAACGAATGCATTGGCTGGATCCATTTTTCGACTGAAAATGCTCGTGAACTCAAGTTCTTCAACAACCTTCTGGAAATCCACTAATTCTTCGGCAACCAACTCAAGTGTCTCAAGATCATTCTCCTGAGCTGCAAGGTCAGCAAGTTCAAGTGAATCAGATACGGAGACGGACAGGGAAAGGATTGGTTTCAGCGACCGTTCGAGGGCGACTCTTTCGCGATTAAGATCCTGACTTCTTTCCAAATCATCCCAGATATTAGGATCTTCTAACAATTGAAAAATTTGCTGCAGACGTTGTTCCTTGCCTGGAACGTCAAAGAAACCTCCGTAACGAATTCACGCGATCTTTGATGTCTGTTAATTGTTCGACTGTTGGACCTGTATCCATTTCGAATTCCTATGTAGAAAGTTGATTCATTATTGTATCTGCAATAATTCTTGGTATAGCCGTTTCAAAGATTAATCAGTTGCAAGCACTCGCATATCGTCTATATATAATAGAAAAGCAATTCCGTTCAAGATGTTCAGAGGTTCGCGAACGGATTACAAACTTTACAGAATCATGAAAATTGGCATCCCAAAAGAAATTCATCTCAACGAGCAACGCGTAGCAATAACGCCTGAAATCGTTCCAGCCTTGTTAAAAAAGGGATTTGATGTTTTGGTTGAATCCAGAGCTGGTGAATCTGCTAATTATAACGATTCTAACTACCAAGATTCGGGCGCTCAAGTATTACCAAGCGGCAGTTCTGTATGGAATGATTCAGATCTTATAGTGAAAGTTCGAGCACCCGAGCAAAGTGAAAATTACAGTGAATTGGATTTGCTCTCAGAGGGACAATATCTGATCGCGTTCCTTTGGCCTGCACAAAATCCTGAACTTCTGGAAAGTCTTGCTGAAAAAGGCGTTAGTGCCATTTCGATGGATGCTGTTCCACGCATCTCCAGAGCGCAGAAACTTGATGCATTATCGTCTATGGCAAACGTTGCCGGATATCGGGCGGTTGTGGAATCCATGCATCATTTTGGGCGTTTTTTTGGAGGACAGATTACTGCAGCCGGTAGCATTCCTCCTGCCAAGATCATGATCATCGGAGCCGGAGTTGCAGGTCTTTCTGCAATTGGTACTGCGATAAGCCTGGGGGCGATTGTTCGTGCATTTGATACTCGTCCGGAAGTCAAGGAACAGGTCGAAAGCATGGGTGCTGAGTTTCTTGAGCTGGAATTTGAAGAAGAAGGTTCTGGTGCAGGTGGCTACGCCAAAGTGATGAGTAAAGAGTTCATTGATGCTGAAATGGCACTTTTTGCAGCACAGGCCAAAGAAGTTGACATCATCATTACAACTGCGCTTATACCAGGTCGCCCTGCCCCTAAATTGATTACCGCGGAAATGGTCAAATCAATGAAACCAGGAAGTGTAGTGGTTGATCTTGCTGCTGAACAAGGAGGAAACTGCGAACTGACACAACCTGACTCAGTAGTAGATGAGCAAGGAGTCAAGATTATCGGTTACACGGATTTGCCGAGCAGATTGCCTACGCAGTCCAGTCAACTGTATGCTTCCAATGTTCGGAATTTCTTAGATGACTTGTGCCCAGACCAGGACGGAGAAATTTACCTAAACATGGAGGATGAGGTAATTCGCGGGGCAACCGTCGTGAAAGATGGTGAAGTTACCTGGCCACCTCCTCAAAAGGAGCCTCCACCCGCGAAGTTGACGGAAACATCGAAATCGGATGTGCAAATTGCGCAACAGATTGAAACGAAATCCAAGAAACCGAAATTTAAACTTGCTCCGTACGCATTTGGACTCGCACTGCTGTCAATTTTGGGCGTTGGACTATTTGGCCCAGCGTCGTTTTTGTCGCATTTCACAGTTTTCGTACTAGCGATATTCGTAGGCTGGCACGTCATTTGGAATGTTACCCCTGCCCTGCATACGCCATTGATGAGTGTTACGAATGCAATTAGTGGAATCATTATCGTTGGTGCATTATTGGAAATCGGTGCCATGAATCCCTACGTCAAGGCCTTGGCTGCAGTGTCAATTCTGATCGCTTCCGTCAATATATTTGGTGGATTTTTTGTTACTCAGCGTATGCTCAAAATGTTTCGCAAATAAATGTTCGACGGTTTCATCAACTCACTCTACATCATCGCCTCGATTTTCTTTATTCTAAGTCTAGGTGGACTGAGCCATCAGACTTCTGCCGTTCGTGGAAACGTGTTCGGCATTCTTGGAATGATTCTCGCGGTTGGTGGAACCATAGCCGCAAAATCTGTAGACAATATTGCCATCGTACTGGCTATGATGGCAGTCGGCGGTGTGGTTGGAATTCTGGTCAGTTTAAGGGTGCAGATGACTGCCATGCCTCAACTCGTCGCAATCCTGCACAGTCTGGTTGGGCTTGCCGCAGTGTTCGTAGGATTTGCAAACTACATCGAACCCCTGACTACATACGAAGGTGCTGAAAAGATTGTTCACGAAGTGGAAATCTTCATCGGTGTGCTAATTGGAGCCATAACATTTACCGGTTCCGTTGCAGCATTCGGCAAACTACAAGGTGTGATTACCAGTCGCCCACTAATGCTCCCTGCCCGTCATTGGCTGAATCTGACCATCGTAGTGGCTTGCGTTTGGCTTGGAGCGGAATTTTTATCCAGCGAATCGCATGTAATTGGAACCAATCTTCTGGTCATCATGACGATCCTCGCCTTTATTCTCGGATTGCATCTGGTACTTGCCATTGGCGGTGCAGACATGCCAGTCGTCATTTCAATGCTGAACAGTTATTCGGGATGGGCTGCTGCCGCTACTGGATTTATGCTTGAGAGCAACCTTTTGATCCTGGTTGGTGCACTCGTTGGAAGTAGCGGCGCGATTCTCAGTTACATCATGTGTCGAGCAATGAATCGACACTTTGTGAGCGTCATACTAGGCGGATTTGGAACATCGGGAGGTTCTGCGGTCGCATCAATTGAAGGTGATATTGTGGAGATTATGGCTGAAGAGGCTTCGACACTGGTTGCATCATCGAAGTCGGTCGTAATTGTACCTGGATACGGCCTGGCAGTTGCCCATGCTCAACATCCCGTTGCAGAACTGACACGGAAACTGCGTGAAAGGGGAACCAAAGTTCGATTTGCCATTCATCCTGTTGCAGGAAGAATGCCTGGGCACATGAACGTACTGCTTGCAGAAGCTAAAGTGCCTTACGACATTGTTCACGAAATGGATGAAATTAACCCGGACCTGCCGGATACAGACGTTGTTCTGATCATAGGAGCCAACGATATCGTCAATCCATCAGCACAGGATACACCAGACAGTCCAATTGCCGGCATGCCTGTTATCGAGGTTTGGAGAGCGAAGCATACAATCGTATTGAAACGAAGTATGGCTTCTGGATATGCGGGGGTTGATAACCCGCTGTTCTACAAGGAGAACAATCGCATGTTCTTCGGCGATGCAAAGGACAGCATCGACAAACTTGTGTCCATGGTGAATTAAATTTCAGAATTAGTTACAACCGGCGTGAATTAGAAGTTCTTACATATCTGCCAAAGATCTGATCGGTTTCATATTCCGACCGACAAAAACAATTGGCGGAGAGGGAGGGATTCGAACCCCCGGAAGGTCGCCCTTCAACGGTTTTCAAGACCGCCGCTTTCGTCCGCTCAGCCACCTCTCCGCATGGAGAAATCAAAACAGTTTGCTGCGCTGTTTTGACTTGCAAACAGTAAGTTCATCTACTAGGGATATCACTGCTTCATGCACTGCAGTGAAAATTGACCATTCTGGGATAAATGACCACAGATTTTGGAATATTATGAATTATCTCGATATTGCAAGTATTAGTTTTGTTTTCTAAATTCCCAAAACTAAGCATCAATATAGATATCGTCGAGCCTAGAATGCCCTGATGGCGGCATGATCAAGATGTCTTCCGAACATCTGAAATAAAATCAATTATTTTAGACTCATATCTAAAATACACGCTAGTAAATTTGATAGATAGTTAATTTACTCGTATAATTAAATCATGAAACGATACCTAGAAAATCAGGTTATAGAAGATTTATGCCGCAAAATGGTGTTTGTCGGTGGACCTAGGCAGATCGGTAAAACAACCCTATCTAAGAATATTGCACCGGGTGGACATCGCTACCTGAATTGGGACATTCTTGAAGACAGGGAGTTTATTCTTCGCCAAAAATTCCCGTCTGAAAAATTCATCATTTTTGATGAAATTCATAAATTTAAGGAATGGAGAAATTACCTTAAAGGTCTCTATGATTCGAGTCACTCTGATAAGACAATTCTTGTAACCGGCAGCGCACGACTTGACTACTATCGCCACTCTGGAGATTCATTGCAAGGCCGTTATCACTATTATCGACTGCATCCCCTGACAGTTGCGGAACTGGGACTGGATTCACAATCGGATTTCGAGACTCTCATGACACTTGGTGGATTTCCAGAGCCGTTTTTGTCTAGCTCACAGAGACAATCGCAACGTTGGGTGCGTGAATACCGTAGTCGAGTCGTCAATGATGAAATTCCGAGTTTGGAGTTGTCTCAAAATCTATCTGCAATGGAATCGCTGTTACTCAGATTGCCGGACTTGGTTGGCAGTCCTCTTTCAATCAACGCGCTTCGCGAAGATCTGAATTGTGCGCACAAGACAATTTCGAAGTGGCTGGATATTTTCGAGCGAATGTACCTAATTTACAGACTTTCTCCATTCGGTTCAAACAAACTTAGAGCAGTTCGCAAGGAACAAAAGCATTACCACTATAACTGGGCTGAAGTGCGGGACGAAGGGGTAAGATTCGAGAATCTTGTAGCAGGACACTTGCTGAAGTGGGTACACTTCCAGCAAGACTACAACGGCAGGGAGGTTGAGTTGGCCTATTTTCGAGATGTTGATCGACGTGAAGTTGACTTTATCATTACAGATGAAAAACATCCCATACGCGCAATCGAATGCAAGCTTAGGCACAAGGAAATTTCTCGAAGCCTTAAATATTTCAAATCCAAGTTTCCTGGAATCGACGCAGTTCAGGTTCACAAATTGTGTGATCAGGAATATGTTTCCAAAGACGGAATCCGGGTGATTAGTTGGAAAAGCCTTCTCAACGACTATCTTTAGCATGCAGAATAATTTCGTAACCGATCATATGACCGCCAATTGCAAAGCGAACTTAGCACTCGATCCGACGCCCCATGAACCGGGAGGTTTTACTATTTGTTTTGCGTGTGTGTATTGAAATTAATCAAACGGGACTTATAATGAATATATCTGTTTTATGAGGAGGTTTTGCTCATGAGATTTAACGAACAAGTACTTGTTCAAAGGACAACTAGCGTTGCGGTAAACAGGGTTCTTCGGAACACCTACATACTGTTGTCAATGACACTGTTGTTCTGTGCTGTCACCGCAGGGTTGTCAGTCTATATGAATTGGCCGCATCCAGGGCTCATTCTGACACTGGTTGGATACTTCGGCTTGCTGTTCTTGACTACTAGGTTCAGAAATTCTGTCTTGGGTTTGGTGTGTGTTTTTGCCCTTACTGGATTCATGGGCATTACATTGGGGCCAATCATTAGTTACTATTTGACTGCATTTCCAAATGGCAGTGAAATTGTCATGACGGCATTTGGAGGAACCGGCTTAATTTTCTTGGGTCTTTCCGCTTATGCATTGACGACTCGAAAGAATTTCGCTTTTATTGGTGGAATGTTGTTTGCTGGAATTCTTGCAGCTTTCATTATGTCGCTCGCGGCCATATTCTTTAACCTTCCGGCTCTGTCTATCGCAGTATCCGGGATGTTTATACTGCTAATGTCTGGGCTGATTCTTTATCAAACCAGCGCAATTGTCCATGGCGGTGAAACGAACTACATCATGGCAACCGTTACTTTATTCATTTCAATTTACAACCTGTTCCTGAGTTTGATTCATATTCTAGGAATCTTCGGAGGCAGAGAGTAAATTTGTAGAGTGCTTCTGGTTTAATTTCTATTAAACCAGAATAGACTTGGAATTGCCGCTACACAAGGTTAAAGTTGTGAAGCGGCATTTTCTTTATGCAGTGTCTGTAGTCGGTACGGGGTTGTAGGCTGTTTCGAGTTGCCAAACGCAGTGCAAATCGCCTTAGCTGCTGATATGGTGGTGAAATAAGCGACTTTACGCTTCAAAGCCTCTTTCAGAATCGTCTCGGAATCCGCTACGCTTTTTCTCTTGCGCGGAACATTCACAATCAAATCTATTTCGCCATTCTTCAGCATGTCAACCACATGTGGACGCCCTTCCCGCACCTTGTTTACTCGGCTGATACTGATGCCATTTTGCCGAAGCAACTCTGCCGTACCTTGAGTGCCGTAAAGCGTATATCCCTTTTCTGCAAGCGCTTGACCGACTTCGATGATTCCGGATTGATCATCGCCTGAAACGCTTAACAGGGCATTTCCTGTTTCGGATATAGAAAAACCGGTTGCATGGAATGCTTTCCAGAAAGCCTCTCCAAAAGTTCTCCCAATTCCCATGACCTCGCCTGTACTCTTCATTTCCGGTCCCAATATCGGTTCAGCCCCAGGAAATTTTTCAAATGGAAAAACAGCTTCCTTCACACTGTAAAACGATGGAATGGCCTCCCGAGTGATGCCCTGCTCTTTCAGAGTCTGTCCGAGCATGCACCGTGCCCCCACTTTGGCCAGTGGAACAGATGTCGCCTTCGACACGAATGGCACTGTTCTTGATGCTCTGGGATTTACTTCCAGCACATAAATGTCGTTGCCTTTAATTGCAAATTGAACATTTACCAAACCAACAACATTCAGAGCGTAGGCCAAATCGCGGCTTTGCGTTCGAATTTTGTGTTGAATTTCATCTGTTAGATTAAATGCAGGCAACGAGCAGGAAGAGTCTCCAGAGTGAACTCCTGCAAGCTCTATGTGTTCCATTACACCGCCAATAACGACATCCTGCCCATCGCAAACAGCGTCTACATCAACTTCAATTGCATCACTCAAAAACAGATCTAAGAGGACTGGTGAGTCATGTGATACATCAATTGCAGCTTTCATGTAAGCACTCAGTTGATCTTGATCTCGCACGATTTCCATTGCACGACCCCCAAGTACATAGGATGGTCGTACGACAATCGGATAACCAATGTTTTCAGCTGCAGCCAAAGCTTCATCGACAGTACTTGCAGTAGCATTTGGAGGCTGTTTCAATTCCAGTTTGTTAAGCAGAGACTGAAAATACTTCCGGTCCTCTGCCTGGTGAATCGAATCTGCTGAAGTGCCGACAATTGGAACATTTTCTTCGGTAAGCTCCTTTGCGATCTTGAGTGGTGTTTGTCCTCCATACTGAACAATTACACCATCTGGATTTTCAATTCGACACACCTCCAAAACATCTTCAACAGTGAGCGGTTCAAAATACAGTCGGTCCGAGACATCATAGTCCGTAGATACTGTTTCCGGGTTGCAGTTGATCATGATGGTCTGGTAGCCATCTTCTCCCAGAGCCATCGCAGCATGAACACAGCAGTAGTCGAATTCAATACCTTGTCCGATCCGATTGGGGCCTCCTCCCAACACGATAATTTTTCGATCATTAGTGGGTACGGATTCGCACTCTTCTTCATAGGTGGAATACATATATGCCGTAAGAGTATCAAACTCACCTGCACAAGAATCCACTCGCTTGTACACCGGATGAATGTGGTGAGAATACCGCCACGCCCGAACTGCTTTCTCTTTCAAGTTCACCAAATCCGCAATTCTTTGATCGGAAAACCCTTTCTGCTTCCATGATCTTAAGTCTGCAACGTTAAACTTTCCTTTGCTGCTTGCAATATCACATTCAATAGTGACAATATCTTTAATCTCAGCAAGAAACCATGGATCAATGCCTGTGAAACGATTTACATCCTCAACTGAAAATCCAAATCGAAAGGCATCTGCAATATACCAAAGGCGCTCAGCACCGGGTATTCGAAGTCGCGACTTGATAAATTCATCTTCTACTTCGGTTTTATCATCACTGATGTCGTGTTGGGTTTCAAAACCGTTTGAACCGATTTCAAGCCCACGAACTGCTTTTTGCAGTGATTCCTGAAATGTTCGACCGATAGCCATGACTTCGCCAACAGATTTCATTTGTGTTGTCAATGTAGAATCAGAATGTGGGAATTTCTGAAAATCAAATCGTGGAATTTTTGTCACAATGTAGTCGATGGAAGGTTCGAACGATGCTGGCGTCGCACCTCCAGTAATATCATTCTGCAGCTCATCAAGTGTGTACCCAACCGCCAGTTTTGCAGCAACTTTTGCAATCGGAAAGCCGGTAGCCTTTGAAGCGAGAGCAGAAGATCGGGAAACTCTCGGATTCATTTCAATGATTACCATTCTTCCGTTTTCTGGATTCACCGCGAACTGCACGTTTGAACCACCAGTATCAACACCGATAGCCCGCATAACTGCAATACTCGCATTTCTCATGCGTTGATACTCTTTGTCAGTCAGTGTCTGCGCTGGAGCAACGGTGATCGAATCTCCCGTATGTAGTCCCATCGCGTCAAAATTTTCTATTGAACAAACGATGATGCAGTTGTCACGGTGATCTCGAACCACCTCCATCTCGAATTCCTTCCACCCAGTAATGCTCTCCTCAATCAAAAGCTCATTGGTTGGCGAGGCATTCAGGCCTCTCATACAGATATCGGTAAACTCATCGCGGTTATAGGCAATTCCTCCTCCGGTACCTCCCAGCGTGAATGAAGGGCGAATTATTACTGGAAAACCAATCTCATCTAAAATCTGCAATGCATCTTCCATGCTATGCGCAAGCGAGCCGTTAACAGACTCAAGCCCGATTTGATCCATACACTCCCTGAACTTCTCACGATCTTCGGCCTTGTCGATGGACTCTTTTGTAGCACCGATCAACTCAACGCCATATTCTTCCAGTACACCCTTGCGAACAAGATCAAGAGCGCAGTTCAATCCGGTCTGCCCACCCATCGTCGGAAGAATTGCATCAGGGCGTTCTCTTTTAATGATTTCAGTAACCGACTGCCATCGAATCGGCTCAATGTATGTGGAACTGGCAAACTCGGGATCTGTCATGATTGTTGCAGGATTTGAGTTGACAAGAATTACTCTGTATCCTTCATCTCGAAGTGCCCTGCAGGCTTGAACTCCCGAGTAATCGAACTCACATGCTTGTCCGATTACGATCGGACCAGCTCCGATAATCAGGACTGACTCAATGTCGGTTCGCTTAGGCACTGACTCGTCTCATTTCAAATTGGTTCTTTCGCACCTTCATTAGATCGATGAATTGATCAAATAGATGCCTGCAATCATGCGGTCCGGGGCTGGCCTCCGGATGTCCTTGGAACGAGAACACAGGATGTCGGGTATGTCGCAGTCCTTGAATTGTTCCATCAAATAAAGAGCGATGAGTGACTACAACATCGGCAGGAAGAGAATCATTGTCTACTGCAAATCCATGATTTTGGCTTGTAATCATGATTTCTCCGGTCGATAGATCTCTTACTGGATGGTTAGCGCCATGATGGCCGAATTTCATTTTCATGGAATGAGCGCCCAATGCAAGCCCTAGCAACTGATGCCCTAGACAAATGCCGAAAATTGGAATGTTTTGCTGCAGCGCTTGCTTGATAGAATCCACAGCATAGATGCATGGTTCGGGATCGCCAGGTCCATTGGAAAGAAAGATGCCGTCTATGTCACCAGGTAGTTCAGAGAAAGGCGTCTCGGCTGGCACCACCATTACTGAACAGCCACGATTAACAAGCATTCGCAGAATATTCTGTTTGATTCCGAAGTCATAGGCAACTACCGAAAACTGACTGATGATTTGAGAACCATGCTCCGCAGCTCCAGTTTGTACATCGTACAATCCCTCATTCCACGTATAAGGCACTTTGACAGATACGACCTTTGCGAGATCCATACCTTTGAGTCCTTCAAATTCCCTCGCCTTCTGTATAGCTGACTGAGGATTGATATTGACTTCAGTCGTTACGCAACCATTCTGAGCGCCTTTTGTACGGATCAGGCGTGTCAGTTTTCTGGTATCAATGCCATAGATGCCAGCAATTTTATTCATTTTCAGAAAATCAGACAATGACGACTCTGAACGCCAGCTGCTGATTCGTTTTGGAAGGCTCTTGATGACTAATGATGAAGCATGAATTACATTCGCTTCGATATCGCTTGAATTGATGCCTACATTGCCGATTTGAGGATGGGTAAGGGTTACAATCTGTTTCGCATAAGAAGGGTCAGTAATAATTTCCTGATATCCTGTGATGGATGTATTGAATATCACCTCTCCAACAGCACTAGTGGTTGCGCCAAAAGCACAGCCTTTAAAAACAGTGCCATCTTCAAGTGCGAGTAATGCTCTTCTTGTCAACTCCAACTACACCGCTGAGCAGTTGATTTGAGGTGAATAATCGTAATGCAATTCGTTTCTAACCTTTTCATAATAAAGAATTTTTCTTTGTATCAAACTAAAAAATCTGTTATTGTGTTCCGTACATGGACTACACCGAAGCGTTTCACCTCTGCGATTTCCCGCTGCGTATTCATCCAGTCAGCGAGTTAATCATGAATTACTACAACGAAGGGCGTATCAGCACGGCTGAATTCCTTCGTTTCTTCTCACTACCCAATTCTGACTACATCGAACTCGCTGCTTGCTACGTCAGCATGGTCATGGGGTTGGCGCCTTTCAGTTGATTGCCTTAGGTTCAGCCAATCAGTTCAACCCTAGCACATCGGCCATATCATACAAGCCCGGTGGTTTTCCACATAACCACTCGGCAGCGCGCACTGCACCTAGAGCATAAGTCATTCTACTATTGGAGCGATGCGTAATTTCCACTCGCTCCCCTTCTCCTGCGAACATGACGGTATGGTCGCCGACAATATCTCCAGCTCTAATGGTTGAAAAGCCGATGGCTTTTCGCTCTCTCGGCCCGGTTATGCCGTGACGTGCAAATACGCCATCTTCTTCTAATGTCCTGCTGAGTGCACCCGCCACTACTTCACCCATCTTGAGAGCAGTGCCTGATGGAGCATCTACTTTGGCTCGATGGTGTGCTTCGATCACCTCAACATCAACAGTATCTCCGAATGCTTTAGCTGCTAATTCAAGCAGTTTCAAGCACAAGTTCACGCCAACGCTCATATTGGGTGCAGCGACTATCGGAATCGACTGTGAAGCCTCTTGAAGTCCCGTTTTTTGATCACTTGAAAGCCCGGTTGTGCCAATTACTATTGCCTTGTTTGCACTAACACAAGCAGCAACATGCTCCATGGTTGCTTCAGGAGTCGTAAACTCAATTAACGTATCAAACGTGTCCGAATGAAATTCATCCGTGACTTTTACTCCTAGTTCTCCTAAACCAGCAAGTTCGCCTGCGTCCATGCCAATGGTATCACTGCTGCTGTGTTCAAGCGCCAGTGCTAATTTTGTATTTTCGGTCGAATGAACCGCTTGAACGAGTGTTCTACCCATTCGTCCAGCTGTTCCTGAAATTGCGATATTTACCATCGGACTGTTCTGTGATGTGCTGCAGTCAAGTTTTGGTGTGGAAATCATTCAATTATTAGAAGTCAAGATTCATAGCTCAGGGCAATTATCTCAAATAATTAGAATTTCCTGCGTTTAATTACCGACTTCAAAGGTGTTGCTCTGATTTCATCAATGACAGTACCGGAGCGCGAGTTGAGCATTAATGAAACTGCATTTGCCATGTCTTCTGGCTCGATAAAATTTTCTGGATCTTCACCATGTGTAAACTCGGCGCCGCTGTAAAAATCAGTTTTGACCATTCCAGGGACAACGATACCCACATGTATTCCTTTCGGCGAGCATTCGTTCCTCAGTGATTTTGCAAGCCCCTGAATTGCAGACTTCGAGGCAGTGTAAACCGCACCACGTCGTCCTCCTGACAATATTGACTCGGAACTGATAAATACAATATTGCCGTTGCGTTTACTTTTCATCTGCGGTAAAAAAGCTCTCGCCAGGAAAATCTGTCCAGTAAGGTTAGTATTTATCATTTGCTGAATCTGGTCAAAAGAAAACTCTTCCAAATTACCAAATCTGCCGTAACCTGCACAAAACACGATCGATGAGATTTCTGAATATTGTTCTATTAGATTTGGTAATTCAGATTTCAGATTAGACAAATCTGACAAATCAAGTGAGATGGACGTAAAATTTTCAATCTCTGGATTTCCCATTTCGACCTGTCGCCTGGAAATTCCTAATACTGCATGCCCTTCTTTTAACAATCGCTGTGCAATGGCGGATCCGATGCCGGAGCTAACTCCTGTAACCAAAGTAGTACAGTTCATTGTGATTCACTCAAAATTTCAGCAGAGAAAATTCGTTTTTGGTCAATATATCTATTGAGTTCCTGATAACACCAGTCCTTCATTTCTGAGTCTATCTGGCCAGGGTAGCTAATTTGCCCGTTGTGTTGCACAAAAGGCTGAGCGATGAATTTATCTTCCGGGTAGAGGCGTTCGATTTTATTATAGAAATTCCTCGGTAGTCGAAACACCCCAACGCTTACGGAATGCAACAAATCCGATTTCAGATTTTCAAACAGATTTTCAAACAGGCTTCGATACTGGATTTTGTAATCAGATGCAAAAATCAGAGGATCAAAACGAAGTCCGATTTTCCAGCCTCGTTCTTGAAGTCGTAGCATTGCCGCTAATCTCTTTTCAACTTGTGGCACTTTATGTTCCAGACTTGCAGAAATTCTATCGGGAGTCAAACTGAATGCTACAACGACATTGGGCAGTGGCTCACAGTCAAGTAAAGATCGTATCTGCGTGCTCTTGGTCCTGAGCTCCAGCCAACTGTTGGTTCTCCATTTAACGGATTCCATTAAATATGCCACAGCTCCGACAACTGGTTCCATTGCAAGGCTGTCGCAATCATATCCAGAAAAAAACCAGACTTGCTCCTTGTCATCATAATTTGAAGCCGTTGATTCGATAGCAGATGAAAAATCAGCATAGTTTACAAACACTACATGATGTGCTGACTGATACATTCCTTGCAGAAAACAGTAACGGCAGTCGTATACGCAATTCAACATCATTGAAAAATAATAGTTGTACTTTCCGCCTACTCCATAGCCATTTGGTGCAGGTAAAACATGACTGTCATGTTTACGGGCCAATATCAAAGAAAGATTCTGTTTTTGAATTCGAAAGTCCTGCCCTCGACGATTGAATATTTCGGTATATCGTCCACATTCGATTATGTCTGCTGCTGGAAATCGACTAACGATAGTTTGCGTGAGCGGCTGCTCAAGCACTTCTGATTCTACATAAACTGCGTTGTACACAATGCCAGCCTACGATTTCCAGTATGTATCTAACTTGTTTCTAATGACCTGCATCACAGCTTTGGAATTCATACAGTACCGAACAGAATTCGATTCTACTGTAACGTCTATATCCAAGACTTTGCATTTACGCAAAAGCCGATTCAGCAAGTGACGCTGGGTTACTGAAAACTTCCAGCGCTCGAGAAATGGTTCAGATAAATTACATTTTGATTCACGAGTCGAAAGGGATTCGGACAAGTTCTGAAGAATGTGACAGATTTGTTCAATTGCGTGAACCTGGGTGTTGATTAAGTTAGAAACGTCTTGTCGTGTTAATGCAAGCGTAGATTTGTCTTTATTGTCTGAAACAACCTTGTAGCAATGTACGATTTCCACTGTCGATTGCTTGACAGCTGCCGAATAGAACCCAAACGCTTCCATGTCATATCCCGTATCCTCCAGATACTGGGATTCAACTTCATCGACTGTAGTGACTTTACCAGTAGTGCAATTGAATTCACGGATAACTGGAGGATAATACATTTTGCCAGTCGATCGATCTTCAATGACATTGGCCAGATAACCTTCCCCTACACTGCGTGATCCGTGGCCTGCAATTCCAATGTTTAACCATGCTGTAGCATTGTCGAACTGCTGAACATCTGCTAGGAAGTCAACGGAATTTCTGGAGTTTTCCTTTCCTATGCCACTGACGATTAGTGCCAGACGGTTATTTCTATAAATAGGAAAGTGTGTGCTGTGAGATTTTTGTTTCTTTAACCGAAAGTGATGAATCAGTGGATAAGCCTCAGATTTCAGAGCGACTACCAGATTGACTTGTGAAGACATTCCTTAGACCTTTTCCAGGGTAAGGAAGCGAGAAAGTATTGACTCATAAATTAACACTTCTGCTGTCTTTCCCCGCTTGCGAGCTCCATTCAAATATATCTGAATTTTCTCGACAAGCACTTCAGTCACCTTGTTCTGATATTCAAATCCAAGCTGGTTTGATTCAAGCAATTTAATCAGGGATGAAATTCGATAGCGGTCCATAGCCGGATACGCTTTCGACAGTTGGTCGAAGTGTCCACCATATTTCACGACTAGATGTTCACTTACAAATCCAACTGGAAATTTTGGGGTGATTCTAAGCCACAAATCGTAATCTTCGCATACTGGCAGATTTTCATCAAAATTTCCCACCTCGTGGAATACCTTGCGATTGATCACAACAGCAGACGGAGATACAACACACAATGGCAGGCAATGCAGGAATATCCATCCTCCACTTTTAGCATGCTTGACTTTCGGGTTTACTCGAACGCCATTGCGAATCCAGATTTCGTCACAATGACAGACCTGATATCCAGAATTTTCACTCAACCACAAAGCTTGTTTTTTGAGTTTTTCCGGGTGCCATTCATCATCAGAATCAAGGAAGGCGGCCCAGTCACTCCTGCAGTAGATGATGCCTTTGTTTCTAGCTGCACTGACGCCTCGATGCTCTTGTCGGACGACTGTTACCTGCGGGTATTCCGATTGAAGCATGTCACTGGTTCCGTCAGTAGAACCATCATCGACAACAACAACTTGACTGGCTGGATAGGATTGATTTAGTACTGACTCCAGTGCTCGACGAATTAGAGATTTTCGGTTGTAAACCGGAATGACGACCGAGAACTCTATCACCCTAGAGCAAATCTCGTACTGCGTCGCGTTCTTCGATCAACTCATTCTCCGTAATTTTCATCTTCTCTTTGCTGTATGCGCTAATCTCAAGACCTTGAACGATTTCATATCCGCCATTTCGACATATTACTGGATAGGAGTAAATCAAACCTGAAGAAATTCCATATGAGCCATCGCTGGATATTGCCATACTTGTCCAATCTCCATCCTGTGTGCCTTGCATCCAAGTTCGAATGTGATCAATTGCTGATGACCCGGCCGAAGCCGCACTGGATAACCCTCTCGCTGCGATGACTTCTGCTCCTCTCTTTTGGACGATCGGGATGAAACTTGAATCCATCCACTCTTGTCCAACTTTATCCAGTACTGACTCGCCATCAACCGTTGCATGATGAAGATCAGGATATTGTGTTGCTGAGTGGTTTCCCCAGATTGATACTCGGCGAACAGATGATGCAGGCTTTCCGGTTTTAGTTGCAAGTTGACTGATTGCGCGATTATGATCAAGGCGGGTCATTGCCGTAATCTGTGAAGCATCCAAACGTCGAACCTTGCTTGCCGTAATCAATGCATTGGTATTTGCAGGGTTTCCAACAACCAAAACTCGAACATCTCGGTTCGCGTTTTCATCCAGTACAGTTCCTTGTGCGGTAAATATCGCTGCATTGGCTTGTAACAAGTCTTTTCTTTCCATTCCGGGACCTCGAGGGCGGGCTCCCACCATGAGCACAAATTCTGCATCCCCAAATGCAATTTCTGCATTGTCTGTAGCAATAATCTTTGTAAGTGTTGGAAATGCACAATCTTCAAGCTCCATTACCACGCCGGAAAGTGCATCCATTGCCGGAGGAATGTCAAGTAACTGAAGTGTTACAGGCTGATCTGGTCCCAGCATATCTCCTGAGGCGATGCGGAATAGTAGGCTGTAACTTATCTGACCGGCGGCACCTGTCACTGTTACTCTAACTGAATTCTTCATAAATTCCCTCTCCGGAATCTTGATTTACAAAATAAAACCCAATTAGTGTCTGTTAGAAATTTCCAATTTTACGCTGATAACGGGCAATAAATTCATCCGGATTTAGGCACTAGATTGCCATCACCGATCTAGTAGGGCATGAAAGGCCAATATTGCTGCTGACTAATCGGATGATGCCACCTGCCAACTAGATCGTGGACCGCTATGCAAACCGGATGATCATTGAAAACACCATTGCCGATGCGATTTACTTCCACCTAGATGGACTTGATTTATACCCGGAAAGGATAACTATATGATTTCTGCCCACTCTATTTGGTGAAGACCCTCAAAATGTATTCTTCATTTCACTGCAAACAGGTATCAAGCAACATACTGTGAACAATCCGATTATTCGTAGTCTTAGTGAATTTTATCTGGTTCTTACCATATCTAGACAAAATTCCTAGGGAATTACCCATTTGACGATCCAAATAAACTATCTACGCAGTAGGAACGGACTTTTGCCGGCCATACCCGCGGCTATCGGCGTATCAGCGGGGGCTACAGCGCCGAGCCTTGCGAATCGATCAAACTCGTATTCGTCAAGGCCTTGCAACACGATGCTCGCCGCATCTTGTGCGCCCCTCAATTCCCCAACCCTTATCGAACCGGAGTCGAGAAGATGAAACTGACGAATGATGATTATAAGTCACTGATGGATTATTTGGAAAGCACTGCACCCATTAATAGCAATATACTAAAATATGTTGACAATTAACATAGTGCCGAAATTTTAACAAGTTGAATAATAATTGATCTCTACGGATGTAAATTCACCGATGCAGGTTCGTTTCTTTTAATCATGGATAATTTTGGTGTTGCAAACCCTATTCATTGAGATTTGGAGTCATAATGTGAATAATCGAATAGCAATTAATCCCCCCCCCCCCCTCCCCTAGATAACAGTCCTTTTGGTTGTTCTTTCACGGTCAAGTACAGGGAACTTACTGGTTTTCTAAATCAGATTCCGCTTAAATCAATTTCGTTCGTCATCGCATCCGCGATCATGTTGTCCGCTTGCGGAGGCGGAAGCGGAGGCGGGTCTTCCGAGACAACAGATTCTACTCCTTTTAATTCCGTAATCAGGCAATCGAGCAGTGATGCTGCCCAAGGAAAAATCGCCGCTGCTGCTATTGCTGTACCGGCTTCTGGCAGTGTGACGCAGTCGTCTAACACAGGCATTGATCAATTTACAACTGACAAGGTGTCAACAACCGTCACATACGCCAACGGACAGATAAATTACAGGGTGAGCAACAGTAACAGTAACAGTCGTCATAATTGGGTGGTTGATAGCGCCGATAGCGGCACGACAACACTTGAGGCGGGAAGGGGACCTTCTGGAGATTGGAATTACATTGAATTGCACAAGTCACTGTCAGATGGAAGCCTATGGGTGGACGTATATACTAACTTGGGCGTGGCAGGAACAACGGACGCCGATTATTTGGCCAGTGGACTGTGGGTCTACGTGCCGGACGCCGCAACCAGTGTAAGTGATTTTGCGTTCGGTGCATTCGTACATGGAGAAGACCTCTATACCCAGAGAAATCTAAGAGGCTTAGCCGGCCAATATACATATACGGGAGACGCAACTGGAGTGTATTCCGTATTGGCCGAGGAACGCAATTATTTCTTTGACGCCGATGTTACCCTCACAGCCAATTTCGGAACTCCTGCCATTCTTGGAACAATTGGGGGATATATTAACAATTTTTCGGTGGCCGACGAATATATCGAGAACAACCCAACATTGATTCTAAGCACTGAAGACATAGGCGGAAGCGAACCCGGATTCTTCAAAGGCAATACCGGCATGAGCTATGACGGAGATGGCTACACTGGTAAATGGGGCGGCCAGTTCTTCGACAATGACGGCTCGAACCCACCGGGCAGCGTTGCCGGGACATTCGGCGCCGCCGCCAATGTCGGCGGGAACGGAGAAAAGAGCCTCTTGGGCGTTTTCGGAGCCGGACGTGATGAGTAGCATGTATTAAATCCGCACAACACGCATTAAATCATAACTCAAAGTTTGGGAAAGGGCGTATTGGTTCGCCCTTTCCCATATTCAATGTCACGCGCCGTAGCGGTATTTACATTTGCCGTCATCGTCCTATTCAGTACCACCGCTCCCGCGGGAACGGATCGTCCGCACCTGTCGTCCGATCCCCTGGTGAATAGCGCGCGTACTCTGATCGAAAAAGGCCACTTTGACGAAGCGCTGTCCACCCTGCGCCCATTGGCGCCTAATCATCCAGACCAGACAGATGTATTGTTTCTCCTTGGTCTGGCGGCAATGCGGGCTTCCGAGCAAGCAGGCATTGGGAAAGCAGCGAAAACCGCCCTGTTAAACGAATCGATCACGGCGTTTCACACCATCTTGATCAAACAGCCCGGTTTGGTGCGCGTACGTCTGGAACTTGCGCAGGCATTTTTCCTAAAAGGCGAGGATGTGTTATCGCGCAAGCAGTTCGAACGCGTTTTGGCCGGCCGGCCTCCGCCAGCGATGGTTGCCAATATCCAACGGTTTCTGACTGAAATTCGAGCGCGCCGCCGCTGGAGCGGCCAATTCGGGTTTGCTTTGGCACCAGACGACAATCTAAACGCCGCATCGGATTCGAACATCTTCTACTACAACGGTTTTCCTTTACGCCGCGACACGGATGCGGACGCGAAGTCTGGAGTGGGATTCATTATATGGGGCGGCGGCGAATACCAGCATCCGCTGGGTGAGAGGCTGCGGCTGCGCGCGGGCGCCAACATCGCGCAGCGGGAATATCCTGGAATCGCCTTTGATCAAACCACCTTGGCGGTTCATGTCGGACCGAGCTGGCTGGCGGACGATACGACCGAATTAAGCCTGTTCGGCAGCGCCCGTCGCGGTTGGGTCGCCGGCGAAACCAACTATTGTGAACACGGCGTTCGCCTTGAGGCCGAGCGCCATCTCACTCAGAGGTTAACTGCGCGGGCTAACAGTTCTTGGCACCGGCGTAAATATATTAGGAACAATTTGCTGGATGGCCCTCGCTTCGCATTCTCGCTGGGCGGCTCTTGGTTCATGACTCCAACAGTGCGAACTGATGCCACAGTCGGTTACACGTACGAACGCCCGAAGTCGTTAGTGTGGCGCAATTCCAGTCGTTGGGCCCGGTTTGGCATCTCCATGTTGCTGCCTTTCGGTTTTACGCTGGGCATCAATGGCGAACAGAATTGGACAAATTATCAGGGCCGGTGGTTCCAATTCACGCCGGGCGGCGTGCCCCGCAGGGACCGTACCCGAGTCGTGAGGGTATCGGTGCTGAACCGGGGGTTCGCTGTGCACGGTTTCAGCCCCGAACTTGTTTTGGTGAATGAGACGCGCAAAACCAACGCGCAGTTGTACGACTACAGGCGCGGCCGTGCTGAACTGCGTTTTGTACGCCAGCTATAGGGAGTGTAGTATCCCAAGTTAAATCAGTAAAGACACTGATGAAGTGGAGGATTTTCGCCGTGCCCAGGGCAAGCGCCACAAGTTGGCCTGTGTGTTGGCGTTGGCGTTGGCGGCTACCGCGATACTCAGTGGCGCCAGGGGCTACAAGGACATTTGGCTTTGGTGTGAGAGCTCAGTCAGAGCAACCGCCGTCATTTTCGCTGTCGGATCGTCAAAGGCGAGCGTTTGGTGCCGATCATCACGGTGATCCGCAACGTGATGATGAATGTGGGGCCTGAGGCTTTGCAGCGTGCGATCAGTGGATTTTGCACGCACCATTTCGGCATCGCAGGCGAATCGATCACGTTGGATGGCAAGGTGTTGCGGGGCTCGAAAAACGCCGATGGCAGGCAGGTGCATGTACTCAACGTGGTGGGGCAACAAAGCGGGCATTGCTACGCAAAAAAAAGTAGGCACCGTGCCGGCAGCAGGTGCTGAGGAGGAAAAGCAATCGAATGAGATCAAGTTTGCGATTCCGACCTTGCAGCAACTTGACATTGCCAGGCGCACGATCACCGCTGATGCCATGCACACCCAGCGCAAAGCAGCTCAATACATTGTCTGCGAAGGCGGACATTATCATTTCACAGTCAAAGCCAACCAGCCGAATCTGCTGCAATCGATCGAATACGAGTTT
The DNA here is from genome assembly GCA_965220395.1 of Arenicellales bacterium. Lineage (GTDB taxonomy): Bacteria > Pseudomonadota > Gammaproteobacteria > Arenicellales > JAJDZL01 > JAJDZL01. The sequence goes on along the minus strand of CBDCPT010000001.1, from coordinate 689,411 downwards.
GAAAGCTCGAACCGAGAGCCTGACCTGTCAGTGACCTGGAAAAAGACCATGGACGCATCGAGCAAAGACGCATCTGGGTATCCGATCGATTGAACGATTATGTCAGCTTTCCGCACACCGCTCAGGAGTTCATGCAGACCTCAATTGACAGCAAATTAGGACAGATCCAGTCTGCTTTTCTGCCACTTCACTGACAAAGAATTAGAAAAAATTTGTCATGTACTGGAATGCTGTTGTTCGTCCGTGAATTCATACATAATCCACTATATACAACATTTTCTTTTCAGTGTTCAGCACCTTGTGTGCAGACCATGCCGGGCTGCCATGTGAACACCACACGACGCAGACAAAACTGAATTGATGATCAGTCGCTTCTCGGAAACAGCCTATACCAACACCAGCAATCAGCGGAAACAATCACGGCTTCAGCGAATGGTTATACTTCCAAAATGAGAACTGCTGCTGCCGAGGATGGCAACTTGCAAGCGGAACTGTCGACCGGTGGCCGGAATTTTGTCCGGGACCCGCCGCACAGTGGCGCCTGGTCGCCGACCAGCTCAGGCCCAAGGCGCTACGCGACCCTCATGGACGAGTCCCAGCACGACACCATCCACGCCTATATGACCTTTTCCCCAGGGAGCACCGCACCAAGCTCCGTTTTACCAACCCGCTCGAACGCTTCAGCGGCGAGATCAAGCGACGTACCAACCTCGTTGGCATCTTCCCCAACGAAGACGCCATCACCCGCCTCGTCGGCACCGTCCTCCTCAAGCAGAACGACGAGTGGGCCGTCTCAAACAGATACATGACACTGGAATCCATCGCTCCCGTGAGCGACAATCCAACCGTCGAGTTGCCCGCCGCCGTGGCGGAGATCTTCGGGCGCACCGACACACTTTCCACATATTCCGACGGCCGTATCAGCGGCTTCGTTCAAACAGATTGGGCAGGTTCTAACGAACCTGCCCAATCAATCCTCAAGATTTTTTACTATTTTTTTACTACTCTTGCCGGAACCCGGTCGGTCCGCTACGCATGAGGTTGCCTATGCTCAACGCCTCGAAGCGGTTGTTGGCCAGCGTCACCCTGCTGCTCGTAAGGCCCAGGCCGAACAGGTTCGCTGTACTGGGGGACGAGGCAGTGAGTCCGATACCGCGCGCCTGGTTGCTGAAGTGGGCAATGTTGCCACGCGTCTCCGCCACCACATGGATCGCGGTATTGTGCTGCCGGCTCTGCCAGCCGGGAACCGCCGGGTCCGAGGCTCGGGTCTGCGTCGTATAGCCGTTGGTCGCCGAATTGGAAATCGCCGTCGCCCGGAAGACGTTGTCCGTTACTTCGAAGTTCGAGTCAACGAAGCGCCCCTGCACCTCAAGCCCTAGAATGTTCGCCTGCGGGAACCTGCCCTGTGTGTGGAGAAGACGTTCCGCCTCGGTCATCAGGGGCGAGCCGCCGACCAGTTCGCCGGTCACCGCATGTATGAGCGTCTTTGTGTTGGCCTCCTGCTCGGCAAGCTGGTAGGTATAAATCACCGGATCGTCCGTAAGCGGGTTCTCCGAACTTTCCGCGCCGCCGGTCACCGTGACCCGGTTGCCGACCGCATTGCTCTCGATGCTCGTGCCGCGGATCGCGGCATGGACTCCGGTCGCTGGCGCAACATCGTCCAAGCCCAGCTTGGTAAGGTCGTGGACGAGGCTGATTTCGCCTAATGCGGGATTGAGAACACCAAAAGGCGCGCCCGTGTAGAGGGGATCGGATTTCAGCAGAATCTTGACCTCGTTGCGGAAGGTATGGGCCGCCGACTGCGCACCACCCGAAAAGGACTGAACGCTAGCCAGTTGTATCCCGTCGGGAATCGCTGAAACCGCGTCGTTGATCACTGCCTCGGCCTGGAATGCATTGTCGTCGATGTTGGCGGTGGTCCGACCCAGGTCCACTCCCACGTCCAGCTTGACATGCACTTCGTTCTCACGTACCCCGCTAAGCACCCGGAACGTTGTGCCCCGCGAATCCTGGTAGTTCTGGTAGTATTTCGAGGGATCGGTATTAACAAGCGAATCCACCTGCCCGATAATGTTCACACTGTTCAGAAGAAGGCAGTTCTCAATACTAATATCAGCACCACGTAGTGTAACTGGATTACGTATAGTATCCGTGACGCACTTTGTTGGTATTGGATCCGGAGTATACACCGCCCCCTGCGCCGACGCCGACTGCGGAAGAACGGCGCACGCAAGAACAACGGTTGCCACAGCAGCGGACATCCAGCCGAACATGTTTTTGCGCTCGCCCCGCAACAGATCTTGACGCATGTTGAAGTTGAAATGAACTAGAGATTTCACGTTAATCATTACCTATACCTCTTTCCATAAACTAATTCTTGAATGACCCGTCAGTAGGTCAGTGGGTCAATAGAATACCACATGACAACTGAAAACAAAACACTAATTTCAGACTTCCTGACCTCGACCAATCAAATATGTCATCATTCTGACGGTTTGCCGGGCGGTTTTCGTTGAAGAGTGCGAGGCAGGTACTGGGAAAATCTTCGCGGATGGCTTTCGAGTCGAGCTGTTGGAGACGCAATAGGGCATGTCGGCAATTCTGTGAACTGAACAAGATGGCATATCAAACTTGCCAGCATTGCAAAGAAATTTGCTGAGAATGGTTTGCTGACAGCAGTTCTTTGAAGCGGGAGTGGCCCCCTCAAAACAAATCCTTCCGGTTCAATTCTGGATTATCGCTTGACAGTTCTTTCAATTTCATATCTATTTTGTGGCGGTGCGACCGGCAAACCGCTGAATCCACACGATCAGGTCAACACCCATCCATTCAGGAGGATGCAAGATGGAAGAGATGTATGCCGCCAACGATGAATCCCTGCATCAATCGCACGATGCGTTCTTTTGCGAGTGGTTCAGCAAAGATAAATACGCGATCGAACTGGCACAGCTTGCGCTTGGAGAAAACGCGAATGTGTTGTTGGACTGGTCAAGTTTTCATCTGGAATCCACCGCTCTGACTGAAGCGCGCGGGCGAAAGAGACAGGCGGACCTGTTGTGTTCCGTGAACTTCAACAAGCATCACTCGACGGAGCGCGTGTATCTGTTGTTGGAACATAAAAGTCATCAGGACAAATCAACCCTGTCGCAGTTGTTTGAATACCAGCTGCTGGCGCGTCGTTCACATTGTGGTGCGGTGATTTCTTCGATTGTCTATCACGGTCGCGAACGCGAGTGGAACGGGGGGTCAGGAATTCAGGATGTGTTTTTGAAACTGCATCCGGAATCCATCTCGTTGCTCAATCATCTGTTTGCCGTCAGTGCCGATTGTCTGGTGTTGAACCTGCGTGATGATGCGGTTCTTGAACGAACCGGTGGTTTGAGTTGCCGAGTGATCTTATATATACTGAGCAAGATATGGCGACTGGATGATGAACGGGTGGCAGAGGCGTTTCGGATTGGTCTGACGATTGAATCGGATGAGGAACGCACTGAAATGATCAGATCTGTGACGCGGTATATTCGACGCAAATACCCATATACGACTGGCAGAGACTGGAACAGATTGAACGGGAAACGATAGCGGAGGAAAAGAGAATCATGGCACAGGTGATGACGCTTGCGGAATTGGAAAAGCAGGAATACATGAAGCAGGGAATTGAGCGGGGAATTGAGCAAGGCTACAGTGATGCGACACGAAATATTGCTTTGAATTTGATTCGTGAAGGTCTTGACATCAAAACGATTTGCAAATTTACCGGATTGTCTTTGGATGAAGTGAACAAACTGCAAAACGATGTCCATTGATGCCGAAGTGGCATCTGATGCACTCGCTGCAACAGTCCTCTTTGTGCTTTGGCAGCGTCTTTGTAATTTCATTGATCATGTTACCAAAGCGTGATTTCAGTTGGAATTGACCACCCTCTAAAACATGAATGCACCCTACAGTTCATTAGACCGAATACGTTCAGTGTGGAACATCACGGCTTGAGTGAACACTGACTGACAGCTTTGTTAATCAAGCCTGCATATACAACCCCGAAACATTGTGGAAAAACTTACTCAAATTGAATGCCATTGCAGTCGGCTCTGGTTCGAGATTCCCACCTGTCAGAGCACCTGACATCCGGACATACGTCATACAGGCGGCACGACTCGCAGGATTCATTCCGTCAAGACGTCAGCTGCTTTCAGGAATCAAGAAACTCTGGGATGGATATGTTATTCTGCAACACTTTCAGCCTGCCTGACCTCGACCAATTAAATCTGTCTGATTCTAGCGGTTTGCCGGGCGGTTTTCGTTGAAAAGTGCAAGGCAGGTACTGGGAAATCCTTCGCAGATGGCTTTCGAATCGAGCTGTTGGAGACGCAATAGGGCATGTCGGCAATCCTGCGAACTGAATTAGGTGACATATTAAATTAGCCAGCATTGCAAAGAAATTCACTGGGAATATCATTCGGTTTTCACAAAAAAGAAAGTAAGATTATCAACATGCGTGAACTTGAAGCAAATCGGATTGGAAATAGAGGTCAGGAAGTCTGAATTTCAGACTTCCTCAGAGAGTATCAATGGAAGCAGAAGTTTGAGGCGCTGCGAAGCGAGATTGGAAATGAAGAGAGCAAGCGGCATGCACAGTTGTTGCACAAGTATCAGCAGCAGTGTGAGGAACTGACGCAGGCGCAGGCTCGGGCGCGTCAGTTGGAGAAGCAGCTGTATGGCAAGAGCAGTGAAAAGAAAGGGACGAACAAAAGCGAATTCGCCAAGGGGGATGTGAAGTCTGTGCGGAAGCGGCGCGGACAGCAGCCGGGCCTGCGGTACCGGCAAGCAACTGGACGGCAGTGCCAAGACCCGGGAGGTCAAGCTGGTCGCGGTTGGAGTGCAGAGACCTTCGACCAACACGGTGTACCGGTCATGGATGAGGGCTCAACGACCTACAATGCGGCGATTGAGTCGGCTCGCACCTGCGACTGCGACCTGCAACTGTCGGCGTTTGCCAAGCGAGTTGAGTGCGAAGCCCGAAGACGGGAGTTTTACGAAGCGCTGCGTCAGGTGGTGATTGGCGACGGTGCACTGTGGATTGGAACATTTGCTCGGAGCTTTTCCCCAAAGCGATACAAATCGTCGACCTATACCACGCTAAACAACGGGTGTGGGATGTTGCCAAGGCAGTCTATGGTCACCAATCCGATCTGACTCGGCAGTGGGCGAAGCAGCGGCTTGAAGAGTTGGACCGAGGCGATATCGAAACGTTGGTTGCGGTGTTTTCTCAGCATCAAGAGGCGGCTGAGGCAGTCGGTTACTTCGACAGAAATCGACAGCGCATGCGCTACGCATCATTTCAGGAACAAGGCCTTTGTGTTTCAAGTGGCGCAGTGGAGTCGGCGTGCAAAAATGTTGTCGGTGCTCGTCTGAAGCAAGCTGGCATGCATTGGAGTGTGTCAGGTGCCGATGCAATTCTCGCATTGCGATGCTGTATCAAGAGCCAAAGACTTGATGATTCTGGTATCGACGAGCTAACAATTAGTAGAATTTGCCAAAAATTTGACGTGGAGCGCTAGGCTAACTGGCAATAGGGTAGTCGGTGCAAGCAAGTCCGACAGGAAGGAAAAGTCAACCACAACTTCCGCCGCGAGGCGTGCGCCGGTATTCGTGAGGGTATTGGTGAAGCGTCGATAGCGGTACGCATAGACATGATGATTGAGCATCGAAAAGATTATTGTTCAGGAGTGCTGAGGTCGTCACGTCGGCTGAAGGCAACACCGGTTGCACCGCTATGGTGAGGGGCAGTCGGACTGTGCGGTGTCGGAGGAATCAATGGATGTGCGTACGCCCTTTGTCGGAACCTGGGAGGGCTTTATTTCACCTTGACAGTGGTGTCAAGGTCGCTGACGAGAAGGGAGGTATTCCAAATCTGAAGATGCACGAAATAAAGCAATCGGATGCAGGCATAGTACCAATGAATGTGGCGAACAAGGAGAAGCGAATCTCGGCGGAGTCGCGGGAGGGAAGGGTGCAACCAAGAGGAATCTGCAAAACCAAAGCACGGTGCCGTACACAGGGGCAGGAAAGCGTGTCACAGGCGTGGAGCAGATACGGCAGGCTGTCAGGAGAAAGCCGAAGGAGAAACTTACTGCGCTGATGCACCATGCCACGGTGGATTTACTACTGTAGTTACTGTTGTTGCGTGCAGTTGACTAGTATCTCTTGTCAAGTCTGAAAACCTTACATGAATCAAGGCCACTGAAACGATTCGGTCATTTTTCGTACTTAAACCAGTGGTTTCAACATAAATCACAACTGATTGATAAATTACGCTAAAATCGTCTGCCATAGTCTAATGTTTACTCACATAGTTGTCAGATTAAATGCATTTACTACTTTTTTGATTGGCCGAAAGTTTCTGCCCCTGACGCTAAATATTCTAGTTCAGCCTTGGTTGAAGAACGATCCAATATTTTATTGCGATGAGGAAATCGTCCGAATTTCTCAATGATTTCCTTATGTAGATTTGCATAAACCAAAGAGTCCTCAGCGCCATCTTTGTGAATTGGATTGTCAGCAACACGAATTAACTGTTGAAACATCCGAACCGATAATTTTTGTATCTCCAAATCTTCCGCATGCTGCAACGGCATGTAGACAAACAATCTCTCAACAAATGACAATGATTCATGCATTCCTGTATCAATGGCCTTTACAGTCAACCGCAAAGCTTCGCTGTCATACGCGAATGCTTGAGGTGTGCCTCGATAGATATTTCTAGGGAATTGATCCAGGATTATGATCAAAGCCAAAGTGCTTTTCGGCTGTTCTTCCAATTGTGACCCGCGACTGCTGGCTGCGAGTTCAAGATAGGATTCGAAGCGGTCTCTAATTTCTTCATCAAATGAATCTGAACTCATAAACCACAATTCTCTACGTTTTTGGTAGCTTTCTCTAGATTCCACGCTGTCAGCAAACCAAAAATCTAGGACATCTTTTACATTGATCTTCATATTGACACCATAATCTGTCACTGCATACGCATCGGCGTTCCAACCGCAATCTTGCACATGTCTGCAATGGAAGCTTGATTGGCAGCGATTTCCACTAAACCAATAGAATTGATGTACCAAAACCCCTGACCAATCGCTACATCAGAAAATTTATCTGCGTAATTGAAATTGGTATTACGAATGGTCACTGTATTTGACAGTTGTATGGAACTTCCTGAAACTCCTGTCATACAATTTCCAAAACTGTCAATATAAACTATCTCTTGTAGTTCAAACGGCCAGTCTCGGCTGTACATAAGAGTTTCCGATTGATCATATCTTTCTACCTGTAAACTGGCTTCTTCTTGTGCTAGTTTGACCGCAGCTGGAGCGAATATGTCTCTGCCATGAAATGTAGTGGATGAAATTGCATCAATTTCCGCAATTCGATAAATAGTCGGAATTTCGTTTGTAGAAAGCAGTATTCGAGAGAAAATTCCATTGTCCGGACCCACGTACCACCTCAATCCTATTTTGAAACAAATTGGCTGTCGTTCACTGCCTACACTAGGGTCAACGACGCCGAGAATCACCGAAGACGGAGGATAGTGCGCAACAAGGGCGTTCAGCAAGTAAGCAGAACTGCGTACATCAAATTCCGGTAAATCATCTATTGCATTGATCACAGTTACTCTACTGTCGATCGAAGCAATTCGAGCATATACCTGACCGGTATACATCGAACTCTTATAGTCAGTGCATAAGATGATCATGCAGAAGTGAAATGAACGTTAGGGACGGATATGGAATTATGTCCTGGTTCATTCAATAGAAGAATTTGTAACTTGGTTATTCCTCTTCTGTCCAAATTACGTCTGAATCGACCAGCTGTACATATGCCATAGGAGCTGCATCGCCGCTACGGTGTCCGCACTTTATAATACGTGTATATCCACCCGGTCGCACGCGATAACGTTCACCTAGCGTGTCGAAAAGCTTTTGAACCATTTCATAGTCACGCAGTCTTGCGAATGCCAGTCGACGATTCGCGACAGAAGGATTCTTAGCAAGTGTGATCAACGGTTCAGCGAAACGTCTTAGCTCTTTCGCTTTCGGCACTGTAGTTCTGATCTGTTCATGACGAAACAGCGATGCAGCCATGTTCCTCATCATCGCAGAGCGATGACTGGAAGTTCTGTTCAAATGTCGTCCGGATTTGCGATGTCGCACGACTACTTACTCCCCTAATCTATCCAGTTCTGAAACTTCTCGGCGCAACTGCATTGGTGGCCAGTGTTCGAGTACTTGTCCAAGCGAGAGCCCCTGACCTGCCAACACATCCTTAATCTCTGTCAGAGATTTCTTACCCAGATTCGGGGTTTTCAGCAAATCAGCTTCAGTCTTCTGAACAAGGTCGCCGACATAGTGAATTCTTTCCGCCTTCAGACAATTTGCCGATCGCACAGTAAGTTCAAGTTCATCTAGCGGGGCCAGTAGTTTCTTATCAAACTGAGGTTCCTCTTCAACTTCGAACACCTCAACGGTTTCTTCGAGGTCAGCAAATATGCTGGTCTGTGTATGTAGAATTGTGGCAGCATAGCGAACCGCATCCATAGGATCAATCGTACCATTTGTTTCGATATTCAAAATCAATTTATCCAAATCGGTTCGTTTTTCGACACGTGCATTCTCAACCAGATATGACACTCGGCGAATAGGTGTGTAGTACGCATCAACCTTCATCTCTCCAATGGTGGTCGAAGAACTTGTGGCATCTGTATCAATTAATCGGTATCCTCGTCCGCGAGTTACTTTCATATCCATTGACAAGGCTGCACCTTCGAGCAAGTGTGCAATCACGAAGTCTTCGTCTACAATCTCGACATCATGCGTTAGTTCAATGTCCGCTGCAGTGACTACACAAGGGCCTTCTTTTCTCAACCGAAGTACTACTTCATCTCGTTCCTTGCCGACTATGCTGATCGCCAGATTTTTCAGGTTCATCAAAATTTCGATGACTTCCTCACGAACACCTTCAAGTACTGTAAATTCATGCAGAGCCCCCTCAATCTGCACCTCGGTAATTGCGGCTCCTGGCATAGATGACAGAAGAATGCGTCGAAGGGCATTCCCCATAGTATGCCCGAATCCCCTTTCTAGAGGTTCGAGTGTAATTTTGGCACGCTTGTTGTCGATTTGATCGACAGAAATACTGCGAGGAGTGAGAAAATCAAAAGTGTCGTACATGAATTTCCTTTGTAAGTTCCTTATTCAATTTTAATTATTTGGAGTAGTAGCCGATAACCAACGTTTCGTTGATTTCACTCGGCAGTTCACTTCGTTCCGGTAAAGCCTTGTAGATTCCTCGAAAACTGGCTACATCAACTTCAATCCATGGCGGAAAGCCTAGTCTGTCAGCAATATCGAGTGAAAAAATCACTCGTTCCTGATTGCGGCTTTTTTGACGAATTTGTACTACATCCCCTGGCTTTACTTCATAAGAAGGAATGTTGACACGTTTATTGTTGACTTCTATCGAGTTGTGATTCACCAGTTGACGTGATTCCGCCCGAGTCACACCAAATCCCATTCGATATACCACATTGTCCAATCGTGACTCCAATATCTGAAGCAGATTGACGCCCGTTGATCCCTGCCTTCTGGAAGCTTCCTTAAAATGTCGGCGAAATTGCTTTTCAAGCACTCCATATGTTCTTCGGAGTTTCTGCTTTTCACGCAACAGACGACCAAAGACAGTTACTCTGGCGCGCCGAGATGTCACTTTCTGTCCAGGGAGCTTTTCAAATCGACACTTGTCGGAAATTGATCGAAAATCGCCTCGGCGTTTCAATCCGAGATCGAATTGTTCGCGCCTTGCAAGTTTACATGTTGGTCCGGTATATCTAGCCATATTTCAGTTCCGGTCAAACTCTTCTACGTTTTGGTGGTCGACAGCCATTATGAGGAATCGGAGTGACATCCGTAATTCTGCTGACTTCCAGGCCTGCAGCGTTCAGTGCTCGAACCGCGGAATCTCGCCCTGGCCCTGGTCCGCAAACTTCAACGTCAATGTATTTCATTCCCATATCTATGGCACTCTTTGCACAGTCTTCGGATGCCATCTGAGCTGCAAATGGCGTGCTTTTACGTGACCCTTTGAAATCCATTTTGCCTGCAGTAGACCAGCAAAGTACGTTACCCTGCCTGTCGCTAATTGTCACAATCGTGTTATTGAACGACGCATGAATATGCGCAATTCCTTCACTGACTGTGCGTTTAATTTTCGTTTTACGTTTTCGAGATCGTGTTTTTGCCACTTCAACACCTTATTTCTTAATGGGTCTGCGTGGACCTTTGCGAGTTCTCGCATTGGTGGATGTTCGCTGCCCTCTTACCGGCAGTCCGCGCCGGTGTCGTATACCTCGATAACACCCGAGGTCCATCAACCGCTTGATATTCATTGAAACTTCTCTTCTGAGATCACCTTCAATCTGATACTTCGCGACTTCTGCTCGAAGCTTTTCTGCTTCTTCATCAGTGATGTCACGAACCTTCTTAGAAGATTGAATCTGTGCATTTCCGCAAATGACTTCCGCGGTGTTAATGCCGATTCCGTAAATTGAAGTCAATGCGATTCGAATATGCTTCTGTACCGGTAAATTAATTCCTGCTATACGCGCCAAATTGCTACTCCTCGGTTAGCGATAATCATGTATGACAATTTTTTGAACATTCGCAATTGTGTACCCTTGCTAACCCTGACGCTGCTTGTGACGTGGGTCTGAACTACAATTCACTCGCAACACACCATTTCTTTTGAAAATTCTACAGTTACGACAAATTTTCTTAACTGACGCTCTCACTTTCATATCAGTTCTCCGTTGAGTTATCGGGTGATGCCCAGCCCACCGGATATGGCGGACTTTTTCAAGAGGCTTTCATATTGTCTCGACATCAGATGCGATTGCACCTGAGCAATCAAATCAAGCATAACGACGACAATGATTAACAGCGAAGTTCCTCCAAAATAGAAAGGCACACTCCACTGAACAACCAGAAACTCTGGAATCAGACAGACTACTACCAGATAAATCGCACCTGCTAGTGTCAATCGAGACACTACCGTATCAATGTATTTGATTGTTTGCGAACCAGGCCGTATGCCAGGAATGAATGCTCCAGATTTTTTTAAATTGTCAGCCATATCTTTCGGACTGAACACCAGAGCAGTGTAAAAGAAACAGAAAAATACAATCAATCCTGAATACAACAGCATGTATATCGGTTGCCCAGGCCCAATTCTTGTCGCAATGTCCTGCAGCCATCCCATGCCTTCTGACTGGCCAAACCAGCTGCCGAGACTCACAGGAAACAAGATTATGCTGGATGCAAAAATCGGCGGTATCACACCCGCCATGTTGATTTTTATCGGCAGATGGCTGGTTTGACCGGCCAGCATTTTACGGCCCTGTTGCCGCTGTGCATAATTTACGGTTATTCTCCTTTGTCCGCGCTCGAAGAATACCACGCACCCAGTGATGAATATTGCGCCTACGAAAAGAAAAAGAACTCCGAGAGGCGAGAACGCACCAGTTCTAGCCAGCTCTAAGGTGCCCGCTACTGCTGAAGGTAGACCTGCAACAATACTGGCAAAGATCAGCAATGATATTCCGTTACCTATACCACGTTCGGTAGTCTGCTCGCCAAGCCACACAAGAAACATGGTTCCGGTCACAAGACTCGCAACCGTCGTTAACTTGAATCCAATTCCAGGTGTTAGCACGACTGCACTGCCGCCTGCGACTTGACCTTCAATTGCAATCGCAATTCCCAGTCCTTGGAATGTTGCAAGCAAAACGGTTCCATAGCGTGTGTATTCAGTTATCTTTCTTCGTCCTGATTCGCCTTCTTTTTTCAGTTGTTCAAGCTGCGGAATTACCGCACTCATCATTTGCATAATGATCGATGCTGAAATATAGGGCATGACGCCAAGTGCAAAAACCGACAGCCTGGACAATGCACCGCCAGAAAATACATTAAAAATGTCAACAATAGACCCGCGTGTCTGCTCAAATAATGCGGCGACTGCTACCGGGTCCACTCCTGGGACCGGTACGTGTGTGCCCAGCCTGAATACAACCATTGCACCAAGAATGAAGAGTATTCTCATTTTCAACTCACTCAGAGTTCCAAGATTCGGGAGTCGTCGTGATGGTTTGGGCGCTGCCACTGTATTATTCCTCTAAAATTTTGCCTTTTGCGGATTCAATCGCTGAACGCGCACCAGCCGACAATAGAAGTCCTTTTACCTTTACGCTTTTTTTGAGTTCGCCTGAAGCGATCACTTTAGCCTGGAGTGCGTTCTTGGAAATTATTCCGTTTTTCTTCAATGTTTCGAGATCCACTATTTTGCCAGCAAATTTTGCAAGATCATCTAATCTGACTTGTGCAGTTAAATTCGTTGTCAAGGAATGGAAACCGCGTTTGGGCAACCGACGCTTGATCGGCATCTGTCCACCCTCAAACCCAGTTCTGACGCCGCCGCCCGAGCGGGAATTCTGACCTTTGTCGCCACGCCCGCAAGTACTTCCATGCGTTGACCCTGCGCCTCGTCCAACTCGTTTTCGCTTTCTTCTTGCTCCCGGTGAGCTACTTAGAATGATTCGATCTTCCATCAATTCACCTCTTCGCACTCGACCATGTAGGAAACCTTGCGAATCATGCCTCGAACCTCTGGGGTATCCTCAAGTTCGCGAATGTGATTCATTCGACGTAATCCCAATCCGCGCACACAAGCTTTGTGGCTTTCCAAACGGCCATTCATGCTACGAACCAGCTTGACTCTTATTTTTGCTTGCTTTTTCTTAGCCATGTTTCAACACTTCAAACTGACTTTGCCTTCAGAAAATTTCATAGATTTTTTTAGAGCGTTTTGCTGCGATCTCTTGTGGACTGCGAATAGACTGGAGTCCATTCACTGTTGCTCGTGCAACGTTTATTGCATTCGTTGTCCCAACTACCTTGGCCAGTACGTCACGAACTCCCGCGAGTTCGAAAATTAATCTCATGGTATCCCCTGCGATAATTCCTGTTCCGGTAGATGCCGGTCGCATAACGACTTTAGCTGCTCCATGTTTTCCGACAATCGGATACTGCAGTGTTCCATTTTTCAAGTGAATTCTGACCATATTGCCACGAGCATTTTCAAATGACTTTTGTGCTGCCAGCGGGACTTCTCGGGCTTTGCCGATTCCTATGCCGACACGACCATCGCCGTCCCCAACAACTGTCAGTGCAGAAAATCCGAAAATTCGTCCCCCCTTGACAACTTTGGCAACACGACGAACATGGATCAATTGTTCCTTAATTTCGTCTCGACCCAGACTATCATGTTCACTTATAGCCATGATTTACTTATTCCTATATTAAATTGTCAGTCCTGCTTCTCGAGCAGCATCCGCGAGCATTTTTACTCTTCCGTGGTATCGATGTCCTGAGCGGTCAAAGCCAATCGATTCGATTTTTGCATTTTTAGCACGTTCTGCAATTTGTGTGCCAACGAGTTTTGCAGCCTCCACATTGCCGCCGTATTTCAGTTGTTTACGCAGCTCCGGCTCTGTGGATGAAGCACTCACAATTGTGCGATCCCCTTCCGGCGAAATTATCTGTGCATAAATATGCTGCGCGGAGCGATATACGCACAATCGATGTTTTCCGTGCAATTTCAACCGTGCACGGGTCTTTTTAGCTCTGCGTAACCGGTTACTTTTCTTATTGCTCATTTTCTAACCAACACTCTTAGCCTGTTTTCTACGAATTCTTTCATTGGAATACCGTACTCCCTTACCTTTATATGGTTCTGGGGGTCGCATTCTACGTAAATCGGCAGCAACTTGACCAACAACCTGTTTGTCAATACCTAGCACCGTGAGTTCGACCTGCGAACTGGTTTCAGACTTGATTTCAAAAGTGACTCCGTCCGGCGCCTGATAGGTAATCGGGTGTGAATATCCAAGCGACAGAACTAATTTGGATCCATCCACCTGTGCTCGATAGCCAGTGCCGACTATAGTCAAGTCAATCTGAAATCCAGTGCTGACCCCTGCAACCATATTGTTGACTAGTGAACGAAATGTTCCAGACATAGCACGTGACTTGACGCTGGAATTCCGAGCTTTTACCACAACATTATTTTCTTCGCTGGAGATTTTTACCAAAGGATGTATTGCCATATCCAAGCTTCCTTTGGGTCCTTTGACGGCAATCATGCCTCCAGACATATCCACCTTAACACCACTTGGGATTGCTACAGGCTCTTTGGCAACTCTTGACACAATTCTAATCTCCATCTAACTAACCGTGCAGATCACTTCACCGCCGACGCCACTCGCTTTAGCTTCCTTTGCCGTTACAACACCCTTTGACGTGGAAACAATTGCTATCCCCAAACCCCCGCTGACTGAGGGGAAATCGTCAATTCCTCGATATATTCGTCTTCCGGGTTTGCTGACTCGATCAATGCTCTCAATCACTGGGCGTCCCTGATAATATTTCAGCTTAATATGCAACTTCTGTTCGTCTGACTCAGCATCATAGTCGAGTATGTAACCTTCCTTTTTCAGCACCTTCGCAATCTCAGTTTTTACTCGCGAAAGAGGCATGGAAACACGGACGCGTTTCGCATGTTGTGCATTGCGAATGCGAGTCAGCATATCTGCAATCGGATCAGTCATTGACATGTGAAATTTTCTCCGTCAGTGCGTGTTCGAGATGTAACCGCATTACCAACTCGCCTTGGTTACACCAGGGGCTTCACCCTGCATGATGATTTCTCGTAATTTGTTTCGCCCCAATCCGAATCTGCGGTAGTATCCCCTTGGTCGTCCGGTCAGTCCGCAACGATTTCGTTGTCGGATTTTGCTGCTATCACGAGGCAGTTTTTGCAATTCCATCACTACTTGCATTCGTTCTTCCAAGGTCAGCGATGGATCGATCACTCTTTGTTTGATTGCAGCCCGACGCTCGACAAATTTCTTCACCATGTATTGTCTTTTGACTTCACGAGCCAGCATTGACTTTTTTGCCATCTCTAGTTCTGCCTCAATGGAAAATTAAAACCTCTCAACAGTGCTTCTGCCTCTTCGTCATTGACTGCTGATGTAGTAATGGTAACATCCAGACCGCGAATCACATCCACGCTGTCATAGTTGATCTCTGGAAATACAATTTGTTCCTTGATGCCGAATGAATAATTTCCTCGGCCATCAAAAGATTTTGCCGACAGTCCGCGAAAATCTCGAATTCTTGGTATTGCAATGGATATCAATCGATCCAGAAATTCATACATTCGATCTCTTCTCAGAGTCACCATACATCCGATTTCAAATCCTTCCCTGATCTTGAATGCTGCGATCGCTCGTTTGGCTTTTGTTACAACGGCTTTTTGACCTGCAATCATCTCTAGGTTGCCGCGGGCGTTAGGAATCAGATTTTTGTCCTTTTTTGCAACCGCATCTCCTACTCCCATGTTCAGGGTAATTTTCGTTATCTTGGGTACTCGCATGGAGTTCTCATAGGCAAACTGTTCCTTCAATTTTTGAAACAGTTCTTCCTTGTAAAATTTTTCGAGTCTGGTAAGTTCAGCCATTCGTCATTTACCTAATTCAATACTTCGCCATTCGATTTGAAGTAGCGAACTTTAGTTCCATCTCCTAAATTTCGGAATCCAATTCGATCGCCCTTTCCTGTTGCAGGATTGTACAAAGCAAGATTCGACAGCCGTATCGGCGCTTCCTTGGATAGGATACCGCCGGCCTGATTGGCATTCGGGTTCGGTCTAGTGTGACGCTTCACGATATTGACGTCATTTACCCGAGCGCGCAATCCGTCTGAGGAAATATCGAGGACCGTGCCGCGTTTCCCGCGATCTTTCCCTGCAATGA
This sequence comes from Arenicellales bacterium, assembly GCA_965220395.1. Taxonomy (GTDB): domain Bacteria; phylum Pseudomonadota; class Gammaproteobacteria; order Arenicellales; family JAJDZL01; genus JAJDZL01. The sequence goes on along the minus strand of CBDCPT010000001.1, from coordinate 673,495 downwards.
CGATCACATCATCTCCTTTTCTGATCTTTTTCATAATCGCAGATTAAATAACTTCTGGTGCAAGAGATACGATGCGCATAAATTTTTCTGTTCGCAACTCACGTGTTACCGGACCGAATATTCTTGTTCCAACCGGCTGCAACTGTGCGTTCAGAAGGACGACAGCATTCCGATCAAAGCGAATCAAGGAACCATCGGGTCGGCGTACGCCTTTCTTAGTTCGCACGACGACTGCAAAAAAAACGTCACCCTTGCGCACTCGACTGTTTGGAATCGCTTCCTTAATTGTGATCCGAATAACATCACCGATTCCTGCATATCGACGCTTGGAACCCCCAAGAACTTTGATGCACTGAACTCGTTTGGCTCCACTGTTATCAGCCACTTCAAGCATGCTCTGCATTTGAATCATGATGAAGCTTCTCCTAAATTAAACCAGAACCGTTTCACAAAATTTTCACCAGCCGCCAACTCTTCTTCTTAGAAAGTGGCCGGCACTCCTGAATCAGAACTTTGTCATTCTCCTTACAGCTATTGTCTTCATCGTGTGCATAAAGTTTTGTGACCCGCTTGACGAACTTTCTATAAAGCGGATGGGCAACTTTTCTCTCGATCAGTACAGTAATTGTCTTGTCCATTCGGGCACTGACAACGACACCTGGAACCGTACGGGATTTTCCTGTCTCAGGCTGCATTCATTCACTCACTATTTTGTTTCTCGTTAAGAATTGTTTTTATCCTTGCAATATCTTTTCGGTCTTCTTTGATTCTAGCTGTGTTCGCGATTTGTTCGGTACTTTTCTGAATTCGAGTTTCCAGCTGAGAACGCCTCAGTTCCAGCAACTGTTTCTTCAATTCCTCGCGAGTTTTAACACGAAGCTCCTTTGCAGCAATCATTACAATCCCTGTCGTTTTGAGAACGTGGTACGTACAGATAGTTTTGCCCCGGCTCGACGAAAAGCTTCACGAGCCATAGTTTCAGTAACCCCTTCAATCTCATAAAGCATGTGCCCAGGCTTGATTACGGACACCCAGTACTCGGGATTTCCTTTTCCTTTTCCCATACGCACTTCCAAGGGTTTCTTTGATACAGGCTTGTCCGGAAAGATTCGAATCCAAAGTTTGCCGCCACGTTTAACGTATCGGTTTATGGCTCGACGACCTGATTCAATTTCTCTGGCAGTGATCCGACCTCGTGTAGTCGCCTTGAGTCCAAAGTCTCCAAAGCTGACAAGATTGCCTCTTGTCGCCAGACCTCGATTTCTGCCCTTCTGCTGTTTGCGAAATTTTGTTCGTTTCGGCTGTAACATAATTTTTCAGTTAGATTATGATTCTTTAGCAGGTTTGTCAGTTTCTAATGATTTTTCACGTTTATCCTGGAATACCTCACCGGTAAAAATCCATACTTTAACGCCAAGCACTCCATATGTTGTGTGTGCCTCTGCCAAACCGTAATCTACACTGGCTCGAAAGGTGTGCAAAGGCACCCTACCCTCGCGATACCATTCAGTGCGGGCAATCTCAGCTCCATTCAACCTGCCAGCTATCATCACTTTAACGCCAAGCGCACCGACTCTAATGGAATTCTGTACTGCACGCTTCATTGCACGGCGGAACATCATGCGTTTTTCCAGTTGCTGGCAGATGTTTTCTGCAACCAGTTTCGCATTCAGATCGGGCTTACGAATCTCTTCGACGGAAACCGTTACAGGTGCACCGTTGATTTCTGTCAACTGGCGCCTCAAATTGCCAATGTCTTCCCCTTTCTTGCCGATTACAGTTCCAGGTCTCGCAGTGTGGATGATCACTTTCATGTTCTGTGCCGGTCGTTCAATCGTAATATCACTGATTGCAGCATTCGACAGCTTCTTGCGAATGAAGTCTCGAACACGTAAATCTTCTCTCAGATTACGTGCATAAGTGCTGCCCGTGGCATACCACCTTGAGTTCCAATCGGACGTGATACCCAGTCGAATTCCAACCGGATGTACTTTTTGACCCATACTCTATCTCTCCGTCATTCGTCTGATACGACGATGGTGATATGACTGTTTCTCTTCAGAATTCGATTGACTCGACCTCTAGCTCTAGGGCGCCATCGCTTTAACATTTTCGATTGATCTACAAAAGCCGAATGAACATAAAGTTCATCAATATTCGCATCGTTGTTGGTTTCAGCGTTGGCAATTGCTGAATCAAGTGTTTTCAACACCAATTTGGCTGCCTTTTTTGTGCTGAACGCCAATACATCTCGTGCCTGTTCTACCTGAAGGCGGCGAATTTGATCCACAATCAAGCGACACTTATACGGTGATGACCGAACATAACGTGAAACTGCCCTGACCTGCACTTCTATCGTCTCCTATCTTGCCTTTCGATCCGCAGCATGCCCTTTAAACGTTCGCGTTGGTGCGAACTCTCCAAGTTTATGGCCAACCATATTCTCAGTAATCAGTATCGGCACGTGATGACGTCCGTTGTGAACGGCTATCGTAAGCCCGATGAAATCCGGCATGATGGTTGATCTCCTAGACCATGTCCGAATTGGTTGCCGGCGGTTCTTTGCGCGTGCTTCCTGAACTTTCGCCCATAGGAAATGGTCTACGAACGGGCCTTTTTTAACTGATCTGCTCATTTGAATGCCTCGCTCTCTATCTTCGTTTAATGGAACGTCGAATGATCATGTTGCCAGTTCGCCGATTGCGACGTGTGCGATACCCTTTGGTCGGAACTCCCCAAGGCGAAACCGGATGGCGGCCGCCAGAAGTTCTTCCTTCACCTCCTCCATGCGGGTGATCTACTGGATTCATAGCAACGCCGCGAACAGTCGGGCGAATTCCACGCCAGCGTTTGGCGCCGGCCTTGCCAAGCTTGCGCAATCCATGTTCTTCATTGCCTACTTCGCCTATCGTAACTCGACAATCCAGATGAATCTTTCGTACCTCTCCAGAGCGCATTCGCATCAGTGCGTACTTGCCTTCACGTCCAAGAAACTGCGCCGAAGTACCCGCAGATCTTGCGATTTGTGCGCCTTTTCCGGGCTTCATTTCAATGCAGTGGACGGTGGTACCCTGTGGTACCCGACTCAATGGCAATGCATTTCCCGGTGTGATCGGAATATCGGTCCCTGATTGCAGCTCAGATCCAACTTTCAATCCCCGTGGAGCAACGATGTAACGTCTTTCCCCATCTGCATATAACAGCAACGCGATATTCGCACTACGATTCGGATCGTATTCAATCCGTTCGACTTTTGCCACTACGCCATCCTTGTCGCGTTTGAAATCAATGACTCGATACTGCCGCTTGTGCCCACCACCACGATGACGAACTGTGATGCGTCCAACATTGTTTCGACCATTGGTTTTCCGCAGTGGCTCAATAAGTGGGCGATGAGGCGCTCCTCGGTATAACTCCAAGTTTTCCACCTTGACCATTCCACGTCGGCCGGGCGTCGTCGGATTTTGCTTTACGAGTGTCATTTTGATAGAAATCTACGAATCAAGTGTTTGAGTAAAATCAATGTCGTCATCCGCATGCAATCGAACATAAGCTCTACGTCGGTCCGATTTCTTTCCCATAGTTTGCCCGAATCGTTTTTTCTTGCCTTTTCTGTTCAAAACCTGAACTGAAAGCACACGAACCTTAAACAGTTTTTCAACTACCTCTTTTATTTCCGGCTTCGTGGCGCTACGATCGACTTCCAAAACGATCTGATTGTGATATTCTCCGACGGTCGTGCTCTTCTCTGACACCACTGGATGACGAATCACTTCGTACAATCTTTCTTCGTTCATTGCAACCACTCGTCTACCGCCTTTACGGCACTTTCAGTCATCAGCAGTTTTTTGCAGGCTACCACATCCGCTGGATTTAGCATCGACGGATCGATGACATGAACATTCGGAATATTACGCGTTGCCAAATACAGATTGTCCGTGACGTTTTCATCAACTATCAATGCTGACTTGCAGTTCAAATTCACGAGACAATTCATCATTTCTTTTGTTTTCGGAGAGTCAAGTTCCAAGTGGTTTGTGACAACCAAATTCCCTCGTCTTCTGATTTCAGACAAAATCGACCGCATTGCAACTCGATATGATTTTCGGTTCACTTTCTGCATATAGTCTCGTGGTGCCGCAGCAAAGACCTGACCACCACTCCTGAACAGTGGACTACTCCTCGTTCCAGCTCTCGCTCTTCCAGATCCTTTCTGCCGAAAAGGCTTCGCACCGCCACCACGTACCGCAGCGCGATTTTTTTGAGCATGCGTGCCCGCCCGACCAGCGGCCTGAAATGCAATTGTTACCTGATGTACGAGGGCGTTGTTGAATTTTGCATCAAAATTTTTATCGGACACTTCGATTGATTTCTCCGTTGCCCCCTGTTTGTCAAACACTTCCAACTGCATATTATTTTTCCTTTTTAATTCGCTGGAGACTTCGTTTTGATTGCAGTTGTAACGATGATGTCCGAGTTTCTTGCACCCGGTATGGCACCCTTGATTAGCAGCAAAGATCGCTCTTCATCTATTCGTACAATTTCAAGATTCTGCTGGACTTTTTTTTCATTACCAGAGTGACCGGCCATTTTCTTTCCTGGGAACACTCGGCTCGGAGTTTGATTCTGTCCGATTGATCCAGGCTTCCGATGCGCTTTTGAATTTCCGTGTGTAGCGCGACCGCCACCGAATCCATAACGTTTCATTACACCTGTGAATCCCTTACCGATTGAAGTACCCTTAACGTCCACTTTCTGGCCAGGCTGAAAGTGAGTCACGTTAATGCTATCCCCGGTGCTATACATCGAAGCTTCTTCCGAAGTCAGACGAAATTCCCATAGGCCGCGTCCCGGTTCAATTCCCGCCTTGCCATACTCTCCTTGCAAAGGTGCACTGACATGTTTCTTCGTAACAAGACCGGCTGTAACTTGAACCGCACTATATCCGTCTTTCTCTTCTGACTTTACTCGTGCGACGCGATTTGGCTGCACTTCTACCACTGTAACCGGAATTGAAACACCGCTTTCGGTAAAGACTCGTGTCATTCCTAGTTTTGTTCCTACTAAACCTACTGGCATGATGATCTTCTCCGCATTTCTTCCTTAGCGTAGCTTAATCTCCACATCGACGCCGGACGGAAGGTCCAATTTCATCAATGCATCGATTGTTTTGTCAGTCGGCTCGACAATATCCATGATTCGCTTGTGCGTTCGAATTTCAAACTGATCGCGAGCTTTTTTATCTGCATTCGGTGAACGAAGCACGGTATATCTCTCAATTTTCGTTGGGAGAGGAATCGGGCCCCTCACGATGGCGCCGGTGCGTTTAGCGGTTTCGACAATCTGCAAAGCAGAATTGTCGATCGATCGATGGTCGAACGCTTTCAATCGAATACGAACCTTTTGTCCATCTACGGTTCTTGCAGCCGGTGTTGCCATTACACTATGTTTCTACTGTCGTGTTGATGAGTTACTTCAAGATTTTGGAAACGACACCGGCCCCGATAGTTCGGCCGCCTTCGCGTATCGCAAAACGCAAACCCTCTTCCATCGCAATCGGCTTGATCAGATTCCCTGTCAAATGTACATTGTCTCCGGGCATCACCACCCGAACGTCGTCCGGCAGCACCACCATTCCAGTCACGTCCGTGGTGCGAAAATAGAACTGCGGACGATAACCGGTTGAGAAGTGCTTGTTTCGACCGCCTTCTTTTGCCGACAGCACATACACTTCAGCCTCGAATTCAGTATGTGGCGTTATCGAACCCGGCTTGGACAGCACCTGGCCTCGCTCCACCTGATTCTTCTTGGTGCCACGCAGCAGAATGCCGACATTGTCGCCTGCCCGACCTTCATCCAGCAACTTGCGGAACATCTCCACGCCGGTTGCCACAGTCTTGTCCGTTTCGCGCAGTCCAACCATCTCAACCGAATTGCCAACTTTCACAATGCCGCGCTCGATTCGGCCGGTCACCACCGTACCGCGTCCGGATATCGAGAACACATCTTCCACCGGCATCAGGAAGTCACCATCAATCGCACGCTGCGGTTCTGGAAAGTAGTCGTCCAGTGCCTGTGCCAGCTTCACAATCGACTCGGTGCCCAGTTCAGTCTCCCGACCTTCCAGCGCATGCAGCGCACTGCCGGTAATCACCGGCGTGTCGTCACCCGGAAAATCATACTCGCTCAATAAATCGCGCACCTCAAGTTCCACCAGCTCCAGAATGTCCGGATCGTCCACTGCATCGGCCTTGTTCAGATACACCACGATGTGCGGCACTCCGACCTGACGTGCCAGCAGCACGTGCTCGCGGGTCTGCGGCATGGGACCGTCCATGGCCGATACCACCAGCACCGCACCATCCATCTGCGCTGCGCCAGTGATCATGTTCTTTACATAGTCTGCATGGCCCGGACAGTCCACGTGTGCGTAGTGCCGTGCCTCGGTCTCATACTCGACATGTGCGGTGGCAATGGTTATGCCCCGCTCGCGTTCTTCCGGTGCGTTGTCGATATCGTCAAACGCCTTGACTTCACCACCGTATTTTGCTGCCAATACCTTGGTGATGGCTGCCGTCAGCGTTGTCTTTCCATGATCAACATGACCAATCGTGCCTACATTTACATGCGGCTTGGTTCTTTCGAATTTTTCTTTCGCCACTCTAATTTACTCAATCGAATTGAAATGTTAAAAATGAGTCTGTCAACTCGCCATTTTCAAGGTTACGCCTGCTTCTCGAAGAGATACAGGCATATATGCGTCAAACTCCATCGAATAGGTTGCTCTACCCTGCGTCAACGAACGCAGTGAAGAAACATAGCCAAACATTTCGACTAACGGCACTCGAACGCGTATCACCTTGCCGCTGGCTACGTCTTCAACTGCCTCAATAATTCCCCTACGGGAGTTCAGATCACCGGTAACGGACCCCAGATACTCCCGAGGTGTAACAACTTCCACCGACATGAAAGGCTGCAAAAGTTGTGGATGTGCCCGTAATGCACCGTCTCGAAATGCCTGAGTACCTGCATATCGAAATGCCTGTTCAGAAGAATCCACTTCATGGAACGAACCATCGTACAAAGTTGCTTTGACATCGACCACAGGATAACCAGCGATAACCCCGGAGCCCATCGCATCTTGGATCCCTTTCTTGACTGCCGGAATGTATTCTTTCGGCACGGCACCGCCAACAATCTTATCTACGAACTCAAACCCACCGCCTTGCTCGAGAGGCTCCAGTTTAATGAAGATATGCGCATATTGGCCTCTGCCTCCAGTCTGGCGCACGTGTCGAGTTTCCTGTTCCATGGTTGTGGTGATTGTTTCACGATAGGCAACCTGAGGTTGTCCGATATTCGCTACAACATTAAACTCGCGCCGTAGACGATCAATAATAATTTCCAGGTGTAATTCACCCATTCCTGAAATGATCGTCTGACCAGATTCGGAATCTGTATGCACCTTGAACGATGGGTCCTCTTTCGACAACTTCCCGAGTGCTGTCGCCAGTCGATCCTCGTCCGCTTTGGTTTTTGGTTCTACCGCCTGAGATACGACCGGATCTGGAAATTCTATTTGCTCAAGAGCAATTTCGCCACCGCGTTCACAAATCGTATCGCCTGTCGAAACGTTCTTCAATCCGACAGCTGCAACAATATCTCCAGTTCTTATCTCCTTGATTTCCGCCCGCTCGTTCGCGTGCATCAGCAACAAGCGACCAATACGTTCTTTCCGGCCGGTTGTTATATTGATCACAGAATCTCCCGATTTCAGCGTTCCAGAATAGGCTCTCAAAAATACTAGTTGCCCTACAAATGGGTCGGTCATGATTTTAAAAGCAAGTGCGGCAAACTTCTCTGAATCATCAGGCAATCGCTGTTCTGTCTTGCCACTTTGCTGATCAACCGTACCCAAAACCGGCGGAACTTCCGTCGGATTGGGAAGGTAATCTATAACCGCATCCAGCAGCAGTTGGACGCCTTTATTTTTAAATGCCGATCCGCAGAATACAGGAACGATTGCATTGTTGATCGTCAAAGCAGCAATGCCTTCACGAATTTGATCCTCATCGAGCGTGCCTTTTCCCAACCACACATCCGTCAACTCGTCATTCGCTTCGGCGGCCACTTCAACCAGCTTTTCGCGCATGGTTTTGGCTTGCGCAACAAGGTGCTCTGGAATTTCTTTCAAGAAGTATCTGGCGCCCATCGTGCCTTCATCCCAATACCAGGCTTTCATCGTGACAATGTCCACAATGCCGGAAAATTTTTCTTCTGCCCCAATTGGCAATTGCATAGGAATTACTTTCGCACCCAGGTACTTGTAAATCTGCTTCGTTACATTTTCAAAATCTGCACCGGGTCGATCCATCTTGTTGATAAAAATCAGACGAGGAACTCCATACCGATCAGCCTGACGCCATACAGTTTCAGTCTGAGGCTCGACCCCGCCAACTGCACAAAGCACAGTAATCGCACCATCAAGAACTCGCAGTGATCGTTCAACTTCGATGGTGAAATCGACATGCCCTGGTGTGTCAATAATATTGATACGGTGTTCGCCGAATTCCTCTCTCGCACCTTTCCAGAAACAAGTAGTCGCGGCCGAGGTAATCGTGATTCCTCGCTCCTGCTCCTGTTCCATCCAATCCATGACGGTCGTACCTTCATGCACTTCTCCAATTTTGTAAGAAATGCCGGTATAGAACAGAATTCTTTCCGTCGTAGTCGTCTTACCCGCATCGATGTGCGCCATGATGCCGATATTTCTGTAACGCTTTAATGGTGTTTTCCGTACCATTTCGAATTCATTGCCCAGTGATCGTTCTAATATCGAAAATGGGAGAAAGCTTTATTGGCTTCTGCCATCTTGTGGGTGTTTTCGCACTTTTTAAATGCTTCCCCCGTTTTGTTGGAGGCTTCTACCAATTCTGCAGCCAGTCTCAATGCCATGGACTTTTCTCGACGCTTTCTAGCCGCTTCAATAATCCATCGAATTGCCAGTGCGTTTCTACGGGTTGCCCGCACTTCGATCGGCACCTGATAGGTGGCGCCACCAACTCGGCGACTTTTTACTTCCACCGTGGGTCGAACATTTTCCAATGCTTCTTCGAAGACTTCGAGAGGCTGTCCGACACCTTTGCCGGAAATTTCATCAAATGCTCGATACAGTATCTTTTCAGCAACGGATTTCTTTCCGTCCAGCATCAATGCGTTGATGAACTTCGCTACCGCGACCTCATGATATTTGGGGTCTGGCAAAATCTTTCTTTTGGGTACCAATCGTCGTCTTGGCATGATTTCGTCTTCTAATCAGCGTGAATCTGTAAAAATCTCGTCGTCAAGCTCTAGGACGCTTCGCACCATACTTTGAGCGTCCTTGCCTTCGGCTATCAACACCAGAAGCATCCAGCGCACCTCTAACGGTGTGATAACGAACGCCTGGAAGATCCTTCACCCTTCCCCCACGAATCAACACCACCGAGTGCTCTTGTAAATTGTGACCTTCGCCGCCGATATAGGTGGTTACTTCATATCCATTCGTCAATCGGACACGTGCAATCTTACGCAACGCAGAGTTCGGCTTTTTCGGTGTAGTGGTATATACACGAGTGCAAACTCCACGCTTTTGCGGACAAGCCTCAAGTGCTGGCACATTGGACTTTTTAGTCTGCTTCTTTCGTGGTTTGTTAATCAGTTGATTTATCGTCGGCATTGTTTAGTACAGCCAAAGTAGTAATCGAAAACCTGTTCATTAAGAAAAAGACAGACCGTGTCCGATCTGTCCTGTGGTTAACTGCTGGCATGGCAGTTAACCAATAACCACGTAATATTAGCCTATTTTCAGGAAAAATTCAAATCGAATCTAATAATTCTGAGAAAATTTTCAGTATTGTTGCACGATGGAATCAATCTCTAAATTTTCGCCAACCCAATTTCGAAAGCATTGTCATCCAGTGTGACCAGACCTTCGTCTTCAGCAACTGCTTCGTCGCTCTTCTCAGCATCTTCAAACATTCTCGAAAACTCTTCCGCTTGCAGGCTTTCCTGCCGACGCTGGCGTTTACGTTCTTCGTGATGAACCAAACCGGTTCCGGCTGGAATCAGTCGTCCAACGATGACATTCTCTTTCAGCCCCCGTAAATTGTCCACCTTGCCGTTTACTGAAGCATCCGTCAAAACTCGCGTGGTCTCCTGGAATGATGCAGCCGAGATAAAGGACTCAGTCATCAGTGATGCCTTGGTAATACCTAGCAGCACTCGAACCGCAACAGCTTCCTGTTTCTGTGGGTCTGCGCCACTTTCATTCTCATCGCGAATCTTTTCATTTATCTCAAGGAAGTGTGCACGTTCCACAAGCTCGCCTGGCAGAAACATGGTAGATCCAGCTTCTTCGATTTGCACCTTTCGGAGCATCTGCCTAACGATCACTTCAATATGCTTATCATTGATGGTTACGCCTTGTAATCGATAGACTTCCTGCACCTCTCGAACGATATAGGCGGTCAACTCCTCAACTCCTTTCAATTCCAGAATATCGGCAGATACCGGGGCACCGTCAATAATCTGTTCACCTCGTTCGACTGTTTCACCGTCAAACACCATAAATGTACGCCCTTTGGCGATTAGTTCCTTGTGTTCGGTGCCATCAGGTTCCGTAATGATAAGTCTGACTTTGCCTTTCGTTTCTTCACCGAAACTAACAGCACCAGAGTATCGAGCGTAGATCGCAGGATCCTTTGGGCGTCTTGCTTCAAAAAGTTCGGCAACTCGTGGCAGACCACCTGTAATGTCTCGTGTCGAATCGTAGTCATGCGGAATTCTAGCCAATACATCACCGACAGAGGCTTCCGAATCGTGTTGAACAAGAATTTGAGCTCCAATCGGAAGCAGATATCTCACCTCGCGATTGGTGTTCGGCAGCACTATCGTCTGATCCTTATCGTCAACGAGCCGGATTGCCGGACGATCTTCAATTGATCCTAACTTGGAATCTAAAACGGTATAAAAAGGACGCTTACTCCCCTCATCTTGTATGATGTCCAAATCTTCGGCCGACTGAGATACTGTCAAGCCATCGACAATGTTGTCCAGCTTCACGATTCCTTTCACTTCATTGATGATTGGGTGAATGTGCGGGTCCCAGCTTGCAATCGCCTGACCAGGAACCACCGATGCGCCATCCTTTACAAACAATTCTCCTCCGTACGGCACCTGATATCGTTCTGCGACGATGCCGCTTAAATCCAAAATTTTCAATTCACCAGAACGCGTGTTCACGATATAGTTGCCGCGTGAATTTTCAATGTAGTTTATTCTGTCGAATTCCAAGACTCCCTGGGTATTAACGGTAATACCCGTTGAAGATTGCTCCCTTTCGGCAACACCGCCCATGTGAAAGGTCCGCATGGTCAGCTGCGTGCCTGGTTCGCCGATGCTCTGTGCCGCAATCACGCCAACCGCTTCCCCTCGATTTACCAGGTGCCCTCGGCCTAAGTCTCGTCCATAGCAAGTTGCACAAATGCCATACTTGGTTTCGCAAGTGACCGCAGAACGCACTTGAACCTGGTGAATTGCATACCGTTCAATTGTCTTGACGACTCTCTCCGTGATCATCTCTCCAGCAAACAACAGTACTTCCCCATTGCTCGGAGACTTGATATCAACCGCTGCGGTGCGTCCCAAAATTCTGCTGGACAAGGGTACAACTATTTCACCGCCTTTTACTAAAGCCTCCAACTGAATTCCAACTAAGGTACCACAATCACTTTCAGTCACGACCAGGTCCTGACACACATCAATCAAACGTCGCGTCAGGTATCCGGAATTCGCTGTCTTGAGTGCTGTATCCGCCAGCCCCTTACGCGCTCCGTGAGTGGAAATGAAGTACTGAAGAACATCCAGCCCTTCGCGAAAGTTTGCTTTAATCGGCGTCTCGATAATGGTGCCATCCGGTTTCGACATCAGACCGCGCATTGCGGCCAGTTGTCGAATCTGCGCATGCGAACCACGCGCACCGGAATCCGCCATCACATGCACCGGATTGAAAGACATCTGCTCTGTTTCGTTACCATCCTTATCGATTACTGGTTCGGTACGCAGTTTTTCCATCATGGACATCGCAACCTTGTCGCTGGCCCTTCCCCAGATGTCTACCACCTTGTTATAACGTTCACCATCTGTAAGCAGCCCTGAGGTTGCCTGTTTCTGAACGAATTCAACTTCCTTGTCAGCGGCTTCTAGAATGGCTTTCTTGTCATCGGGAATTTCAATATCGTCCACACAGATCGAAATGCCGCCTTTCGCCGCATATTCGAACCCCAGATACATGAGCTGATCCGCCAGAACAACAGTTTCCTTGAGTCCGACGTGGCGATAGCATTCATTGACGATGTCTGATATCGACCTCTTGTTTAGGATACGGTTGATCAGCACGAAATCCATTCCAGTAGGCAGAATTTCCGAAAGCAGCGCTCGACCCACTGTGGTGTCGTAGAACTTGCTCGTTTCGCGAAGCGCACCATTATCCATTTTTGTTTCGACAATTCGCACGCGAATATCGGCATGCAGGGATACTGCACCGACCTCATAGGCACGTCGAACTTCAGCTACATCAGCAAACACTTTGCCGGAACCTTTTTCATTTACCGCATCCCGAGTCAGGTAATACAGACCTAATACAATATCCTGTGAAGGAACAATAATCGGTTCACCATTTGCCGGCGACAGAATATTGTTGGTCGACATCATCAGGGTTCTCGCTTCAATCTGTGATTCAACCGTCAAAGGAATATGCACTGCCATCTGATCGCCGTCGAAGTCAGCGTTGTATGGGGTACAGACTAACGGATGCAGCTGGATCGCCTTGCCCTCTACAAGTGTTGGTTCAAACGCCTGAATACCCAGTCGATGAAGCGTCGGCGCTCGATTCAGGAGCACCGGATGCTCTCGAATCACCTCTTCCAGTATGTCCCAAACCTCTGGAATCTCCTGTTCAGTTGCTTTTTTCGCACGTTTTATGTTGGATCGATCTGGATAACGTTTGATCAATTCGTAATAGACAAACGGCTTGAACAATTCCAGCGCCATTCTTTTCGGAATGCCGCACTGATGAAGCTTGAGAGTTGGGCCGACAACGATAACGGAACGACCGGAGTAATCCACTCGTTTTCCAAGCAGGTTCTGTCTGAACCGGCCCTGTTTGCCTTTGATCATATCAGCCAGCGACTTCAACTTCTGCTTGTTCGCACCAGTGATGGTTTTGCCGCGGCGACCGTTGTCAAGCAGTGCGTCCACCGCTTCCTGAAGCATTCTTTTTTCATTGCGAACGATGATTTCCGGTGCATTCAGATCAAGCAGCCGTTTGAGTCGGTTATTGCGATTAATGACACGTCTGTATAGGTCGTTCAGATCGGAAGTAGCAAAACGCCCTGCATCGAGCGGCACCAGTGGACGCAAATCAGGCGGCAGAATCGGCAAAACCTGGAGGATCATCCACTCAGGTTTGTTACCGGATTGAATAAAGGATTCGATCAGTTTCAAACGCTTTGTGAGCCTTTTGATCTTGGTTTCGGACTTGGTTTCATCCAGATCCTTCCGAAGCTTGATTGTTTCTTCCTGAAAATCTGTCTTCTTTACTAGGTCGCGAATGGCTTCGGCCCCCATGCGCGCATCAAATTCGCCACCATGTTCTTCAAAGGCTTCATGAAATTCCTCTTCGCTCATGCAATGGCCGCGATCCAGATATGTATTCAAACCTGGTTCAATCACGAGGTAGGCTTCAAAGTACATAACCCGTTCGATCTGACGAACCGTCATGTCCAGCAAAAGACCTAGTCGAGACGGCAAACTCTTCAAGAACCAGATGTGTGCAACCGGGCTTGCCAGCTCAATGTGCCCCATCCTTTCTCGCCGAACTTTGGAAAGCGTCACCTCAACGCCGCATTTTTCGCACACTACTCCCTGGTGCTTCAGTCGCTTGTACTTCCCGCACTGACATTCGTTGTCTTTTACAGGACCAAATAGCTTTGCGCAGAACAGTCCATCGCGTTCCGGTTTGAAGGTTCGATAGTTAATCGTTTCCGGTTTTCTCACTTCTCCGAAAGACCAGCTTCGAATCTTTTCGGGCGAGGCCAATCCAATGCGGATTTCATCGAAGTCATCCATTCTTCCTGATCGTCTCATCAGGTTTTCAATATTCTTCATGTGGCCCTCCTTGATAAATATTTTCTATACGTTTCACTGCCATTTCACTCACTTTGTCGGCCGCATTTCAACATTCAGTCCTAACGACCGAATCTCTTTTACAAGCACATTAAACGATTCGGGAGTATTTGCTTCCATGCGATGGGTTCCACCTACGATATTTTCGTAAATCCTTGATCGACCAAACATATCGTCCGACTTAACTGTAAGCATTTCCTGCAAGGTATAAGCCGCACCGTAGGCTTCAAGTGCCCACACTTCCATTTCACCGAATCGCTGTCCGCCGCCCATAGCCTTTCCGCCAAGCGGCTGCTGAGTGACAAGGCTGTAAGGTCCCGTTGAACGCGCATGCATCTTGTCATCAACCAAGTGCGTCAATTTCAACATGTACATGTAGCCGACGGTGATTGGGCGATCAAAAGCCTCGCCAGTACGCCCGTCGTAGAGAATTGCCTGACCGTTGATTGGCAGACCAGCGAGTTTAAGCATTTCCTTCACTTCGTCTTCGGTTGCACCGTCAAATACCGGTGTCGCCATCGGCAAGCCATTTTTGAGGTTTCCAGCAAGTTCCATGACCTGTTTCGCATTGAGAGATTTCAACACTGATTTTTCAGAAGGCGATATATAAAACTTCTCAAGGTGTTTCTTCATCTGCGGTGCCTTGATGCCATTGTCGATCATCTCGCCAATCTGTCTGCCGATTTCATGGGAAGCCCAACCCAAGTGCGTTTCAAGCACTTGCCCGATATTCATTCGAGAAGGAACTCCAAGCGGATTCAGGATGATGTCAACGGTTGTGCCATCCTCAAGATGCGGCATGTCTTCGATCGGAACAATTTTGGAAATGACGCCTTTGTTACCATGACGCCCGGCCATCTTATCTCCGGGCTGCAGTCTGCGCTTCACGGCTACGAACACTTTGACGCGTTTCAAAACACCTGTTTTTAACTCGTCTCCCTGGTCCAATTTCTGGCTCTTGCTGGCAAACTCCTGATCCTTCTGATTCTTCTTCTCCTCGATCTGAGCGCGGATCAATTCAAATTTTCGCGCAACTTCATCGTTTCGAACGCGTATTTCAAACCAATTCTTTCGCCTCAGGCTAGCAAGGTATTCGCTGGTAATTACTGATCCTTTGCTCAAGTCATTGGGGCCGCCTTCGGCAATTTGCCCTTCGAGCAATGCAGCGATGCGGTCAAATGCGGCGTCTTCCTCAATACGAAGCTGATCGTGCAGGTTCTTTTCAATACGATCTTTCTCTAACTCGATATTCTCCTTAGCACGACCATCACGCTCAAGATCTTCCCGGGTGAATACCTGAACATCAATTACCGTTCCCGACATGCCGGTTGGCATTCTGAGAGAGGTATCCTTGATATCCGATGCCTTCTCGCCAAAAATTGCAAACATCAACTTCTGTTCCGGCGTTGGCTGGATGTCTCCTTTGGGTGAGACCTTTCCTACAAGAATGTCGCCAGACTTGACTTCAGCTCCGTTGTAAATGATTCCATGATCATCAAGTTTGCCAAGCGCTTCATAGCCGATACTCGGTATGTCTTTAGTGATTTCTTCGGGCCCCATGCGAGTGTCACGTGCCTCAACGGAAAGTTCTTCGATGTGTACTGTCGTGTAGACTTCGTCCTGCACCAAGCGCTCCGATATCACGATCGAATCCTCGAAGTTGTAACCACTCCAAGCCATGAAAGCAACCAGAATGTTTCTGCCGAGCGCCAATTCACCCATGTTCGTTGCTGGTCCGTCGGCAATAGTGTCATCTCGCTGGATTCGATCACCGACATTAACCAGCGGTCGCTGGTTGATGGTGGTACTCTGATTCGATCGTCGGTATTTGATCAGACTGTAAATGTCGACGCCAGAATCCTGATCTTTAATCTCTTCCTCGTTGACACGAATCACGATACGACCTCCATCAACTGAATCGACGATACCGCCTCGCTTTGCAGTTACGGTAACACCAGACTCTACGCCCACGGTGCGTTCCGTACCCGTTCCAATCAAAGGCGTTTCGGTCTGAATTGTCGGCACTGCCTGACGTTGCATGTTCGAGCCCATCAATGCACGGTTGGCATCATCGTGTTCGAGAAATGGGATACACGCGGTTGCGATCGATACAATCTGGGCCGGCGCTACATCCACATAGTCGATATTGTTCGGACTTGATAGCGTGAATTCATTACCGCTTCGACACGGTACCAATTCCTTGGTGAGTTGACCTTTTTCTCCGGATGCCACATCAGTCGGAGCAATCACAAAATCGCCTTCTTCAATCGCAGACAGAAAATGTACATCTTTGGGGTTGGTTGAAACCTTACCGCCTCTGACTTTTCGATAAGGCGTCTCCAGAAATCCGTAGTTATTGATGCGTGCATACATGGCGAGCGAATTGATTAAGCCGATATTCGGACCTTCAGGCGTTTCGATCGGACATACCCGTCCGTAATGGGTTGGATGTACGTCGCGAACTTCAAATCCTGCTCGTTCGCGCGATAGGCCACCCGGTCCGAGCGCCGTTACTCTTCGCTTGTGAGTTACTTCGGACAATGGATTGATCTGATCCATGAACTGGGACAATTGACTGGATCGAAAGAATTCCCTGACAACAGCTGTGACCGGCTTGGAATTTATCATTTCCTGAGGAATTTTTCGATCGACATCCGGTTGATTAAGCTGCTCGCGAACAGCGCGCTCCACCCGTCCCAGACCGGTTCGGAACTGGTTCTCTACGAGTTCCCCAACGGAACGAACTCTTCGATTTCCTAAATTGTCGATGTCATCTACTTCTCCTTTACCATCTTTCAGGTCAATCAGAAGCTTCATGACATCAATGATGTCCTTTTCTTCCAAATAATTCGGTCCAGTGATGGAATCCCGGTGCAGTCTGCGCGAGAGCTTCATTCTTCCCACTGCTGACAAGTTGTATCGTTCGGGTGTGAAGAACAGGGATTGAAACATGTTTTCGGCGGCTTCATCCGTCGGCTGATCGCCCGGCCTCATCATTCGATAGATTCGTTTTTTCGCTTCCTTCTTGTCTGGGCTGCCGTCCAATTGCAATGTATCGGAAATGTAAGGGCCACAATCGATTTCATTTGTATAGATAGTCTGAAATTCGGTAATGCCAGCTTCCAGCAGTTGTCGAATCATCAATCCGTCATCGTCGAATTTTTGATTTGCACGCATGATGACATTGTCTTTCGGTAACTCTTGAATTTGGCTGGCGAGCTTGAATTGGGTAATGCTGGAACTGCGAAGTTTGCTCAGCATATCGTTTCCCCTATCGATCTCGTCGTCTGCTTTCATCAGGACCTCTCCGGTTTCCGGATCTGACAAGACGCTTCCGGCCTTTCTGCCTACCAAGTATGAATCTGGTACAACCACACGCTTGATTCGAGATTCCTTGATTCTGTTGATCGCCTCCAGATCGATCTGAGTGTTCTTTTCAACGAGCAAATCACCGCTAGGTCCGACCAAATCAAAGTCAAACGTAGTGCCTTCCAATCGCTGCACTCGATCCAAAGACATCGTAATTCGATTGTCTTTCCTCAGAATGAATGTTTCAGTATCGGCGTTCATGTCGTTAGACACGATGTCTTTTGCACAGGTGCGCTCAGCCAGATAGGAATGTGAAACCTCGAAACGCTTCACCCGAGCAGCTGACAGCTCTACGACATCAGCCTGATTGATCCGTTTGCCCTTCTCAATAATGACATTGCCGCTGCTGTTCTTGATATCGAAATCCAGTACCTGTCCACGAAGTTTTACAGGGTCGTTCAGCAGCAGCGTCAATGAGCCGTCTTTGGCAATCTTGAATGTATCGCAGTCATAGAATTCTTCAAGAATTCTTTCGACATCGTAATCCATCGCTCTCAGAAGCAAAGTAGCCGGCTCTTTCTTTCTACGGTCAATTCGCATATACAGGTGGTCCTTGGTGTCGAATTCAAAATCCAACCACGACCCCCAATATGGAATCACCCGGCAATTGAAAAGCAGTTTTCCAGACAAATGGGACTTCCCTTTGTCGTGATCGAAAAATACACCTGGAGAGCGATGCAGCTGAGATACGACAACTCGCTCTGTTCCGTTGATAATGAATGATCCGCTTTCTGTCATCAAGGGAATATCGCCGATATAGACGAATTCGCTCTCTTTGACGTCTTTAACTCGTCGTTCGCCTTTTTTTGCACCGGACTCCGCACGTTCAAAACTGACGAGTTTCAGAGTCGCCTTGAGCGGTGCATGGTATGTCAATCCGCGTTGACGGCATTCACCTTCGTCAAATATTGGCTCATCCAGTCTGTACTCATCAAACTGAAGTTCCATCGTTTGATTGCTGTCAGTGATGGGAAACGCAGAATTAAATGCGGCTTGCAGCCCTACATTTTCCCTTTTATCGGCTGCGACATCAGCCTGCAAAAATTGCTTATACGAACTTTTCTGAATTTCTAGAAGGTATGGCACAGGCAATACGTCTTTGCGTTTGCCAAAATTTTTCCGAATTCGTTTCTTTTCAGTAAAACTGTATTTCATTTGAAGTAAGTGCCTGACTGGTCTGGTGTATTTTTTATGTACAAGCGAACGCGGACTCTATCTTGAATAAAGCCGCGAACAGCGTGGAAACGAGAATGTCGTTTATTGGATTGCGATGCCTTATCGACAATCGCTTACTTGATTTCCGCAGATCCGCCGGCTTCCTCAATTTCCTTCTTGAGGTTTTCGGCGTCTTCTTTTGACATACCCTCCATAATTGTGGCAGGAGCGCTTTCGGTAAGATCTTTGGATTCTTTCAGCCCAAGTCCTGCTGCGCCGCGAACGACCTTGATGACGTTCACTTTCTTGTCGCCGACGGCAGTCAATATGACCGAGAACTCCGTCTGTTCTTCTTCTGCTTCCACAGCTGCGTCTGTTGCTGCACCTGCGCCCGGCATTGCCATTACAGGAGCGATGGCTGCGGAAACACCGAACTTGTCTTCTATATCCTTGATCAATTCTGATAGATCCAGCACTGACATGTCCGAAATGGCTTCAATGATTTCTTGTCTTGATAAAGACATTAAAATTACCCCCTTAAGTAGTGGATTAAATTCGTAAAAAATTGATTCTGATCGAGAACTTTCCTGAGTCCTTTACTGTTCTTCTTTCGAGTCCTTGACGGTTGCCAACACTCGTACCAGCCCAGTTGGAATTCCGTTCAGGGCATTCACAAAACGTTGTAAAGGAGCAGCAAGCGTTCCAACGAGTTTGCCAAGTAACTCTTCTCGACTTGGCAGTTTGGCAATTTGCTCCAGCTTTTCCTCCGACAGCAGTTCTCCGTTCAACGCACCTGTTCGAATAGTGAATGTTTTGTTCTCTTTCGAGAAATCCGCTATCGTCTTTGCAGCTGCAACTGGATCCTCAGAAGTTGCTATGGCAACCGGACCGGTGAAATAGTCGATCAAACATTCGAAGTCTGTGTCTTCTGCTGCTCGCCGTGCCAGCGTATTTTTCACTACTTGAATTCGCACATTTGATTGGCGAGCATTGCGACGCAGGTTGCCCATATGCGTAACATCCACGCCGCGAAATTCTGCCAGTATCGCGAGGTTGGCAGATTGCAGTTCCTTGTGGACCTGGTCCACAATCTGATGTTTTCGTTGAAGATTTTCGTTCATAGCTTTATAGTCGGCGGTTATCTGTTCAATTCAAACAATTGTCTATATGCGCGCAAGTTCAGTTGCATCGACTCGAACGCCAGGTCCCATTGTTGTAGAAAGAGAGACTTTGCGAATGTACTGCCCCTTGGTTGCCGACGGCTGCGCACGCTTCAAAACACGAAGCAATTCCTTCAGATTCTCCGTCAGCGCATCTGCATCAAAAGAAGCCTTTCCAATTCGGCAGTGAATGATTCCGGCTCGGTCAATTCTGAAATCCACCTTACCCGCCTTAGCCTCACGAACCGCTTCAGCAATGTCAGATCGAACAGTGCCGGTTTTTGGATTCGGCATAAGCCCTCTCGGCCCCAATATACGTCCAACAGAAGCTACTGTTTTCATCGCATCGGGTTCTGCTATACAGGCTTCAAAATCAATCTTACCGCTTTTTACCTCCGCAGCCAAGTCGTCTAGACCGACAACTTCAGCTCCTGCTTCCTTGGCCGCCTCGGCGTTGGCTCCCGAAGCGAATACTGCGACCCGTACCGACTTGCCGATGCCTTTCGGCAATATTGCCGAGCCGCGTACGTTCTGATCCGATTTCCTTGCATCAATACCAAGCTGTATTGCCGCTTCAACTGTTTCATCAAACTTCGCAGATGCAGTTTTCTTGACGAGTTCTACTGCGTCGTTAACCGCGTATACTTTGGCACGATCGACCAAAGCCGCAACTTCTCTGCTTCTTTTTCCGGAATTCGGCATTATTGTCCCTCCTCGATTTCCAAGCCCATGCTGCGCGCACTGCCCGCGATGATTCGTACTGCCTGATCCATATCGTAACTGTTCAAGTCTGGATTCTTCAACGAGACGATTTCTTCCAGTTGGGAGCGCGTGACTTTTCCAACCTTGTCTCGATTGGGTTCAGCACTCCCCTTGTCCACGCCGGCCGCCTGTTTCAATAGATACGATGCCGGCGGTGTCTTGGTGATAAAAGTAAACGTTCTATCCGAATAAACTGTAATAACTACAGGGATCGGCATGCCGGATTCGAGCGATTGTGTCTTGGCATTGAATGCTTTGCAGAATTCCGGAATGTTCAGACCGTGCTGACCAAGCGCTGGACCCACCGGCGGTCCCGGGGCGGCTTCCTTAGCGGGCACCTGTAATTTGACATAAGCAGTAATCTTTTTTGCCATTTCAAGTTCCTAGTTCGACAGGTTTCCTTTCAGTTCTTTGTAACTTGACTGAAATCAAGTTCTACGGGTGTGGAGCGTCCGAAAATAGTCACCGACACTCGCAACTTGCTCTTTTCATAATTCACATCTTCAACGGTACCATTGAATTCTTCAAAAGGACCATCGATCACTCGAACAAGCTCGCCAGGAGCAAAATAGAATTTTGGCCTCGGATTGTTTACTCCAGCTTCAACCTGATCAATAATTGCCTGCGCTTCGTTTTCAGAGATTGGCGTAGGGGTTTTTCCGCCAATGAAACTCGATACATGCGGAATGCTGTTCACAAGCTGCCAAGACTCGGGGGACATTTCCATATTGATGAACACGTAGCCAGGATAAAAGTTTCGTTCAGTCGTACGCTTTTGTCCACCGCGCATTTCCACGACTTCTTCGGTTGGCACCAAAATTTGGCCGAACTTATCAGTGAAATTTTCACGCTCAATATATTGACGAAGCGATTGTTCAACGCGTTTTTCGTGCCCGGAATACGTATGAAGTACATACCATCGTTTCCCGTTATCTTTATCGACAACACTTCGCGCATAACTCTGCTCGTCGGAATCCATTTTCTCTTTCAGATCACTGTCAGTCATCTATCTATTCCCGATTTGAAGAAACAAGTCATAAATCACCCAAAATGAAATTATGTCCAGCAGCCACAGAAACAGTCCAATCAGAATCACCATGACGATCACGATCAAAGTAGACTGGACAGTGTCCCTGCGAGTAGGCCAAACAATTTTCCGAATCTCGCCTCGCGCACCTTTGGCAAATTCCCATGCATCCTGTCCTGGTGTCGATAGCAATGCAACACCCACCGCTGCAATGATGCTAACAATGAGCAGCCCAACACGCAATAATTGCGAAGACCCATCCAACGTATAGAATGCTGCAACTCCAGCAACTACGATGAATACGGCTCCTAGAACCTTGACTTTATCGATTATGTTCGTCATTCCGTGTACTACCTGCCATATTTGGCAGGCCAGGAGGGACTTGAACCCCCAACCTGCGGTTTTGGAGACCGCTGCTCTGCCAAATTGAGCTACTGGCCTAAAAACCTAGCTACCGTTCGTAAAGCTATTTCACAATTTTAGAGACGACACCGGCCCCGATAGTTCGACCGCCTTCGCGTATCGCGAAACGCAAACCCTCTTCCATCGCAATCGGCTTGATCAGATTCCCTGTCAAATGTACATTGTCTCCGGGCATCACCACCCGAACGTCGTCCGGCAGCACCACCATTCCAGTCACGTCCGTGGTGCGAAAATAGAACTGCGGACGATAACCGGTTGAGAAGTGCTTGTTTCGACCGCCTTCTTTTGCCGACAGCACATACACTTCAGCCTCGAATTCAGTATGTGGCGTTATCGAACCCGGCTTGGACAGCACCTGGCCTCGCTCCACCTGATTCTTCTTGGTGCCACGCAGCAGAATGCCGACATTGTCGCCTGCCCGACCTTCATCCAGCAACTTGCGGAACATCTCCACGCCGGTTGCCACAGTCTTGTCCGTTTCGCGCAGTCCAACCATCTCAACCGAATTGCCAACTTTCACAATGCCGCGCTCGATTCGGCCGGTCACCACCGTACCGCGTCCGGATATCGAGAACACATCTTCCACCGGCATCAGGAAGTCACCATCAATCGCACGCTGCGGTTCTGGAAAGTAGTCGTCCAGTGCCTGTGCCAGCTTCACAATCGACTCGGTGCCCAGTTCAGTCTCCCGACCTTCCAGCGCATGCAGCGCACTGCCGGTAATCACCGGCGTGTCGTCACCCGGAAAATCATACTCGCTCAATAAATCGCGCACCTCAAGTTCCACCAGCTCCAGAATGTCCGGATCGTCCACTGCATCGGCCTTGTTCAGATACACCACGATGTGCGGCACTCCGACCTGACGTGCCAGCAGCACGTGCTCGCGGGTCTGCGGCATGGGACCGTCCATGGCCGATACCACCAGCACCGCACCATCCATCTGCGCTGCGCCAGTGATCATGTTCTTTACATAGTCTGCATGGCCCGGACAGTCCACGTGTGCGTAGTGCCGTGCCTCGGTCTCATACTCGACATGTGCGGTGGCAATGGTTATGCCCCGTTCGCGTTCTTCCGGTGCGTTGTCGATATCGTCAAACGCCTTGACTTCACCACCGTATTTTGCTGCCAATACCTTGGTGATGGCTGCCGTCAGCGTTGTCTTTCCATGATCAACATGACCAATCGTGCCTACATTTACATGCGGCTTGGTTCTTTCGAATTTTTCTTTCGCCAATGCCAGTGTCCTCGCTAGTATTCAAGAATAACTGTTCAATAAATAATTAATTTTAACGTTGGAGCCCACAACCGGATTTGAACCGGTGACCTCTTCCTTACCAAGGAAGTGCTCTACCGACTGAGCTATGTGGGCCATCCGATTTCATTTTCAATTCAGGTTACAATATTGCACATCTGGTATTCACACCGGCAGTTGATGGAGCGGGCGATGGGAATCGAACCCACGTCATCAGCTTGGAAGGCTGAGGTTCTGCCGCTGAACTACGCCCGCACAAATTGTAGATACCAATCCGGTTTATAATCCAAACTTCTAACGGTGGAGGGGGGAGGATTCGAACCTCCGAAGGCTGAGCCAGCAGATTTACAGTCTGCCCCCTTTGGCCGCTCGGGAACCCCTCCGGATCAAATCCAATACAAACGTGTAATGTTAATGAAAAAATTTAGATTTGTCAAATTAATTTAGAAAAGAGAGTTTCCCGTTGGCGCATTATTTTGTTTCCGCCGGCAAAATTCTCACATCAAAATTCCGAGATTTCCACCACAGCCGCCGATTCCAGCTGTTTTGGCAACTCCCACCGTCGCTTAGCTCTGTCAATTGTACTGATTTCTGCGATGGTGTGAATTGAGGCCGCGCAGGAACCTGCCGCCAGACATTGCCGAGTGGATGGTTTGACAGCCGTCAGGCTGCCAGTGGCAAAATCAGCGATCTGATTCGCTGTGACTGACCCTCGCGGATCGACGTACAGGCCATCGCCAGCATCACCGACAGACTCAGCGCAACGCGCATTTGCATGGTCTGAAGTCCTCGCATATAGTGGCGCTCCAACTGAAAGTCGCGACCGACCCGGGCATTGATGCGCTCCAGTGCACTGCGTCTTTTGTAATGCCGCTTCCATCGATAGGCGTGCTTTGGCAACGCCGCAAAGGTGCGAAGCTTCTCCTCGTTGATCTTGATACGTACGATGCGCCGTTTTGCATCTTGGCGAACACCGCCGAGCCGATGGCACTGCTCACGCCCTTTACACACTTCACCGGTGCCGGACACCGGACAATGAAACTTCTGTGTGCCGCGTTTCCTCTCCAGTCCGTAATACGACATCTGCCGAACCTTGCCGCTTTCCGGGCATTTGCAGTACAGAGTTCCCACCTCATCGTGAATCATCGTGTCGACACGATCCTCATTCAGCGACCGAGTGGGATATCTGAGTCCGTCAACCGCTTCTTCGCGCCACATGCGTCGAACGTCTATCGCCGTTGTCACCTCATGTCGGTAAAATATCTTGCGCAACTCATCAGCGTCCAGGCCCTTGTCGGCGACGAAACTTTTGCAGCGCTCCCCGAGTTCGCTTTCGAGCATGTTGGACACCAGTTCCTTGCATTCCTTGATTTCGGTCTCGTTCGCCGGTTTCAGGAAAAAACCAATTGGCAACTCATAACGCACATCAGCTTGTAAATACAGCTTGTAACCAAACCAGGATTTCACTTTCTTCTGTGCCCGGCCTTTGTGATCGGTGTAGTGATACTCGTGCTTGCCCCAACGGGCGTCCGGGTCCGAGGTCCTGCCCTTGCCGCGAATCTGTTTGCCGGTTGAATGCGATTCCAGTGCCTTGCCGTCAAACCCCTGATGGGTCCCAAAGTCCGGCAGCAACTGCGAGATCTGCTTGACCAGCGAATCAAACATGTCGCGGACTGCGACACAGTCGCGCTCGGCCCGATTCATCAGCCGGTTGAATCTTGAAAAGGCACTCTTGGACGGCACCCGATAGCGCTGGAAGTCGTTACGGCAAGCCATCAGTTTGAATCCACACGCCAGCATCAGCGAAGGATTGCGCTGCAGTTCGCGGCGAAACGACTCCACCGATGCATGCTGGTAGACGATCCTTGCAATACAGGCCTTGAGCATGGACTCCAGCGGCCAGTCATTTCGTCCGCCACCACTGCACATGCGATAAAGCGTATCCAGCAGACCCTCGGCTGGCAGCGAGGTGAACACCATTTGCAGGCGTTGCAGGTCGCTGTATTCATCCAGCGTGTTCCAGTCAAATAGAGTATGATTTTCAGGTGTCATAAACGAATCTCCTTGGGGCGATTGGTGTAGTTCTAATTTTCATTGATTATAGCCCATAAGGAATCGTTTATGACACTTATTTGTGAATTAAATCAACGCGTTGTACATATTTATGAGGAAACTGCTGGCGCTGCCGTGCAGTGGGGGGATATTTCAGAAATTCGCGTGAAAATCCAGAATTTTGGGCTTTTCCGGCTGATTCTTGGGGGAAAATATTTTCCGACCCTCGATAGTCCTTAGTGATGGCAATCGTTTACAGCGGTCGAAACTGTCTCGAAAAAATCAACTGAAATTTTTCTTTTGCATCAAATTTTCAACAATCACCAAAATACACAACCTTCGATTAAAAATTTCACAGCATCCATGAGGTAGCAAATAAAAAGTTCGGTGTTCAACAGCTTTGACGATTATCAAATAATGTTCGATTGAATATTTACGTAGTCAGCCTAATCTACTGATCAAACTTGAAGTGTTCCTCACTAGATTCTTTACCAGCCACCACACCGTCAGTATGGTTAACAGTTACCCGAACATCCAGTAGGGAATTCGATCCGCCAAATATGACTCCTTTTGTTGGCGGCACATCCGCATAATCGCGGCCGACTGCTATGCGTATGTATCGATGGTCCACGATCGTGTCATTAGTCGGGTCAATTCCCACCCAACCGCAAAAGGGCAGCAGGAACTCGCCCCAAGCGTGACTGGCGCCGGTTGGTGGGACTCGACCTACTCCCACTTCTCCCTCTAGTTGAAGATATCCCGACACATTTCGGCTGGAAATTACCCAGGAACGTGCTATTGCAAGCAAAACATGGGTATAGTCCTGACAAACTCCTCGCCCCAATTCCAATATCACTTTCAATGGACGAATCAACCGTGGTGATACCAGGTTCATAACGAAATTTTGGGGGATTACATACAATCCTAACCATTTTATCATATTGGGCTTGACTTATCCTAACCACTTGTGATATACTTATACTATTGAATCAAACAATTAGTATAATAAAATGGGAAGTAAAAAAGGTCCTGGCAAGAGCCACCGCAAAGGATTGTCGCTGGTGGAACTGTTCAAGAGGTTTCCAGATGACGATGTTGCGGAAGAATGGTTTATCAAAGCCAGATGGGGCCACCAAGTTGAATGCCAAAAGTGCGGGTCGCACAACATTCAAGATGGCACTACGCACCCAGACATGAGATTCCGCTGCCGAAGTTGCAGGAAATTCTTTTCAACAAAAACTGGCTCAGTTATGCAGGGATCGAATCTCGGTTACCAGGTTTGGGCGATTGCAATCTATCAACTGAGCACTAATCTCAAAAGCATATCCAGTATGAAATTGTCTCGTGATTTGGACATCACCCAGAAAGCCGCCTGGCACTTAGCACATAGAATCCGTGAAACTTTCAAAGACAACAACAACATTTTTGCTGGTACAATTGAAGTTGACGAAACCTACGTAGGCGGTCTTGAAAAGAATAAACACTACGATAAGAAACTCAATGCCGGCCGCGGTGGAGTAGGTAAGGCGGTGGTCGCTGGCATGAAAGAGAGGGATTCAAACCAAATCACAGCTCAGGTTGTCGAGAATACCAGGCGGTACACACTGCATGGATTCGTTGAAGATAACGCAGCTGAAGGTTCGCAGGTCTTTACTGATGATCTTAGAAGTTATCGGGGTATGCAAGGCTACGAACACTCCTATGTCCGACACTCAGCCGGTGAGTATGTAAAAGGACAGGCTCACATCAATGGCGTGGAATCCTTTTGGTCGATGCTTAAGCGAGCGCACAAAGGCACATTCCACAAACTCAGTCACAAACACTTAAACCGATATGTCCAGGAGTTTGCTGGTAAGCACAACATCCGACCACTGGACACGGAAGAACAAATGTCGTTGTTAGCCTGTGGAATGGTTGGAAAACGGCTTCGATACGACGATTTGATTAGAATACAAAATTAGGGGATGGTTATGATGAACAAAGACAATGTGGCACATGGCGCTTTGAGTGTTGCAAATTGGTTTATTGAAGATGGTGGTCTATATACGCCATTGCAAATAATCAAATTAGTTTACCTATCTCATGGATGGATGTTGGGATTATACGGAAAACCGTTAGTCGCACAAGAAGTTGAAGCGTGGCGATATGGACCTGTTATTCCTGATGTTTACCATAATCTTAAGAAATATGGCTCGTCATCTGTTGAAGAAACCATACTTCAAGGTCAGAAAGTCAATTTTAATGATTTTGAATCTAATTTGGTAGATCAAGTAAACCAAATATACGGAAGTTATTCAGGGATTAAGTTGTCTCAATTAACTCATACTCCGAACTCGCCATGGGACCAAATAATAACGAAAAACCGTATCAATGCGATAATTCCAAATGATCTAATCGAAAAATACTATCGAGAATTAGCGAACGAATCTTCTGAAAATCATGGATGAAAGTAGGAAAGTACCCTCGCCCCATGACTTGGTCATTTCGCTTGACAGTTCTGACCCCAAAGCAAAAAAAGAACAACTTGAATTAGAACAACAGTCAAACCGACATCGGCGTACTGAGTCATTTCGAGACTGGTTAAGTCGGGGAATCCTTGGTATTGTAATTGTCGCAGTAGGAGTAATTATTGTTGCAATTTTGCTTACCGCTTGGCACAACATGGCTCCTGAATGTTGGCGCTGGCTCAAAAGTGATGATTTGCAAAATTTATACAGTTTCTTATTCAGTGGCGCTGTTGTCAGTGCAATAACACTTCATTTACGCAGACATCTATAAGTTCATATTTCTTATTTGCTTTTAGAATTTAAATTTTATTTCGAAGATTGATGAACGGTAAGGAAGGGATGGTCAACATCAAAATGACATATATTGCTGGTCTGGCGATGATATTGACAATTAGCAGTTGCGCCTCACCATTGTCGGAGAAACAAAAGAGGGTAATGGATTTACGAGAAGAAATAAGAGTCCATGTTCATACCCCATGCGCTTTGAGTTTAGCAGAGAACATGCGCACCGACCCCGGTAACAGGTTTTACGACGTTCAGTTAGAGGGAGTTTTAAATCGCATGAGATATGGGTCTGAGTTTCAGCGAATAAGGGATGACGCGACGTCGAAATCTAACGACATAGTTCGTGTAGTCTATGACACATCTGATTTGGAAACTCGTAAAGTAGCGTACGAAATATATCGTGAAGTATGTATAGATACGTTTATGTATCAAGACAAATGAATCCAAGAGCGACAGGAGAAACGACTATGAAACACCAAACAGAGGGGTAGTTGAAGTGGCATAGTTAATCTGGATGACTGCGGTAATTTTCAGTACATCAATACCACTTGTAACTGGTGCAACTGACTACAGAGAAGAAATTATGTTTCACGTCGTAGACCAGTGCTATGCGGGAATTGCCATGGCAAATGAAGATGTACGCTATATTTCGTGCGGCGTGCATCAAGTCAGGGGGGCAATTAACTTTATGGATAATAAATGAAATCGAAACGATTAGAAAGGAACAAATCGAAATACAACGAAGTATTTGACCCGATCAAGGCCAAGCCAGAAGTAGTGGCTACGGTCATTATGAAATCACCGCCCAGGAAGAAATCCGAGTGGCGATATACAGAGAAGTTGGAAGAGAAAGTTTGAGAATTTGACAAGAGAATTAACCGTTATGCCAAATTACTACGTTAACGACACCGCACAATCAAGCGGCGACCATGAAGTGCATAAAGAAGGTTGCTATTGGCTCAGCCTTGCAAAGCGAACAACCTTCTTAGGATGGTTTGTATCATGCCATGGAGCAGTGGAATAAGCGAAAGAGATTTATCCAACCGCAAATGGTTGCAAACACTGTTCCATCAGTTGCCACATGAGTTAGCGTCATAAGGAGGCGCACCTATCACATCGCGCCACTCATCAGTGTCTTTCGGTGTCTTTGGTAGAATTATCAGCGTTCTTCCGTCTGCCAGAATAATGTTCCCCCGTACCTTACCGTGCCCGCGGCAACTGCCTACAGTGCGAACCCCACCGGTATTAAGAGATGCAACAATGTGATATATACAGTGGTCAATGCATTGAACCTTACCTTCAAGCGGCATAAATACTTGATGCTCGTAGGTCTTTATCCCGCCTGGCTCATCGCAGTACTTACAATCCTTTTTCATCGACCGCTGCCTGTCCGATGGTTAGTATTGTATGTAATCCCCAAATTTTGAGTAAAGTATGGAAGATGCATTAAGCAAAGAGGTCAAGGGGCTAGCACTATTACGGATGCCATGGATTGAGATGAACACATCAAGTGCCGGACAGTTGCGCGTAAATCGACTGGGGTTCAGATAATCCCAGTAAAGTACTGGATTTGCAATATCCGCGAGTATTCCCCACAGATTTGAATCTAATTCATCGGTTAAATTAGGTCCTCGTCGTACTTCTCTGCCAATTTTGTACGGTGGTGATGTGACTATTAAGTAAACGCTATTGTCAGGCAGTTCATGCATATTTTCGCTAGAGTGTGCGTGAATTTCGCGCAGATTCTCCAAAGGAATATCGTTCTCAACCGAGCTGACTGATTTGATTGTTGTATCATCGTAACTTTCTGGCCGTAATATCTTTCGGGATTATGTCCGACACGACTGCTTACACCAAATACCCTCATCTCAGAACGTAACATTGTCACCTCTCATCACCAATTCGACTAAAACTCTTGTCAAATCACCAACTAGTTTTTCCAGTCAAATTTGGTTTTGTCTGTAGGAAAAAATCTGGAAATATTGAATACCCAAAATGAGGAAATTGGTAATTTCCAAACCTTGCTTGCGTGAGATATTGGAGCCCGCAAAGGGATTCGAACCCCCGACCTGATGATTACAAATCAACTGCTCTACCAACTGAGCTATGCGGGCTCGCTAGAAAACTGTGAAATGTTGAAGCCTGCACTCGTTTCATTCATTAAAGTGAATGTAGATTCAGCGGATATTTCACCGTATATACAACGAATGCACCCTTTCGCAGTTCGGTTGTATGCTTTCCTATTTTCTTTCAAAATAAACCTGAAAGCAAAACTAAATGTCGGAATTTACAATTTTGCAGTCAGTTACTGTTGCAAAAATTTGAATATTGCAACAAAATAGTTCAAAATTCTATATATTCCAGAAGAATCAAAAAGGAAAGTTCAACCATGAAAGTATCAAAATCACAGATTGAACAATTTCATTCGGACGGCTATCTACTGTTGCCAAACCTGTTTAACCAGGTCGAAATCGGAGTTTTACAACAGGCTGCTGAGACGGTATATGCGCTTGATCGGGAGGAAGTGTTTCGCGAAAGCGATGGCAAAACAGCACGAACCGCATTCGCTGCACACTATTACAACGAAGCATTTCGAAGACTCGGCTGCCATCCTCGACTCATTCAACCCGTTGAACAACTTCTCGACGGGCAAGTCTACATGCACCAGTACAAAGTAAATGCAAAAGCAGCTTTCACCGGTGACGTATGGCAGTGGCATCAGGACTACGGAACATGGGCACGCGATGATCACATGCCCGAATCCCGAGCGATGAACATTGCTCTTTATGTGAACGATGCCAGTGAATTCAACGGACCATTATGGATGATTCCGCGTTCGCACAAACAAGGAGTATTTGAAGCCGGACATGACCTGCAAACCACCAGCTATCCGCTGTGGACATTGGACAAGGCTACAATCACCAGGCTAGTTGATGAAGGGGGGATCGTATCAGCGCACGGCAAGGCCGGAAGCGTGTTGTTGTTCTACAGCACATTGGTACATTGTTCCCCTGCCAATCTTTCACCATGGCCTCGAACCGTAGTTTATCTTTCGTTATGTCATGTAGATAATCATATTCGACGATTCAAACGCCCCGAGTGGATCGCCCATCGAAACTTCACGCCAATAGAATCGCTGCCAGATGATTGTTTGATGGAACTGGCTGATCAACAAATAAACAGTGCTGCATAAAAGCCATAGTCCAAAGCATTTGGTATTACAGGTTTGAATTCAGCACGTCATTCATCGCTCGCCTAAAATACTGATTTCACCAGCCTGCACAGGGATAATTTCACCGCTGTCCAATTTGAGCAACAGTGCTCCATTGCCGTCAATTCCGAATGCGGTTCCTTCATGAGGGTTTATGCCATCCGTTAGGATGCGTTTGTTCGGGTAGGCATGCTTTTGCATCCACTCCTGCCTGAACGGTTCAAGTCTCTGCTTCGTAAAGATCTCAAGTCCATGACCTAAAGAACATAGGAGCTTGGAAACCAGCATGCTCCGATTTGCTGAATAATCTGGCAAGTCGCTCAGGCAGGCAACAGGTTGATCTATGACGTTTCGATCATCATCCGATAGACTGCAGTTGATGCCAATGCCGATTACTGCAGTCGTATCGCGCATCTCAACCAGAATCCCGCTAAGCTTTTTATATTCCCACAATATGTCGTTAGGCCATTTCACCTGCAAGATTTCATTGGTGAATTCACTCAAACATTGAACAACGATTACTGCAATAGCAAGACTGAGACCCGACAAAAATCGAATATCTTTGCCGAAGTCCCAGGCAATCGACAGCATGACATTTTCGTAAGCGCTCCCTGACCATTTTCGACGTCTTCTGCCTCGCCCTGCAGACATGTACTCGGCGATACAGACGTGCTTGTGAATCGACTGCTGTGTTGCGAGGTTCAACAGAAATTCGTTGGTAGAATCAACATGATCCAAGACAGTTACTCTCTGCGCTATGTCAGAGTCTGTAACTGTTACTGATTTGCGAATGTAGTCGGGATCAAGAGGAATGACTTGGCGTAGAAGTTTTACACTATCTTCAGAACTCCATATCAGAGGGACACCAATTTCAATCAGCCAGTTGACAATGTTCTCGATTTCCTCAACGCTCAGTCCTGACTGAATTGAAATCTTGTTTAATTTGACTGGTTTGAGATTTTTGAGGGAATTTAGCGCCGCCGAACCGTTCATCATCAATTCATTTTATCGGCGAGGCTTCTGGCACCAGATGTTCACTGACGTTATGATCCTCGGTGCAGTCATCAGCTGAATTCTCTAACTGAATGGTAACGTGACCGATGTGAAATTCGTTGTAGGCAATGTTCCGCAAGCGTCGCTGCAATTGGCTGTATTCACCTTGATAACTAGGATCGACCAAAACGTGAGCGGTAAGTATTTCATTGCCGGGCGAAATGGTCCAGACGTGAATATCATGGATGCCTGTGACACCTTCGATTTCTTCCATCTTGCTGCAAAGCTCATACAAATCGATCTTCTCTGGGGTTCCTTCAAGCAATACGTTAACAACTTTAGCCAGAAGGCGCCAGGAACCACGAATGATAATCAAACTTATAACGACACTCAGAATTGGATCGGCGATTGCCCACCCGAATGCCCAAACGAGAAAACCGGAAATGACGACTGCAACTGAGCTAATAAGGTCGGCCATGACGTGCTGAAAAGCTCCTTCAATGTTGACGCTGTTTTCAGACGAGCGGCGCAATACCCACGCTGCCACTAGGTTGACCAAGAGACCGACACCACCTATCGATAACATCAAAAAACCATGAACTTCGGGTATGTGCTGAAAGCGTTGGTAAGCCTCGTAGATTATTCCTATTGCTATTACCCAGAGAGTGAGAGCGTTGACCAACGCAGCCAGAATTTCAAGGCGATAGTAGCCATAGGTTCGCTTTGCCGTGGCAGCCTTTTCGGCCAAGTGCATGGCGAGCAACGCAAGAGCAATGGATACCGCGTCGGTTGCCATATGTCCGGCATCGGCAAGAAGTGCAAGACTGCCAGCGGCTATGCCGCCAATGATCTCGACAAGCATGTAGCCAGCTATCAGCACTAAAGCGATAGCCAGACTGCGTTTGCCTGCATGCCTTAATTCGTGCGAATGATCATGCTGGCCGAATAGGCTGCGACTATGGCCATGGTGATGGTGTCCATGATCGTGTCCGTCGGGATGATGTTCTTTTTTGTCTTCGTGGTTAGACATGGGAATTTCAAATATTCACAAATTTTGAATATACACTATGAACCTGCGCCCAATCGTCTGTTCTGTCTTGAGCAAACTATAACCATAAATTTGTTTTAGCTAACGGAATTATCAACTTTGAAGTAATGTGGAATTTCAGTTGGTTACTAAGCCGCCACACTACCTCTGTGCCTCAGAATGTGATTTTCTAGTGCCCCATAGCAATTTCTTCCAAGAGAAAAAATCCATACGTCAGTAACACGCCTGCAACGAACGACGTCGAGAGTTGGATTTTGTTATGCTTTTGGAAATGTGCCTCCGGAATCAAGTCACTGAGTGCAATGCAAATAAACGCACCTGATATGACGGCGATTAAACGACCTGCGATTTGATCCGCAACCGGTCCCACCAAACCAAATAGCCAAAGTGTGAGAAAAGCGCTAACGGGGCACACTAGTGCAAAACCTATATTGGTTAATCTTCTCAGTGTCAAACTTGTATTTGATTGCCCCATAGTGACCATAAGCGACATTGCATCAAGAGGCTTGTGCAGGACAATAGCTACAAATACACCGAAACCTACTAACCACACACCAACAGAGGATAGTAAACTTGTACCGAGTGCGATTCCTTCAAAGACGGAATGAATACTGAGACCGATCGCAATACCAATCCAACCGTAGGATTTCGACAAGAATTGAGGGCTGTTCTCCATTGCAGTCGGATCAGGACTGAGACTAGGAAAGGCGCGTAAAAGAATTAATGTAATCATGACACCGGCCATCAGCCAGAACATGAAAATCTCTATGCTTTCTTCATCTTCCAGACTCTCGATTCCTTGCGGCATAAGATGGAACACTGCGATGCCCAGAAGAAAACCGGCAACAAAACAAAGCACCAGCTGGTTTTTGCGATGAGACAGGTGAATTTTGTTTGCGTACCACCCGCCTAAGAACGATACTGTACTGATGAAAAACGCGTATACAGTCAGTAATGCATAAGTGCTGATCATGAGATACCTGTTACCATGTAAGTTGCACAAATGCAAGGAGAAACATCAACATCTGTGTGATAATTCTGCCAAGCACAGATTTTCAATCAAGAATATGATAGCCCGGTATCATAGTTGTCGAATTTTCGAGATGAGGGTTTCTTGATAGTTGGAGGAATTCAATTAATTCGGCTTATTATAATGACAAAATTACGGCAATCTTCATAGAGGCTCGAAAATGGAAATCAGGCGTAATCCTACTCGAACCGTTAACATAGGAAATGCGGTCATCGGAGGTGGGAATCCGTTAGTTGTACAAAGCATGTGTACGGCACACACAAGAGATTCTGAGGCAACTGCAAAGCAGGCAACCATACTCAGTGAAGCAGGTGCCGGTGTGGTTCGCATAGCAGTGGACAACAAGAAAGATGCTGAAGCACTGAAAGCCATTCGAGATAACTGCGATGCAAACTTGAGTGTCGATTTGCAAGAAAACTATCGCCTAGCAGCATCCGTAGCAAAGTACGTCGATAAAATCAGATACAACCCCGGTCATCTGCATCATCACGAGCGAAAGAAGTCTATCGAAGACAAAGTGAAATTCCTAGTGGATGTTGCATCCGAAAACGACTGTGCGATGCGTGTAGGCATCAATTCCGGATCAGTAGATCCCTACAAAAAAGCAAAGTTTCCAGATGATGATGCAATATCACCAATGGTTGCAAGCGCTTTGGAACATTGCGAAATGCTGGATCGCATTGGATTCGAGCGATTTTGCGTGTCGCTGAAAAGCTCAAGACCAGATCGAGTGATAGAAGCAAACAAGATATTTGCAGAGAAACGCCCTGATATTCCTATTCATCTTGGCGTTACCGAGGCAGGAATGCCACCGGATGGAATAATCAAAACAAGAATTGCGTTCGAGCAGCTTTTTGCGAAAGGAATTGGGGATACCGTTCGCGTATCGCTTACTCTGCCGGAAGCGGAAAAATACAAAGAAATTATTGCAGGCAAAGAGATCATCAGTGATTTTGCCGCTGGACGAGTTCGCTCTGTGGTTCGATTTGATCCAGACCGGCTCAACATCATCTCCTGCCCCAGTTGTTCGAGGGTGGAGAATGAGGCTTTCATCGATCTTGCCAGACAGGTAAAGGAACTTACTCAAGAAATGAAAGATGAAGCAATTACTATCGCAGTCATGGGCTGTCGCGTGAACGGTCCTGGCGAAACCGATGATGCCGACTTAGGCCTGTGGTGCGGACCGAACTTCGTTAACCTGAAGAAAGGAGAGGAAAAAGTCGGAGCCTTTCGTTACAACGAAATCCTAAGTCAGCTGCAAGTACAAATTGACAAACTCATCGAAGAGCGAAAGGCAACATAGTTTAATTGCTGTTTACTCGTCGGTTACGCAGCCCTCACTTGCAGTCTTAACCGTCTTGATGTAGCGGTATAGAGTGCCGCGCGTGGTTTTGTAAGCGGGCATGACCCACTTTTCTTTGCGCTTGGCCAGTTCTTCTTCGCTCAATTCTACGTCAATCGTGTTCGAGACTGCATCTATTGTGATTCGATCTCCGTTCTCGACCAGAGCAATCGGACCCCCCTCTTGAGCCTCAGGTACGATATGCCCGACGATAAATCCATGAGACCCGCCAGAGAAGCGGCCATCCGTAATGAGCGCTACATCCGCGCCCAGCCCAGCACCCATCACTGCCGACGTAGGGGTAAGCATTTCCGGCATACCGGGGCCGCCAGTCGGACCCTCATATCGGATTACGATCACATCGCCGTTTTGTATTTGTCCCTGTTCCAGCGCGGCAAGCATGTCTTCTTCTCCATCAAAAACTCGGGCAATTCCCGAGAAAACTTCTCCTTCCTTACCGGTGATTTTGGCGACTGAACCTTGTGGGGCAAGATTTCCTTTTAGAATCTGAATGTGACTAGTGGGCTTGATTGGATTGTCAATCGATCGCAGAATTGTCTGTCCTTCAGTCAGGCCATCCACATCTTCAAGGTTTTCCGCGACAGTTTTGCCGGTAACCGTCATGCAATCTCCATTCAACAAATTCTGCTGGAGTAGATACTTCATTACGGCCGGAATGCCACCGATGTCATGCAAGTCTTCCATCACATACTGACCGCTCGGCTTCAAATCTGCTAGAAACGGAATTTTATCGCTCACCGATTGAAAATCATCAATCGTCAGCGCGACATCAACCGATCTGGCCATCGCAATCAAGTGCAACACTGCATTGGTAGAACCGCCAAGAACACTGACGATGACCATTGCATTTTCGAACGCTTCCCTTGTCATTATGTCTTTCGGCAAAAGATTCAATTTCATCAAATGCAAAACCGCTTTTCCGGCATCTTTGCACTCTTTCAGTTTTCCACTGTCATTGGCTGGCGTCGATGAACTGAAAGGCAACGACATGCCCATAGCTTCAATCGCGCTCGCCATTGTATTGGCAGTGTACATTCCACCACAGGCACCTGCACCCGGACATGCATTTCGAACAATATCCATTCGCTGATTCTCATCAATTCTGCCGGCAATAAACTCTCCGTAACTCTGGAATGCGGATACGATATCCACTTTCTGCGTTCCTGCAGTACCCGCTCGAATGGTGCCGCCATATATCATCAGCGACGGGCGATTGAGTCTTCCCATTGCCATCAAACAGCCTGGCATATTCTTGTCACAACCGGGTATGGTTATGAGAGCGTCGTACCACTGCCCGGCAACGACAGTCTCAATCGAATCGGCGATCAAATCTCGAGATTGCAGCGAGTAACTCATGCCTTCCGTTCCCATTGATATTCCATCGCTCACACCGATTGTGTTAAATCGCATTCCAAGCAAACCAGCATCTTCAACACCATGCTTTGAATGAGCTGCCAGTTCATTGAGATGCATGTTGCATGTATTGCCTTCCCACCAAATGCTCGCAATGCCGACCTGAGCCTTGTTCATGTCGGCATCAGTCATACCCGTGCCATACAGCATCGCCTGCGATGCGCCCTGTGCCTTTGATTGCGTCAATCGAGAACTGATTTTGTTTAGTTGCTCCACACTTCCCTCCTCTCTGAAATGATTGCTTTAGGTATCCGTGATTGGTTCAACGAAATCGTCAAACTTTTTATCAATGGCTGTCAGTCTTACATCGGACATTTTGTAAGCCCAGCCCTCCCATCGTCTATTTAAATTAAATGCTTCTTCCTGAGTCTCTGTTGTGGCAGCTTCATCCACATCCGTGCTGAACACAGCATAGTCTCTCAATTCCCCGCTGCCTAGCTTCGCGATTACTTCAAGTCCGTCAAACGTCTTTGCTGTAACGGTTGCACGAGTAACCCACCCAGCAGATTTTTTCACATCTTCGAACTGCAAATCTCGGAAAACCTCACCGATGTCATTAATTGAGTACTGATAGCGAATTTTGTGTCGATCAGGTACGTTGGTGAGCTGATAATTTTTATCCATCCCAGATGATTTATACACCCGAATCGGTGTTGTGTTGTGAGACATGATCTGAACTTCCCTGACTCGATTTTCATCAAGATCAACAATTTCAGAATCCAACCAATCGAAAGGCTTTGAAAAGATCAGTTGTGAACTTTCAGAAAGCCAGGTTTGGTCTTGGTTCGGCTCTCGTACGTAGTATTCGTACAAATGAGGATTTCTTCTGGAAGACTTCTGCTTGCCAATATATAAGTCTGCGAGAATTTCACTGTCTGCCGACAAGAGAGTAATCTTAATTGTAGGAGATTCCATTATTTCAATCCCGACAAGGTCCAAAGCAGCGTGCTTATCGGGATTTTCAGTTTTGGCTTCCAGCTTTCGCAATTGACTCATCCCGATCAGAAAATTTTGTACCAAACTGAATCTTGCAGGATAGAATTCAAGCTCCTTTACTCTCCATGCTTCGTTTTCATGTATCACGGACAGTTCAGATTGGTTTGTTCTTACTGATATTGTTGTAACGTCATTAATTTGATCCACCAACTCAGGGAATAACAACCCATGGTCCGGCAGGTTTGATGTTGAAGTGCGATCCTGCAATATAAAGAAAGCAATAACGCCTATGCTCAATACAGCGATTCCAATCAGTAATGATCGCTTCATGTCGTCTTGATTAATTTTCTAATATCAAGCACCAACTTTCTCTGTCGGCGTCGTGCACCAAATGTAACTGCCAACACACCGATAATTGCAACAAACAAAGGAACGACCAATATATTGAGCAGAATTATGTTGGTTTCCAATTGTTGGATATCCATCCCTAGATTTCTCTGAACTTCGCGCAATTCCCTTCGAATTTCCAGCTTGTTTTGGAGGGCACGCTTTATTTCTTCACGCTGGTCATCGGTCAGAATTCTTTCACCCTGCTCACTGTTCTGATTCGCACCATAATTGACAAGGAGACTGTCTGTGCGCTTCAACTCTTCAAGCAATTGAAGTTCGTGCTGCCGATACTGCTGTTCTGCAACCTGTCTGATTTCCTGCATTCGCTGAAACGGACGAAAATAGCTGCCGCGACTTCGTACACCGATTAGATTGTTGTCGCCAGACAAGTTGTCGATTGCGTTGAAAATTAGTTCTCCATTGGAAGCATCTGCGAAAGAAATTGTTTGGCCGAGAAGTTGCTGATTACGAATCCAGAAACGGTCGTGCAAAAAATCGGTATCAGCAACAACTATTGCATTCACTTGTCCTTTCAGAATCTGCGATGGTTGAAATAATTCATCATTGTCATTCGCAGTTGGCGGTGCGCCCTGCGGATAGGCTGTTGCTGCCTCTCCACTGATTCTTGCTGCCATCAACAGTTGTTCGCCTCCTTCTAGATATCCCTCCAATAGCTTTCGAATACTGGTAATGCTGGAAAGTTCCTCATAATCGTACAGCTTCGCCGCAGTCGAAGACTTTATCAACGACTCAATGGCAAGCGAAGACTCAGGGTCAATTTCAAATATGCCCGCAGTTGCCATGATGATATTTCCGAGTTGAGATGTCACTACATCATCAGAACTTAACTGTTCAGGCTGAACGTTCATCCATACCGGGTAGTCTATGGTTTCGCCAGACGAGCCGTCGCCTTCAAGCACTCGTGCTGCTATTGGCAAATCTCCGACAATTTTGCCTTCCACCAGTGTAATTCCCCAGTTCTTCATCAAGGAGTTCAAATTTGAGCCCGAATTCAAGGATGACATTTGCGGCAAACTGCCGAGCATTGCAGACAGAACTTCTGAAAAAGGATCAACCAACACAACAAGACTATTGCCGCCAAGCACGAATTGATCAATGTTGTACAGCAACCCGTCAGATAGATCTTGTGGGTGAATCAAAACAAGCATGTCGAGGTCATCTGGTAGATTTTCGTCTGAAGGCGCAAGCAACTGAACATCAAAAAAATTATTCAACTGAACAAAGAAAGTCCAAGGCGGACTCTGTCCAGCAGGATTGGACGAAAAGCCACCTGTACCCTGAATCGGCAACGAACTGATGACTCCTACGGTTTTACGTTCTCGGTCAGCGAGTTGAACAACCAGCTTTGTGAGATCGTACTCCAGCAACTCTTCGCGTTCTGGGAAAAAAACTGAGATTGATTCAGTGTCATCAAGACTATTTGTGCCGATCAATCCCAGATAGGCAAAATTACCGTCGCCGACCGGAATTCCTTGCAGTCCGTGTCCAACCGCTAAATCTTCCTCTTCAGAAAATAGTTGAGGTTCAATAGTCCTCAGACTGATTCTCCCGTCAGACAGACGTTTATATTCATTCAGAAGATCCTCCACACGGTCTGCATAAGCAATAATTCCAGGTAATTCGAGAAGTTCGGTTTTTGAAACAAAAAAAGTCAGTTGCACCGGTTCACGAAGATTTTTCAAAATTTTAACTGTCCCTTCGGAAAGCGTATAAAGCTTGTTGTCAGTGAGATCAACGCGATATCGTGACAGCAATTCGCTCCCCAAAAGGTTTAAAACCAGGAAAAAAATAATGGCGGTGGAGACAGCACCAACATTTGACCAGTTGATTTTTAAATTTCGCACAACTAATTATTTTTCTTGAGATCAACAGCGATAACGCTGAGGAAAATGAAAAGTGCCGAAACAGACAAGAAGAAAACGATGCTGGAAACAGAGATAACGCCCTTGGTAATGGTGTTGAAATGCGTGAGATAGCTCAGGCTGATGATGGTTTCAACCAGAATGGCTGGTAGCCAGATCGACAGAATATTCTGAATAAAAACCAGTTGACCGAGGGTAAAAAACAAATTAATGACAACTCCCAGCACGAATGCGATGACCTGATTCTGCGTCATCGCTGACATGCAACTACCCACTGCAAGATAACTTCCGGCCATGAGCAGACTTCCAAGATAACTAGAAAGAATCACACCGTTGTCGGGGTTACCCAAATAATTGACCGATAGCCACATCGGTACCGTCAGCAACAGCGCAAATGCTGTAAACACCCAAGAAGCGAGAAACTTGCCCAGCACCGCTGAAAATGTACTGATCGGCAATGTCAGCAAGGTCTGAATTGTTCCGGTTTTTCGCTCTTCAGCCCACAAGCGCATTCCCAGAGCCGGTGCCAATACCAAATAAAGCCACGGGTGAAAACTGAAAAATGAAGCGAGATCTGCCTGCTGCCGTTCAAAGAATCCTCCAACATGAAACGCGAACACGCCAGTCAATACCAGAAAAATTGTTAAAAATACATAGGCAATCGGTGTATAAAAGTAGTCTGCCAATTCTCGACGAAATATTGCTACCCAAGATGGCATATGCATAAATCCTTGTCCTTAATAGCGACTTCGACTGATCGAAGCAGTAAGTTCATAATTTTCCATAAGATCAGAGCTTTGAGTTTCTGAAGCAATCCTTCAAGTAGTTAAATCTAACAGCAGCGCCGAAATCCAATCACTTATTCGCTTTGTCAAAATCGAGTAACCGCATTCGTTTTTCCGAGTGAACTTGGAGTAGTTTTCGTCACTAATTTTGCTTGTTTTACCTAGTCCGTGATCCAGCAACATTACATGTTAGAAAGACTTATGAATTATATCTGTGTAAAAATAATCCTGAAACTGCCAAACGATGACATTTGACGAACGACTGCAAAGAATCGGTGATTCTGCCGATCAAATAATCCCAAAAATCCGACGAGGCATTGAAAAGGAAAGTCTTCGTATTTCCTCGGATGGACACCTTTCGCAGTGTCCACATCCGCGAGCGCTAGGATCAGCGCTGACACATCCGTTTATTACAACCGATTACTCGGAAGCTTTAATCGAACTGGTTACGCCAACATTTTACTCCTCCAACGAGGTGCTACAACATTTAGAACAATTGCATCAAGTCGTATTTCAGCACATTGGTGATGAGCTACTCTGGGTGAACAGTTTGCCTTGTTTATTAGGAGACGAAAATTCCATTCCTATCGCAGAATTCGGAACATCGAATGTTGGAAGAATGAAACATGTGTATCGGCGCGGACTAGGATTTCGATATGGCCGAAAAATGCAGATTATTGCAGGGCTTCACTACAATTTTTCGGTGCCAGATTCTTTCTGGGATGCACTTGGAATTTCCAGCAACGACTCAAACGGAAACACAATTTCCAATGCATATATGGCAGGCATTCGGAATTTCCACCGCTACTGCTGGTTGCTATTCTTCCTGTTCGGTGCATCACCAGCAGCTTGTCGTTCTTTTTTCGGTGATATTGACTCCCCCGATTTAATAAGTCTGGGTTCTCATACACTGTATTCTCCTCATGCAACTTCAATCAGAATGAGCAATTATGGATACAGAAACCCGGTTCAGTCAGAGATATGCATTGACCACAATTCGATTGATCGATATATCGAAACACTGAAAAATACGATTAATACTCCCTATCCAGAATATGAGAAAATCGAAGCTAATCCAGACAGCGAATTTGCCCAATTGAATACAAATCTACTTCAAATAGAAAATGAATACTATTCCGTTATTCGACCGAAACGCAGAACACTCCCGATGGAAAAACCAACCCAAGCCCTTCAAAGCAGAGGTGTTGAATATATGGAAGTGCGATGCCTGGATCTAGATCCTTTCGAGACGATAGGAATTTCCGATTCTCAAGCTAGATTTATAGATGTGTTTCTCACCTATTGTCTGCTATGCCCCAGCCCTTCGTTGTCGAATGAACATCCACAGTTAATTGCTTCAAACAAAGATGCAACTGTTCTAAACGGCCGTGCGCCAGATCTCGCGCTTCAAAGAAACGGTAAGAAGACATCATTGGCTTCTTGGGGGGCTAAGTTGATGGAAGATTTGGAAGCAGTAGCCGAAATTTTTGACAAGGTATCGACAGTCCATGGCTATCGCCAGGCAGTTCGAGAACAGACATTGAAACTGAACAACCCAGAGAGAACGCCTTCGGCGCGCATTCTCAAAGAGTTGCTGGAGCGTGATGAAGCGTTCTTTGAATTCGCCATGCGTAAAGCTCAAGAGTCTAAAGAAACAATCACCAGCAAAAAGCTCTCACAGACGGATGTCGAATATTATGACGATGTTGCCCGCGCTTCAATCGAAAAGCAATTAGAAATTGAAAGTGAAGATGATTTGGAGTTTGGGCAGTATCTTAAAAATTATTTCTGTCAGTAATTTACTGTCCTTTAACTTCTTTAAATTCATTTCGCCAAATTTCCTAGAATCTTGTTCTGTCTTTGCAAATTAGTCTAATGCGAGATCGATAGATACTGACCCTATAGCGAACAGCCGTAATGCATGCGTTAGGGAGCCACTGCTCAGGATTCCGAGTACATAGCAATACACCAGCTACAGTAGCTGCAAGCTTCCCAGTTTGGTCAAGTGCAACAAGCCCTAGTTTACTGAGCGCAGAACTAGGTTGTGTTGCGTTCTTAACGCTTAACATCGGCTTCCACAACGATTCGTCCAACGTTGCAAAGCCGGTTTGCAGAACAATACTTTCGTCGAATGACAAGAACCGCGATTGACCTCGCTGTTGAGCCAAGCGTAACCGCTCCTCACTCGTCATTTTTTTCTTTGATCCCTCTACGCGAACGTAGCTGCCACCGGGGCTGTCATGCTGCGTTTCGCCCTCAGGGATTTCAACAATCAGAAATCGTTTGCCATCCTCTGTTTGATTGTGTTCAGTACGAATTCGAATGGCTGGTTTTATAAAGTCCGTACTGACTTCTACTAGCAAAGCATCAAGTGCAACGAGCTGTTCACGGGATATGTCTTGCTCTTGCATTTCGCCCCGATCTGTAGTTCCGCACCACAATTCACCCCCTCTCGAGTTGGCAAATGCAGCAATTTCGTCTGCAAAATCGTTTCGACTAGGACTCTTTACTCGAGAGCCAGAAAACTCAACTTGCTTGAATTCCCGATTGCTATCTTCACCCAAATTCAGTTGGTCTTTGATTTTTTAGCCCTTGTTAGTCATTGATTTTCCTTTATACCTGTGGCCTTTAGATGTAACAACGCCATCTCGTACTATTTCATCGCTGACAGAACACTTTGCGCGTTTTGCTCTCGCCTTTAATTAAAATTTGCAACTACATTCTACACTGCCAGTATCTGCCACAGTACATTCAGCCATGCATCAAGCGACGATATACGAATTCAGTGTTCAGTCTGATCCCGACTAAGTGTACAGTTTAAATCAGAAGATGCAATTTGCCACGATCAAATGGATTCAGAATGTTATGCAACCCTATCTTGAGGCAATCCTAAGAACCAAATTCGTAAGGACAACTGCCCCAATCTTAAATGTCCACGGGCGTAGTCAAGAGCCGGGGCACTGAACCGAACGCATCGTTGAATTGCGCAAGCATTATCATCTTTCGATGGGCAAATTCCGCTATCGGCTGGAAACCGAGATCTGTCAACTGGCATTTGCTCAATCAATCGCATACTCAAGCAGGCTGGCTTGCTGAAACATTGGCGACGAACACTCCAAGCGCCAGCAGATGCGCTATAGTGTCAGCATCTG
Source organism: Arenicellales bacterium (assembly GCA_965220395.1). Taxonomy (GTDB): domain Bacteria; phylum Pseudomonadota; class Gammaproteobacteria; order Arenicellales; family JAJDZL01; genus JAJDZL01. Next base: position 629,073 of record CBDCPT010000001.1, on the reverse strand, counting down.
ATTTCGGCGACTGCATTAAAGCATGACAAGCCAACCAACGCCACCCTGCTGCCTTCCGGCGAAATGTCGGCTAGCCACTAGGAAATTCGCCTAACCTGCGACTCGCTGTTGCACCGAAAGATCACGCCGAAATGAATTAAATGGCGGTGCGATTAAAAATGAAATTCCAAAAAATTAAAATTCTGAAAGAATTCGCGCAAAATTGAAATTCAGTACATAGTAACTGCTTAATTTCACCTATCAATAGAATTCAATTCGCTAAGATATAACATAAGAAAATTGATTTATTGGATTGTTTTATTTATATTTTATATTAAATTCAAAGCTTAATAAGCGCGTTTGTGACTGACAATCCCATCAATCGGCTCACCTTTTTTCATCTTTTCCATTTTCTCTAGAATAACCAGACTTGCAGTTGCAGGGTTTGGTTTGCTCGCACAATGTGGTGTTACAGTGACGTTCGGTTCGTCCCAGTACGGATGCTCAGGAGGAAGCGGCTCAGTGCGAAAGACATCCAGAACTGCACCGGCAATATGCCCACTCCGTACCGCTTCTAAAAGAGCATCATCATCAATTGACTCTCCTCTTCCAGCGTTTACCAAACAGGCACCCGAAGGCAACTGGGCCAATGTTTGTTCATTAAGAAATTTATCTGTAGCAGATGTTCTTGGCAGCAGACAAACGAGTATCTCAGTTCGATTTAAAAATTCCTTGAGCTGAGACTGCCCAAAATAGGAATGCACATTCGGAATATCTTTCCGGCTATTGCTGAATCCGATTACTGTGAAGCCAAGCTGCGTCAGTGCTATAGCACAAGCTTCACCGAGCACACCAAGCCCTAGAATTCCTACGCAGGTATCCCACGGCGATTTGAACACTGTTTTAAACGGATGCTGCCAGAGTCGAGGCTTGTATTCTGATATCTGAATGTGAAACCCTGTTACATGATGGATGACATAAACTACGATGCCATTCGTCAATCCCGGCTCCGTCATCCTCACAATTGGCAAATGGCTAATGCTGGCATCCAACATTAAATCCTCAACGCCAGCCCACATAGAAAATATTGCTTTCAGATTTGGATAACGGGCTAAATCACCCCGTGGGGGCTTCGCGACAATTGCAAATTCAATGTCTTCAATTTGACCGACGTCCGGCCAAATGCGCAAATCCAGGTCAGGTGCGTTTCGACGTAACTGTTCAGTCCAGCGTTCTATGTTTTCTTCAGTTGTGGCAAACAGTACTGCTCCACTCATACTCGATGCTCGCCGTTTCTATTTCAAAATTGCAGACTACTGAATACTCAGCAATTCAATTTCAAATACGAGAGTCGCACTCGGCGGAATCCCTGGCGGAGCGCCACGATCGCCATATGCCAGTTCCGGTGGAATCACCAATTGCCACTTGGAACCGACGGACATCAATTGCAGTGCTTCTTGCCAGCCTGGAATGATTGAGGCCAATCCAAAAGTTGCCGGTGCGTTGCGACTGTAGGAACTGTCAAATTCACTACCATCAACTAAAGTTCCCCGGTAGTGCACCGTTACTGAACTATCTAGCGTAGGTTTTGCACCGTCTCCTTTTTTCAAGACAAGGTAAAGTAACCCGCTATCTGTCGATTTGGCGTTGTCCTGCTTGGCAAACTCTTCCCGAAAATCAGCGCCCATTTGTTTTGCATTCTCTATCAATTCCATTCTCCTTTTTTCTGTATCGTCTTGAACTGTAGCGATAACGGATTCCAGCTCTTCTTCCGTCATCCTCAGATCACGGCGTAGCAATATATCAGTTATTCCGGCAGCAACTGCTTCCCCTGAAAGTTGTATTCCCAGTTGTTGTAATTCCTGAATAACTTGAATTCCAACTTGAATACCCACTGCATAACTGAATTGCGCATCCAGTGTATCTAGATTAACCTCCTGTGCATGTGATTTACCAGGGATGACGACAGAGTAAGGAATCAATAGAGCAAAGACTAAGGGTCGAAATCTTTTCATAGTAGAGATTACCTCATACAAGAGTTGAGACTAATTTCAAGTTATCTTGACTTCAAGTATTGCAACGGATCTCATTGCCGCTTAATTGAAAACATGAAGCATTCGCACGGATAAATTGAAATTTTCAACTCTGCGAGTAATAACTTTGAACAAACATTATTGCTAATGATACTTGATTTGTGAGCCATGCAGAATTTCAATCCAAGCTGTCAATTTGAGATGAATGAATTGAATTCCAATCGATAAATTGTTGTTTTTTATGATTTTTACTTATCTATATAATTTCCCTTGTATTTCCTACATATTAAAAATGAAATTTCACTAACATAAGATTGCTGAATCAGGGGATTTACATGCCAATTGACTCAAAATTACTGGAAATTCTCCGTTGTCCAGTAACTAAACAACCGCTTTCCATGTTGACGAATGAGCAACTGAACATGATCAATTCCAAAATTGATGCAGGAACCATTCACCATGCCGATGGATCAAAGGTCGAGAGCAAACTCGAAGAAGGGTTGATTACCGACAACGGCACCTTCGTTTATCGGATTGATTCAGACATACCAATCATGTTGCAGGATAAAAGTATTCCAATGATCGAAGTCGAATCGTAGCGGCTTTAACTCTGACGATAGTGTTCCATCAGTATTCTTGCGACTTCGGGTCGAGAAAACTCTCGTGGCAGATTTTCACCAGCCGAAAGCATTTCTCGCACCCTCGTGCCAGACAGCAAAACAAAATCATCGGGTGTATGGTCGGGTGCATCTCGCATCATGACGACTTCGTTCAGCTTTCTTGACCAAGCAGTATGGTCAGCCTCAAATATCTCAATATCAAGCACACCCGCCGGCACGTCGGTCTGAAATATCGTCTGTGCATCGAATGCGCCATAGTAGTCCCCGACACCGGCATGATCACGCCCCACGATCATATATGATGCACCGAGATTCTGGCGAAATATGGCGTGTAGAACCGCTTCACGCGGTCCGGCATACAGCATGTCAAAACCATACCCTGAAATGATTGCGGTGTTTTCTGGAAAATAAAGTTCTACCATCTTCCGAATGGCATTGTCTCGAACTTTCGCAGGAATATCACCTGGCTTCAGTTTGCCAAGAAGCATGTGGATAACGACTCCGTCTGCATTGGTTCGATCAAGTGCAATCTTGCACAGCTCTTCGTGCGCCCGATGCATTGGATTTCGTGTCTGAAAGGCAACCACCTTCTGCCACCCTCTCTGTTCAATTTCAGACCTGATCTCGCCAGCAGTTCGAAACGTATTTGGAAATTCCACTTCAAAGTAACTGTAGTTCAGAACTTGGATCGAACCGGCCACAATAATTTCACCCTGATTCAGGAAAGTATTAACGCCCGGGTGTTCATTATCGACAGTTCCGTATACGCGCTCAGCGATGTACTGGCGTTCCTCCAGATTCACCTCTTCAATCGACTCTACGGTTTGAATCGCCAATGGTGGATTTCCTTCAGTTTCGGAATCTCTCAGTGTGACTCTATCACCGATTTTGATTCCGCCAGCTTCGTTGACACGATTGAGAATTGGAATCGGCCAAAAAAGACCTGAACTTGTGCGCATATTCTGTGCAATCGCCAATGCGTCAGACTTGTTCATAAACCCGCTGAGCGGGGTGAAATAACCGGCTCCAAGCATTACGGCACTAGCCGCTGACGGAGAGTCTAGAACGATTGATGGTAGTTCAACAGCCTCGCGAGACAATTCTGCGTGAAACTTGGGATCGAAAACTACGAGCGGCGTCAGCCTGGAAGACTGAAACGGTTTTATCATAGGTTTTTCAAAGAGTGAGGTAGACTAAATCGTAGCAGAATCCGGAGATCTGGATTGTTGGGTGTGATCCCGACGTTTTTGAACTGCATCACTTAAAACATGCAGCAACCCTACGGTATCTGCCCATCCTAGACAAGCGTCAGTAATGCTTTGACCGTACACAGGCTTCTGGCCTTCTACGATGTCTTGTCGACCTTCGACAAGGTGACTCTCGATCATCACTCCCATGATTCGCCTGTCACCTGTCGCAATTTGATCGGCCACATTTTCTCCAACTTGTATCTGCCTAGTAAATTGTTTGGAACTGTTTGCATGACTGAAATCAATCATCACATTTGTTGTCAGCCCTCTGCCGGTGAGCAGTTCAACCGCTGCATCAACATCCTGTGCTCCATAATTCGGCTGGTTCCCACCTCGTAGAATGATGTGACAGTCTTCATTTCCTAGGGTTTCGAAAATTGCAGTCTGGCCTTCTTTCGTAATCGACAGAAATCGATGCTGTTTTGAAGCCGCATGGGCGCCATCTACTGCAATTTTCAAATTTCCTTCGGTACCATTTTTCAACCCAACCGGACAGGAAAGACCCGAAACCAACTGCCGATGCACTTGGCTTTCTGTTGTACGTGCCCCAATTGCCCCCCAACTCACCAAATCGGCAATATATTGCGGAGAGATGATATCTAAAAATTCGACACCTGCCGGAACTCCAAGATTGTTGAACTCAAGCAGCAGTTGTCTCGCAAGCCTCAAGCCATTGTTGATGTCGAAAGAGCCATCAAGATTGGGGTCATTGATCAGCCCTTTCCAACCGATCGTTGTACGAGGCTTTTCAAAATAAACCCGCATGACAATGAGCAGATCAGCCGACAGATCGGACTTCACTTTGGAAAGACGTTCGGCATACTCTCTCGCTGCCTGTGCATCGTGTATCGAACATGGACCGACAACGACCACAAGTCGATCGTCCTGGCCATACAGAATTCGATGAATTTCGTCTCTTGTAGTTCGAACCACGTCAATGGCTTTTGCTGATGCAGGAAGCTCGGCCATGACCTGTGCTGGAAAGGCAACATCGCGAATCGAAGCGATCCGCAAGTCGTCGATTGGTGGGTTCAAGTTGGTGTTCGCTTCAATCATCGTCAATCTGTTCCACAATGCTTCTTCATATCCTCAAATTTACTTGCGGGATATTACTTCAAAAGCGCCAATTATAAATTGATATTGATATACTCATTGAATATCCAAATCAATTAATTCATTGGAGTTTTATATGAAAACAGCAATTTTAAAATTTGGAGCGATTGCGTGTCTAGCAATCGCTCTTCCCTTGCAGGCGAATACATTGAGGCTTGCCTACGATGCCGATCCGGTTTCGCTAGATCTTCACGAACAATTGTCCGGTGGCACCTTGCAATTGTCTCACATGGTTTGTGACCCCTTAATCCGATGGAATCAAGACTTGGGATTCGACGCCAGAGTAGTCAGTAGCTGGGAGAGACTGAGCGACACCACTGTTCGATTTAATTTGCGGCAGGGGGTCAAATTTCACTCAGGTCGAGAAATGACCGGCAAAGATGTCAAATTTACTTTTGATCGACTTAAGCAGAGCGAAGATTTCAAGGGCATATTCGTGAATTTCACTGGCGTTAATGTTATTGATGATTACACTGTGGATATCGTAACCGATGGCCCCTATCCTCTTGTGGAACATACTGCCACCTATATTTTCCCTCTTGACAGTGAATTCTATTCAGGTACCGATGAACGCGGCAAGGACAAAGGCGAGATTGTAAAGCACGGCGACTCATTCGCTTCCTCCAATATCTCCTGTACAGGTCCATTCACAGTGACCTCCAGAGAACAGGGAGTCAAGCTCGTATTTGACCGATTTGCTGATTATTGGGATATCGATTCTCCAGGTAATGTCAGCCAGATCGTGTTCACGCCAATCAAGGAAGCTCCAACCCGGGTTGCAGCCTTGCTGGCAGGTGATATTGATTTTGCTGCACCAATTCCACCGACGGATCTAGAGCGGGTTTCCGCAACCGAAAGGGTTGATCTTGTTACGATGAGCGGGACACGCATCATCACATTCCAGTTGAATCAAGAACGGCAAACGGCTCTTGCAGATGCTCGCGTAAGGCTGGCTATCGTGAATGCAATCAACAATGAAGGTATTGTCGAAAAAATCATGAAAAATTTTGGTACGGCCGCAGCCCAGCAGAGTCCGAAAGGTTATCTCGGCTACAACGAATCGTTGAAGCCTCGATACGACCTTGAAAAAGCCAAGGCATTGATGGCTGAAGCAGGATATGCAGACGGCCTTGAGGTTACCATGATGGCACCCAACAACCGATACGTAAATGATGCCAAGATCGCAGAAGCGGTAGCTGGCATGTTGGCAAAAATAAACATTCACGTCGATCTGACAACCATGCCGAAAGCCCAATACTGGCCCAAGTTTGACGAACGCGCAGCGGACATCATGATGATCGGCTGGCATTCAGATACAGAGGATTCTGCGAATTTCACTGAATTTCTTACTATGACTCCAGATGAAGAAACTGGATATGGGCAGTACAACAGTGGAAATTACTCCAACGCCGAAGTTGACATGCTTGTGCTGGAAAGCGCAAAGGAAACGGATTTGGCAAAACGTGCGGAAATGTTGCAGAAAGTGGAACAAATTCTGCATGATGAAGCCGCTTTTGTACCGCTGCATTGGCAAGATCGAGCGTGGGGGGCTCGCTCAGGCGTAGATATTGGTCCGATCGTCAATGTCATGAATTTTCCCTATTTGGGCGATCTAGTAATGAACTGATCTGAAACGGAGACAGAGTAAAGATGGGTTCTTGACTCATCTTTACTCTGCAATGTTTGGCAATCGTTACTCAGCCTAATTCTCAAGCAATAGTTTGCAGGCTAAACATTCCAGTTTGCGGCGGTTTTACAGAAACTGCATCCAAATTCACACTCAAGCTATGGGCTTCGCAATGATTATGATGCGACAGTCTTTCTGTTCTCAATTTTCAACCAATAACTCATGTTTGCCTTTCTAATTCGCAGACTCGGCCAGTCCATCATCGTGATGCTGGTAATCAGCCTGCTAAGTTTTTCCATTCAAGACGAACTCGGCGACCCGCTTCAAGAACTTGTAGGGCAATCCGTCTCGGAAGAGATCAGAATCGAGCTGAGAGAGGAATTGGGGTTGAATGATCCGTTTCTTGTGCAATACTGGCGTTTTCTGAAAAAAGCTGTGCAAGGAGACTTAGGCACATCTTATTTTTTCAAGCGCCCTGCATTAGACGTCATCATGGACAAACTACCTGCAACAATCGACCTGGTAATCGCAGCAACGGTTTGGATACTGTTATTCTCGCTACCTGTGGGCATGTTTGCTGCGATACGCCCAAATCACTGGCTAACCAAGTTAGCCATGGGATTGAGCATTGTCGGCATATCCATTCCTGTTTTTCTGACAGCTATTTTTCTAATTCATCTGTTTGCCGTTCAACTTGGATGGTTTCCTTCCTATGGACGTGGTGATACCGTTGCGCTTTTCGGAAGATGGGATACAAGTCTGCTTACATGGGACGGACTAACGCACTTGCTATTACCGAGTATTTCACTTGCATCCGTTATTTTGCCTCTGTTTGTTCGCATGATCCGTTCCGAGATGATGGAAGTACTAGAAACGGAATACGTAAAGTTTGCCTGGGCAAAAGGTCTATCCAAAAAACGGATTTGGATTGTTCATGCATTCAAGAATACCCTTTTGCCGGTGATTACCGTAGGAGGCGTCCAGCTCGGAATCATGGTTGCCTACACCATTCTGACTGAAACTGTTTTTCAGTGGCCAGGCATGGGATTTATGTTCCTGGAAGCAATCAACCGCGTGGATACGCCGCTGATCGTCGCCTATCTTATTGTCGTTGGATTAATATTCGTCATCACAAATACGATCGTGGACATCATCTACGGCCTAGTAAATCCCATGGTCAAACTGACCGGGCGATAAGGAACACACTTCAATGGCCAGTCAGACCTTATCAGTTCGTACTAACGCGTGGCAGCGATTTCGTAATTCCCTGCTGTACCATAGCTTTACGCATAATCGCACTGCCATGGTGAGTGCAACAGTGGTTTTGGTTTATATCCTGCTGTCTGTACTCGCTCCTGCAATCGCACCCTATGATCCGTGGGATCAGACTCAGTTTGATATCATGGATTCGGAACTTCCTCCAGTCGGAAGCCTCGGTGCCGATGACCGTTTCTTTCTAGGTACGGATGCAATGGGTAGAGACATGTTGAGCACCATTCTCTACGGAACAGGAATATCTATCTTAATCGGCATTTTCGCCACTTGTCTACAGACAGTCATGGGAGTATCCATCGGTCTCGTTGCCGGATACTTTGGCGGTCGACTTGACAGCTTCCTGATGCGAGTAGCGGATATTCAGCTATCGTTCACAACACTGATGGTTGCGATCGTCGTACTTGCAATATTTCAAGCTACGGTCGGGTTGCGCTTCTATGAAAATTTTGCAATCATTGCCATAATTCTGGTGATTGGCATAGCCGAGTGGCCGCAGTATGCAAGGACTGTTCGGGCATGCGTGCTAGCGGCAAAGAAACAGGAATATGTAGATGCAGCGCGCGTTGTCGGGCTGCCTCCCCTGACGATCATTTATCGTCACATTTTGCCGAATACGTTCTCTCCCCTTCTGGTGATATCCACGGTTCAGGTTGCCAATGCAATCATTACCGAAGCTGCATTGTCGTTTCTCGGTCTTGGGATGCCGATCACTAAACCTTCTCTTGGCTCGCTGATTAAAAATGGATTTGAGTTCATATTCAGTGGCTCCTGGTGGATTACTGCTTTTCCTGCAATCGTGCTAGTCGTTCTAATTCTGGCGATCAACCTACTTGGTGACTGGCTGCGAGATGTGCTGAATCCAAAACTCTATGACAAGTAAGTGATTTATAGTGCTGCTGAGCGTAAACAACCTTGAAGTCGCTTTCCCGCTGAGAACTGGCACCGTAACCGCGATTCGCGATGTCAGTTTTGAATTGAATCAAGGAGAGCGGCTGGGAATCGTAGGAGAGAGTGGCGCTGGAAAATCTGTATCTGCATTTGCTATTCTGAACTTGATCAGCAAACCAGGTTACATGTCTGCTGGGAAGATTTACTTTGACGGTATCTGTCTTTCCGACCTGAGCGAATCTGAAATGCAACAGATTCGGGGAAATCGCATCAGTATGATTTTTCAAGACCCGATGATGACTTTGAATCCAGTACTGACCATCGGCACTCAGATGGAGGAGACAATTCTCGCGCATGGCAACACGAGGCGAGCTGTCGTGCGTGACATTGCGGTGGAGAAATTAAGAGCAGTTCAAATCCCCTCCGCAGATACTCGGCTGAAACAATACCCGCATGAGTTGTCTGGCGGAATGCGGCAACGCGTGGTAATCGCAATCGCACTACTGACTGATCCTCAATTGATCATTGCTGACGAACCCACAACCGCACTGGATGTAACCATACAAGCGGAAATCCTGGAACTCCTACTGCACCTGTGCAGCGAATTCAATATGGGCCTGATTCTCATCACACACGATCTTGGCGTTGTTTCACAAGTTACTCAGCGAGTGTTGGTCATGTACGCGGGAAGAGTGATCGAGCAGGGGAAAACTTCGAGCATCATAGAAAACCCTAAACATCCTTATACGCAAGGACTGATCGCAGCACTGCCAGAGATGACTACGCCCGGCGAAAAGCTGAATCAAATACCAGGGGTAATGCCGACTCTGCAAGACATTCCATCTGGGTGCCCGTTTCACAATCGTTGTAAATTCGTACAACAGATTTGCCGTACGACGCTACCGGAATTGAAGGCCCATGACAGCCGATCAGTTGCCTGTCACTTCCCATTAGAGTCGACGTGACAGAGCGAATCAAAATCTCTGAAAAAGAAGTGCTTGTCAGTACCAACAATCTGTACAAACACTTTAATGTTTCCGGCGGACTGCTGGACCAGCTTACTTTCAAGGATGGCAAGCCGAGCAGACGAATCGAGTATGTAAAAGCACTGAATGGAATTGATCTGACTGTCCAACACGGAGAAGTGCTTTGCCTGGTTGGAGAGAGCGGTTGCGGTAAAACAACTGTCGGTCGAACGATCATGGGACTGTTGTCGCCATCAAGCGGTTCCATAACGTATCAAGGAAAGAGAATCGATAATTTGTCGAGAAGCCAGCTTTTGCCCTATCGACAGAAAATGCAGATGATTTTTCAAAATTCCTACGCATCTTTGAATCCACGCAAGACAGTTGCGGCAACACTGCTAGAGCCAATTCGGTTTCATAAACCAGAACTCTCTAACAATCAGCACAAGGAGAAGGTCATGGAGGTTATGGAGTCGGTAGGTGTTGATACTGGCTGGGGGTCGAGATTTCCACATGAGTTCTCCGGCGGGCAACGTCAGCGCATCAGCATTGCTCGTGCCCTCATGGTTGATCCTGAATTCATTGTTGCGGATGAACCCATTTCTGCCTTGGATGTGTCCATTCAGGCGCAGGTTCTCAATTTGCTGAGAGATGCTCGTGAGCAACGTGGACTGACTTATCTTTTCATTACTCACGATCTATCTGTTGTAGAACATTTTGGCAATCGTGTCGCTGTCATGTACCTTGGAAAAATTTGTGAACTGGGCGCGACACAACAAATATTCTCGACACCTCAGCACCCATATACTCAAGCACTTTTGAGTGCTATACCAAAACTCGGAAAAGTAAATTATTCGCATAAAAAATTGAAAGGCGAGGTTCCAACAGCCATTAATTTGCCCAGCGGGTGCATATTTCACAACCGCTGTCTTCATGCAAGAGACAAATGCAAATCGATTGTGCCAGAACTGCAAGAGACTCCATCTGGCGTGCAAATTGCCTGCCACGGAGTTGCAGAAAACTGGTTTTGATTAGGCTGGAATCAGGCTACTGAGTTGGAATCTTTTCCCTTGTTTCATAACTCTTCTAACTGAATAACCCTACAAATTTCACGTTTGCAAGAAGGTTCGCGCAATTTCGTGACCTGTATGTCGGTTCTGCATTAAACTGAATGACTCATGGAGAGTTAATTTTCAGAGGCTGGTAATTATCATGACTAAGAATCTGTTGTTATTGATTATTGGACTTGCTTCTGTATATGTCGTCATTTCAGCATTTCTTTTTATTTATCAGAAGCATCTAATCCACGTTCCGTTCACCGAATGGACAGGCACACCGAAAGGCAAAGGACTCACCTATGAAGACGTGGTTCTGACGAACAGCGTAGATCATGCAGAACTTCACGGCTGGTTTATCCCTCATCAGCAGTCGAAATACACGTTCATGCTATTCAGCGGTAATGCTGGAAACATGTCTTATATGCTCGATACTATTAAGATGTTTCACGAACTAGGATATTCGATATTCATCTATGACTACCGCGGCTATGGCAAAAGCCGAGGTAAACTGACGGAAAGTGCAATGTATAGCGATGCAAACCTTGCGTGGACCTATCTGACTGAAACTAGGAATATTCCTGCAGAACAAATCGTAGTTTTTGGCCGATCGTTGGGAGCTGCGATGGCGACTTGGTTGGCCACTGCCCAGATGCCTGCTGCGCTAATCTTGGAATCAAGCTTTACATCGCTTGTAGACATGGGGAGAATCTACTACAAATGGCTGCCAACCAAATACCTGCTGAGGTGGCGGTATGACAACCTATCAAGAATATCCACGGTTCAGAGTCCGACATTGTTCATACACAGTCCAGATGATGAACTGATTCCTTATTCACACAGTGAAAGATTGTTTGAAGCAACTACTGCACGAAAGGAATTCCTTACAATTTCAGGTGATCATATGGAAGGTTTTGTGGAGAGCGGTGATGTTTACATCACCGGAATAAACGATTTCATCAACCGGCTTGATCAATAAAATTTGCGACTCGAACTGCCTCTATAGGTGTTCGCCGCCGTTGATATGAATTTCAGAGCCAGTAACGTAACTCGAATTGTCAGCACATAGAAAATAGATTGTTTGAGCAACCTCATCCGGTGTTCCTAATCGATGCAACGGGATCAATTCTACGAGATTGCTTGTACCAGGCGAAAGAATGGGGGTGTCAATTTCACCAGGTGCGATTGCGTTTACTCGAATGCCATACGAACCAAAGTCTGCCGCCATCTCCCGCGTCAATGCAGCTAGTGCAGCTTTTGATGTCGCATACGCTGTGCCTGCGAACGGATGTACACGACTACCGGCAATGGATGTCACATTCACTATTGAGCCCTGCCCCTCCTTCAATTCTTGCATCAGCCCTCTAGCCAGTACAATCGGAGCAAAGAAATTGACTTCAAATACAAGTCGCCAAGTTGCCATTCCAGTATCCGCCGGACCGAGTCGCTTTCCGTGGTCATCTTTCGGGGAAATCCCTGCGTTGTTGACCAATGCATGCAATGCTCCACCGGCAAGTCTTTTTTTTAACTCAGCGAGTCCGATTGAGCGATGGTCCGGGTCACCGAGATCAATTTGAATGTGATCTTCCGGTCCTGCCTGCCATGGACACTCATTCGAAAAAGCCCGTCTGGAACAGGTAATTACACGCCAGCCATGTTCTTCAAACAATTTTGCAGTCGCATGTCCGATGCCTTGACTGGCACCCGTCAATACGAGCGTCTTCTGTTCGTCTCCGCTGACAGCCTTAGGTTTCTTTGGCTGAATGGTTTGGCCAGTAACTGGGCATTTTTCAATCGAAGTCTGTCCGACACTTGCCATATTTGAATACCGTCGTATGCCTAATCGTCTTCTGGATGATTAAATTCAGCACTTAGTTTTCTTTGAAGTTCCATGGGTGCAGGTTCATAAGAACTGAACTCCATTATAAATGACCCTTCACCTCCAGTAATAGCATTCAATCTCGACTGAAAATCTGACATTTCAGCCACTGGAGCTGAACCTGAAATACGTAACGAACCGGAGGCCAGAGAATCTGTGTCACTGATTCTGCCGCGCCGGGAGGATAGTTCTCCTGCAATATCACCCATGTTCGCACTTGGAGCAGTGATTGAGACATCAGCGATAGGCTCTAGAATAGTAGGTCCAGCTTTTGATACAGCATCAATGAATGCCTTCTTACCGGCCATAACGAAAGCAACTTCCTTGGAATCGACAGAATGATGTTTTCCATCATGAACAACCACCCTGATGTCCATAATCGGAAATCCAGCAAACGCTCCAGTATCAAGCACCTGTCTGACGCCTTTTTCTACAGCAGGAATGAACTGTGATGGAATGACTCCACCGACAACATTGTCTACAAATTCAAACCCTTGCCCCCTAGTAGCTGGTTCAACTCGCAGAAATACCTCTCCGAACTGCCCCGCTCCACCAGTCTGTTTTTTGTGCCTGCAATGTCCTTCCGAGATTTTGGTTACTGTTTCTTTGTACGGCACAGTCGGCACGGAAGTAGATACCTCCACGTTGTAAACTTCATTCAACCGTTCAAGAGCAATACGAATGTGCAAATCTCCCAATCCTCTCAGAATCGTCTCATTGGCTGCGGGATTTCGATCCAAATTGAGGCAGGGATCCTCAGCCACAATCTTGTGCAAAGCTTCGGATACCTTCTGTTCATCGCCACGACTCGCCGGAGCGATGGCCAGACCCACCATAGGACTTGGAAATCGAACTGAATCTAGCTGAATAGGCGAGTCGGTACTGGCTGCAACGAGAAAGTTGTCATGCTCAATTTCGTCAATTTTCGCAATACCTCGTATATCTCCCGGAATCCCTCCCGCGACATCCTCATGCTGTTTGCCTTGAAGTTGATACAGGTTGCTCAGACGAACCGGCTTCCGAGCGTCATCAACATAAACCGGCGCATCCTTTTGAATGCTTCCCTGATAAATTCGAAAAACACTCAGCTTTCCGACAAATGGATCAAAGGCGATCTTAAAAACATGAGCGATGAGTTCCTTATCAGGATCCGGTTCAACATCAACGGGCTGCGATTCACCTGCCAGGTCTTGCACAAATGTTGGTGCATTACCTTCTTTTGGATTTGGCAGCAAATCAGTGATCAGAGTGAGCAGTTCCGAAATTCCGATTGACAACTCAGCGGAGGTGAAACAGACCGGAATCAGGTGCCCTTCCCGCATTGCCTGCTTGAACACATTTGCAACCTGATCGTCAGGCAATTCACCGGTTTCAAGGTATTCTTCCATCAACTCTTCATCAACTTCGACAATCTGATCTGCTATTGAAGTGTGTGCATCTTCCACAGATGAAAAATCTGCCTCCCCACCGCAATCAAAGAGACATCCAACAACGGCCTTTCCACCGTCAGCAGGAAGATTTATCGCCAGGCATTCGCTGCCGAATTCCTCTTGAATTTCGTTATATGTGGATTCAAGATCGACGCCTTCGGAGTCGATCTTGTTGATCACAATCGCTACGCAGGTATTCGATTCTTTAGCCCAATCCATAAATCTTCGCGTCATCGTTTCGATTCCGCTCTGGGCATTGACTACGATTACTGCGGTTTCTACTGCATTTATAGTTGCCAATGCAGGACCGAGAAAATCGGAATACCCTGGTGTATCAATCAAATTGATGTGCGCTTTGCTGTTATTAAACGACATTATTGATGCTGCAAGCGAGCGTTGATGCTGCTTCTCGAGAACATCCTGATCACTGACTGTATTCTTTCGTGCTATTTCACCTTTTGTTGGTATGACCCCTGCTTCATGCAGCAAAGCCTCAGTTAGAGTTGTTTTTCCAGCTCCAGCTTGTCCCAATAGCGTTAGGTTCCGAATATCATCAGTGGTGTACGGCATTAATTCCTCCAGGATTTCTATTGAAAATGAACCGTTTTCTCATTTAACTCGGCTTATACGAGAAAGAGCGAATTTATCGATTATAGGGTAAGGCGATTCCAGTTCAATTTCGTTAGTGTTTTCATCTGGATTGCTTCGATCAATCACGATAAACTCCTGCTCACCACCTAGTGCAAGCAAAAAGTGGTGCCAAACACCTCGTTTGTAGTTGACACCTTGCTTGCCGTTGGTTACGAACAATCGCAGGTCGTTAATGTTGAATTCCTTTGAGCGTTTGGCTACAGCGATCAGAAATTTTTCATCTCCTATTGGAATGAACGCTTGACTGGCGCATGGATGTTGTTCCATTCGAGTGATGGAAAATGGCAACGCAATCGGTCGAGACCTGAAGATACTCAAAGCGGGAGTTCCACCTTCTGCAAGGTCAAGCGATGCGAGATTTTCATAACGATCAGCATAACCTTGATTGATTTTTCTGAAACTTCGATTTTCAATCTCAATTACATCTCCATACGGTTGAAAACTTTCTTGAGTCAGCGGCTCCGGAACCAACGAAATCAAATGGGGGTCGGAAATCGTGCCAAAAACTCTCAATCGGCTTACCCCACCATCTGGATATATCTCTAACTTCACATGAGATACAGCCCCAATATGATTGATTTCATTTGTAAATATGTGATTAGTATCGGCTTGGGTAGTAGCTTTGTTTAACAGAGTACGCCATGACGTGTTGCTGTCTGTCAAATGTTCAATTTGGGCGCCTGGAGCGAAAATTCCACGTACTGCACACATCGCCGGGTAATTGCCTTTGAAATGTAATGTGTCTACTTCAATTTTCTTGACCAGCCCCGGATGACCGAGTTGAACCACCACCCAATCGTGACCTTCGCCCCTGCGGCGTCCGGTTTCCCAGCCGTCTCCTATGTTGTCCGCCTTGTCAGGATTCAGAAGGTTCCACATACTGCCGAAATGCATATTGCTGCAAGCGACTGCTATGCCACCGTTTCTAACTCCTGCGAGATTGACTAGTTCCTGCTTTTTGACATTACTCCAATCTCTGTGCACTGCTCCATAAACACGTAGCCGCGCTAAGCCTCCGTCAGGATAGATGTTCAATTTCAAGTAACTCCAATTTTCAGTGGAAGCGACATCGAACACATTGTGTGCATCCCCCTGAAGGGAAGATTTAGGAATAAGTTCCTGCCAGACAGTCGAGTCATCCGGATCGGATTGAGTGTCACAAGCTTCTATCATCGCTTGTTCAGGATAATTACCAGTAAAGTGGGAGGTATCGATATCTATCCCATGAATTTTTCCGCGACAGATTTTAATAACGCAATAATCATGCCCTGAGCTCCTTCGACGACGCGATTCCCATCCATCCATCCATTTCCCACGATCTGTGAATTCGCCCACTCTGAACACTGGAGGTTGCGGCTTGAGCAGCCCTTCTTTTTCAGCGAAGAAATCGTCTGTTGCATAAAGTACTTCAGCACCGAGTCTTGGTTGAGCTAGATTGACATAGCGCTCGAGGTCTTGTAAATCGGTCATTTTTATCTTTCAGAAAGTTCTGTTTTAAGAAAATTTTCAATCCAATGATTGGCAATATCAATTCGGCGACACAACCACACATTATCAAAAGAAGTTACATATTCAAGGAAACGGGCAACGCTTGCCGCCCTTCCGGGTCGCCCTGCCAGCCTGCAATGCAAACCGACCGACATCATTTTTGGAGTTTCTTTCCCTTCTGAATACAGAAGATCAAAAGTATCTTTCAAATAGGAAAAAAACTGATCACCTGTATTGAATCCTTGGGGAGTCGCAAATCGCATATCGTTGACATCCAGAGTATAGGGAATTACGAGATGCGGGGTACCATGTTGATGATCCCAGAATGGCAAATCGTCACTGTAATCGTCAGCGTCATATAGAAACCCTCCCTCTTCTACAACCAGGCGGCGAGTGTTCGGGCTGGTTCGCCCCGTGTACCACCCAAGCGGGCGTCGCCCCGTAACATTTTCAATTGCTGCAATGGCTAAGCCAATATGTTCGCGCTCTTGATCTTCATTTACATATTGGTAGTCAATCCATCTATATCCATGGCTGCAGATTTCATGCCCGGCATCTAACATCGCTTCAATTACTGCCGGATTGCGTTCGACGGCCATTCCAACCGCAAATATCGTCACAGGAACCTGATACTCTTTGAATATTCTCAACAGCCTCCATACACCAGCTCTGGAGCCATACTCATATATCGATTCCATGCTCATGTGACGAACACCTTTTCGAGCATCCGCTCCTACAATCTCGGATAGAAATGCCTCCGACGCAGGGTCACCATGCAGAATGCAGTTTTCGCCACCCTCTTCATAGTTCAGCACAATCTGCACGGCAACGCGTGCATTATTTGGCCAGCGAGGGTGTGGCGGCTGCTGCCCATAGCCGGCAAGATTTCGAGGATACTGATAGTCCATAGAATTGAGGAACCACTAGTGTTATGGACAACCTGTTTATTCTAATGTTTTCAGAACCAACTGTTAGTCCAACGATAAAGAATTTTAGTATAAGTTAAACTACTTTGACACAAATCGCCATCGTGAATCAACCGGGAAACTTCTATCTCGAACATCACATTTTCAAAGCTACCTGTATGAACATTGATTTAATCCCTGTTTTAGTCGGCATCGCTATCGGAGCGCTGATCGCAGTCCCGCTGACAATCTTGCTGGATAGACGCCCCTCGCAGGCTCGAAAAAAGACCGATGAGTTGATACAGAATGTGATTCGATTGGAAGCTGAACGCGACGCGCAGTTGCAAAGAGAGCAAGCACACATCACTGAATTGAACAACATCAAAGTCAAACTTGAGCAGAATTTCAATCGGCTTGCCGAAACTGCGCTGAACAAGAACAGTAATACGTTCCTCAAACTCGCCAGTGCGAACTTCGAGAAATTCAAGCAAGAAGCCGGCAGTGACCTGGATTCCCGCCAGGAATCGATTAAAAATCTTGTCAGACCGCTCAATGAGAATCTGAGCCGATTTGAAAAATCAGTAAATGACATCGAACTCAGTCGAACAAAAGCCTACACCTCACTTGAGGAGCAGCTGAAATTCATCAGTGAATCCCATACGGGACTCAAAAATGAAACCACTAAATTGGTGCAGGCATTGCGTCAGCCCAAGACGCGCGGAAGATGGGGGGAAATACAGCTACGAAATGTTCTTGAGTTAGTTGGAATGAAAGAACATATCGACTTTGTACAGGAAAAATCTTTTGAGACGGATGAGGGTCGCAAACGGCCGGATGTAATTGTCCAGCTCCCTGGTGATCGATGCATCATTATTGATGCCAAAACGCCGCTGGATGCCTATCTCTCCGCAGTGGAGGCAGAGAGTAAGCCGGAGCAGGAAGAATTTAACAAATCTCATGCGGGACAACTGCGGGAACAGGTAAAGAAACTTGCCAATAGTGATTACCAGAAATACGTGCCGAATACTCCTGATTTCGTAGTCATGTTCATTCCTGGCGAGTCTTTTTATTCGACTGCACTGGAATATGACCCGAATTTGTTCGAATTCGCCTTGAAACATGAAGTGCTGATTACGACGCCGATGTCGCTCGTTTTGCTTTTGAAAGTGATTGTTCTTGGCTGGCAACAGGAAAAGATGACAGAAAATTCGAGAGAAATTGCCCGAATCGGCCGTGAACTGTATGATCGTCTAGCCGCATTCGGAAATCGTATCAATGATCACAGCAAATCTCTGGCTAAATCAGTGGAAACCTTCAATAAGGCAGTCGGCTCAATGGAAAGCCGGGTGCTGCCCTCGGCACGCAAACTGGAATCGCTCGATGTCGTGCCGCCCAGCGAGAAAATGCCTGCGCCAACTACAGTCGAGTCGCAACCTCGGCGTACATTGAAATACCAAGAATCAGTTGAAGACCCAGCAAGCGATTAACTCACTGATATGAGTGAAGTGCGAGAGTCCATTCTGGTAAATCTTCATCGGATTTCATTGATCAGGTATTCGATTCTTTGTGCACCTGATGGATGGGTTGAAATCCAGTTCACAACATCATCATTGCATAAAAGCGGACCGTCTGAAGCCAGTCCGCACACATAATTCGTCAATTTTGTAATGGCATTTACGAAGTGCAGTTGATTTATGTCGCTAGCCTGAAGATATTGCAAGGCCGCCAAGTCAGCTTCCTGTTCGAAATTCCGACTGTTTTTGAATGCCCATCCGTTGATTAAAACTGCAGATATTTCTTCAATTACACTGTCATCCGCACCGAACAGCAAATATGCCAAAGCGGATATTCCAATAATTTCGATGACTTGCTTCAATGAATGGCGATCTTCAACATGCGCGAATTCATGTGCAATGACAGCCAATAACTCCTCATCATTCGATAGCAATTCAACAAGTTCGTCAGTAACGACAATCGGTCCGCCAGGAAAGGCAAATGCGTTCGGTCCAAACCAATCTGAATCATGAAAAATAATCTCTGCACGCCTGCTCAATTCTGCCTTTTGAGCGATGTCTTGTGCTCTTAGGCGAATTTCGTCCTGATAATCTACCGGTACACCGCTTTCAGAGAGTGCAAATAATTGAACGCTCTGGTAGGAATTAGTTCCGATTGCTTCCTCCCAACGATCTGGAAATAAAACGGCAATACCGCTTCCAATGGTTGAAAACGCAAACCGATAAGCTACTATTGCCATAATCAGCAACAACGTGATGACTATTGCCTTGGAGAAATTGAATTTTTCCAGCCAGGATATGCTCCGTTGTATTCTGCTCCGAAACTGCCTCTTGAATTCCGCAGGCAGGCTTTCTTCTGATTGGAAGTAACTTCCACATTTGAAATGAATATTGTCTGACCCTTGAATGCTCTCGATGTGCAAATTTCTGATTGTTGCACCATCATTTCTGTCAATGCGAATTTCTCCATGCTCGACCAAAAGAACGGAAGGTTGGTTGCCTGATGACAGTGGTTCGAAGAAGTGTCCTTTAATTTTCATTCTTAATCTATATGGAAATTTCTATACCCTCCAGCTCAGCAAACTCTTCACCAAAGGAACTCATTTTCTCAAGTTCTTCATCTAAAAATTCCTTAGCGGCTGGTTCAATTCTGTACAGCGTTTTATTTGCAAGATAGCGATAGCGGCGCACAGCTGCCCACGGTGCAAGCAATCCGACAGAAATGATTACTAACAGGTAATTTGAAATTGAAATCCACAGAAGTACAAGCGGGTTCAATTTCGAGTCAAAACTGACAGCTTCTCCCAGAGTGATTGTTCTGACTAATATGTTCCGACAAACCGTTTGGTAAATCCCAAGCGATGCAAAAATTGCCAAAACCAGGAGGAAATACAATGGTTCCACTTCCTCAAGCGAAATACCACTTACCAATTCGACTGATATTTGATAGATTGCAATAAAAGCAATAATGCCAGGTACGAGTATTACAAGCAGAAATGCAGAAAAATATTTCGACAATTTTGAATCTGCATCGAATCGTGTGGTTCCGAATGAGTGACCTTGAGCATAATACTGATAGTAGTATTTCGATACAAATGGCAACAGAATGCCAACTGAAATAATGCTGAGAAGCGGACCTACCACGAAGAAGAAGAAGGTTTTCCAATAGGTTCCGTGCCAATTGAATCGTACGTTACGCCAAGATGTCATTCTTGCGTTGAACTTCATTGATTTATTGATCAGCCAAGGCAAAAGAAAGACAAATAACAGTACTACGACGACGCTTGCTAGTAGAAAATATACCGAAGTGATACTGTAAAGAATAATTACAGCGAACGCGATCAGCCTACCCACTAACAGTTGCTTGCCTGTCGCGTGATAGCTGAAGGAAGAACGATTCATTGAAGTATTGTTCAGGAAAAATTTCATGCGTCGGACTTTTGCCCAGGCGCCATAGATCCCTAGAGTGCAAATTGAAAGAATCAGGTTTGAAATCCAGATTCCAAAATATTCTGTAGCCTTTCCCCTGAACTCAATTGATTGAAAATCTGCAGTTGGATTGAAATCTGGTTCCATATTCCTTTCCTCATTTAAGCCCGAAAGATTTTCAGAGCCTCAACAACAGAGTATTCTCCATTGGGTTCAGGCGAGATTTCTAAATCATGTCTTTGGACCATTGCACTCGGCTAATTTATATTTTTCTAGATTTGAGATTTGAAAAAAAGTTGAAGAAATAATCGTTTAGATTCAACTCTTTCGATTGAGAAGTGTTATCTGAGAAAAGATGAATTAATACCAATGATAATTCATTGCAAAACAATCAACTATTTTTCCAATTGAATTTGGTGGTGTGAGAAGAGCCACTAACTACAAAATTTCCGTTGATGCACGGGGATAGGTTTGCATATTCCTCAGTTTGCTGGAATGATAATTATCTCCTCGTATTCTCCGTCTCCCTTAATTTTTAATTGGGAATTATCGTGAATAGTTGACAAGCGTAAAATCAGTTCATTTCTTTCAAATTTTTAGAAGATTTTTTGGGGGAATTATGTATTTGACGATCCTAAATCATAAATTCCCTCTAAAATTCTGGTTTTGTCAACTATTCACGATAATTCCTTTTTAATTACCTTAAGTTATAGAGATTGTAGACTTTTAGGTAGGTTGCTAGCAACTACGTATCCTTCTCATCATTACCAGCAAGTGCCAAAATCGATTCAGTGATAGAGTCGGAATTGATATTAGTTTCAGACTTCCTGACCTCTATTTCCAATCCGATTTGCTTCAAGTTCACGCATGTTGATAATCTTGTTTTCTTTTTTGTGAAAACCGAATGATATTCCCAGTGAATTTCTTTGCAATGCCGGCTAATTTGATATGTCACCTAATTCAGTTCGCAGGATTGCCGACATGCCCTATTGCGTCTCCAACAGCTCGATTCGAAAGCCATCTGCGAAGGATTTCCCAGTACCTGCCTTGCACTTTTCAACGAAAACCGCCCGGCAAACCGCTAGAATCAGACAGATTTAATTGGTCGAGGTCCGGCAGGCTGAAAGTGTTGCAGAATAACATATCCATCCCAGAGTTTCTTGATTCCTGAAAGCAGCTGACGTCTTGACGGAATGAATCCTGCGAGTCGTGCCGCCTGTATGACGTATGTCCGGATGTCAGGTGCTCTGACAGGTGGGAATCTCGAACCAGAGCCGACTGCAATGGCATTCAATTTGAGTAAGTTTTTCCACAATGTTTCGGGGTTGTATATGCAGGCTTGATTAACAAAGCTGTCAGTCAGCGTTCACTCAAGCCGTGATGTTCCACACTGAACGTATTCGGTCTAATGAACTGTAGGGTGCATTCATGTTTTAGAGGGTGGTTAATTCCAACTGAATTCACGCTTTGGCAACATGATCAATGAAAATACAAAGACGCTGCCAAAGCACAAAGAAGACTGTTGCAGCGAGTGCATCAGATGCCACTTCGGCATCAATGGACATCGTTTTGCAGTTTGTTCACTTCATCCAAAGACAATCCGGTAAATTTGCAGATCGTTTTGATGTCAAGACCTTCACGAATCAAATTCAAAGCAATATTTCGTGTCGCATCACTGTAGCCTTGCTCAATTCCCTGTTCCATTCCCTGCTCAATTCCCTGCTCAATTCCCAGCTTCATGTATTCCTGCTTTTCCAATTCCGCAAGCGTCATCACCTGTGCCATGATTCTCTTTTCCTCCGCTATCGTTTCTCGTTCAATCTGTTCCAGTCTCTGCCAGTCGTAACTTGATGATATGGACTCCCCCCACTTTACATCGGCGAAGAAATCAGCGATGCTGAGAGTTTTAACGCATACCCAAATGGGAGGAGCCCAATTATGAACAGAATGAATAATACAACGATAGGCCTGGATATCGCAAAGAGTGTGTTCCACTATGCGGAACTGAATCGAAATGGAACACTGACGGGCAAAGGCAATCTGAAGCGAAACAGGATGCTGTCACACTTTGCCGGACTGGAACCGACCAAGGTGGTGATGGAAGCGTGTGCAACTTCGCACTACTGGGGACGTCAGCTGCAGGAGTGCAATCATGAGGTGGTACTGCTTCCGGCCCACAAAGTGACGCCCTACGTACAGGGCAATAAAAATGACCAAAATGATGCGCTCGCGATTGCTGAAGCGGCCGGTCGTCCGGGCATCCGCACGGTTGCGGTGAAAACGGTGCAACAGCAGGATCTGATGATGCTGCATGGTCTGCGCCAGCAAGCGGTGCAGCAACGCACACAGAAGCGCAATGCGCTACGTGCGCATTTGTCAGAACGCGGATTGACAAGTGGACGCGGCAAGCGTGCTCTGTATGCTCTAATCGAATCGGTAATCACCGCGGATGAGGACGGCGTGATTGGCACCAGCAGTGAGATCAGCATGTTGTTTGTATCCACTGTGGACGGCGAATACAGGAAGCTTCAAAAGTTGGATCAGGAGGTAGATGGCTACGACACTCAAATCAAGGAGCTGGTGAACGGTTCAGAGCCGATGCGTCGGTTGATGGAGATACCCGGATTCGGACCGATCGTAGCGAGCAGTTTTGTGGCGGCACTCGGTGATGGCCAGGCCTTCAAGTGCGGACGGATGGTGTCGGCGTGGCTGGGACTGACTCCGCGCCAGCACAGCACCGGTGGCAGACCGGTTCTGCTCGGCATCTCCAAGCGTGGCAACCGTTATATGCGCACCATGCTGATTCACGGCGCTCGCGCAGTACTGAGGGCAGCAGAGGAGAAGAGCAAAAACGACCCTTTCAGCCGTTGGGCGCAGGAGGTAGCGAAACGCCGTGGGCGCCACAAGGCGACTATCGCAATCGCCAACAAGATGGCACGGATCGGCTGGGTAGTGCTGACCAAAGACGTTCACTATGATCCGAAACTGTTGTGATGGCCTGAACAGACCAAGGTGTGATGATGGTAATCAAAGCATACATTTTTGAGTTCAGATCAGAGCCTGTAAGCCGCAGTGCAACGGAAAAAGCAAACGAAGATATTCAGTCGCGAGACGAGACAGATTAAACCGGAAACCTGCCGAGGGATTGCATAGGTAAGAGAACAGATTGATGACAAAACAGGAGATGCCGACACAGGGAGAACCTGGTATACCCAAAGGTTGTAAGAAACCGATAACTTGATAAGGATCCTGTGTGCGAATTTCATCAAGGCTAGAGGGAAACAGAAAATCCCTCATTTGGAAAGCCGGATATATGACCGCAACCTAAATATGTCATCAATGTGTAATTAAACCTTGCAAAACGGGAGGAGTCCATATATGGGTATTTGCGTCGAATATACCGCGTCACAGATCTGATCATTTCAGTGCGTTCCTCATCCGATTCAATCGTCACACCCATCCGAAACGCCTCTGCCACCCGTTCATCATCCAGTCGCCATATCTTGCTCAGTATATATAAGATCACTCGGCAACTCAAACCACCGGTTCGTTCAAGAACCGCATCATCACGCAGGTTCAACACCAGACAATCGGCACTGACGGCAAACAGATGATTGAGCAACGAGATGGATTCCGGATGCAGTTTCAAAAACACATCCTGAAATCCTGACCCCCCGTTCCACTCGCGTTCGCGACCGTGATAGACAATCGAAGAAATCACCGCACCACAATGTGAACGACGCGCCAGCAGCTGGTATTCAAACAACTGTGGCAGGGTTGATTTGTCCTGATGACTTTTATGTTCCAACAACAGATACACGCGCTCCGTCGACTGATGCTTGTTCAAGGTCACGGAACACAACAGGTCCGCCTGTCTCTTTCGCCCGCGCGCTTCAGTCAGAGCGGTGGATTCCAGATGAAAACTTGACCAGTCCAACAACACATTCGCGTTTTCTCCAAGCGCAAGCTGAGCCAGTTCGATGGCGTATTTATCTTTGCTGAACCACTCGCAAAAGAACGCATCGTGCGATTGATGCAGGGATTCATCGTTGGCGGCATACATCTCTTCCATCTTGCATCCTCCTGAATGGATGGGGGTTGACCTGATCGTGTGGATTCAGCGGTTTGCCGGTCGCACCACCACAAAATAGATATGAAATTGAAAGAACTGTCAAGCGATAATCCAGAATTGAACCGGAAGGATTTGTTTTGAGGGGGCCACTCCCGCTTCAAAGAACTGCTGTCAGCAAACCATTCTCAGCAAATTTCTTTGCAATGCTGGCAAGTTTGATAGGCCATCTTGTTCAGTTCACAGAATTGCCGACATGCCCTATTGCGTCTCCAACAGCTCGACTCGAAAGCCATCTGCGAAGATTTTCCCAGTACCTGCCTCGCACTCTTCAACGAAAACCGCCCGGTAAACCGTCAGAATGATGACATTTTTGATTGGTCGAGGTCAGGAAGTCTGAGTTTATGACTCATTTTTTGTTTCTGCGTGACATATCATTACTCGAAGAGTTGCACGACCCACGGCCTCGTTGTTTGTCCAGGGTGATAAGCAGGGATTCATCAGGCACCAGGTTTAGACATCGGAAATCCGGCAATTGCTCGATATTACAGACATAGAACTCAAAACAGAAACTAAAATTCAAGCTGCAAGATCAATCTCACAAAATCAAACTTAAATTACTGAAATGAAATTTAATAGAAGTAACCTCCAGGGAGGAAAGAGAATATGAAAAAGGTCTACGTATTTTCAGCGCTAGCTGTAGTGCTGGTACTACTAGTTGCCGGTGTAGCAGCCGATTTTATGTCATTCGATCGTACCAAAGGAGGTTATGAACCACCCTATACGGGATACACCGGCGAGCCTGTCAATTGGAACGAAGGCAGAGTAACGGAATTCGGATTCTATCGCGACGGTTATGTCGTTGACACGATATTTAATTGCACAAGTGGCGAAATCAGTTTCAATTTGATCGGCATAGATATTCCTTTTCGCAAAGTGTCGGAGCGAGGAATAGTTGTCCATAAGCCGCGGGAAGCTTGTACCGAACGAGGGTTCAAACCGGAATTTTGATTGAACCTCCCAAAACCGCGCTATACATATTTTGCTAACAATCTGTGCGAATAAGTCATCATGCCAATAAAAGCCACTTTCCGTATGATAACGGAAGTTTCTTGATCTTAAATATGATGTAGATTCGTGCGCACAACGCAGCCGCCAAACACGGAATACAAGCTCGAATTGCCGACTGCGTGAGAGGAACGAAATCTCACGTCCTTGAACTACCCAGTAAAATTAAGGAATTCGGCACAGCGTACACCTCTCACCTAAAATAATGTATTCGCCAGTGTACGAGTATAGGTTTGCATAACGAATCAACAAATTCACACTATAATTTCCCACTTAATTTACATTCTATAACTTCAAAAACAGAAGCTGGACACTAGGAGACAAATTTGCTATGAAATCCACTAGCCGGATTCTATTGTGGGTTGCCTGCTTTATTGCTTCATTCAATGCTGGGGCACAAGGCGATTACGAAGCAGGGAGAGACAAATCTTTTACCTGTACAGGGTGTCATTCTTCACCAGGATATCGCAACGCCTATCCCGGATATACGGTTCCAAAGCTAGGCGGTCAGAAAGCTGATTATTTGATGGTAGCTCTAAAGGCTTATCGAGATGGAGACAGAGACCACAAGACGATGCACGCTCAGATCGCACAGCTAAGCGATCAAGATATTTCCGATATTGCAGCTTATTTCTCACAACTGGTTAAAAAGTAGATGCCATGAAGATGAATCGTACAAATATTCAATCGCATTTGCTCACCACAGCGCTCATGGTCATATTGTCGTCAGCCAGTGTTTCTGCAGGAGATACTGAAGCAGGTAAAGCAAAATCAGTAATCTGCTTAACATGCCACAAAACCAGTAATGAGGTTGTTGGAGTCGGTACACCCATCATATCGGGACAGTATGAAGACTACTTGATACAGGCGTTGAAAGACTACAAATCCGGTGCTCGAAAAAATCCGGTGATGGGCGGGTTTGCAGCTAGCCTTAGTGATGAAGATATAGAAGATATTGCTGCATTTTATGCCGCAATTGATTCTCAGTTATTTACGCCGATGGAATAGCAATCAATCGGACACGCCACAGAACGATTTAATCGAGTTTCGTATCTATGGCGACTGGATAACTTCCCGCCGTTCTCCGCTTTCGACAACAGTAATCAGTTCACCATCTCGGTAAACTAGATAATTTGTAGCCAGCGTTGCCACCCTGGCATCCTGAGAAAAAATACCAGTCAGGTTTAATGGATCTGATGAGTGTACGGTCAAGGCCTTGTTATCCCGTTTTCGATTTCTTGTGTCTCGCAGCAATTCAATTGCCTGAGGCAATGCAAACTGCTCGCCTGCTACCTCACTGACAAATCGCCCACCTCGAACTTCTCCTCGGTCTTCCATGCGGCGGAGTGTCCGGACCAGTTCACTCCAAGCGGGAAAGAATTTCCCTTCTTTTGACAGCAGTGCACGAAAAACAATGCCATATCGCCTCAAAAGCACTTTTGCAACGTAACTGTTGATGTCTTCTGCGGAAAGGCTGTCTGCGGAGTGTCGGGCAGAATTTGCCAATAAAGACCAACGCCCGGAAATTTGCACGCTACGATTATTCACACGTCGCATCCTGGAAATTTTTCGGCGATGTCTTTCTGGCTTCAGCAATGCTCGAATTCCGCCATAGTGGTCGCAAGTTACAATTCCCTGAGCAAACAGTTCCACCAGCCCTTCTTCTACATGACTAGGTAGTTGGTTGATTTCTTCCAAAATTTCATCGAAGAACATTGGCCCAAGATCACACAGCACCTCAGAAATTTGATGACCTGCTGCTGAAAGTTTAATTTCCGTTGGTTCCTTTTCCTCTGTCAGCGCTCTCCAGATGGACAATCGATTGCGTCTCAGAAATGCAAGCGGAACTGTTTTTATCGAACTGCGAAATCTGCGTTTGCGATTCTTTGATTTTCCATTGCCAGCAGACAACTCCGGTTTTGACAGCCGACACCACATAACCCGACCTGATGCGCTTAGATAATCTAGCAGTTCCGGTGTGTATCCGAACACTCGTGCTGGTAAAACATCTGATTCCCACATAGCAGCCGATGATTCATATCCCTCCATTTGCTCAAGAATGGCATCAAGTGCATCAGCACCTTCTCCCATGGTTTCGGAATTCAATCGAAACCATCGTGTCAAATATCGGGTAAATTGAATTTTATCAACTGGTTTAACCTCTTTCCTTAACCCAGCAATAGTTTGTTTGTGAATGCGTGCGAGAAATCGGCGATCACACCATTCTGTTTCGGTACCAATCCCCGTAAAATTGCCACGCATCGCGCTGCCTTCGACTTCAAGGGCACGTAATGCTGCCTCCGTCGAATCGACTGACAAATCAACCGAGATTGCGATTTGAATCGATGTGCAAGGGCCAATCACTTCTAGTCTGCTTCGAAGAATTGAAATCGCAGAATGTTCAAAATTGTCAATTTTCTTCTGGTTGAGTGTCGCCGGTTCAATTTGGGGAGAAATGCTTGAGTTTGGGTGAAGAAGTAACATTTCCTGCAGTCTTTCCGCAGCTACCCACAAGCTTACACTGTTGGAAGTGAGGAGATTCGTGACACGTTGCGTCTGAGTCAATTGTTCAAAAAACTGTTGCCAATTATTTAACTCTGAAGCAAAAAGAGTCTCCTCGACTCTTTGATTCGCTTCATCAACTCGCATGAACCCCAGATGCACGAGTGCATCATGAAGTTCTTCGGCATCTCTAGGATTCGGCCATGCCTGATTTTGAAGTAGTTTGATAACTCCCAAGTCAAGTCGCCCTATTTCATTCGCATCCGAAATTTCGAACAGTCGTCGCGATTGCACAGCGAGCGTGCGTCTCTCCTCAGCGGGTGCGTCATCGAGAAATGCATAGGGTTTTGCTGTGATCACTTCGTGCGCCAGCGGAGATGGCTCCGGTAAATCCCTGCAAACTATTGAAATCTCCTCATTCTCAATACGCTCTAGAATTTCTTCCAAACCATCTACATCCATGACTTCATGCAAACAGTCGGAAATTGTCTGCTGAACTAACGGGTGATCTGGAACTTCAATAGGTCCGGTAATATTCTCCTGACAAGCAACCTGAGCTGGAAATACCAAGGAAAGCAAATCTTCCGAATCATTGCGCTGAAAAGGAGGCGGAACTTTTTTACCATTTCGGAATCGAAGAACCGCGAGTGCAGCATTGGCAACCCAACGCCAGCGTGTTGCAAACATTGGAGCCCCCAACAGGGCTTGCACAAGAGTGGTGCGTACATTTGAACTTTTGATGTAGCCTTGGACCTCATCTAGTGCGAAACTGTGCGTGGGACCGAGCGAAAGAACAAAATTGTCTTCCAGTGCTGCAGCCTGAAGCTCAAAATTGAAGCGAACACAAAACCGCTTACGAAGTGCCAGTCCCCAAGCGCGATTCAATCGCGACCCAAATACACTGTGAACTACAAGATGAGTGTCACCAGTCTCATCGAAAAAACGCTCAAAGACAATATTGCGATTGTCCGGCAATACACCCAGTGCATGTTTGGCGGCTGCCAGATACTCGACAATTTGCATAGCAATAAAATGGTCCGCCTGGTAATCCTGACTAAACCGTTCCGCAGCTTTCGACAAATCCCGTTCATCCAGATTGGCAGAGACATGCTGGCGTAAATCTGATACCGCTTTACTCAAAACAGGACTGCGACCTCTGCCCTCCCCGAGCCAGAACGGTATGTTAGGAGGTTGACCATGTGCATCCTCAACGCGAACATAACCTTTCTCTACTCGGCGAATTCGATAGGATGCGTTACCCAACTGAAAAATATCGCCTGCGAGACTTTCAAAGGCAAAGTCTTCATTCACAGTGCCAATTCGAATGTCATCAGGTTCCAGAATGACATCGTAGTCGAACAGGTCTGGAATCGCTCCAGCATTGGTTGCAGCAACAATTCTTGCTCCTCTTCGCCCTCGAATGACTTTGTTTACTGCGTCCAAGTGAATGTACGCACCTCGTCGTCCACGCGTTAGAGTGAAACCTTCGCAGAGCATTTGCAAAACGGCATGAAATTGACCCTTCTGTAAATTTCTGTATGGGTAGGTGCCGCGGAAACTGTCAAACAAGCTATCGATCTCACAGTCGCCTACACATGATTCGGCAACAATCTGCTGAGCCAGCACATCTAGTGACTCACCGCAAATTTGGAGAGTCTCCAGTTCTCCATCATTGATAGCCTTCAACAATGCGGCTGATTCAACAAGTTCATCTCGTGTGGTTGGAAAAATTCTCCCTTTCGGTGTTTTTCCAACCGAGTGCCCGGAACGTCCGATTCTCTGCAGAAAAACTGCAATTGATCGCGGTGAACAAATCTGACATACCAGATCGACATCTCCAATATCGATGCCCAATTCCAGCGAGGCAGTAGCTACAAGCGCGCGAAGCGATCCAGATTTAAGCCGCTGCTCGGCGTCATGTCGATGCTCCTTTGACAGGCTGCCGTGATGTGAACCCACGTTTTCTTCACCAACCAACTCGGCCAAATGCCTCGTTGCACGTTCGGCATGCCGTCTGGTATTCACGAAGATCAGCGTAGTTCGATGATCCTGAATTAAGTTTGCAATTTTCCGATAAATGTCCTGCCACGATTCCGTAGACATCACCGCTTCAAGTGGTGCAGCAGGCATTTCAATAGCGAGGTCCCACTCTCGAACATGACCGGTATCAACAATTGAACAACCATGAAGCTGTTTGCCTGTGAGGTAGGATGCAATAAGCTCAACCGGCTTTTGTGTCGCAGACAGTCCGATTTTCTTGGGGGTATTCTGCACGAGCCTTTCAAGTCTTGCAACAGACAAACTGAAATGTGCGCCTCTTTTATTTCCTGCGAGCGCATGAATTTCGTCCACGATTAGACGGCGCACAGACTGAAGCATGCGTCTACCAGATTCGGAAGTCAGTAACAGATAGAAAGATTCCGGCGTTGTTACTAGTATGTGAGGTGGATTGCGTGCCATTTTCTGCCGTTCTGACTGGGTAGTGTCGCCGGTTCGGACAGCAGTTCGAATGTGAACATCAGGGTACCCCGTATCAACAAGCCGTTGCCGTATTCCCTGCAAAGGGGCTTCCAGGTTGCGTTCAATATCATATGACAATGCCTTCAACGGCGATACATAGAGGATATAAGTCTCAGCAGCAAGTTCGCCCTGAGAAATTCCGGTCTGCACAAACTCGTCGATTGCCGCCAGAAAAGCAGCCAGTGTTTTCCCGGATCCAGTCGGTGCTGCAACCAAGACATCATTTCGCTTCTGAATAGCTTCCCATGCCTGTTTCTGGCATTCGGTAGCATCGTGATAAGTGTCGTCAAACCATGCTTGCACTACCGGATGGAAATCCCAGGATATTGGTGTGAATTCATTCATGGAAAATGGTTTTACTTACAGAATAAACTTGCGAAATGCTGGAACAGATTGGTTGAAGTCATGTCTGTTTATGTTATCAATTCAAGTGAGTAATGTTGTGAATCGCAGCAATCTTTCACTACATTCGACCGGATGAAAACCTCGAGTCCCAACCTGTCATCAGACAGTAGCAAATTGAGAAGATTAAATTGATTAATTTTGAAACTTTTTCCAAAAAACCACATCAAATTGCTTTGGACCAGTTGCATGTCAAATATAATTCTCCTTACTCGCAACTCTGCATTTTGAAATGGAATTCATCGTACTGCAGTCAATGGAAATTTTTGGCTCAGCATAATCGGTAGACCTGAATATTTGCCTCGCCTATAATTCGCCCGCTAAACCTAAGATTTGATCTGTAACGTGTATTATCTTCGAATCTGATGATCGATGGCAATTCAAAGAATTTCGATTCAATTTTGGTCAAAATGAGCTCGATTTAGATTGACGATTTCTGATTGGCAAAACAAAACAGCCTTTGATTCACTGCAATCCACTACATCCGGATTAATCATTTGATTCGTACATTAGTTTCAATTTCTTCCCTTCTGATTGGTTATGCATGCTTGCTGTCAGGGAACGCAATGCTTACAACACTGCTTGCACTTCGGGCACAGATAGAGAACTTTCTCCTTTTACAGATTGGAATAATCAATGCCGCTTATTTTCTAGGACTCTATGCGGGTGCGAAATTAACTGATCGACTAGTTTCTCGAGTCGGTCACGGTCGTGCATATGCAGTTTTTGCGAGTATCGGTTCAATTTGTGCCTTGCTCCATGCTCTGTTGCTGAATCCTTATATGTGGATGGTCATTCGATTGGGTACCGGATTCTGTATTGCCGGACTTTTTATGGTCACCGAAAGCTGGCTCAATTCGAGGGCGACAAGGTCAACTCGAGGGCAAATTCTTTCCATGTATATGATTACCCACTATTTAGCAGCTGGAGTCGGCCAATTGTTTATCCCATTTGCAGATCCAGAAGGATTGAAACTTTTTATAATCGCTGCAATCGGATTTTCATTGTCTCTGATTCCAGTCTTGGTTACGAGATTAATTTCGCCTCCCATACCACCACGACAGAAGTTTAAAATCAAAGAAATTTACAGCTACTCGCCGGTCGCGATGGCAGGTGCGTTATGTTGCGGATTGGTCGGTTCTGCACTCTACGGGCTTGCTCCGGTATATACGAAAGGAATCGGAATGTCTTACACAACTACAGCTCAGTTCATGGCTCTTGTAATACTAAGTGGAGTACTCCTGCAATGGCCGATTGGCCGTTTATCTGACCGAACTGATCGAAGAAAACTAATAGCAATCAATTGCTTTATCAGCGGAATTCTGGCAATTGCTGTACTAGTTAGCGCTCAAGCGAATATTCTCATTTTTCTGACGGCTGCAACATTGTTCGGAGCTTTTTCGTTTACTGTTTATCCGATCGCTCTTGCACACATGAACGATGCTACGCCTGAAGGAAAACTACTGTACGCCGCTGGTGGAATGCTAACTGCATTCAGTATTGGTGCAATCGTGAGCCCAATTATTGCTACCACCGCGATGGAATTTATTGGCTATAACGCCCTGTTTATGTATTTTGCACTCATTTTTGTTGTGTACGCCTTAGTTGTATTCTGGCGCATGAAAGTCAGACCAGCTCCGGAAAGGAAAAAATTCAGGCGATTCTTTCGATCAAAAGTTTCAAACAAAGATTTAGGGAAAGTACGTGATGCAATGGATAGGGACATCGCACGACTCGTTAGCAGCCGACACTGACAACCGGTTCGTGACCTTCTGAATGCGCAAATTCGCGTCGTCCGGTCCACGCGCACAATTCAATTCGCTCTTGCTCCATTTCCATTTCCTTCCCATGTAGATTATTTTTACTTGATGATTTACTTTAGACATTACTGATAAGTATCTGATAAGGTATTGTAAAGCTCAGTAAAAAGTAATCATGTCTGGATGCCGACAATTATCAACGTTATTTTAGGGATTTATATACAATAATGCCGAAAGTGTCATATAATTAGGATCAACAAAGTATCACAATTTGTATATAAAGAGGCGAACACCCATGACCCACAAAGCCCCAGGTAAGCATTATCGCAAGGGAATGAATAGGCTCTTATTGATCGTGCGCCAGCATGTTCGATAAGATCATTGAGCTAAGCTGCGAGCCGCCCGGGTCGATGAGAGCCGATCAAAATTGCTATGGGGAAAGTATAGGCTGAATCGGAGCTAATCAACAAAAAATGCGATCAGCAGCCATGCCTGACAACGTGGTGCGGGCGTGAATTCGAGATTTCCGAACGGATGTGCTACGGCTCAAAGCACTGCAATCGGCATTTTTACAGGGGTGAGCAGCGTCCAGGCAACAGGCTCCCTGTAACACCCCATTAGGCGTGTTCGGCTGGCGAATCATGGATTGGGTGAAGTTGATCATGGTGGTGCGCGGACCCTGGGTATGGACACACGAGGCAGCGGGTTGAGGGTGTCAATTCGCACCAGAGTTCCTTGTTTGCAACACGGGCACATGGTGATATCGATGCCGGTCAGGCGCAGCATCATGATTGTTGGCGTTTCTGGCGGTGGCGGTTGGGTTGGGTCTTGACCCAGCAAGGCTCGACAGGCGGCGAGTTTCTGGTTGCGGTCTCGATTGCTGAGCAGGCCATAATGGCGGATGCGGGTGAATCGGAACGGCAAGACATGCAACAGGAAGCGGCGGATGAACTCATCGGCGTGCAGTCGCATGGTCTTTTTGCGATTGCGGTCGGCGTAATCGCGCCAGTGAAAGCGCACGTATTGTCGGTCGAAATCAACCAGGCGGTGGTTGGAGATGGCAACCTTGTGGGTGTAGCGTCCGAGGTAGGCCAGCACCTTTGTGGCGCCGGCGAACGGGGGTTTGGCATAGACCACCCAGTCGTTGGTGCGGAGTGCAGTTTCGAGACGGGCGAAGGCATCGGCCTCCCCTGGCAGTTGCAGCTCACCGTCTCGGTGGGCTGTTGCGAGCAACTCGAGGTATTTGCCGCGGAATACTGTGGACAGGGCTCGGGTGGGGAACAAAAAGCCATTTCGAGCGGGTAGCCAGCGTTTGCGGTCGGCACTGAGTGCGCCGCCGGTGACCACCGCGTGGACATGAATATGCTGATTGAGATTCTGTCCCCAGGTGTGCAGCACCATGGTGACACCGATTTCGCCACCGAGCCAGCGCGGATTGCGGCCGAACTCGAGCAGGGTCTGCGAGGCGGCTTTGAACAGCAGGTTGTAGATGAGTCGGGGGTGGCACTGGGCGAGCGGATTGAGGTCATGCGGGAGTGTGAAAACGAGGTGCCAGTAGTCGATGTCGAGGAGTCTGCTGCGTTGTTGCTCGACCCAGCGGGTTTGTTTGAGAGTTTGGCACTTGGGGCAATGGCGGCTATGTCGTGCACGACATAGCCGCCACTATATCGAGTTCCAAACTATGTCGAGTGTTCGGCTCCAGCAAAGACATCTTACTGAATGTATGAGAACAAATGCCTCTCTCGTAAAAAACACCCGACATAGTATTTTCGCTTTAAGCCAGATTGTTGAGAAACTCCATCAAACTGTCTTCCGCCTGAAATCGTTTAAGGCTGTCTTGCAGAGGTGTTATTTTTGCGAGCGCTGCCTCCTTCAAGGCCAGCGTTACATCAATATATTGTTGGGTGGTTTCAATGGATTCATGGCCCAACCATATCGCTATGGTGGTACGGTCGATACCAGATTGCACCATTTCGACCGCAGCCGAATGTCTCAATACATGTACCGAGACGCGCTTATCCTTCAGCGATGGGCATTGTTGGGCAGCTGTTGCCTGATGCTTCCTGAGCAAATATTGCACACCATCAACGGTCATCCTGTCTCCTTTGCGATTGGGGAACAGTAAATCCTGACGGCCTCGCTTTGGTTCTTGCAGCCAAGCCTTGAGCACTGTGCGAGTGGCTGGCACTAAGGGCACCGAGCGTTGTTTGCGCCCTTTACCAATCACCCACAGGTGCGCTCCGGTTTCGATCATCAAATTGCCCTGCGTCAAGCTGGTCATCTCGGAGACCCGCAGGCCTGTTTGTGCTGCGGTTCGGATGAACGCGTGGTCCCGTCGACCTGACCAAGTGCTCTGATCCGGCGCTTGAACTAACGCATCGATTTCTTTGCGCGTAAGGAAACCAATTTGCTTGCGATCAAATCGTTTATTGGGAATTGCAAGTACTCTTTGAATCTGCATGCCATGCGTTGGCAACTCATAGGCAGCAAAGTGAAACAGTGAGTGAATCGCTGTAAGCCTTAAATTCCGCGTTCGAAGACTTACTTTACGGACCGATTCGAGATTGTCGAGAAATGCACTTACCAACGGTTCATCGATTTGATCGAAATGAATTTGACAAGGCTTACTGCCAAGACGCTCTGAGGCGAACTTTAAAAACTGTCGCAATGAGTCCCGGTAAGAACTGATTGTATGAGGACTCACTTGCCGTTGTTGAATCAACCGCACAGTAAAAAATTTTTCCAGCACGCTCGCTAAAGTAGTTGTGTGGCTATTCATCACTCATCCTCCCAGCGTTTTTCCAGCCGCTTGACAGATTGTCGCATCAGTTCTGGACTATTTTCCAGGTACCAATAAGTATCAGATATCGATACATGACCGAGATGGGTAGACAGGATTGGCAACAGTCTTTCAGGGTCCTGTCCTTGGTGATACCAGTTTTCAAGAGTTTTTACTGCATAGGTATGCCGCAAGTCATGCAGACGCGGACCGTGGCTGTCATGTGCCCCGCGAAGTCCAATCTGGCGAGACAGTTTTCGAAATACCTCTCCAACTTGTTTTTTGCATACTGCGGTGCCGTTACTGGAAACAAACAGTTTGTCTGAACAGGGGCGGTTGAAAAAATGATGCTGTCTATGCTTCAGATAATCAACCAATACAGCAACAGTGGACGGATGTAGTGCAATCAGTCGCTCACGCCCGAACTTGGCTTTTCTTACACTCATTACCCTGGCATCAATATCGACATCATCCAGTATTAGGTTGCAGGCCTCACCTAGTCGCAGGCCTGTAACACTGAGCAATCCAAACAGGGTGTAGTAAACCTGTGGCAGTAATGCATATCGCTTCCCATGGCATGGCATCGTGCGCGCAGCTTCAAGCAACGCTTGAATTTCGATAAGGGAGTAAAGATACGGTTTTGGCCGGCTGGAAGCGACCGGTAATAGTCTTTTTGCAGGAACTTCGGTTCTCGAGTCCAGACCTTGGCAATAGCGTGCAAAGCCGCGCACTGCACTGAGCCGGTGCTTTTGAGTAACCGGCTTTATGGTGTTTGACTTCTGTGCCCAGCTCAGTGCTAGATCCTCAGTGATGCAGGGTGCTTGATGTTGCTCCAGGAAGTCTGCAAAATGCAACAAGTACTTTTGTTCATGACTCATTTTGAATCCCAAATGGCGCCGTAACTCAATGTAGTCATGAGCCATTTCTATAAGTGCGTTCATCGAATATCTCCTGGCCACGGTAGCGCGATCGTATGCAAGGCGGTTAGGTCAGTCTTGGCGTAAATCATGGTAGTACGGTGAGTGCGGTGACCGAGTAAATCGCCGATCTCTTGCAACGATGCACTTTGGCGTAGCATCTCAGTGGCAAGACCGTGACGGAACTGATGAGTTCCCTTGGTTGTTGATTCGATACCAACGGTCTCGAGATAACCTCGAACCACAGCACCGATTCCAGAAGAATGTTTGAACCCGCGAATCGGGGCTTTCATTCGCAGAAACACCCGTCTGTCATCACTGGTTGGACGACCATTTTGTATATAGTCAGCAATTGCTTGGCCGATCTCATTGGTCAATGGATAATGACTGCGCTGCCCGCCTTTTTGTGTCACACGCAGTGTTGCAGTCAACCAGTCAATATCGTCCAGTGTCAGAGAGGCGATCTCAATACCGCGCAGTCCCAGCCGAGCTAGCAGCAGAAAAATTGCATAGTCTCGCCGTCCTTTTGTAGTGGAGCGATCAACACTGGTTAGCAGTTTATCGACTTGTTTTGAGTTGATTCCCCGAGGTACAGATGGCATGGCCCAGCTGGCTACACCCGGAACCTGCGCTGCCAGATCGGGCATACCGTCGGCATGGACATGAACATACCGTAAAAATGATCGCAATCCGGTGGTCATCAACTGCTTAGTTTTTGTGCTGTTCAACCGAGCAGCCTCCTGACGCACATACGTTATGACATCACCGAACTGCAACTTGGCCAAGTCACTATCTTTTTTGCAGCTAAAGCAAAATCGTAAAAAACCATCCGCAATCCGTTTGTAATGCTTGATTGATTGTTCAGCTAAATTTTTCTGAGTGCGTAAATACAGCTCGTAATCCTTAAGGTAGCGGTCAATCGGTGGTAAAGACATGGGTGATGTCGCTGCAAAAATTACCCCATCAGACTGTAAATATTCCGTTAGATGTCCAATAGCAGTACGCGCTCTTACGTATTTGCGCCGGTTCCGTTTAGTGTGTAAATAGCGAGTTACATCTTCTCGGGACAGGCTGTCAATCTCAATTTGTTCTGATTCAAGCCATGCACTGAACTGAATGATTAGCCTTAAATGAAAATAAATCGTAGAAAGTGCAAACTGCATAACGGTGAGTCTATTTGCAAATCTGCCTAACCATGGGACCAACGGCCCACTCGGAGGGCGCTTAAAAGCAATCTGTTCGTTGAGTCGATATGACATAGTAATAATCTCCTGCCCCCTTTAGAGCTGTTGATAAAATCATTACTATGTAGTAATTGAAACGAAATTACTATCCAGTATTAAACTGTTAGATGATTAACTCGACATAGTTTGGAACTCGATATAGTGGCGGTTGCGACACGAGGCATACTGAACGATCGTGGTTGCGCAATGGTCACAGCGCGCGACAAAGCCGCCGAGTGCGGCGGTACGGCAATTGACCAGAGCGTTGGCGACTTTCAGACGCAGTGGTGTGAGCCAACTGAATTGGCTGTGCTGCCTGAGGCGCGCGCGTACAATATCAGCAATCTCCAGTGCCGGTCGCACGACCGGCACTGGAGGACAGTTGCCGTGCATTAGATCAAGAGTGCGTTACATCGATCGATTCCAACAGATCTAGCGGCGACACGGTGTCGCCGGCCGTATCCATCGCCAGATGCAGGTAACGCATGGTGGAACGGATGGAGGCATGTCCGAGTCGCCGCTGGATGATGTGCAGGCCGACGCCGGCGTCAAGCAGCGCGGTAGCATAGCAGTGTCGAAGCGTATGGATGCCACCTGCATTGTGGATACCGGCCTTGGTCTTGGCCTTTGTGTAGATATGGGTGATGCTGTGACGGCTGATGTGGCGGCCGGCGCGCTGACCCGGAAACAGCCAGTGCGAAGGTCGCCGTATTCGCCAATAGGTGCGAAGTTCGTCCAACAGCCGGGGCGACAGTGGTACGTAGCGGTCTTTGTTGCCCTTGCCCTGGTTCACACGTATGGTCATGCGACCGGAATCGATGTCGCAAACCCGCAAGCAGGTCAGTTCGCTGGCGCGTAGTCCGGCCGCGTAGGCCGTCATTAGGATGACTCGATGCTTGGGGTTGGTGACCGCAGCAAACAAGCGCACCAGTTGTTCGGGGTTGAGGATTTCGGGCAGCTTTGACGGCAGTTTGGCCGCGGGCACGTAAAAGTGTGGCTCCGGCCGTTGCAGTGTGATTCGGTAGAAAAACCGGATGCCATAAAGACAGGTGTTGCAGGTACTCCAGCTCAGGCCTCGCTCCTCATGCAGAAACAGCAGGTAGTCTTGAACCTGCTGGGCTTCAAGGGTGTCGGGGCGGCGGCCATAGTGTCGCACCAGGCCGGTGACGGCGTTGATATAGATATTCTTGGTGCTGTCGGACAGACCGCGAACGGTCATGTCGTCGAGCATTTTCTTGCGAAGCGGACTCATGATAGGTCTCCTGTAAGTGTTTAAGACAAAGTTGGGCACGTCGCAGTGGCGAGCCCTTCGGTGTCAAGATAAACACACTTCGCAGACCGAAGCAATAAAATGTGGAAAATGCAGGGAGGATGGAGTTGATTCGCTGACCGTGCGATACGAACTGGCGCGGTTGTGCTATGTTCGAGTTGGAATAAGGCTTGCAGATGACGCCAGCACAGAAATCCGCTGCGGAACGCAGCTTAGTTCAATAACTCTTATTGAGATATTCCAAATGTTCCCTGATAATGCAACAGCAGAGAAATGGTTTACGAATGTTCGTTGGCCTCACGGGATTTATTGCCCTCGCTGCGGATCAACCAATGTCCAAACTGGCGCAAAGCATCAGTCCATGCCGTTCCGCTGCAGAAATTACAAGGTCTGCGGGAAGCGGTTCAGTGTCAAGACAGAAACCGTGATGGAACACTCAAATCTCGGCTATCAGATTTGGGCAATCGCAACCTATCTCCTTACTACAAGTCTCAAAAGTGTTTCGTCTATGAAATTGCACAGGGACTTAGGAGTTACCCAAAAGACTGCGTGGTCTCTGGCACACAAGATCAGAAAATCGTTTGAAGAAGACAATCAGAATTTCAGTGGTGTTGTCGAGGCTGATGAGTCCTACTTTGGCGGTTTGGAAAAGAATAAGCACTGGGATAAGAAACTTAATGAAGGCAGGGGTGCAGTTGGTAAGACTGCGGTGGCAGGTCTCAAAGACAGAGAAACCAATCAAGTAACCGCAAAGGTTATTGAGGACACGAAACGCAAAACGCTGCATGGCTTCATCAGTGACAATGTAGAGAAAGGATCAACTGTATGCACAGATGACTTCAAAAGTTATCAGAACATGCAGGGATACGACCACCAGTTTGTCAAGCACAGCGTTGGTGAGTATGTCGATGAAAACATCCACATCAACGGAGCGGAATCGTTTTGGAGTGTGCTGAAACGTGCTCACAAGGGAACATTCCACAAGATCAGCCATAAGCATCTGGGTCGGTATGTTACCGAATTTGCTGGTCGTCATAACACCCGCCCTCTCGACACCATCAAGCAGATGGAAAGTATTGTGCAGGGGATGATTGGAAAGAGTTTGACTTATGAGGAGTTGGTAGGTTAGTATTTCGCATGACTGAGCCTGAATACCTGTCTATAAAAATCGAACACTCGAAACCTCTCGA
This sequence comes from Arenicellales bacterium, assembly GCA_965220395.1. Taxonomy (GTDB): domain Bacteria; phylum Pseudomonadota; class Gammaproteobacteria; order Arenicellales; family JAJDZL01; genus JAJDZL01. The sequence continues at coordinate 588,772 of CBDCPT010000001.1, read as the reverse complement.
ATTAAAGAGGTTCACGGCGTCTATGTTATGTGTTGAAAATCAATACAAACAGTATTTAGCGACTAAAGGTATTTCGGATGATGAATATGATTTGTATCTCTATCAGGTGAGTCAAGGAAGCATCGAAATAGAGTTCATTAAAGGCCGATTAACACAACTGTTCGAACACTATGTATTAGAACAGTTTGTAAAGCATTTCGGAGAAAAGATTAAATCGATAATTGATCAGAAATCTTGAAGAAGATGCAGGGATAACGGTAAAGGATCTTAAGGATATACGAACTGTATCAGAGGTTGTTTCTGGTGACTATAACTCAAACATTCAAATTCAACTCATATTGGCGACAACATCACTCAAAACGTCAATTTCAACAGGATAGAAGCTAATGCTGTACGAGATGAATGTATTCGGCAGATTGGCAAAAGAGACGCACCGATTGGTGAACAGGTAAATCAAGTAGTTCTGCATTGGAAATCAGCTTCAGATGTAAGTAAATCATTGAGCATTGACAAAGGAATAATTGAAGATATTGACCCTCGTAAAAAAGTAAAGTTAATATGCGATGATGAACTAAAACAGGAAATGGTATCTGAAAATGAAAATAATCCTTTTAATATGTTCTTTATAGTGGATGCAGAAGTTAAGAGAGTTGCCGGGAAGCCTGTTGCCTATGTGATAAGGAAAATTCACGACAAGGGGTTTATCAACGATGATTCGGAAAGAGACAATTAAAATGACTAAAAGATCAATTCTATTTGTTGGGTTGCTTTTGTTCAGTCATACAAACGTTACATTAGGTGATAGAACTTGCTCAGACGAAGCACTTTGGTACATAGGAAGTCTTGCTGAAGACGCTTGGTCAGAATTCACGAAGCAAAACTTTCAACTTGTTGAAGATATAGTACGTAATCATTCTTGGAATTTAAAGAATGTTCTTGATGCTCAGTCAATAGGCAAACAGCTAATCGCGGCAGAAGAGATTGGGAAGGACAATGTAAGCAACATGGAACAGATGTTTAAGCAAGGCATGATTGCATTTTCAGACTTGATTTATGCACATTGTCCTGAAACATCGACACAAACAAATTGGAGTGAAGGGTTAAAGGAAGAAAACGAAATAATTTATTGTGAGGAACTAGCAAATTCAAAATGGCCTATTGTTGCTATTCCATTTTTCTGCGATAAGCAAAAGTTTTGCGACAAAATGCCGGACATTTGTAATTAACGTTGCATTGATAATCAGTTAAGCTCTGATTAGGAATACGTGTAATATTCAAAAATGAAATCAAAGCAGACATCCCAAAAAACCTACTGCACCGACCTCCGCATCAAAGCAACACCAGTTCGAGTTGCTTCTGCATTGACACGAGGTGGTGCTCCCAGGCGGGTTGAAAAACGGCAGCCAGTCAAGCAGAAAAAGTCAGTCTGACCCAATGCCGTTAAGTAATTGAAATAATTTAGTTGTCATGAAGTTTCGGCACTATTGTATATAATTCCCTTATTTTAAGTGCATGTAGCTTTGTGCCGAGCAATCTGACATAAGTATGATATGAACACTACGCGGTTCATCAGTAGAAATTTCAGATCAAGTTCGTTAATGAATTCGCCAATTTATGGATTGCGCAGTAATCGAATCAAGCTTGACGTATCCCAACGAGAGCCGCCCATAGCTTGAATTTCTGCATAGAATTGATCAACAAGTGCAGTAACGGGAAGTCGAGCTCCCACTGCATTTGCCTCGCTGAGACAAATCGCCAAGTCTTTTCGCATCCAGTCGACTGCAAATCCAAAATCGAATTTATCGTTCACCATTGTCGAGCCTCGATTTTCCATCTGCCACGATTGGGCTGCACCTTTAGCAATCACATCTAGCACGAGTTTTTCATCCAACCCTACCTTGGTCGCAAAATTCATGGCCTCAGACAGGCCCTGAATCAGTCCGGCGATCGTAATCTGATTTACCATTTTAGTGAGTTGTCCGGACCCTACAGGCCCCATTAAGGTAACCGCCTTGCCGTAACTCGCCATCACCGGAGCTACAGTTTCAAATACTTCAGGGGCACCCCCTGCCATAATCGTCAAAATACCGTTTTCAGCGCCAGCCTGGCCGCCTGATACCGGAGCATCTATAAAGCTAACTCCTGATGCAGATGCGACTTCTGCCATACTTCTCGCGATGTTTGCCGAAGCCGTCGTATGATCTACGAATACAGACCCAGATTTCATGGCTGAAAATGCTCCATCGTCACCACAGCAGATTTCTTCGACATCGTTGTCGTTTCCCACGCAAGCAAATACAACGTCTGCATTTGCAGCCGCTTTTGCCGGCGTTGTCGCGCTGGTTCCCGAGTGTTGCTCCAGCCACACCTCCGATTTGGCAGAGGTGCGATTAAAAACGCACACATCATACCCATTTGACGCTAAATGTCCGGCCATTGGATAGCCCATCACTCCGAGACCGAGATATGCTGTTTTCAAGCCTTTGGATTCATTTGTTGAGGTCATTTCCCTGTCCCTTTGTCTAATCGATTCTTTGTTAATTTGTGTCAGCTCACACTATTTGAGCAGGAGCGTCATTATAGAACGGCGACTTTGTATGGCATCGACTTTACTCTGTCAACTGAATATCCAATTACCTGCGCATGCGAATACAAAACAATAGTACTGAACTGATTTAAGTTTGCTGAAATCAATCAGATAATTGGATTCCGACTACAGCGCTCCGCGTTAAAAAGCTTTTGATCATTTTGCTAGATTATTCAACTTCAAGAAACTTCACAACTCGATTCTCTTTATAATGAAAGTCACTGCAATTCAATCTTGGGAACGCTAGGAATATGTATTTGCGGTACACCCCACAATCCACCATCAAGCCTAGATAAGGATTCATTTGACTCGGATTTCTAGATCGAGTGTTTAATGACTTCAACAGCATAAAAATAACTCTCAATATTGACTGAAAAAATTGAACCAAATCCCACAAAACCAGATAACTGTAAGATTTGCAGAAACTTGCGATGCAAAAATCATCGCTGATTTCAACATCGAAATGGCTTGGGAGACTGAAAGAATTCGTCTTGATTCATCCGTCGTATTGCGAGGTGTTGAAACGATATTTGAATACCCAAAGTATGGATTCTATGTCGTGGCGATTATTGAAGGACGTATTGTCGGTTGTTTGATGATCACCTACGAATGGAGTGATTGGCGCAACGGTGTACAATGGTGGCTTCAGAGCGTATATGTTGATTCTGAGTATCGTCGCATGGGCGTCTTCAACCGATTGTATGCATTTGTCAAGAAGCACGCCTTGAGCAATCAATATGTCACTGGTATCAGACTCTACGTAGACAAGAGTAATCAAAAGGCCGTGACAACTTACAAGTCGCTTGGAATGCAACCAACGAACTATCTCATATACGAAACATCTGTGCAAAATACGTAATTCAGCCGATAACAGCATTTATTGAATCTAAACAGGGGGTAATAAATTGATAGGAAATGAAGTGGTAGTATTAGATGGAGTGAGAACTGGTATTGGTGACTATGGCGGTTCTCTGAAATCCTTTTCAGCTTGCGAATTGGGCGCAATTGCCGTTCGTGGCGTCCTAGATAAAACCGGCATCAACCCAGCGTCGGTAGGACACTGCGTAATCGGAAATGTTCTGCATTCAGATAAACGTGACATGTATATCTCAAGGTATGCCGCACTTGAAGGCGGGTTGCCTGTTGAAACTCCAGCCCTGACCGTAAATCGGTTGTGCGGCAGCGGGTTGCAGGCAATCGTAAATGCGGCGCAGTATGTTCAGCTCGGTGAGGCGGATACTGTAATTGCGGGAGGTGCTGAATCAATGAGCGCAGCACCCTACTGGGCGACAGGCATGCGTTGGGGGCAACGCATGGGGCATGCCGAATTCGTCGACATCATGGTCGGCGCACTCAGCGATCCGTTCCACGACTGTCATATGGGTGTTACCGCTGAAAACATAGCGGAAAAGTGGAATATAGGACGCGACGAGCAGGATGAACTCGCAGTTGAGAGCCACAGGCGTGCGGCTCGGGCTGCCAAAGAAGGTAGATTCGACGATCAAATCGTTCCGATTGAAATCAAATCACGCAAGGGCACGACAGAATTCCTTACCGATGAGCATATTCGTCCGGATTGTAGTATGGAATCGCTTGGAAAAATGCGACCCGTTTTCAAGAAGGAAGGTTCAGTTACGGCAGGAAATGCTTCCGGAATTAACGACGCAGCTGCCGCCATCGTATTGATGGAAGCAGGAGCTGCAGAAAAGGCAGGACATCAACCTATGGCAAGACTGCTGGGATATGCTCATTCAGGCGTGGAACCAGAATACATGGGAATTGGTCCAGTACCGGCAATTCGCAAGCTGCTGGATAAAACCGGACTCAGTTTGGACGATATCGATGTCATCGAATTGAATGAAGCGTTTGCGGTACAAGCACTCGCAGTGATGAAGGATTTGGGACTGTCTTCTGACATCACCAATCCCAATGGAAGCGGAATTTCACTTGGCCATCCCATTGGTGCAACCGGTTGCATATTGACTGTAAAAGCGTTGCATGAACTTAAGCGTTGTGGTGGGAAAAAAGCCATCGTTTCTATGTGCATCGGTGGCGGGCAGGGAATTGCAGCTGCATTTGAACTTTTATGAGTAATGTCTGTCTAATTGAGAAATTCAATTACCACAAATTCGGGGGATGGAGCCATTATTATCCAACAGAAACCTGATATTAAACCAAGTGAGATCACGCCTCAGAGTGTGTATCAGAATCGCCGTAAATTTCTGAAAACTACCGCCGCACTCGCGATCGGTGGATCTGTGCCACTGCTGTCTCTAGGATTAAAAGAGGCTGCGGCTGCAACTAAATTTGAAAATCTGATCAAGAGTCCATTCTCGACAGACGCTGAACTTACGGATTACGAAGATGTCACCTCGTACAACAACTTCTATGAGTTTGGAACAGATAAGCGAAGTCCTTCAAAAGAAGCACACCGGCTGACTACAAGACCTTGGAGTCTGTCAGTATCCGGTGAATGCGAGGCACCCAGGGACTGGGATATTGAGGATATTCTCAAAACGTTTCCTGCAGAAGAGCGGATATACCGCCACCGATGTGTGGAAGCCTGGTCAATGGTGGTACCTTGGGTGGGATTTTCTCTCGGTGATTTCCTGAAAGTGCACAAACCCACTTCCAAAGCCAAGTACATTGAAATGTTGACGCTTGTAAACCCGGATGAAATGATCGGGCAAAGATCAGGGTTGTTTGGCTCTGTTTTGAATTGGCCATATCGCGAGGGACTGCGAATTGATGAAGCCATGAATCCTCTTGCGATATTCGCGGTTGGATTGTACGGCGAGCACTTGCCAAATCAGAACGGCGCCCCGATTCGACTTGTGGTTCCGTGGAAATACGGTTTCAAAGGCGTCAAATCAATCGTATCTGTCAAATTCACGGAAGAGCAGCCTTTCAACACATGGCAGGAGCAAGCACCGAATGAATATGGCTTCTATGCCAACGTAAATCCCAACGTCGATCATCCCAGATGGAGCCAGGCATCCGAGCGACATGTAGGAACTTTGTTCGGGAGACATCCCACTTTGATGTTCAATGGCTACACGGAACAGGTAGGACATCTTTATAGCGATTTGGATTTGACTGTTAATTTCTAATCTAATTCCGATTCAACTAAAATAGATTCGCGATTTCGGGGCTGCTTCCGAAATCGCGATTTCTTATTTGGTGGTACTCCAACATGGCAAAGATCTCAGGAAGTCAATGGGGCAAGTGGATACGACGCTCAAAGCCGATCGTATTCGTACTTTGTTTAGTACCGATTACTTTGTTAGTCGTGGACATCTTAACCGGCAATATCAGTGCTGACCCCATAGAAGACATCACGAACGTCACTGGGCAATGGGGAATTCGCCTGCTGCTTATCACACTTGCTATTACGCCTTTGCGTTCGATAACCGGCATTAACCAATTGATCCTGCTTCGAAGAATGCTGGGAGTTTTTTGCTTCTTCTACATCTTGCTTCATTTTCTGACCTGGCTCGTGATTGACAACTTTTTCGATATTCAAAGGATGTTCGAAGATATCGTTGAGCGCTACTACATTTTATTTGGATCCGCAGCCTTCACAATGCTTATCCCGCTAGCTGCGACGTCAACCAATCGCATGGTAAAGTGGTTGGGTGCCAAACGATGGCTGAAACTGCACAAACTAGTCTACCTGATCGGAATTCTCGGCGTCGTTCACTTTTACCTGCAAGTTAAAGCCGATATAACCCAACCCGTAATTTATGGTGCAATTCTTGCTGTCTTACTTGGATTTCGTGTATATAAAAAATACCGAAAACAACCCTCTAAAAGATAACATACCGGCGTTCAACAGCCGCGCCCCTTCTCAACAATTGTATTAGCAGAAAATTCCAATGAATGGAATCGAACTCATGGCCCAAACTGAGCCAGACGGTAAGCGTAGTATTTGGAATACTCTGGGAATACTCGCTAGCTATCTGTGGGAGTTCCATTGGAGAATTGGTATTGCACTGTTCTTTCTGATTCTCGCTAAAGTCACGGTTATTCTCGTGCCCATCACGATCAAGGAAATCGTTGACTGGTTTGATGTATCGCTTAATCCTGAATCGATTCTGGTCGTTCCGATTCTTCTGATCGCAACTTATGGATTGCTTAGATTGGCAAGCACTCTATTTGAGGAGCTCAGAAATGCCCTTTTCTCACGAGCATCACAAAGAGCCGTACGTAACATCGCACTCAAAGTATTTCAGCATCTTCATCAACTATCACATTCCTTTCATCAGAATCGTTCAACCGGCGGAATTTCTCGGGACATTGAACGCGGCACACGTGGAATCAATAACTTACTGTGGTACATCGTTTTCAGCATTGTACCTACAGTATTTGAGATATCAGTCATCTGTGTCTTTTTGGCGATAAATTTTGAATTGAAATTTGTAGCCATTACAAGCGGCACAATCATTGCTTATTCATTGTTTACATACTACGTCACACGCTGGCGCACCAAATTTCGGGTGCGCATGAATGCAGCCGAATCCCGAGCCAATTCGGTAAGTGTGGATGCATTATTGAATTACGAAACGGTTAAATATTTCGGCAATGAAAACCATGAAACTGAGCGATTTGACTTGCACATACGAGAGTGGGAAAAACAGTCGGTAATCAGCGAACAGACTCTTGCCCTTCTCAACGTCGGACAAGGATTCATTATCATCACAGGACTAATTGTGCTGCTGTACCTAGCTGCAGAGGGCATCGTCGCAGGTGTATTGACGCTGGGCGATTTCATCATGTTAAACGCCTTTTTGATGCAGATGTACATACCGCTTCGGTTCTTGGGGACAACCTTTCGGGAAATCAATCACTCGCTCACGGATATGGAACGCATGTTCAACCTGCTAGATGTCACAGACATACTGCAAGAACCTAGAAACGCTCCACCATTTTCAGCCAACGAGCCGCGCATTCGTTTTGAAAATGTCAGTTTCGGGTACTCAGAAGATCGCGTCATCCTAAAGAATCTAAGCTTTGAAATACCTTCCGGTAAAAAGGTTGCGGTTGTAGGTAAAAGCGGTGCCGGTAAATCTACCATCGTTCGACTTTTGTTTCGATTCTATGACGTTACGGGCGGTGCAATTACCATTGACGATCAAGATATACGCGACATCAAACTAGCGTCACTACATGCTGCAATTGGCGTGGTACCTCAAGATACTGTGCTGTTCAATGACACAATTGAATACAACATTTGTTATGGGCGACCAGACTGCAATGAAGCCGAATTCAATCAAGCTGTAGAGCAATCCAATCTGAAAGAATTCGTAGAATCTCTGCCTCAAAAGTTTGAAACGATCGTCGGTGAACGCGGCTTGAAACTCTCTGGCGGAGAGAAGCAACGAGTATCGATTGCCAGAACTATCTTGAAAGATCCTCCTATACTGATTTTGGATGAGGCAACCTCATCACTAGACTCAAAATCAGAACGACACATCCAAAATGCACTAGACCTTGTTGCGCAGAATCGAACTACGTTGGTCATCGCACATCGCCTGTCGACGATTTCTGATGCTGACTTGATTCTAGTTCTCGATGACGGTGAGATTGTCGAGCAGGGTACACACGCTGAGCTCTTAGCTAGAAACGGGCGCTTTGCCGAGATGTGGTGGCTGCAGCAAGTTGAAGAGAAAGAGGCCGAGCTCGCAGAAATGGCTGCGAATACAGAACCGGTGCCTGCATGAAACTGTCTGGCGTCATACTGGACCTGGATGGTGTACTCATCGATACAGAATCGATATCCAAAAGAGCGTGGGTTCAGGCCGCTGAAGAGTTTGGATTCATTTTTTCAGATTCGCTGTATTCCAAAATTGCAGGTCGTTCCGTATTATCCGCACGACGAGAAATTGAGGAGGCAACAGAAAGCCTAATTGATCTTGAAAGCTTTATGGAGCGCTCTACATTTCTTTACAACGAAGAAATGAATTGCAACGGCGTTCAGATGATGATCGGAGTGCTGGAATTGCTTGAATTTCTCGACCAAGCAAACCTTAGTACAGCGATTGCGACGTCAACTTCACGATTTCAAGCTGACAGAAAGCTGAAAAGGTCAGGCTTGCAAAGAAAGATCAAAGTTATCGTAACGGGCGATCAAATCGAAAACGGTAAACCAGCCCCAGATCTATTTTTGCTGGCAGCCGAAAAAATCTCCACTCCGCCCAGTCAATGTGTTGTAGTTGAAGATGCCGAAGCCGGCATCATTGGTGCAAAATCCGCAGGCATGATACCCATCATGGTGCCTAGCACAATTGATCCGTCAACCACCGCCACAGAACTGTCGTATGCAATCGTTCCATCCCTGTATGAGGTGCTTGAGATAATTCGTGATCTCGTCGAGTGACCGGCCCACAGTTACTCAAGCCAGAATTTCGCATTTCGAAACAGATTGAGCCAAGGGCTATCCTCGCCCCAGTTTTCTGGTGCCCAAGAATACTGAACAGTCCTGAATACTCTCTCAGGATGAGGCATCATCGCAGTTATTCGTCCGTCCGAATTCGTCACACCGGCTACCGCATTCTCCGAGCCATTGGGGTTATATGGGTATCTGTTTGTAACCTGCTCCTTGTTATCAACATAGCGTAAGCAAATCTGACTATTGGACGCCAGACTCATACTTGCGAATTTTTCCGAAAACTCTGCTCTGCCTTCGCCATGGGCTACTGCGATAGGTAGAAAAGCCCCTTGGAACCCAGTGGTCAATATTGAATTGCTGTCCGAAACTTCTACCATAACCAGTCTTGCCTCAAACTGCTCAGACTGATTTTGGACAAATCGCGGCCAACCTGAAGTACCTGGAATTATTGACTTTAGTTCAGCCATGACCTGACACCCGTTACAAACGCCCAGCGCAAACTTGGAAGCATCTGAAAAATATGACTCAAATGCATCCCTTAGTTTGTTCTGATAGAGAATCGTAGCCGCCCATCCCTTTCCGGCACCAAATACATCTCCGAAAGAAAATCCTCCGCACATCACAATTCCATTGAATCGGTCGAGATTGGTTTCATCGTAGAGTAAGTCTGCCATGACAACATCATAGGAATCGAAACCGGCTCGGTCGAAAGCGGCGGCCATCTCGATATGCCCATTCACGCCCTGCTCTCTTAATATCGCAACTGCTGGACGAATTCCTGAGTTGACTTGGGAAACTACTGGCTTTGTTGCAACCTCGACCAATTCTGATTTTGAGTTCCAAAAACGTTGAAAAGAATCAGGGCTAAACTGTGTAATACCTGGATCATCAAACTCCTGAATGCGGTCATATTCCTGCTGAGCACAAACTGGATTGTCACGCATAGATTGCATTTGAAAAGTCAATTCGGACCAGATTCCATGAAGTTCCGATCTTGGTTTCTGATAAACCAACTGATCCTCCACGTGAATCTTGATTTCATTTGTAGAAACTGGCATTCCAATTTTGTGTACAAGATGCTCGATTCCTTTCTTTTCAAAGGCTGTCCGTACTCGATCTACGTTCCGTCTTTCAACCTGGACTACTGCACCTAGCTCTTCATTGAAAAAGAAATGAATTGGATCTACGTCATCAAGTATCCGTATATCGATGCCCATGCGACCTGCAAATGCCATTTCACATAAAGTGGTGAACAATCCGCCATCGGAGCGATCGTGATAAGCGAGGATCTGTCCTAGATGAGTTAGATCGCCGATTGCTTCAAAGAATTTTTTCAGGTTCGAAGGTACATTCAAATCGGGAACTGCCCCGTATAACTGATTTTGTGTCTGATGCAGTGCCGACATTCCCATTCGGTTTCTCCCATCACCGAGATCAATCAGCAACAGCTCAGTGTCCGGCCTGTTGTGCAACTGAGGAATCAATGAACCGCGAACGTCTTCTACGGAAGTAAATGCAGTAACGATTAGGGACATTGGTGAAATTACTTGACATTTGGTTCCGTCAGGTTCATTCCATTCGGTGGACATCGACAACGAATCTTTGCCGACAGGAATCGGTAGGCCTAACTCCCTGCACAAGTCCAGAGCTACGCTGCGAACCGATTCATAAAGCGCTGCGGCTTCCCCTTCCACACCAGCGGCTGCCATCCAATTCGCACACAACTTTACGTTCTGTAACAGCCCAACAGGTGCGGATCTCAAATTTGTCAGCGCTTCTCCAATCGCCATGCGTGCACTTGCAGGCGCATCTGTAACAGCAATTGGTGTTCGCTCGCCGACGGCCATGGCTTCACCGGTAAAAGAATTGAACCCAGATAACGTCACTGCTGAATCTCCAACAGGGACCTGCCACGGACCAACCATCTGATCCCGATGTATCAAACCTGATACTGTTCGGTCTCCAATCGTTATCAGAAATGACTTGTCACTTACACTGGGAAAGCGTAATACCTGCCTCACACAATCATCGAATTCCAATTCACCGAGCTTTGATTCTTCCTGAAGTTGCTGCTTACGGCAATCCTCTCGTTGCGTTTGAAGAAATCCGCCCATTAAGAATTTCATATCGATATCGATCGCCTTGGTCTCTGAATACGTATCTGAGTCACTTTCACTGACTTGCAGCTGGCTATCTGCAGACACTGTGCCAACTACTGCGAAAGGACAATGCTCTCTTTCACAAATTTGAGCAAATTGCGCCAATTGCTCTTGCGCTATGGATAGCACGTAGCGTTCCTGCGCTTCATTGCACCAAATTTCCATTGACGACATTGCAGGGTCATCATTTGGAATCTTGTCCATATCAATACGAGCACCAAGGCCTGCAGCATGCACGATTTCAGGCAACGCATTAGACAGGCCTCCAGCACCTACATCGTGTATGGAAAGAATTGGGCTGGCTTCACCCAATTCGCAACAACGATCAATGACTTCCTGGCAGCGGCGCTGCATTTCCGGGTTACTCCTTTGTACTGAAGCAAAATCCAATTCTTCTCCGGATCGTCCCTGTCCCAGACTTGATGCGGCTCCACCCCCCAGTCCGATCAACATGGAAGGTCCTCCAATAACAACCAATAAATTCCCCGGAAGGAGTTGCTTCTTTTTAATGTGTGAAGGACGAATATTTCCTATACCACCGGCAAACATAATTGGTTTGTGGAAGCCATACCAGGTAGTTCTATTCCGGTTTGATGTTTCGAAAGTTCGAAAGTATCCGCCTATGTTTGGCCGGCCGAACTCATTATTGAAAGATGCCGAACCGATAGGTGCTTCAAGCATGATCTGAAGTGGAGAGGAAATACGCCGAGGCATTTTTTCAGCTTCTTCCCAAGGTTGAAGCCAATGTGGGATTCGTAAATTCGAAACGGAGAAGCCGCACAGCCCAGCTTTCGGTTTTCCGCCAATGCCGGTTGCACCTTCGTCACGAATTTCGCCTCCCGCTCCAGTCGCTGCCCCTGGAAAAGGAGAAATTGCAGTAGGATGATTGTGCGTTTCCGCTTTATATATGATATGAACCGGCTCCGGAGCGAACTGATATCTTCGATCCAAAAGAAAAGGTGCAAACTTTGTAGATGAATTGCCTTCGATTACCGATGCATTATCATCGTATGCAACCAGAGTTCCTGATGGATTCAATCGATGTGTTTCTCGTATCATTGAGAACATGGAATCCGGATAAATTTCACCGTCAAACTTCCAGCTGGCATTGAATAGTTTGTGTCGGCAATGTTCCGAATTGACCTGTGAAAACATCATCAGTTCTGCGTCGGTAGGATTGCGACATTGAGATTTGAACCACTTGTGAATGTAGTTCAGTTCCGAATTTGAAAGCGCCAACCCCAATTGCTCGTTTGCATTCTCGAGCGCTTCGATTCCGGATGACAGAATGGCTATTTGCTGCAGTTTTCTAGGCTCACTTCGACTAAAAATCAATTCTATCTGACCAGTCTCAGTCACTATTGATTCAACCATACGATCGTGCAAATATAGCCAGAGCAGTTGTGTACGGCTTTGATGCATCGGCACAGTGGATTCAACAGTCCAGATTGTGCCTCTTTCGATTCGCAAGATGTCCTCAAACCCACATCTTCGAACGATTTCGGTTGCTTTGGAGCACCACGCTGAAATCGTCCCGAATCTTGGTACTACCAGAACTGACTTATTATCCAGTTCGTCGACTGCGAGTTTGGAGCTTCCGCCGAGCAGGCTGAGCAGCCCACTTAATTTCCTATTGGAAATTGGGGTTAGAGAATGGATGAAGAAGCAAAAGTCAACTCTGATTGACTCAAGCTCTGGGAGATGCGGACGAATAACCGCTTCCAATTGCCGAATCTTGAAATCGGATTGTGCCTTCGGACCCTTCACGCACAGAATATGTGCTACTGGGTGAACGTCGACACGATCGTTCATCGCTTACAGTAGATACGCTGATTTCTCAATGAATATCAAATTTCGACTGAGGTACATAAGCCGAACATTTAGGAGAATACTGGAATTAGCTATGGAATGGCAATTCCTAGTCGACTAGCTGCAATCTCGTAAGATTCGACTACATCTCCCAGCCCTTGCCGAAATCGATCTTTATCAAGCTTTTCTTTTGTTTCCAGATCCCAAAGTCTGCAACCATCTGGGGTGAATTCGTCACCAAGCAACAGTCTATTTTCATATCTCCCGAATTCAAGTTTGAAATCAACAAGAATAATTCCTGCATCGCGAAAAAGAGAAACAAGAACCGAATTGGTTGCAAACGTCAAATGCTTCATCTGTTCTATTTCCTCATTTGTCGCCCAGCCGAAAGACCGAATGTGATATTCATTGATCATTGGGTCGTGAAGCTCATCATTCTTGAGAAAAAACTCAAAAGTTGGAGGCTTAAGCTCAATTCCGTCCTCTACCCCGAGCCGCCTGCATATTGAACCGGTTGCGATGTTTCGAACTACACACTCAACGGGAATCATGTCTAAATGCTTTACCAGCGACTGGTTGTGATCTACTATTCGATCGTAGTGCGTGCTGATTCCTGCGTTCTCAAGTTTTTTCATAATGAAAGCATTAAAGTGATTGTTCACCTTCCCCTTGCGACTTAGCGCTTGGGTTTTTCGGCCGTCAAATGCAGATGTGTCGTCTCTGAATTCCATCAATAGACGACTGTCACCTTCTGTTCGATAAACGGATTTTGCTTTTCCTGTATAGAGTAGTGTTCCGGGCTTCATGATTTAATCAATTGAGGTCTTCAGTTGTTGCAGTGGGTATGGGTAAAAGTATACTCGTAGTGGCTTTGAGATTGATTGGAAAAACCGTCTTTGCGGGAGCGGAAGGAAAAGATAAAGGTGCCATGTGCCCGAAAATTGATGAAGAAAGGGCTTGAGATTAGATCTGCCCTAGCGAGTCTTCGAGGTGGATATATGCCGTAAGGCAAAGGATGTGCATGTGTATCTGTCTCACGGCGTCAGTTAACGGTGTCCGAAGTGTGGCGAGGTGTGTTCGGGGTGCTAACCAAGCGCTTGCGGGCGCCTCAATACAACGCTCCGATGAGGCGCGGTTGCTGAGTGTGTCAGTGTTAATTGAAAAGTGACCAAAGTTCCAAACGAAAAGTGATTCAAAGGCGATGACTGCTCAAGAGCCTGCTCATTTTATACCCTCTTCCCCGAAGTAGTCATATCAATTTGACAGCACCCGTCCCTGATGGAGTTCATCTAGAAAGTGTTCATAGTTCAGCACCTCGATTCCATCAACTACCCGGTTGACCGGTTCCATACTTACGATGATTGATCTTCGAGGTTGAAATTCTTCCTTAAAAGCTTTCATTGCTCGTAGATCTCCAGAGCGAATTCGATTTTTAACTTCAATGGCGATTGCCCCGTTTCCTAAAACAAAATTAACTTCGAGTCCATGTTTAGTCCGCCAATACTCAATGCGATCAGTAGATTCCTGATATCCTCTCGCTGCGATCATTTCAAGAAATATGAAGTGCTCAAAACTTCTGCCAAATTCTCTGCCGCGTGTATGAGCAATTGAATTACCGCAGATATGGTTGGCGATACCGATATCAAATAAATAAAACTTGGGAGCGCTTGAAATTGCCTGACGCGTTCCGCGTTTTCTGAACGGATTGACAAAATAGCCGATTAGCGTATCGGCCAGAATTTCAAAATAGGTACGAACTGTCTTTGCATCAATTGCACAATCACGGGCAATCGACGAGTAGTTCAACATTTCGCCATTACAGTATGACAGCGCATCGAAGAAACGTAAGAATCCAGCACTGTTTCGTACAAGCGCTTCGTTGAAAATCTCCTGAGTCAAATAGTCTCGAACATAAGCGTCCAGTGAACGACTCTGGTCTGGCTGCGCATAGAGACCCGGCAATAAACCTGTGGACATCGCAGCCAGCAAATCAAATTTCGGCACCTCACTCCATGATAGAGGATAAAGCTCCAATCTCCAGGCCCGACCGCCGAGAAGATTGACACCGCTCTGATTCAGTTTCCGTGCACTGGACCCGCAAAGAATGAAGCTGTAACCATATGATTCGATAAGCCGATGCACTTCGTTGAGCAGATTTGGGACTTTCTGCACTTCATCAATGATTACAGGTTGAGTCAGATCTGCAGAATCAAAACCCTGTAATTCGTCTCCGAGCAATCGTGGTCGAGACAACAAGCGTATCATTACATCGCTGTCAAGCAGGTCGTAGAAAACGCTTCTCGGAAACTGTTTTCGGAGCAACGTCGATTTTCCAGTCTGACGCGCCCCCCAAAGAAATGCCGACCTGCCCGGCGGCAGTGTAATCTTTATCCGTCTTTCGTACTGATAAGGTAGCATATACTAAATTAGTTGAACTAATTAGGAATTATATCCATTGAATCTAAAAAATCAAAACTTCAGACTTCCTGACCTCTATTTCCAATCCGATTTGCTTCAAGTTCACGCATGTTGATAATACTTATATTCTTTTTATGAAAACCGAATGATATTCTCAGTGAATTTCTTTGCAATGCCGGCTAATTTAATATGTCACCTTATTCAGTTCGCAGGATTGCCGACATGCCCTATTGCGCCTCCAACAACTCGATTCGAAAGCCATCTGCGAAGGATTTCCCAGCACCTGCCTCGCACTTTTCAATGAAAACCGCCCGACAAACCTTTAGAATGATGACATATTTAATTGGTCGAGGTCAGGAAGTCTGAACTTACACCTCTAAAAATCCGTTTGAGAGTCATCGGGTTGTTGTGCCGGTCGGTTTCCATTTAAGAACTTGGCACGCTGTTGGTGCATCCTGTGTGGAATATTACTTGGTAAAGTTTCGATACGGAAGACAACAACTGCCTACTTTCCGAAATATGGAGTCAGCAGGGTTGTCAGAAAACAGTTTGCAGATTTAGCAGAATCGTTTCACAGAGTTCCGATATTCAGCACTGCTGGACGATCTGGCGACTCTGCCTCTCAATTAGCCCATAGACTTGAGCATTTAACGTCAGCGCCAAGGTTCAACGCCAATCAAGCACAAATCCGACTGGCGAAACTGGGGCTCCGCGTAGTCAGTCATCCCTAGCGAACAAAAGGAAGTTGATAGAAATTCAGAATTGAGAATCTGTCTACAACACACCAGTCGTAATCATGGCTGCTCGTACAGGGTCCTGTGCCTCATCAGAAAGAGGAACTAGCGGGAGTCTCAGACTATTCTGAATGAAACCTTGTTGCGACACACCCCACTTTGCTGGGATTGGATTTGACTCGATGAACATCGCCTCATGCAGCGGCATCAGCTTGTCATTCAGTTCAACGGCTAAATCTGTGTTGCCAGCTACAGCTGCCGTACACATCTCGTGCATCAGTTTGGGTGCGACATTTGCTGTAACAGAAATCGTGCCCTTTCCCCCTGCCAGCATCAGATCCATAGCCGCAGTGTCCTGGCCTGAGTAAGACACAAAATCATCTGCCGTCTGTTCCATCAACTTACGGCCACGTTCTATGTCGGCAGTCGCATCCTTGATGCCAATGATATTGTCAATGTGGCTCAGGCGAATCGCCGTACTATTGTGCAAGTCCACTGAGGTACGGCCCGGAACGTTATAGAGTATCTGCGGGATGGAAACAGATTCCGCGATCAGTTTGAAATGCTGGTACAGACCTTCCTGAGGCGGCTTGTTGTAATAAGGAACAACCAATAGGCAGGCGTCGGCACCAAGTTCGTGTGCTGCTTTTGTCAATTCCAGCGCTTCTGCAGTGCTATTGGAACCGGTCCCTGCAATTACCGGAATCCGGCCATTAACGCATTGAATCGTTTTCTCAATCACCACTTGATGTTCATCATGGCTGAGCGTGGCTGATTCACCAGTTGTACCGACTGATATGATGCCGTCCGTTCCCGCTTCGATGTGATGTTCAATTAATCCCGCGAGGGAATCCAAATCTACCGATCCATCCTCATGCATCGGTGTTACGATCGCAACTAAACTACCCGTTATCATGGAAAAACTCCAAAAGAATAAACCGAGTCCACTGTTACCTGATTACATTGAAAAATTGCGTGCAAACTTAAATCAGGAGAAGATTGCAGAATGAATATACCCATATTCCAAGCCTTGTAATTACGAAACTCACAGTGGTCACTGTAAGGTTGTGCTATCTAGTTGTGGCTGCAAATTGAGCCTCAACAACTGAAAGTAATCGAATAGTAAAATATTCTCAAATTATGTGTGAAATCCAACTCATTGTCAAAATTTTCAACCCGCCCCTCATAGTGAATTCCAATCTAGGAATGAGCCTGAAATTCAACCTCTTCCAAGAAAAATTTTTCAACCATACGAAATAACATTGATTGCGAAAAGGTTACACGAGCGTGTGGCGAATTCATCTTCCGCGTCAAATAAGGTACTTCTAAAACACTTTTCAGTTATCTGGATGGAGTTACGTAACCAACCCGCGGATATCAGCAGGATCCACCGTCGTCATAAGCCCGCTGCCTTCTGCTTTCGTGTTCTGGATCATGAAATGATGGTTGCTATGATAAATAAATTTGACAAGTCAATCCATATCAGAACTGCTGATTGAAGAAACGGGAACTTCGGATTGGAATTGGATAGAATATAGACAAAATACTTGACAAGCTATTTTAGAGGTGTAGAGGCCACACGATGGAAGACATTCTATCCACGGAGAAAACCTACTTGAAGGACAATCACGAGGAACTCTTGAAAGAGTATCCTGGCAAGTACTTGTTGATTAAAGGGGAAAGTGTCCATGGCGCTTATGAAACTCCCGAAGAAGGCGTAACCGAGGGTGCTAAATTATTTGGCACGAATCCATTTTTAGTACGTTCAGTGTTGCAGCCTTACGATTCAGAGAGCCCAAGCATTCCCGCCCTGGCTGTAGGAGTTCCGCTCGTTGCCAACTCTTAATATACGTGTCCAATCAGAGAGGAAAGATCAGCATGGGAACGTCGTACTTGCAAACCCAAGTACGGCGTTGCGAGTGGGTGGCCCAAAAGTGTATGTCACATTGTCTCCTTTTGAAGATCAGATCAAATCACTTGTCAAAAAGGCAAAATTCCAATAACACCAGTTACGGGGATGGCCCTTATAGATACGGGGGCGAGTGCGACATGTATTGATCAATCTGCAGCAGCGAAAGCAGGTTTGGCAATTGTCGATAGCGGAAGAATTTCCTCAGCTACTCACGCAAATGAGGTCGTGCCAATATTTGCGGGTCGACTGGAAATTCACGGCCTTAGCCCCGTCAACACATTTAGAGCTTATGGCGTAAACCTTGGATCTCAAAAACTGATTGCGTTGTTTGGTCGAGATTTGCTAGCTAGATGTGTGTTGGTCTACAACGGCACGGACGGTTCATTTTCTCTATCCCTATGAAAACCTTTCCCGGTGTGATCGTAGCCAAGCCAACCGCTCGTAACTGACTATGCTGAAAAAGAGAATGGTGGACATTGGGTACTCCACTTTTTGTGGTTTGAATTGGGTGCGGACGTCTCCACAATTTCAACGCAGCTACTCGCTGACAATTTCCGGTCGGAAATGGCCGAGTTCCTAACTGACCAATGTCATGCGCATTTCACGGGTGTAAACTGCAGGAGTCAAACCATGATGAAATACAAAGGCTACACAGCTGAGGTTGAATTTGATGAATCTGTCGGTCGTCTTCACGGACGGGTCGTTAATTGCGGTCCCTATCCAATCGCAACTTTCGAAGCCACTGATGTCGATGGGATTCAGCGCGAGTTTCACTGTTCCATTGACGAATACCTTAAGTCCTGCCGGGAAGATGGGATCGAACCCAGGAAGTCGTACTCAGGCAAATTGAATGTCCGCCTTGGGCCAGACCTGCATCAACGCGTTGCGCACTCAGCGGCAGAAAGCCGACTGAGTTTGAACAGCTGGATCGTACAGACTCTGGAACAAAGTTTATCTGAATGAGCAAAAACCTGTCTGATTGCTTATTCCTACGTAAATGATGAGATGGTCTTCCTTCGCATCTCATTAGCCTCAAATACTGATATATTGACACTCGCTTCTATTCAGAATAAGGTTTATGGGAAACAGACTTTCAAAAATCTACACCAGAAAAGGTGATGACGGAACAACAGGGCTTGGAGACGGTAGTCGGACTTCCAAAGACTCCCCTAGAGTCGATGCCATGGGCGACATTGATGAATTGAACAGTTGCATAGGCGTCATGCTGACACACGACGTACCAGAAGAAATTCAATCCTGCCTTTCAAGTGTTCAACATACTCTATTCGATATTGGTGGAGAGTTGAGTATTCCAGGACTGGTTCTTGTCAAGGATGATCGAGTTATGTTTCTCGAACAAAATCTCGACCAGTTCAACAGTGAGCTTGCACCTCTCAAGGAGTTTATCCTGCCTGGCGGAACTCCCGCGGCAGCAATGGGACACATTGCACGCAGTGTCTGTAGACGTGCCGAACGTAAAATTCACACTCTAGCTAAATCAGAAGATGTATCAGAAATATCCCGTAAGTATTTGAATAGACTATCTGATCTTCTCTTTGTCATATCCCGGTATATTAATCTTGAAGCTGGTGGAAAAGATGTTTTGTGGCAACACGACAGAACCAAAAAACCGAAGTAAGTCTATATTACGACAACTTCTAACACGCTCTGATTACCGCACTCTAGACCATTCAAAATTGGGGCCAGGGTCGGTTTTTCTTTTTGGGGCAATTTCCGAGTGACCAAATATTCTGGAATGGTTGATTTGCGGATATTCGGCAGTCAGCAATCTAATTAATTCATCGAGTGCTGCATATTGATCTTCTTCGAAGGTATCTTCATCACATCCTTCCAGTTCTATCCCGATAGAAAAGTCATTTACATTCTCTCGCGCCAGGCAAAACGACTCACCAGCGTGCCAGGCACGCTCGTTCAAAGATACAAACTGAATCACTTCACCATTTCTGCGAATCAGCAAATGTGCGGATACTTTGAGATTCTTCAATGCATGAAAATATGAATGTGTGCTGCAATCCAGTTTGTTGCAGAACAGCTCCTCAATTTCACTGCCGCCATATTGACCGGGAGGCAGACTGATTGAATGTATGATGAGTGCTTCGGGGCGAACGCCCGATGGACGACTATCGCAGTTGGGAGATGGGGTTTGCTTCACTCCCTCAATAATTCCACTAGACAAGTCAATTTTCATGTAACGCTCTGCAAAGTTTTCACAACCACATTGTACAAAGTGCCGACAGAGAATTGCCTGGTGACTTCAATTGGCAGGGCTACCGATTGTCTATAATTTCCGCATGATAAAGAGTCCTTGCAATAATGAATGAGATAGCAATACAAAATCAGACGCCTAGACGCTGGCAGTTTTGGATCGATCGCGGTGGAACATTTACTGACATCGTAGCCAGCAATCCGAATGGTTCGCTCATCACCCACAAACTATTGTCTGACAACCCTGAGCGCTATCGGGACGCAGCGATTCAGGGAATTCGGGAGATACTGAATTCTTCTGCAACTGAACTTGGACCGGAGTTGATCAGTGCCATAAAGATGGGTACAACGGTTGCCACCAATGCGTTGCTGGAACGCAAGGGCAATCCATGCGTGCTGATTACAACAAAGGGATTTCATGATGCCCTGCGCATTGGATATCAGACACGCCCGGATTTGTTTTCAAGACAAATTGTGTTGCCGGACCTTCTCTATGAAAAAGTCGTTGAAATCGACCAGCGTCACAGTGCCTATGGAGAAGTATTGAGAGAGCTAGATTACGATGCTGCATACGAAAGCCTAAAGAATGTCTATGATTCCGGAATTCACGCATGCGCCATCGTGTTCATGCATGGCTACCGATTTCATGAACACGAAAAAATCGTCGCACAAATCGCCCGTGAGATTGGCTACACGCAGATTTCGACTTCGCATGAAACCAGCCCGCTCATGAAACTTGTTGGACGCGGTGACACTACCGTGGTCGACGCCTATCTGTCGCCTGTCTTGCGCCGTTATGTCGATCAGGTTGCCAGTGAGCTGAAAGGCGTGAGGCTTATGTTCATGCAATCCAATGGAGGTCTGACGGACGCCTATCGATTTCAAGGCAAAGACAGCATACTTTCCGGGCCGGCAGGAGGAATAGTTGGTGCAGTGGAAACCAGCAGAATTGCTGGATTCGACAAGATTATTTCATTCGACATGGGTGGAACGTCTACCGATGTTTCTCACTATGCGGGCGAGTACGAACGTGCCTATGATACTTTCGTGGCAGGCGTGAGAATTCGTTCGCCAATCATGCGCATACACACTGTCGCCGCAGGTGGTGGTTCCATCTTGAAATTTGACGGACTGAAATACCGGGTTGGACCTGATTCAGCTGGTGCCAATCCAGGCCCGGCCTGCTATCGACGAAACGGTCCTCTTACCATTACAGACTGCAATCTATTTTTGGGTCGGCTGCAACCGGAGTATTTTCCAAAGATATTCGGTTTGAACGGAGATCAGCCAATTGACAGTGAAATTGTTCGCCTTAAATTCAAAGAAATGGCGAATGCCATACGACAAGCGACGGGTGATGATCGCTCACCCCATGGGGTTGCTGAAGGCTTTCTTAAGATTGCAGTCGACAACATGGCGAACGCCATCAAGAAGATTTCTGTGCAACGCGGATATGACATTACAGAATACACGCTTTGCAGTTTTGGAGGCGCTGGAGGCCAACATGCATGTCTGGTGGCTGATGCCCTAGGCATTGAAACAGTATTCATTCATCCTTACGCTGGGGTGCTTTCCGCATATGGGATCGGTCTGGCTGACGTTCGTGCCATATATGAAGAAGCTGTGGAAGGCAAACTTTCAGATGAGCTCATCTCATCCTTAAATGAGCGTTATGCCAAGATTGCAGAAAAAGCTAAGAAAGATGTTCAAGATCAAGATATTCAAGATCAAGATATTCAAGATCAAAGCATCTCTACACAAAAAAGAGTGCATGTGCGATATGACGGTACTGATTCCGCAATAATTGTTGATGCAGGAAACAGCGATGTAGTTCGTCGACAGTTTGAAGAATTGCATAAGCAGAGATTTGGCTTCGTCATGCCTGAAAAAGCAGTAATCGTCGAAGCAATTGCAGTAGAAGCGATTGGCAAAACCGAAATGCATGAAGAACTGAAACAGGAAAAATCAGCCCGCAAGTCTCCATTGAAGCCAGTTAAAGAGGCTCAGATGTATTTTGCGAACGATTTTCATCAAGGCAGAGTTTACATTCGAGAGAATCTTCAGCCCGGGGATCGTATCCAAGGGCCGGCAATCGTGATCGAATCTACAGGAACAACGGTTGTAGAACAAGACTGGGAACTTGAGACAACAAGCTACAACCATCTGATTCTGACTCGAACGGTACCGCGCCCGACTCGACGAGTCGTAGGCACGGATGCTGACCCTGTCATGCTCGAAGTTTTCAACAATCTTTTCATGTCCATTGCAGAACAAATGGGGGCATCACTCGAAAACTCGGCATATTCAGTGAACATCAAGGAGCGGCTTGATTTCTCTTGTGCGATATTCGACTCTCAAGGTGATCTGGTAGCC
This sequence comes from Arenicellales bacterium, assembly GCA_965220395.1. Lineage (GTDB taxonomy): Bacteria > Pseudomonadota > Gammaproteobacteria > Arenicellales > JAJDZL01 > JAJDZL01. Next base: position 566,166 of record CBDCPT010000001.1, on the reverse strand, counting down.
AACGCTCCGCACATGCCGGTACATCTTGGTTCCATGAGCGAATCCGTGAAAATTGTCATCCGTAATCGACATGGAACGATGAAGCAAGGGGATTCCTATATATTGAATAATCCATACAACGGCGGAACTCATTTACCGGATATTACTGTCATCACTCCTGTTTTCGAACAAACGAAAGGTTCCATTCTGTTTTATGTCGCCTCTCGAGGGCATCATGCTGATGTCGGCGGAATCACGCCTGGATCCATGCCGCCTGACAGCCATGTAATTGAAGAGGAAGGGGTTTTGATCGATGACGTTCAACTCATACGCGAAGGTGAATTTCTCGAAACGGAAATTCGTGGCTTGCTTGAAGGCGCCACCTACCCTGTGCGGAACATCGAGCAAAATCTGGCTGATATTCGTGCGCAGGTGGCAGCCAATGAAAAAGGCGTCCAAGAACTGAAATCGATGGTGGAACATTTCGGACTGGATGTAGTCGTCGCCTACATGCAACATGTGCAGGACAATGCCGAAGGTGCTGTAAAACGAGTTCTTGAGGCACTCAAAAATGGTCATTTCAAATATGAAATGGATGATGGCAGTGTTATTGAAGTTACCATTTCGATCAATAACGATGAACAAACAGCGGTTGTAGATTTCACCGGAACATCTCCCCAGAGAGAGAGTAATTTCAATGCACCTTCTTCCGTAGCAAGAGCGGCAGTCATGTATGTATTTCGCACTCTGGTTGACGATGTAATCCCTATGAATGAAGGGTGTCTGAAGCCAATTGAGATCATTATTCCTGACGGCTGTATGTTGAAACCGGTTTATCCTGCTGCTGTCGTTGCGGGAAATGTAGAAACCTCACAGTACATTACAGATACGTTATACGGCGCTATGGGAGTTCTCGCAGCGGCACAGGGTACGATGAACAACTTTACCTTCGGCAATGAAAAGTATCAGTACTACGAGACGATTTGCGGTGGCTCTGGGGCTGGCCCGGATTTCGACGGTTGCGATGCTGTTCACACGCACATGACCAATGCAAAATTGACAGACCCAGAAGTACTGGAATGGCGGTTTCCAGTCAGATTGGAGAGTTTTTCAATTCGACACGGGAGCGGCGGAAAAGGCAAACATCAGGGCGGAAATGGAACGGTGCGAAAAGTTCGTTTTCTGGAGCCGATGACCGCAGCGATTCTGTCAGGTCACAGAAGAGTGCCACCGTATGGCTTAGCTGGAGGCGACCCAGGTCAAACCGGCAAGAACAGCGTTATTCGATCAGATGGCAGTCTGGAAAGCATGAATTCTACCGATCGAACGGAGATGGGAATAGACGACATCTTTGTCATTGAAACTCCAGGGGGTGGCGGATTCGGAAGCTTAACCTAGTTCATCGCTATACAATAATATCCTGTAATCTTAATTCTGATTGCGTAAGCCTCCAAGTGTTACCAATAACCTGCCCGATAGTGTTGAGTTCTTTATCGTTTATTTCATGAAATTATTGTTACTCATTTTTATATCTAATCCAAATTGCGTAGTATGATTTACGGAATCTGTTCGTCGAAGCACCAAAACAAAATAATCAGAATGAAGAAGAAAATTAGCGGATTACTGCAATTTCAGTCGCGAAATAGACTGAAAAATCTGCTACCAAAATTCTTGAAGCAGAGAATGTAAGTTTCGTATTCATGAACAGAACCTGTCGGAGAAAATACCGACTTCGCTGGCAGTTTAAGTTTCGTAGAGATTCTTCCACATTCGGAGAACAAAAATCAGTTGATTCACTGATGTCACTACGTATTTAATCCTTTCATCTGCCCACAGTTAACTTCGAACGATAATTATGCCATCATATCGGCATGCAAGTCGGAATGCGACAATTCAGTGCCGAAACTGTCATGCGGGTGATGGAGGAATCGAGTAACCCATCTACAACGCGCGGTGAACTTGCCCGGCTTTTGTGCGAGCTTGACCATTGGTATGATAGCAAAGGCCGCCCTGCGGTGAGTTCGGCCCGCAAGGCGTTGGTCAAGATGTCGCACAAAGCGGGCTTTGAGTTGCCGCAAGTGCGCCCCGGGGTTCCGGAATTGGTGAATGAAGTTACGCCACCTGCCGGATTGGATGGGTTGTCGAAGATGCGCGCTCGGTTATCGGATGTGGGTGAGATTACTCTGGAAGTGGCATCCAATCGGCATCAGCGGCGCAGTTGGGATGCGATGATGAAAGCTTGGCATCCGCAGGGATTCAAGCGTCCACCTGGGGGTCAGATACGGTACTGGATTGGTAGTTCCGTGCATGGAGTCATTGGCGGGATTGGATTTTCGGCAGCGAGTTGGCACCAAAAGGCGCGCGATGAATGGATTGGATGGGATGCAGATATGCGTGCAGCGAATTTGTCGGCGGTCATCTGCAATCATCGATTTTTACTGATTCCCCGGGTGTATGGGCTGGCATCTGAGGTGTTGCAGCACGCGTGCAAGCGAGTGGCTGCTGACTGGGAGGCATCCTACTCAGTTTCACCGGTATTGGCCTATACGTATGTGGAGCAATGTTATCGCGGCAGCAGTTATGAGGCAGCGGGGTGGAGTCGGTGTTCTCGATTAAGCAGCGGGCAAGCACAGCGCCGGGCACAGCCTGGCACAAGAAAGTCGGTATGGATGAAGCCATTGTCGGATAATTGGCAGGAGCGATTGTGCGAGGTGAAGCGCCGGGCGATAGTCAAGCCCAAGGCTGTGTATTTGAGCGAAGATGCGCACTGGGCAGAGCGCGAGTATGCGCGCTGGGCAGAGCGCGAGTATGCGCGCTCGAGCCATCCTGACGGTCGGATACGAGAGCGGATTGTTAAGATAGGCAAGGCATGGGTTGATCATCTCGGAGAATCGATCCCGGTGATTTTTCCGAGTCGATCGGACCGCAAGGCGGTGTATCGGCTGTTATCGAATGAACAGGTGAGTATGGAACATATCTTGGAGCCTCATCAGGCGAGTACTGCTGAGCGTTGTGTGAGCGAATCGGTGGTGCTGGCGATACAGGACACCACTGCGTTGAACTATCACGGTTTGAGTGACACCGAAGGCTTGGTGGGCATTGGCGGTCGCGGTGCGGGAGCGAAGGGAATTCTGGCGCATTTTGGACTTGCGATCAACGAGGTGGGTCGTCCTTTGGGGGTGTATGCGCTGGATGCGGGATTTCGCAAGGTGGATAAAAAAGCGAATGAATGCGATGAGGGAACCAAGAAGGAAAGCGAGCGTTGGCTGACAGGGCTATCACGGGCGCATGAATTATCCGAGGCTTGCCCGGACACGCGGGTCATTACGGTGTGTGATCGGGAGGCGGATTTGTGGTCGATGCTTCGCCAGGCAGTGGCATCCGGTGACAGTTTGCTGGTGCGTTCCAATGGTGCGCGCAAACGTAAGGTGATACTGCAAGACGGCACTACTGAGAAGTTGCCGTTGCATCTGTCAAAGCAGCCGGTGATTGCGCACAAGACGATTCAGATTGAGGCCTGTGGTGGCAAGCGCAAGCGCAAGGCGCGCAAGGCGCGGTTGGATTTGCGGGCCTGTAGGGTGACGCTCGGGGCGCCGGTATTGGCCAAAGATCAGACGCCGACGCAGATGCTGGCGGTGAGTGTTGACGAGATTCATGCACCGCGAGGTGAAAAGCCGCTGCACTGGCTGCTATTGACAACTGAGGGCGAGGCGAGTGCCGAACAGGCACGCAAGGTGGTTCGGTGGTATGAGTTGCGCTGGCACATTGAGACCTGGTTCAGCGTGTTGAAAAACGGCACGCGCATCGCCACCCGCCAGTTCGATCATGCGGATGATCTGCGCAAGTGCCTGGTGTTCGATGCGACCACCGCCTGTTACATTCATGATCTGAATTACATGGCGCGTAACAACCCGCAGGTTCCAGCAAGGCAGGTGGTGGGAGACGAGCAGGTCGAATGTCTATATGCCTATTTGCACTTTCGCGGTATCCGCGGTTCTCGAGGCCCTCCGAATTACAATCCAAATATCCGGACATTCGTCATTGACCTTGCGAGCATCGCCGGGTTTGAGTCGAGAAAAAGTCAACCTTTGCCGGGAACTCGAAAATTGTGGAAAGCCTACGGCTTGTTCATCCCGGCGTTAATTTATCATCGAGGAATACATGCAGAGAAAACATCAAACTAATGCGACATCAAACGCGAAGTCAACTGTGGGTAGATGAAAGTATTTAATCGCCCCTGAAAATTCGACTATACAATGCTATTTTCACCGAAATTCTTTGCTTTATATTGCCGAATTTTACATAATAACTTCTTGAAATCATACAAATATATTCCAGACTAGATATTCCAACGGAAATACTGATACAGCTAATTTGCTTTCCATTCACGGTTGTTGAACAGCTAGAAGATCACGCCCATCATTGCCATCAAAGTGGATTTTTACCTGATTATGGATACTACCATTAGGCTTCTGGAAATCGTAGTATGGCCACTGATTGTATTGATTCTTGCATGGATCGCTAAGGAACCTATTTTGTCGTTGATTCCTTTAATTGAGAAAATCAAGTTCCGTGGTGCTGAAATTAGCTTCTTTGCGAATTCTTTAAATCAGATCCAGTATGAAATGTTGGAAGACCCCAACATGGACATTCACATTGCTACAACAAACACGAGAATAGATCATGCTCTTAAACTCCCTCCTGATTGCACAGTAGCGGAAACTTGGAGCGCGCTAGAGTTGGCCGCTAGAATCAAAGTGGAATCCCTCTTACCCTCTAACGAAACATTCAAGAATCCGTTAGAACGACCAATTGACTACCTCGAATTCAAGGGTGCCTTAAGACGAACAACAGCAAATGCAATTCGCAAACTCCGAGCACTCCGAAACCAAGTAGCTCATCATAGTATCCATACGGTTTCAAGAGAAGATGCAACTCAATATGCGAAGCTGGCGACAGATATCATCAACACAATAGATAGCATTATCGATCTGCCTAAGGTTAAGCTGACCGCGTTCACTCTACTTATTCTAGAAATCAATCACCTAATAGACTCCGGAAAATTTGATGACTTAAAGATTGATGTAGTCTACGACTGGATAAAGACAGAAAAAATCATCCCCTCTCTTGCGAATCTAGCTAAAAATCATATTGACTTGAGTTCGTACGGTTCTGACGGTCCATATCGAAATTTTGCTCAGTATTATCATGAGCAAATGAAATATCTATACGATGGCTACGCCGGGGATCACACAAAGAAATGGGGAGTCGAAAATTTAGGGCTTTGCTTGTTGCTAGCTTGGACAAACGAATTGATACAGCAAGGATCAGGTTGGTATCCAGATGAGATATGAACAATACACCGTTCACAGTTCTGCTTGTAAAATTTATATGCATGGCAAGGATTGCCGATGATGTTGTCCAGATATTGTCGAAACGGATCGAACTGGGTGCTTGAATTCGGTAGATAGGGCCTCATTTTTCTTGTCTGATATTGCAAGGAAATCACTGTATTTTGTAACTTTTTTTGCAATATTGTACTGAGAATAAAATCAAAATATTCTAATATTATCAATGTTTTATATCCTATATTTGAATTATTCAGGAACGACAATTTAGCTTTTAACGATCTTGGCCCACATTGCCGAACTGTTTACCAAAGTCGTCAGTCTCCAGAATTTGTTGTCGGCATTACGCTTAGTGCTGACGACAAACCTTACATTCACATAGATTATCAGTGAAGTGGCGAATTCCGACCACCCGCCCACGATTTCTATCTGCGCGTTTATAGATCATGTCGAATAGAATCGTCTCTGAATTCTCTAGATACCGCCTTAGCCCGTAACTACAAAGATCAGCGATTTGTACCATACTGGTTAGTTGGCTGTCAACAAAAAGCGGTGTTTCAATAATTTTTTTTATTGAAGTAAAAAACGTACCTTGCGTATGGTATTGTCTCATTAAGTTGGTATGCTTTCTAGCTACAGTTTGGTTGTTGTCATGAACTATAAGTCCATAATTATTCTGACTGCTTGAATCCTCTGTATTTTGGAGATACTGCTCGAATCTCGAAATCAATTGTTCAAATGCTTGTTCATCTACCGAGGATGGAGTTCGCAATGGATCAAAGTGAATTTTGTCTATACACTCTGCGAACAATCGAGCGAACCCCCAATTTGAAACACATTTCGCAATCTCTTCAACGAAACTATAACGTTCTTGTAGAGTTAAGTGGATATATGCATTAGTATGCTTGTAGGTTTTCTTGCTCTGTCGATAGGCTTTTATACGATTTGATTGTAGAAGCTTGAGTAGATGTCTCTTTCGGAATTTGTTAACTTCCGATCGGCGTTGTGACGGAGTAAGACAATCGAAGTCTTGAACGTGGGATTGTTCCAAATATTTTCTTAACAGCCAAGCTGTGTGTATTTCAGAGTCCCGAAGGTTATATTTACGCTTTATATTCGTTATCTCACTGTCTGCATCTCGCCAATGCCAGATTGGTATTGAGATTCCAGCGAGGACAAAGTGGGAAGTGTTTCCAGGGATATCCGAGGTTCCAGATTCATCAATGTAGCATAGGTACACTTTCAATTCTCAGAGTCAGTACAAAAAAAAGCGACTGGGCTATTAGGGTTTTGTACCCTAAGACGAGACGCTTGGCGACTCATCCCAGACGCTAAACATAGATTTTAAAGTATTTTTATACTGAAGTCAAGCCAATCCGGCGATTTCCGTACACGTTGGTTCCCTGCGGTATGTTAATGCAGTCGTAAAAATTTTTCACTCCATCTCTGATTCTGAAACTCCGATTTGAACAATTCGTGGTTTATCAGTCCCCGATACGCCTACATATTTATACGATTTCCCATCCAATTCACGTTCCATCAATTCTTGAACAACAACAGATTCACTACCTTCTAGAAGCGCAGCAAAGGGTGAAGCCTGCGAATTACTGGAGGAGTTTGTTGGAAATTTGAAGTTTACGTTAGGAAAATTCGAAAATTCAATGTTTCCTCCTTCATCACTAACCCAGAATTCAGATATGATTGATTTCTCGGCAATTTTGGTTAGAACAGCGTTGATTTCGTCTTGGCTCATACCCTCTTTTAGTGCAGCATCAATGAAATGAGATGTAAGCATCGCTTCCGCCACCATATGTTTTGAAACTATTTCATCAGTTGATGGTAATACGCCATCCGCCACAGTTGCAACATTCGATATTACGCCAATACAAAGAAATATCGAAACAATCCGCATTTTCATTTTTTGTACTCCTTGCAATCCAGAAATTTATGTTGTGCTACGCCATTGATATTTGAACGCTTTTGTTTGCGAAATTAAATTGACGTGAGTTATTGTGAAAACTAACCGATACAAACTGGACATGACAACGGATGCGTTAAATTGAAACCAGATTAACACATCAATTTTTTAGTTTCAGACTTCCTGAAATAGGCTAATTTCACCCTGTACCCATTTGTCGATCAGTTCGCTTCACAGTGATTTGCTGTGAGTTCGTAAACCAGTTTCAGATCGGTTCCGGGATACACGGTTTCAGTAGTCGTCAATTCATCCAGAAGCGGTGCCAGCGCACGGTCTACGCAACGGCTGCCCGAGCCAAGGATCTGAACCTTCAGAATGCGATTTTCATGATCAGGGATGATATTGGCATCGGTGCTGAATAATGTCTGCAGCGCCTTTCTTGGATTGGCTTTTTTGCCTTGTGCGTTTGCCACAGCCGGCACCATGCAAGTCTCAGCCCGATAGGCAATCATGCGAATGATGTCGATAAATAGCCTTTGCGCTTTGGGCAGCGCATCAAGGCGCTGCGCCTCATCAAGGTCTCCGGCACGCACATGTTTTGCAGTGTGCTTTTTCTCCAGACGCACCTCTTCGAGCTGTCCCTCAAGCATCTGAACTTCTTGTGCCAGTTTCAGCTGCCGCGCCGCCTTGGCATCGTTGCCAGCACATTTTGCCTGCTGGTTTCTCACGGTCTTAAGCCGCCCGAGAAACTTGCCAATCAGTTTTTCATTCGCCCGCCATCGAGGATTCACGACAAGCGTGTTCTCATCGACCGGTTCCAGTGCATGCGTGTTCAAGGCGTCTACGTTGAACTCATCACGCATGTATTTGAAAAAGTTCTCCTGCGACCAGCGGGAGAACATCGAACCGGCAACCTGCTCAGTCGAAATCGACGGGTGAGTGGTCACAATCGCAACCTCACGGCCGCAATCAAGACGGCGGCGAATCTGACGCACTTGCAGCTTGTTTTTCAACTTCAGCGACTTCTCACCGATCAGCACCGTCTGCTCATGAGTCTGTGCCGGACCGTGTATGGTAACGGCAGTGCTGCGAAATTCATCGTCATCCCAGCGCGGCTCATTGAAATTCTTCTGCCAGGTAATGCAGGCAATGCCCTTGCGCGCCAGCCGCTTAAACAGATCCGGACTCCACCCCTCGCGGTCAAACACCAAAGTCACTAACGGTTCAGCATTACTGTCTGCCACAGTTAAATCCGGCGCCTCAGATGACGCTACGCCAATGGCATGCAACTCTTTGACCACATCGTGCTCAAGCGCACTGACCAGTCCAGGGTCATAGTCTTGATGTAGGCAAAGAAGCGGCTGAGCGCCTAGCACATTGACCCAGTAACTCACCGTCGCCGGCAGACACAGTTTCTGACGCGGCACGAATTTCTTTGGCACCCGTCCCTTGGTGCCACTGTACACCTTGACGTGACCGTCAATGAGCAAAGTCGCAGCCCCGCTGCAGTCATCGTTCAGCCACTTTTTGGAAAGCGCCTGCTGCCAGCCGTGAACCTTGTCGATATCTTCACTGAGCAAACTGAGTTTGCTGCGTAATGTCTTGACTTCAGGACAGCGGTCCAGTCCCAGTATCTGTCCCCATTCTCCCGGTGCGTCATAGCGCAGCTGTTCTGGATTGCGTACCCGTGCCATGCACATCAGCGATGCAAACAGCAAAATCGATGACAAGCCATAGTAGCCGTTAGGCAAGCGTAGCGGCGCCGTCAAAATCCCTTCTTTGAGCAGCATCGGCAAAGCGGCCAACACACCCCCGCGCTCAACCGCATAAGCACTCTGGTCGAAACTCGGCGTAACCTCCGCCAGAGCCCCTGTAAGTGCCAGCGTGCGTCCAGCAACATTGGTTGCCGCCCGTCCCATCGAAGCGCTTTGGTCACGCACATCGCGCTCGGTACGGTGGCTGGCGCCTTGCGTTTCACTGCTGCTGCGCAGCTTTGAACCAGGCTTTTTGATCTTGCCCGCGCGAATATTCTCCGTCAGTGTTGCTCGGGCAACATTCAATTGACTTGCCGCCTGGCTGGCGCTGACGCCTTGCGCCAGAAGCGATTCCGCCTGTTCTTTGGTGGCTGAGTCAATTGCGCTGCGCCGGCGCTGCTTGCGCGCTTTGAAAAACCAGGCCCGGCCAAACTCACGGTAGTTTTTGCAATGCTGCATGACGGTCGAGCGCGATACGTTCAGCGCTTTTGCGATGCTGTTGACCGGCAGATTGGAATCGACTCGAAGTCGGGCCATGATAAATGCTCTGGCCTGTTTGTCATTTTCGTCATGGCGCTCGAATGGGATGAGATTGGAAAAGTAGGTGACTACCCCATCAACGCAGGCGACTGAGAAGCCTCGGGCGATGGGGGTTGCTTCTGGGTGTGACAGTTCGATGCTGTAGTTCATGTTGGCTGTGCTCTGATGGTTGAAAAGTTCTATTTATGTACAGATATATATTAGCCGATATGAAGCCAAATGTCAAATGAATATCGTCAAAAAAATAGAGAAAATTCTGCATTTTCAATCTGTTGTACAGACTATCATCTACAACAGCTGATCTACCATGTCAGGATGTCTGAGTTTAATCCACCCCATCAATAAACGTTTCAACAAACGCTTTAACCTTTTCAATAATTCGCTCGGCGATTGTGCGTCTATCCTTAAGTTTCGGAGGCATTTCCATAATGTCAATAATCTCGTCTCTCAATGGAGTTTTTTCCGTAAATAAATATTGATCAATCACTTTCCTAAGGCCGCTAAATTCCAGTCCTTCAGTCTCACCTAATTCTCGAATTGCCACTTCTTTTTGTTTATTCCAATAACTTTCAAATGATTCGCGCAAATTGCCATCTTTAGGAATTGCAGGGAAATGCTCGGCAATAAAGTGTTCAATCAGTTCTTTTTTGCTGCGCAACTGCGTTTCAGTATCGAGCATATTGCGTATTACTCTACGCAGCCTTTCCTGTTCGGTCGGTTCTGCAGACAGCATATTGCGTAAAAGGCTGATGATATAGCCGACGTTAATCTCGTCACGATGAATCAACTCAAGTTCAAAATCGACATCATCAAGAATCGAAACTTTTTCTTTTTGCCGGTCACCTTTCACCTTGTCATATAAGTCGAGGTACTTGCTCTTGTAATCCTCAAAAAGCTGCTCGTTCATATCCAGATCGTCAAAGCTAAACTCGGTAAAGCAACTGAGCACGTTCTTGATGCGCATGAGCTCACGAAACGCCTGGATAAAACTTAGTTCGTCTTCTTCAGTCTGCAACTCGTTCACGCTATCAACAGTCGGTGCAATATTATTCAACTCATCTACCGCCACGTTGAATTGCTCTACGAACTTCTCATATGGCTCCAAGATGACTTCTTCAATAGCCTCTTTGTTAGCGAAAAGTTCAATCGCCTGATCCGTCGCGGGCTTCAAATTGCGAAAACACACCACATTGCCCTGAGACTTCTTCCTTCCCATGGTGCGATTGGTACGAGAGTAAGCCTGAATCAGACCGTGATACTTGAGGTTCTTATCCACAAAAATCGTGTTCAATGACTTGCTGTCAAAGCCCGTCAGAAACATATTGACGACCAGCAGGATATCCATCTTGCGTTCTTTGACTCGTTTGCCGATATCTTTGTAGTAACCGTAAAAGTTTTCGGTGGAAAAGTTTGTTGCATAAGTGTCGTTGTAGTCTTGAATAAACTCTTCCAGTTTTTCTCGACTATGTGGATTTACGGTACCGTTTCCACCTTCCACTACATCGGTTTCAAGAAAACCGTTCGCATCACTGTCGTCTTCATTTACTTGGTAGGAAAATATCGCACCAATTTTTAAAGTGTGCTTTCCAGCATCTTTTTTCTGCTTGAGTAGTTCATAGTATTTGATCAAGGACTTGATGCTGGAAGTGCAGAATATTGCGGTGAACTCACGGCTATGCGTTTTACGGTTGTGATTCTCAATAATGTATTCGGTGACAGCATCAATACGCTCATCCGCTTCCATCACTTCAACCGTATTAATATCTTCAACCTCAATGTCTGTAACATCGTCCTTTTGCTTTATGGTTCGGATGTATTCAACCGAAAACTTGAGTACATTTTCGTCACGTATCGCATCCGTAATGACGTATTTATGAAGACACTCGTTAAACAGGTCTTTCGTAGTGCGTTTTCCATGGATGTTAGTAGAAGAGTTTTCAGCAAAAATCGGTGTGCCGGTAAAACCAAACATCTGCGTCTTGGGAAAGTACTCTTTGATACGCTTGTGGGTGTCACCAAACTGGCTGCGGTGACATTCGTCAAAAATAAACACCATGCGTTTGTTTTGTAACGTGGTCATGGTATTCGAGAACCGGGATTTGCGAATCGCTGTATTCAGCTTTTGCAGGGTGGTGACTATCAGGGGCGTATCATCACCAAACTGTTTTACGAGTTGTTGGGTGTTGTTGGTTGCATCTACACTACCTTTACTGAAGCTGTTGAATTCACTGATGGTCTGGTAATCCAGGTCTTTCCTGTCCACCACAAACATGACCTTGTGTATATGTGGTGATTGGGTCAGAATTTGCGCGGTTTTAAATGAAGTAAGCGTTTTACCGGAACCAGTGGTATGCCAGATATAGCCAAATTTTTCAGAATTCTTAACCCGCTCAACGATCGCTTCTACAGCGTAATACTGATAAGGGCGTAGTACCATCAGCATTCTAGTACTCTCGTTCAGTACCACATATTTAGTAATGAGTTTGGAGAGTTGGCACTTTTCCAAGAAAATTACCGCAAACTCGCTGAGCTGAGTGATCTTTTTGTTGTCCCAATCTGCCCAATAAAATGTCTGTTTGAAATCGCGCTTGTTCACAGGATTGTTGGCGTAGTATTTGGTATTTACCCCATTGCTGATTACAAACAACTGGATGTATCCGAACAGGCCATAACCTGCGGCAAACGAATGACGGTGGTAACGGTTGGTTTGGCTGAATGCTTCCTTGAGTTCCAGTCCGCGGCGTTTCAATTCGATTTGCACTAACGGCAGTCCGTTTACCAATAGCGTCACATCATAGCGATTGGTGTATGTGCCTTTCATGGTGACTTGATGCGTCACCTGGTATTCGTTCTTGCACCATTTGATTTGGTCAATCAATTCGATGTAACCGATTTCACCATCAACTTTGGTGTAGTCCACTTTATCGCGCAGTATTTTTGCTTTTTCAAAAATATTGCCGCGTGCAAGTTTGTTTAATACCTGCTTGAACTCCTTATCAGACAAACTTGTCTTGTTATGTTTTTCAAGCTGTCGTTTTAGATTCTGAATCAGGTCGGCTTCATCCTTTATACGCACCTTCTCGAACCCCAGCGTTTCCAGCTGAGCGACAAGATTGTTCTCAAGTATTTGTTCGGATTGGATAGCCACGCAGGGATGCCCGAAAGCTAGATGAACATTTGCTGGAGCAGCCCTTTTTTGAAGGTGCGGGCTTGTTCGAGTTGTTGTGCAATCAACTCTATCTTTTTATCGATAGCAGATAGAAAGCTAGCGATTTTTTGTTGTTCTTCCTTACTTGGGTAAGAAATTTTTTCTCTTTGATACTCAGAAATCCAATAACGTTTATGCTCACCTAAAGGAAAACGGACTCTTTTCATTGCCTCGTAGACAAATTTCATATTCAAGCATTTACTTTTGGATACAAGCATCTTCATTGCCGATGATTTAGCTTTAAAAGGAAAATCAACATATTTGAACGCGGTTGTGAAATCATCAAAGATAATTGTTGGGAGTTTGTCAATGAAAACCCCCGTCTTCTCATTCGTGTAACCAAGCAGGAACGTCTTCCCTGCGGTAAGAACTGGAGTTTTATAGCCATCGTCATAAACTGAGTTTTCTACAAGATACTCCGTTGGCTGTTCATAATCTAAAACATCACCTAACTTTCTCTCTTCCCAATCCGGATACTCATTCCTCTGCTCGTCTTTGAACCTGATTTCCTGGCTGAAGAGCTTTTGCATGATGCCTTTCTTGTACTGCTCCAGCAAGGCTTTTTTCTTGCCTAATTGCTCAATCTTGGTGTCTACCGAAGATAGGAATGAAGCGATTTTTTGCTGTTCAAGAATAGACGAAGGGAAAAAAACACAGAAAAAACTAATTATTTTTGTATTTAAGGAAGGCATTGTTTGCCCAACTGCCACACTCCTTATTTTGTATTTAGTATGCACTTGTTGAAAACTAAAACTTAGGAATTTTGCATGAGCATGTCTACTTTCCGTTCTGATTCTTAGCAATCTTCCTGAAAATAGCCATCCGTCTTCTTCAGGTTTTATTATTGAATTTCGGTCAACAGACCCTACACGACTGAAAACTATGTCGTCTACTTTCAATATGTAACCCTTCAGTCTTTCTTTGTCTTCCGCAGAAACTAGAGGAAAGTTTTTATGCTTGATACCTAGCTCTCCGAGATGTTCTACTGTAATTATCGGAGTTCCTTTATCGACGTAATCTTTCTCATGAAGTAATGAACCAAAAGGTCCAGTCTTGATAGCACCGATTGCTCCAAGTTGTTTCTCCGTCCACGCCCCACTGAACTCTGGAAATCGCAAAACCGGTACATTTTGTTGTTGAGTTACCATTAGTAAAACTTTCCATCAAAACGGATTTGTTATCTCCAGTTCTTGGCAAAAGCCTGCAATGGTTCTATCCGTTTCTTGCATTTTTGTTTCAAGGTGTTTTAGTTCTTTAGCGACCGCATTAATATCCACAGCTACTTCCTCCTCAAAGGTGTCAACATAACGAGGAATATTGAGGTTGTAGTCGTTGTCAACTACCTCGCTAAAACTGGCAACGTAAGCATATTTCTCAACGGTCTGACGTCTCTGGTAGGTATCTATGATTTTCTCAACATGTTCATCGGTTAGTTTGTTCTGGTTCCCGACTTTTTCAAAATGCTGCGACGCATCAACAAACAAAATATTGTCATCATGCACTCGACATTTTTTCAGAACGAGAATACATGCAGGAATACCGGTGCCGTAAAACAGATTTGCAGGTAAACCAATCACGGCATCAAGATAGTTTTGTTCCTTTATGATGTATTTTCGGATTACTTCTTCCGCCGCACCTCGAAACAGAACACCATGCGGCAATACTACGGCCATTGTGGCGTTTTCAGCCATTTGGTAAATCATGTGCTGCACAAAGGCGAAATCGGCTTTGGTGGTAGGTGCAAGTCTGCCATATTGACTGAATCGATCATCAGTTTCGAAAAGAGGATTATCCTTGCCTTTCCAATTAGCTGAAAATGGCGGATTGGCAACTACCGCCTCAAATTGCAAATCAAAATGTTGAGGATGCTCTAGGGTATCTTCCTGTTTAATGTCAAACTGCCTGAAATGCACATCGTGTAGAATCATGTTCATGCGTGCGAGGTTGAATGTGGTGCGGTTTAACTCTTGGCCATAAAATTCGTCTACTTCCGCTTCTTTGGCAACCCTCAATAGCAGTGAGCCTGAACCGCAGGTTGGATCATAGACACTTTTAATACGCTGTTTATCCAGCGTCACAATCTTGGCCAAAACTTTAGATACTTGCTGAGGCGTATAAAACTCTCCGGCTTTCTTTCCAGCACTGGAGGCAAATTGCCCAATCAAGTATTCATAAGCATCCCCCAGTACATCCGAATCGGATTCCTCCAGACCGAAATCGATTTTATCCAAATGGGAAAGTACCGAGGCAATCAAGGAATTTCGTGCGTTCGGAGTACGGCCTAATTTGGTACTCGCAAGATCAAGATCCTCAAATAGCTTGTTGAAATCATCCTCGCTCTCCGTTCCCATCGTACTTTGCTCTATATTGTTTAGAATGAAATTCAGGTCATCAAGAATGAAGTTGCTTTCTTCTTCGAGGCTGGCGTTTCCTTTCGCAGTAATAGCGGAGAATAACTCTTCCGGACGCAGAAAGTAACCGAGCTTCAGTAAGGATTCTTCATGAATCGCTTCAATATCCTCTTCATCTGTAACATCGCAATAGTCCTTCACAGCTTCGGTTTGAAGTAATTTGTTGGCATATTGATGCTGTTTTTCGGAAAGGTACTTGTAAAAAACGAATCCGAGAATGTAATCGCGAAATTCATCGGCATCCATCTTGCCACGTAACTCGTTCGCAATGCCCCACAGTTGTTTTCTAAGTTGTTGTTTTTGCGCTAGCGTCATATTTTTCTCGCAGTCTTAGCTGTTGTGGAATATGTCAATCTACTCGAGCCTGCAATTGTAGAAGAAAGCCATTATCGCTTTTCGTTCACTCTCAAGTTCTGTTTCTTTTCAATTTCCAAATGCTTAGTCTCAGTTCTCTGCCGAGGCATTTTTGTGCCTAATCTCAATCGCGTGGTCTGAATTACAAAATCGGTACACCGTAGCACCAAAGCACAATATTCAGAGCAAAGAGGAAATAATTTGCGGATGACCACAATTTCAGTCGTTAAATTAACTGGAATTTCTGCTGCAAATACTCTGTTCAAGTATGACTTTAGTTTCCATCTAGAATTTGGTCAACCCGAAACTCCGACTTCATGGTTTTAGATTTCCTTTCAGATGCGCTAACTCAAGCAAATAGTGTTCTTGAATCTTTCTCAACATCTTTAAGGTCCAGACAACCACAACTGATTCAAGCACAACGGACTGTTATTGACTCCGACATAGTACAAAAGAGGCTTTCAAACCAGCAATTCTATAGATTTGCTACCTAATTTCATGAGTATTTCTAAATCAAATTGCACAAGGAAAGTCGTTTTTGAATTACAATCTATACCCTGATGAATACTCGTGTAGACATTGCTCTATATGCCCGCAACGGTCAGTTGACGGTCGTTGTTGAAATCAAGAACATTCTTGGTACTTCCCGCACATGGGCTACCCAGACCCGAAGGAACATTCTTGCCCATGGTGGATCATGCGACGTCATCTATTTTCTCATTGTCACGCCAGATCGACTGTATCTGTGGAAGAATGCTGGTACGAATCCCGCACAAATTCCGCCGACTTATGAAGTTGACATGCAATTGGAGTTTGCACCGTATTTCAAATCCGCTGGTTTGGAACCAAACCACATCAGGGGGCACGCATTCGAGCTGCTGGTGGGTGCCTGGCTGAGCGATGTTACCCGGTCGGGAAAAGCGACAGGGCAGTTTGACAACGAATGTAGTTGGTTAAACAAATCTGGGTTTCGGGCAGCTGTTAAGGATGGACGCATTAAATTTGATGCCGCTGCGTGAACGTCTATGTTGAATCAAACTTCGTACTTGAACTTGCCTTTCTTCAAGAGCAATGCTCAAGTTGTGAAAAAATTCTGAGTCTGTGCGAAGCCCGTCGTATACAACTCCTAATCCCTGCCTATTCCTTGGCTGAACCCTACGAAACCCTCACGAGGCGGCAGAAGCGCCGCAAAAGAATAAAGGAAAAAATTGACGCCGAACTTCGGCAGATTGCCCGAACATCGGCCTATGTAGACCGACTCGGGGACCTTCATGACTTGACCGCGTTGCTGATTAAATTAGCTGACGAAGAAGAGATGCGCCTTGAGGACGTACGTTCCCGTCTAATGAGGATAACCGAGGTAATACCGCTTGATGCATCTGTTGTATCAGTCGCAGCAATGCAATATCAACAGACCCATGGATTTTCACCGCAAGATGCACTCGTTTTTTCCTCTGTTCTTTCTCATCTTGAGCGAGTTAGCGCTCCTCAAAGCTGCTTCTTGAACAGGAACTCCAAGGATTTTGACAATCAAATTGTTGTAGAACAACTTAACGGTTATGATTGCAAATTGCTGCCCCGATTTGACTCCGGCCACGATTTCATTCTCGACGCGCTGCGCTGACATTCCTTCACGATTCCGGACAGAAATGTCCGAGTTCTTTCCGGCCGTCAATATTAACCGGTACTCCCAATAAACATTGGTGCCTTAATTACACTCTTCAAGTACACAAATTAAATCGTTAAATTACTGGAATATCTGCTACCAAACCTTTGTTCAAATATGGCTTTAGTATCCGTATAGAATTCCGTCAATCCGAAACTCCAAATTCAAAGCCCTATATTTCTGTTCAGATGCGCTAAATTGAGTAATTAGTCTTCCCGAACTTCTCTCAACATCTTCAAAATCCTGAAGCCACAACACTAAATCCAGCACTACGGGCTGTCATTTATTCCGGCATTGCACAAAAAGGTGCCTTCAAGCGGAACACTTTACTCTGTTAAAACAATATAATGTAGGAACTATTTATGAACATCGTAACTACAATTTCTAGTGTTTTTGTTAATTTCATACTCATGGAGCCCGGAGAATGACCCAACTACCAAATGGCAAATACAATTGGCCAGTTAATCCGACTGAAGATTTGAAAGAATTTCCAGTTCCCTACTATGCCTCTGATCGATGGGAAGGTATTCGTAGAGACTATGACTGGACTGAGGTTGAGAGACTGCGAGGTTCGGTTTGCGTACGTCACACATTGGCCGAAATGGGCTCAGAAAAACTATGGCACTATCTGCACAGTGATGACTTTGTCGCTTCACTTGGTGCTTATTCCGGTTGTCAGGCTGTCCAGCATGTCAGAGCTGGAATGAAATCTATTTACCTGTCTGGTTGGCAGGTGGCAGCGGATGCCAACAATGCGGGTCAAACCTATCCTGATCAGTCACTCTATCCTGCAAGCTCAGTTCCACAGGTCATTGAAAGGATCAACAACGCATTCACCCGACAGGACCAAATTCAGACACTGGAACGTATGAGCGGTCAGCAAACCACCGATATCGACTGGTTCATGCCAATTGTTGCGGATGCCGAAGCCGGATTCGGCGGGCCGCTGAATGTGTTTGAATTGACAAAAGCCATGATTAAGGCTGGAGCCGCGGGTATCCATTATGAAGATCAATTGTCTTCCGAAAAGAAATGTGGACACCTTGGCGGCAAAGTCCTGCTTTCTACAGCACACGGAATCAGAAACCTGACATCAGCACGCTTGGCCGCTGATGTGGTGGGGGTACCAACTGTAATCATTGCACGAACGGATGCAGAAGCTGCGCGTCTGCTGACTTCCGATATTGACGAACGAGATCATCCATTTCTTGCCGGAGAACGTACTACTGAAGGATTTTTCAGGATTACAGGCGGCGTTGATATGTGCATTGCGAGAGGACTGTCCTACGCGCCTTACGCAGACCTCATTTGGATGGAAACCTCTACACCAAATCTTGAGGATGCTCGAAAATTTGCTGAAGGTATCCATGAACAGTTTCCAGGGAAAATGCTTGCCTACAACTGCTCACCATCATTCAACTGGCAAAAGCATCTGGAACGTGACGAATTAGCCAGTTTTCAGCGTGATATAGCAGCAATAGGGTATCGATATCAATTTGTCACGCTTGCCAGCTTTCATAGCGTTAACTACTCCAGTTTCGATATCGCCAGGAAATTCATTGAACGCGGAATGGAAGGATATTCTGACTTGCAGCAAGCGGAGTTTGCAGCCGAAGACTTCGGTTTCTCAGCAACTCGTCACCAGCATGAAGTTGGTGTCAGCTACTTTGATGCAGTCAATGAAGCTACAGCAGGTACTGGAGAAACTTCGACTGTCGCAATGACAGACTCAACAGAGACTGCACAGTTTTAACGACAGTTCTATATCACTCAAGTTTCGGAGTTCAAATTGCTTCGAGAGCATCCGGTTGATGCTCCAATCGCATGGTAACAACGTCCAGTTGCAGACTTTTCTCGAAAAATTCATGTATGCGCTGGTCGACTACATCCATGATTTGATCGGCAGAACACCTCAACTCATCCTGCATTTCCTGCAATGCACCGTGTATGCATTTGGAATCCGCAACAACACGAAGCCAATCTGCCTCACATTGCCAAATTGCACGAGTTCTCATCCTGCCTTGGGTGCGCTGTAAAATCCTCGCCTCCTACATCCTCGCAATGGTAGTATGCGAGTTGCCTGAACAGTAATACAACCGTTATCATATCGACCGCTGCTGCTCGAAGCTTTCGTGGATTCGGAACGCTTTGCCGGCAGTTGTTACAATGCCGCAAACTAGCGGCCTTTTCCTTATAGGTTTCGATGCGACCCATGTTCAGTGGGATACCTGCTATGCGGGCGGATTGTGCCATTGCCCCAGGCACCCAATCAACGGGTTTCCCTACAGCGGCAGGAAAATCAAGGAACACTGATTTTTGAGATGCTGGCGGACGACAATAATCAGCAATTTACCGGTGAATCAGTCGCGGCTATCTGAAACTTAAGCCATCCTTTACATTATGAGAGTGCCGAGCCTAGACCACCAGCAGGAATTCTTCTCGTTATTGTCATCGGTCAGCGGCTGATTCACCAGCAAATCACGCCACTGCATTAATACACCATCAGGCCACGTTGCCTGAGCACTGGGCAGCTGCGCCTGTATCACATTAGGTAATAGTGCAGGCTGCATTGCTCTTACGTTACTCCACCACTGTGCCTTTACCTCTGGCAACTGCGCCTGCACCTCAGGCCACTGCGCCAACACATCGGGTCGCTGTGCCAACACATCGGGTCGCTGTGCCAACACATCGGGTCGCTGTGCAAGCACATTAGGCCAGTCTTCCACGGACACCCAGTATGTGTTCTTTAAGTCTTTTCCCGGTATCATCTTGTTCGTGCCAATTCGAATCACTTCGGAATCACTACCAAGCGAGCTTATCAATCTGTACCGATAGTTGTAGCCATCGAGGAAAATTTCGGCGGGGTGAAGGCGCACTCTCCCCTTATTGTCCAAAGTGTTATCTTCCAAAGTACCCAGAAATGAAGCAAACCCAGGTTCTTTCAGTTCTGCCGCACACAGGTCTTTTGCAATGGTTTTTTCGATGTCGTTGTGTTCCTTTGTTATATATTCATATACATGGATTGGAGATATTTCGTTCAAACGTTTGGGAGCAAACAACACTATTGCCGACCATTTCAGATCATCTTTCCAAGTGAATTCATAAAGGGGAACATCGGTGAGTTCCTCCCACTTTTCTGCAGCAAGTTCCTCCCACTTTTCTGCAGCAAGTTCCTCCCGCTGTTCTGCCTTACACACTGTGGTGGCGATGAAAAACATCATGCCGGATATAACCGAAACCAACAGCGATATTGTTTTCCGATGTGTCATTTTTCTACCCTGTTCCCTACGAATCGCTTCACTTCAGTGAGATACTGGCCACGACAATTACGAATGCTGGCAAAATAACCCCCAATACATAATAGCGGATGGGGCCGTGCTTTCCTTGACTGCTTATACTCAACCCTCCGTACATAAACGACATAAGAATCATAATCATATGGGTCGAACTTAATCTTGAAGGAAGTAACTGGCGGATGGTGTAGTAGATATATTAGTTGTATTCCCGGATATTGACAGCAGATACCAAGTATAAAAAGATGCTGCGCCAGCAAACGTCCAAATAAAGCGTATCCAACCAGAAAGGATTTTCTCCCGAGGTTCAAAATATGCTTGGTAAATCGCTTTAAGGATCAAGTGACCATATCCCGGCTTTCTTTCTTCGGAATTGTTCATGTCAGTTTTCAATGATCGACTATTAAAGCGATTTTTTTATGGCATCAGAGTAAATTATAGTCAAATATCGAACAATAGACTAACTCTAGTTTGAGAGTTCAAGTTGCTTCAAGAGCATCCAGTTGATGCTCCAATCGCATGGCAGCAAAGTCCAGTTGCAGACTTTTCTCGTAGAATTTATGCACGCGCTGGTCGACTGCATCCATGATTTGGTCGGCAGAACACCTCAGCTGATCCTGAAATTCCTACAATGCACCGCAAACAGAGTACGAAAAAATCTCCACAGCTGCTGTCCAATGCTCGACTGACTGAACTGTTCTTGAATTTGTGCGCGCACCTCTACGACGCGTTCACCAGTACAGTTTTAATGATAGTTTTATATCTGATTGAAATTAGTGAGTTTGAGAGGGAAATAATCACAGAACCGACTCCTAATTGATAATCTCATGTAAGTCATCTGATTCGGGTAAAAAAAAAAGCTCAATGCCAAAACATTGAGCTTTTTTGTGGAAATATTAAAGACAACTTGACAAACAAACTATGCGATTGGTTTATCTCGGATTTTAATTTTTATCACAAGCACAAAAAATTGGGGAATTATATACGGCCTTCGAGTTTAGCGATTAAATATTCTTGACCGCGATTTCCCTTTACTTTGTTGCAGTTCCCGCAAAGCAGTTGTAGATTTTCGATGTGATCTGTCCCGCCCATAGAACGGGCGATAATGTGGTCAACTTCAAAATGCCGTGTTTCAAAATGCTGTGAGCAACCGTTACAGTTTCCGGCTTGTTGTCCATACAAATGTTTCTTGTTGTCAAGTGAGTTGTAAAGCCGTAGAACTATTATGTCCGAGCGTTGTGGAATGTCTTTACGGGCGATAATTTCACTAAACAATCCTTGATCCTGTTTGATTCGGTCTATTACTAATTCGACCGCTTTTGAGGACATATCAATACCGATCCATTGACGGTGTAAATGGTCAGCCGCAACAAGTGTCGTTGCACACCCGCAAAATGGATCAAATACTACATCGCCCTCGTTTGAACTGGCTTTGATAATACGTTCCAAAAGGGCTAGGGGCTTTTGAGTTGGATATCCGACATATTGGTTTTTCTGACGTGCGACGATGGCAAGACCATTGCCCTTTGCTTGAGCCCACCACGTCTCAGGAATTTTCCCCTCTGCAAGATCGTATTCACCTTCCACAAAACCCGATCCTCTCAGTTCCGCTTGAAATTGTCCTTCGTCTTGTCGTTATGAGCCACGTCTCAGGAATTTTCCCCTCTGCAAGATCGTATTCACCTTCCACAAAACCCGATCCTCTCAGTTCCGCCTTGAAATTGTCCTTCGTCTTGTCGTTATGACTTATCCGAACGGCATCCCCGTTGAATATCCACGCATCACCCATGGAATACCAATGGATCGTATCGTGCTTCCGATTGAACTGGCGTATCCCCGGCGATCCTGGTCCCGTGTAACACCAGACGATCTCGTTCCGGTAGTTTGCCCTCCCGAATATTGCGTCCATTACGAGTTTTAGATAATGACTCATAGTGGGGTCGCAATGAAGATAAATTGAACCTGTGGGCTTTAATACTCTGTGCAGTTCCAACAGCCGAACCGCCATATAAATCAGATAGGATTTATCGCTTTTCGCCATTGCGGCTTGAATAACCCGATTGAGTGCAGGATGCCTCGTTTCAATCAAGTCAAGCCATGCAATGTCAATGTCGCTGAGTGTCCAAGTATCTTTGAACTCAGCTCCAGCAGCTTCTGAGCCGATAGGAGCTGCGTAGTTGGAATTTGAGTTAAACGGGGGGGGGGGGGGGGGCAAGATAAATCAGATCAACCGACTCTGAATTCATCCCGCGCATTATTGGCAGATCGTCACCTGTGAAAACTGATTTGTTTTGCCAGTTAATAGCCAAAACAATAGCCTTTGCTACCTATACGCCTATCACGATCACTTCTTTTTAACTTCTGAAATTGCGGCGTCTCTAACAACTGCTTTAACCAATTGTTCAGGTGTCGTTGGAATGCTCGCATCCTTCCTTAATTCAGCTACCGATGGTTGATAGCTCCTATGCCTTACTTCTACAGTTGGCTTTTCAGTGCTGTCCGATTTCCGAGACATTTAAATACTCCATATTTTTTATTGAACTAAGCTGCGTTCCGCAGCGGATTTCTGTGCTGGCGTCATCTGCAAGCCTTCTTCCAACTCGAACGCAGCTCAATCGCACCAGTTCGAATCGCACGGTCAGCGAATCTAACTCCATCCTCCCTGTATTATCCACATTTTCTTGCTTCGGTCTGCGAAGTGTGTTTATCTTAAAACCGACGGGCTCGCCACTGCGACGTGCCCAGCTTTATCTTAAACACTTACTGGAGACCTATCATGAGTCCGCTTCGCAAGAAAATGCTCGACGACATGGCCGTTCGCGGTCTGTCCGACAGCACCAAGAAAATCTATATCAACGCCGTCACCGGCCTGGTGAAACACTATCGCCGCAACCCCGACACCCTTGACGCCCAGCAGGTTCAAGACTACCTGCTGTTTCTGCATGAGGAGCGCGGCCTCAGTTGGAGTACCTGCAACACCCTTCTTTATGGCATCCGGTTTTTCTACCGGATCACACTGCAACGGCCGCAGCCGCACTTTTACGTGCCCGCGGCCAAGCGACCTTCAAAGCTGCCTGAAATCCTCAACTCCAAGCAACTGGTGCGCTTGTTTGCTGCGACCACCAACCCCAAGCATCGAGTCATCCTGATGGCGGCCTACGCGGCGGGACTGCGCGTCAGCGAACTGTCCCGCTTGCGGGTTTGCGACATCGATTCCGGTCGCATGACCATACGCGTCAACCAGGGCAAGGGCAACAAAGACCGCTACGTGCCACTGTCGCCGCGGCTGCTGGAGGAACTTCGCGCCTATTGGCGAATAGAGCGACCTTCGCACTGGCTGTTTCCGGGTCAGCGCGCCTGTAGCAACATCAGCCGTAGCGGCATCGCCGCGATCTACACTGCAACCAAGACCAAAGCCGGCATCAACAATGCAGGTGGTATCCATACGCTTCGGCACTGCTATGCTACCGGGCTGCTTGAAGCCGGCGTCGGCCTGCACATCATCCAGCGGCGACTCGGACACACCTCCATCCGTTCCACCATGCGCTACCTGCATCTGGCGGTCGATTCGGAGTGCGGCACGGTGTCGCCGCTAGACTTGCTGGAATCGGCCAATGTAACGCACTCTTAATCAAGTGCATGCAATCCATACTCCAGAGCCGGTCAAGCGTCCGGCTCTGGAGATAGCCGATATTGTACGCGCACGCCTCAAGC
This sequence comes from Arenicellales bacterium, assembly GCA_965220395.1. Classification (GTDB taxonomy): domain Bacteria; phylum Pseudomonadota; class Gammaproteobacteria; order Arenicellales; family JAJDZL01; genus JAJDZL01. The sequence continues at coordinate 541,981 of CBDCPT010000001.1, read as the reverse complement.
CGCACAACCAATTCGCTTGGCTCACGCCACTGCGTCTGAAGGTCGCCAACGCACTGGTCAATTGTCGCACCGCCGCTCTCGGCGGCTTTGCCGCACACTGCGACCATTGCGGTACCACGACCCTTCAGTATGCCTCATGTCGAAACCGCCACTGCCCCAAGTGCCAAACTCTCAAACAAATCCGCTGGGTCGAGCAACAAAGCGGCAGACTCCTCGACATCGACTACTGGCATCTCGTTTTCACACTGCCGCATGACCTCAATCCGCTCGCCCAGCGCCACCCCCGACTTATCTACAGCCTGCTGTTCAAAGCCGCCTCGCAGACCTTGCTCGAGTTCGGTCGCAATCCGCGCTGGGTCGGTGGCGAAATCGGTGTCACCATGGTGCTGCACACCTGGGGACAGAATCTCAATCAGCATATCCATGTCCACGCGGTTGTCACCGGCGGCGCACTCAGCGCCGACGGCAAACGCTGGCTGCCCGCTCGAAATCGCTTTTTGTTCCCCACCCGAGCCCTGTCCATGGTATTCCGCGGCAAATACCTCGAGTTGCTCGCGGCAGCCCACCGAAACGGCGAACTGAAACTGCAGGGGGAGACCGATGCATTCGCCCGTCTCGAAACCGCACTTCGCGCCAACGACTGGGTGGTCTATGCCAAACCACCGTTCGCCGGCCCCAGACAGGTGCTGGCCTACCTCGGACGCTACACGCACAAGATTGCCATCTCCAACCACCGCCTGGTTGATTTCGACGGACAATACGTGCGCTTTCGCTGGCGCGATTACGCCGACCGCAATCGCCAAAAGACCATGCGCCTGCACGCCGATGAGTTCATCCGCCGCTTCCTGTTGCATGTCTTGCCGTTCCGATTCACCCGCATCCGCCATTATGGCCTGCTCGCCAATCGAGACCGCAACAGGAAACTCGCCACCTGCCGAGCCTTGCAGGGTCAACACCAACACCAACCGACACAGCCAGAAACGCCACAGATCATGATGCTGCGCCTGACCGGCATCGATATCACCAAGTGCCCATACTGCAAACAAGGAACACTGGTGCGAATCGGCACCCTCAATCCGCTACCTCATGTGTTCATGCCAATGGTCCGCGCACCCAATGGCATTCGTTTTGAAAAATTCCGAACACGTGGTCGGTTGTGATTTGCAAGTCATTGATGTCAATCATGTTTTTCAAGTGTAAAAATAATTGTCCTGAGCCCTTGACAAACATCTCCGGTTGTGCGAAAATGACAGTGAACATTGAGCGCATCAGGAGAACACGCGATGGACGACAGCATCAAGCGATTGCATCGGACGACCTTTTCAGGGCGGCGCTTCACGCGCCAGCAATTGGTCGAGGTACAGCAGACGGTTGAGAGTTTTCCGCGCTTGAGTCGCAACGAGTTGGCGCAGACGATCTGTGAGCATTTGGATTGGCGAACGGATGGTGGCGTCAACAGCGCTTATGCGTGTTTGAAGATGCTGGAGGAATTGGAGGCTGCGGATGTGCTGCGCTTGCCGGACAAGGATGAGACGATGGTTCGAGGGGCACGCAAACCACTGGAGTGGAGCGAGCGAAGTGAGCCGGGTGTGGCGGTGGTGGCGAGTTTGTCGGAGCTGTCGCCGATTGTGTTGCAGTTGGTGGAGAGCGAGGCCGACAAGGCGCAGTGGAACGAGCTGGTGGATCGTTATCATTACCTGGGCTACCGTCAGCCGATGGGGTGTCACTTGCGTTATTTCATGGTTGACAAAGACAACCGGCGGCTGGGTTGTTTGCTGTTTCAGCGGGCCAGTGCGAAGTTGCCGTGCCGGGATGAATGGGTCGGCTGGCAGCCGGTGCGCTACAAGAAGCGTTTGAAGCAGGTGGTGCAAAATGCGCGGTTCTTGATCTTGCCCTGGGTGCAGGTGTCGAACCTGGCCTCGAAGGCATTGTCGCTGGCGGCGCGGTGCGTGGCAGACGACTGGCAGGCAAGATGGGGCGTGCGGCCGGTGCTGCTGGAGAGCTTCGTTGACCCGGCGCGTTTTAGCGCCAGCAGTTACCGTGCGGCAGGCTGGCAGCGGATTGGCGAGACCGTCAAGCGCTCTGACAAGACCCTCAAGGATGTGTATGTGATGCCATTGGCGGCCGATGCGCGTCGCATTCTGCTCGAAGGTGAGACCAAAAAGCCCCGGCGAGTTGCACCGCGACAGCCGTCGGTCGGTTCTGCCGATGACCGGTTTGTGCGCATGTGGCGTGATTTTGTCGGCATTGCAGCCGCGGTGGCTGAGCAATACGATCGACGCTGGCAGCAGCGAACACGGGTGCTCAATACGCTGTTGATCATGCTGTTTGTGTTCCGCCTGGTGTTTTCAAAGAATCATCAGGGCTATCAGACCACGGTCAACGAGCTGTGGGAGCAGAGTCGGCTGCTGGGTGTGGAGCTGCCACAGCCACAGCCGCCAGTGGCGTCCTCGATGTGTGTCGCCCGCCACAAGCTCGATGAGCAGGTGTTCAAAACAGTCTATCGGCAGGTGCTGGCGCGTTTGGATGAGCACTTGGGTGAGGATGCCCGTCGCGAGTGGTGCGGCCGGCGACTGCTGGCGGTAGATGGCAGCAAAATCAACTTGCCACGGGCGCTGCTCGAAGCCGGCTATTCCCTGCCTTCCCAGGGTAGTTACTATCCGCAAGGCCTGGTGAGTTGTCTGTACCGGCTGGGCGACCGGATGCCAGTGGATTTCGAGTTGCTGTCGCACCTGGACGAACATCAGCCGGCGCTCAGGCATCTGAAATGGTGCCGGGCTGGCGAAGTGGTGGTCTACGACCGCGGTTATTATTCGTTCGAGTTGTTGCGTCAGCATGCCATACGCGGCATCGACTGTATTTTTCGCCTCAAGCGTGGCAGTGCCGGCGCCTTTGATGAGTTCATTGACGGCTGCGAGGATGAACGCGTCATTGAGGTTTTGCCGAGCGCGTCTCGCGCCCGGCACTGGCGTCGGCGTCATCCGGGTGAAATCCTGCACCCGGTGCGGGTGCGCTGTGTCAGATACAGTGCCGGTGGCAATGAGTACTGTCTTGCGACCACGCTGTTGGATCAAAACCAGTTTCCGCTCGCCGCACTGTCGGATGCATATCACGGTCGCTGGGGTATTGAAGAATTGTATAAAATCTCGAAGCGGTTGCTGGAAATCGAGCAATTTCACGCCAAGTCCGAGCGCGGCGTGAAACAGGAGCTGTATGCTCATTTTGTGTTGCTGGCGCTGTCTCGCTCGTTCGGCAACCAGTTGGAAGACGACCTGAATGCGGGCGTTGCGTTCGATCAACCCAAGATGCGTGCGAATTTCAAGAATGTGCTGGTGACGGTGGCGAGAAACTTTGAAGCGCTGATGCTGGGCAACTGGCAGCTGGCTTCGAGCGCGGTCTCGAACATTCTTCACAGCATCGGCAATTGTCTGCAAAAGGAACGTCCCGGACGGTCGTATCCGCGCATCTCAAAGCGTCCGGATGAGCGGTTCAGGAATGCCAACCGAAGAACTGGAGCGGCCTAAAAAAACTGAACGATTGATCAGTTGCAGGTCGTCCAAATCTTGGGAAAATACCGAACTGTTAAACGAATGGCTTTTTTTGCTAAACGAATGCCATTGTCCGCGCACCGCCATGACCCACCGCACTCCAATCCATGATTCGCCAACCGAACACGCCCAATGGCGTGTTACAGGGAGCCTGTTGCCTCGGTGCTGCTCACCCCCGTATGAATGCCGATTGCCGTGCTCTGAGCCGGTCGACATTCGTTCGGAAATCGCGAATTCGCGCCCTGACTACGTCGTCAGGCATGGCTGCTGATCGCATTTTTTGCCGATCAACTCCGATTCAGCCTATACTTTCCCCATAGCAGCATTGCTCGGTTATTCATCGACCTGGGCGGCTCGCAGCTTAGCTCAATGATCTTATTGTCCATGCTGGCGCACGATCAATAAGAGCCTATTCATTAGTTTCCCTTGTATTGAAAGGGGCTGTAAATGTATATATTTGTATAACAAAAATACACATAAAAGTATACAATCTTATACACATCTATGAGGAGATGACATGGACAACGAACTATGTCTACGCATAGAAAGTGGAATTATCAGGGAAAGTTGACAAAATGCGCGAAAACTGTTATGTTGTCTACATGTGTAGGTATCATAATTAAATCAATAGGTTAGCCATGACGTATGCTCCATACGACAGTCGGCAGATCGCCAACAGTTTGATCAAGATTTCGAATAAGCATGGTTTACCCATGTCGATTATGCGTGTGCTCAAGCTCTCGTACATGGCGCATGGCTGGGCTCTGGCGATCTTCGATGAGCCCTTGGTCAACGATTATGTTCAGGCGTGGAGATACGGGCCTGTTATCCCAAGCATTTACTATTCGTTCCGTCCGCATGGAGTATACAACCTCCAGCCGATTCCGCTTGTTCGAGAGATCGATATTGATGACGATACTGATGATCTTATCGCCATTGTCTACGCCCTGTATGAGGATCTCTCTGCAAACCAATTGTCTGCTTTGACACACATTAAGGGCGGTCCTTGGCACACTAAATATGAGCGTGGGAAGCGAAGGATCATTATCCCTAATGAGATGATCGCAGAGCACTTCAAAAACAAGCTGGAACGATCAAGAAATGGTGACGACGCCTCGTGATCCCGATATTGAAGCCCTCGACGAGGACGCAATTCAGGAACTTAACCCGTTAGATGAGCACCACATAAAGCTACGATGGGTTACCGTCGGAGTCGCCATCTTCGTCATTTTTGCGGCAGGGATTCTAGAAGTGTACATTCTGCATCACTTCGAACTTTGACAGGGTTTGGGAGATTTTGTCGTTTTCTTGGCCATTGCGCCGATTATGTCCATCACTATTATAGTTACATTCATCCTGATCGGATCCTTTAGAAAACAAAGCGATGCTGAAATGAACCCACCTGATGCAGTGCGGTTAGTAGGTCTATCCTTGAGAGGGACTCCCGAATAACAATACATCACTATTCCCCACTAATTCTGAATACATGAGCCGTTTCCCGATCATGCCTTTGGATAGCATTTCCATTTGGACGATTGTGTCCTGTTCACGGACATTGTGTCTACCAGCAAACTCCTGCACGTAACGATTTAAATGCTTTTTTGACATTTTGTGGTAAGTGCCTTTGTGAGCGCGTTTCAGCATCGACCAGAATGATTCCATGCCGTTTATTTTCCTCACGAGCATATTCTTTCTGTGAAGATTTTTTGACATGCAATCTGTATAACACAAAGCTCCAATAATACAGAGTCCGTAACCAAAGAGGCGATCTTCGATTTAGCAAACGCTTTCGGTCAGCCTCTGACTCTCCCTCCAGCACTTCAAGGAAACTAGTAATGGCTCCATTGAGTAATGATTTTGCATCTTCAAAAGAATCGTCCTGTACAGAAATATCTAAATCTGTGCAAATTGCCTCCCAATCCGAATCCTTACCATATATGTAGCATCGAAACTTCTGACGTGCCATATTTAGTCCCCCTATTGTGTTAGCAAATTGCACTCATTTTGTTGCATTCCTTTGCAAATTTTATGCAATAACATAGAATCTTAATTGCAAACATTTAGGAATTCCCGTGAGTCGGGTTACTTGTCGATTACAACAGCCAATCCAGGTGGATAGGCAGGGATTTCTTATTTCCAAGGTGTTTGCAATAGTCCGGCACCGTTTGCCGAGCCTAGCAATACTGTTGAGGCGAGAGAGAATGGCAGAAAAAAATCCTACAAACTGGACGATTCAGAGAACCTGGAAACTATTCAATAGCGGCTTCCAGTTCGGGAATTGCAGTAAACAAATCCGAAACCCATCCATAATCGGCAACTTGAAAAATGGGTGCTTCTTCATCCTTATTGATTGCAACAATGACCTTTGAATCTTTCATACCAGCCAAATGCTGAATCGCCCCCGAAATTCCGACAGCAATGTATAGGTCCGGTGCTACGACTTTTCCAGTTTGGCCGACCTGATAGTCGTTTGGTACATAACCCGCATCAACTGCTGCTCGAGACGCACCCACTGCCGCACCTAGCTTATCCGCAATTCTCTCAAGCATGTTGAAATTTTCACCACTCTGCATTCCGCGACCGCCGGATATGACGATGCTCGCAGTCGTAAGTTCAGGGCGCTCGCTGCGAGTCAGGTCATGCTTCACAAATTGCGAAAGTCCCGCATCACCGGAAGAAGATAATTCCTCCACCTCAGCATCCCCGCCCTCTTCCGCAGCTGCGTCAAAAGTCGTGGTACGAACGGTGATTAATTTTATGGAATCGGTTGACCGAACTGTGGCCAGTGCATTTCCTGCATAAATCGGTCGAATGAATGTATCTTCGCTGACAATCTCGGAAATGTCCGATATTTGCTGAACATCCAGCATTGCAGCCACTCTCGGCATGAGATTCTTTCCAAATGTCGATGCAGGCGCTAACACGTGCGAATACGATTTTGCCAAATTCTCGACAACTGATGCGGTATTCTCGACAAGACCATATTCATACTCGGCAGAATCAATTTTCAAGACCTTGTTAATGCTTTCAATTTTGGCAGTAGTCGTCACAACTTGATCGCAGTTAAAGCCGACAACGAGAGCATGCAAATCATCTCCCAATTGGCTTGCGGCTGTTACCGTATTCAGTGTGGACGCCTTGACTTCCTGATTGTCGTGTTCAACTAATATAAGTATGCTCATGACAAAACCTTTGCTTCCGTTGTAAGTTTTTCAATTAATTCCGCTGCGCTTTCTACACGAACTCCAGCTTGTCTCGCAGGTGGCTCATTCACCTCTAGCACATTGACTCTCGGAGTCACATCCACTCCCAGATCTTCCGGTGCCAGCGCTTCAATCGGTTTTTTTCTTGCCTTCATGATGTTCGGCAGCGACGCATATCTAGGCTCGTTCAGTCTCAAGTCGACAGTAATCACAGCCGGTCGGGAAAGCATGATTGTTTCCAGCCCTCCATCTACTTCTCGCACTACCTGGAATCCGCTATCCTGAATGTCAATTTTGGATACGAAAGTTCCAAGAGACCAGCCCAGCATTGCAGAAAGCATCTGCCCAGTCTGGTTGTTATCGTTGTCAACTGCCTGTTTGCCCATCAGGACTATTCCCGGATTTTCTCGTTCAACAACAGCTTTCAGCAGTTTGGAAATCGCCAGTGGTTCCAATGGCACATCAGTTTGAATCAGAACTCCACGATCCGCACCCATAGCCAGTGCGGTTCTAATGGTATCCCCGCTCTGTTGAGGGCCGGCTGCTACAACGATGATTTCCTCTGCTGCACCGGACTCCTTCATTCGAATGGACTCTTCAACTGCAATTTCGCAAAATGGGTTCATCGCCATTTTGACATTATTCAACTCAACACCAGAGCGGTCTGCCTTGACTCTGACTTTGATGTTGGCATCAATAACACGCTTTACAGGAACAATTACCTTCATACCGCTCCTCGGTTGAAATTAAAGCTAAAAAAGATTGAATTGGCTACGACTTGAGCCTGACGTTTTTCGGATCGTGAGGCGAGTTTTCGACAACGGCGCAATTATACCGATTTCCTAAAATTTCTATTTCCATTTTCGTTCCAATCTGCCCGTAACCAGACTGTACATATCCAATGGCCAGACTCTCCTTCAGGAAATGTCCATACGAGCCCGCGGTCGCGCGCCCGATCATCTGGTCGCCATCCCACAATGGCTCGTTGCCCAATGGGTCTGCATCCGTAATTCCATCGACCGTTACAGTCACAAATTCCTGAGGAACGCCATTCTCCAATTGCTCGCGTAGCGCATCACGACCGGTGAATTCGCCTTTATCCATGTGTACGAAGTGATTCAAGCCTGCTTCAAAAATGGTGTACTCTCGAATCAGGTCCTGTCCCCACATTCGATAAGACTTTTCGATTCGAAGCGAATCCATGGCACGCATGCCGCATTGACCAATATCAAACTCCTTTCCAGCATCCATGAGCTGCTCGAAAATATGTCGCTGATACTCAATCGGATGATGCAATTCCCAACCAAGCTCCCCTACAAAATTGACTCGCATCGCCCGAAGCAGAGCAACGCCGACATAGATATTCTGCGCAGTCAACCAGGGAAAGGCCTCATTTGACAAATCTGCCTTTGTCAGTTTTTGCAGCACTTTTCTGGAATTCGGGCCTGCAACGACTAAAGTTCCATGAGATGTCGTCAGGTTTTCAAGCTTAACCGAACCGTCAGCCGGCAGATTCTGATTGAGAAAACTCCAGTCAAAGCGCTCCGCGGCTCCGGAACTGACAAGATAAAACGAGCCATCGATATTTCGGGTTACTGTGAATTCGCTGCGAACACCGCCATAACGGGTTAGCACGTGACACAGTTGAATACGTCCGGGGGTTTTCGGCAATCTTCGGGCAACCATATTGTCGAGATAGGCTTCTGCAGATTCCCCTGAAACTCGGAATTTTGAAAAACTGGTGATATCGATAATTCCTACGTTGTTGCGCATGTTGTTGTGCTCGTTCCCCACATGCTCAAAGTATTTGGACCGACGAAAACTCCAATCATCCACAGGCTCGACACCTTCCGGAGCAAACCAGTTCGGACGTTCCCAGCCATAACGTTGCCCCCATATTGCTCCCAAGTCCGCCAGCCGATCGTGTACTGGGCTGGTTTTTGCCGGTCGACCTGCTGGTCGTTCTTCATCCGGATAGTGAATTGTGAACACATTTGCATACGCTTCCTCATTCTTGGAAACAAGATACGGGCCACGCGCATAATCACCAAACCGACGCGGGTCAACAGCAAAAAGATCAATTGCAGGTTCACCTTCTACAATCCACTCTGCCAGTTGCCAGCCAGCTCCACCTGAAGCAGTAACACCAAAACTGTGTCCTTCGTTCAACCATACATTGGGCAAATCCCATGCTGGTCCAATGAGAGGACTGCCATCCGGTGTATATGCAATAGGACCATTGACAATGTCCTTGATTCCAGCGGTACCAAATGAAGGCACTCGGTTGATTGTCGCTTCGACATGCGGCATCAATCGATCTAAATCACCTGGGAACAAATCCTTCTCGAATGTAGAAGGAACTCCATCCGCAAATACAGCCGGAGCACCCTTCTCATACGGCCCTAGAATGTATCCCATCCGCTCCTCACGCAAATAGTATGAAGCGTCGGATTCGCGTAAAACTGCAAGCTCCCTGCCACCACCTTCCCGGTATTCCTTCAGTTCATCTACAACATCGGTCACAATATACTGATGCTGAACGGGAATAGATGGAATCGAGATGCCAAGCAGTCGACTCGTCTCGTGCGAATAGTTTCCTGTAGCGCAGATGACATGCTCGCACACAATGCTTCCTTTTGTTGTTTCCACTTTCCATTCGCCACCGCTAGTTCTGGAAAGTCCGGTCACTTCGGTTTGCTGGTAAACTTTTGCACCCCGTGCACGTGCCCCTTTTGCTAGTGCATTTGTTAAATCGACTGGTGCGATGTGCCCATCATCGGGATGGTAGAGTGCTCCGATTAGTCCCTCGGGATTGATGAGCGGCCACAGAGACTTAACTTCCGTCGGTGTGATCAACTCAAACGGAACACCGATCGTGTTGGCAGTACCGCAGTACTTCCTATATTCATCCATTCGATCTTTCGTGCACGCCAGTCGCAAATTACCGGTAACATGAAAACCTACGTCCTGACCGGTCTCCTCCTCAAGAGACTTATAGAGGTCAACCGAGTATTTGTGCAACTGTCCGACTGCATAACTCATATTGAACAGGGGCAATAATCCAGCTGCATGCCAGGTTGAACCGGCAGTGAGCTCGGTACGCTCACACAGGACAACATCACTCCACCCTTTCTTAGCCAGATGATAGAGCGTACCCACGCCAACTACGCCACCACCAATGATGACTGCTCTTGCATGACTTTCCATAAAAACCCCGAACTCCACTTCTAAACGTTAAAATAGGATTCACACTGCCAAGAATTTCAAATATTCCGATTCTATCGGAAACACTGAAAGCAGTGCGATTTATACATGACTAATTTACAATAATCCACATTGGAATTTTTATGAAAATTTGACTGCCCGTCTAAATGATCGACATTAATTTAAATTCAATGAATACTATACCTGTTAACTATGGTTCATAAGCCCGTTGTAAATGTAGATTTTGAACGGAAGGGGGCTTCTAGTCAGCCGATTTTTCCGGTTTTGGTGGAATCCCGTCGAACAAAACGTGCAAAGAAAATTGCCCGTACCATATTGGGTGGCTTTGAGAATCACTACACACTGTTCCAGGAAATTACATCTGGAGCTCAAGAACGTTTCGAAAAAGCTTTATGGCTAGAAGCTCGAGAAGCTGCTAGAAGGCGAATTTACTTCTACGACAAACGAATCCAGGAAACACTTACCATCTTGCGATCCGAACTAAAAATCAGTGAACTAGATAAGCAACTGTGGAAAGATGTGAAAATTCGTTATATACATTTGCTACTTCAACACAGACAGCCCGAACTGGCTGAAAGTTACTACAACTCCGTTTTTTGCCAATTATTCGACCGACGTTACTACAACAACAGCCATATTTTCGTCCGTTCATCCGTTTCCATTGAAAACCTCGAAGCGGATTATCCAATTTATCGTTCCTACTATCCATCCATCCGAGGGCTTCGGAATACGATATCGGATATTCTCAACAGTTTGGAATTCACACTTCCTTATGAAAATCTGCAGCGGGACGTAAGAAACATTCTCCGACATTTAGGACAGGTGCTGCCAAGAAATAAACGCTCCGTCTCATTGAATTACCAGATAGACATACTTGGGTCTTTGTTCTTTCGCAACAAGGCTGCCTATCTGATTGGGCGAGTCATCAACGACTACCAAACGACTCCGTTCATTGTGCCGATTCTGAACAACGAACAAGGAGCTCTGTACGTCGATGCCTTGATTTTGGACCCTTCAGATCTCGATGCAATCTTCGGATTTTCCAGAGCGTATTTCATGGTCGAGACTCAGGTACCGTCTGCAATCATTCAATTTCTCATGGATATTCTGTCTGGAAAAAGCAAAGCCGATCTCTACTCTGCAATCGGATTTCACAAGCAAGGCAAAACCGCATTCTATCGAGACTTTCTCCATCACCTTTCGCATTCTTCTGACAAATTAATCGAAGCTCCTGGAACGCGCGGAATGGTAATGATGGTTTTCACGTTGCCATCCTATCGCTATGTATTCAAGATCATCAAGGACGCATTTGAGCCTCCAAAGAAGCTGTCCCGTTCTACTGTAATTGAAAAATACAGGCTGGTGAAGCAGCATGATCGTGTCGGACGGCTTGCAGATACGCTGGAGTATTCTGAAGTTGCGCTGCCCAGAAATCGATTCAGCGCCGAACTGCTTGACAACCTGCAAAGCACCTGTGCGCGGTCAATCATAGTAGAACAGGATATCGTCGTGCTGAAGCACGTATACATTGAGCACAGAATGATTCCACTGAATCTCTTTCTGCAGAATTTCAAGGATGAAGAAGAAGCGAAATATTTCGCCAGAGGTTACGGCGATGCCATCAAAGAAATGGCTGCGGCAAACATCTTCCCAGGAGACATGTTGCTAAAGAATTTTGGCATAACTCGAAATAACAGAGTGGTATTCTACGATTACGATGAAATCCGCTATTTGACCGAGTGCAACTTCAGAAAAATCCCGAAATCTCGAAATCCTGAAGATGAAATGGCCTCGACACCCTGGTTTTCAGTCAGTGAAGACGACGTATTTCCAGAAGAATTTGAAAGATATTTTCTGGTTCATCCTTTGATTGGCAAGTATTTTTCCGAAATTCACGGTGATTTGATGACCGTAGAATTTTGGCGCCAACAACAGGCAACGATTCGCGCCGGTATACTGGAAGACGTTTTTCCTTATAGACGATCGTTAAAATTTCCGAGAACGTAAAATCAATCATCTTATACAGCAGAACTAAATTCATGAGTGAGAGAAGAAGTCGAACAGGAGGCAGGGCAGCGAGAAAAGCGGAACGGTCCAAAGTTCAATTTGAAGCCATACCTTACATTCAGCGCAAAGTACCGGTATATGAGGTAGCTCCAGAGGAAACGCTGGAATTAATTGAAAATAACGCTGAATTAATTCTGAAAGAAATCGGAATCGAATTCAGAGACGATCCAGAAGCACTCGAAATTTGGAAACAGGCTGGTGCGAAACTGGATGGCGAGCGCGTTCGATTCGAACCAGGCATGCTGCGAGAAATAATTCAATCCAATGCGCCTTCGTCTTTTACTCAATTTGCCAGAAATCCGGAAAAAAACGTGCTTATATCAAAAGATACAGCCGTTTTCGCACCCGGTTACGGTCCTCCTTTCATTCGCAATCTGGATGAAGGCAGAAGATATGCGACGATTGAAGATTTCAGAAACTTCGTAAAACTTACCTATATGTCGCCACCCCTTCATCACTCAGGGGGAACCGTGTGTGAGCCGGTCGATCTGCCTGTTAACAAACGCCATTTCGATATGGTTTACAGCCATCTGAAATACTCAGACAAACCTTTCATGGGCTCGGTCACCAGTAGAGAAAGAGCTCAAGATACGGTTGATATGGCGAAAATCGTCTTCGGTGATGAATTCGTTGACAACAACACATGCATCCTGTCTCTAATCAACGTCAATTCACCTATGACTTTTGACGATACCATGCTAGCTGCACTCAAAGTGTACGCTGGAAACATGCAGGGCACGGTAATTTCGCCTTTCATCCTGTCCGGTGCGATGTCACCTGTAACAGTTGTCGGCACCTGCACTCAGATACTTGCTGAAGCAATGACCGGAATGGCCTTTGCTCAATTGGTAAGACCTGGAGCACCAGTAATATTCGGCACATTCAGCAGTTCGATCTCGATGCAGTCCGGGGCTCCGACTTTCGGTACACCCGAACCCTCACTGGTACTGTTCATTTGTGCGGCACTCGCACGCAGACTCAAGGTGCCGTTCAGAAGTGGTGGAGGATTGTGTGCGTCGAAAATCCCGGATGCTCAAGCAGCTTATGAATCAGCGAATACATTGCAGGCAGCGATGTTGGCAGGAGTAAATTTCATGCTTCATACTGCCGGCTGGCTTGAAGGCGGATTGGCAATGGGTTACGAAAAGTTTGTGATGGATACGGATCAAGCCGCAATCCTGCAGACGTTCATGCAAGGCATAGACATATCCGAAAATGGCCAGGCACTTGATGCTGTTCGTGAAGTCGGTCCCGGTAATCACTATCTTGGCTGCGCTCACACACAACAGAATTTCGAAACCGCATTTTACCGATCAACGATTGCAGATAACAACAGTTTCGAGCAATGGGAAGCGGACGGCAGCCTGCATGCGGCCCAACGTGCAAATGGCATTTGGAAACAGATGCTGCAAGACTATCAACTACCGGATTTAGATGAATCCATTGACGAAGCATTAGTAGAATTTATGAACAAACGTAAAAACTCATTCCCGGATTCCGCTATCTGAGTAAGTATAATTTTGTGTCCTCTCACTTCACATTGGAGTAAATCACATGGCAGCCCAGACTATAGCTGAAAAGGACATAAGTTCAAATTTACACCCGTATACAAACCACCTTCTTCATGAACAGACAGGTCCTAAAACTTATGTTCGGGGGGAAGGAATCTACATCTGGGATGAACATGGGAAAAAATTCATTGAAGGATTGGCCGGATTATGGTGCACTTCACTCGGGTTCAGCGAACAGAGACTGGTAGACGCTGCAACTAGACAGTTGGAAACTCTTCCCTACAATCACAGCTTCGCGGGTCGAACTGCACCTGTTGTTTCAGAGCTGGCGGAAAAACTAATTTCTGTTGCACCGAAATCAATGTCGAAAGCCTATTTTGTGACATCAGGATCAGAAGCTGTTGATTCAGCTGTCAAATTCGCTTGGTATTACAACAATGCGCTAGACCGACCAGAGAAGAAGAAAATAATTTCCCGGGCAAAAAGCTATCACGGCGTGACAATCGCCTGTACCTCTCTGACGGCAATTCCTGTAATTCAGGAAGCCTTCGACGCTCCGCTTGACCGATTCAAACACACCAGTACGCCACATTACTACAGATTCGGCAAGGACGGTGAATCTGAAGAGAATTTTGCTTCTCGTTGTGCAAAAGAACTTGAAGAATTGATACTGGCAGAGGGACCGAACACCGTTGCCGCTCTAATTGCAGAACCCCTCATGGGTGCCGGTGGTGTGATTCCCCCACCCAAGACCTATTTTGAGAAAATTCAAGAAGTACTGAAGCGTTATGATGTGCTTTTAATTGCGGATGAGGTCATCAACGGATTCGGCAGAACAGGGAATCCGTGGGGATGCGACACTTTCGGAATTGCAGACCCGGACATGGTCACTTGTGCGAAGCAATTGTCCTCCGCATATATCCCAATCGGCGCTACGATGATCTCGGAAGAAATTTACCAGACAATTGCGGAAGCAAGTGCTCGACATGGCGTATTTGGCACTGGATTCACATATGGCGGACACCCAGTCGGAGCTGCGGTTGGTCTCGAAACACTGCAGATTTATGAAGAAAGAAACATGCTTGGACATGTTCGTGAAGTCATGGTTCCATTCCAGAATCGTCTGAGTGCACTGAATGAACATCCGCTTGTCGGTGAAGCACGAGGTGCCGGACTGATTGGCGCCATTGAGCTGGTTGCAGATAAACAGACGAAGCAACCGTATGACCCGGAACTGAAAGTAGCTAATCAGGTATACCTGCAGTGCCTCGAAAATGGCTTAATTCTACGGGCACTGCCAGCGGGTGATACCGTTGGAATCTGCCCGCCACTTATCATCACGGAACAGCAGATTCATGATCTGTTTGACGCACTGGAAGCAGCTCTCAATACAGTTGAGAGCAACTTGATTTCTTCACTCCATTCTGAAGTGGCGTAGAATCCAGATTAGTTGAAATTAGTTTTCCATTCAATAAGATAAAACGAAAATATTTCAAAACACACCCTTTTCTCTGCACTGAATTGTCAATAGAACCGGTGCAGACAACGTAGTATCATCACAATAGCGGCAACGAATCAACCGTTTGCTGCTATTGTGCCACTGGTTGCAATTCTTTCCTGTTTTTTATACAATTATTTAATCATTTTGAATGATTGTATAAGTTTTGAAAATTTCAGTGCAAGATTAAACTCATGGCAATTCAAGCGACTCACAAATATGAAAGTGACGCCAGTCGTCGCAAGCAGCTAATCAACTCAACAATACAGACTATTGCCGAAAGCGGTCTTTCCGCAGTAACTCTGGCAAAAGTTGCATCTAAAGCAGGCCTTTCTCCCGGCATTGTCAACTTCTACTTCAAATCCAAGAAGCAGTTGCTGTTGGATACTTTGAAATATATCGATCAAGAATACCTTTCTGTGGTTGCCGAACATCTCAGTTCAGCACAATCACCTCGCGAGAAACTACAAGCCTACATTCAAGCCAGTTTTGATGAGCGAGTATTTGTGAAAGAAAAAATCGCAGTATGGTACGCTTTTTGGAGTGAAAGCCAGGCTCGTGAAGAATATCGTCAGATTTGCGGAGAAAACGATTCTCAGGAAAATCAACAAATTTTAAAATTTTTTACTAACTTGCTTGTTGATTCTGAGCACTCTTTAGCGGACATTAAAGCGCTGGCTCTCGGTCTGGAAGGTATGATCGACAGTTTATGGCAACAGGCATTGTATGACTCCAACGAGGTTGACGCTAAACATGCGATTGACACTTGCAATCGATTTATCAGCTTGTTAAAACCGAATTCCGTAGACTCTGTCAATTCAGTGAATGGCTCCGAATTTACCAATTTACTGCCTCCGTGGACCTACCGAAATGAAGAATTTTTGGATTTGGAAATTGAACGATTGTTCAAACCAAACTGGATGCTAGTCGGACATGTCAGCGATATTCCACACCCAGGCAATTACCTCACATTCGAGGGGTTTAATGAAAGAGCATTCGTGATTCGCAACAGCCTGGGTAAGATCAATGCTTTTCACAACATCTGCCGTCATCGCGGTTCAAAAATACTGAAAGGCGAAGGAAGATGCACTCGTGCCCTTGTGTGCCCATTTCATGGATGGCGTTACAATTTTGATGGTCAACTTCAATTCATTCCAGGACAGAAGGGATTTCCGGAAATCGACAAGAAAGGTCATGGTCTTGTTCATCTTGATCTCGAGATTTGGAAAGGATTCATCTTTATTCGATTCGAGTCCGGAAGCGATTCTTTGGCCAAACAACTGCAACCGATTGAGCGGGAGATTGAAGAGTATCGACTGGAAGAATTGCAACCCTACAGTGAACCTGAGCGCTACAACTATCCAGTCAACTGGAAGATATTTCACGACATTGACAACGAAGGCTACCATGTGCCAATCGGACACCCTTCACTTCACCAGCTATACGGGCAACACTACGTAGATTCTTTTGTTGATGGAATCCCCGTCTCTCACGGTCGATTCAATAAGCGAATTGGAGAACTTTGGAGTGTCAAACACTACCGCAACCTGATGATGGAATTTGATCATCTGTCCAAAGACCGCAAGGATTTGTGGCTTTACTTCGGTGTCTTTCCAAATCTGGTTTTTGCACTCTATCCCGAATTAATGGAAATCTACATGTCAATTCCAATCGATCTGAAACATACGAGAATCATCTCACGCGTGTATGCATTGCCTGATTCAAGACGAGAAGCCAAGATGTTGCGCTACCTGAATAGGAGAATCAACAGAACCACGGAATATGAAGACCGATCCTATATGATCACCATACAGGAAGGACTGAACTCGTCAGTTTTCCCAAAATGGAATCTTTCCAAAATAGCCGAAACAGGTGTTGGGGCATTTCACAACCTGATTCAAGAAAAACTGCCAGTTGCGAGACTAGTCAATCAGCCCCAATCCGGAACGGTTTATGGCTCGAATGAGCAGTTGGCTAAGACTGATCCTCAGCAGTATCAATAAAGTCGTACTTTTCGGACTCTGCGATTTGCATGTCTCTTGTTCGCTGGCGTTCCTGGCGTGACAATATCCAGCCGGCAGCGCACACTCCAATGGCCACAATCAGAATGATGAGCGTGGCCAAAGCATTTACATCGGGCTTCAGTCCCAATTTGACCCTGGAGTAAATCAGCATCGGCAAAGTGTTGGCGCCTGGACCCGACACGAAACTTGCAATAACCAAATCATCCAGCGACAACGTAAATGCCAGTAACCAGCCTGCGGCTAAGGCGGGTGCAAGAAGCGGAACCGTTATGTCAAATAAAACCTTATAGGGTTTAGCGCCAAGGTCCTGTGCAGCTTCCTCTAATGATTCATCAACACCCACCAATCGGGACTGAACGATGACTGCAACGTAAGCCAATGAAAATGTTATGTGCGCGATGGTAATGGTGGTGATTCCGCGGGTCGGCCATCCAATAATCTCACTCATCGTGATAAAAAGAAGCAATAGCGAAAGTCCAGTGATGACTTCTGGCATGACGAGAGGTGCCGAAATCATACCGGAAAACAGAGTTCTCCCTTTGAACTTGCGGATTCGAGCCATGGTGATTCCTGCCAAAGCTCCAAGCAGTGTAGCAAACGTGGCATTCATCACCGCAATTTCCAAACTCAGCAGTACTGATTTCCAGATTTCCTCACTTTGGAACAGCACCCCATACCAGCGCAATGAAAATCCACCCCAAACGGGTACGACTTTCGAGTAATTGAATGAGTAAACAATGAGCAGAAAAATCGGAATATACAGAAACGCGAACCCGAAACACAGCATCGAAAATATGACTGGAGCTTTTTTCCAAGACATCGGTCTGACTACTTCGCCTCAGATTCTTTCGCCTGATAGCGCTGATAAATCATCATTGGCAATACCAGCAAAAAGAGCAAAACGACAGCGACTGCTGAAGCAATCGGCCAGTCCTGATTTGAATTGAATTCGCTGTACAGCACCTTGCCAATCATCAGCACGTTGCCGCCTCCTAGAAGGTCCGGAATAACAAATTCACCGGTTGCCGGAATAAAGACCAGCAGCGACCCGGCAATGATGCCTGGCATGGTCAGCGGTATGGTAATCGTGCGAAAGATTGTAAATGGCTTGGAGCCAAGATCTGCTGCTGCTTCATGCAACGTCAAATCCAGTTTTTCTATGCTTGCAAATAGCGGCAGAATCATGAATGGCAGATAGGTATAGACAATTCCTACATATACGGCAAAATCTGTATAGAGCATCTTTATTGGTTGATCAATCAGCCCCAACCAAATCAGAAAACTGTTCACGGTTCCCTGATCAGCAAGCAATCCGATCCAGGCATAAACGCGCAAAAGAAATGATGTCCAAAATGGCAGAATTACCATAAGCAACAGTAACTTCTTAGCGGTCGGAGTCGATCTGGCAATTCCGTAGGCAATCGGATAACCAATCAGCAAGCACAGAATTGTTGAAGTTACGGAGATTTCCAGCGAGTTGAGATAAGTTCTCAGGTAGAGATCATCTTCCCACAGATACAAGAAATTGTCGAAAATCAACGTCATGTACATTGCACCCGATTCTGCTATTCGGAACAATGTGGAAAACGGTGGACTCGCCAAAATATATTCGGCGAAACTGATTTTCAGAACAATGAAGAAAGGAATCAGAAAGAATATCAGCAGCCATACGTACGGAATCGCGACAATAATCGACTGCCATGCGGATGCGGATTGAATCCAGATTTTTAGTCTATTCTGCAATTTATTTCCTCAGTTAGCAACATTGATGCATCATCAAGTTGCGCCTAACCTCACTATTTTGTCAGTAAAACCGGATTTGACGCTTCCCAACTGAGATACACTTTTTCTTCCCATGCAGCCAGATGGCGTCCATGGCGTGGACGCGTACGATTCGGATGGGTAATCTCAATAATTTTTCCATCTTTAAGTCTGATCTTATATATCGAGAAATTTCCGAGATACCCAATGTCATCCACTATGCCTTCCACGAAATTGTATTCCGTTGCAGACGGCGGTGGCGTATTAGATACCGTGATTTTCTCAGGTCTCAGCGCAATCCAGACACCGATGTTCTCTCGGACGTCGACACTGTGATCGATATAGAACGAAATTTCCGAGTCAACAGAATCAACAATAACGTGTTCCGCTCCGTTTTCAGTAACTCTCCCCTCGAACATGTTTGCGCTGCCAATGAAATTCGCTACAAATCGGGTTTCCGGGTACTCGTAAATATCGGTTGGTGTACCAATTTGCGAAAATCGTCCCTGATCCATCACCGCGATTCGGCTCGACAGTGTCATGGCCTCTTCCTGGTCATGAGTGACGACAATGAAGGTGATTCCCAATTTTTCTTGAATATTCATCAACTCAAACTGAGTATGCTCGCGCAGGCGCTTGTCCAACGCACCCAACGGTTCATCCAACAACAGCACTTTCGGTTTTTTCACAAGTGCACGTGCAAGTGCTACCCGCTGCCTTTGACCACCAGATAACTGATGCGGCTTTCGCTTCGCAAATGTTGGCAGCTCAACAATGGCGAGAATGTTGGCGACGCGCTCCTCAATCTCGTCCTTAGCAACCTTGTCTTGCTTCAGTCCGTATGCAACATTCTGCTCGACATTCATATGTGGAAACAATGCATAGGATTGGAACATCATATTTACAGGACGCTGATACGGAGGGATTCCCGCCATGTCTACACCATCTATAAATATGTTGCCTGAAGTAGGTGGATCAAAGCCTGCGAGCATTCTCAAAAGAGTTGACTTTCCGCATCCTGAACCGCCAAGAAGCGAGAACAGTTCACCTTCATAGATGTCCAGGTCCACGCTTGAGACTGCAGTAAACGAACCAAACGTTTTTGTCAGTGAACGAATCTGAACAAAAGGTTCTGCCTCGGGATCGAGCCAGGGTTGGTCGTCGAATAATTTTTGCGAATCAGTTTGCGCTTTCACTTTAAATACCACCCAAATTAGAAAAATTCAAAAATTTTTCCATACAGATAAACATACATTGGTATACAAATCACAGCCGTATTTTTCATTTGTTTTGTAGGCATGCCGTTTTCCCAATTGTCCGTAATAGTTTGCAGATTACCACACTTGGATCAAGCAGGCGATGCGATTGCATCGCTTGCTCAATTCGTCAGACTGGTTACTCTCCGGTTTTGAAATTTGTCCAAGTACGAGTGCGAACGCGCTGAACTTTCGGTGGAATAACTCTCATTGTGTACATGTTGGCGACGTCTTCTGGCAAGGGAAAACTTGCTTGAGAACCGGTAACAGCCGGATCAATTAATGGCTTCGCAGACTCGTTCGCAGTTGCGTACCAAGTATAGTTGCTGTCCTCCGCCGCGACTTCAGGTCGCATCATGTAGTTCAAGAACAAATATGCATTTTCAATATTGGTAGCATCAGATGGAATAATCCAGCCATCTACCCACAGTTGGGCTTTACCTTGACCAGGGGGCAGAAAGAAATCCAGTGTTACTCCAACACCTGCTTCTTCGGCAGTTGAAGTGGCGAGCAATCCGTCAGGACCCCAGGTAACAGCCAGACAGAATTCTTTTTCTACCATTCGCTGATACGCATAATTGTCGAACGTTTTGATGTATGGGCGAATTTCCGCCAGCATTTTTCCAACGGCTTTGTAATCCTTTGCACTGTTTGAACTTGGATCCAGCCCCAGATGAGCCAATGCCATGGGCAGGATGTCAGTTGGTGAATCCAGGAAGGCAACACCACATTCAGCCAGCTTCTCCATATTCTCCGGCTCAAATATCAGATCCATTGATCCAATCGGCGCACCCGGAAAGATACTTAGAATCAATTCCTCATTGTAGGTAACACCGTGCGTGCCCCACATATACGGTACGATGTGGTCGTTGTTTGGATCCCAATTCGTCGCAATCTGAGACATCACTTCCTTGCTCATGTGTGAAAAGTTCGGAAGTTTCGAAACGTCAAGTTGTTTTATCACTCCGGTCGGCATCAATTTGGTAATCTGCGTGCTTGAGTGACTAACTACGTCATATCCGCTATTGCCGGCAAGCAGCTTGGCATCTACCGTTTCGACGGAATCGTAGTTATCGTATGTAACATCAATATTGAATTCTTTTTCGAAATTGGCAATTGTTTCTTCGCCGATATATTCTGCCCAGTTGTAAACATTGAGCGTACCCTCTGCATAAGCGTTTCCTGAACAGAAAAACGCAGCAACACACAGTGCCCCAAACACGCTCCTGACTCTTAAATTTGAACGACTTAACACGATGTCCTCCCCCACTATGGTGGTTCTCTGAAATTTAACTAACTCACTATGAATTAAATGTAACGTAATGATTGAACATTTCTTTATACCATTTCTAATTCCAGTAAAGACTAGAATTTGCTAACATCCTTGGAGAGGTCAAACAAAACTTAGCGAGATGGTAGAGAAATTCCGTAACAGTCAAAATAGTTTTCCTGTGGAATACATTGTGCTCGCCAATCAATGGGAGCATTGTCATACCACGCAAATTTTCTGCTACTGCTCGAATTTCAGCCTAGTGCTTTTTCCACCGTGCACTCGAGGTTCGGCGCACCACTGTGATCGTATGAAATCAAATTCATCCACTATGGAGCGAGGAACATCAAGCAGTTCAATCAGCAGCGCCTCATCAAGCGCTTTGCGATTCTCATCTCGGAAACATTCATTTGCTGGCAAAAATTCAATACTTTCAAATCTTTCGAATATTTCATCGACCTTATCGAGCAAAGAGTCATCAAATTGTCGGTTATCAAGTGCAACTAGAGATTCCAGCGTACTGATAGTAAGAATAGTTCTTCCTTTTTGCTGCTTTGAACCTATCCACCAGTAAGTCATCAGCCCGGGCGTAGAATTCAACCACAATACAATTGCTCTTTCTGTCCTAGCCCGACTTTACCGAGTTCGAGGTGTTTTTGTGACTGACAGTTCCCGCCTCATTTCTTCAACCTCTCTCTAACTCTCTGTTTCTACTGATTAATGATGAGCCGGCATAGCTTGTTCTGGAATATTTTATCCCAATTTAATGTATGTCCTAACAATTTGATAATCATATACCCGCAATATTGTTATATTATTATTTGTATACATTGTTATTTACCGTGTATAATCATCCCATATCTAACCTTATGTATGTCCTAACCATGCCAAGCATCACTGCCAAAAAAATCAAGGGCCACACCTACTACTACGCACGCCAGTCCAAACGCATCAACGGCAAACCCAAAATCGTCTGGCAAAAATACCTCGGCCGCGCCGAAGATATTATCGCCGCCAAAGATGCTAAACCCATCCCCAGAGAAGTCCTCATCCATGAATTCGGCGCCAGCGCCGCACTGCTCGATTTCGCCAGCCAACTCAAACTCATCGAACTCATCGACCAGCATGTCCCCAAACGTTCCCAGTCCGTCTCCGTCGGCACCTACCTTTTGATCGCCGCCATCAACCGCTGCCTCGCACCTTGCTCCAAGAATGCACTCGCAAAATGGTGTCAATCCACCGTTTTGCCCAGATTGCTCGGCATTGACAGCTCGCAACTGACCAGTCAACGGTTCTGGGACAACATGGCGCGCATCTCCCTTGACGCATTGCGCAGCATCGAGCGCGATATCGTCGCCCACATGGTGCGCCATTTCAAGATTGATGTCAGCCAGCTGCTGTTCGATGCCACCAACTTTTTCACCTTCATCGACAGCTTCAACGACCATGCAACTCTCGCCCAGCGCGGCCACAGCAAGGAAGGACGAACCTCGCTGCGCATCGTGGGTCTGGCACTGTTGGCTGCAGCCGATCATCACCTGCCGATTCTGCATCACACCTACCCGGGCAACCAGCCTGATTCACCGACTTTTCGCACTCTGGTCAATGCCCTGGTGGCCCGGTTTCATGAACTCAGCGAGCATCACGACTCGAACGTCACCCTGGTGTTCGATAAAGGCAACAACTGCGAGGACAACATTGCGGCAGTGCGCGACAGCCCCTACCATATGATCGGCTCACTGGTGCCCACCCATCATCCGGATTTGCTGGCGGTGCCGGTGCGGCGCTTCAAAGCGCTTGATCAGATCACCGGTGTGAGCACTTGGCGCACCCGCAAACAACTCTACGGCAATGAGTACACGGTCGTGGTGGTGAAAAATGAGAATCTTGAACAAACGCAAACCGCCACCCTGCTGCGCGAGATTGCCAAGCGCAGACAAAAGCTGCACCAGATTCAGCAACAGTTGCGACGCTGGCAAAAGGGCCACATAACCAAGGGCCGGCGACCCACGGTCGCCGGCACGCAGCGAAAGATTGACGAGTGTCTGAAAGCCCGACATATGAAAGAGTTGTTTGAGGTCTCTGTGGAACTGGCAGAACACAACATCCCAAAACTCAAATACCGCTTTGATCAGCAAGCCTGGAAGCGGCTGCAGCGCACTTTGCTCGGCAAGAATCTTATTTTCACCGACCGCGCTGACTGGAGCGATGCGCAAATTGTGCACGGCTATCGTGCGCAGCATCATGTGGAGCGCGCCTTTCGAGATCTGAAAGACACCCGGCACATTGCGATTCGCCCCCAATATCACTGCACCGATCAGAAGATCCAGATCCAGGTGCATGTGTTCATTTGTGTGCTGGCACTGATGCTGCAGACCCTGCTGTACCGGCATTTGGTCAATCAGGGGCAGACCTTTTCGCCTCATCATTTGCTTGATGAGCTGTCCGGGATCAAGGAACTCGGCGTCATCTACCCGTCACCAGGAAAAACCGCCGCACCTAAAATACAAATGACTTTGTCGAGCCTGTCTGAGACACAGAAAACACTGTACAAATTGCTGCAGCTGGAACGCTATCGAGCCAGTTAGGTCACACACCGCCAGACGATTGTTTGGTCCTTGACGTTCTCAGGAGCGTCAGAACATAATTCCATTGTGTCAATGGGTTACAAAAACTCCGTCGGTTTGACTGAGAGAATATTGTCGGACGTTTACTGCTGAACTCGGTAAACTCGGGCTAGGGTGTTTAACGCAGAAATTGGGCCACGCTCGACCGCCAAGCGTCTTATCCTGAGTCAAACAAGCTGCCACACTCTGTGCACTCAATCCAAAGTCTCAGACTTCCTGACCTCGACCAATTTAACATGTCTCATTCTACCGGTTTACGAAGCGAGATTTCATAGAAAAGGGTGAGGTCGGTTCCGGGATATTGGGCAGCGGTCTCATTGAGTTCCTTGATTAGCGGCAGCAACGCACGGTCCGAGGCATCGTTGGCAAGGCCGAGCAGCTGAACGCGCAGCAGACCCTGTTCAGGTTGCGGAATGACATTCGCTTCGCACTGGAACAGTTTGCCGAGCAGTTTGCGAGCGTTGTGTT
Source organism: Arenicellales bacterium (assembly GCA_965220395.1). GTDB lineage: Bacteria > Pseudomonadota > Gammaproteobacteria > Arenicellales > JAJDZL01 > JAJDZL01. The sequence goes on along the minus strand of CBDCPT010000001.1, from coordinate 517,523 downwards.
TTTTACCCTGTGCGGCGTTGACCGCCGGCATCATTTGGGTTTCCGCCCGGTAGGCAATCATGCGGATGATGTCAAGAAAATGGCGCGGTGCACTCGGCAGCGCGTCCAAGCGCTGATGCTGCGGCAGATCGCCGGCGCGCATATGGGAAGGAATCTGCAACCGCTGTGCCTTGAGTCTGACCAGTTCAAGTTCATATTGCTGTGCGGTGCGCTCATATTGTGTGGCGTCTCGGTTCTGGTTGCGGAATTGGATCATTTGCACCACTGCACGACTACGCTTCGCGTTGGTGTTCTTGATTCGCTTTTCCAACTCGCGCCGATCAGGATTGACCACCTTGGCGTTCTCGTCCACGGGAATCAACTGCTGAACACTGAGTGCATCAAGATTGAACTCCTGACGCATCTGCTTGAAGAAATTCTCCTGTGCCCAGCGCGAGAACAGCGCCGCAACCACCTGTTGCATGGGCAAATTCGGATGGGTGGTGATCAAGGCAGCCTGGCGACCGCTGTCCATCAGACGACGGATCTGACGCACCTTGTATCCATTGGCCAGTTCAACCTCGTCTTCGGCAATCAGCACCGAACGGACACTGTGATGCGCCGGGCCATGCAGCGCCACCTCGACCGGCTCGAAGCGACTTTGCAGCCAATCGGCGCCGCGATGGTTCTTATGCCAGCTAATGCAGGCGATGCCCTGCCGAGCCAGTCGCTGAAACAGATCCGGGCTCCAGCCCTCGCGGTCAAACACCAGGGTCAGAACCGGTTCCGCCTCGGCTGCCGTCAGGTCCGGCGCAGATTGCGGAATCGCACCGATGCATCGCAGTTCCGGCAGCATATCGTGTTCAAGCGTATGAACCATCTTGCGGTCAATCTGCTGGTGCAGGCACAGCAACGGCATCCCCCCGAGTGCGTTGATCCAATAGCTGGCGGCAGCCGGCAGGCACAACTTCTGGCGCGCCACGAAATGCTTCGGCAGATTGCCCTTGCGTCCGCTGTAAACTTTCACGTGACCGTCCACCGACAAGGTGGCGCAGTCGTGCGGATTTTCATTTATCCAGCGCTGTGCCAGGTGCCCCTGCCAGGCTCGAACCCGGCTTTCATCGCAACTGATCTTGCGCAGTTTGCCACGCAGCGTCTTGACTTCCGGACAGCGGTCCAGTCCAAGCAGTATGCCCCATTCACCGGGACACTGATAACGCAATGCTTCCGGGTTGCGGATTCTCGCCAGCATCATCAGGGCGATCAGCACCAGCACTGTGTTCAGTCCGTAGAAGCCGTTTGAAAGTTGAAAATGATGCCCGACATTGTCTAGCAGCCCTTGTTTCAGCAACGCTGGAAGCGCAGTGAGAACGCCGCCATTTCGCACCGCACTGGCTGATTCAGTAAATTGCGGAGCCGCTTCGGTGATCAGTCCCGCACTGGCTGCCAAGCGCGTATCGACATCGTGAGCCGCACGTCCCATTGGCGCTTGTTTGTCACGACGGTCTCGTACCGCACGATCGACCATATCGGCAATATCGGAATCTTTTTGTCCGGCTGCAGACGGTTGATCATCAAGCGCAGTGCGGCTCGCGGGCGGTGTGATAATCCCGGCACGGCGATGCTCGCTGAAAGTGCTTGGCGCAATCCCCAGTTGCCGGGCTGTTGCGCGTCCACTGCAACCTTCGACCAGAAGTTCGCTGGCGCGTTGGACGGTCTGTGCATCCACAGTCACACGCCCGCGCCCGCGGCGCCGGGCATAGAAGGACGGTTCGCCTTCGGTGCGGTATTGTTTCGCAAAGCGCGATACGGTTTCACGGCGAATCCCATAGGCCCGTGCGATCTCGGCATGCGTGACGCAACCGGCTGCTGCAAACTTCGCGATCCGCAGGTTTCTCGCCGACCTGTCGTCTGCGCGATGCTGGTCGATCGGCAGCAGATAGTGAAAGTAAGTGGTGGTTCCATCGCAAGTGACCATGCTGAAAAAGGTGCCGATGGGAGTTGCCTCGGGGACATTGATTGGGAGTTGAGCAGTCATGAATTTCGGCTTTCGGCGTGAATATATGTGATTTATTATTATAGCCAACTTTCAACCGGAAAAGTTCGAAATATTCAACAAAATCAGAAGAAAATCCTGTAATATGAACAGGTTACTCTGCTCTGAACGGTACCGGACGACAGGCGGAGGTCAGGAAGTCTGAGTCTAAAGTTAAATGAAGCCTGGAAGAAGTTGATTTCCAAATATCAACAGCCTTGTCTTCCTGATCACGTCTTACTACCATTTCGGAGTCAGGCAACACAACGAGAGACCTCTCCCGCTCTGAATCATGCCCCCACCCAAAGACAAGGATATGTAGGTATAGTTTCTAACCGCAGAGGCACCTTGTCAAACGGGCCTCTAGGCAGCGTGCCTGTGAGATCTCTATGGAGCAATCCTCGACTGCCTAAATTATTTAAAGTCGTTACTTGGATGTTTGCATGCTCGCCCGTCTTGGCTGCAATGAATTTTCCGTCCCACAATGACATCATAAACCGAGCAAGCGATGGGTGGACCAATCCAGCACAGCCGCCATAGAATTGGCTTGTGATTATGTATGTGCCATTGTCGTCACTGTCTCCAATCGCTATACGCCCGTCTCCAATACAACGATCAGACTGGGTAATAACCTTCGCCACTTCCATTGCCTCTACATGACTAACAGGGCGCCCCCGTAAATTGGCAAATTGAAATGTATTTGACCCAGAGTTTGCTGAGAATTCGCTGTTCGTTTTCTTTGTCGCAGTAACCAACACTTCGGCAATGCTGGTATCTGTAGAAAAAGCCGTTTCAGTTCGCCCGATACTCGTAATTGAGACAATGGTAATGTCTCGGTAACCATCTACCAGTAATCTCCGGGCGTTGCTCCACGACTCGCCTTGTGTAAAAGTCGCGGGCAACACTAATGCGAGTACACCTCCGGGTTTCAGCTTCGCATGAGCCAAGTCAATAAAGTTGGAGGCTAGTCCTGCATTTCCGTGACCAGCAGGTTGTTCAAGTTCTTTGCTCAGCAATTTCAATCGAGCGCTCATGGATTTTTGTTCATCCTTTGAAGTATTGAATCCTGCAAATGATGGCACCGGAACATCAGTTCTCTCATGATTGGTCGGGCGCGTGACCGGTGGGTTCATTATTACGGTGTCGAGAGATTCAGGGTCTACATCAACATTCGTGATCAGCTTCGATATCCATCTTTAGATTAATGGCTTTACCTAGTGCATCAAAACTCTTATCCATTTCGCTTTCTAGTCGTCCAAATATTTGTTGCCTACCCAAGCTGAGCAACGACCTCACATGTACATCTTTTATCAACTCCAAAGATCCGGTGTACGGAACTTCATCCTTGTCTTTTCCATATGGCATTGTGACAATCTTCGTAGTTCCATAAGTACTTCTAGGATGCAAATTCGACAAAGTCGATGCAGTAAGATGTGTGGCGGCTGGCATGATGTCACATGCGTAGAGTGAATTTTCGATCATCGCCGAATGAATATCAGAATCATCATTTTCAGCACGCCGATAACGAGTCAAGATGGAATGGTACAACGCACCAATTAACGTCCCTGTACCGCAGGCAAGGTCGGCCACCTTTAGTGACTTTACGCATTCTGCATCCGTCCAGTCAGTGTTCAATCTAGGAATCGCAAGCTCAGCCAGCAACGTGGCTGAAACCGGCAATGTGTAAAAAGTTGCCAAGAACTTTCTATCTGCAATCAATTTTTGAAACATGCGTCCCGAAAGGTCATTTAATCCGATTACGCCAAGCTCTGCTAGTGCATCAGACATCTTGCGAAGATGCTTCAAGATTCGATTCGCATGCACTATCGAGATATTAACCAACAATTCTGTAGCAATCTTGAAAATAGGCCAGTAATTGACATCCGTATATATTGATCTCCAACAATCGATAACAGCGGTTTTTCTAAATTCAGAATTGAGCACAAGGGATTCGAGTGGCGGCACACCCTCTCGTCCTTCAATTCGGGAATGAAACACAATAGCATTTGCAATGATTGCAACGGCCATGCGATTTGTCTGTTCTCCAGGAGCCTGCCGCAACTGATTTGCGAGTGTCTGTTGAACACTTTCTGGGCATCACGCAAGTCATAGGCGCCGCCTCTGACTGCTGACTCCAAAATATGGGAATTATACGGAATAGTTGACAAAACTGAAATTTTAGAATATATTTACTAATACAGAAAATTCACTTAATCTTGGAAGTGTATGATGCGTAAGAACAAAAACGAACGAAAGCGAGTCAGCCTATACGAATTCATGTCTCGGTTTGAAACAGAACAAGATGCGATGGCTTACATTGAATCAAGGCGCTGGCCAGATTTTCGAGTGTGCCCCAAGTGCAATTCGGAAAAAACAAGCACTGCCAGTCATAAAACAATGCCTTATTGGTGCAGGTCATGCCGAAGTTACTTCAGCGTCAAAACTGGAACTCTAATGGAAGGCAGCAATCTCAAATACAAGCAGTGGTTGATGGCGATCTACCAACTTTCAACTTCCCTTAAAGGTGTTTCAAGCACCAAACTTGGAAATGATGTTGGAGTAAATCAGCCTGCCGCTTGGTTCATGGCTCACCGAATCAGAGAAGGATGGGCGAACAATGTATCTAAACTCTTCGGCTGTGAAGTCGAAGTCGATGAGACCTACATTGGCGGTAAAGAGAAGAATAAGCACGAGAACAAGAAGCTCAAAGCCGGCAGAGGAGTTGTAGGCAAAACCGCTGTTGTCGGAATCAAGGAACGCAAAAGCAAGAATATCAAGTCATTCAAGGTCGCAAACACCAAAGCCATCACGCTTCACCAGATAGTCTGCGAAAGTGTTTCAGCTGGCTCTACCGTATACACTGACGATGCCACTGCATATCAGGGGCTTGAAAGACACGGCTACACACATGAATCTGTCAAGCATTCGATTGGCGAATATGTAAAGGGACAAGCTCACATCAACGGCACAGAATCGTTTTGGTCGTGTTTGAAGCGCGGATACTACGGCGTATACCACAAAATGAGCCCCAAATACTTGCAGAAATATGTAGATGAATTCAGCGCCAGGCAGAATGTTCGGCAACTGGATACGATGGTGCAGATTGACTGCACTATTCGAGGGCTGTTCGGTAAGCGACTGAAATATGCCAATCTGGTTAGCGCACGGCAAATTTTTTCTAATTTTTTGTCGGTGAAGCGGTAGAAAAGCAGACTGGATCTGTCCTAATTTGCTGTCAACTGAGGTCTGCAAGAGCTCTGTGACCGACAACGTAGGCGGGCAATGCCCCTGATCGGCGTCAATTCAGCAACAATTGCGCCCGATTCACCAAGCGTTGGGTATTCACGACGCAGGCAAACCTGCCACTCCGCGAGTGGCATTGCAGTTGAGCCGGTGATTTCGCTAGGCAGCGAGCGGCAATTCCATGAGCGGCGGTTTGAGTGCCTTCCGTGGCCGGGTATTTGCGGTCAGCTTGAGGTAGTCAAGCACTTTTCGCGGGTGGCAGCGCAAACGGTACAGCTGTTCGGTAATCGGCTGACGGTTTTGTTTCTGGCGGTGTTTCAGCACACTGAGTGCGAAGCGGCGCAAACACGCCATGTTCTCAGGTCCGTGGCCGCTGCGAATCAAACTTGTGTCTTCATCGAAGGCATGCGGATTGTCGAGAATCCAGTGAGCTGATTCTACCGACCAGTGGCCGCGATTGACTTTGAGCACCTGTTCGGCACTGGCTTGGTGCGGGTCCAGCGAAGTGACGCCGTAGGCGACTTCGCAGGTGTCAGGCTTGCAACGGTTGAGGAAACTCACCCGCCGTTCCACCTTGAAAACCTGAGCGGTGTGCGGGAAGCTGACATAATCGTTCAATCGATCGGAGACCCAGATGCGCCTTTGCTCGATGCGCCCATGGCCTTTTTCCAGATCACTGACATGGTCCGGCTCGCGGTTCGAGCTTTCAAACTCGTATTCGATCGCTTCCAGCAGATTCGGCTGATTGGCCTTGACCGTGAAATGATAATGTCCGCCTTCAGAGACGATGTATTGAGCCGTTTTGCGTTGGGTGTGCATGGCATCAGCGGTGATCGTGCGCCCGGCAATGTCAAGTTGCTGCAAGGTCGGAATCGCAAACTTGATCTCATTCGATTGCTTTTCCTCCTCAGCATCTGCTGTCGGCACGGTGCCTACTTTTTTTTTTGCGTAGCAATGTCCGCTTTGTTGCCCCACCACGTTGAGCACATGCACCCTACCTTTTATACATAAGTCTAGTCTGGACGCATTAACCGATAAATTCCGCCCTCCGGGCCAAGTCTGACCATCAGCTCATAGGCTTGTGCCATGGCGGACAGCCGAGTGTATCCCTCCCAGATCTTCTTGTATCCCGGCGGCGGGTCTTTGCGCCGGTTCAGATAGCCGCCCATGATCGCCATGGTTCGCACCGCCGTGCCCAGATCATCAGGCTCGGCCAGGCGATTGTCCCGGGCGAAATCTTCCAAGACGGCGATTTCAATGTCGCTGAACAGCACCTCAGGCGGCAGTTCCGGCGTTTCCCGGCCCATCAGCACCATCGCAGCCAGACGCCACGCAATCACCGCCTTGATGGTCACCGCACGCTCAATCCGGTCGCAGCTCCGATGGCTCAGGAATTCCACCTTGCAACCGCTTTTCAGAACCCGATGCCAGTCCTCTATCCGCCAGCGCAGCCGGTAGCGCTCAATCACCTGTTCCGCCTGCTCAAACGAATCCACCGGCAATGTGGTGAGCAGCAGCCACTCCACCGCCTCCAAGCCGGCCGGCGGCGAGGGCTCCAGCACATGCACCGCATTCAGCTTGACCGGCGACTCGCCTTTCAGATGTGTCGCCTTGACCGGCACCGGAAGCTCAAGCGGCATCCAGCGCAGCTCAACCGCCGCCGTGCGCTGTTCCCGCCTGACCTTGCCTGGCTGACCGCGGCTTGGACGCCGCGCCGACTGCTGCCCCATGTGAATCTCCAGCTCGCCGCCACAGGTCGCACCGCGCACCTTGTCGAACAGCTTCACGGCCTGCTTGACCCGCTTGCCATCACGCGGCGCCCACTCATGACCCAGCACCCGGTCTTTAGCCGCCCGAGTCAGCACCTCCACATTGCCCAGCTGCCGGGCCAGCGCATACAGCTCAAAACTGTCGCCCTCCCGATCCATGACCGAAACCACCCGAACCCCATCCAGCTGCGCCGCCAGCGCCGAACATTCCCGCAGCCCCGCACGCCAGCGACCCATCTTGTTCTCATCCGCCTCGCGCCGGCCGTCTTTCGGCAACGAATCATACTGGATGTGCGGCACCCCCAAAGGCACCCCAGCCTCGTTCAAAACCAGCTGCGAGTGCATGTGAATCCCCAGCGTGCCCATGGATGACTTGTTGCGGCTGATCAGCCCCATGCCCTTGCACTCGCCATGATCGGCGAAGTTCAAGTCGGTGCCATCCTGCACGCACAGCACCTCAGCACAGCCCTGCATGCGCGCCAGCGTGCGCTGGCGGTGCGGCGCCAGAATGTTGCACGGGGTCACCTCCGAGTCGGCCGGCTGATCAATCAAGCGGTAATGTCCATAGACCGCCGCCTTGTCGCCGACCGCCGCGGCCGGAAACGACGACATCGGCGCCGCCGCCTGCAGCGACGCGCTTTTCACCAGCCGCTTGCTCAAGCGCTTGTCCCCCAGCGGGGCCGCGCCCAATTCATGGTCTGCCCATTGTTCACTGTCCAAACCCTCACCTGCGCCGCGCGGCGCAATCCGAAACGGGTCCGCCACCCCCAGAAGGTCTCGCCAGCCACGCTCCACTTCATACAGATACACCGATTTCACCGCTGCCGCGGCACCCGCAGACGACATCCGCCCCCGCCCGGCGGTCTGGCCCACATGCGTCCAGTTCGAGGCCCGCAGCGAGGCCCCATCATAGCATACCGGGTTGATGAAAGTCTCCACCAGAAACGGCCGGTAGCCATAGCAGCGCTCGAAATCAGCCGGCAGACGCCGCAGCGCCATCCCCAGCGCCTTGGAAGCCAGGTTCGCACAGCGCACCTGCGGGCGAATCAAAAACCGGCTCAGCCCGACTACCCGGTGCAGATGCATCCCGCGCTGCGCCGCATCCCAGCCCATCCATTGGTCGCGCGCCCGCAACGTCAAGGCCGATGCCGCAAAGCCAAAGCCGCCCAGTATGCCATGGTCTGACTCAATGAAATAGCGTAGCTGACAGCCCGCATGAACCGCCGCGCCGCGCGGATGCTCGCGCGCCATCAGCTCATTCCACAGCTGGCGCTGCGGCCGGTCAGCGACCCGCGTCAAGCGTAGCCCCGACAGCTGATCAACCCGTCCCGGCACCTGCTGTGCAGGCGGCACCGGCTCGCCCGTTCCCCGAGCCTGACCGCGGCTGCCACCGCCGCGCGACTCGGGCAGCATCACCTGCCCCGAGTGTTCCAGTCGGCGCAGAGACTTCATGCAGCTGGCCTGCTGAAGCTGACCGCCGGCGTCCTTGAAGTCAAACAGCTCGCACACCGCACGCCCAACCGCGGTGCGGGTTTCGAAAGTCTCCGAGCTCAGTAGCGACTGGACCTGCTCAAGGCCCCGGGGAGACGACAGCTGGCTGTGAATCTGGCTTTGCACATACATAAAAATGAAGTGTAAAGCACAGACATATCATTTGTCAAGTCCAATTTGTGCCCTACAGGTAGCATGCACCTGTCTGCCATCGGCGTCATTCGAGCCCCGCAACACCTTGCCATCCAACGCGATCGGTTCGCCTGCGATGCCGAAATGGTGCCCGCAAAATCCACTGATCGCACGCTGCAAAGCCTCCGGGCCCACATTCATCATCACGTTGCGGAGCACCGTGATGCTCGGCACCAAACGCTCGCCTTTGACTATCCGACAGCGAAAATGACGGCGGTTGCTCTGACTGAGCTCATCACACCAAAGCCAAATGTCCTTGTAGCCCCTGGCGCCACTGAGTATTGCTGCAGCCGCCAACGCCAACACACAGGCCAACTTGTGGCGCTTGCCCTGGCCACGGCGAAAATCATCCACTTCATCTTCAAAATAATCCATCAGTGACTTATAATCATCATTCGTCAGTTTCATCTTCTCGACTCCGGTTCGATAAGGGTTGGGTAATTGAGGGGCGCACAAGATGCGACGCGCATCGTGTTGCAAGGCCTTGACGAATACGAGTTTGATCGATTCGCAAGGCTCGGCGCTGTAGCCCCCGCTGATACGCCGATAGCCGCGGGTATGACCGACAAAAGTCCATCCCGCGGCGCGGTAAATCGTGCCTGCGTGGTGAGCTGAATCCACATAGGTCTCCAGCATCAGAAGCGGTTGGTTGAACTGTTCAAGCCAGTCGTTGCGCAAGCGTCGGAGGCAGCGTGACACAATGCGCGATGCCAAATTCGGATAATGATGACCGGGCAAGATCAGAAAGCGCGAATTGTTCGCAACCAGTTTCAATCGGTCGGTGCGGTGCTGGCGATGCCAGCCAATCCAGCGGTCGCGGGCTGCGCATTGCAATGCAGCCGGTGAGAAACTCACCAGCGCCAGCCACTGCTCTCGGCAGGTTGCAACATAGTGCAGTTCATGGCCGATCCGGCGCAATGCGCCGCGCAGATGATGACGTTGCATCAAAGCGTCGAACAATGGCAGCTCAGAGGCGGTGACCAGCCTGAGATCCACAGTCGGCGGGTAGGCTTTCGCAGTTTTGAGACCTTCAGACATGTGCGAAAGTGTATCAGGTTCAGACTGAAAAGTCCAGAACTGAGCGTTAAATATTCATACTCAACAGATTAGATGCAGAACATAATCGCCGTGCTGGTTAGCGGGCCTGATGGGCGACTACATTGACTTTTTGCTATAATTCCCTGAAATGACGATTACTGATTCAATTTACAAGGATAGAAAAGCAGGTAAATTGCTAATGGCTAACTCCCTTTATACAGAATTTGATTTTTATTTAGAACACCAAAACGAGATAGTAGAACAACACAATGGGAAATTTGTTGTTATCAAAAGCTGTCAAGTTATAGGTGCATATGATGATGAGCTAGAGGCAATAGAGACAACACAAAATGACCATGAATTAGGGACATTTCTTGTCCAGTATGTTTCTCCAGGAAAAGACGCATATACTCAGCGTTTCCATTCTAGAGTATCTATTTCTTGAAGCAAACTTACCTTTGTTTCACGGTTGTCAGTAACACAGGTCTATTGAGGGAGCTAATAACTGAATGCGGGGTTACTCCCGCTTTTGATCCAGAAAAGGAAAAAATTGTTCCCGCTCCTACAGGGTTTCAAGCTGTTTGGGATACAGGGGCTACTAACAGCGCAATTAGTAAAAAAGTAGTTGATAAATGCAGTTTGATCTCTACTGCAGTTACAGAAGTGCGTCATGCTGGCGGGGTAACAGAACGAGCTAAAGTTTATTTTGTAAACATATTTCTACCCAATAGAGTCATATGTCCTAAGATCCATGTAACTGAAGCGACATTATTGGGGGAAGAGGATATTTTAATTGGTATGGACATAATATCTCAGGGTGACTTTGCCGTTACGAACTTTAATAACCGAACGATGTTTTCCTTTCGCATGCCTTCTGCAAGACATATTGATTTTGTTAAAAATAGAAAAACTCAGGCCAGAAAAAATATGGGCCGCAGAAATTATAAGAAGCGTAAGAGCTAGCGTGAAAATACTAAACCACCTCCGAGGGCTGTTTGGCAAGCGTATCATGTCTAAAATCTCACCTCAAAAGATGACCGACTTCAATATCGACGAAGTTGTTTCAGTTCCGGTGGGCGTAAAACCACAGTCCAAGCCGAAATCTCAAAAGCAAAAATCTTCTAAAAAATCGAACTGATTTTACGGTTGTCAACTATTCCGTATAATTCCCCAAAATATCTGTGCTGCGAGATACCAGAGATTCGGTTAGGGTTACCAACTCAATACAGTTAGCCAAATCATCTATTCCGCCTTCAATCCACCCGTTTTTGGGCCATCTATCATCTTTTCTCCATCCACTGCAGAATGAATGCAATAGCTGAAGTTGGCATCTTCAATTGCCTTCTCCAGTTCACTCTGCATGACTGACTTCAAAATTGCAGGAATGCGTACCGCGATTGAGTGTTCTATAGGATTGCTGGTGTCAGAAAGAACGTTGCGCAAACGTGATTTTGCGTCGTTTTCCACAGTAGCGGCAGGCATAAACTCCGTTTCAATCACAACAGGTGGCCAACCAGACATAGAAAGCAAAATGTCTGGAGTTCTTCCAGCCATGCCTTGTATGACTTGAGTCTGCTCAGCACTGATGTTGTCGCCCCAGAGCGGATACTTCTTTCGCAGGACCGTGCACAATGCGAAATTAAATGCTTTTTCAGTTGTTTGTGCTTTTGCCATCTACAGCATTCTACTTTTTTAAAATGAGCTTTGAAAACAGGACAAACATTTGATATTAAATCTATGGCCCAAGTCTTTCTGAAATCCAGATATCAGCCTGAAGACGATACTGTATGCGTTCGTGCAGGCGATCCTGACGTCCCTGCCAGAACTCAAAACAATCAGGAACCAGCCGGTAGCCTCCCCAATAATCAGGTCTCGGTAAATCCTTCCCCTTAAATTCAATTTCGAGTTCGGCGACCCGTGTTTGCAGAGCGTGAAAACTGTCAATAACCTTACTCTGTGGAGAGGCTGTTGCACTGATTTGGCTTCCCCGAGGTCTATTGGCGAAATAATCGTCTGATAGTTGTTTTGGTAGAACCTGTACGCTTCCTTCAATCCTGATCTGGCGATGCAACTTGTCCCACCAGAGAATAACACTGGCGTTGGGATTCTGTTTCAGTTCCTCAGCTTTTCGACTTTCATAACTTGTGTAGAAAATGAAACCCGATTCGCCATGCTGCTTCAGCAATACCTGCCGCGCGGATGGTCTTCCGTTAGAAGCGACTGTGGCCAAGGTCATGGCACGCGGTTCGATTAATTCCGCTCCGAAAGCGTCATCCATCCATCGGGCAAACAGTTCAAATGGACTGTCTAGCGGTTCGATTAAGATGTCTTCAGGCAAGTTTGCAGTCTTTCCAACTGATGAACGCTAGATTCCAGCCATACACAGATACTTGATCTCGACATACTCGTCTAATCCGTATTTTGATCCTTCTCGGCCGATTCCGGATTCCTTCATGCCTCCAAATGGAGCAGATTCCGTCGATATGATGCCAGTATTAATGCCGACGATTCCGTACTCAATCGCTTCCGACACTCTCCAGATTCTGCCAATATCGCGGCTATACAAGTAAGCAGCCAGTCCAAATTCCGTATCATTGGCCATCTGTATGGCTTCTTCATCACTGTGAAATCTGAACAGTGGCGCTACCGGCCCAAAGGTTTCTTCATTTGCGACTGCCATATTGACCTTAACATTTGTCAGCACCGTTGGCTGGAAAAATGTTCCCCCCAACGCATGCCGAGAGCCTCCAGCAGCAACCATGGCACCTTTTCCAACTGCATCCATAATGTGAGATTCCACTTTCTCAACTGCAGCCAAATCGATCAGCGGACCTAGTTCTATGCCTTCACCGAATCCATCACCAACTTTCATCTTGGAAACCGCATTGCTCAACTTTTCCGAAAACTCATCATAAACGCGATCATGTACCAATATACGATTGGCGCAAACACAGGTCTGTCCCGAATTTCGATATTTCGACTGCATGGCTCCAATGACAGCAGCATCGATATCTGCATCCTCAAAAATCATGAATGGAGCATTTCCACCCAACTCCAGAGAGATCTTCTTGACTGTGTCAGCACACTGCTTCATCAATACTTTTCCAATTTTCGTTGAGCCTGTAAAGGTGAGTTTCCTGACTTTTTCGTTGGATGTCAACTCTCCGCCAATTTGCGAAGAAGCGCCGGTTACTACATTCATGACTCCTGCTGGAACACCAGCCCTTTCAGCCAATTCGCAAAGCGCCAATGCCGAATAAGGAGTACTCCCTGCAGGCTTGATCACAATCGTGCATCCTGCAGCCAAGGCCGGGCCGGCTTTTCGTGTAATCATCGCTGAAGGAAAATTCCAGGGTGTGATGGCAGCGCAGACTCCAACGGGCTCTTTGATGACGACAATTCTGCGATCCGCAAGATGCGTTGGTATGACATCGCCATACAGTCGTTTTCCCTCTTCCGCAAACCACTCAAAAAATGAAGCTGCATACACAACTTCTCCTCGCGATTCGACCAACGGCTTGCCCTGTTCTATGGTCATCAGCGCAGCCAGGTCTTCTTGATTCTCCATCATCAGGTCTGCCAACTTACGCAGGACAGCAGCTCGTTCTTTTGCAGTCCGGCGGCGCCATGTCTGAAAGGCAAGTTCAGCTGCATCCACTGCTCGTTCAGTTTCAGCTGCACCCATCTTCGGTACAGTTCCAATAACGCTTCCGCTGGATGGATTGTTGACCTCTAGCGTTTCGCCGCTATCCGCATCAACCCATTGACCATCTATGTAGCACTGTTGTCGAAACAGCGACTGATCTTTAATATTCATTTTCATATTTGTTCAACTATCTCATGTGGTTCAAAAAAATGCGGATATGCCGGTTTGAGCTTTACCCAATATCAGTGCATGAATGTCATGTGTTCCCTCGTAGGTATTGACAGCTTCCAGATTCATGCAATGACGAATTACATGAAATTCGTCACAAACACCATTACCGCCGTGTATATCTCGTGATGCTCTAGCAATATCCAAAGCCTTGCCGGCATTGTTACGCTTCATTAGACTAATCAGCTCGTGCGGAGCATTCCCTTCGTCCAACAATCGACCAGCGCGTAAACTGCCCTGCAAACCTAAAGAGATTTCAGTCTGCATGTCTGCCAATTTCTTTTGCACCAGTTGATTCGCTGCAATCGGCCGCCCAAATTGCTTTCGATTTAAAGCATATTCCAGTGCTGCATGCCAGCAGAATTCCGCCGCCCCCAGCGCTCCCCAACTGATTCCATAGCGAGCCAGTGTCAAACACGCAAACGGAGCTTTAAGGCCCGATGCACTTGGCAGCACCATGGTGTCGGGCACGAATACGTCCTGCATGACAATACTGCCCGTCGTTGACGCACGCAATGAGAATTTACCTTCTATTTTTGGCGCACTAAGCCCCTGAGTGTTCGTCTCAATCAGAAATCCTCGAATCACATTTTCGTCGTCTTTCGCCCATATCAGAAAAAGATCTGCAATGGGAGAATTGGATATCCAGGTTTTCTCTCCCTTTAGCCGATAGCCGGCATCCACCTTTCGCGCCTTGGTCGTCATGCCACCTGGGTCGGACCCGTGATTGGGTTCGGTCAGTCCGAAACATCCGATTATCTTTCCGCTTGCAAGTTTCGGCAGATATTTCTCTCTCTGACTGTCGCTTCCAAAGCGAAAAATCGGATACATGACTAGAGATGACTGAACACTAAAAAAGGATCGATATCCGCTGTCGACACGTTCAATTTCTCGTGCGATCAATCCATAACTGACATAACTCAGTCCAGCGCAGCCGTATCCATGAATGGTGGCCCCCAGCAGACCCATTTCACCCATCTCCTGGGTAATCATCGGATCAAACTTCTCATGGCGATTTGCTTCTACGATACGCGGCATGAGAGACTCTTGAGCGTAACGTCGCACTGACTCCTGAATCATGCGTTCGGACTCATCCAGTTGCTGATCAAGCAAAAATGGATCATGCCACACGAATTGAGGTTTTGCTTCTTTCAACATGACTGTGCTAATTTCCAGTATTTGTGACCATACTACGCAGCTTCGAGGTCCGTCACATTATGCCGAATTCCTGATATCAGCTCTTCAACCCGACCCTGTGTCTCCTGGACATGGCGTTTCTTGATATAGCCGTAGCCCCTGATAGTTTCAGGATAGCACACCAATTCAACGGCAATACGATGGTTTTGCGCATCAAGGTGCGCAACCGCTTCTTCGACCACGGACTCATATTCACGGATCAATTGCCGCTCCAATTTTCGATCGTCCGATCTTGCAAACGGATCGAAGACAGAACCTCTTAAAAACTTCAGTTTTGCAACTAATCGCAGTAGCCGCCACATCCATGATCCAAACGTTATTTTCTTTGGAAATCCAGTTACGCTGTCTTTTTTTGCCAGCAATGGAGGTGCCATGTGAAACTGAATTTTGAAATCGCCTTCAAACTGAGTCTGCAACTGCTTGGAGAATTCACCATTGGTAAACAATCTAGCCACGTCATACTCATCCTTGTATGCCAGCAGTTTGTAATAGTATTTTGCAACTCCTTCCGCAACACCCGCCATTCCAGGCGTGTTCTTCCGTTCGCCAGTGTTCACCCTTTCGACAAACGCTTTGTATCTCTCTGCGTATGCTCGGTTCTGGTAGTTACTGAGCAACTGGTACCTGTGTTGAACGATATCGTCAAGCGATTTCGGGCTAACCGCAGAAAGTCCGCTCGCTTCTTCTGTCGCGCCACGCACATCCTGTTCAATACTTGCAGGTTCAACCACGAACTGACGACCGCGATGCAGTGCCAATTTGTTCATTTCAACTGACCTGCCGTTGAGTTCAATTGCTCGTTCGATTGCTTCAAGCGAAATCGGAATCAAGCCGTTCTGCACTGCAACGCCGACCATGAACATATTCGCTGCAATCGTATCACCGAACAGCTGCTCTGCATATCGATTTGCATTGACAAAAGTTGCACTTTCAGACCCAACTGACTGTTCTATGATAGACTTCAGTTCCTTACCCGGAAATTTCAAATCACTGATCCTAGTGAAATCACCAGACATCATTTCAAATTCATTGATGATTACACTTGTTTTACTTTGACTTGCAGTCAGCATTACCTTTTCGCTTGCTGAAACCACAAGATCGCATCCGATAATGAGATCTGCACCTCCATTGGCAACATGCATGGACGAGATGTCCTGCGGATTTGCAGCCAAAACCAAGTTGCTAATGACTGCACCGCCTTTCTGAGCAAGTCCAGTCATGTCCAGTACGGAACATCCCAACTGTGCTAGATGCGCCGCCATTCCTAGAATTGCGCTGACGGTTATGACACCTGTACCCCCAACCCCTGTGATGACGATGCAATACTCCTTATCAATAACCGGTACGACTGGCTCTGGCAATGTTGATGCATCAAACTGATGCGAAGAGCCAGACCTAGACGGCTTTCTCCGCATTCCTCCGAGAACTGTGACAAAACTTGGGCAGAAGCCTTCGACACAGGAATAATCCTTGTTGCATGCAGACTGATCAATCCGCCGCTTGCGCCCTAAATCCGTTTCATGCGGCACAATTGCAACACAGTTGGACTGAATTCCGCAATCACCGCAACCTTCGCAGACCTCAGTATTGATAAAAACTCGCTTGGGTGGATCAGGATACTCTCCCCGCTTTCTTCTGCGGCGTTTTTCTGCAGCGCATGTCTGATCGTATACAATTGCAGTTACACCTGAGATTTCTCTCAGATGTCTTTGAATTGAATCAAGTTCCTGCCGATCGACAACCTTGACACCGTTGGGCATCTTATTTCTTGAACGACAACCATCTACATCATCGGTCACGACGGTAACCGTATTTACACCCTCAGCCAGAAGTTGCTGAGTAACTTGCGATACCGTTAACGGGCCATCGAAAGGCTGACCTCCTGTCATCGCTACTGCGTCGTTGTACAGCAGTTTGAAAGTCATGGTCGTTTCAGACGCTACGGCCGCGCGAATTGCGAGCAATCCTGAGTGAAGATACGTACCGTCTCCTACATTCTGAAACACATGTTGACGCTTGCTGAATTTGCTCTCCCCAATCCAACTTGCGCCTTCACCGCCCATTTGAGTAAATCTGGCAGTAGAGCGATCCATCCACTGTGCCATGTAGTGACATCCTATTCCTGCGAGTGCGATACTGCCATCTGGAACTTTGGTCGACGTATTGTGCGGGCATCCAGCGCAAAAATACGGCATCCGCTGTATGGGTGCCAAATCTGTGTCTTTGTCGAGTAAAAGTGTGACTTGATCAAGCTGTCTGGATAACGACTCCGACTTGATGTGCATCAGGACCTGCCGACCGACTGCACTTGCAATCTGCATGGCGCCGAGTCGCGCAGTCGACGGGAGTAGCGTATTCCCTTGATCATCAAGCTTACCGACGACTGCAGGTGCGTTGACTCGTCCATAAAGCAATGTCTTGATCTGATCTTCAATTAGCCCTCGTTTCTCCTCGACCACAATAATTTTTTGAAGGCCTTGTGCAAATCGATACAAGCCTTCCCGTTCCAGCGGCCAACTCATGGCGACTTTGTAGAGCCGAATTCCCAATTTGGTTGCGGTTTGTTCGTCGATATCGAGTTCAGTCAAGGCTCTGCGTAAATCCGAGTAGGACTTGCCAGTTGTGACGATACCGACACGAGCATCGGACGGATTGAAAATGAGTCGGTCCAGTCCGTTTGTACGCCAGAACGCCTGCACTGCTGGAAGCTTGTACTCATGCAGCCTGTGCTCTTGCTCAAGCGGTGTATCCGGCCAACGAATGTTCAGTCCGTCCGGTGGCAGCACGATATCGTCCGGTACGATAATCTGTTGATCGCAGCCCACATCAATTTCGATGGATGAAGATGCCTCAACTGTATCGTGAACGCATTTCAAGCCAACCCAGCAGCCTGAATATCGAGATAGCTGCCAACCCAGCAGTCCAAAATCCAGAATGTCTTGCACACTCGATGGGTTCAGAATCGGCATCATGGCGTCGACCAGTGCAAACTCGCTTTGATGTGCAGTGGTTGACGATTCACACGCATGGTCATCTCCCAAGGCTGCCACTACCCCGCCGTATTTTGAGGTGCCCGCTAGATTTGCGTGTCTGAAGGCATCGCCTGACCGGTCCACTCCGGGACCTTTTCCATACCAAATTGCGAAAACCCCATCAAACCTGCCTTCGCCATTGATTTCAGCCTGCTGTGTTCCCCAGATCGCAGTCGCGGCAAGGTCTTCATTGATGCCTGGTTGAAAAATGATGTTGCGAGGTTCCAAAAATTCTTTCGCTTGCCACAACTGCAAATCAAATCCGCCAAGCGGTGAACCTCTGTATCCGGTGATGTAACCGGCCGTGTTCAGCCCACTGGCGGCATCACGAGAGGATTGCAGCAGCGGCAGTCGCACCAAAGCCTGAATACCGGTCACGAAAATTCGACCGGACTCCCGGGTATATTTGTCGTTGAGCGATATGTCGGCTAGCATTTACTCAGGACTCCGCATATTCCTGATGGGAGCGATTAGACTCCCCATCTGAAGAAATCATCTCCTTCATTCATGTAGTACTTTGACAGCACCATTTTGTGCACTTCCGAAGCGCCATCCACCAGTCTGGATTGACGCTGGTAACGATACATCCATTGGAGAATCGTATCTTTCGAGTATCCTTTTGCCCCCAGCATTTGAATGGCGGTATCTACAACATCATGCAAGGTATCTGCCACGACTACTTTGGCAATGGATACCTCCTTGCGCGCAAAGTCGCCTTGGGCAAGTTTCCATGCGGCATGCATGGTGAGCAGCCTCCCCATATGCACTGCGCTGGCAGCTTCACCCAACATCCACTGTACGCCTTCGTGTTCGGTCAGAGTCTTTCCAAACGCCCTGCGATCGCTGGCATAATCACTTGCGATTTCAAGCGCCCGTCGGCATAGTCCTAGCCATCTCATGCAGTGGGTAAGCCTGGCAGTTCCCAGTCGCATTTGTACCACTTTCATTCCATCCCCAACTTCCATCAGGCGATTTTCATCTGGTATTTCAAGTCCATGAAACTTGAGTTCGCAATGTCCGCCGTGCTCTTCCGGTCCCATGATTGGAACGCGGCGAACCAGCTCCCAGCCTGGATCATCCCGATCAAACAGGAACGCGGTCAGGCCCTTTCGAGGATGATCGGATGTTCGAGCCAGCAGAATGAAGTGCTGAGCCACTCCAGCACCAGTGATGAACCATTTATGCCCGTGTACGACCCACTTGTTACCGGATTTCTCGGCACGAGTGAGCATCATACCCAAAGGGTCAGAACCGGAGCCAGGCGCCGGTTCGGTCATCGCCAGAGCAGAACGAACCGTACCGTCGATTATCGGTTGCAGCCAACGTTCCTTTTGCGCAGGCGTAGCGACTCGCTCCAATACAATCATATTTCCATCATCGGGTGCAGCGCTGTTAAAAACCACCGGACCAAATATCGAACGCCCCATCTCCTCATAGCATGCAGCCATGCCTACGGCGTCGAGTCCGCCTCCGCCGAGCTGCTTTGGCATTTGCAGGCACCACAGTCCTTCCGCGCGGGCTTTCTCTCGCAATGGGAGAAAGTAATCATCAGCAATATTCTCTCCTTCATCATAGGCTTCCGGAATTGATTCGACTGGAATAATGTGCGTGTCGACGAAATCGCGAATCCTTCGCTGATAATCCTGAGTGGTGTCGTTCAGATAATAGTCCATAAATAGAATCTTCCTCTCTTACATTGAAGATTGCAAGTGCCCGCCATCCACTACAATGGTGCTTCCCGTCATATAGGATGAGGCATCAGAAGCCAGTAACAGCATCGCACCGTCCAGATCTTCGGGACGACCGAATCTTTGTTGAGGAATCTTGTTTATTGCCTTTTGTCCCATCGGTGAATTTAGATAGTCTCGGTTGATGTCCGTGATGATGTAGCCCGGCGCGATCGCATTCACGCGAATGCTGTAGCGCGCCCACTCGTAGGCCAGTACGCGCGTCAGATGATCCAGTGCTGCTTTTGCCACCGAATATGGTGCAACTCCACCCATCACACGCCGGCCAAGAATCGACGCAATGTTGATCAAAGAGCCACCTTTGTTGTCCGCAGACATGCACAGTCCGGTCTGTTGAGCAACCAGCCAGGCACCTTTCAGATTCGTACCAATGACATCGTCCCAGTGCTGCTCGGATACATCCAGAGCACTTCCGGCAGAAGCAATTCCGGCATTGTTGATTACAATATCCAGTCTTCCACACTTGGCAGTTGCTTCCTTGAACGCAGCTTCGACGTTGGATTTATCTGTCACATTAAGCTGAATCCAACTGGCCTCGCCACCGGCAGCATTGATGTCACTTGCAATCTGCTCAAGTCGCTTGGTTCTTCTCGCAGCTAGAACCACATTCGCACCCGCTGCAGCCAGAGTTCGAGAAAAATGCTCCCCAATTCCACTGGATGCACCTGTTACCAGTGCAGATTTTCCAAATAAATCGTGAAAAATGTTCATTACAGAATTGCGATTGAAATTGACACGATCAATAACATTTCCGGCTTGCGAAATCCGATTGCCAGAGGCACTATGCTATGAGTGATTTTATATATATTTCGCGATCAATCTGCAGATCAATCAAGGCGAGTCCTTTCTGAGAATCCGCTTTCTTGAAAACTTCGACAAATTCCTCGATGGTTGTGGCAATCAGTCCCATCGCGCCAAAGCTCTCTGCATATTGGGCGAAATCCGGATTGAGCAAATCGGTCGCCATCATTCGGCCCGGAAAGTCTCGTTCCTGGTGTTTGCGAATCGTACCAAGCGTACCGTTATTGATCACGATAAAGGTGATGTCCAGATTCAACATAGCAGCTGTGGCCATCTCCTGCCCAGTCATTAAGAAGCATCCATCCCCACTGACACAGACTACCTTTCGGTCTGGCTCGCAAATCTTCGCTGCAATTGCAGCAGGAACGCTGTATCCCATGGAACCTGTAGCTGGTGCCAGCTGTGTTCGATATCGCGCTCCGTAATAATAGAATCGATGCAGCACTCCACTGCTGATGCCGGAACCACTTGCAATTATCGCATCAGGCGGTAGATACTCCCTCAGCCACGAAATCGCCATTTCGTTCAACAACGAAGAATTCTTTTCCTTCAAAGTAGAGTGCGATACGAAGTCGCTTCGTCCCTGCTGCGTCCGCTTCAGCCAATTTGAGCGACGGCCGATTTTAACATTCTGCAAGCGCGAGACAAACGACGCTGAAGAGGAATTGACCGCAACGTCCGGTCTGTAAACACAACCGAGCTCTCCAATATCGGCGTGTACATGGAAAAGTTTCGCGTGAGGAACCGGTGCTTGTACCAGGGAGTATTTCTTGGTCGGCAGTTCTCCCAACCTGGCACCGATGCACAGGATTCGATCACTATTTTGCACCAGTTTCGCCAATCCCGGCCCAGTACTGATTCCAAGATCGCCCATATAGTTCGGGTGCCGATTGTCCATGTAGTCCTGACATCGAAATTCAGCTACCACAGGCAGCTGATTGCGCTCGGCAAATTCGGTTAATCGTTTTCGACTAACCTCACTCCAACCGCTGCCACCCACAATGATCAATGGACGCTTCGCTGGTTCAAGAAAATCGGAAACCTGCTCGGCCGTGTCTTCCGGAGCTACAGGCTGTGCAAATTCAGTTGCAGGAATGTTGTCAATCTGCGTTTCTGCGTATAAGACATCTTCAGGAAATACCAAGGCCACTGGACCTGGACGTCCGGATAGAGCTGTATGCCATGCACGACTTACGTATTCTGGAATCCTGTCGGGGTCTTCCACCTGAGCAGTCCACTTTGTCAATGGGCGAAACATGGTACGAAAATCGACTTCCTGAAATGCCTCACGATCCAGGAACGCGCGCTGCACCTGTCCGATCATGAGCACCATGGGTGTGGAATCCTGATACGCAATGTGAACACCCAAAGATGCGTTGGTTGCGCCGGGCCCACGCGTCACAAAGCATACGGCCGGCTTACCTGTCATCTTTCCATGCGCTTCAGCCATAATCGCTGCGCCGCCTTCGTGACGACAAGTGACAGTTCTGATGTGTCGATGGTCATAAAGCCCGTCGAGCGCGGGAAGAAAAGACTCACCTGGAACACAGAACACCGCTTCACACTGTTGAATCGCCAGTTGATCAGCTAGAATTTTCCCGCCGTGTCTCATCGTCGACATACAGGAAGTTCGAGTATTGAGAGTATTCGATTGGGCCAAAGTAATTTGCGAGAAGTACGGTCAATGCGCGTTATTGTACCTGTACCCGATAAATCACATTGGGCATGATTCGGAAGCCATTGAGGTCAAATTTTCCTATACTCCACAAAAACGATTCCAGAAATCTGCGTTGATCGATTTGCCGGAACTAGAATAGGAAATCTGGAAGCTATCTAATAACATTCATGGCTACAGAGTCAATATTGGGCCAAATCATGAAAGTGACAATCTATCACAATCCGCGCTGCTCGAAGTCCAGACAAACCTTGGAAATTCTTCGAGACAGAAATGTGGACATCGAGATTGTTGAATATCTCAATTCACCGCCAACTTCGCATGAACTCCAAGAAATACTCCAATTGCTTGGCATGAGTCCCAGAGAGCTGATGCGAAAGAATGAAGAAGTCTATTGTTCAAACAATCTGAATGCACCTGATTTAACAAATGATGAATTGATCGAATTCATAACCAAATATCCTATTCTGATCGAGCGCCCTATCGTGCTAGCGAATGAAAGAGCAATCATCGGAAGACCGCCTGAACGGGCTCTGGAAATAATTTAGCTTAATGCTGTCCGTATAACCGCAACCCGCGAATCAAAGGAAGAATCAATTTTGGCAGACAGACCTGAGTATCAAACGATCATCTTGAGAATTGTGGTTCTGGCTGTTCTAGGATCAGTTATAGGACTTGTCGTAGCATTACTAGCGCTGGTTTTCCTTGAAGCTATCTCTTGGCTAAACAATCTTCTTCTGATTTCGCCGAGCGAGCGTTTCAAGTATGTAGACAATCTAAAAGTGCTCAATATCGCAACCATTCTAGTTCCAACTTTAGGTGGACTGGTCGTCGGGTTAGTCTTGCGATATCTAGTGGAAGCCAGACGTCCACTCGGACCTCCAGATACGATTCTAATGGTGCAGACCCATACTTCCGGTGAATCAGTACGTAGTGGATTGATGTCGACTCTGGCGGCAATCATCTCTCTCGGTTGTGGTGCGTCAGTCGGGCAATATGGGCCGCTTGTCTATCTCGGCAGCATCGTCGGCGCCGCTGCCAATAAACTAAAACTCAACAAACACAATCTACAGGAGATTACTGTAGCCAGTGGTGTCGCAGCGGCAATCTCGGTGGCGTTCAATGCTCCAATTGCAGGTCTGATCTTCGCTCATGAAGTCATATTGAGACACTACTCGATTCAGGCGTTTGCGCCGACTGCTGTAGCAACTGCGATTGGTTATGTCATCGTAAATGTAGTATTTCATCGACCATCACTGTTTTTGGTGGAATTTGATGGTGTCCAGCATGGCTACGAATTTCTCTTGTTTGCTGTCGTCGGCGTACTGAGTGCCTTTATTGCGATCAGTTATGCCAAGGGAATTCTGGCTTGTGGTGCTTTTGCCAAGAGAACTCGAATCCCTATGGCGTTTCGCCCCATGATTGCCGGATTTATTCTGGGTGTCGTGGCACTGTGGATACCCGATGTTCTCGGAATCGGTGGCACAGCCCTTCGCTTCGCGACGATAGAAGGTGCATTTCAACTTAGCGAACTGAGCCTGATCATAGTAGCCAAATTTGCGGTAACCGTGCTCTGCATCGGTTTTGGTTTTGCAGGCGGCGTCTTCAGTCCCATTCTGTTGATTGGTATCCTGTTCGGCGCACTTTTTGGCGGAATTCTTGACAACATTACATTCTTTGAACATTCAGGAGTGGTGACCTATGCCATCTGCGGGATGATGGCTGCTGCAAGTCCTATCGTCGGAGCTCCGCTAGCCATGATTCTGATTGTTTTTGAACTAACCCATAGCTATGACCTGGCCATTGCTGCAATGGTTGCTGTGGTATTTTCAAATCTGATTGCCACTAGAATTTTTGGAAGATCTCTGTACGACGTTCAGCTGATCCAGCGTGGATTCGATCTTTCGCATGGTCGAAGAAATGCCGTTCTCGCCTACGAAAAAATTACTTCCTTGATGCACGACCAGTACCTTCGATTTGATGCTCAGGACAATATCGAGACCGTTCTGTCCAAACTCTCATCAGGCAGTTACAATCAAGGCTTTGTTACTGACAGCAACGGGGTATTTATCGGAGTCGTTCACTTTGAGTCATGCAGTAATCGAGATCCATCGGAAATCGTAAAATATGCGGCGCAACTGCCGCATTTCACATTCACAGAAAAAACGAATCTCATCGAAGCGGTCGAAGCACTCAGAATTGTCAATCTCGACATTGCACCTATCGTATCTTCTACAGATAACAAATTATTGGGTGTGGTTTGGAACTATGACGTCATGAACGCCTATCTGCGAGCAATTGAGCGAATTGAAAGCGAAGAAAATGCATCGGTCTAAAATTTACATTTCGCTGATTCTCGTTATCTTGCCTGCGCTTGCCGGATCGCAGGAAACCCAGACACTTACGATTTCGTCTTGGGGGGGAGCCTATGAAGAAGCTCAACTGGAAGCATATATCCTGCCATTTGAACAAAAAACTGGCATTAAGGTGTCGCTGGTGGAATACAACGGAGGCATTGCACCCCTTCGATTGGTTTACTCTTCAGGCAAACCAAGCATGGATGTTGTAGACATGACGGAGTCAGATGCACTCGCAGCTTGTGAAGAGGATCTACTTGCCAAAATTCAAGTCAGTTTGCTCTTTCCAGCACCTGACGGAACAACGGTATCGAGAGATTTTAGGAGTGATGCGATTTCTGATTGTGGAGTCGCGCATCTTCTATATGCGACGGTACTGGCTTATGATGATCGCGCATTTTCTGATGAAAAACCAAGTCAAGTTGCTGATTTTTTCGACATCGAAAAGTTTCCGGGCAAACGAGCACTTCAGCGTCATCCAAAATCGATACTGGAATGGGCATTGCTCTCTTACGGTGTTCCTGTCGAACAAATTTATGATCTGCTCAGTTCGGAACGTGGACTCAGACTCGTAACTCGCCGCCTTGACGAGATACGAGATCACATTATTTGGTGGGAAAGTGGTAACGAATCGGTTGAATTGTTAAGAAGCGGTGCGGTCGTAATGGCATCGGGATTCAACGGACGATTTTTCGACGCCCGAATCAACCATGACCTCCCTATATCAATCATGCCGAGAGGTCAGCTTCTAGAGTTTGGAGTCTGGGGGATTTCCAGACACTCTCCTCAGCGCGAACTCGCAGAAAAATTCGTCAGCTTTGCCACCAGTACCGAAAGCATGGCCGCATTTTCCAATCTGCTTCCTTATGGTCCAACCCGTCAATCAGCCTTTAAGAGAATCGGGTTGCATTCGAAATCGAATGTTTCAATGCGATCGTATATGCCGACATCTTCAAACGGTCTACATAGTTCAATCCGCGCTGACAGTATTTGGTATTCACAAACTGAAAGAGTTCGGAAGCGCTGGTTCAATGAGTGGCTGCAATCAAGTCGATAATTGTAGAGTGACCCTCTAGAAGCACGTTATCTCTAGTTAGTGTCTGTCAGAGAACGCTTAACCCATTGATAATATTAAATAATAACAGGATATTTTGAACGAAGATCAGGAAAATAGCATATAATTGAGGAAAAATCACCTGAAACCGGTAAATCTTCGAGGAATTCGAGCGATGAGAAAAATCGAAAACAGTCAGATGGAGTTTGGCGAGATCGCAATAGGCAAGATTGACATCGATGCCAAGTCTCGGGACGACATTCCAGCGCTACTCAAGGGAATTCAGCACATTTACACCCAGCCGCAAATTCGCGAGAAGATATTTTCACTGCTGCAAGAGCAGGTTAGAGCGGACGTCAATCTGGATGTAGGTCGACCGGGCATGGATTTATGGCGCGTGTTCGTTCTTGGGGTGGTCAAACAGGGATTGGGTTGCGATTTCGACCGCTTGCAGGAGCTTGCAAACCAGCATGACACGGTTCGCAAGATGCTGGGTCACAGTGAGAGTTTCTACCGAGACAAGTCGAGTTACTACCATTTGCAGACGCTGATCGACAATGTGTCGCTGCTCGGTCCGCAGTTATTGTCCGAGATCGGCAAGGTAGTGGTTGAAAGCGGACACGAGGTGGCAAGAAAAAAGCCTGGCGCGCCATTGCGCGGGCGCTGTGACAGTTTCGTAGTTGAGACCGATGTGCATTATCCGACGGATGTCAACCTCTTGTACGATGCAGTGCGTTGTGTGATCCGGGATGTGGCGCGGGCCGCGGAAAGATGCGGTTGGACCGATTGGCGTCAGCATCGGCATCTGCAGAATTCGGTGCGCCGGCTATACAACCGGGTGCGCAAATCAAAGGGACGCAGAGACACCAGCAAGGTGAAGGAGTATCTTCAATATTGCAAGTGGATTGCGGAGCGAGCGGAGCATGACGTTGTGAGTCTGGAGCAGTGTGAATCAGCGTCGTTGCTGACGTTGCTTGCGATTCACAGAAATCTTGGCCATGCCCGTCGCCAGTTGGATCAGGTCGAGCGTCGGCTGCTGCACGGCGAAAAGATTCCCCATGATGAGAAGGTGTTTTCGATATTTGAACCGCACACCCGCTGGATCTCGAAAGGCAAGGCCGGGGTGCAGGTGGAGTTGGGGGTTCCGGTGTGCGTGGTCGAAGATCAGTTCCAGTTCATTGTGCATCACAAGATTCTGTGGCAAGGCTCAGATGTGGATGTGGCCGTGTCGATGGTGGAGGAAACCCAGGCTCGATTTGCGGATTTTCGCATGTGCAGTTTCGATCGTGGATTTCACAGTCCGTCCAATCGCCGGCGATTGGATGAGATACTGGATCTCAATGCGCTGCCGTGCAAGGGTTATTTGAGCAAGGCGAATCAGATGCGCGAGCAAGAGCCCGGCTTCGCGGCAGCACGCAAACAGCATCCGGCAGTGGAGTCGGCGATCAACAATCTTGAGCATCGAGGTTTGGACCGGGTGCGCAGTCATGGTGCCGGCGGCTTTGATCGCACGGTTGCGCTGGCGGTGGTGGCGGCCAACCTGCATCGCATTGGCCTGTTATTGCAGCGCACAGAGCGCGAGAATATCCAGCGGCAGAAAAAGGCGCGTTTGCGCGCCGCCTGACGCTGCGGCATCCAATTCGGCGAGCGCCGGAACACTCCCGCTCAGACGGGAACGGGTACCTATACCTGTTTTCTGGGGAATTGCGCAGGAATTGGCAAATTCGCTTTCAAATCCACTGCGCTGCCATCTTTTCAGCGGTTTCAGCTGCAAAAAATAAAAAATGAACCTCGAATTATTACCGAAATCCCGCCATAATGGGGGTTTTCTGCCAGACACTAGTTACCCAAAATAATATTCTTTGACTGACAAGCAGCATTGACAAGATGGAAAAAATGAGTAAACTAACTTGCGATATTAGTTATTTCTTAATAGGCTAGTTCTAGTGGACAGTACATTAACTGAGAAATCTTGGGCCAAGCAAAATCTAGCAATTGTTATCGGAGTTTATACTGGCTGGCTGTTGTTGGTGTTATACGGAAATTCACTGCCAGTTTGGCTGCTGTTTTTCATGGGAGGCTACATCACCTGCCTACATGGAAGCCTGCAACACATCGCAGTTCATGGGTATCCAACTCGATATCAATGGCTAAATTCGTTGATTGTTTATCCGCCCCTGATGTTCTTTTTTCCGTATCCGACCTATCGGGAATCACACACTATACATCACCAGTGCGAGGTTCTAACAGATGCTGAATCAGATCCTGAATCTGTGTATGTGTCGAAGAATCACTGGGATCGACTGAACAGACTCGGCAAATACATTTACCGATTCAACTTTACGCTTACTGGTCGACTCCTGATTGGTCCATTCGTCTCTTTGTACCTGTTATGGAAGGGGGAATTTCAAGCAATCCTTGCAGGAGACCGACAACGAACCCAAATTTGGCTCATCCACATTGCATTCAGCGCCGTGATTTTAATTTTCGTCACTCAGGCCGGTGAAATGGCAGTGTGGAAATATCTGTTGTGTTTTGCTTATCCCGGCATCTCTCTGACACTATTACGATCGTATTGTGAGCACAGGTGGTCGCCATCAGAAGATGAGCGAAGTTTGATCATTGAAGGATCTCCGATCAGCAGACTGCTCTATCTGAACAACAACTATCACTGGATTCATCATGAAAATCCAGCACTGCCCTGGCAGCAGGTTTCGATTGAATTCGACAGAAGAAAGGAAGAAATTCTGAGATTGAATGGCAATTACTACTATAGAGGTTATCTGGATGTGTTCAAGAGACTCTGGAAAGACAGATCCATAGATCCAGTTCACCCCTACGTTACAAACTCAAACTAATCCACTCGGAGCCAGTTCTGATGATTCGAAGAATTGATACAAATGAAAGAATGAGCCAAGTAGTCATTCATGGCGACACCGTATACACAGCAGGTCAGGTAGCACTCGGTGCACCAAGTGCAAGCATTACCGACCAGACTAGAAATATCCTAGAACGAATTGACAATTACCTTGCAGAAGCTGGCACTGATAAAACAAAGTTGCTTTCTGCAACAATCTGGTTGTCGGACATTAACGATTTCAATGAAATGAACGCAGTTTGGGATGCCTGGGTTTCTGACGGCAATCAACCAGCACGAGCTTGTGTTGAATCAAAATTGGCAGCACCCCAGTTCAATGTTGAAATCGGTGTCATTGCTGCATTGAAGTAGCTTTTCCAAAAATACGGATGCCCGCCAGATACTGAGCCGTCGAACAGCAATATGCGTATCGCCATTCTCGGTGCTGGTGTCATCGGCGTAACCACAGCATACGAGCTTTCGCGCAATCCTGATAACGAAATTGTCGTAGTTGAACTGAATTCGGAAGTGGCATCCGAGGCTAGCGGAGTCAATGCTTCCATGATCGCGCCGGGGCACTCCTACGCGTGGGCATCCCCCAAAGTCCCTGGAATTCTTCTCAAATCGATTTATCGAAATGATCAGGCATTCCGTATACGGTTTAGATTCGATTTTCAGTTCTGGAAGTGGACCGCTCTATTTCTTAGACAATGCAACAATGCAGATGCTGTCAGAAATACGCTGAGCAAACACTCTCTTTGCTGTTACTCTCAAAATCGACTCGGAATCGTAGTTCAAGAAAATGTTCTGGAATTTGACCGGCTTATGAGAGGGCTGCTTTATCTGTTTCGTAATTCCACAACGTTTCAAAAAGGAATTGAGCATGCAAAACTTCTTGCGGACAACGGACAAGAATTTAAAACCCTGAATTCTGATGAAGTTGTTGATCTGGAACCGGCATACACGACTTCAGTTTCGAAAATAGCCGGAGCTGTCTACTCTCCTAGCGATGAAACAGGAGACTCGCGGAAGTTTACACGGCAGCTGGCCCAAATTTGCCAATCGAGAGGTGTTCAGTTTTTACTCAATACCAAAATTGAATCATTGGTTGCTGAACGAAACACAGTGCAGTGTGCCAAATCATCAAGCGGCGATATTGAAGCCGACCTATTTGTTGTTTCGATGGGAGCGCACACGCCACTTGTGCTGACGCCAATCGGAATAGACCTGCCAATCTACCCGGTAAAAGGATATTCCGTCACACTGCCGGTGGGAGATGAACATTCACTACCTGCAATTGGAACGGTAGATGAAGACAATCTGGTTGCTTTCTCGCCCATCGGAAATGCGATCAGAGCAACGGCAACTGCGGAATTTGCGGGCTATAACCTTGCACACAAACCGAAAGACTTCAAGCCAATGCTCAGTGCTGTAAAGGACTTGCTGCCGAATGCTGCCGACTATGCAAATCCGATTTACAGAACCTGCTTTCGTCCGATGACGCCTCAAGGAACGCCGTATATCGGCTTTGCTCGTTATGACAATTTGTTCGTCAATTCAGGTCAAGGGCATATGGGTTGGACCATGGCCTGTGGTTCAGCAAAAATCGCTGCCGATTTAATTTTCGGGCGCAAACCAGAGATTGATGCTTCCAGTTTTCACCCTGTTTACAGTTGAACTGAGTGATTCTGTTATTCAAAATGTAATCTACGATAGAATTGCGATAGAATTGAATATAGAAGCAATTCCAATTTTGCACATTTTTTCGTAATTGAAAACAGGTGGCTACCATGGAAGCAGCGCAAACAATTGAAAAATTTCCACGTGTAACTCAAACACATATGCCATTCGAGGTGGATGGAGGAATTGCAGAACGTGCCGCCATCGGCGTTATCGTGCTCGGTTCCGACCACACGATTGAGCACGAATTTCGTACGTTTCTTGATATCGAAGGTGTTGCATTCTACGAAAGCAGGATTCGAAACTCCTCAACGATTACTCCAGAAACTCTTGCAGACATGGAGCAGCGAATTCCTGAGTGTGCAGATATTATTCTGAACGGAGTTCCACTTGACGTAGTCGCCTATGGATGTACTTCAGCATCTATGGTGATTGGCGAAGAAAGGGTGTTTGAGCGCATTCGAGAAAAACGCCCTGAAGCGAAATGTACGACTCCCATAACTGCTGGATTCGCTGCGTTTGAGGCACTAAGCGCTAAAAACCTTGCAGTGCTTACCCCTTATCGACAAGACGTAAATGACACAGTAGCGGACTACATCGAAAACAAGGGATTCAATGTCGTCGCTTTTGGTTCATTTAATGAGGAGGATGACAATCGCGCAGCGAAAATCTCAGTCGATTCGATCAAGCAGGCTGCAATTGAACTCGGTCAACACGACCAGGTTGACCTCGTATTCGTTTCATGTACAAGTCTTCGAATTGCACCTGTCATCACACAAATCGAAGAATCTATTGGTAAACCTGTAACCTCAAGCAATCACGCAATGGCGTGGCATTGCTTGAGACTGGCTGGAATCGAAGATCGAAATCCGAAATTTGGACGTCTGTTTACAAATTAGCCCCCAAGGTCATGATGTCCTCGCCACCACGAAAGGAACATACCGAGTTTTCATCAAAGCCATTGGCAGGGAATTCTGGTATAGTAGTTTGCAAGTGCCGGACCAAAGGCCGATTGTTCATTGGTGATCTGGTTCCCGAAAATTAGCATGGTCTGTTCCGCGGTCGACGATTCCACTGATGCCGCACTTTCGTTGCGGCCTCGCTTGAGAGAATGAGAGTCAAACTGCGGAATGCCCGGCACAATTATTTTTAAGTGTTCCTTGAGAGAACAGTCACGCTATTCCCGGTTCAGCGCTGATACATCCGGACTTGGACTTCCATCCGCTTGTTGAGTCTGGAAAATTTCGCGGGCTAGCCCCACAATCTGAGAGTCAGGATTCACCACTATCTCTTCATTTTTGTCAGGATAATCAATACTGGTCAAAAAGTGCCTCATGCAATTAATTCTGGATCGTTTTTTATCGTCAGATCGTACCACCGTCCAGGGAGCATCTCGAGTGTCGGTATAAAAGAACATTGTTTCCTTAGCTTCCGTATACTCTTCCCACAAGCTCAACGATTCCTTATCGATCAGGCTCAGTTTCCATCTCTTTAGAGGGCTTCCAGCTCGGGCATCGAATCGCCGTCGCTGTTCATCACGGCTTACGGAGAACCAGTACTTGAACAGATGAATGCCACTGTCAACTAGCATTCGCTCTAGTGCTGGAGTCTGGCGCATGAACTCCAGATACTCAAGACGAGTACAAAAATTCATGACTCTTTCTACTCCCGCACGGTTGTACCAGGACCGGTCAAAGAGAACCATTTCACCTCTGGTCGGCAACTGCTGAACATACCTTTGAAAAAACCACTGGCCTGTTTCTTTCTCGCCGGGTTTGGGCAGTGCAACAACTCTTGCGATACGAGGATTTAGATGTTCCATGAACCGCTTGATCGTGCCTCCTTTGCCAGCTGCGTCTCTTCCTTCAAAAATCAGAACGACTTTCTGATTGCTGTTCTTGATCCAGTTCTGAGCCTTGACGAGTTCTACCTGCAATTCGGCTTTTTTAGATTCGTACTGCTTTCTCGTTAATTTTGTTTTGTACGGATAAGCCTCGACAATTGATGCGTCATCATGTAAGGGTTCTGCTTCAACTATTTTCATTTTCATAACCTGACCTGAAGAACTTCTGTAGCGTATTGTGTTCAGCAGAATGTAATTTAGCCTACTTACCTGCCATCGTTTGATTATTCGTTCAACTCCGAGATTTTTGATCGAACTTTTACCATATATCACATATTAACTGAACAAAGAAAAAAAGTGAAAACAGATTTAGTGATTCTCTAGTTTGTAGTGCATTTGACGAAATCCAAGCAATGCTTGGGTTATTTCCCTTTCCAGTTCGCTTCACGTTTTTCAGCAAACGACTTTGGGCCTTCGATTGCATCTTCCGACTCCATCATTCGCTGATAACCTTCGAACTCGCCTGCATGCAACATCCTGTAGCATTCCTTAATATCTGCGTGTTCAGTTTCACGAAGAATTTCCTTGACCGCTGCTACGACTAGTGGCGCACCTTCTGCCATCGTTCGGGCTAACTCACGCGCACTGTCCATAAGTTCAGCCTCCGCAACGACTCGATTGACCAATCCCCAATGCATGGCTTCCTCAGCAGACATCCTACGTCCCGTCAACAGCATCTCTACTGCGATTGCTCTCGGTATTCTCTTTGGCAATCGGAATGAAGCCGCATCTGCGACGACTCCGACTTTGATTTCAGGCAGAAAGAATTGAGCATGTTCCACTGCAACGATGACATCCGATGACAAAGCAATTTCAAATCCGCCTCCGACTGCATATCCGTTGACCGCAGAAATTACCGGTTTTTCTAAATCATGGAGTTCCGTAATTCCAGCAAACCCCCCTGGACCATAGTCATCGTCAAAACCGGCGTTACCGTCCGCCACTTCTTTCAGGTCCCACCCTGCTGAGAAGAACTTGTTTCCTGCTCCGGTAATAATTGCAACCCGCAGTTGCGGATCATCGCGGAAATCACAGAGGACTTCCCCCATCTTGCGACTGGTATGCAAGTCTATTGCGTTTGCTTTCGGTCGGTTGATTGTAATTTCAAGTATCGACCGGTCTTGACTGACCAGCACGTTATCGCTCATCTAACTACTTTGTCCTTTCTTTTTGTTGTTCATGCCACGTTTTCCTGTTCTCGATCCAAAACCGGTTCAGTATAGTAGGGCAAACTATCGATTCTTGGTTGCCAGGTGCCATTGTCAATGCAGGCCCGCACGTGATTGGCTATCTCTTCCATTGTTGTTAACCAGACTCCACCGCGATTCAGCATCTCTTCGATCATTTTTCCAATTCGATGACAACGAGCCAAGCGAGCAGATACGAACGGATGCCATACAGCGATCCAGAGTCCACCATACTCGTACATCGCTTCGAACTCAGCCATGTAGACTTTCATTGCCTCATCAGGAGATTTAACCGGCATCTTGTAACCAAAGCTCGGTTCATGTACATAGGGCGGCCAATCATCCATCCCCCAGTGACTGGGCAATTCTATCACTTCGCCTTTGTCTGATCTGAGTATGTAGGGAATGTCATCACCCATTAGACTGGCATCGTATTTGAATCCATATTGAACAAGAATATCCAGCGAATTCATGGAAAAATTGTACAGGGGAGCACGCCATCCTCTAGGTCGCTGTCCAGTCATGCGTTCGATCACCTCAATCTGGCGTTCAAACCAGTACTGTTCATCTTCCGGACTCAGATGATTCGGATTTTCGTGAATATAGCCATGTGCACCAATTTCGTGGCCGTCTTTCAAAATGATATCGACTAAATGGGGATAGTGTTCCATACACCATGCTGGATAGAAGAAAGTCTGTTTGATTCCGTATCGTCGATACAGTTCGACCAGCCGCGGGACAGCAATTTCATCATATTTGAGCCATGACATTGTCGAAATCATCGTCGGAGCATTATTTCTGTGCTCCAAGTGCAAGATGCTGTCGGTATCAATGTCAAAAGTGATGGCACATGCGACTTTACAACCGTTTGGCCATGGAACTGAATTGCTAATCAAGATTTCTCTCCTTTGACGATAAAGTTGTTTACGCTAATCAGTAAAGCCCCGCTAACAGATCCACAAGCGAAAATATATTGAAACTCGAAAACCCAAATTATTAGAGTGAGTTACAACGTAATATTAATCATAATACTCACATTCTGGCAAGAATCGAACAAACACTCACTGAAAAGAAAAATCCGCGTGATACCCGCGGATTTCTCTTTCTGACTTCTCGCTTCAGTGAAACTTATTCGACAGTTATCGTTATGACTTCCGAAGCAACTGGAGTTGCATGCGGAATGTGCAACCAGTCACCCAACAGCAGTTGCAAGGTGTGCTGACCCGAAGACAATTCGATAGTTGTTTCAGTCTGACCTTTCCCAAAATGCAGATTGTTTTCATCAGCGGGAACAGGCATATTAGTGTCAGGCAACGCGGCGTCGACAATCAGGTGATGGTGGCCTGTGTCTTTGGCCTGAATACCTGCTGGTGCAATTCCAGCGCCGGATAGACCGAATATCACCTTGACCGGACTACTAACTGTAGCACCGTCGGTAGGCGAAACGATATACACCGTCGCTCCTTCGGCAATCATTGACTTTTCCTGTGCAAACACAGAACTGCAGAGCAGCGCTAACGCAACGGAAAATCCAATTGAAATTTTGCTTTTCATTTTCATTGTTTCTTACCTTTCCTAACGGTAGAGAATTTCCATTCAAGTAAAGCACAATTCTACGTTCATTGCAAGAAGACTAAAAGCCAGCAGATTGTTTAATGGGGTGAAAGCAAAAGTCTCAAGCGAATTCGCTAGAATCTTACACCCGCAGCAACGTGTCAACTACCACCACACCCTCTCCTTGCTGGAATACAAACAGGGGATTGATTTCCAGTTCTTTCACACAGTTTTTCTCATCACTGACAAAATCAGAGAGTTGTTTCAGCACTGAAATTACTGCATCGACATCTCCAGATGAACCTCGATAACCCTTCAGCAGCTTACCAATTTTCAACTTGTCGAAAGCTTCTCGAATTGCCTCTTCGTGTACTGGAAAGAACACGACTGCAGTGTCACCAATCAGCTCAGCTAGCTTACCTCCCGCTCCAATGACCATAATGTGGCCGAAACACGCGTCACTACGTATTCCGATCAGCAGTTCAAGATATGGCTCCGGTGCCATTTGCTCAATCAGGTATTCTTCAGACAAACCTGAGAATGATTCAATCGCTTGACACAATTCTTCTTTCGACTGGATGTTCAGAACGACAGCACCTGATTCAGATTTATGCACCAGTTCGGAAGACGACGCCTTTGCTACGATCGGAAATTCGAGGTTTTTGGCGGCGGCCAATGCATCCTTTACATTTGTTGCCGAAATTCCTGCAACAACTGGGATTCCAGCTTTCAACAGGATCTGCTTTCCTTGATGCTCTGTCAAAGTAATTTGCGCTCCTGAATCCGACCGAACCTCAGCAAGCGGATTGATCGAGTCGATTTCTTTTCGTATCTTGGCAAAATTTGCCGCAACCGAAATTGCAAATATGCACTCTTCCATCCCCATCATCGGTACAATACCATTCTCAAGCAAAATTAACTGAGTACCAATGGGAAGATTTTCATGCAAGGTAGCCAAAACCACAATTCGAGCGTCCGTTTCTTTCTTGGCTTCTATGATTGCGCGTATCGCATAGTCCCACTCCCGAGTATCGCAAACTCCATCTGCTGGAAAATCAAGAACATTGATACTGATCGCCTGTGTTCCTTCAAAAACAGCTCGAAAACACGCCTCTTGTGACTTTTGATTCCCCCAAATGTAAGTGTGGTAGTCTAGCGGGTTCGATATCACCACACGATCTCCCAATACTTCGTTAAGGCACTTGACTTGCCTGTCAGTAAATTTCGGGAACTCAATAGCATGTTTATCAGCCAAGTCAGCCATCAGAGCGGCTTCCCCGCCTGAACAACTGATCGACGCAATGGTTCGATGCTCCATCGGAGTTAGTACAGAAACAAACTTAAGCGTTTCAAGCAGTTGCGGAATAGTGTTTACCTGAATAATTCCATACTTTTCGTAAAATGCACTTTTCACTTCCCGATTTCCTGACAATGAATGGGAGTGACTCAGTGTTACGTCGGCACCTTTTTCAGAATGTCCAGACTCTAAAACAACGATCGGCACATTCTGTTTCATTGCTGCAAGCGCCGCAATCGATAGTGCTCGTGCATCAGGAATTCCTTCCAGATACAATCCAATTGCCGTGACAGCCGGATTGCCAAGCATGGCATGTATGTAGTCGTGGGTTTTAACGCCTGCCATGTTTCCTGTCGAAATCAGGTACGACATTGGCACCCCGCGACGCTGCATTGTCAGACTGACGGAAATGTTGCCGCTCTGACTGACAATTGCTACACCTGTTTTGCATCGCCGCCCGCCTTGTTCGTCCGGCCAAAGTGCTACGCCATCCTGATAGTTGAGTACGCCATAACAGTTCGGGCCGATCACAGGCATGTCACCCATAACGAACTCCAAACGTCGCTGAAGTTCTTGACCTTCGCCGCCGACTTCCGAAAATCCAGAAGCGTAGCAAACTGCCCCACCGGCGCCGATCTTTGCTAAATATTCAACTGCTTCAACAGTTGCAGTTCTAGGGACAGCGATAAATGCCGCGTCCGGTATGCCTGGGAGTGCCTGTAGCGATGAGTAGCATTTTCGCGACTCCATCTGTTCGCGGTTGGGATTTACAGGCCAGATTTCTCCGTCGAATCCGAGACGATCGCACTGAAAAATTGAACGACGAGCCTGTTCTCCACCGACCATTGCGATGGAGCGCGGTCGCAACAGCCTGTACAAATCAATAGTTCCAGAACTATTCAACGCCTGTCTTGGGGTTCGCTCTAAACTGTGTGGTTCCAGCCGCATAGTTGTATCTGCTCAGGACTTCGAGAATATCAATCAGACAATTGTCCCTCAATCGTTCCAGTTCCGGAATCGAATGTTTTCCCGCTTGTGATTTAGTTCCTTCCACCATTCGATTGATCAGAGTTTCATTTAACTCCGGTGCTTTCAGGTGAGTCCACGGCAATTGCAAAGCTGGACCGAATTGTTCCAGCATGTGCTTCATGCCCTGCTCGCCACCTGCAAGATGAAATGTCAGGCAAACACCCATAATCGCCCAGCGCAATCCCGGCCCATAAATGATTGCATCGTCAATATCCTGAGTCGAAGCAACGCCGTCTGAAATCATGTGCAAGGCTTCTCGCCAGACCGCCTCTTGTAGCCGGTCAGAAACATAACCTTCAATTTCTTTGCGTACCATGAGCGGATACATTCCGATCGAACGGTAAAATTCGGCAGCTTGTTGGGCGAATCGCTCGGAGGTCTGCTCTCCGCAAACAATCTCAACAAGCGGAAGTATGTAAACTGGATTAAACGGATGTCCGATTAGAACTCTCTCTGGGTGACGGGTAGCCGCTTGGATTTCCGACGGCAAGAGTCCTGATGAACTAGATGCGATGATTACATCTTCAGCGGCGTATTTGTCAATTTCCTGATGCAGTGTACGTTTCAAATCAATATTTTCAGGAGCACTTTCTTGAATAAAACTGCAGGATGAAGCAACTTCTTCCAGGTCATCCGTAAATTTGACCTTACCGGACATCTGTCGATTGAAACCCAATTTCTCAAGTGCATGCCAAGCATTTTCGATGTGCGACAGCAACATGCTCTCACCCTGTGGCGACGGATCGTAAACGACTACGTCGTGACTTCGAGCGATACAGCGAGAAGCCCAGCCTGAGCCAATGAGTCCGGCACCAATTACGCCGATTTTTCGAACCGAATCCATGTCAGACCTTTTCTCCTGGCTCGTCATACTCCCCCAATGCAGGAACCTTTTTGATCGTCGTATAACAGTCTTGCAGGTTTGCGACAATTGGTAGTGGCAGTGCGTTTACTCGATTTCCAGTTTCGGTTTCGATCATCCTGTCGAATACTCCACGTGTTCTGTAGTGGACGTCTTGTACTGCCTCTTCCAGCGTGTTCACGATCACAGCACAGGCGTCACGCCCTTCGAACAGCACTCGCCATTCAGAAGCACTCTTCGTTCGTACAATTTCTTCAATCCCTTGAATGACTTTTTGAGGATGTATTTTCTCATCAACAGATTCCGTATCAAATTTGACGATTTCGCAGAAAACATTCCAGAATCTGTCTTCCAATGCGGCGACCGCAAGATATCGCGAGTCCGAAGTTTTGTAAATCTGATATCGGGGTGACCCACCCGTCAGCAGCTGGTCGCCGTACTGAGGCCAAGTTCCGCTACCCCAACCGAGACCAAGCCCCCAAAACATCAACGGAAACAAGCAATCCGTCATTGAGACATCGATGTAAGTGCCTTTACCCGTATGGTTTCGCTGCTGCAGTGCAAGCAGGACGTTCATCACCGCAGGATATGAGCCCGCAGCCAGGTCTGCTGCCAGCAGTGGGGGAATTGCGGGTTTGCCGGAACTGCAATCGCCGATAGCCAACATGCCCGTATCCGCTACATAATTGAGGTCATGTGCAGCAATTGAAGCTTTTGGCCCATTCTGCCCGAATCCGGTTATCGAACAATAAATCAGACCTGAATTCTCCTCAGCCAATGCTTCATAGTCCAATCCAAGTTTCGCCATTACTCCAGGTCTAAATTGCTCAAGAACTACATCACATTTTTTTATTAATTCTTTGATCTTAATCAAATCTTCTGATTTCTTGAGATCGGCCGTGATGCTACGCTTGCCCGCGTTCAGCAATGCAAATGTGACTCCCTCATCACCAAAGGCATCTTTGTAGACTCGCATTTCATCTCCGATGCCAGGACGTTCAACCTTAATGACTTCCGCACCCGCGTTGGCTAACATCAAGGATGCGAGCGGACCCGGTGCAAGCGTGGTGAAGTCGATGACAAAAACACCTTCTAGCGGCAGTCTGACTAGAGTGTCCATTTAAGTTGCGAACCCGATTAGCGATCCTTGAGCTTGCGCAGTGTGCTCGCGTCTTGACCAAACAGAATCTTCTTCTCTGCTTCCGTCATCTGTGCTGGATTGGGATTGATTTCTTTCGCAACATCATAGGCGCGAATAGTTGCGAGCCGATTCCTGACCTGGTTAAACCATCGCTCTAAATTCTCAAATTCTTCGATATGCTGCAACTGACGCTTGTGAGGAACAATCCATGGATAACTGGCCATGTCCGCAATCGAGTAATCACCGCAAATATATTCGTTGTCTTTCAACTGATGGTCTAAAACTGCATACAGTCGAGAAACTTCATTAACATAACGATTGATGGCATAGGGAATATTTTCGGTGGTGTATGTCACGAAATGATGATTTTGTCCGCCCATTGGACCCAGGTTTGCCATCTGCCAAAACAGCCACTGCAGTACATCTGCGCGACCTGCAATATCGGACGGAACAAATTGGCTATGTTTTTCCGCCATATAGAGTAGCATGGCACCAGATTCGAACAATGTGATGCTCTCCTTGCCGAATGTAGGTTGATGATCGATCAACGCCGGAATTCGATTATTCGGCGAGATTTTCAAAATTCGGACTCGAACTGCTCACCTTTTCCAATATTGATCGGCACGATGTTGTAGTCCGCCTCAACTTCCTCCAGAAACATTGTCAACTTATGGCCGTTAGGTGTCGTCCAATAGTACAAGTCATACATGATTATTTTCTTTCCATAGATATTTGCATGCTCAGTAATCTGATTCTTCTCCACACCGACAACGCGCGCGCAATGAATTTTTGCAAGACAGATTGCGCCCGTATTTTAGCAAATAGGCAACTACATCGCGGCGTTGATATTGGTATGCTACAAAGGGAATTAGCAATCATTCGCTGAAGCCATGATAAAGGCAGCATTTGCCTTCGGCACGGGTTATGCTGATATTTTACCCTGACTGAATATACAGGGGGAAGATTGGATTTTTCTGCCAAAATGAGACTGCAGAGACTGCTGTACAAGGAATTAATCGCTTGACATTGCTAGACGATAACCGTTTAATTACCCATAGACGATATGCATAGGGGGAGGGGCAAAATGGCACACCAGAAATTTCGATGCTATGTGCATGGCAAGGGCTCAGAGTGGGAAGCCATCTGCACTGATCTTAATATTTCCGTGCAAGATGATTCTTTTGAAGAAGCGAAAGAATTACTCAACGGAGCCATTACTATTTTCCTTGAAGAAGTGGTGGGAGATTCAGAGGCTGACCA
This sequence comes from Arenicellales bacterium, assembly GCA_965220395.1. GTDB lineage: Bacteria > Pseudomonadota > Gammaproteobacteria > Arenicellales > JAJDZL01 > JAJDZL01. Next base: position 477,268 of record CBDCPT010000001.1, on the reverse strand, counting down.
AAAGCGATTCCTAAACCGAAAGGCGCCTCTTCCGTTACGTGCTAAATTCTATTGGAGTGCTGTGTTACATAAATTTCTAACTCATAGGTCTCAACAGAAAAAATATACTAGTGCGGAATTTTTCTTCTCAAAATTTGCACTGTGAAATACAAAGAGGTTGAGGATGTACTGATACGAAATGGATTTACTCTTAAAAGACAGACTGGCAGTCACCGTATATATACTGCAACTATCAACAGAAAAAAGCAAAGGGTTACACTTTCTTACCATCGAATCAAAGACGATGTTCGGCCAGGAACATTAGCATCGATTATTCAACAATCAGCGCTGGACAAGGAATTATTCCGGAAGAAAAAGAGGATGGGAAAATGAAAACACAAACACCCAGGCAGTCGGCTATGGAAACCGATCGCAAGTTGCGAAAAGGGCTATTATCTTTTTGATCGGCTATTGGAACCAGCAATAGATAATTTCGCTATCGCTACAAAGGCTGCAGGTGTTCGAGAATCGAGAAAGATCGAAAATTTTTAAGGGTGCTCGATTGACTAAATTTGCGAAATTTTAATCAAGCAGCTTGTCTCAACCCCAATATCTCCCTCGCTTCCTGCGGTGTCGCAGGCCTACGATCAAACCGTTCCGCAACGTCAACAATCTTTTCAACGAGTTCAGCGTTGCTGTTCGCCAAACGCTCCCGATCATATTTGATATTGTCTTCAAGCCCGGTACGACAATGCCCGCCGAGTTCCAGGCACCACTGATTCACTTCAAATTGATGTCTCCCAATGCCCGCAGCTGTCCAGGTTGCACCCGGTAGAACTTCTCCAAGTTCCGAAATCAGGAACTCTAAAAGTTTCCGCCTGGCCGGCAAAGCATTTGGAATTCCCAGTACAAACTGTACATGAGCTGGTGTAGCTAGCAACTGCTTCCTTACCAGAGATGCGGCGTTATAGAGCATAGCAACATCGAAAATTTCAATTTCCGGTTTGATCTCATACTTCAGCATGACTGAAGCCAGTTCTTCCACAAACGCCGGATGATTTTCATAGATTGATGTCGGAAAGTTCACTGAGCCCGTTGCAAGTGAAGCCATATCCGGCCGCAAATTCAACATGGCACCGCGCTCACCCGCTTCCCTGCCTCTGCCTCCGGTGGAAAACTGGACAATCATTCCCGGGCAATGTTTGACAACCCCTTCTTGAATCTCAGCAAACTTTTCTGGGTTTGAACCAGGCGATTGATCTGCGTTACGAACATGGATATGTACAAGCGCAGCTCCAGCGTCGTACGCTTCGTGCGTGGATTCAATTTGTTCCACTGGGGTCACTGGTACCGCTGGATTGTCCTCTTTCTTCGGTACTGCGCCGGTTATGGCAACGGTAATGATGCTAGGTGTAGTCATGTAAATTCCTCAATTGCTGAATTTTTTTAAGCCGAAACAGATTTTAGACTGAATGCGCCAATAGAACGACGCGAAGCTAGTTCTTTTATCAGAGTAACCAAAGGCGTACTGCCGAACGACGATGCATCCACGCGAATTGGACCGGTACTCTTCAGCTCTGAATATTCTTTGTCTGCATAAAACGCAGCAAGCAAGAGATCATCATCCGATGCAAACGGACCTCTTGTTTTTCGTAATCTGTCCAATGCCATTGGCACATGAACTCCCGGTCGCTCGGTGATCGGCTCAGCACCGCGAGCAATCTTGTCATACAGATTGGGGTTGATATCTCCGACAACTCTCCCGTATCCACCTCGTACGTACAAGCGAACCTCATCCGGAACTGAGTCATATCGATTTTTGCCTTGGTTGCGTCCCATCACATTCAAGACCGACTGTGTGATGATGTATTGAGCGAACGGACTCACTACAATCGGGTACCCGAGATCAGCGCGAACATGCCCGGCTTCTTCCAAAATCTCCTCAAGTCGATCTTCCAGTCCAATTGTTGCCAACTGATATCGAAGATTTGAAGTCATGCCGCCTGGCATTTGATGATGGTAATGAAATTCGTCGTATTCCGCAACTTCACCCACAGGCTTGCCTTCGACCTGCGCCAGATATGCTAGTTTATCTGCCACTTCATCGATAAGCTGCAAGTCTGTATCTACCTGATAGCCTCTGCGTCGGCAGTTGCGAACAAACAATTCCGTCGGAGAATGAGATGCACCGTTGGCCAATGTAGAAGTTGCGGTATGAACCACATCGACTCCGTAGTCCACAGCAAGAAGCGCCGTATAGGGCGCCAGGCCAGACAAACAGTGTGAGTGAAGCTGCAACGGCAGGTCTCCAATCGCTTTTTTCAATGTTGGAACCAACGTAGGTACCCTGTCAGGACGCAGAAGTCCACTGGGGTCCTTGATGTACACTCCGTCTACACCCAGATTGACCAGTTCTCTTGCTTTTTGCGCATAAAACTCGTCCGTGTGAACCGGGCTTTCTGTGTAAACCAAACCGCCAACCGTATGAATACCGTGCTGTTTGGCAGCACGAACCGGAATTTCAAGATTTCGAATATCGTTAATTGCATCATACGGCGTGTGATATTTCATGCCGTTGGCAGCAAATCGTTCGGCTGCAAGTTCTACAACGTCGTCTGCGAAAAACTCAAAGGTAAACAGGCTCTGGCCACGCGTATGAATGATCAAAGGGGTTTCTTTGACCCAACTGTTCAGTATCCGCATGCGCTCCCATGGATCCTCTTTCAAATATCGCACACAAACGTCAAATACTGCGCCACCGACAAGATCGATTGCCTCGAATCCAGCTCGATCCAATAAAGGCGCTATGTCTTTCATCATTGCCGTAGTCATACGGGTCGCCCACAAGCATTGATGAGCATCGCGCAGGGTAAGATCAATTAATTTTACGTTGCGTCCCACTTTAACTGTTCTCTGATAAAAATTCGTTTTCAACCCATTTCGTAGAAATGTTACTCATTTTGAAAGCCTGCTGTTCCAGCAATTCCCGATGAAATCCGATTGTTGTGGCGACACCTTCTATCTCAAAGTCTCGCAAAGCTCTTTGTGCACGTTCCAATGCATGTTGTCGGTCATGCCCATGAACGATCAGTTTGGCAATCATGGAGTCGTAGTATGGGCTGATTCGAAACTTTTGGTAGCAATGTGTATCCACACGAATTCCTGACCCGGCAGGCAAATTCCAAGATTGGATGACTCCGGGTGATGGGCGAAATCCATTCTGCCAGTTTTCTGCATTGATGCGAAATTCAATTGCATGCCCTGTCGATGAACGATTGCCCGCAATCTCCGAAACACGACTACCCATTGCTAGATTCAGCTGTGCCTCGATCAGGTCGATTCCGAATAGAACTTCTGTTACGGGGTGTTCTACTTGAATTCTGGTATTCATCTCGATGAAGTAGAAATTTTTTCGATCTTCAGTCAACACGAATTCCACTGTACCGGCACCTCTATATCCGATATATCTGCCCAATCGTATTGCACAGTCATGCAGTTGACTGCGCATGTCGGCGCCAATGACCATACAGGGTGACTCTTCGACCAGCTTTTGATGTCGTCGCTGAACGGTACAATCGCGCTCGCCGAACGCAACAACATCGCCGTACTCATCTCCCAGTATCTGAACCTCAACGTGATAAATACCACTCAGAAATTTTTCCAAATAAAGGTCTGAATCATCAAAGGCCGCTTGTGCTTCCTTTGATGCCTGGACGAACTCTCGCACGAACCGTCGCGAATCCTCCACCACTCTCATCCCGCGACCACCGCCGCCGCCACGCGCCTTGATTAGAATGGGATACCCGATGTCGTTAGCCGCTTTTAGTGCAGATGCAGGATCATTGAACGATTCTGATGAACCAGGGACAACGCTGATGCCAAGATTCACAGCTTCAGAGCGAGCCTGCGCCTTGTCACCCATGCGATTCAGCGAGTCGGAAACAGGACCGATGAAACGGATATCTTCCGATTCGCACAACGCAACAAATTCAGATTTTTCCGAAAGAAACCCATACCCGGGATGTATCCCGTCGCAATTCATGGACTGAGCTATGTGAATCATTGCATTCTGGTTCAGATAACTCGACGCGGCTGGGGAAGGACCGACTTTTATAGCATGATCAGCCTGTAGTACGTGCAGCGAGCGAGCATCTGCCTCTGTGTACACAGAGACGCTTTCAATGCCTAAATTTCTACAGGCTTGTATTACCCGAAGTGCTATTTCTCCGCGGTTTGCAATTAGTACCCGTTTCATTCAATTGCTCATAAATCGATAAATTACCAAGTGAATACACTGATGCCTTATGCAATAACGTTTGCCACTAATATTGCGAAATTAATATATTCTTGATATATAAATGAGGTAAATTCTTTTATTTCTACGTGATTCATAGCCGTTTGAATTGTACGTTGTAAACGGGCAGGACTACTGAAAAACATGGACAGGCAGTAACTTTGACACTGACTTACCGCGATATCGCCGAGATTCTCAAGGCAATTGATGAGTCACAGGCGGAAGAAATTGAAATCGAAGTTGAAGGACTTCGACTCGCTGTCAGAAAGAAAGGAGCAAGCAGCCAATCATTTGCTCATCAAGCTCCAGCTGTATCTAAAACCGATTCTTCCGATTCTCGTGAAGCCACAACACTTGAAGCGCGACCGGTCGTATCTGAACCTGTTGCCATGGATGACACGCAGGCACCGCCGGGTCATGAAATAGTTCGATCGCCGATGGTGGGAACGTTTTATAGCCGTCCGAATCCAGAAGCAAATCCTTTCGTTGAACCTGGAGCAACAGTCGCTGAAGGCGACCCGTTGTGTCTGATCGAAGTTATGAAACTCTATACGACTGTAGAATCTACCACTAGCGGTACAGTCGTCTCTGTATTTGCGGAAGATGGAGAACTAGTTGAATTCGATCAACAACTTTTTTTAGTCAAAATTGATGACTGATTGTAGAATTGAGATTACAAGATTGAGTAATTCAACACAAATTGAACCGATTTAACAATTTAATAACAATTGATGGAGGAGTTAATATGAAAAAACTCGTTAAATTGTCTCTTGCGCTAACACTGCTTATTTCGAGCATGTTTGCAGTTCATACTGTGAAAGCGCAGGATTTTGTTTCCATTTTGACCTGTCCGTTTGGTTGCGGCGTCATGGAGGGAAATACCATTTTCGGCAACGTAGTTGCCCGTACTGGAGGGACCTTGTTCATCGCCGCTCAAGAAACGCCGGGTTACATGTACAACGTACGTGCCATGGCAGAGAAACGGCGCTGGGGGCATACTGTATTCGGAACGGAAGACACCATCATCCAGTTGGCACTTCATGGCGGAACGGATGATGTCAAGGAATACTTGCCGGACCCGATTCCGATCAAGTTCCAACTGCTGCATGGCGAAGCGTACTGGTCACAAGGCAAATTTTTTGTGACAACCGACCCGACGATCAAAACCATACCTGACATGAAAGGCAAACGCGTTTCTGTCGGACTCCTTGGGCAAAGTGACTGGGGTGTGTATCCACGCCTGTTCCTCAAGCACGCATATGGAATTGATAAATCGAACACGGATATTCGTCTCTTGAATCCAGGTGGATTGACACAGCAGCTGATTGATGGCACCACAGACGTTTGCGTGACGGGCTATGGTACTGATCCATCGCAGTCGTTCCATATTCAGAGCGGTCCGTTGAGAAAGCTTGAAGCATCAGGCAAAAAGCTTTACTACATCCCTATGGATCAATGGGCCATCGATATGATGAATGAAAAATTCGGAACTACCTGGCTAGGGCTGACCATCAAGGCTGGAACCCTGCCTCATCAGGACGCAGATTTCCTTTCAGGATTCAATCGTGGATATAAGGCAGTCCATCCGGAATTTCCGGAAAAAAAAGCATATGATTATGTAATGGCAACCCACAAGCACCGGGCAGAAATGGCCACACTCAACAAACTGTGGGAAGTATTGACAGAAGATATGATGGTTGATGGATTGTCGGAAGAGAATACACATCCGGGTGCGATTCGAGCTTATAAAGAGCTTGGTATCTGGGAAAAGCGCAAGAACTTTGTTCCTGTAACTTATCCCGGCTCGTAAATTTATCGTCCATTATTACCTGATACGCCGTCTGACTCATGAATTCGAGTCAGACGGCGTAATCTTGCCTGTCCAGCTTTAACGATCCAAGCCAGCTAAATTCTTCATGTTTTCCGCCGAACGAATCCGAAGTGCAGTTATTCTGATTTTTGTATCTTTGGGCACTGTACTCACCGCGTACATCGGAATTTCCGTGTTCGGACTGATTAGCAATTCGAAGGTCTTCTATGCAACTTTCGTGTTCTTGGTCATGTGTCTGGCATCTTTGCATGCGTTCAAGGAACTGCTTGACCAATATGTTTCACAGTCGTTCAAAAATTTCTGGAAAATTCGGCTTGCAATTACCATTATCGCAAGCGTACTGGCGGTCGGCGGATCAGCCTATGTTCGAATTCACACACTCCGACTGGACTCCGTTCATCCCTTTTTTGAGTCTTTTGACATCACTATCGGTATTCTGTTCATTGCAGGTGTAATGCTGCTCAATTTTTTGCATTGGGGTTGGCTGCTCACATCGTTGATTGTCATTATCATCAGCTATTTTTTCTTTGGATACCTTATCTCTTATCCCATATTAAGACTGCCGGAATATGATGCCGGATTTGTCATTCACTATCTCGGTTTGGGTGTCAGCGAGGGAATGTTCTGGCTGGCTCGACTTGCGGCTGACAAGCTCTACTTTCTAGTGATATTTGCTGCAATTCTGCTTGGCGTGGGCATGTTAAAAATGGTGATTGAAATCGGTAAAGTCACAGGACGCCGGGTTCAAGGTGGAGCTGCATTTCCTGCCATCATCGGTAGCGGGATTGTCGCTTCAGTCATGGGACAAGCGGTTTCAAACGTCGTGCTCACTGGTCGACTGACGATTCCGATGATGAAGAATCACGGGTATCGCAAGGACATGGCAGGGGCAATCGAAGCTGTCGCTTCCACTTCGGGGCAAATCATGCCGCCGATTCTGGGACTTGCAGGATTCGTCATTGCCGTATTCCTCAACGTTCCCTATATCGAGGTTGCACTTGCAGCTTTGATACCCGCACTACTGTTTCTGAGTGGCACTACGTTCGGTGTCATCATATGCGCAAAACAAGAAAAATTGGAGCGCATGAAAGACGAGGTCGACTACCAGGCAATCTGGAGAATGCTGCCTACCTTTCTAATTTCGTTCACCGCTGTAGTGATTTTACTGGTTGGATATTATTCCCCTGCCATCGCAGGAGTGGCTGGAATCGCACTTGCACTAGGCTTCAGTACGCTACAGGGTAAATATCGTCCCAAACTCAGAGAAATGTACGATGCCTATATTGATGGACTTGTCATCGTTACCGTTTTGTCATTGCTGCTGGTCGCGATTGGGCCACTTGCACAAACTTTCCTGACGACGAACTTGTCGAATAGATTGGCAATTGTTCTGATACAGATTCTGCCGGATAGCAAATTTCTGCTGCTGCTCGGCACCATGATTGTGTCGCTGTTTCTAGGCATGGGACTTCCGACTCCGGTCGCATATATCATTGTGTCTTTAACCCTGGTACCGTTTATGCAGCAAGGGGGAATTGAAGCGATTCTGGCACACTTCTTCGTTTTCTATTTCGCGGTTTTCTCAACACTGACACCGCCGGTTGCCGTCAGCGCACTGGCCGCTGCAAAACTTTCAGGCGGAACATTTCTCGGCACTGCAAAAGACGGTATGAAACTGATGCTGACGACATTCATCATACCGTATGGATTTGTTTATCATCCAGAGTTGTTGTCTTTTCCGAACGTCAGCTGGACGGTCGCGGCTCCTGTTTCCCTCATACTTCTGCTGCAATGGACATCCTCGGTAGTTTGTTACGGATATTTCATGCGAGATTTGAAGTGGTCCGAACGATGGGGATTTTTGGCTGTAACCGCTTTCGGATTTTCATATCTGATCAATGAGCGACTGATCGAGTTGGTAGCACTAACAGTTTCGTTACTGCTGATTGTCGGCTGGGTTGTGATGACTCGAACTCAAAAAATTGTCATCAACGACTAGCGCATTCGTACAATCGTTCGCGACAGGCAGTTGCATAGATACAAAACCAGATTTTGTATGAACGTAGTCTCGTTCCCAAAAGATTACTTAACTCCTTTAGAACGCTGTCGGAGACAACCCGAATGGTATTTCAAAGTGAGTGAATGATGTCTATCACATCAATTCGTCAATTTCTATAACGTACAGTTTGTGCTTTGCCCTCGAACAGGCAACATAGTCTTCAATTTTATCTTCCTTAGTCGCTTCTGCATTAAATTCAGTAAGAATGATTCCGACGTCGGCTTCCAGTCCTTTGAATTTTTGATAAGATGTGATGAGCACTCCCAAATCATCCCACCAGTCTTCAAGAAATTCGGTTGCTGGATAGTGTTTGAATTCTGTAGGCCAGATAGCCCTGACTGAACCGGGAGTCAGCACTGCGACTTGCGACATTTTCAATCCGCTTTCGGACGGACGGCATACTGCTCCAATAATTTCATCAACTTGTTCGAAAGCGTTGCGAAGAGTGTCTACGCGAATAATTTCCGGATGACTTCCTTTCGGAGAGTAAGGACGGAAGTTAAATTTTGCTCCAACCAAAGTAGCACAGTGCTTGGCGATTCGTATTGTATTGCGGCAATTTGTATCAAGCTGGTAGACGTCGCCACCAAACGCTTCAGGCAACGAGAATTCTTTTACATAGAGATTCTGATGAGGGTCTAGAAATATGTAACTGCACTTGTTTTCTGTCGATTTACGCATTGCAGCTTCCAGACTGTACCACCACGATCTATGGAAGTCCTGTCCTTCATCAATGATTAGCGAGTCAAATTTGTGATCATCGGAAAGTTGATTACATGCGTTCATCAGCTTCTCTGGAATATAGAAATTCCAGAACTTGTTTGCTCGCTCGCCTTCGATTTCAGAAAATTTGATTCCTGCGTTGTTCAGTAAGTTCAGAGCAAATTCATGATACGTATTGATAGTGAGGTTCTTGGTAGCCTTCTTTGGTGTCACATGAATCAACCAATCCCTGAGGAACCGGTTATAGCAAAGAAGCAGAGTTCGGCTGCCTTGTTGTGCCAGCTCTTGAGCTTTGTTAAGGGCAAGAAGGGTTTTGCCAGTGCCAGCACCGCCACAAAAGACTGCGAATTTTTGATTTTTTAGAATTGCAACCGCTTGTTTTTGATCCTCAGTCAAACGATGAAGTATCTGTTCCTGATGGTCAATTGTTCGCCACAGTACCGGAAGGATCTCATATCTTGGAAACAAAGCGCATTTGATATCTTCCAACTCCTGCCGAGACATTGTTCGGTGCGTTGTCCGTCGGAATCTACCGAATATCTCTGCAAAGATTGCATCGACATTCTCTAGTGCACTTGAATCCAAAATCTGCTCCCTTGAAATGCTTGGCGGCAACTGACCGTGAAACCGTCCGTCTGGAAATATTGCAGCATATCCATATGTAAACGGCATCAAGTCATAGCTGACTTTTTCGATGATGATGTCAATAATCGTATGCATGTTTCGCCGGACTTGATCAAATGGATCACGGATAATCTCGAACTGCTGACCGCCCGACAGGACACGTACCCATGTTTCTGCTGTCGGGTCATACTTCACAGTTCCACCCTTGACTTCCACAAACAGTATTCCATTGTTTGGGTCCAATAGAACGAAATCGCACTCACCTTCAATATATGAGTTCTGTCCCAATTTTCGCAGCCAGCCAAAGCTGTGAATAATGACTGATTGATCTGAAAGTTGCTCGCTGAGTGCCTCAGCGGTAATCCGTTCGCCCGAATTTGTGATATCGGATGGAGCTACATTGGGAATCAGTCTTGCCATGTTTCGCTCGACTCAACAGACCAGATTAAATTTATCGGCGTCAACGACTCAAGAATGACAAGAAATACTCGTCTGCTTTGACAGAAATTGAGTGGCCGATGTGGTTTTGTCACTGCCGATTGAATTTTCCCGCCTTCTGCTGATTGAAAATCCAGTACCCTTCATCTTGCCTAATTAAGCACGACAGTGCAAATAAGGCGAAGCAGAAGCCGTTCCCATAAACTCTCCTACTTGCTCCACGTTGGTTCCATCCCTTACAGCAACAAACGCACACGCCTCCACCATCTCGAAGTGCTTCCTCATGGCCCCGAACCGCGTCGGCCCACGTGATTCTGTAGTGCCGCCTACCGATTCGCTAACACTGTCATGGCTTTTCGGTGCTTCTCCGAGGTCTCCCTGATGATTCGCTCGGAAGTTGGGGTTACAGCACGCTCACCATTCCTGTCGGAAGTGGCGTGCACTCGGGAATCATCTCGACTTGCCTTAACAAACCGATTCGATTGCGTACCCACAGATGCTGGCGTTTTTAGGTGCTTCGTCATCGTGTCAAACTCCAAAACCAAGCAAAAGAACTTCAGCGCGTATTATATCAAGTCAAACTTGCAAGTCTAAATCTATCCAGCAGATCGTACCGTGGTCGTTGCTTGCGACGCCGATTGTACCAGCCAGTCCGCACCGACACTCCCTCAATAAGCACATCCCAAATTGTTGAAAGAATAAAAATTATACACACCGGAAAACACCCGATTCGCCACTTGGTTTTATTGACATTTCTCGGCCCTGCGAGAAAATTTGCAGTACTGAAGCCGCTTCAGAAAGTAATTAGGAGCATGATTCCGCAAGAACCCAGTTGTTCGCCTTCGGGCAGAATATTAATCGAGACATGAGTCCCGCTTTTTATTATTTACCCTTCTGAGATGTCACCTACGTTCCCGAACGGCGTAGTGAAATAGATACCTCCGCGAAAATAAAGCATCATAAGTAATGAAATGCTGATATCAATTGATCAGAGAGTGATTCATGTTGATTTGACGATATAAATATACTATTCAGTTTGAACTCAATGACTCGACAACCTTATGGATTACAGCAACCCACGCGACAAACTGGTAGATTGGGTGCGGACACAATTGATTGGTCCAGCTGACGGTGAGAATGTTCTTAGTGGGGTGACGCCCTTGGAACGCTATCCAACTGGCATACTCTACCCGATCAATCTGGTCGGAACTGGCATTGACCCCGCCCTTGATAGTCAGTTCGAACAATCTGGAATTTCACAGTATGACGATGAAGAGAGTGAACTGTCGTCCAATTTCGATGATGATTCCGAAGCCAAACCTTTCGCTCAATCTGCTCGAAGACGGAGATATGTCCCGCCGTCGTCAATGGGATTTTCCATTTACGTAATCGGGGATATTGAACTGGAAATTCATGCTACTGCGGTGCACTACAAGGCACCAAAATTGCGCGATGATGACGGTAAATTCCTGCCGCCGGAGAAAATTACCTATGAGCGCTCAAAAATGGCTTTATCAACAAATTTGAAGTCATTGCACCTACGTGAAGACCAATTCTCTAAAACAAATGATTCTATGCGTATTGACGTTCATTCTCGACAATTCAAAAATGGCCAAGTCATTACAATCAGTCTGAGTAATTGTCAAGAATTGCCTAACATCAAAGGTCCTAGAGAATGGAAGAAGCTGCACAACGAGCGTGCATTATTTGAGACGGAAATGCAATGTCAAGTTGTATCTGAGAAAACGGAAAACGCTGGAAAACTGTTGGAATATCCGCGAGTGGATTTCGACTTGCTGTCCGAAGAAGAACAAGATTTTGAAATCCAATATCGAAAAAGAAAAATTTTCGCTGTGGGCCATGGTGTTGCTGTTGACTGGAATGTCGAATCTAGCAAGCTGGGTCGAGTTTGGACCGAGTTTATGCCAGCGGTCACAGTACCTGACATTGTTCACAATGAACAATGTGAACAATCTGTACTTGAAATTCGTTATCTTTCCGAAACTGTTTGGGACAATTCCCTTAGATCAAAATTAACCAACTTTGTTACTGAGTATAAAAATTGGATTCGTAAACAGGCTGCGCAATCAGAGTGTTTCCGCGAGGACTTCGAGCGAATTACAGCAATGCGAATATGTGACAAGATGAATTCCGCAGCAACTCGCATGAGTCGAGGAATAAAAACGCTCAACGCGAATCCTAGAGCAGCCGAGTCGTTCAGACTGGCAAATCAGGCGATGCTGAATCAAATGGCCAGGGCAGATGCTGTTAGCAAGCAATCCACTGAAACCAAAAAATATCGCTGGCGACCGTTTCAACTTGCATTTCTACTTGCGGTTGTTGAGTCCACAATTAACGAGAACAGTGATGAGCGAGATTTGATGGACTTAATCTGGTTTCCTACCGGAGGCGGAAAAACAGAAGCATATCTTGCTTTGATTGCATTGCTTGTAGTGTGGCGAAGATTGGAATTTGGAGACTCTGGCGGAGGTACTGTTGCATTAATGCGCTATTCGTTGAGACTTTTGACAGTTGATCAATTCAATCGCGCGGTGCGCATGATGTGTGCGCTGGAATTAATAAGGCGTAGCAATCCAGAAAAACTTGGAACTGAACCCTTCGACGTAGGCTTATGGGTCGGAAAGCAGACTTCCCCCAATTCGTATGCCGAAGTTAAAAAAATAATTGAAAATGAAGAGTTGCCGTATGATTCACTCATTCTGAAAAAGTGTCCATGGTGCGATTCGCCATTCGATAAAGGCAGTTACTTGTATGAGAAAGACAGGTTCATTGGATTTAAGTGCTCAGATTCTATTTGCGAATTCGGATCAGACCCTGAGAGGCGATTGCCAGCTAACGTCGTTGACGAAGCTCTCTATGCGAATCCGCCATCTTTGCTGATTGCAACGGTAGATAAATTTGCCCGCTTAGCTTGGGAAGGGAGGGCGGTTTCACTGTTTGGGAATCACGGTGCAATGAGACCGCCGGAGTTAGTCATTCAGGATGAACTGCACTTGATTACCGGTCCGCTCGGTTCAGTCGCCGGTCTCTATGAAGCAGCGTTGGAAACCGTTTTGACTCGAAATGGCGTTCAACCAAAATATGTTGCCTCGACTGCAACTATCAGCATGGCACGGGAGCAAGTAAAGCGCTTGTACGGCCGAAAGTTAGCGGTATTCCCGCCACCTGGCCTGTCTTGTGAAGATTCATACTTTGCTCATACGGATACTGAATCACCAGGACGCAAATATATCGGGCATCTTACACACTCATTCAACCAGCGTACCTGTTTGTCTCCACTCTCATCCGCAGTGTTGATGGCTCCAGAGAGGGTGTTTCTGGATGATGTGGACAAAGAAAATTTGTTGGAAGCTTGGTGGACACAAGTGATTTACCATCGCAGCCTGCGCGATGTTGGATATAACCACACCAATTACATGACGGAAATACGAAAACTCGTACGGCTACTATATGAAAAGGCCTTGCCAGATGAACTCGCACAGAACGCGAATACTCAAAGCAATTCTTCCAGACTGGATAACTTGCAAATCGTTCAACTTACCAGCGCTGCCTCAGCATCAGAGAATTACAAGACATTTGATCGGCTTTCAAAACGTCGCGATGAAAAAGACTATCTGGATGTAGTCCTGGCAACCAATATGTTTTCGGTAGGTGTTGATGTACAGCGTCTTGCGGTAATGATCGTGCACGGTCAACCGATGACAACAGCAGAGTATATTCAGGCAACCAGTAGGGTGGGACGAGGCGATGTGCCTGGCTTGGTTTTTGTAAACTATTTTCGCCACCAAGCGAGAAGTCTCTCCCACTATGAGAATTTTCGCCCCTACCATGATTCATTCTACCGGTTTGTAGAACCGACAAGTGTCACGCCGTTTACCAAGCAGGTCCGCAACCGTGCTCTTCACGCGGGTTTGGTTATTTCTGTCCGTCATGCAATAGAATCCATGAATTCAAACGATGCGGCTGGAATCTTCAACCGCAACAATAGTCAGATCAAGGCTGTCGTAGATGAGCTCAGACAGCGGCTCCAGCGCGCTTGTGATGAAGAATTCGAATTTACAGATGCGGATATCACAACTCTTATCGAACACTGGCACGACGAAGCAGTCAGATGCAGTTCACAAAACAGAAGCATCCACTATTCGGCTGATGATAAAGGGACTGATAGTCTGCTAAGCAACTTTGACGAATTCAGCACCGGAGTCTGGCAGACTATGCATTCGATGCGTAATATTGAAAGTGTGAGCTGGCTTAAATGCAATGAATGAAGAATACATTCAAATCAGAAATTCCCATTTACTGAGACATTGTTCGGTAGGTGCAATCCTTCGCGGTCCCGATTTCCTGATGACCGTCAAGGATATTCGGTATTGGATTCGGCCCGGCGAATCAATGTCGAGTCTTGAAATTCCATATGTTGATCAAATCAAAAGTGCGCTTGATTTGACAGAAAAGAAACTATGCCATCCTCCAATACGTAGGGAAATTAATGGATATGTTTCAGGTTGGATACCGACTGTAAGGTTCCCAAAATGGATGCAGTGTACATCCCCGAACTGTGGTCTGCTGCATTACCAGCCGTGGAAAAACCAGGACAACGGAAAATTACCAAAATGCCAAGCAGAATCCACATCGGGGAAAATTTGCGGTCAAAAACTTGAACAGGTTCCTTGGGTTCTAGTCCACGAAAAAGGCTTCATGGCAGATGTCCCGTGGCACGATACTGCACATGAAAATGAATCGAGTTGTCATCCGGATTGGAAAAAACCGTATTTGCATTTGACAACTCAATCTGAGGGACTGGTAATTTACTGTAACAAGTGCAGGTCCCGGTCAAAATTTCAAGTTACGATGCAATTTTATCCAAAGAACAGCTGGCAGCAGCCTTGGGACAATCGGCAAGTCGGGGATGAAACTGACGGTCAACTTGGATGGGTGATGGAGATTAATGACGTACGTGTTCATTCTTCGGTCAACAAATCAGCATTAGTGATCCCACCGGAGTCTCGAATACACAGAGGTACAGTTGTTGATCGTTTGTATGCGAGTTCAGAAATGCAAAACAGAATTCGGCGGGCAAGACAGCCGCGCTCAATTCAATCCGCATTCCGCATCATTGCGAGTAAGCTCAGATGTAACAAAAGTGATGTGGAAGAAGCTTGGGAAAATATTCAGAGTGGGTATCCGTTATTTGGAAAATCATTCAGTCACAGTAATTTGGTTGTTGACGAATACAAGGCGTTGACTAATGAAATCCCTGATTTGGATGAAGGAGAGGATTTCGTTACCCAAAATTATCCACTTGGCGGATTCAAGAATTCTACAGAACGCAATATGGAAAGGGTTGCCGGCATTATTTCCAAACTTGTGGCTGTTAAACGACTAAGAATGATTGAGGTCCTGACTGGTTTTACACGCGTTCACGGAGAAAATGTGCCGCCTGACATCAACGGAGAATGTGACTGGCTTCCTGCCCTGGAGCTTCGCGGTGAAGGTGTATTCTTCGAATTGAATGAGAAAATGCTTCAACGCTGGGAAAATCAGCCTAGACTGAAGGAGAAAGTAGAATCATTCCAGAAACGTTTTGAGCAAAGCACCTTAAAGTATCCAAAGCCCGAGGACATAACTGCAAGATTTATTCTTTTGCACACTCTATCGCACAGCTTAATTCGACAGTTTGAAGTCGTCGCTGGTTATCCAGCTTCCGCACTCAAGGAGCGGATTTACAGCCAAACCGGAGCTAGTTCAATAGCAGGCATACTGATTTATATCGCTGTTCCAGACAAAGAAGGAACCTTGGGCGGATTGGTAGAATTGGCTAGACCCTCTAATTTCATCCAAATATTGAAAAAAGCGTTTGATGCAGCAAGCTGGTGTTCGATGGACCCAGTTTGTTCCGAGCAGGAAGGGCATGGGCCGGAATTGCTGAATTATGCGGCCTGTCATGCCTGTATGCTGTTACCGGAACCAAGCTGTTCGTGCCAGAATAATTTGCTGGACCGAACACTGTTTATGGAGAACGATTCGGATCAAATTAAGTCTTTACTTGAATTCGTTGATTATTGAGTTATGGCAAAAAGAAAACTTGAGCTGCCGGGAATTCAGGATCTCTCAAAAGAACAAGAAACTGTTCTAGCTCGACCAACTGAAAACCGGCACCTGGTAGTCGGTGGACCAGGTACTGGCAAATCGGTGCTGACATTGCTCCGCTGCCTCAAACACCAAGCGAACAACGATGAGTATTTGCTGCTTGTTTACAACCACCTTCTCAAACAATTTATGACTCAAATGTATCCTAAAGCATTGGCCATAGACACTTGGGACCGGTGGTTCAGAAAACAGTTTTCTCTAATCACCAAAACTAGAATCCCCACGTTGCCGCCGACAGTTAGTGGCTATAGTCCTATAGATTGGAAACAGGTGTTGAACCGAATCGGTGAATGTCCGCCGAGTACGGACTTTCAGGCGCTGTATTTGTTGATGGATGAGGGGCAAGACATGCCACTGGAATTTTATGAATCATTGAACGAATTTGGTTTCGAAAATATTTTTGACGTGGCAGATCAAAACCAGCAAATTGGAGATCAAAATAGCAGTCGACAGCAAATTACTGACTGCTTGGATATCGACTATAGCGAAGTGGTCCAACTACGCCGTAATTATAGAAATAGTTACCATATTGCGAATTTAGCACATTGGTTTTGTACCAGTGATATAGGAACGCCACCACCACAACTACCGGACTTAGACAGTAGCAAAATCCCCACAATTTATGTATACAAAGAAGAAAAGTTTGAAGATATTGCCAAAAGAATTCTGTTGCTTGTCGACAGAAATCCACAATATTTGGTGGGTGTAATCACGCCGAATAATTCAATTAGGGAACATTATCTTTCAACACTACAGGACCTTGCGAATTCAGGTTCCATTGAATTCGACAATGGCTGTCCCATGATTCAGACATATTTTGCCGGCAGCGAGAAGCAAATTTCATATGATGAAGGCAGTATTCTGTTAATCAACGCTCAGTCATGCAAAGGTTTGGAATTTGATGTAGTTGTTCTTGCAGATGTCGACAGACACAACTACAAACTCAGCAATCTTGATTTTACTAGAAAACTCTTCTACGTCATGGTAGCTCGAGCGAGAAGTGACGTTATGATTTTGATGTGTGAATCGCATGCATCATGGATTGATGAGTTTTTGCCAAAAGATGAACGAATACTAAGGTGGCAAACTTTATGAGTCAACTTAACCTCGCACTCAAACATTCACAATCTGAATCTACTCTTGAACCAGGGCAATCAGATAAGGTAAAGACGTCTACTGTCGGCTGGCTGCCTACCAATCACTTGAATTTGTTTTACATGCTTGCGGCTGGATTGTTGATGCCTCCAAGCGGATTCGGCGAGAAGTATTACAAGGATGTCCTTGTGTCGTTTCCAGGATGGATCCCTCTTTTTTTCGACAAGATGGTATACAAGGAAGCTATTGAGCTTGCATCAATCGAAGCAAGTCACCTGATACCTTGTCTAGTCGAGATTGATTTATCTCAATTGTCCGGCGAGGTCAGAATTGTGCGCGATACGCAATTTCTTGAAGTTAAGTATCCCGATGAAATTCACAGTGATGTTACCTTCATATTGGTACCCGCACCACTCCCAACATCATGGATAAAGAGCGTTCGTTGCCGAAATCAGGAAGACGTAAAAGGGATCAGGAGTAAATCTCGAGACTACAGCAATGTTAAACTGCCAAAGGTCGTGCGTCCTAACAAAACCTTATTTGATAAAAGCTTAGGATATCCATGGCCTCCTAATATTGAACTTCCCCCACGCGAAGTCCCGCTTGGAGCGCCACTTGCGGCAGGCGGAATCATGGCAACACTGTTTCACATCGCCAACATGGGAGACATCTGTACCCGCGCTAACCAAGTCGCATTTGATGCGCAATCAGAAATTGAGAAATCCGACGATAGTCTATTCATCAACTGCATTCGTAATTGGGCTCTAAACGGAGAACTTAGCATTCAGCAGAGCAGTTCGGCATCTAGCGGCAATACGGAATTCGAACTGTTCTGGGGTGCCGTAAGCCAAATTGTGCAATCAAAATTTTCTCAATCAGGGCGAAGTCCAGAGGACGGAATTCTTCTTTTTCTAGATCATTTTTCAGGTTCCAAGCCCGACATTTGGAAACGAAGAATTGAAGACCTTCGAACGACGTTGGAAGAGCTGATTGGGTTTGGTAGCAGTACGGTAACAGAGTCATTCAAAAGGCATCCGTACGCTGTTGCTCGCGCCTTGATTTTATTCTTCAACTACAGTGATTGCAGGAAATTATTCCAGCATTCCAATGGCAAACTTGGAGAGCAGGACTGGCTTGCCGCTTCAATACTATTCGGTGCTCGGGAAGGCTGGCTTGGATTAAAAATATCAACTCGGAACGTAGCGAATTTTGAAACAGCAGTGTCGCACCGGATGGCACAGATGTCGCACCGAATTTCTGATTCTGGCATTGATCTTGGTAATCCTCCACTGCGTGTTTATTCACTACGAGAGTTGTTTGTCGGTGATTCTGGCTGGAATAAGAGAAGAGAACCGATTGCCGTTCAATTAGCAATAAAACAAGATTGGAACTGTGTAACTACAAAAATCATACTAGAAGGCGGAAACTACGGTTTAACGGGGACAGCTGGCGGTGATATTTCGATTGAATTTGAGGGAGAGCCAAAATTTTTTGGCAAGAGTATTAATCAAATAGAATTCTTGAAATTATTGGCGCAAACTAGAATTGACGAAAAAACAGATATGTTCATTCGTAATAAATTCTGAGTAAGAGGGGCGAAAGTGCAGTTTTTTTCTGACGTAGGATTTATGCGTGAAGTTCATTATACGGCTACGGTCAACGACATCATTCATTGCTGCTTACAGCGATGCTAGGCACAAATTATTTGTAAAAGAAACACTCGCTTGCACCGACAACTTCGGTTGTTGTATCGGCCCTTGCCGAAGAAGGCTGACCGATCACACCTCACGACACCTAAACTAACGAAATTCCTGTTCGCTATGAAGCGCCAAACGAACCTGCAAGAGGTTAAAAAATTGTTATTATTCCAGATGGAAATTCAAAAACAGATTTGAGAGATTTTCATGATCCAGATCACTACTCGAGTACCTGATGTTGTTGCTAGAGAACTAGACGCGGCGGCGGTCTACTTCAACTACAATCGGTCAGAAGTCCTCCGCCAAGCTATAAGCCATTTTCTTGAAGAATTCGAAGATGTTTCTATATCATTGGAACGCCTCAAAGACCTAGATGCTAAATGGCTAGACTGGGATGAGGTCGAACATGAGATTCAAGACAAAGATTGAAGAACGAACGCAAAAGGAGTTGATTCTGATTTTGTTTAGTGAACAAAACTATTATTAATCATATATTTAGATATAAGATATTAATGACAAACCTCATCTTTCCTTCAGAGATAATTAGGAAAGATTTTCACACAACAACGTCAAATTTGAACTGACGGCGAGTCCAGAAAGTGGGCGCAACCACAGTTGCAGGATTAGTCCCGGTTATTTTCGTTGCAATTTTCCAGGCGTGAGAGAAATCTCTGGCAGGTGTGATCCCAAGTTTTCTGAACGCACCCGGATTCTTCGTACCCGCCATAATTACAGCTGATGCTCGGTTCAGTGTGTAGTGACCGATATACATCAGCCAGAACGGATGCCTTGGATGATACGAATTTCCATTTTGGTACAATTCAAGATACTCAGGCCGTGAACTGATTTCGAGTTCATGCTCTGACAATTCACTTATGTCGTGATGACGATCATACAGATTGATCACTTCTTGATATGACGGATACATTGTCGGATCAATGTAACCTGAAGATGGATTCAATCCGATAACGACACCGCCTTCTCGCAGAACAGGTTTATTTAACCAGATTCTGGGAGGATTCAGACATCCTATTGACGCAATGAGCGTGTTGTCCGATTCTCCGTAAGCGAACCAATTACTCAGACCGACAATCATCACATCTGCCTGTGGTGCAGGATAAATATTGTAGGTGTCGGCCAAGTCCCAGCATGGCGCTTCAACTTCAGGCGAATATCCTGCGAATACGCCCGCAATTCTGCCGCCTATTCCGACTACAGAATTTACATAAAAAATTCTCTTCCCCATCGCCTGTTCCATGTAGTCATGAACTTCGGCTTTCATTCCACGATACATCATCGTCCTATGATCTCCGGTCGTTGATTTGGGATGATGCCAGAAGCGATGTGAGTGATGGGAAGCTAAGCTGTTTGCAGAAGCGAGCCCGGTTACTGCACCGGTTCCGGAATAGCCTCCTACATACGTCGCCGACACCGTCCCCACGTATATTGACAGGTCGGCCTCGACAAATCTCCGGTTGTGCTCGACATAACCTCCTCGCTCGGTTGTACCCAGATAGGTCAATTCAGCAGGATTTTGACAATCATGATTGATAATCTGCCCACTATTCCAGAATCTATCAAACAACTTGTCTCCGAGAAATCTCTTCAACTCATCTGGAAACCACTTGCGGTGCGCACCGTTCGCGCAAATCAATGAAATATCTTTTTCCTTAACACCATTTCGTGTCAATACATCAATCACCAAAGGCAGGATTGTCTGCCACGGAAGCGGCGGTCGGGTTGGATCATCGAAACCGATTGCCACGGTCATGCCGGGTTTCACCAGGTCGGCAAGCGGTGGACTCCCTACTGGATCGGTCAATGCATCGACAATGCTTCTTACGGGCTCGGTCAAAAACTCTGGATCTTGAAATTCGATGACTGCCGAATTTTCAGGCACCTCAATATCAATTGTCTCGCGCCCGAAATCAGCCTGTACGGTCTTTGCTTTCACAATGGACACCACAGACTCAACGAACACTGTTGATGATTCGAATCACTGCACAGGCAGCGCCATATCCGTTGTCAATGTTCACTGTTGCAAGACCTGGTGCGCAACTGGAAAGAATCGACTCCAGTGCGGAATATCCTCCTTCAGCAACACCATAACCAACCGATGTAGGTACTGCTATGACTGCAGCAGGAATCAGCCCGGCAATAACTGAAGGCAGCGCAGCATCCATACCGGCAACAACGATTACAGCTGATTTTTGTCTCAGGTTCGATTCAATTTTCATCACTCGCCATAGTCCTGCAACCCCCACATCATAAAATTCTTCGCTGCCAATTCCGTGAAACAAAAGAGTTCGCACCGCTTCACGAGCAACCCCCACGTCCGATGTACCCGCAGTCACAATCGCAATTTGACTGGATTTGCTCGGCTTGGGGCAGGTTCCAACGATTCCGGTTCGCGAAATCTCTTCGTAGTCAATCAAAGACCTCACAGGCTCCTTGAGCTCCGAGTAATCATCCTGTTTCAATCGCGTCAGCAATAGATTTAGCCCTTTACTTTCCGACTTCTCAACAATCCGCTCTATCTGCTCTGGTGTCTTGAATTCGCAGAGTACAGCTTCATCCAATCCTACGCGATTTTGTCGATCGGAATCCGGCATGAAGTCGTAATCCGGCATCACTTCGTCTCTCGGATAAAAGCACTGCCCATGCGATACTCTTCAAAATCAACTGTGACCTGTGCTTTCCTATCTGAAAAAGAACTTTGGACTACAGCGCGAACTGCTTGCCTGTCCTCTCTGCCAATCTTGGATAACGCGTCATTGTCCAATTCAACGACAATGCCTTCTCGCCGTATCCGGCAACGAACGGCCTTTGTCCGCAGCCTGCTCTTGATTTCAGTTTCCACTCGATCAATCGCCTTCAATGAAGTTGATTCAATCGGGATTCCAGTCTCAACCCGGCTTGAAAGACAAGGGGATGCAGGAAGTTCTGAAAGATCGTCAAGATTCAAAAATCGCGCAATCTCCCGGATCCCTAATTTAGAGATTCCAGCTTCAACGTAGGGGTGTCGCACTCCATATTCCGTCGCAGCCTTCAATCCTGGCCGATAGTCAGTCAGGTCGCTGCAATTCGCTCCAGACACAACCTGAATATCTTTAAATTGCTCAGTAATGTATCGATAGAGATTGGATTTACAGTAAAAGCACCGGTCAACTGGGTTATTCATGTATCTGCTGTCACGAAATTCCCCTGCATCGGAAATCCACAGCCGCCAATTTTCTGCGCGAGCATAACGTTGCACCCTTTGCGTTGCCAGTTCTGGGACAGCCGGAGAAATGGCATGCACCATTTGAACATCTACATCGCTGTGTCGGGCCGTGATGACCGCCAAAAGAGTACTGTCTATCCCGCCACTTACTGCAACGATAAGCGAACCAATCTTAGAAAGTGTGTTCTGTAGATGCTCTAGTTGCAGTTCTGCGTTCTCGTGGGGCATTTGATGTGGGTGAACTTGCATTGCAGTCATATTGAATATTTGATTTCATGAGATTGTCACGGGCAAAATTGAACATCACATGTGATTTTGTCTCTACTGTCAATTTTACTACTGACAACCCGCCAGGGTGTCCAACGTCGGAAGATGCCCTCCCCCACTATTCGATTGTGCGCTTACTGTTAAACAAGTGCATCAACCGCGTTTGAGAATTTCCCTCTCTACGTCGATTTCCGTATTTTGTTTCAACTGTTTTCTTTGGCTGAAGTTACCTGCTTTTCCGAGATGATCAGCTTCCACTTTTGCGGTATTTTTACCACCCGGTCGCTTAGCGACTTTGACCGGAACGATCGATTCTCCATCTTCGTGCAGAATAGTTTCTCGATTCACTGTGAATCGCTCGGATAACCGACAACGTACACCCAGCGTCGAAGTTTCAGTCGTACATGCAACTGCAATCTCCTTCAAATTTCTAGCTTCCACCAAAATCTGGACATGAATCGTGATTCTCCCTTTCTTACCGGTCGCTGCAATCTGAATGACATCCCGCACGCCGGGCATTTCTCGGATTCGATCCAGGCCAATGCTTAAATCTTCCGGCGACTGATCATCAATCTCGAACTCAAGCACAGCCACCGTTTCATTCTGCAAATCACTCGCTTGGTCATCATACATAATCAAACGAAGTACATTGCTTATGCCTTGAAATTTTGAATTTCCGAATCCTGTACCGATTTGCGAAAGAATCATCGTGTGATTTCGTGAATCGAATTCAGGGTTCAGAGCTCGCAGAATTGACGCGCCAGTTGGCGTGATTCTTTCGCCGAATCGTCCGTCATCATAGACCGGACAGCCAGTTAGAAGATGAGCGACTGCAGGTACTGGCAGCGGCAGTTCCCCATGATCTGTTTTTACCAGACCCCTGCCTGCCGGTAAGGCGTCACTGGACCATGTAACCGGACCTAGAGCGTCTATGAGAAAGGCTGAACAAACAATATCTGTCAACGAATCAAGCGAACCGGCCTCATGCAGAGTGACCTGTTCAAGGGGTATTCCATGAACCACAGATTCCGCAACTGCTAAGTGTTCCAAAATACAACACGCCAGTTCACGGACACCGACAGATAGTTCAGAACCACTAATTTGCGCTCGTAAATCTACATAGCGAGAATGCGGATGGTCCATTTTCTTTTCTTCTACTTCAAATTTCCTGCCTGTCAATACCGAATCATGGTGGGTAACCAGTCTTACATTGACATCCGTGAGAGAATCGACTTTATGCAAAACCTCCATCATAGGATCTTCCAGGTGTGGAAATAGATCCAGAACGGCGGCTACGAACATGTCGCCAGCGATTCCGCCAACAGGATTAAGGTGTATGTGCATGATTCACTGTTGATTATCTGTAAGATTTCCTGACTCAAATTCGTATCAGGTGTAAGCAAGTAACTTAAAATTGCAATACAATGATACTGATAAACAGATTTACTCGCCGCCTGAGCCGCAAAGAAACTCCAACGGAGTCAGTTTGCAGATACTGAATTGGTTTGGCAAATATAGCAATCACAATCCGTGATTCTTGTTCAATTATTGTGCATTCTGACTCATAGGTTGTAATATGATTATTGAATTTTCCATCTAGTGGTCGTACCTAACTTGATAAACAAGTTGTTCTGATGAGTTATCAAAGCCCTTCACACTCAAATAACTGGCATTACCCTACAGCCATGAGATTCGGCAGCGGCCGAATACAGGAAATTTCTACAATTTGTACCGAGTTCGGAATTTCAAGCCCGTTACTAGTCACCGACCCAGGCCTGCTCAAACTGCCGATGGTCGAACAGATTAGGGAGTTGTGTAGTACGAATCTTAAAAACTGCACGATCTTTTCTGATTTGCAGGCCAATCCGGTTGAATCCAATGTGTCGCAAGGTGTTGCAAAGTTCAAATCCGGTGAGCACGATGGAGTCATCGCACTAGGCGGTGGCAGCGCATTGGATGTCGGCAAAGCAATCGCATTGATGGTCGGCCAGACACTGCCAATCTGGGATTTCGAGGATCGGGAAGACTGGTATACCCGCGCCAATGCGGATGCCATTGTGCCAACAATCGCCATACCAACGACTTCCGGAACAGGATCCGAAGTCGGCAGGGCTTCGGTCATCACGGATATGATCGACCAAACGAAAAAAATTATTTTTCACCCCAAAATGCTTCCAGTCTGCGTGATACTTGATCCAGAAGTTACAGTCGGACTGCCGGCTCTGCTTACCGCTGGCGTAGGAATGGATGCGCTGTCTCACAATCTTGAAGCCTATTGCAGCCCAATTTTTCATCCGCTGGCACAAGGCATTGCACTGGAAGGGATGCGACTGATCAGAGACTGGCTGGACACAGCTTGCAAGGATGGCAGCAATATTGAAGCGCGAGCACAGATGCAGGTTGCCTCTTCCATGGGCGCCACTGCCTTTCAAAAAGGCCTTGGTGCAATGCACAGCCTCAGCCATCCCTGCGGTTCAGTACTCGGTACCCATCATGGAACCACCAATGCCGTGGTCATGCCGTATGTGCTGGAATTCAATGTTGAAGCAATCGACGAGCGACTGACCGCGCTGGCGCGATATCTGGATTTGCCACATCCATCTCCCGATTCCGTAATTCACTGGGTACTGTCGATGCGCAACGAAATTGGCATCCCTCGTACACTGAGTGAACTCGGCGTCACAACTGGACATATCGAAAAATTCTCCGAAATGGCGATGATCGACCCATCGACATCAACCAATCCTCTGAAAATGTCACAGGAAGGGTTCGAAGATTTGTATGAACGCAGCATTGTGGGAACAATTAGTGTCAACTAGCCAATCCATCTACGAACGACTGAATCTTCCGATTCACAATTTGTGGGTGTTTGGGTATGGTTCGCTTATGTGGGATCCGGGATTTCCATACGTGGAATCCATTCGTGCTCGAATCTATGGATTTCATCGTTCACTGTGTATTCGTTCGGTACGATACCGCGGCACTGATGACAAACCTGGACTAGTATTCGGACTGGATCGAGGCGGATCCTGTGCTGGAGTCAGTTACCACATAGATCTTGCCAGACAGCGTGAAGTGGCAGACTATCTGCAGGATCGAGAAATGCTGAACGATATCTATGATCCATCCATTAGGTCAGTCACGCTGAATGACGGGCGCAACGTCGGTGCAATTGTCTTCATTGTCAAAAGACAACATCCATCTTACGTTAACAACCTGACCATCGACCAAACCGCGAGCATAGTTGCGAATGCCTGCGGGCAAAGAGGCGCAAATCTCGACTATGTGCAATCAACTTTGAATTCCCTCGAAACGATTGGCATTCACGATCGTGGACTTTATACAGTCAGTCAACTTGCGAGTGCACACGTCAATCGAATTTCTGACAACAGTGATGACTAGACCTTTGAATCCCAATTCGCGATTTCAGTTCTGGAAACGCAAGAAAGCAATCGGAAATATCTGTCTCGCTCTGTTATTTGTCTATTTTATCTACTATGCAAATTTTGTTCAGCACAGCGACACTCAGTTTGCTGCCGCCACACAGGCAACCGGACAGCTGTCCGCTGGGAAATTGCAGAAAATTGCGGTCGTTACGACAGCTAGGATGGCCGAAGATTTTCACTACACAAAGCGTCCCCTCAACAATGAGTTTTCCGAACTGATTCTGCACCAGTATCTACATGCACTGGACCCACAGAAAATTTATTTGCTGGAATCCGACGTCAACCAGTTTGAATCAAATCGCTACTATTTCGATAACTTCCTGAACGAAGGAAATCTGGATGAAGTATTTTTAATCTTCAAACGATTCCAGGAGCGTCTTCAGGATCGAACAGAGTACGCCAAGTCGCTACTTAACTACCCATTTGACTTTGAGATAGTGGATGAGTTGCAGATTGATCGATCCACTGTCGACTGGATTAACAATCAGGAAGAATACGATAACCTCTGGAGGAAACTGGTTAAAGATGACATTTTGACTCTGAAACTGAATGACAATGATTCAAAAGCAATCCAAGAAACGCTGCAATCACGCTACGAGCGACTGCAGCAGTCAGTGTCCCTTTACAATTCGGATGATGTAATCGAGATATTTCTGAATTCCTATCTGCAGGAGCTTGATCCACATTCCGAGTACTTTTCCCCTCACAGTACCGATAATCTGGAAATCAGCATATCACAGCAATTCGAAGGCATTGGCGCCATGCTGAAATCTGAGAATGAGCAAATCACCGTTCAATCCGTCATTACCGGAGGACCTGCGTCCCGCGGCAACAAACTTCACGCCGGCGACAGAATCGTAGCAGTCCGCAGCAGAGCCAACCAAAACTACCAAGAAATCATCGGCTGGCGACTGGAAGATGTGGTGGACTTGATTAGAGGTCCTAAGGGAACAACTGTATTCTTGAAAGTAATTCCAATAGATGCAATGCCAGGTACTGTCCCCAAAGAAATCGCAATCACTCGGGAACAGGTCAAGCTCGAGGAACAGATGGCAAAAAAATCTACCGTCGAACTGGAAGTCGATGGAAAAATCCTTCAACTTGGCGTAATCAGTCTACCGGCTTTTTACTCAGAGCTCTTCAGGCCAGACGAGGGAAAAGAAGAATTCCCTAGAAGTTCTGCCCGAGATGTGTTGAAATTGCTGCAGCAACTGAATGAACAGCACGTGGATGGTATCGTTATGGATCTACGTGGAAACGGAGGAGGTGCACTGCATGAGGCAGTGTCGCTGACAAGTCTCTACCTCAAATCCGGTCCAATTGTTCAGGTAGAAAAATCGCAAGGTGAACTCGAAATAAAGAGTGACTCAGATAATGTAGTCGTATATGGCGGACCGCTTGTAGTGCTGGTCGATAGAAGAAGTGCATCCGCATCCGAGATCTTTGCAGGTGCCATTCAGGATTACCGCCGAGGAATTGTCGTAGGAGAAACAACCTATGGAAAGGGGATGCTGCAAACCATTTGGCCACTCAGCCGAATCTTGAACATGGATGTCTCAGGAACTTTGAAACTCTCAACCGCACAGTTTTATCGAGTCAACGGCTCAAGCACACAGCATCTTGGCGTAGTTCCTGATGTAGTGTTCGCAACCAATGAGTTCGTTGCGAACACAGGTGAAAGAGCGTTAAAGAATGCTCTCGCAGGCGGTATCATCAACCCCGCAGGATCTGTTGTTCGTTGGCGAGATGCAAACTTCATCGAAAACCGAATTCCAGAAATTCGTCGCTTGAACAAAGAACGCTCTCGATTCAACCCAGCCGTTGAATACATTGTCGCGAGAGAGCGCCTCAATTTGGATCGTATGGATCAAAAAGTGGTTTATTTGAATGAAAATCAACGACGCAAATCACTCGATAGTGATCGCGAAGCACAGTTGAACAATCTCAATCAACTTCGTTCTTCACTCGGATTAACGCCCGCGACTGACCTGACTGAAGAGGCTTTTCCTTCCCAGCGAGTAGGTGATGTATTTCTGGACCAAGCACTCAGTGTGCTGGCAGATTTGATTACCATCGACTTGAGTGACAAACAACAGGCGCAGAATATTCAATGAAACGCTGCGATCTGATTCTTTGTAAACAATTTTTGTCAAATGAATTTTTCTACTTGGTCTGACCGCATCAAGCGCGAGGTTGGCCTTGTCAACCTGATGAAAGACCTAGGCACCGCTGCTGCCTCCGAAGATCACCCTCTGTACATGCTCGGCGGAGGAAATCCAGCCCATATACCGGAAATGGAAAAATACTTCCGTACCCAGATGGAAAATGTCATGCGTTCCCCCAACGTATTTGAGCGCTTGGTTGGAAATTATGCCGGACCACAAGGATCGTACCGTTTTGCAAGTGCACTTGCCAATTTGTTCAAGACAACTTACGGATGGGATATCGGACCCGAAAACATCGCCATTGCAAACGGAAGTCAAACGGCTTTCACAATATTGTTTCGACTGTTTTCCGGTCAATTTTCTGACGGCAGTCAAAAGCAGGTTCTGCTGCCTATGACACCCGAATACATCGGCTACAACGAAGCGGATGAAGCCACACCTCGATTCGTCTCTATCCAGCCAAAGATTGTCACCACCTCGGAACGAACCTTCAAGTATGAAATAGATTTCAGCAACATTGAGATTACCGATCGAATTGGCGCCATCTGCATCTCGCGTCCAACCAATCCTACAGGAAATGTTGTAACTGATGACGAAGTTCGAAAACTAGCGATATTGGCTGAGCGTCACGCGATTCCGTTGATTGTTGATGGTGCATACGGACTGCCGTTTCCCGGCATCGTTTACACGGAGGCATCTGTCGAGTGGAACGAAAACATCATACTGAGTTTGAGTCTGTCAAAACTCGGAATGCCAGGAACACGAACTGGTATCGTCGTTGCAAAACGAGAAGTTATTGAACAGTTCATCTATGCCAATGCAATCATGATGCTGGCCACTGGCAATTTCGGCTCCATACTCGCTCTAAATTCAGTCGCTAGCGGCGAAATACTGGAATTGAGCCAAAATGTGATTCAACCCCACTATAAAGACGCCCTGGATCACATTGTAGAAACAATACACACACGATTCGTAAATTTACCTTACATGCTGCATGAGCCGCAGGGAGCATTCTTTGTCTGGCTGCGCTTTCCGGGGCTGCCAATCTCAGACAATCGACTCTATGAAAATCTGAAGAAACGCAATGTATATATTGTTCCAGGAAACTACTTTTTTCCGGGCCTTGAAGGAGACTTTGCACACCGCCATGAGTGTATGAGGCTCAGCTATGCAGGTTCAAAGGAAGTGGTTGAAAAAGGTCTCGAAATTATTGCGGAAGAAATTGATCTTGCCTATGGAAACTCGCTGAGAGTGGCATCGACTGGCGTTTATTGATAGAAAGCCTGATCGCTTCCGCTAATAACGGGTTTTCTCCATGCGCCCAGATTGCCTCACATGTCAGCAACTTAAACCGACCTATTGACTGTGCAGGAAATATGCCTGAAGCATTTGAACATTTGTAATTGAAACAACAGGTTTCGTACTTAGACGGCCTCAGAAGTGGAAAAAAGGCAAAATAGTCGTTTTCCTGAGCACTTGCGGTAAAGCTTCCTCCAAAGCTCGCTACAGATGCGACAGTAACCATGAATTTCATCTTTACCAATCATATTTTTCCACCTTCTTAAGTGTTAATCGAACTGAACTTCTTACACTCCTCCGCGTTATATAACAGGGCAATTGGGCTGACTTGGCGTGGGCGGTATTGTTTTGTGTGATCGTAATTGATCGGTTAGTTCAAAGAAGGCTCAAAAGCGTCTGGCAAGAAGAGTAACGATTTAGTGAGCTGACCAGCGCACAAGCGTATCAAAGAGGCGCTGTTGGGATGCATCTGAATCCGAAATATACTCTGGGTGCCACTGTACTGCAATTATTTTCGGATATTTTGCGGACTCAATCGCTTCGACTACGCCATCTTCGGATTGTGAGCAGATGGTAAATTCTGGTGCAATAGCTCTCACACATTGATGATGAAATGACGGGCAATTGAATTCCGTAATGCCCATGATTTCCGCCAGTCGAGATTCTGGGAAAATTGACACAATATGGTCTACTTTGTCAGATTTCTCATCGCGATGAATGACAGACTCTCCGTACACATTCGGGATGTGCTCCACCAAAGTGCCTCCCATCGCGACATTCAACACTTGGATCCCCCTACAGATTGCCAGTAATGGAACTGCATTCTCCGCCACAGTTCGTGCAAGTGCCAGCTCAAACTGATCTCTCTCCAGATTGACGCCATAGACCGTCGGATCGTTTTCTCCGCCATACCTGGCAGGATCAACATCTGCACCACCAGTCAATATGAACCCGTCCAGCTTTCCAATCAACTCTTCGGGACGTTCCGTTACCGGGGTGATCAGAACTGGTATCCCCTGCGCCCTTTCTATTGACTCAACATACTTGGCAGGCAGCGTAAATCGGTTTTCCTCGTTCCTTGAATAACTTGTAATTCCGATTAACGGCTTATTCATTTGTTGATTCCAACCTACAGTACTGCTGCCATATCAATCGAAAACTGCTGGTCAACTTTTCGGGAATTCTGGACATCCAGTCATTTAACTCTTCCTTCGTGAACCATCGGCCGTCAGCTGCTTCACTGGGGTCAAGCTTGAAAGGTCCATTGTGGTAAATTTGATAAACCCAGCAGAATTCATAGGCAGTCTCGGGGCTCGCTTCAAGTTTGAATAGTCTTGGAGGAGTGGCTTGTAGCTGAATTCCGAGTTCTTCTTCAGTTTCGCGAATGACCGCGTGATCATACTGCTCACCTGCATGTAAATGTCCGCCGACAGAAGAATCCCAAAGATCAGGGTCACAATCACGATCCGGACCTCGAAGTTGCAGAAAAACACGCTGATATTCATCCATGACGAGAAGGTGTACGGAACGATGCAACAGATTTTGGGCATGAACTTCGGATCTTGTCATTGAAGTGACAACTTGGTCCTGAGTGTCGACAACGTCAAAAATTTCTTCAGATTCAGTCATTTGTGTAATTAGTGTCTGCCAGAAAACGTTTAACACATTGATAATAATGATTAATCATGTCATTCTATAAAGTGAAGATTTTGCTGGTTTGTGGTATTTGGCAACGAAATTCGCCTTTGAACCCGTTAATCCGCCAAAACCGAAATTTCTTCGTTTGAAAATATCGGATGATTGTTCTTTATTATCAATGTGATGTAGAGTTTTCTGACGAACACTAATTAGAGGAAATTAAAAGGAAAACGGCTCAGGAAGCGATTTCTTAATTCTCCGCTTGTCTAAGCCGTCTCTTGATTCTGGTAGCGGGGACAGGATTTGAACCTGCGACCTTCGGGTTATGAGCCCGACGAGCTACCGGATTGCTCCACCCCGCAACATGGAAATCGAAATTATACAAAATTCTCGAACAATGTATTGAATCGTTCAGGTGTTTCCCATGCTTTTTTTGATGTCAGAATATCCTGACAGGCGGTAACTGAAGTAATTCGCTCGACCACGGCTGTTGCGCTCATTATGGTACAGTTTCGGTAATTGATGCACAATATTGCGTTTGTACGGAGCGAATTGTGCAGTCTCGACAATGGCAACCAAACGCAAGCGGACTGCGGCGCTTGTATATTTCGGCTCAATCCGGGATTTGAAGCACCGCTTCAGGTCGGTGAGAATAGTGCGGCGAAGGCCTCTTTACGATTCAGGTTGAAATGGCGCAGTGCCTGCGGCACTGACTCGAAGCGGCTTTGGTTGAAAATCAGCGCCAGCGCAATGTTGTTGCACATCGCACGATTGCTCGGGCCATGGCCAGTACGGGTCAGACAGGCGTCTTCCTGGAATGTACGGTCCCGAATATGATGGTTGCTGTTTTCCACGGTCCAATGTCCGCGGTCCCACCTCAGCAGTTGCTCGGCATCGGCCCGTTCAGCGGCAACCGAAGTGATGCCATATATCGTCTCTGTGCTTGCACTGTTCGCTTCTTTGACTACCTCGCGGTCGCGCTCGATGCGAAACGCTTGGCGCACCTGCTTGAAATCGAACTTGTACGGGTCGTCCACTTGCAGTACTTCAATACGACGTTGCTCAATGCGACCGTGCGCCAGGGTCACCTTCTCCGAGTAACGCCGCACTTTGTGACTGTACCACTTCAGCGACTTCGCCTTCGCTAACTGCAAAGAGGTATTGTCCTTGAGCGTCAGCATATAGTCAGCCTTCCCGTCCAAGATCAAATCGACGGTTTCAAAAGTGGTGTGCAACGCATCCAGTGTGATCACTCGACCCGCAACGTCAACCTCGCTCAGCAACTGCCGAGTCACATCCAACTCCTCGCCCTTGTTGTGGAAACTGCGGCTTGCTTTCGGTATCCCACTGCCATGCTCCACAAGTGTCACTGTCTCGTAGTGACTGTCGCCATTGCGATTGGCACCGCGAATCCGCTTGCCGTCACTCGCAAGTGCCGGTAACTGTCTGATTCGATTGTGCGTGTATCGCGCCAAGACCTGCTCCAGCTGATCCGGATCGGTGTGCTGTATCACCCGGTGCAGCGTCGATTTGGAAACCGGCTCATACCGGCCTGTTTTCGGATTGCACCAGCCACCGATCGCGTGCAGCTCATTCTCAGAAAGAGACGCTGCAAACTGTGCCGCCGCCAACGATCCGTGAAATCCAGACAATTGCGCCAAAATCAAAGTCGAAAACGCACACGCCAGTGTGTGCTTGCGACCCTGGCCACGACGAAAATCCCGCATCTGTGACAAATCATCATGCAAACTGCGCAACTCCGGCAGCGAATGACCGCTGGCCTTGCCCTTTTTCTGCCAGCGCGACTCCAACTCGCCTTCCTGACACAGGACCCGCCTAGCATCACGACGCAAGGGCCTGACCAATAACCGCTTGATTGCATCATGCGCTTCGGTATACTTCCCACCCTTGCGGGAATAGCCCGCACTGTTTCCCACCGTCTCCCATCCGGCTGCATCGTACATGTTTCCGCGATGACGAGCCGGGTCTACAAACGTCTCCGCCAACAACAAACCGTGACCATAGTATGCCTCCCAGTCATCACTTAAGCGCCGGCAAATCAACTTCAGCACGTGCGAACCAAGATTCGGATAACAACCGGCATCGTCAAGCATCGCGAAACGGGTGTTGTTCGCGATCAAATGCAATCGGTGCCACTGCTGCTCAGGCTGCCAGCCAATCCAATGCTCGCGCGCAGCCGATTTAAAGGAACCGGTCTGCCACCCGCAAAGACACACCCACTGCCCCTTATACTCAACGATGTAACGCAGACTGCGACCTGCAAATCGCTTGAATCCAAGATCATGATGCGTACGCATCAGCCGATCCCACTTCGCAAATTCGCTCGTGCGCGCAAGACGTACCGTCACCTCGCCAGTGCGAATCGACTTGCTGGTTCTGCGGTCATGACTGTTCATAACCGCATATATACTATATCGGTATGGAAAAAGCCAGTCCTGCCTGCAAATTTATACAACCGTTGTGGTTTTACTGTGATTTAGTTAGCGTGGGAACACCCTGTGAATCGTTGGATAGCACAAGCGTCAAATTGAGACGAAGCCCTGCTCGCGCTCAAATCAATTCATTTCAAGCTGGCGATAGCTGTTTCGCAGATCGCGATTGCGGTGCCAACCCATGGAAGTATAGCGACAAGTGCAATCGCATTCACCCCAAGTAAAATTCGCGAGTTGGGCGACTGTTGAAACGGAACTGGTGTGTCACTCAGGTCATCGAAATAGACTACTTTAATGACTCGAAGATAGTAGAAAGCACCAACAACTGCAAATAATACCGCCACTACTGCAACCCAGACCAATTCAACATCAACAAGTGCCTGAATTACGGCAAGCTTCGCATAGAAACCAACCGTTGGCGGCACCCCGGCTAACGAGAACATCAACAGAAGCACCCAAAATGCCATCCACGGGTCCCTGCCATTCAGACCGCTGTAATCGCTGATCAAATCCAGTTCATCTTTTTTCTTGGCGGACAGAACGATGATTCCGAAAGCCCCCAAACTCATTACCGAGTAGACCAGAATGTAAAAAAGAGATGCTGCATAACCTTCTTCACTTCCGCTCAAAATTCCGAGCAGCATAAATCCCATGTGTGCAATTGTCGAATACGCCAGCATTCGTTTTAAATTCACCTGTGCTATGGCGATTACATTGCCGACGATTATGGAAAGCAGCGCAATAATGATCAGCATGTCCTGCCAGATTGGCTGGAGACTTTCCAGACCTCCGACTAGCAACCGCATCAACATGGCAAACGCAGCTATTTTTGGTGCCGTTCCCAAATAAATCGTTGTTGATGTCGGCGCTCCATGATACACATCAGGTACCCACATATGAAATGGTGCAGCACCCAGTTTGAATGCCAGTGCAGTCACGACAAAGACTAAGGCAAAGATCAGCGGCAGATTCTCTGAAGAAGAATCCATCAACAATTGATGAATAGTGGAAATGTCCAAAGAACCCGTCAATCCGTAGAGAATCGAAAGTCCATAGAGCAATGAACCGGAACCAATCGCGCCAAGCACGAAGTATTTCATTGCAGCTTCAGTCGCGTTGGGTGAATCCCGCTGAAAAGCAACCATGGCATATAGACAAAGCGACATCAGTTCAAGGCCAAGATATATGACTAACAGATGATCCGCAGAAACCATGACCATCATGCCCAGTATGCCAAACAGGCCTAAAACATAGTATTCGCTGCCACCGATATCCCGCTGCTCTGAGTAGGTTCTGGAATAGATGAATACTACGATTGCCAGCAGACAAATCATAAACTTGGTAAGATTTGCAAACGAATCATCAATGAACATTCCTCCCAAAACAACGACACTGTGCTGGTATACCTGTGACCCCGTTAACATGCAAGCTAACACCAAAGTCAGCAGTGTCAACAGTAAAGGAAGATCTTTAAATTTATTCAGGCGGGTTTGATCAACAACCAGAATCAAGCAAGCCATTAGACTGACAATGATTTCCGGGAGCAATTGTTGCAGCTCAATGGCAAATGTCATAGGATACGTTAACTATTCAATTTATATATTTGATAATACTTCATAATTCTAGATATTTCTAAATCAGAAATTCGAAGCTCTGAGATGCCCGTTAATTCAAACCTTGAAAATGACGAATTCGTGCGAATACAGTATATTAACCGTCATTATATTCACTAACGCCTATTGCAAATGATGCGCACTATTGTTTTGATCAAATAGAAGGAATCACCAGAAAATGACGGACACAACGACAATTCCGGCCCGAAGCGGTACAGCAGCGATTGCTCGGAAGGGGCAATCCATCCGGGTCATTAATACGCACGGCAATCAGGTTGTCGATACATGGGCGTTCAACCTAGATGATATCTCGGAATTCCAGTCAAACGAACACACGCGCCCTGCTTTGATGAACATGACGTTCAAACCCGGCGATACACTCTATACCAACCACAGACGTGGAATTCTTGAAGTCGAACAGGATACGTCAGGCGGTGTTCACGATTTGCTCATGGCGGCTTGCGATGATTATCGCTATAAACTGCTAGGCTGCACCGAATATCACGACAACTGCTCCGACAACCTAATTCACGCCATGAAGGAACTGGAATTTGATGCACCTGAAGTCCCAAGCCCAATGAATCTGTTTATGAATATTCCGTGGACTGCGCAAGGCGAATTATCGTGGCAAGCACCGATCTCTAAAGCTGGCGACCATATTCAATTTCGTGCGACGATGGATTGCATCATGGTATTTTCAGCCTGCCCACAGGATATTCTTCCTGTCAACGGCCTGAACCCGACAGAAGCACACTTCCAGATATTCTGAAATTGAACTATTTAACGTTTTTCCCGAAACGCCTGTACTCGGCAACCCGGTTTGACTGTAACGACGTTTGCAAACAGACAATTCACAAAATTCGAGACAAATGAATGAATGAAAGAACGCTTTCAGCTGAGACATTAGCGGCTCATCTGGGTAGAGACTCAAAAGCCAGCAAAGGATTTGTAAATCTTCCCATTTACCACGGCTCCACTGTGCTGTTTGATACTTACGAAGAGCTTCAGAAAGCCGAGAAAGATCAAAATTTAATGAATCAGGTGCGCTATGGCAGATATGGATCGCCGCTCACTTTCGCACTTGAGCAAGCAGTTGCAGAGATGGAAGGTGCATTTGCTGGCATCACGACATCATCCGGGCTTGCCGGTATCACCGCTTCACTAATGACATTTGTCAAAATTGACGATCATGTTCTAGTTACTGACAGCGTTTACAAACCAACAAGAACATTTTGCGATCAGGTGCTGAATCGATTTGGAGTCGAGACAACATACTACGACCCCTTGATTGGTGCGGACATCGAAAGTCTGATCAAACCCAATACTGCAGTAATTTTCCTGGAATCACCAGGGTCACAGACGTTCGAGATTCAAGATATTCCAGCTATCACCACAATAGCAAAGCAAAATGGAATCGTAACGATGCTTGATAACACTTGGGCAACCCCGATTTACCTGAAGCCATTTGAGCTCGGTGTCGATATTTCCATACATGCTGCAACCAAGTACATAACCGGGCATTCCGATGCCATGCTCGGCATCATTACAACAACCGAAGAGCATTATTTCAACGTGAGAGACAGTGCTCGCTTGAGTGGACAATGTGCTGGCCCTGACACTGTATTTCTTGGATTGCGCGGTCTCAGAACAATGCCAATCCGCTTGCAAAGACACTATGAATCAGGTCTTGTCGTCGCCAAGTGGCTTGCCAATCGTCCAGAGGTGGCAAGAGTGATTCACCCGGCTTTGCCTGGTGATGCTGGATACGAAATCTGGCGCAGAGACTTTACCGGAGCGAGTGGGCTATTTTCCTTTATTCTCCATCCAGTTTCCGAATCCGCGGTCGTTGCGCTACTGGAAAACTCCAGTCTATTCGGCATGGGATACAGCTGGGGTGGATTCGAGAGTCTTCTTATTCCTTTTGACCCTAGCAACTATAGGACGGCAACGGCGTGGTCTGCAGAAGGACCAGCGCTTCGTATGCACGTGGGTCTGGAAGACACTGCTGATTTGATTGAAGACCTTGAAATCGGTTTTGATGCTATGAGGCGGAGCAAATGAACATGGCAGATTCAGTGAATCAGATTCCAAACGACGTCAACAAATTGGTTCGAAACCATCTTTCACTCGAAATGGCCACCGTGTCTGAATCAGGAGCACCAAGCGTAAGTTATGCGCCCTTTGTCAGTGGTGAAAATCTAACTTTCTATGTGTTCTTGAGTGACTTAGCACAGCACACCCACAATATTGCAAAAAACCACGACGTTTCTGTAATGATCATTGAAGACGAAAAGACCTCTCAGAATCTATTTGCACGTGAGCGTCTAATCATTGAATGTACTGCGACGCGCCACGAACGAAAAAGTCCTGAGTTTCAAACATGGATACCACTGTATAAAGAGCGATTCGGTGCTATCGTTGATACGCTGGTGCAACTTGCAGACTTCAACCTGTATTCACTGGCACCAAAACTCGGAGTGTACATAAAAGGCTTTGGACAAGCGTACCGCATTTCAGGCCTAAACATGAGTGAGATCGAACACATTACCAATCCCGCTCTCGATGCCCGAAAGGCCAAACGGCAACCATGAAGAGGAGGAGTTCGTGATAGTAGAACAAATCTGGACTGACAACGCTTATCGAAATTTCAATTACCTGATCGCCTGTCCTGATTCCGGAGAAGCACTCGCTGTTGATCCTCTTGACCACCAGAAATGCCTATCCCGAGCAAAAAAAATAGGTTGGGAAATTACCAGTATTCTCAACACACATGAGCATCATGATCACACTGGCGGCAATGATGCCATGATTTCAGCAACCGGCGCAAAATTGATCGCCCATGAAAATGCATTCGACAAAATTTCTGGTATGGATCGCGGTGTGGGAGCTGGAGATGTCATTCGGGTTGGCAGAGTGGAACTGGAAGTGTTAGACACTCCAGGTCATACGATGAGTCATATTTGCATTTTGTCACATGGAGACACTCCTGCGCTTTTTTGCGGAGATACACTGTTTAACGCAGGTGCTGGAAACTGCCATCATGGAGGACATCCGCATGAACTCTACGAAACATTCGCCAGTCAGCTCGCGAAGCTCCCAGACAGCACGCTAGTCTATCCAGGCCATGATTACATTGAGAACAATCTAG
This sequence comes from Arenicellales bacterium, assembly GCA_965220395.1. Lineage (GTDB taxonomy): Bacteria > Pseudomonadota > Gammaproteobacteria > Arenicellales > JAJDZL01 > JAJDZL01. The sequence continues at coordinate 439,105 of CBDCPT010000001.1, read as the reverse complement.
GCTTTACACTAGACCGCGAGCCAGACAATCAAGTCGCTGCCGATTTGCTGTTGAAAGTTCAAGCGCAAGATCCTGACAATGCAATGATTACAACGCTTGCCATGGAACAAACTTTCAACACTTTTTTTCGCCTCAGTAGTCCTAACGTTATCGAGACACTGCGAGAGTCATTCCCTGACCTGCCAGATAAACCTGACAGAAAAACTGTGTTTTTGAAGTTGCGGGAATTGAGAAATCAGTGGTAGGCTTGAACCGCTAATTTTGCTTTAGAGTGGTAAGTTCACTTCCAATTTTTCTATCAATCTGAACAGATCAGTCACTCGCCGCGAGTCTTGCTCGTCGCCCACCTTTTCGTATCTTTGAAGCTTGCTGCGACTTCTTTACTAACAACTTGCACGAATCAATATCTGCCGAGTGAAAAGCGCAAAGTTCCTCATCGATTTTGGCATTCAGGGATTGCGATGACCGCAGCAATATAACTGAGCCTCCCTCAACAAGCATCGCGTAAATCTGTCTTGTCAGATGAACGCTGATTTCTTTGTACCCCAATACAACGAGGTTCAATGTGTGATGGCTAATATCGCTCAGAAACTCTTCTGGATTCTGCTGATGTACTGCAACTCTGAGATCAGAAACTAGAGACTCCTCAATATTCATCGCAGACGCATTTGGGGGGAGATTGATGACGAGCCGCGTCATTGCATTCATACCAGACAGTATAGACCGCTGATAGGCCAGCGTCGATTCTCCAATCATCAAAATCAACCCACCATGAGCTATTGCTGCAAACGCTTTCAGTAGATCATCAATGTTCTGAGAATCTGAACAGGAACTATTCATGAGCAGTAAATTATTATGAATTTCATTTGGGAGAAATATTTGAATTCTGAAACTTGTATAGATCTGATTTCCGCCTCAAATGCAAAATGAAATCCATCAAATTAGACATTAAAACTCTTTTCTGTTAAACTTATATCAATCCAGTAATCAGTTGAATATTTATGGTAGATTTCAAAAATGATGACAAACATTGACCTAGACTCATACTTACGTGACAACGGCATTATGCCATCGCAGCAGCGTCTTCGTATTGCAAGGGTCATCTTGGATAAATCAGATATCATGTCTGCAGAGGAAATTTATCGAAACGTCAATGGCCCGTGGCCACCTGTATCCCGAGCGACTGTGAACAACACTTTACGTCTTTTTGTTGAAAAAGGACTGTTGAGAAAAGATGATGACAGTTCAAAAGAAATTTACTACAACTCCAGCCCCGCTAATGCCGCTGGCGATGAGGCGTCTGCTTCATCTGCGTGATAACATCTGAATCCGCTCTGAATGGATTCAGATTTTTGAATTAGCGGGATAATTATCCCAAGCAGAAAAACTTTTTCTCAAACGCGAACAATTTTTCCAGGATTCAGAATGTTGTCTGGATCCAGCGCTTGTTTGATGGTTCGCATGACGCTGACGGCTTCACCGTGTTCAGCAATAAGAAAATCCAGTTTTCCATAGCCGATTCCGTGCTCCCCAGTGCTGGTTCCATCCATTTCGAGTGCACGCATGACCATTCTTTCGTGCATATCTTGCGCCCTTTTTTCTTCTTCTAGGTCCGTATGGTCTACCAGCAGCACTAAATGGAAATTGCCATCACCTACATGCCCGACTATCGGTGCCTGCAGATTAGAATCAATAATATCCTGCTTGGTTTCCATAATACACTCGGCCAGTCTTGAGATTGGTACGCAAACATCGGTTGCCCATATCTGTGCATTCGGCCGCATAGCTTTCGCAGCATAGGCTGCGTCGTGTCTCGCTTGCCACAGCCGATTTCTATCTTCTGTGTGTGCAGTCCACTGAAAATTTCCACCACCAAACTCTTCACTGATCACCTGCACCGTCTCTACCTGTTCCTGAACAGAAATCTCCGTTCCATGAAATTCAAGAAACAGTGTGTGCTCTTCTGGATAGTCCATTTTGGAATACCGATTTAGAGCCTGCATCATGGCGTCGTCCAATAACTCAATTCTAGCAATCGGGATGCCCATCTGAATGGTCATAATCACCGCATTGACAGCATCACTTAGTTCTGGAAAAGCGACAACTGCCGAGGAGATTTTTTCTGGGATTCCATAGACTCTCAGGCTGATCTCGGTGATGATGCCCAAGGTGCCTTCCGAACCTACGAACAACCTCGTCAAATCGTATCCAGCCGAAGATTTGCGTGCTCTCTTGGCTGTTTTGATAATCCTCCCATCTGCTAATACAACTGTCAACGACAGCACATTTTCACGCATGGTGCCATAACGAACGGCATTGGTGCCAGACGCTCTCGTCGCTGCCATACCCCCGAGAGACGCATCCGCTCCCGGATCAATCGGAAAAAACAGTCCTGAATCTTTCAGATACTGATTCAGTTGTTTTCGAGTGACTCCAGGCTGCACGACAACATCCAGATCATCCGCATTAACCTGTAATACCTGGTTCATTTCGATCATGTTCAGACAAATTCCGCCATGCAGAGCGCAAATATGTCCTTCCAAACTTGTACCCGTTCCGTAAGGAATCACTGGAAATTTATGCTTTGCGCAAATCTCTACAACTTGCGCTACTTCTTCTGTAGTCTGGGGAGCAAATACAGCATCTGGCGGATAATTGCCATGAAAGGATTCGTCTGAGCCGAATTCCTGACAGACACTCTCGGAAGTAATTACGCGATCACCAAAAATACTTTGAATTTCTTCGACTGCGTTGATCGTTGGGACAGCTTTTACCGCGCTGGTCATTTCAATCTCCTCATGTATGCCTTTTGAAACAGTAAGTTGAGCATCAGGCTCTTGTATATTCAATAAATGGAGTTCGCTTGCCAATTTTGTCGTAGAGGTATCGGGCTGTGTTATTGAACTCCTGCGTCATCCAGTAGACTGTCTGCACGTCCTTGGCATCTGCATTTCGATAAACTGTTTCAATCAGTGCCCGGCCGACACCTTTATTTCGAGCTTCTGCGACTGTGAACAGGTCATGCAAATAACACACCTTATTAAGTTCCCACAGGTTGATGTGGAACACGCAATGTACAATTCCCAAAGCCTGCCCATTCAAAAGAGCGATATGTGCTACACAATCTTCTTCGTCTGGAGAAACAAGCCTCCAGAATGTGCGATCATAAACCTCAGGCGGAAGCGTAGTTTTATAGAACTCTAAATATTGCGACCACAGACGGCGCCAGTCTGCTTCGTCTGCAGCCTCCAGGGGCCTGATGATTAAATCGGGGTGTGCCATTTCTCCTCTGCTAACCAATTATCAGACTTCTCGACGACGTTGACATAGCGTTGCTTCTCCGTGTCTGTATTCATTTTGGGTGTTTGATTTGATCCTAGATAAATTCATCTAACCACAAATTGCCTGGTAAAAAACATTCCAGTTACTCAACCAGTAAATAGTTATATCACGAAATATTTGATGGTGAATTCATCCAGTCGGTGACAGTTATCAAACGCCAACTACCTGCTACCGCCAAATCGCACATCGAGCTTGTCACGCATACTGAAAAATAGCATCGTCAGAATATGAATCGGCCAACGCAGGTATCGGCCTCCAGTAAATCCTTTGTGTGGAATTGAAGCGAACACATCGAAACCCTCAGCGGAACCTGTGATTGCTTGTGCCAGAATTTTTCCGACAATGTTTGTCAATGCGACTCCATGACCGGAAAATCCCTGGGCATAGTAGACATTTCCATCAATACACCCGATAGATGGAAGTCGATTCATGGTTACCGCGATTCTGCCACCCCAGGCATAGTCTGTCTTGGTGTCTCTCAATTCTGGGTACAGATGCAGCACTCTTGGTCTAACCATGCTTTTGATGTCACCTGGATCAGTCGGAAGATACTTTTCAGCACCTCCGAAAAGCAGTCTTCGATCTGATGACAGTCGATAGTAGTCCAAACAGAACCTGGAATCGAAAACTGCAACATCATCTCGATTGATTCGATGTGCAACCTTCTCACTCAGGGGTTCAGTTGCAATTATGTAACTGGTGAACGGCATTATGAATCGACTGATGGTTGGCGATGCCCTGCCTATGTAGGCATTGCAGGCGAATACAATGTACTTCGTGTGAACTTCTTTTCCCTTTTCCGTTGTAACTACGTAGCCGTTTTTATTCTTTTTGTAATCACTCATCGCAGAATTCTCGTAGATTCGCGCATTCGCATCAACCGCAGCGTTGGCAAGTCCTATCGCTAAATTCAGTGGATGAAGGTGTCCGGAGCTTGTATCCAGCATCCCGGCTAAATATTTATCAGTCCCCAGCATCTCCTGAATTTCGGTGCTCTCGATATAGCGAATCGAATCGTAACCGTAATTTTTTCGCAGATGATCGACTTGCTCTCGATAAGCCTTAACTGCTTTTTGAGTTACTGCAGCGGCCAGAACGCCGCGTTTGAAATCGCAATCAATCCGGTGCCGTTCGATTCGGTGAATCACTTCCTGTTTGGCCTGTTCACACAATTTCCAAAACTGAGAAGCTCTGTCATATCCGAATTCACTCTCCAGTTCTTTCTGCGACCAGTTCAGTCCGGATCCAAGCTGTCCACCATTTCTTCCGGAAGCACCCCAGCCAACTTTACTGGCTTCCAAAACAACTGAATCGAAACCTCTTTCAACCAGATTCAGCGCGGTTGACAATCCGGTATAGCCACCACCGATTACACAAACTTCACAACTCTCGGATCTCGCGAGAGACGGGTAATCACGCATTCCAACTGCGCTGGCTGCATAGTAAGAATTTGTGTGAACCGAGACGGTGGAATTTGGGGAAGATGTCACAGATACAATAGATATTCTTGACCCGTCACCTGCTGCGTATACTGGTTGATTTCATCTCGCTTGACTGCACAGTACAACTCAACGTATTCACTGGTTAAATATGTAGCAGCAAACTTGGATAACTGAAATACTGATACAGAATTTTTCCACTCCAGCGGCAGTGTTTTATCAATTTCACCACTTACATTTATTGCTGGTGTTGCTTCACCGGGATCGATTGAATTTACGATGCCGTGGTGCACTCCGGCAAGCAGCGCCGCTAGCACCAGATACGGATTTGCATCGGCACCTGCTATTCGATGCTCTAGTCGCCTAGCGTTGTCGTCTCCTGAAGGTATTCGAATCGTCACCGAACGATTGTTGTATCCCCAAGATCGGTTGACCGGCACGTACAGGTTAGGAACAAATCGTCGGTATGAATTTCGACCTGGTGCAAAAATCGCAAACATGTCCGACATGGTGTCCAAAAGGCCTCCGATTGCATGTCGCATCAGCGAATTTCCCAATTTTGACTTTCCCTGGAATACATTCTTCCCGGAATCATCCTCCATACTCAGGTGGAGATGCATGCCATTGCCACTGTATTGAATAAAGGGTTTGGCCATAAAGGTTGCCCGCATTCCAAACATCAATGCAACATCACGAACAACTCGCTTCAGTAAAATGCAATGATCTGCGGCTGTAAGTGGGTCGTTCACATGACGTAAATTGATTTCGTACTGGGCCGGAGAATATTCTGAGATCACCACAGAGGCAGGAATTCCTTGAATCTTGCACGCTGAATGCACGCTTCGCAGAAATTCATGATGTTTGTCGAGATCTTCCAGCGAATACACTTGTGTTTCCACTGAACCAGAATCTACATTTTTCGATGCTGCAATTCTTGGTCTTCCCTTTTCATCTAACGCTCCGTCCAACAGGTAAAATTCAAGTTCAAATGCTATATTTGTCTTGTATCCCAGAGTATTGAATTGCTCAAGCACGCGTGCTGCCACATGTCTCGGATCAACAACACTCGGTGAGCCGTCATCGGTGTAGAGTTCCATCAGCACTTGGGCGTTCCGTCCCGTACCCCAGGGAACGTACTGGGTTGTTCCAGGAATCGGCATCAGCGTGCCATCTGGGTCTCCATCGGAAAAACCGCGCCCGCAGGGATCTGGACCCGCTCCTAGAAAATCCAGCAAAAATGTGCTTTCCGGGATTTGAACGCCGGAAGTATAGATCTTGCCAGCTTCCGCTACTGGAAATCTCTTACCACGTATATAACAGCTCATATCCGATAGGATGGCATCAACGTATTCAATATCAGGATAACGCTCGATAAGTCTTTCCAGCTCTGTCAATGACGAATTGTGGGAAGTTTTCATATAATATTTTCAGACCCGTTATAGTGTGAATTTCCTACATTATCGTGGGAACGCTCGGACTGACTGAGTCAGCTGTGTAAACTATCATCGAGGTGCTGTGATTTGCTGATTTCGTTCAAATATAGTGTAATCTACAGCACAATAATAGTATGCTAATCTGCCAATTCCCTTAAACAATTTTTGAGGACATAAACATGACAATCGCCGTAGGTGACAGAATTCCGGATGTAGTGTTACATCACATGACAGATAAAGGACCCGCAGAAATTTCGACTTCAGAAATTTTTAGCGGCAAAAAAGTTATTTTGTTTGCGCTTCCAGGAGCGTTCACACCCACTTGCTCGGATTATCATCTACCAGGTTATATCGTCAATGCCGATAATATTTTTGCCAAAGGTATCGACACAATCGCGTGCCTGTCAGTTAACGACGCTTTTGTGATGGGTGCTTGGGGAAGTAACCAAAATGCCGAGAATATTCTGATGCTGGCAGATGGAAGTGCGAATTTTACGGAAGCGGTAGGCATTGAACTTGATCTTACCGACAGGGGCTTGGGAGTCCGTTCGGACCGCTATGCAATGATTGTAGAAGATGGCGTTGTTACCGCATTGAATCGAGAAGCACCTGGCAAATTTAAAGTCAGTGATGCAGAAACAATCATGGCTTTACTGTAACTGCCAATTGCAAAATTAACAACCTCGGCAAATCAGTCTGTTTGCTGATGAAGGGGATCCAGACGACCCCCAACTTGTCTTATAACCCGTGCGGCGATCCCTGAAGCTGCATCCATGCACTTGGGAATTGACCATTCGCGCGTAAAGCCATATAGAAATCCTGCCGCATAAGCATCACCGGCACCTGTCGCATCAACCAAATCGGGTACCGGTTCGACTTCTCGAACATAAGTCTTGCCTTGCGATAGAACTACAGAGCCTTGTTCACCCCTAGTGACAACCAGATGCTTTACCTTTCCTTTGATATCTTCCAGCGTGGCTTCCAGATTTTCTGATACGTAGAGATTCTGCGCCTCCAATTCATTGGCAAACAAGAGGTCAACATACTGTTCGACATATTTTTGCAGCTCACTTCTGTGTCTATCAACTAGAAACGGGTCTGATAGAGTAAGCGCAATTGATGTTCCCGCCTCTTTCGCTACTCTCAAAGATTCGAAAATTAAATCTCTGGCACCAGGTAAATCCCACAGATACCCTTCAATCAGCAAGAAAGACGACCGATTGATCGCTTCTTCTTCAATATCGTCGGCAGAAAGCTCCAAGCATGCACCAAGACTGGCGCACATGGTTCTCTGGGCGTCAGATGTCACAAATATGTAGCACCGTCCGGTCGAGGTTCCGCTTTGAACTGGGCGTGTGTTGAAATCAATTCCGGAGTGACTCATGTCTTCACGGAATTGCTGGCCGATCTTGTCTTGAGCAATCTTTCCGATAAATTGACTGCGGCCGCCCAGCAAAGACAACTGCACTATTGAATTGGCGACTGACCCGCCGGAACACACTGAGGCAGGCTTGACTGCAGACTCCAATTCGCCAGCGGCGTCCTCATCGATGAGTGTCATTGAGCCTTTTATCAATCCCATTTTCTGCAATTCGCTGTCTTCAGCAAAGCACAGAATGTCAACCATCGCATTACCGATGCCGAGCGCGTCGACTCGATCAGTCACTCAGAAATTCCAGCCCTTGCCAGGATGGAGTGGAGCAAAACATTTGCTCCAGCTTCTGCGAACTCTTTTGTAGTGTTTTCTGCTTCGTTGTGGCTCACGCCGCCATCACACGGAATGAAAACCATCGATGTCGGTGCTACTCGGGAAATATAAACGGAATCGTGACCGGCTCCGCTAACCATTTCATTGAAGTCATAACCACAGGTACTTGCACTGTTACGCACGACATCAATGCACTCGCTGTCAAACTGGATCGGCGGTGAGCGCCAAATGCGGTTGATCTGCGCCTGCAGGCTGGAGCCTGCATCAAACTGTCCGACAATGTCTTTCAATTGTTGGTCCAACCGGTCAAATTCCTCGACATCCGGATGACGCATGTCGATCGAAAATTCCACTCTTGAAGGCACGGTATTCCTTGAGCCCGGATAGATTCGAAACTCTCCTATGGTAAGACGTGCATCAAATCCCGAATTTTCAGCAATCGGGTAGATTTGCGAAACCAGTTCGCTGGCACCCCGCAGTGCGTCTTTGCGCTTGTCCATCGGTGTTGGCCCCGCATGGGTTTCTTCGCCAACGACCGTAACGTCATACCAACAAACACCCTGTACGCCTGTTACGACGCCGACAGGCTTGCCAAGCATCTCAAGAATGGGGCCCTGTTCGATATGCGCTTCAAAAAACGCTGAAAATCCGTGGTCAGCCGGCAAAGAATCGCCGAGGTATCCGATACGCTGAAGTTCTTCACCCATCGTTTTCCCTTCGAGGTCTGCTCGACTATGCCCGTATGGCAAATCAAATGCGCCTGCATAGATTGCCGAGCCGATCATCGCAGGCGGAAATCGAGCGCCCTCCTCATTCGTCCACACCACCAATTCAACAGGCAACTCAGTTTTGATGCCACTATCATTCAGTGTTCGAATGACCTCAAGTGCCGCAAGAACACCATAAGCTCCATCAAATTTTCCACCGGTTGGCTGACTGTCCAAATGACTTCCTGCTCCAACGGGCTGGCCATCGGCGGATTTTCCGGGCCTGCGAAAGAACAAATTTCCCATTGGATCTACTTGCCTTCCACAACCCTCCGCGCTACACCACTTAGTGAGGAGGTCTCTGCTTTCCTTGTCCAGATCGGTTAATGCCAATCGGCAAACACCGCCTTTGGCCGTTGCTCCGATCTGAGCCATCTGCATAAGCGACTCCCAAAGTCTGTTGCCGTTCACTGTTATGTTCAATGTTCCACCGTAAATTTAGTTTACAAACTTGAAGGAAGAGATCTAAGCGTTTTCACCCTTGTATTCGGCATAGTAACTGCCAAAAATCTTACGATGGCGAAAAATATTCATTGCGATCGTGATTAATCCTGCAGCAATCAGTACCCCGCTGATCGGCTTTGTGAAAAAAGCGAAAACGTTATAGTCCAGCAGAACCATTGACCTGGTAAAGGTGTCTTCCCCAATCTGCCCTAGTATTACACCCATCACCAGTGCTGGAATCGAGTAGTCACCACGTCGCATCAAGAATCCAGCAACTCCGGCGACAAACATGGTATAGACGTCCAGTATGTTTCCTCTCAATGCGAATGCCCCAATCGTTGCGAATATCAAGATTGCCGGCGCCATGATCGGGAACGGGATTCGAAGCAAATTTACGATCCCCTTGGCTTCAACAACACCCACTAGCAGAATTGCCAGACTCGCCCAGAACATTGACGCAAACAGCACCCACACAAGATCATGCGCTTCAATCATGATGAGCGGTCCCACGTCCATGTCATGCAGATTAAATACACCAATCATCATTGCGGTCAGCGCGCCACCTGGAAGTCCCAATGCCAGCAGCGGAATCATTGCCGCTCCAGTCGCTGCGTTGTTGGCGGTTTCCGGTGCAACCACACCTTCCGGTTCTCCTTTGCCGAAGCGCTCGGGATGCTTCGACCATCGAACCGCTTCGTTGTACGACATGAATGCGGCAAGCGTCGCTCCGATTCCGGGCAGAACACCGCAGAAGAAACCAATCAGTGCAGATCGAATAACCACGAATTTCATTTTCCAAAATTCGAAAAACGTCGGATATGAAACCGAAACCTTCGGAGACTCGTACTCTCCGCGTGCCAACCGCAATCCTTGGACAAACACCTCGGCAACCGCAAAAAATCCAAGTATCAGAGGGATGAAATGCAACCCACCATGCAGGTATAGCGTTCCAAAATTGAATCTGGGAATGCCGCCGGTCGGGTCGCTTCCAATCGAACCGATCAGCAATCCGATCAGCAATGACAGCCATCCTTTTGCGATCGATTTCGTACCGATACCTGCTACAACAGCCAATCCGAAGAACACCAGTGCAAAGATTTCCACCGGACCGAAGTTTGAAATTGCAAAATCCGCTACTGGTCCAGTAAACGCCATCATAGCTATGGCTGCAAGAGTTCCGCCAAACGCTGAACAGGTCACGGCATAGCCAATCGCCTTGCCTGAATGACCTTGCCGAGTCATCGGATAGCCATCAAAGGCGGTTGGGGCATTTTCAACCGAGCCCGGAATATTGAACAATATCGCCGTTACCGCACCTCCATATACTCCAGATACATAAATGACGCCATAAAGCATAATCGCATGCGTAGATGACATCCAAGCAGTAAATGGCAATAGAACCGCTGCCAGCGTCAACATGCTAAGGCCAGGAATGGCACCGAATACCAACCCGCCAAACAACCCTACGACAAAAATTAATATCCCGATCGGGTCAGTAAACAGTTGTGCGGTACCGATAAGAAAGTTTTCCATTACGTCAACAAGCCCAATATCTTTCCGTTTATTGCATTGAAAATTCCAGCGCCAGGCGGCAAATAGGTAAATATCAATTTCACAAAAATGATAACGATTGCCGTGTAAATTCCGACGGTGACGATGATCAACGTTCTTAATCGCTGTACGCCCATAAGCCACATATATGAGAACAGGAAGAACGGAGTAACGATCAGAAACCCCATTTTGTGGATGAGGAATGTGTAGACTACGGGGACAGTGAAAATCAGAATCATGCGAACACGGGTTGAAATCGTCAAAGCTCCCGATTCTTCATAATCCTCTTCACCACTGTCGTCTCGCAGCGTCATGCCGCTTCTACGCCAATCAATATAAAGAAGCCAACATGCGGCAATGAACATTCCAAAAAGCACCATTCTCGGCCAATGTGCTGGCCCCCATTCATAAACGGGCAGTGGATCGTCGAATTGAAAGGTATAGAGGAAGGCCAAGCCTACAAAAGCAAGCCAACACCCGGCTTCAATTAATGCAGCCGACTTGTTACGATCGGGACTGGGTGCACCGGCCATATTCGTTTAGTCTACGGATGTGAATATCACGTACAAATTGCATCGCCAGTTTCAAAAAATTCGAAACTGGCGATGAATGCTTGCGAACGTTGATTTGGAGCTACAAACCTTCGCGGACGGGAAGACCTAGCTCGCGAAATGCATTGGCATAAACGCCTACAGAATCTTCCAACATTGTAGTGGTATCCTCTCTACTTCTGAAAGAATCTACGATGTCGAGACTCTTGCGCTTCACAAAATCCTGGTGTTCCTGTGAATTGTAGGCTTCAGCAAATACTTCAGCTAGATATTCCACGATTTCTGGAGGTGTTCCGTTCCTCACGAACATACCGCGGAATCTGAGCAATGGCTCCCAGTCCAAACCATAATCCGAACCAGTCGATTTAGTATCCGGAAAATTTTCAAATCGAGTTGGCCATATTGCGAGAATTGGCTTCAAGTTGCCAGCTTGGACGTATTTCGATACGTCACCGGGTTGTTCCATCAGTAAATCAAGCTGTCCACCAATGACTGCACCAAAACGTTCCGCAGACTTTCCAGTCAACACTTGACGTGCCTTGAACCCAAAATGGTTTTCAACAACTGCCATGCTGACAAGTTCCATCGGAATGTTGATGTTGGATACGGTCAAAATTTTTGGTTCTGATTTCGCATACTCAACCACTTTATCCCAATCTGGAACACCGTCAGTCTGAAATCTCTCATCTTCCCCATTGATGAACAACATCGTTGGGGCAACGTTCATGATGACCAAAGACTCAACGTCCGTTATTGGATTAACGTCGATTCGGCCTTCTACGTATCTTGACGACAGCGTATCAATATGCTGAAGCAGAGTATAGCCATCAGCTGGAGCCTGCAAAAATTCCGGCAGACAATTCAAGCCACCGCCGCCGGTTATATTAATCTTGTTGATTTTGGCGTTCATGATCTTGGCTGCTGGACCAACGATCGCCTCAACGGCCTGGTCGGAACCGCCGCCCTTTCCATAACAGCAAATTACAGTAATCGGTCGTTCTGGATATCCGCCGGGACCGGCGGCGTTTACTGCGGCAGACGCAAATAATCCAAATCCGCTTACAGCCGAAGCGAACACGGCGACCAGAAATTTTCCAAAAATATTTCTCATATAACTTTTCCTCCAAATTATAAGAATGCAACCTATTTAATCTTTATTGGCCGACTCGTACTTTCCAGGCACTGTCGCTCAAAATGACGGTTCTCCTTGTGGCTTGAGCCCAGCTATTTCAGCGGATTATATACATGTATCATACAGAGACATGTTCAGTATCTAATTTTCGACTAAATAGTGTCTGCCAGAAAACGTTTAACACATTGATAATAATGATTAATCATGTCATTCTATAAAGTGAAGATTTTGCTGGTTTGTGGTATTTGGCAACGAAATTCGCCTTTGAACCCGTTAATCCGCCAAAACCGAAATTTCTTCGTTTGAAAATATCGGATGATTGTTCTTTATTATCAATGTGATGTAGAGTTTTCTGACGAACACTAAATAGCCAATGAAATAGGTCAATATTATCCATGCAATTCGCACTAACTGTGCGGAAATTCAAATCAGAATTCGCTGATGTGTTTAATATGAACGAAACTCAAACTAGAAAAATCGTAGAACAAGGGATGTCGCATGTTCAGGGCAGTACAGAGGAACCACTACTTGAGCAAACCATACCGGAACTTATCGCAACAACAGTCAGCAAGCATGCACATCGAGATGCTGTGGTATTTGCGGACCGGGGCATCCGATGGAGTTGGCAGCAATTTTCGCATGAAATAGACAGACTCGCCGCCGGTTTTTTGGCACTAGGCCTGCAAAAAGGCGATCGATTGGGAGTCTGGTCACCCAACCGACCCGAGTGGGTACTCACTCAATTTGCCACTGCCAGACTCGGAATCATCCTTGTCGCAATAAACCCTGCCTTTCGGTCCGCAGAACTGGCACATGTCTTGAAGGCTTCAGGTTGTAAGGCTTTGCTCATGGCCCGAAAGTTCAAGTCCAGCAATTACCTGGAAATTTTTCAAGATTTAAGTCCGACCACCTACGACAATGACTCGAACAATCTTCGAGTTGCCTCATTGCCCGAATTGGTTACTGTTATCTGTATGGGAGGCGAAAACGAAAAAGATACTCCCAGCGGCATGATTCCTTTTAACCAAGTTGGGCGGGCGGCCGGTTCGTCGCAAAGTTCGCAACTGGACAGGTTGAGTGCCGAATTGAGTTCGGACGAAGCCATCAACATTCAGTTTACAAGCGGAACCACTGGCCTTCCAAAAGGCGCTACCTTGTCACATCGAAACATCCTGAACAATGGTAAATTCACCACCGACACGCTGCTTTTCACTGAACAAGATCGGCTGTGCATTCCAGTTCCGCTTTATCACTGTTTTGGAATGGTGATGGGAACCTTGGGTTGCGCACCCACGGGAGCTGCCATGATTTTTCCAGGCGAAGGATTTGATGCCACAGAAACAATCCGAACGATAGAAGCGGAGAAGTGCACTGCTCTATATGGCGTTCCAACTATGTTTAATGCAATTCTCGCATTGGAGGATTTCTTCAATTACGATCTGTCATCGTTGCGAACGGGAATCATGGCCGGCGCACCATGCCCGATTGAAACCATGAATCGAGTAGTCAATGACATGAACATGAGCGAAGTTACCATTGCTTACGGAATGACAGAAACGAGCCCGGTGTCATTTCAATGCAATGTAGATGATCCACTTGAAAAAAGAGTCACTACGGTCGGGCGGGTCCATCCACATGTCGAATGCCGTATCATTGATGCAGCAGGCTCAACGCTTCCTTTAGGGCAATCCGGAGAGCTTTGCACCCGTGGGTATTCTGTGATGATTGGATATTGGGGCGATGACAGAAAATCTAAGGAAGCTATCGACTCTGACGGATGGATGCACTCGGGTGATCTGGCAACGATGGATGATGAGGGTTACTGCAATATTGTCGGCCGCGTCAAGGACATGATCATCCGAGGCGGTGAAAATGTCTATCCCAAAGAAATCGAAGACTATATCTATAAATTCGGTAAAGTTAAGGATGTTCAGGTTTTCGGAATTCCAGATTCAAAATTTGGAGAGGTCGTTTGCGCATGGGTCGTGGCGAAACCCGGTGAATCAATAGACGAAGACGAGGTAATTGAATTCTGCAGTGAACGAATTGCCCACTATAAGGTTCCCCGTTACGTACGCATTCGTGAGGAATTACCGATGACTGTAAGCGGCAAAGCTCAAAAATACAAAATGCGGGAGGAAATGGTTCGGGAACTCAGTCTTCTCTCCGCCCACTGAGTGCCAATTTTCCAGTATCTATTCCAATCTAGTCGATCTGAGCAAGTGACTCAGTGTTTCCATCGACTGACAATGCCTGACCGCTGATTTTCGCTCCTTGATCTGAACAGATAAAATGCGCCATTTGTGCAATATCTTCAGTTTCGACAAAACACTTGAGTGAGGTCTGGCTGACAAACTGTTCTCGAACCAATTCGGGGTCGATACCTCGGGTCTGTGCTTCTGCGGCGATAACGCGATCCATTCTGGGACCAGAAACTGCTCCTGGACAGATTGCATTTACTCGAATACCGAAACTTCCTACTTCCATTGCAACTGATTTTGTCAGACCAATAATTCCCCACTTGGCAGATGCATACGGAGTTCGCAACGGGTAGCCATGAGTGCCGGCCGTCGAGGAAAGATTTACTATTGAACCGCTGCGCTGCTTCTTCATAACCGGTAATGCCTTTCGACAACACAAGAATGTGCTAACAAGATTCACGCGAAGTGTTTCGTTCCAGTCATGTAGTTCCAGATTTTCAAGCGGCCCGTTCGGCCCGGCGATTCCGGCATTGTTGACCAGTATATCCAGTTTTCCATTCGACTCCTCAAGGACGGATTGGAATAGCCTGCCTACGTCTGATTCAACGCCTGCATCAGCAACAACACCTCTAATTGATGGATCAGATGCACTCAACGAATCAATGTGGTTTTGATTAACATCGCATACCCACACAGTGGCTCCATTAGAAGATAATTTCTGTGCGACCGCATATCCGATTCCCGTAGCACCTCCTGTGATCAATGCAATTTTACCGCGTACTGACATTCAGCCTCCCCTATCGCAATTCACAACGAATTCGAGCATTAAATGTCCAGAATCAACTGTCGTTCACCGGCAGCCGCACGAGAAATGCACACCATCATCAGATCATTGTCCGATTTTTCTTGATCACTTAAAATCGTGTCTCGATGTTCCACCCTGCCGTGTAACACTCTGGTACGACAAGCACCGCACAATCCTTCCGTGCACGAGAAATCAGTTGTAACCTCTGCAGATTTCAATGCCTCAAGAATGCTCTGATCGACTCTCACATGGATTGTTTTCTTGTGACGCGCCAGCACCACATCAAATTCACTGTTTTTCCATACAGTTGGCAACTTGCGACGAAATTGTTCCGAATGAATCGATTCTGCAGGCCAATGGGAAGCTTTGAGTCTGACATCATCCATCAGTCCAGTCGGGCCGCACACATAGAGCTGTGCACCTTCAGAATAGCTTGCCAGCACTTTATCCAGATTGATGCCACACTCTGGATTTCCGCCATCATAGTGAATTTCTATGCGATTCTTGCAAATATCATGAAGTTCCTCAACAAATGCTGCTTGCTCCTCAGACTCAGCACAGTAATGCACAAAATATTTCGCCCCAAGAGTACGGAGCCGATAACACATTGCCAATATCGGCGCAATTCCAATTCCTCCAGCAATCAGAAGATGAGAGGCAGCAGCTTCTACCAACCGGAAATTGTTTTTCGGATAGCCAGATTGGATAACATCACCGGGGCGCAGCTGATCGTGGATCCAATCAGAACCACCTCGACTTTGACGATCTTTCAATACACTAATCACATACTGATGCCGCTCAGAGGGATCATTGATCAATGAATAAGAGCGCCTCATATCGCCGTTTCCAATGACCAGATCGATATGTGCACCCGCTGTAAACGGAGGCAGTTCTGTACCTTCAGCATTTTGAAATTCTATTCTTAGAGTATCTGCAGTTGCCGAATCAATTGCTGTCACCTTGAGTCGCAAACGCAGAAATTCAATCGACTTGGGATACAGTTGACCATCTGCCAGTAACAGCCTGCTGACGGGCTTGCCTTCAATGACATGGCTCTGAAGGATTTCTTCAGCATCCTCCACGGATTCATAGTGGTACCAAATTCCTTCAGGATAAATTACCATCGTAGGGCCAAGTTCGCACCGTTCCAGACACCCGGCACTATTGACACGGATGTCATGCAATCTCAAGTCCTTTGCACGTTTTTTCATAAATTCGCGCAATGAAACCGATCCACGTGCACTGCAGCAACTTCTCGGGTGATCAGGTTCCCGCTCGTTGACGCAGCAGAAAATATGTTTTCGATAGTGCAAATTCTGGCCTTTTTAGACGGAAGGTGGCAGACACCTCAGATATTGATTTGGATACTGAACTTCAGCACCAAGCTGCCTAGCGGCATGCCATGCCCAACGTGGGTTGTACAACATTGCACGAGCCAATGCCACAACATCTGCATCTCCACTAGCAATAATCTCCTCTGCCTGCTGTGCTTCAGTAATCAATCCAACTGCAATGGTTGGAATACCAACGCGCAATCGAATTTCACGAGATAGATGCACTTGATAGCCAGGTCCAGTAACGATATCTTGATGATGAACCAGACCACCGCTGGATGCGTCGATCCAATCACATCCGAGATTTTTCAGTTCTTTCGCGAGTTTGACTGTATCTTCAAGTTCCCAGCCACCAGTAGTCCAGTCCGTTGCTGATACTCGTACTCCTAGCGGTTTGTCATCAGGCCATTCAGCTCGAACCGCATTGAACACCTCCAGTGGAAAGCGCATTCGATTGACAAGTGCTCCGCCGAATCGATCCCCTCTTGTATTGGATAAAGGCGAAAGAAACTGGTGCAACAGATAACCGTGTGCAGCGTGAAGTTCAATCGCCTGAAATCCAGCCCTATCAGCACGAATTGCGGAATTCGCAAACGACTCGATCAGACCAACTATCTCTGACTCACTAAGTGCCTGCGGTACATGCGTATTCTCGCTAGCCGCGAGCGCGGATGGTGCAACAGGCTGCCAACCGCCATCTATCGGCTCTAAAATTTTTCTGCCTTGCCAAGGAGGCATTGTCGACGCTTTTCTGCCTGCATGTGCGAGTTGAATTCCGATTGGAACACTACCATAACGGTTGCAGAAGTCGACGATCTTCTTCAACGCTCGTTCGTTCTCATCACTATATAGACCAACACAATGGGGACTGATTCTGCCTCTCGGCTCTACATTGGTCATTTCCACAATCAGCAGGCCCGCCCCACTCACCGAAAACTGCCCAAGATGCATCTGGTGCCAATCGGAGACGCACCCTTCGCTCGCAGAATACTGACACATCGGCGAAACCATGATGCGATTTTCCATTTCCAGTTTGCGAAATGAAATCGGAGTGAAAAGTGTCGGATTAGCAGAACTCAACAAATTATCTTTCAATGATGAAACTCAATACAAGTAGCCATTCGCTCAAGCCGTGATAAAGGCATTACCTTCAGGCACCCGGACGACGGTGATTTTTTCAGACTTCCTGACTTCTGGCTAATTTGTAATGTCTAATTTTATCGGATTGGTGGCAGTTTATTTTCACAAGAACTTACTGGCAACAACTCGTAATGCAGCGTCAGTTCGGCAACCGGGAACTGGGTACATATCGCGTTGAGTTCTTCAATCAGAGGTAGCAACGCACGGTCGATGGCATCGCTGGCGAGGATCAGCACCTGAATGCGCAGCAGCCCCTGTTCGGGTTATGGAATGAGCTTAGTTTCAGACTCGATCAGTTGGCTGAGTAGCTTGCGGGCATTGGGTTTTTTACAGTGTGCTTGGAACACGGCTCGCATCATGACGATCTCAGCCCGATGGGCGATTGTTCGGATGATATCAAGCAACAGACGTGGTGCGATCGACAGCGCATCGACGCTCTGGCAGACGTTGACAACACTAAAACTTCGCCGACAAACCCGACAAAACACATCTCGAAATATCCGAATCACTTTCGATTAACAGCATTGTCAATGACTGCATCGGATAAAAGAATGTGCCTGAGTGTGAGAATTGGCATGAAAAAAATCCATGATGTCTTATTATAATTCCGACTTCAATTTTTCAAATTACATATACATCATCTTTGAAGATTAGAGGAGAGATATAAAATGAAATTGTCGAAGAAAAAGTTACTGAAAGCATTACTGCCCACTCTGTTTCTTGCACTAGTCTCAGGCCCGTCCTTGGCGGCGGACAGTAGTGAACCAATCAAGATTCCGATTAAGAACTGGTCGAGTCAGGTCGTGATGGCACACGTGATTGGAGGCATATTTGAAAGTATGGGTAACACTGTGGAATATGTCCCCGTGGATAACCAAGCGAGTTTCGAGGCTGTCCGTAATGGCGATATCTCGATCGTGCATGAAGTTTGGCAATCCACCATGCAGAACGCCTACTACGCTGCCATGGAGAAAGGCGGTCTGATTGATGCGGGTACCCACGCAGCTGCAACGTTGGAGGAAATGGGTGTGCCCAACTGGGTAATCGAAAAGAATCTTTGCCCCGGTTTGCCGAACTGGGAGGCTTTGAAGAACTGCCAAGAAAATTTCGCGACTCCAGATTCCGGTGGCAAAGGTCGCTGGTTGGAAGGTCCACAAAGCTGGCATGGCGACGTCATGCCGAACCGTGTCAAGGGACTAGGCCTCGATGACAAATGGGTGGTGAAGTTTGCCGGTGCTGCTGATGCGCTCTGGACAGAACTCAAAGCGGCAGAGAAAGAGGGCCGCGGAACCATTATTTTTAACTGGACTCCCAATTTTACAGATGCATCAGGATTCACCTTTATTGAATTCCCGCCATACTATGACGGATGCAGAATCGCTGATGGTGGCGACATGACTACAACTGGTTGCGGGTCTCCGGTAGGTTGGCTGAAAAAAGGCGCCAACTACAGACTTCCGCGATCACACCCCCAAGCCTACACGGCATTTACAAAGCTGTCGTTTACCACTCCGCAGATTGGTTCGATGGCTGCGCTAGTTGATGTTCATGGCATGCCGCATGCCGACGCTGCTGTGAAATGGCTGGCGGACAATGAAGATGTATGGAAGCCTTGGACCGTATCGGTGCTAGGAGCGACTAACTGACATGGTAGCTCTATCGTAAGCTTACCAGACATTACTGTGAATTACCCCAAATTCCCCGATTCAACAGTAATTCAAAATATGGACTTGAATACAAATTGAACGCCTTTTGGCGTTGATTTGGAAAAAGTAACACGCTGGCTGTACAGTATTTTACGGAGGTAGCTGTGGGTGAAGTATGCTGTTCAGCCGGTGTTCCCAGTCGGTATAATCGATCAACACCAACAAGGTGGTGATGGAAGCATGTGCGGGTTCGCATTACTGGGGGACGCCAGTTGCAGGATTGTAATCATGAGGTAATATTGGTGCCGGCGCACAAAGTGACGCCCTACGCACAAGGAATGACATAGATGATTCGATTGCCATTGCTGAAGCGGTCAGTCGTCCCGGGATCCGTACAGTTACGGTGAAGACTGTAGAACAGCAGAATCTGAAGCTGCATAGTCTGAAACAGCAAGCGGTACATCTGCGCACACAGAAGCGCAATGCGTTGCGTACACATTTATCGAAACGCGGAATCGGTGCACCCTTAACTACGGGAAAATGATTAAATAAACCATGTCTTCTCAAGAATATCCTGCCGGGAAAGAGCAAGCCGTTATCAAGTGTGAGTCTGTCTACAAGATTTTTGGTAATAACGCCAAAAAAACACTTCAGGAATCAAAAGGCATCATAGACAATAAAAAATTTCTTGAGGCCGGTTTGATTGTCGCCGTCAATAATGTCTCGTTTGAAGTAAACAAGGGAGAATTATTGGTGATCATGGGGTTGTCTGGATCTGGAAAGTCAACCCTGCTTCGCTGCATATCGAGATTGACTGACTCCACTGCCGGCAATATTTTCGTTGAAGGGCAAAACCTGTTGGCTCTGAATCACAAGCAGCTCATTGAACTGCGACGTAACAAAATGGGCATGGTCTTCCAGAATTTCGGATTGCTACCTCACAAGACTGTCCTGGAAAATATTGCATTCCCGTTACAGGTGAAGGGCAACAGTACCCGTGATAGTGTCAAAAGAGCCATGGAAATGGTCCAACTTGTTGGCCTTGAGAGGCGGGAGAATTATTTCCCCAGGGAATTATCCGGCGGTCAGCAGCAAAGAGTGGGTATTGCACGATCCTTGGCTGTAGAGCCTGACATCTGGTTTCTGGACGAGCCATTCTCCGCACTGGACCCTTTGATCCGCAAAGAAATGCAGGATGAATTTCTGCGTCTGCAAGGTGTATTGGGCAAGACCATCCTGTTTGTTACACACGATTTTGACGAGGCGCTGCGCCTCGCTGACCGGATAGCCATCATGAAGGATGGCGTGGTTGAACAGCTGGATACCCCGGCTAATATCGTGCTGAAACCGGCGACCGAATACGTGCGCAAGTTTACCGAAGATGTCCCACGGGAAAAGGTGCTCCGGGTGGAGTCCGTGATGGACCCGGTAGATACCTCGGAAGCGCTCGGTGATCTAAGGGTTCCAAAGAGTGCAATTGTCGAATCCGTCGCGGAAGATATACTTGAGCAGGAGATGCCGGTGGCGGTCGTCGATTCAAATGATAAAGTGGTGGGAACTTTGCATTCGTCTCGCGTGATAAAAGTGTTGTTCGGAGGAAGATCCGGAAAAACCACACACAATTGAACACTGCATAATGACCTTCCTGACAAAGCACTCGAAAATTGTTCAGTTTGCTGTCCTGTTGGTAGTGTTTTTCCTGCTATGTTTTTCCATCAGCCCATCAGAGTCAAATTATCTGTGGCGCCTGCCACCGTTGCTGGCGAAATTGCCTTTCATCATCAATGATTCTGTCAGGTATTTGATGTTCGATTGGATGCCGATCCAGGTATACGATTCGCTCATTGAAGACTATGAAGAAAAGCCCCTGTTCAGAGAGATAACCAGGTTCATTTCCGGTATTTTTCTCCACGTCATCAATTTTGTTCGAGAAATCTTTCTGGGTGGCAACAAAACCGTTGTAGCCTTTACCAGTTGGGATTTTGTCTCAGAGAACCCTTGGGCGCGTTGGCCTGCGCTCCCCTGGACAGTAATAACGGGCTGGGCGATTATTCTCGGCTATAAGCTGCAGGGAAGTAGGTTGGCAATACTGGCTGCAGTTTGCACGACATTTATTGCGATTTTCGGGCAGTGGAAGCCATCGATGGAGACAGTATCGTTTGTATTGATTGCCGCACGGTTTCCGTTGTCCTGGGTCTTGCGCTGGGTATTTGGGCCTACAGAAACAAGATCGTCGAGACGGCCTTGAATCCGTTACTCAACGTCGCCCAGACAATGCCGCACTATTCCTATTTGGTGCCGGTGATCGTGCTTTTTGGTGTCGGAGATCACGCAGCGGCAATTGCTACTATCGTTTTCGCAACGCCGCCTATGGTCCGGTTGACGCTGTTGGGATTGAAGAAAGTTCCCGCGGATGTGGCTGATTCAGGCATGATGAGTGGGTGTAACGGGTTTCAACTGATGTTCCGGGTACTTATTCCCACAGCGAGACGTGACATCTTGATTGGTGTCAACCAGGTGGTGATGCAGTGCTTGGCGATGACCGTGATTGCGTCGTTTATCGGTGCTCAGGGGTTAGGCTCCAACCTGATGATTGCGCTGAATTCCCTAAGGATCGGCACCGGAATAGAGATCGGCTTGTGTATCGTGCTGATTGCCGTGCTGCTAGACAAAATGTCCTTGGCCTGGGCAAACAAGCAAACGGATTATTTTGCCGATCTGACATTTTTTCAGCGAAACAAGTATGCATTAGTGGCCCTGATTGTCTTTCTGGTCGGTGTGGCTCTGGCGTACATTGGCAGCTTCCTATTCAGGGAGGGCTTCAACTATCTGTATATCGTCCCGCACAACAAGGGCATCACTACTGCTCCATTCTGGCAGGACACGGTTGATTGGATATGGGACACGTTCTTCTACACATTGAAGAGTTTCAATGAGTTCCTGATCACGAGTGTCCTAGAGCCGATGAAAAGCATGTATCTTGCTATGCCCGTCGTCGCCACTTTGCTGCTGATGATGGGTGTCGGCTATATTCTGGCAGGTGTCAGGTCGGCGTTGATCATCGGTGGGTTTATGCTCTTCATCGCGTTGTCGGAATACTGGGACAGGGCCTTGATCACTGCCTACATAGCATCATTTGCAGTGATTGTCTCGGCCATCCTTGGCATCACGATAGGTTCTCTATGTGCCCAGAGTTCCGTCGCCAGCAAGGTGATAATACTGATATGCGACTTTCTCCAGACGTTCCCCTCGTTTATCTACCTGATTCCGGTTATCATGTTGTTTGGCATCACCGATACCTCTGTGATTATCGCCTCCATCGTCTATGCCACCGTTCCGGCGACCCGATATACGGTTGAAGGACTGCGTAGCGTCCCACCGGTTCTGCATGACGCCGGATCGATGCTTGGTGTATCGCGCTTGCAAAGATGGGTCTCGATTGAACTACCCATGGCTTTTCCGCATATCATGCTGGGCGTGAATCAGACCGTTGTCTTTGCGCTATTCATGGTAATCATCGGTGCATTTATCGGCACCACAGATCTGGGGCAATTGATTTTGAAAGCCATTTCAGACCCCCAAGGTACCGGTATCGGGCTTACATTGGGGCTGTGTGTAGCTTTCATTGGCCTTGCGGTTGACCAGATCATACGGACTTGGGCCAATGAACGCAAGAAGGCGTTGGATTTGAATTGAACCCGTACTTGTAGTCCGGTGGCAGAGCAAGGTGTTCCGGATCGGTCCAAGCCACAACATTGCCTAATATGCAGCAGTCGGTTGTTGACGGAAACGCCTTCGGTGGAATAAATCTGTGCTACTCCAGCGCCGGCATTTCTTTCTTACCGCACACTCTCCGATAACATACACGCTTAGAAAGTTTCACATCGACAACATCAAACTCCTCTCGAATTCGATTCAGTGTGTACGATAGATACGGATTTTTAAGAAATCTTGAAATTTCGGTGCTGTTTCATACTCGACACCCCTTTCAAACTAACCGTGTGAAATTTTCAGTTTCCAGTCCATGCTTGGGTGCCATAACACCGGATTACTCGAACAGGATCGAGTTGATATGCAGTTGAATACTCCTGTCAGCCCCTAGCTGCAGCGAGAATCAGCGGATGGTTACCAATACAGCGTACAATTCGCATTTTTAAGGATAACAACTGTTCGCTGACTATATTGATACGACCTAGCGAGATATTTGATGACACAAGAAACCAAACCGAAACAGCAGGAAATTTTGGAGCTTCTTAAATTTGCCAATGACATGGCCGATGGCGCAAGAAAAATTGCACTTCAGTATTATAAGAAGCCCAAGAAACAGTGGACCAAACCAGATAGTACATTTGTGACAGAAGCTGATCTGCATATCGAGGAGTTCACAATTCAAATGATCAATGAGCGATACCCTGAACACGGTTATTTCGGCGAAGAATATGGTGATACTAGTGCCGATGAATTGCTGAAGTGGTGCATTGATCCTATTGACGGAACACAGCCGTTTGTCTATGGATTGCCGACATTCGGTGTATTGATTGCGTTGACTTTCAATTCAAGGCCAATTGTGGGAATCATAGATTCTCCGGCCATGGGCGAGCGCTGGTGTGGAGCCTACGGATCCCCTACCACCTGGCAGGGACAAGTATGTTCTGCCAAACGGAACCACGCTTTAAAGGACTCTGTAGTATTTGCTACGTCAATCGACATGTTTGGAGAGTACGAACGAGCGACATTCAATCACATATCAAGTCTTGCAAAATATCGTCGATTTGGAGCAGATTGTTATGCTTATGGACTATTGGCTTCCGGATACATTGATATCGTGATGGAAGCGGATATGAAACCGTACGACATGATGGCTCTTGTGCCAATTGTTGAGGGTGCAGATGGCGTCATCAGCGATTGGTCTGGAAACCCGCTTACTCTGAACTCCGGTCGTCAGGTTTTGGCAACAGCAAACGCGAATCTTCACGAAGAGTGTCTTGAAGCGATTCAGTCCAATTGATGGTGATGTTGGATTGGTGGCGATGACAACGAGCTGGTCGGATTTGGTGGAACAGCAGTCGTCGGACGCGACCTTCTAATACTGATTGATATCTTTGTTATCTTTGGCGCTGGATCGGGCGTAAATCTGCAGCACTACGACTGCAAAAACCGATAGTCCTGCAAACCAGTATCCAACGTGTCGCCAGTGATCTAAAACAACGAACTGGGGCAGGATGTCGTGGTTCTTTAGGAACACCAGTCCTGCAACAGCCAGGCACGCGATTCCTACCGGCAATAGTATGTAGTTCATTCCGAAAAACAAATCAGCAAGAATTAGCGCAATTGCGAGAATTACCCAAATTTCAGTCAAGAATACAATGTAGTTAAAATCCCACATCTCACTGAAATCATTTATCACCCAATCTATCAATCACGACTTCAAGAGACCCTAGCGCTTTGGTCACGTCAGAAGGCACAATTACTGTTTTTGTATTTGAAGAAGAAGCCAGTTCGCCCATTGCCTGCACCTGTTGCTTTAAAATCTCAAAATCAATGGCCGGTTGGCCGTTGTCGGCAATCGCTGCGGCGATCAGGCGAGTCTGTTCAGCATTTGCTTCTGCCTTGATTCGAATCGAATAGGCATCTGCATCTGCTTGGACTTTCACTGCTTCGGCTTCCTTCTTTGCCTGATATAGTTGCGCATCCGCATCCAACTCGACAGAACGCTTTCTGCCCTCAGCTTCAGCGACTGCCGCACGTCGCTCTCTTTCGGCATTCAACTGTTTTCGCTGTGCTGCCTTCGTTTGTTCATCTACTTTCACGTCAGTAATTTCTGTCCGTGTAATTTCAATCCCCCATACTTCCGCCGCTTCTCGAAGATTGTTGGCAATTTCTAGATTCATTGATTCGCGACTGGATTGAAGATGATCCAGGTCGAGCTTGCCTGCAGCAGAGCGCACGATCGATGTCGCAGCGGTTTCAATTGCAAGTTCCTCGTTCCTGATTCTGTATATCGAACTCGCAGCGTCGGTAACTCGAAAAAATACTGTTGTTTCCAGAATCACTTCAACATTGTCTTTGGTAATAACGGAAATTTTGAATTCGGACAATTGCCGCTCAAGAATACTGACTCTGTGTTTTACCTTTTCGACATAAGGAACAATCAAATTCAGGCCGGCATTCAAGGTACGCTTGTATTTGCCAAACCTTTCCACTAGATGTACTTCCGACTGGGAAACCACACGAACTCCCTTGAATACAGTGACTAGGGCGATCACAATAACAACGATCGTTACAATACCTGCCAGTTCAATATCAATTGGTAAAAACATAATTGCTCAACAAAACAAGATGGAATTATAAAAATAATCAAATATAATCAATATCTAACAAGACAAATTTAAAGTAAAGAAGAAGATAATTGTAAATTTCTCCCTTCTATTTTGTCTGTTCTTTCCCATTATTCGGGGCTCTCACGAGAAATTGTTGTAAGTAGTGCGTGAGAGGCTTGATAAAAACTGCGAAATAGTAAAGAGAATGGATTGAACTGCTCTTGGTTTTCGTTATTTTACTCTTACAATAAAATTTTGACGAGTCTTTATGGCGAACAGTTATTGAATAAATAGTTGCTAACTATTCGACAATTTTACGATGCGCTAGTTGGGAAGTGGAAACCTTAAGATGCCGCATACCAACTGAATATTGATTACTTCGGTAACGACGACCTGGAGTGAACAAACACTTAATCGCCTAAATCTAACTTATGGAAACGGGTACTGAAATTTGTTATGCTAGTTCATAAGTTCCATGTTGAGAATTGAGTGTAGAGATTCCGGCGTGCAGCAGGAATTCAGAGTTTCCCTCCCCATTCAAGGATCACCCGGTACGCCATATGATGGCGCTTTTTCCGGTGAAATTGCTCGCATAATGTAATCACGGTACTGAGGTTTGTAAGCTGCCCAAAGATCAAGCAATCGCCCAATTGGATCGGCATCATCCCAGTCGACTCTAAGGTCAACTTCCGGCCATGAATATTCGCTGGCAACCAGAATAGCCGCGGAGTGCAATGTTCCCTCCTCGCCACCAGCGTCAAGTCCGGCCTTAAGCCCGATTAACAGTGATTCAGCCAGATGAAAATTTGTGTCGCAGTTGCTAAATGTTTCAACCATCGCTTTTGGAATAGATTCATTCGCCAGAAGGTTTCCAGCCGCCACACATCCATTTCCAGTGAACACCGCATTCGTGCCTAGCGTATGTTTCCCCGTGTAATGGGCGGATTGACCACTACTATCAACCACTGTCACCTGACGGTAATTCAAATTTGATCGTGATTGCACAACTTCATCGAGAGCGTCTCTCGCGCCATCTCCTGATTGAATCTTATCTAAAATTGCAGGACCGAGGGACGGGTCAGTGATATTTTGCGTGGCAACGGTACCGACTCCAGCACGAACCCAGGGGCAACGGCTTCCTACTGCAATGCTGGAGGTCGTAATTGCTACCCCTACTCTGCCGCTGACTGGATCAAGTGCTGCAATGGAAAATGTCATCGCTGCAGGTTTTCACATCGCGGAAGGCTGACCCTGGACTCCAAAGAAAGAGTCGTGGGAATATGGCGTTCTTATTTCAATTTCATCACTTCGAAGGCGCGCAACATGGCTTTGTTCTCCTCTCACAATTTTGCCTGTGTACTTTGATGGCACAGCCGGCGATAACAGTGGAAAAGCATCCGCTGAAGTGTAGTCACAGATCAGCAGACGACGCGGATTATTGGAAAGATTTGTTCGTGAACCATGTACCGTCCAAGTGTGCATGAAACAAACATCTCCCCGAGATGCAACAATCGGAACTGCCAGCCGATTAAATTCTTCGTTGAATGAAGAATCAATGGAACCGACATACTCGCCCTTTTGAAAATGGGAATAGCGCTTTTTGTGAGAACCAGGAACTACGCGTAGGCAACCATTTTTTTCTGTGGCGTCGTCCAACATCAGCAAAATCGCAAGCATGTCGTCATTGGTGTGAGGATCAAAAGAATGATCCTGATGATAGTAGACTACCGTTTCCATACCTGGCAGTTTAATATTCAGTTTACAGTGGTGAAATCTGATGTTTGGTCCAATCAGTTGTGCGACCATGTCAACCATAGGACTGTCCCAGAGGGCTTCCTGAAAGTCTTCGGAAACATCGACAGGGTTCGCTACACGACGTAATTTAGGGGTTTCCCGCGCGTGTCCGACTTCCAGATCGAATCTTGCCTTGCCGTCTACAGTCGTACCGAAATTCGACTCATGCTGTCGACTCAGTTCAATCCAGTTGTCGACTTGATCGTCAAGTCGTTTCAGTAACTCGTCATCAATGCCCGAATGACATATTAAATATCCGAATTCAGCGAAGTGCCGAATCTGATCTTCTGAAAGTTTAGGTTTGTTTTCCACTATGTTGAACTCCAGGTTAAGATGAATACAACTCTAACTTCAGACTTCCTGACCTCGACCAATTTAACATGTCTCATTCTACCGGTTTACGAAGCGAGATTTCATAGAAAAGGGTGAGGTCGGTTCCGGGATATTGGGCAGCGGTCTCATTGAGTTCCTTGATTAGCGGCAGCAACGCACGGTCCGAGGCATCGTTGGCAAGGCCGAGCAGCTGAACGCGCAGCAGACCCTGTTCAGGTTGCGGAATGACATTCGCTTCGCACTGGAACAGTTTGCCGAGCAGTTTGCGAGCGTTGTGTTTTTTACCCTGTGCGGCGTTGACCGCCGGCATCATTTGGGTTTCCGCCCGGTAGGCAATCATGCGGATGATGTCAAGAAAATGGCGCGGTGCACTCGGCAGCGCGTCCAAGCGCTGATGCTGCGGCAGATCGCCGGCGCGCATATGGGAAGGAATCTGCAACCGCTGTGCCTTGAGTCTGACCAGTTCAAGTTCATATTGCTGTGCGGTGCGCTCATATTGTGTGGCGTCTCGGTTCTGGTTGCGGAATTGGATCATTTGCACCACTGCACGACTACGCTTCGCGTTGGTGTTCTTGATTCGCTTTTCCAGCTCGCGCCGATCAGGATTGACCACCTTGGCGTTCTCGTCCACTGGAATTAACTGCTGAACACTGAGTGCATCAAGATTGAACTCCTGACGCATCTGCTTGAAGAAATTCTCCTGTGCCCAGCGCGAGAACAGCGCCGCAACCACCTGTTGCATCGGCAAATTCGGATGGGTGGTGATCAAGGCAGCCTGGCGACCGCTGTCCATCAGACGACGGATCTGACGCACCTTGTATCCATTGGCCAGTTCAACCTCGTCTTCGGCAATCAGCACCGAACGGACACTGTGATGCGCCGGGCCATGCAGCGACACCTCGACCGGCTCGAAGCGACTTTGCAGCCAATCGGCGCCGCGATGGTTCTTATGCCAGCTAATGCAGGCGATGCCCTGCCGAGCCAGTCGCTGAAACAGATCCGGGCTCCAGCCCTCGCGGTCAAACACCAGGGTCAGAACCGGTTCCGCCTCGGCTGCCGTCAGGTCCGGCGCAGATTGCGGAATCGCACCGATGCATCGCAGTTCCGGCAGCATATCGTGTTCAAGCGTATGAACCATCTTGCGGTCGATCTGCTGGTGCAGGCACAGCAACGGCATCCCCCCGAGTGCGTTGATCCAATAGCTGGCGGCAGCCGGCAGGCACAACTTCTGGCGCGCCACGAAATGCTTCGGCAGATTGCCCTTGCGTCCGCTGTAAACTTTCACGTGACCGTCCACCGACAAGGTGGCGCAGTCGTGCGGATTTTCATTTATCCAGCGCTGTGCCAGGTGCCCCTGCCAGGCTCGAACCCGGCTTTCATCGCAACTGATCTTGCGCAGTTTGCCACGCAGCGTCTTGACTTCCGGACAGCGGTCCAGTCCAAGCAGTATGCCCCATTCACCGGGACACTGATAACGCAATGCTTCCGGGTTGCGGATTCTCGCCAGCATCATCAGGGCGATCAGCACCAGCACTGTGTTCAGTCCGTAGAAGCCGTTTGAAAGTTGAAAATAATGCCCGACATTGTCTAGCAGCCCTTGTTTCAGCAACGCTGGAAGCGCAGTGAGAACGCCGCCATTTCGCACCGCACTGGCTGATTCAGTAAATTGCGGAGCCGCTTCGGTGATCAGTCCCGCACTGGCTGCCAAGCGCGTATCGACATCGTGAGCCGCACGTCCCATTGGCGCTTGTTTGTCACGACGGTCTCGTACCGCACGATCGACCGCATCGGCAATATCGGAATCTTTTCGTCCGGCTGCAGACGGTTGATCATCAAGCGCAGTGCGGCTCGCGGGCGGTGTGATAATCCCGGCACGGCGATGCTCGCTGAAAGTGCTTGGCGCAATCCCCAGTTGCCGGGCTGTTGCGCGTCCACTGCAGCCTTCGACCAGAAGTTCGCTGGCGCGTTGGACGGTCTGTGCATCCACTGTCACACGCCCGCGTCCGCGGCGCCGGGCATAGAAGGACGGTTCGCCTTCGGTGCGGTATTGTTTCGCAAAGCGCGATACGGTTTCACGGCGAATCCCATAGGCCTGTGCGATCTCGGCATGCGTGACGCAACCCGCTGCTGCGAACTTCGCGATCCGCAGGTTTCTCGCCGACCTGTCGTCTGCGCGATGCTGGTCGATCGGCAGCAGATAGTGAAAGTAAGTGGTGGTTCCATCGCAACTGACCATGCTGAAAAAGGTGCCGATGGGAGTTGCCTCGGGGACATTGATTGGGAGTTGAGCAGTCATGAATTTCGGCTTTCCGCGTGAATATATGTGATTTATTATTATAGCCAACTTTCAATCGGAAAAGTTCGAAATATTCAACAAAATCAGAAGAAAATCCTGTAATATGAACAGGTTACTCTGCTCTGAACGGTACTGGACGACAGGCGGAGGTCAGGAAGTCTGAACTTACTAAATACCTTCATTTTGCTCTATATCAATACTCCCAAGCCTGCTATACAGTGGCCAAGGAAATTTGTGCGCAATTTTGTAATATATTCTGATTGTCTAAGGTTGTCCCAAAAATTTCTCATGCTGAATTCAAGGCCTCTTCATCCGAAGATTCAGGATTCAATGGGTGGCCGCCGAGCCTTTCAAACAATTAATTCTAGATACCTCAGGATGATGATCGGAGTGTTTTGTGATGCTTTGGTTAGTATCTCGAACTTCTGTTCACTCCGTTAATTTTTCGAATTAAACTAGGCACTACAAAATACTACAGGGACTGAATGCCCAGCACGGCCGACATTTTTAAAAATGCCATTCAGATTATAACTACGAACAATTCCTGAGCTTAATGCTCAATCGCTGGA
This sequence comes from Arenicellales bacterium, assembly GCA_965220395.1. GTDB lineage: Bacteria > Pseudomonadota > Gammaproteobacteria > Arenicellales > JAJDZL01 > JAJDZL01. The sequence continues at coordinate 408,300 of CBDCPT010000001.1, read as the reverse complement.
AAGACCGCACGTAACCAATTGTCGTCTATGCGAGAAATTTTACTTGAAGACAATGTCACTCAAATCGAACAATTTGGCCTATGTAGCGTCTAAAGCATGACAATGGTTGTATCTTCATATTTCTTTCTGCAATATTCATAATCCAAATTTGATTTCATCACAATTAAGAAATCGAGAAAACACAGGCAGCAATTTCACTACAATCAAATGACTGATCGCGCATCATCGTGGGAGAACTAATACATGAAAGCTTCAGACCTGTTTGTCCAATGTCTTGAAAAAGAAGGAATCGAATACATTTTCGGGGTTCCTGGAGAGGAAAATGCACATTTCATGATCTCTCTGGAAGCCTCAGAAAAGATTCGTTTTATTCTCTGCCGACACGAACAGGGAGCGGCTTTCATGGCAGAAGTCTATGGGCGGTTGACTGGACAAGTCGCGGGCTGTCTCGGTACGCTGGGACCCGGGGCAACCAACCTGATCACCGGCGTTGCTGACGGTAACATGGACCGAGCACCGATGCTGGTTCTCACTGGTCAAGGAGCTTCAACTCGACTGCACAAGGAATCTCACCAGATCATGGATGTCGTTGCCATGTACAAGCCAGTTACAAAATGGGCGCAGCAAATTCATCATCCAAACAATATCCCAGAGGTGATTCGTAAAGCCATACGCACAGCAAAAGTGGAGAAACCGGGCGCAACACTTGTTGAACTGCCGGAGGATATCGCACACATGGAGGCAACTGCCCAACCCCTGGCACCAAAAAAACTGAGACGAGCAGTACCGGACGACAGGATTGTCGATCAAGCCTTTGAGTGCATTCGCAACGCATCGAGGCCAATCATTCTTGCCGGCAATGGTTGTATCCGAAGACGGGCTTCCCAACAATTACGGATTTTGTGCGAAAAAACAGGCATTGGTGTCATCAGCACATTCATGGCAAAAGGGTGTGTCGATATGGATGCAGACTACTGTCTCTATACCATCGGCTTAGGGGCTAAAGATCTGGTAGCCTGCGCTTTGGATGCCGCCGATCTTATCATTACTCTTGGATACGATATGGTGGAATACCATCCTCACTTGTGGAATCCAGACCACGACAAGAAAATTCTGCATATTGATTTTCTGCCAGCTGAAATTGACGCACACTACAGTCCCGGACTAGAAGTAATCGGAGATCTTGCCCATACCTTGTGGATGCTCAACGCACGCATAGGCAGCGCAGACGATCTTTTATTCAACCTCTCGCAACAGGCTGGCACTCGAAGGGAAATGGCCGCTGATTTTGCTGAATACAAAGACGATGACACCGAAGGAAAAATAAAACCGCAAAAGGTGTTGTGGGATGTTAGACAGGTTATGGGAGCCGAAGATATTCTGCTGTCGGACGTCGGTGCTCACAAAATGTGGATTGCTCGACACTATCACTGCCACGAACCCAATACGTGTCTTATTCCTAACGGATTTTGTTCAATGGGATTTGCGCTACCGGGGGCGATTGCAGCAAGCCTCGTTTATCCGGAACGACGCATACTGGCAATCTGCGGAGACGCTGGCTTCATGATGAATGTTCAGGAAATGGAAACAGCCAACCGACTGAATGTAAACATGGTAGTGATGGTTTGGGAAGACAATGCCTACGGCTTGATTGCCTGGAAGCAGACAACCCAATTTGGCAAACATACTGACTTAAGTTTCGGAAACCCGGACTGGTTGATGCTGGCCGAGTCATTTGGATGGCAAGGACATCGTGTGGATAATTCGAGGGATCTGGTATCGACTCTAGAAGCTGCATTCAACGAACAAGGTCCGAGTCTCGTAGTTGTGCCGATCGACTACGCAGAGAACGCACGTTTGACTAAGAGATTGGGGGAAATTGTTTGTCCATTGTAATAAATGAAAGCGACAAATTGTTGTAACAACCTGAGCTATGCGAGCGAGAAATCGCTGTGTAATTTTTGAGTAATATCTTTTGATCGTAAATTTGTGGTTTTGCACACTGTAAGTGTTAGTAGTTCCCTAATGTCAGATTCAATAGCCTGCCTGCAGTTAATCGGAACTTCATTGCGAGAATGCGTGAAAGCGGTTTACTGAGGCTTTCCCAAAGTTAGTGGATAATGAAAAATATCGTGTCACGAATTACTGGAAACAGGGTAAAGGAGATTTATGTCTGATGCTGGCCTGATAGCTAAATTGATCACCGAAGATTTCTATCAAGGTCAGCTTGACCTGTCTGCAAGAAAAAACGCGCCGCCAAGCAATACATGGTCCGCGATGCCAGAAGTCGAATGCGTCGGATATTTGCGCGATTGTGGCGTGTCCGAACGAAAGATTCGTTTTTTTCTCACTTTCATAGCGGCCATGGACTATTCGCGTGACTCGAATCAACTTTGGTGGGCCGGAGTTGAACTTTTTGAAGAGTATCCGAACCTTTTCGAACCAATCAAATTAATTCAAGACTCGTTCGAGATGCTTGCAGAGAAACTGAAAAATAAAAATGTCAGCCAGCGCCATACGAAGGATTCAAACGCTTGGTACGACATCGCCTGCACACTGTTGACTGAGTCTCAATGCACGGTAAACCAGACGATTGAGAGCGGTATCGGAGATGCAAAGAAGTTGCTGCATGATATTACATCTCTCGGTACCACCGGCAGAGTTCGCTTTCCATTGCTCCGTGGTCCGAAAATCAGTGCGATGTGGATACGAATGCTTGCCGAGCCTGGTCGAGCCAAGATTAGACATATCGAAACGATTCCCGTCGCGGTCGATGCGCATGTCTGTCGGGTTACCTCCTATTTGGGCGGCACAAATAAGCAATCTCTTACGCCCGAGAAAGACAGAAAACTGATCCAAAGTGTATGGCGCAGTGCAGTCGCAAAGACTAACATTGGAGGTCCTGAGAGAATCAGCGGTTCGTGTGCCGCACTTGATCCAGCTTTATGGTTCTATGGCAAACATGGATGCAGTCAATGCCAGACGGTGGGGCATAAGATGCGCATCGGTCGCGCATGCACTTACTGTCAAATTTAGCATTGCACCCTGATGCGTCCTACCGCAATGAAATCTAATCGACGAAATTGGACATTCAATGTCTGCTGTATGTATCTATGGCATGGAAGTTCCAGAATATCGTTGAACTGAAAGGTCCCAGTTCGACTTTTGGTTTACTTCCGTACGGGATTCAGAGACTGTATTACCAACACTTACAGGGAACATAGCCAAATTTGTTGGAGAAATTACCCGAGATTCCTGGATACCTCTCGGGCTGTTTCCACACCTGACAAATGAGCGCCTCCTACAGTTGCCCATAACGAACGGTGGCATGCTTCTCCAGCAAAATAGATGTTGTCGCCTACTCGCTCACGTAATTTTTGACGCATTTCGTACGAACCTGGGCTAGCAGAAGCGTACGAACCACGAGTCCAACGATTCAATCCCCAAGAGGTTGTCGCTCCCTTTATGAATGCTCGATCAACTTCACTGCCGAGTAGACTGCGTAACTGACTCAATGCATAGTCGATTCGATAAGTTTCAGATTCTTGTATTAATTGACGAGCCCATTCGCCTCCAACATCACAGTATGCAAGGCCGTTGCCAGACGCATTGCTTAGTGTGCCAAATCCTTTGCCGTCATCACCAATCTGATACAGCAGATAGCCGTCCGCTCCCATACCGAATATATCCTCAGAAAACTGAAGGGCAATGTGATCATACTCACCCATGGAAATCGCATCAAAGGACTCTCGCTTCGCTAGTGGTAACTTCGGTTTGAATCGAATTCCAGTTGAAGCCAACACTCCCGTCGAAACGGTAATGATTACCGCTTTTGCAGTCAGTATTCCTTGTGCGGTTTCAACAGCAACATTCTTTCCACTCCAATCAATCCTTGTCACTGCCGTATCGAGTAATACCGGCAAATCTCTGCCATAGTCCGCAACCAGTGTTCCATATCCCTGACTGCAGAAATAGTCCGATTCGTCCGGCGAATTCCACCAGTCCAATGTTGAAAAATCATTAAAATCCTTGCCCATGCCCCACGCACCCAAGATAAACTTCGCAGTGTTGGCCCATCGATTCTTTATGTCCTTGGTCGCTTCTTTAGCAGAAATGTCTTTTCCAGCCTTACCCGCTTTGCTGATCGCACTAACTACACTGTCATAGGTATTCCAGAGAGTATCAAATTCTTTTTCATCAACTTCTTGGTTTTCTGCGAACAATCGGTAATTTTCTGGCGCAGCATATATATCGTAGCCTCTGGCTTTAGCAAATTGATAGTAGGGGTTTTTAGCTCCATAGTGCAACCAATGCGCACCTGTGTCAAAAGGCACACCGAATGTCGTGCTATCAGTATAGGCACGTCCTCCAATTTGATGGGAAGCTTCAACAAGAACGACCGTTCTGCCGAGAGACATCAATGTGCGTGCAGCCGCAAGCCCTGCAGCTCCTGCACCTATGATGACTACCTCGGGATTGCTGTCAATTTGACCAACGACTGGGATTGGCAGCACTGCTGCCAAACCCGCTGTCAGAAATTTACGCCTTTCTGAAAATCGCCTGTTGTTTCGGGATTGCATCTGAATTCAGCTAGTCGCGAAGACTCCATAACTACTGACAACTTGCTGAACAAGAATAATGCCAAGTAACAGCAGTACGAATTTGATGATTCTGCGGAAAAGAACAAGATTGATTCTCTGGTGCACCAATTGACCAAGCAGCAAACCTGCAGCACCAACTGCTGCGAGAGGCAAAGTGATAAGGGCTACTTTCAGATTGAATGTGCCAGCTATCGAAAACACGGTAAGCTGCGCTGCTTTCCCAGCAAAGAAGCACATATTAAAAACCTGAACCATAACCGTCTTCGCCCAACCAGCCTCCAACGAGTAAATAACCAGAATGGGAACCATCGTATTGGTTGAACCCGCGGAAAAACCAGCTACCAGCCCAAATCCCATCTTTGAAGATTTCGGAAATCTATTGACACCACCGAGAATTTGACGATTAGATCGTTCAACTGCCAAATACACGAAAATCAGAAGCGCGAGCAATAATTTGTAGGGTGTTGGGTCATTTGCGACAATCACGTAAGCACCCAAAATCGAACCAATCAAACACCAGATGGCAAGCGGCCAGAATTTGCCCAAGCTCGCACTCCAGTTGCCACCTCTGGCAATGCTGATTATGTTGACCGTCACAGTAGGGAGTAAAGTGATCAGAATTGCCAATCTGAGGTCAATGAAGGTCGACAGAATGGCAGTTGAGAGAAGCGGGAAACCCAGCCCAATGGCTCCATGTACAAATCCCGCAAATAAAGCGATCAGAGCATAGATGGTGTAGTCAGAAAGCGTAATCGCTTCAAACATAGATTCGACCGATCAGCAAGGCGGAGTAAATTTATTGGCTTGTTGTGTAAGCCTCTATCAAATATGAATCCCACAGACATACACATCCACCGGACTGAACGCAAATTTGAATTATCTATTGAGTGTTCACGTAATAGTTGAATTTCTGATTCTGGTTAACTAGAAAGTTCCAATGACTTCAAAAATCAGTTCAGGAACTTTATAAATTGAACCGCTTCTTTACAAATCCTTTCACCGCCCTTCGTTGATGACTCTTCAATTCCTGACCTATAGAACCGTTTTTCTTCAAATCTTTCTTCAAGTCACGCCATACGTTTTTGACTGCTGTGGTTTCCAGTTCCAAAGCAGCATAAGGGCAGGATTCACACACGACTTTCTCATAAAAAAGCTTCTTACCCCTGTCATAGGTAATCTGGGCATGCAGATTGGTGCCTACATCACCACCGCCGGAACTTCCACCAGAACTTCCACCACCGCCGGAACTTCCGCCACCGCCAGAACTTCCACCACCGCCAGAACTTCCACCACCGCCGGAACTTCCGCCACCGCCGGAACTTCCACCGCCTGAAGCAACTGCCAACGAGCAAGCCATCATACTGATGAAGAATACCCGCAATATAAACCTCGTAGTGCTTTTATGATTAAATTTGACCATAGTTATCAACTCTCCCAGAGTATTTGATCTTGGTTACGTCGAACTGAATTAACAATCGCAAACTTTCGTTCAAAAAAATTTATCATAAGAATTTGGAAATTTCGAAATCAAGTTGAACCTTAGCTGAATACCTGCGGATGTTCAATAAATTCTATGTTACATAGACACAAAATGGAATTTAAAGGTTTCTTCAAACATGAAATCTTGATTTCATGTGTTTCCGATTACTTCGGGTATATAAAACTCGGGGCAAATCATATCCTCTCCACTTGATAGAACACAAACCATTGAGCGGCGAGCTGTGGTGTTAGCAATAATTTCCCGTATTTGTGCACTAACTCCACGCCCACATCGCCTAAAACCTTCTGCGTAACCTTCAAGACTGCCAACAACGGAAGGCTATTATCCATAGGCTCAATCAGTTGCTGCGGAGCTCTGCCTTGGAATGGTTTGGACAGCAACATCTCTCAAATCACTGCCAATGTGCCGATGCATTTTCTGGAAAGCTAATCCGGCGACAGCGCATGTACGCAAAGGCCGCACCTGTTCTTTGAACAGTTATCTGTTCCAGTCGCAAGTCTTAGCAAATTTTTGAATGCACCTGAGTTATCTTTTTATTTCAGTGAAAACCCCAGCGAGTGTCGTCGGAAGTCTTAGATTTGTGCGACTGTGCTGAAATGATAACTTGCATCTGTCTTTCGAATCAAGGCAAGAGAGGAGGCAGCTTGGTACAGCCAAGCTAACGAAAATCTTTTCAGGCGACCGCACCTGGCAGCACAATATACCAAAACGAATTTTATGGGAAACGGCGATAGGGGGATGCGGCGATACCAGCTTTTTCTTGACTTAGACGGTTTCCGATTTTTCGGAAATTAAAAGCCTATTTTTATCATGTACTTACGACATCCAAACACTGTGGGAAAATTCAAAGTAGCGCCCATGTTTGATTCCTGAATAAATAATATCAATTACTTACGTTACAAATTCGATTGTACCAATAGACCGAGTAAATTTATTGGCTTGTTATGTAATTCCCTAAAATAAATCCGGCAGACATACATATCTCCCGGACTGAACGCAAGTTTGAATATCTATTGAGTGTTCACTTGATGGTTGAATTTCTGATACTGATTAATCAGAAAATTCCTATGAATTCAGAGATCATTGCAGGAAATCTATAGACTGAACCGCTTCTTGACAAACCGTTTTACCGCTCTCCGTTGATAACTCTCCAATTCCTGACCGATGGAACCGTTTTTCTTCAAATCTTTCTTCAAGTCACTCCATACATCTTTGACTGCTGCAGTTTCCAGTTCCAGACCAGCATACGGGCAGGACTCACACACGACTCTCTCATAAAACAGCTTCTTGCCCTTCTCATAGGTCATCTGGGCATGTAGATTGGCTTCTCCAGCTCCGCCACCGGAGCCTGACCCGCCCGAACCGCTTCCGCCAGAGGCAACTGCCAATGAACAAGCCATCAGACTGACCAAGAAAACCCGTAATATAAACGTCGTAAACCACTTGTGATTAAATTTGACCATGGTCACTAACTCCCCCCAAATATATGATCTTAGATATAAACCAAATTGAACAAACCCTATAAAATTCCGATTTATCTGATTCAATACCACTGCGACGAATTTGAACAAGTAATCGCAAACTTCTGTTCAAATTAATTTTTCCATAAGAAATCGGAGATTTTGTGATCAAGTTCACCCTAACTGAATACCTGTGCATGTTTAATTTCTTCAATATTCATAGACACAAAATGAAACTTAAATGTTTCATTGAGCATGAATTCAAGAGTTAATTCATTACGATTCCAGCAAATTTCACATTTGTTGGTAGGAATAACCATCTCTGTCGTATATGGATTTGTCTCTGTTGGATCCAGGGGACCAATTGGAATCTCGCTATTCCCGTTTCTCGGAGGATACTGGCTCGTTGCTGCGATCATTATAGTTTACTGGTTCTGGCTGCGTAACAATCGAATTGACATCAACTTCAGTCAGGTATTCATTTGGGCTGTAATATTTCGGGTTATTGCAATTTGGGGAGCCCCGATTCTCGAGGATGACTTTCATAGATACATTCTTGATGGGTGTTTATTCTGGTCTTTCGGATCACCCTATGGCATTATCCCAACCTCACTTTTTGCTCACAACACCCTTCCCGCTGAATGCCAAGCTGCTTTGACTTGGATTAACAATCCGGACTTACCTACTATTTATGCTCCTGTGCTTCAGTATCTTTTCGCTGTGTCCTACTATTTAGCGCCGGCAAACGTAGATTCCCTGCAACTCATTGTCGTACTGTTTGATCTTGCGCTTATTTACCTGCTCAGAAACATGGCACCGGCTCGGAACATTCTGCTGTACGCTTGGTGCCCTTTGGTTGTCAAGGAATTTGCGTTTACAGCTCACCCGGATGTCATTGGCGCATTCTTTGTACTGGCCGCGTTATCTGCCCGAATGAATGGCTATAGATTCTTGTCGTGCATACTCATCGGCGTGGCTTGCTGTACAAAGATATTTGCTTTGCTTGCATTGCCATTTATTCTCTTCCGTCAGCCTCTTCGCTACTGGTTAACCGTTTTAGTCACAATGGTTATCCTATATTGCCCTTTTCTGCTTCAGGGAAGTACAGATTTAACAGTGCTTGGATACTTCGCAGTCAACTGGCAATTCAATGCAATTCTGTTTGAATTACTTGAGGTGCTGGCGTCAGACTGGACCGCTAGATACCTGTGTGGAGGGTTGTTCCTGATCTGGTTCTGCTTTTATTTCTCTCGATACAACGTATACAGGGGAAATGTAGCTATTCCAAGAATGGACTGGGTATTTGGCCTGTTACTGCTTGTCTCTCCCGTAATCAATCCATGGTATCTTGTATGGTTGCTGCCATTCGCAGTACTCTGGCCGAGTTTCTGGGCATGGACTGCCGCTATCGTCGTGTCTCTGTCATATATGACCGGACTTCATCTGCCAGACTCTGAGCTGGGTGCCTACCAGATTAACAGATTCGCCTGGGTAGTCGAAATTACAACAATTGGTTTTGCACTATTATTCGATTACTGGCGCTACAGGAGGCGAGGCTGCATCTGAGGTCAATGCCGGTTCCGAAATATTTGTGAGACTGCCAGTCGACTAATCCAGTAGAACATCTTATAGCCTGCCATGAGTGAGCCTTTCAATGTCCCTGAAATTTTGGATTTACCCAGTCTTTTGCGATAGTCGACTGGAATTTGCAGAATTGTGAAACCCGCCTTCGCTGCCTTGAGCTGCATCTCTACGGTCCAACCGAAGTCCTGATCTTCCATGTTTAGATTCGACAAAGTATTTGCTTTGATACACCTCATCGGCCCCAGGTCTTCGAATCGAAAACCATGTAACAATTGAATTACCAAGCACACGAGTTTGGTTCCCCATTTCTGGTGCCTGAATCGCCCTCTTGGCTTACTCGAATCTTCCTGCCGACAGCCTATGGCGAGGTCACACCGATTGTTTGCCACCGACTCAATCAAATCTTCCAACTGTTCGGGATAATCGCTATAGCCTCCATCAACAAATGCCAGAATGTCGGTTTTACCAGATTCTCGAATTCCGGTAAGGCAGGCCATTCCATAGCCCTTACTGGATTCACGAACTACTCTGGCACCGGCTTGTTCAGCTAGTTCGGCGGTGGCATCTTGGGAGTCGTTATCAACGACCAGAATCTGGTCTACGCAATTGGGAACATCTCCAATGACTTTGGCAATCGACTGCTCTTCGTTCAAGGCCGGGATGATGACAGTAACATGTTTTTGATTGAGCATGGCCTCATTCGTTCAGCGACCAGTCGTACTCATAGTCCTCAATTTCATCAAATTCACTGAGTCCTGCAGCAAGACCTGTTTCCGCATATTCCAGCAGATGGTCGACAATCTCCTCATCGTCGTCGCCAAAGTCCTCCGCATACCAGTCATAGATGCTGGAAACAATCAGTTCATCCTCAATAATGGTCACGCCTCGGGGGTGGTTAATGTACTGAGTTGCGGCAAACTCCAGTAGGTCATCAAGATTGTCTGCCGTGAAAGCTGTAATTTGAAGATTGGGACAGCCGACTGATGCACAATTAACGGCGTAGTGAATTCGATTGTCTTGATAAAGAGGCCGCAGAATCTCATGCTCAATGTCATCCAGGCTGAGCTCAAAACCTTCGACCGTAACTAGCTGTTCTTTCCAGGGCCCGAAGGACAACAGACCATACGAAATATCGCGGATGCTCGCTACTGGATAGTGGTCAAGAATGACTTTGATGGTTAGTGCATTGTAGAGATTGATCCAGTATGCAAACTGCTCATCCGCACTCAGATTCGTTACTATGACAGACTGAAGATATTCTAAATACCGATTCAGTCGGTCCTTGTCTGAGGGAGTAAATGCTCCGTAGCGGAACAGATTCAATCCATCTTTTTCCTCAATATAAGTCGTTAGCAGCTGACTCCACTGAGTGTGATCAACTAATATTTCACTGTCATTAGAATGTTGGCTCCAATAATCTGACAGTTCTGATGCAAATGTAGACTGACTTAAAATCAATAGAAAACTGAAAACTGCAATTAATAACTTCAGAACACGTGACATAGGTGAAGAGAATATCAATAAACATGCGGTTCGGTCTGCTTTTTTTGGAAAAATGCGCATAAATCGAATAACAGCGATTGTCTCTCCAAAGCCGAACCTATGCCATGCTTCAATCGTGCCTGAACTTCCTCCCGGAACATGCCGAGTTCATCAACGAGCGCTGCGCCAAGGTGGGACGCGAAGCACCGGAGCTGCCCATGGAAGTGATGTTCACGGACGTGGAGATTGGCGTATTGCAGGATTTTGCGAAGGATAACAAGCTGGCGGTGCCGGACAATCTCGGTGCTGCGGTGATGACCGTGGCAATAACTGCCGGCTATCTGAACCGTAAAAACGATCCGCCGCCCGGTTATCAGAAAATATGGGAAGGTTATATTAGACTGGTCAACATGTCGCAGGGTTACGAGTTGGCAATGCGCAGGTACAGGTCAAAAGACGGCTGGCTGTATGAGAGATTAAGTTCTGATTAGACTCAGACTTCCTGACCTCTATTTCCAATCCGATTTGCTTCAAGTTCACGCATGTTGATAATCTTACTTTCTTTTTTGTGAAAACCGAATGATATTCCCAGTGAATTTCTTTGCAATGCCGGCTAATTTAATATGTCACCTAATTCAGTTCGCAGGATTGCCGACATGCCCTATTGCGTCTCCAACAGCTCGATTCGAAAGCCATCTGCGAAGATTTTCCCAGTACCTGCCTCGCACTTTTCAACGAAAACCGCCCGGCAAACCGCTAGAATGAGACAGATTTAATTGGTCGAGGTCAGGCAGGCTGAAAGTGTTGCAGAATAACATATCCATCCCAGAGTTTCTTGATTCCTGAAAGCAACTGACGTCTTGACGGAATGAATCCTGCGAATCGTGCCGCCTGTATGACGTATGTCCGGATGTCAGGTGCTCTGACAGGTGGAAATCTCGAACCAGAGCCGACTGCAATGGCATTCAATTTGAGTAAGTTTTTCCACAATGTTTCGGGGTTGTATATGCAGGCTTGATTAACAAAGCTGTCAGTCAGCGTTCACTCAAGCCGTGATGTTCCACACTGAACGTATTCGGTCTAATGAACTGTAGGTTGCATTCATGTTTCAGAGGGTGGCCAATTCCAACTGAAATCACGCTTTGGCAACATGATCAATGAAATTACAAAGACGCTGCCAAAGCACAAAGAAGACTGTTGCAGCGAGTGCATCAGATGCCACTTCGGCATCAATGGACATCGTTTTGCAGTTTGTTCACTTCATCCAAAGACAATCCGGTAAATTTGCAGATCGTTTTGATGTCAAGACCTTCACGAATCAAATTCAAAGCAATATTTTGTGTCGCATCACTGTAGCCTTGCTCAATTCCCTGCTCAATTCCCTGCTCAATTCCCCGCTCAATTCCCTGTTCCATTCCCTGCTTCATGTATTCCTGCTTTTCCAATTCCGCAAGCGTCATCACCTGTGCCATGATTCTCTTTTCCTCCGCTATCGTTTCTCGTTCAATCTGTTCCAGTCTCTGCCAGTCGTATGGGTATTTGCGTCGAATATACCGCGTCACAGATCTGATCATTTCAGTGCGTTCCTCATCCGATTCAATCGTCAGACCCATCCGAAACGCCTCTGCCACCCGTTCATCATCCAGTCGCCATATCTTGCTCAGTATATATAAGATCACTCGGCAACTCAAACCACCGGTTCGTTCAAGAACCGCATCATCACGCAGGTTCAATACCAGACAATCGGCACTGACGGCAAACAGATGATTGAGCAACGAGATGGATTCCGGATGCAGTTTCAAAAACACATCCTGAAATCCTGACCCCCCGTTCCACTCGCGTTCGCGACCGTGATAGACAATCGAAGAAATCACTGCACCACAATGTGAACGACGCGCCAGCAGCTGGTATTCAAACAACTGCGACAGGGTTGATTTGTCCTGATGGCTTTTATGTTCCAACAACAGATACACGCGCTCCGTCGAGTGATGCTTGTTCAAGGTCACGGAACACAACAGGTCCGCCTGTCTCTTTCGCCCGCGCGCTTCAGTCAGAGCGGTGGATTCCAGATGAAAACTTGACCAGTCCAACAACACATTCGCGTTTTCTCCAAGCGCAAGCTGTGCCAGTTCGATGGCGTATTTATCTTTGCTGAACCACTCGCAAAAGAACGCATCGTGCGATTGATGCAGGGATTCATCGTTGGCGGCATACATCTCTTCCATCTTGCATTCTCCTGAATGGATGGGGGTTGAACCTGATCGTGTGGATTCAGCGGTTTGCTGGTCGCACAACCACAAAATAGATATGAAATTGAAAGAACTGTCAAGCGATAATCCAGAATTGAACCGGAAGGATTTATTTTGAGGGGTCCACTCCCGCTTCAAAGAACTGCTGTCAGCAAACCATTCTCAGCAAATTTCTTTGCAATGCTGGCAAGTTTGATAGGCCATCTTGTTCAGTTCACAGAATTGCAGACATGCCCTATTGCGTCTCCAACAGCTCGACTCGAAAGCCATCTGCGAAGATTTTCCCAGTACCTGCCTCGCACTCTTCAACGAAAACCGCCCGGCAAACCGTCAGAATAATGACATATTTGATTGGTCGAGGTCAGGAAGTCTGAGACTTGTGTGTAATAGGCAGGGTACGAGCCCAAACGTGGATTGGGTTGCGGAATCTTTGCTATAACATAAGACGGCTGAGTTATTTGGAGCCACCGGTTACGACGGTGTAGGGGAAGTTGTGCCTGGGTGAGTGAAATATGTTCAAAATCTCGAAATTGAAAGTCGCAATGTGCGAAAGTTCTCAAAATTATTCATTCGGCTCCCGGCAACCCTGAAAAATCAGGGTTTATAGAGGTGCCCATAATTCCCTGTACTGGTGCTCATAGGCACAAACATCCTACTGGACCTCCATTGCAGCCAATGATCGGGGCACTGTTCCCTTTCAGGTGCTCGAGACACAGGGGCATTTGGGTACTCCTGATCCCGTGCCCAAACTGATCCGGATTGAACCAGGCATTCGGTGATATTGTAGGGAATCCTGCTTTCGCGCTTCGAATAAAACACCCATGATCTCGATTGCAATCACCCCGAACTATGAAATACACTTCTGTCAGTTCAGGAGTTCGTTCGACAAATTCTAATTGTCATCCGATCCGGTCTAGGACAGCAATTGGGGTTCGCATGTCTGACCTGATAGATGTCATTTACGAAAGTGAAGTGAACGGAAGATTTTTTCCAGCCTTGTCTGGGGCAGGGGAATTTTCGTTCCCTTTCGCCGCATTCGTAATATATTTCATGGCAAAAGTTAGGAAAATCAATGGCTAAATACACATTCTACGACTTTCAGCAAGACTATCCAGACGATGAAACCTGTTTAAGCACCATCATGGACTTACGCTACGGCGATAATCCGGTGTGCGATGAGTGCAAGCGCGAGACAAAATACCACCGCATAGCAAAACGCAGGGCTTTCGCTTGCCAGTTCTGCGGGGCACATGTTTATCCTTGCGTTGGAACGCCCTTTGAGAAGTCCAGCACACCATTGCACAAGTGGTTTTATGCAATGTATTTGTTTACTGCCACTCGCCACGGCGTATCGGGTAAAGAGCTGGAAAGACAATTAGGCGTAACTTATAAATGTGCTTGGCGGATGGGCATAAAATACGAAAACTCATGGCAGAAATGGATAGTGGCGATATGTTTGGCCAGGTGGAAGTGGACGAGACTTATGTCGGTGGCAAGCACAAAGGCAAACGAGGTCGCGGAGCTGAGGGTAAAACGGTTGTGTTCGGCATGAAGGAGAGAGTCGGTGATCTGAAGACCGAAGTAGTCCAAAACGTGAAACGGAAAACCCTTGAACCTATTGTGCTAGAAACAATCGAAGAAGGAAGCATTGTTTACTCGGACGAACTGAAAACTTACGACAATCTGAACTCACATGGATACTATCACGACACCGTTCAGCACGGCATCGGAGAATATGTAAATGGAGAGTGCCATGTGAACTCGCTTGAAGGCACTGGTCTTTATTCAAACGGAGTGTTCGGGGCACACATGTCCACATATCGAAACGGCACATGCCCAAGTATCTATCAGAGTTTGACTTCCGGCATAACGAACGAAAAACACCGGAAAAAATGTTTAGTGATCTGGTCGAGCTTTTACGGGCGGAACGGCCTGCCTGAGTAATCCTGTAAATCGCTCCCTGCCCTTTTTATGCAGGGCTGGCGGAGCGACACGGTTTTGTTTGACCACCGGCACTGCCTTCTGTTGTTTGTCTGTGTTAGGCATAGGCATCGCTAAAGACTGTATCTTCTACTGCTTGGAGTCTTTGCTCCACAACACCCATACGTCCTTCAACACCACCGACCCTTACACCAAGTTGGCGCAAGAGTCCTTGCGTCTTCTTATTTTCTTCCCGTTGCTCTTGTCGAAACGCTTCAAAATCGGCACGTAAGCCATTTACCGCTTCCAGAGTTTGTCGGCAGACTTCCTCTAGGCTTTCTATACGTTGGTGCAGGTCGTTGCCCATGTTAATACTCCATTTCCTTTGAATGCGAGTATGTTATCCGATTTAGGGTAATCATGTCACGGCGATTATGTTCTGCATCTAATCTGTTGAGTATGAATATTTAACGCTCAGTTCTGGACTTTTCAGTCTGAACCTGATACACTTTCGCACATGTTTGAAGGTCTCAAAACTGCGAAAGCCTACCCGCCGACTGTGGATCTCAGGCTGGTCACCGCCTCTGAGCTGCCATTGTTCGACGCTTTGATGCAACGTCATCATCTGCGCGGCGCATTGCGCCGGATCGGCCATGAACTGCACTATGTTGCAACCTGCCGAGAGCAGTGGCTGGCGCTGGTGAGTTTCTCACCGGCTGCATTGCAATGCGCAGCCCGCGACCGCTGGATTGGCTGGCATCGCCAGCACCGCACCGACCGATTGAAACTGGTTGCGAACAATTCGCGCTTTCTGATCTTGCCCGGTCATCATTATCCGAATTTGGCATCGCGCATTGTGTCGCGCTGCCTCCGACGCTTGCGCAACGACTGGCTTGAACAGTTCAACCAACCGCTTCTGATGCTGGAGACCTATGTGGATTCAGCTCACCACGCGGGCACGATTTACCGCGCCGCGGGATGGACTTTTGTCGGTCATACCCGCGGCTATCGGCGTATCAGCGGGGGCTACAGCGCCGAGCCTTGCGAATCGATCAAACTCGTATTCGTCAAGGCCTTGCAACACGATGCTCGTCGCATCTTGTGCGCCCCTCAATTGCCCAACCCTTATCGAACCGGAGTCGAGAAGATGAAACTGACGAATGATGATTATAAGTCACTGATGGATTATTTTGAAGATGAAGTGGATGATTTTCGCCGTGGCCAGGGCAAGCGCCACAAGCTGGCCTGTGTGTTGGCGTTGGCGGCTGCAGCAATACTCAGTGGCGCCAGGGGCTACAAGGACATTTGGCTTTGGTGTGATGAGCTCAGTCAGAGCAACCGCCGTCATTTTCGCTGTCGGATAGTCAAAGGCGAGCGTTTGGTGCCGAGCATCACGGTGCTCCGCAACGTGATGATCAATGTGGGCCCGGAGGCTTTGCAGCGTGCGATCAGTGGATTTTGCGGGCACCATTTCGGCATCGCAGGCGAACCGATCGCGTTGGATGGCAAGGTGTTGCGGGGCTCGAATGACGCCGATGGCAGACAGGTGCATGTGCTCAACGTGGTGGGGCAACAAAGCGGGCATGCTACGCAAAAAAAAAGTAGGCACCGTGCCGACAGCAGATGCTGAGGAGGAAAAGCAATCGAATGAGATCAAGTTTGCGATTCCGACCTTGCAGCAACTTGACATTGCCGGGCGCACGATCACCGCTGATGCCATGCACACCCAACGCAAAACGGCTCAATACATCGTCTCTGAAGGCGGACATTATCATTTCACGGTCAAGGCCAATCAGCCGAATCTGCTGGAAGCGATCGAATACGAGTTTGAAAGCTCGAACCGCGAGCCGGACCATGTCAGTGATCTGGAAAAAGACCATGGGCGCATTGAGCAAAGGCGCATCTGGGTATCCGATCGATTGAACGATTATGTCAGCTTCCCGCACACCGCTCAGGTTTTCAAGGTGGAACGGCGGGTGAGTTTCCTCAACCGTTCCAAGCCTGACACCTGCGAAGTCGCCTACGGCGTCACTTCGCAGGACCCGCACCAAGCCAGTGCCGAACAGGTGCTCAAAGTCAATCGCGGCCACTGGTCGGTAGAATCAGCTCACTGGATTCTCGACAATCCGCATGCCTTCGATGAAGACACAAGTTTGATTCGCAGCGGCCACGGACCTGAGAACATGGCGTGTTTGCGCCGCTTCGCACTCAGTGTGCTGAAACACCGCCAGAAACAAAACCGTCAGCCGATTACCGAACAGCTGTACCGTTTGCGCTGCCACCCGCGAAAAGTGCTTGACTACCTCAAGCTGACCGCAAATACCCGGCCACGGAAGGCACTCAAACCGCCGCTCATGGAATTGCCGCTCGCTGCCTAGCGAAATCACCGGCTCAACTGCAATGCCACTCGCGGCGTGGCAGGTTTGCCTGCGTCGTGAATACCCAACGCTTGGTGAATCGGGCGCAATTGTTGCTGAATTGACGCCGATCAGGGGCATTGCCCGCCTACGTTGTCGGTCACAGAGCTCTTGCAGACCTCAGTTGACAGCAAATTAGGACAGATCCAGTCTGCTTTTCTACCGCTTCACCGACAAAAAATTAGAAAAAATTTGCCGTGGTAATCATGTGATTATTTATAACACAAGTATAGTAGAATCAAAATTGCAAACATTCTAGATGCCCCATATGTCGGGTTACTTGCCGAATACAACAGCCGGTCCAGGCGAATAGGCAGGGATTTCTTTTTCTAGAATGTTTGCAAAGACCCGGCACCCTTTTTGCCGGAAATTGTAAATATGAACTACGGAGAAATTAACATGATCATCAGATTAATCTTACTGGCTTTATGCCTATTTTCAACCGCTGCTTTCGGTCAGTGGTATGACTACAGCAATCCCTATGACATTTACTCGGGATCCGACAGTCTATAGGACAGCCGCAGTATCAAACCGGCGAATCGTACTACGATCAGCAAATGCGCCAGATCCAAGAACAGCTTGAGCGTCAAAACTTGCAAAAACAGCAGTTTTTCATGGAGCAAAACGATCGGAGCTTTCAGCAATACTGGTGCTCGGAAATCACCGGCAATTCGGCAGCTCAGGCACAGTGTTACAATAGCATCCGTTAATGCCAGCCCATAATGCAAGAGAGGGCGATGTACTACGCCCTCTCTTTTTTATTGACAAATACTTGTGGTTAGGGGATAATTACCTTATTCAATGACAATCAACACTCGATCCTTGAACACGCACAGTCGACGGCATCGAATGCGCGGCTGCACGAAGATGTCTTTGGATCTGCGCCGGTTGATTGAGACTGTGAAAGTATTGCCAAGGACCGTTCAAACGTGATGGGAAGAATCTTGCCACTGTCCGCAACGCACATCCGGCCTTGGCCGCCGTCACCAGTTCAGGAAGCCGCGCAGCATGATGCATTGTTCGGGCGCTTGTTCAACGTTCTCGCGGCGCTCACCCTCCAGGCTCAGGCTGACCGCATCGCTTTGAAAGCGGGCACCCAAGCGCAACTGGCGTAATTCCCCGTCTAACAGCGAAACGCCGCTGTAGGGTGTCAGCGCGCCGCTCAAGCCGGGTACCGGGGAAGCCCCGTAGCCGTATTCTGCATTCAAGCCCACAACGGGCGTGGAGCCGTCCTTCGCGATGTCCGCGAATAGCGACTCCGCGCCGCTCGTTGAACCGCCGCGGGACAGCGAGATGCTCAGCGATGGACCGATGGCCGATAACGGTGCCGGATCGTAGCGGACGGTTCCCGAAACGCCCCTTTCCTCGTAGCCCTGCATCTCGTGCGCCAGTAAGCTGCTGAATCTCATTTCCCCGGTCAAGCCATCCACGCCCGCATAGCGGAGTCCGCCGACGAGCGCCAAGCCAGCACCTTTTCCAGCATCGCCGCCGTCATGGCGGATTCCAATCTCCAAGGACGGTGTGAGCGACATACCTCCGTCGAGATTGAAAGTCTTGGAGCCGTCCAAGCCGATGCGCAGTCGGTTCACGTCGGCCTTCGCTCCAAGCAGGTTCGGAACGCGCTCCGAATCCAGCCGTAGCAGCAGCGCATCCGCTTCAAGCGCGAGCGTGAAGCCTCCCACCTCGGTTGGCCACATAAGTTCGCTGCGCACCCCACCACCACCCATCTTCATTCGGATGTCGGCCTTGATGGCTTTCTCGCCGCTCCCCGTCAGCGTCAGACTGCCTTCCCCGTATCCGAGCGTGCCCCACAGACCCAAGCGGTCCGTAGCTTCGTAGCGCAGATAGGGATAGATGCCGACTAGCGATGAATCTATCCGGCCCTTGGAGCCGTTCGTCGAGTAAGTACCATCACCTTCGCTGTATGAAACCGCGAATCCGTTTCGTCGCCCGCCGCGTTCGTGATCCGCGCCGAGTGTGCCGGTCGTCACTTTGCCGTCGAACTTGAACGAGCCTTTGCGTCCCTCGAAACTTGAGAACGAACCTCTCCCCCACGCGGTCAAAAATTCGCCCGCGGTGTCCTCAGACGCGTAGCGGAAGGAACCGCTTGCGACAAGCTCGCGGGCCGTCACGCTCCGTATCTCTACGGCATCCAGAGTTGGACTGTATTTTAAGTAAGCTTTCCGGTGCCGACCGTTCGCCAGCTGCGCCAATCCTTGCGGATCGACGCGCTGGCCAGCAACCGTTGCCCGCAGGCCCAAATCCGGGGTGCTTGCCAGATGCTCCTCCACCGCGTCAAGCGCGTGCTGCGTGGCCATGCTTCCGAACCACGCCAGCCACGCCTTTGGCATCGGATCGTTGTTCGTGATCGCGCCGACTGCTTCGGCATCCACCAGTGCCGCACCCGATGCGTTGCTCAACCGGAGCGTGAATGTCTCCCTGTCCTCATCCTTGGCATCGTCCAGAACCGCGACTTCGACCGTCTTCTTCGTGTCTCCTGGCGCGAATGTCAACGTCCCGGACGCTACCGTATAATCCTCGCCCGCCTTCGCCGTGTCGTCCGTCGTCGCGTAGTCCACCGTAACCGTTCGTGTGCTCGACGGGCTCAGTGTCACGATGAACGTCATGGTTTCGTCCACCCCCTCCTCGGCGCCCGCGTCTGCCACCGAAAGCTCGTGCGGCTTCACAGTAAACGGCACGCTCGGCGCCAGATTCGACGCGCCATCCGTGCGCAGACTATCGTCGTTGTCCAGAATCGTGCCCGTCGCCTCACCATCGGTGAGCTCCGCGTCTATCGTGCTCAGGGTGATTGTGAAAGTCCTGTCGCCGTCGTCGTCGTTGTTATCCGTCAGTGGAATGCGGATGGTTTTAGATGCATCCCCTACTTCGAAAGTGATTTTGCCGTCCGCTGCCGTGTAATCGACGCCCTCAATGGCAGTGCCGTCCGCTGTGGTGTAGACTGCGTCAACGCTCAATATCCGGGGAGCCCGTGGTGTCAGCTGTGCCACGAATTCCATGAAGTTGTTGCTCTCCGAGGCGGTCGCGTCGGTGATCGACAACCCGAGCCCTTCCACCCTGTGCCCTTCCTGGTTTTCGATAGCGTGCGTCTCGAGCGTGGCCTTGTTCCCCGATATGTCCTGGATGTAGTTGCCGGCGTCCACCGTCAAGGGATTGGCCTCGGTGCTAACGCCGTCCTCGTCGTAGTCGCCGATCTCGAACACGTACCGGAACTCCAGTGCTTTTAATGACTCTCCCCCCTCTCCCATCCACTCCGTCTCGCCTGAATACCGTGCCTGTTTAGTTATCCCGCCTACGTCGAATTTGACGTGGGGAGCGCCTTTCACGACCACCTCGTCGTCGAAGAAGGCGAGCCAAAAGATGGGATGGCCCGCCGGGTGGAGACGGCGCTCGTTCTCTCTGGGGTACCCGGCTGAACCCAAGGCTTCCAGTGTCGGCGCCTTGGTGTCCACCTTGAAAGTTTTGCGCACCGCGGGGCTCCCCTCGAACGCCGCGTTCTCCGCCACTTCTATCGTCAAGTCCCCTGCGTAGTCGGTGTCCGGCGTGACCGTGATCATAAAGGTTGCGCCGCTCTTCGAAAACGCGCGCTTGGTCCCTTTGGTCACCGTCACATCTTCGGCTGTCAGCCTCGTCACCGGTTCGGAGAAGGTCACCGTCACGGTGAACGGATCCTTCGTCGGATGTGCTAGCAAATCAAGTTCGACGTGATCGAATCTGACACCTTTGTGTGGGGCTCCAAGTTCGTGGGGGGTGTCGCTTTGGGGGGGGGTGTCGCTTTTTGGAGGCGTGTCACTTTTTGGAGGCGAGCTTCCAGAACCACCGCACGCGACAATTGACAACGAGGAAGCGAACATTGTTGCCAACAGCGAGTTCCGCATATTCAGACTTCCTGACCTCGACCAATTAAACATGTCTCATTCTAACGGTTTGCGGGTGGTTTTCGTTGAAAAGTGCGAGGTCGATACTGGGATATCGATTTCGAATCAAGCTGTTGGAAACGCAATAGGGCATGTCGGCAATCCTGCGAACTGAATAAGGTGTAATTTCAAATTAGCCAACATTGCAAAGAAATTCACTGAGAATATCATTCGGTTTTCACAAAAAAGAAAGTAAGATTATCAACATGCGTGAACTTGAAGTAAATCGGATTGAAAACAGAGGTCAGGAAGTCTGATATTACTAGTTTTCACTCTTTGGGCTTCTCATCACCAAGGCTATCGCACGAAAAAATTCATAACCGCACCATCATAGAGGTTTGTGTCACTGTCCCTATGACGCCAGAAAAGTCCGCCCATTTAGTAGACGTATTTCTGGCAAAGTACTCAGCGACTGGCATGCTCTGATTACCAATAGACTGAGTTTTTCCACCGAATTGTTTCTCCAGCACTTGTTTCCACCGTGGCACGCCCCCGCCACCTACCTATACACCACAGGGTCACCTTGACCTCCGCAGCCGTTCCTGGTAATCGTGTCTGCGCCAGTCGGTATTGGGCTTCCATTGGATTTCCGGTTGGCGGCAGGCGAGTTCATCGTCAATTTCCACCTCATCGAAGCCACAACGCCTCGCCATCACATACTGGTCGGCCAGTACATGACCGTGAGCCCTGATGCGCCCCTTGTATCCAAGAAGGCGCAGGCGACGTGCTAGTGTAAACCCGCGGCCGTCAATATGTGTAGGAAAGGGAATGCGAATGAGCGCAATGTTTCCGAAAATCGGAATCAGCTCGTCTCCGTCAAGATTGTTCGGCACGTCCAATGCAGTCCCAGGTACGACCGTGCCAATGTCCTCTTTCGCCTTGTCCCAACCCAGGAAGCAGTCGCTCCGGTTGTCGGGCGAAAAACCGAAGTCATTTACGATAATTGTCATGCCGCATGTACGCGTCTATTCCTTTGCGCCCTGCCTCCGCCCGGGTAGAGTGCAACTCTGAATGGCTCCATTCCAATACGGCGATAGGTTTCGAGAAACGTCTCCGTCTTATCCGAACGAATTTCCAGATAGGTACGAACAAGCCGTTCAATGGCCGGAACTAATTCTTCGGCTGCTAGCCCGGGGCCGGCGCGGTCACCGATCCTCGCTGTTTCGGTGCCATCCCCACCGAGAGTAATCTGGTAGTTTTCGACTCCCGAACGGTCGAGGCCGAGAATGCCGATGTGTCCAACGTGATGATGGCCGCAGGCGTTGATGCACCCCGAAATCTTTATCTTCATGGCGCCGATTTCATGCTCAAGCTTCAGTTCGTCCAACCTGGTTGCGATTTCTTGCGCAATTGGAATCGAACGTGCAGTGGCAAGAGTGCAGTAATCCATTCCAGGGCATGCAATGATGTCAGATGCAAGACCAACATTTGCCGTCGCAAGCTCAACGTCATGCAGGGCTGCATATACCGCTGGGACATCTTTCCTATGCACATGGGGCAGGATTACGTTCTGCTCATGGCTGATACGAAGTTCATCGTGTCCATAAGTTTCCGCCAAGTCGGCGATGACCCGCATCTGGTTGGATGTGGCGTCTCCCGGGGTCTTGCCGTGCGCCTTCAGAGAAATTGTGACGATGCTGTAGTCCGAATTCTTGTGCTGGTGCAGATTGGACTCCGTGAAAGCGCGAAAAGACGAATCGCTGCCCAATGCGGTGTTGAACGGATGTATTGGTGCATTAATGTATTCCGGTTCCGCGAATGCGGCCCGGATTTCTCGGAGCAGCACTTGGTCTGCGCCTGCAAACTCCTTGCGTTGCACCCGGAACCGTTCCTCGACCATCGACCTGATGGTGTCGATGCCTTGTTCGTGGACAGTTATCTTGATCCGGGCCTTGTACTTGTTGTCACGTCGGCCGAGTGCATTATAAACCTGCAGAATTGCCTCGACATAGGGCAGCAAGTCCTGTTCCGGCAGGAATTCCCGGATGACCTTGCCGATCATGGGTGTGCGGCCAAGCCCGCCTCCCACAATGACTTCATATCCGTTTTCACCAGATTCGCTACGCATCATGCGCAGACCGATGTCGTGTGCTCTGGTCACCGCACGGTCGATCGGAGAACCAGTGATGGCGATTTTGAACTTGCGCGGAAGGTATGCGAATTCCGGGTGGTCCGTTGACCATTGCCGTAACAGTTCCGCTGTCGGCCGGGGATCCTGGATTTCATCCGCTGCAGCTCCGGCAAAATGATCGGCGGTCACGTTCCTCACGCAGTTGCCAGATGTTTGGACTGCGTGCATTTCCACGTCCGCTAGTGCATCCAGAATATCCGGCACATCCCGCAGTTTCGGCCAGTTGAACTGGATATTTTGACGCGTTGTAAAGTGACCGTATCCCTTGTCCCAGCGGTCCGCGATCCAGGCGAGCTGCCGCATCTGGCGACTATTGAGTGTCCCGTAGGGAATTGCGACCCGCAACATGTACGCATGAAGTTGGAGATATAGCCCGTTCATAAGACGGAGCGGTTTGAACTCTTCCTCCGTGAGGGAACCGTCAATACGGCGTTCGACCTGATGACGAAACTGCTTCACTCGATTTCTGACGAAACCACTGTCGAATTCACTGTAGCTATACATAATTCAGTCTTCCGCTTGCTTACCGTGGTAGTAATTAGATGGTCCGCGGGACCTATATGCCTCGCGGAAATGAGCCGGGCACGGCTGGCCATGGATGTCTGGAACAGAATCAGCAAGGTATGGATTGAGAAGCGTGTCCGATTCCTGCTCGGCCTTTGCCAGTGCAGCCTTCGCCGTAGGCTCATC
This sequence comes from Arenicellales bacterium, assembly GCA_965220395.1. Lineage (GTDB taxonomy): Bacteria > Pseudomonadota > Gammaproteobacteria > Arenicellales > JAJDZL01 > JAJDZL01. The sequence goes on along the minus strand of CBDCPT010000001.1, from coordinate 384,330 downwards.
GTCGATCAGCAGTGCTTCTTGGAGTTTGCGTGTCCATTCTCCGCAGGAAGTCAAATATATGACCTCGCCATCCAGAAGATGGTTGGCAGTAAGAACTTTCGGGACAAACGGACGTGCCATCAGACCGCATCCAGTTCTAGACCAGCAAGCGATTCGCCAGCATCCCTAGCGGCCGCTCCAGCAAGGCCGAGGAGAATGACGGTCGGTCCCTTGAACTCATTCGCTTCCAGGGAATCGGGAAGGTGAAGCAGTGTGGTCGAAACGATTTTCTGGTCAGGCAGTGATGCATTCTCGACGATTGTGATTGGTGTTGGCCCCGAAGCACCGTGCATGAGCAGGCGCCCTCGCAGAAATCTCGCGGCACGCTTCCCCATGTAGATCGCTGTAACGGCCCCGGTTTTTGCCAAACCCACCCAGTCCTGCTCCGTAAATCCGTATGTGTCGTGACCGGTCACTATGCGGATTTCCGAATTTTTGCTGCGCCTGGTCATCGAGACGCCTATACTGGCTGCTGCCGCTGTCGCCGCCGTGACGCCGGGAATGATTTCCCACTCGATTCCAGCAGCCGCAAGGGCTTCGATTTCCTCATCGAGCCTTCCGAAGATCGCTGGATCTCCCGATTTCAGGCGCACAACATGACAGCCAGTACGTGCGTGTTTAACCATGAGCCTGTTGATCTCCGACTGCTTCGACGATGGCCCAAAACCAGTCTTGCCGGCGTAAATAATGGTGGCTTCCCTCCTCGCAATATCAAGGATTGCTGCCGGAACCAGACGATCATGGATAACTACATCGGCCTCGTGCAGTCGGCTGCGTGCTTTGAGTGTCAGCAATTCAGGGTCCCCGGGACCTGCCCCGACTACAGAAACCAGACCTGTCGGCGCACTATCCGCAAGACGGTCCTCAAGAAGATTATGCAGTGCCTCGCGCGCGCAGATCTCCCCGCCCCGTGAGAGTGCCCGAGGTCCGGTTCGGAAGTAGAATTCGGACCAGAAGCCACGACGTTCCTTGCCAGCTGGGAGTTTTTTCGCTAACGGGCGGAATGTCTTTCCGATTCGTGCGAGCGGTCCGATCGACTGCGGCAGTCTTTCTTCCATGTCCGCCTTGATTCCACGCGCAAGAACCGGTGCGGCACCTTCTGTGCCTATTGCTACAGTAACCGGATTCCGGTCCACGATGGCAGGCGTGATGAATGCGCTTTCCTCGAGATTGTCTACAATATTGACAAGAATGCCCAGTTTGCGGCCAATATGCGCCACCCGGGAATCCTCTTCCGGATCGCCACTGGCGCAGTAAAGCAGCAATGAGTCTCGTAAATCCGGAGCTTCGATCCGACGTCTGAAGTGCTTGATGCGGCCGGTGCCCGCCCAATTCGGGATATCCGTAAGGGGATTCTCGCCAAATACTGATATCCGCGCCTCCGTCTTAAGAAGAAGCCTCAGTTTTGCCGCTGCGATTTCACCGACACCGGATACGACAACATGCTTGTCTGAAAGATTTAGGTATATAGGAAAGTGCTTCATGCCAATGTTCGTGTTCGCCTCCCTGCGGGCAGCTGCCTGTGATGTCAGTCAAGACAGAATAGAAAATATAAGATATCTGGGCTGGCGTATTTTAATTGAAGATTGAATTATTATTTCAATTATTCACATATTTTAGAATATTGTTATATTTTATTCTTAGTTATGGTTTGATTTGAGATTAAATTTTCAATATGACGTCTGTCATCTTTTTACATGTTCGCACTAATTGGGGTATATCTTTGGCTGCGGTTTCCAATTCTTCCATGAATAACACTATTCAGAATACAAAACTTGAACCACTCTCCCCTACCATTACTCCAAGTGACACACAATCATACAAATGAAACTGTTGGAACAGTGGTTGCTGACTCGATATCTGAGGTAGAAAATTTTGAAAAATGCATAAATTTTGCGCTCGGTAAAATGCTATGCATCCATAATCCCAACCGGCTGATGTATAGTTAAATACGAATTCCTAATTTGATGCTCCAAAATCCGAGGTTGGGTTATCCTGGCTGAAAGTATGATCAAATATTTCCAAGCAGTTCGTCCCAAGTTTTTGCTCGCAGTCGTCCTTGCAACAGTGACGATAATTGCCCACAGTTCCGACACAGTACGCGTGCTCAGAGACAATGCGATTGAAGTCAGAGGAGAAAAACTAGTGCTATATGGAATTGCAGTGCCAAAAGCCACGGCAAAATGCCTGGAAGGTGAAGCACAGTGGCCTTGCGGTGCAACCGCAACCCTGCGTCTTTACGACCTTCTCAAGGATTCTCGATTGAGTTGCGAGACGCTAAGGGATTCTTCAGAGACTCCATTGGCCCGCTGTCGAAACTCGCAGTTCGACATTGCAAATCAACTGGTACTGGAAGGCTGGGCTCTTGCTGTCGGCGATAATAAAGAATTTGTTGACGGAGAACGTCAGGCAAAACTAGGCAAAGTGGGAATCTGGCGTGACGATTATTCACCACCACCGGAATGGCGCCAATATCCACAATCCCAATTCAATCCCATACTAGACCTTCTGTGCAGCAGTTGCGCTGTACGTAAACAGTGATTCCTAATAGGTGCCTTAGCAATTCAACTCTCTCAGTTTGATTCCTGAAAACCGTTTCACACTGCAAACGTAAATGGCAAACACCAACAATCTAGATCAAGAACCGCTATCCAAAGGAATGAATTGAGGAAAATCAGGCTAGTTGATACCGAGTAAAGGCAACAGTTCAGTCAGATTGTTAATTTCAGCCTGGGGCTTTGCGGGCAGTCGGTCCAACTGCTGACTGTATCGGTTGCACCAGGCAACTTGATAGCCGAACTGTGCGCCACCAATGGCATCCCAGCAGTTCGAGGACTGAAAACTTACTTCCTCCGGCTTGACGCCAAATCGATCACAGGGCAGCTGATAGACTTCTGCAGTAGGTTTGTAAATTTTGACTGCATCCACTGAAATACATGCATCGATGTACTCCGTCACGCCAGAGTTTTCAACAACAGGATCAAGCATGTCTGGTGAGCCATTGGAGAGTACGGCTGTCACGATTCCATTCTCTTTGAGTGTCCGCAACACATTCGGCACTTCTTCGAAACAACTGAGTTGAAGGTATGCATTCATTAGATTTTCACGCAGTTCTTCATCTTCAACTCCATGCGAAGCCAGTGCATAGTCTAGCGAATCACCCGTCACCGTCCAGAAATTGTCATAGGCACCCATCAAACTGCGAAGCCACGTGTATTGAAGCTGTTTCGCTCTCCACATTTCCGATACGGGCGCTTCCAGCTCACCAAGTTTCTGACTGTACTGACCGGCGGCTGAGTGAACGTCAAACAACGTCCCGTAAGCATCGAATACACAGGCACGAATGTTGGTAAATGGTTTATTCATGATTTTGTTTCCTCGTCTATGGTTCTCGGCGGCAGTGAATACGTACATGTCACATGCGCCACCAAATCATTGCACTCATTACCGAACAGTTCAACTGCACCGACTGCAAGCCTCTTCCCTAACTTGATTACTTTGGCAACGGCGATTATGTCGCCGGGCTCCGGTCGAATCAAAAAGTTGATATTCAAATTTGTTGTCAGCGCCATCTGTACACGCTCGGCCTTGCTCATAATTGCACCCCACATCGCGTAGTCGGCCAATGCCATCAAAATCGGACCGGATATCGTACCACCGGGACGCAAAAAGTCTTCCTTGTAATTCGCCCGAACGACGCACTCGCCCTGCTCCATACTTTCTACGACAAAGCCAAGAATTTCCACCAGCGGCAGCTGCTGCCTGGAAACCTCTTTGAACTCTTCAATAGTAACTTTCATCACACAATTTGTTCAATCTGCTATTGAAAGGTAAAATGGACTGTATTGATCACTTCAACATCTACATTCAAATGGAAAATCTAGCAGCCGTTTTACCGAACAGTTCTTCACCAGATTTATATCGACAAGATATTGACGCAATCGCAACAATCACGCTGAACAAACCGCAACAGTATAACCCGCTATCGCAGACCATGCTTGCGCAGCTTCAGCAGGTCCTTGAAGAAATCGCGGATGACGAATCCGTTCGGGTCGTCATTCTTGCAGCCAAAGGCCGCGCATTTTGCGCTGGACATGATCTCAAGGAGATTCGCTCACACGAAAGTGAATTTTTTGCCCGAAAACTGTTCGCGCAATGCAGCAAAATGATGCTTACGATCACTCAGATTCCTCAACCCGTCATTGCCCAAGTGCAGGGAATTGCCACGGCAGCAGGCTGTCAGCTCGTCGCCAACTGTGATCTGGCAATTGCTTCCAGGGAAGCAAAATTCGCAGTATCAGGCATCAATCTTGGGCTCTTCTGCTCGACGCCAGGAGTCGCCTTAAGTCGCAACGTATCACGCAAGAATGCGATGGAAATGCTGTTAACAGGTGATTTCATTGATGCCAGTACAGCGCTTCAAAGAGGCCTGATCAATCGTGCAGTAGATCCCGAAAATTTGGAACAAGCCACACTCGAATTTGCTAGAAACATCGCCGCAAAACCAAGAGAAGTGCTAGCTCTAGGCAAAAAACTGTTTTATGAGCAAATTGACAAAGGACTTGAAACAGCTTATGCAATCGCTAGTGATCGAATGGCCTGTAATCTGAATTTTCCATCTGCAGTGGAAGGTATTGATGCATTTATCGAAAAAAGAGAGCCGTCCTGGAAACAGTAGCTTTACGCGAAACCTACATTTTTACATAGATTCCGGGTGCATCCGCTACTGCCTTGAATGTTTCGTTGCCGGGTTCTCTTGCTGCAACCTGTTCACCACTGAACCCCTTAATCCAGCCCTCCCATTCCGGCCACCAGGAACCCTCACGACGATTTGCACTCTCCAGCCACTGCTGCGGCGACTTTGAAAGAAATTTTGTGCTGGTCCAATAGCCGTACTTGTTTTTTGACGGTGGATTGATTACGCCTGCGATGTGGCCCGACTGACCGAGTAAAAATCTCACCCTGCCTGCAAACAATTTTGCACCGGCATAAGTAGACTGCCACGGTGCAATGTGATCCTGTTGAGTGGAGATAAAGAACACAGGAGTCTTGACCTTGGAAAGATCAATCGGAACACCGAAAGCACTTAGTCCTTCTGGTTTGCACAGTAGGTTTTCAATGTACATTTTCCGTAGATAGTAGCTATGCATTTCGGCGGGCAGTCGCGTAGAATCAGAATTCCAATACAGCAGATCAAAATTTCCTGGGTTCTTGCCTAGCAGATAATTATTGATCACGAAATGCCAGATCAGATCATTCGAGCGCATCATGCTGAATGTCGAAGCCATGGATTTGCCGTCAAGATATCCAGTTTCTTCCATATTTTTCTCAAGCTGCGATACGCTTTTTTCGTCGACGAATACTCCCAAGTCTCCTGGTTCTGAAAAGTCGATCATAGTTGTGAGGAAAGTCGCACTGTCGATAAAATTTTCCTGATCATCGGCACTGGCAAGATAGCCCAGTAAGCTGGCTAGCAAAGTTCCGCCCAGACAGTAGCCGACCGCATTAATCTTCTTTTCTTCTGTAATCGACTGAATCGTTTGAGCCGCCCAAAGTGGACCAAGCTCCATATAGTCATCATAAGATGTGTTTTGATAAGTTTCATCAGGATTGACCCATGAAATTACGAACACTGTGTACCCTTGTCCGATCAGCCAATTGATAAAAGAATTCTTCGGTGATAGATCAAGAATGTAATACTTGTTGATCCAGGGTGGAATAATCATGATTGGTGTCGCATGAACTTCTTTACTCGTCGGCGCATACTGAATCAGCTCCGCGAGTTTATTGCGGGCAACAACCTTGCCCGGTGTAGTGGCTATATTTCTGCCGAGCTCAAAGACCGATGACTCAACCATTTTTACGCCACGTCCGGATTCCAGGTCGTCCGCAAAATTCCTGAGCCCCTTAACCAAACTCTCTCCCTTGGTCTCCTTTGCTTGCTTGAGAACATCGGGATTTGCGAGTGGAAAATTGGTTGGAGACAGCGAGTCAATCCACTGCCTGGTATAAAATTCCAATTTACGCGCTTCCTGAGAATCAAGATTGCCTGATTGTCCAAATAGGTTCTCCAAGTACTCAGAACCAATGAGGTAAGATTGCTTCATCGCATCAAACCACAGATTCTCACTCCAATCCGGCGAGCGAAACCTCATATCACCGGATTCAGGTGCCGCAACAGGTTCGGAGTCGCTGCCTTGAGACTTCTTCAGAACATACTCGGATAGTGCCGTGTACTTCTTCATCGTTTCGGAATTTGTCCGCACCAAACTTTCTGCATCAAGCGCACTGCCTATTGCCGCTTTGATGAAAAGAGTTCCGATTCCCATCGCATACAAGGCCGCGTCTGGACTATCCGGAACTTTCATTATCGTACGCATGATGCGACTGTATTGTTCACCAAACTCTGAGAGGAGAGAAGCTTGGCTTGATTCCAATAATTTATTTTCAGTAACTTGTTCTGTCATTCCAATACCTTTATGTCACTTGCAAGAATAAATATCAGTCAATGCTCGAAGGGAACGAAATTGCAGCCTAGCCGACACCATTCCCGATGGAACTCCTTCGCGGAACCTTTACTTTCGCTTGTCCTTTGAGAACGACTTGTCCATCTACGCAACAAGTGGTGTCTAGAACTGCATAAGGGCATTCGTCACTTAGTTCCACAATTTCCACTTTGGCAGTCACCGTATCTCCGACCCGAACCGGTACGGTGAACTTCAGACTTTGATCCATATAGACACACCCCGGACCCGGCAATCGAGTTCCGATCAAGGTTGAAATCAGACTCGCAGTCAACAACCCGTGAACAATCGGTTCGCCGAATTGCGTCTGGCTCGCAAATTCGCGATTCTGATGCAAAGGATTGGTATCACCGGATACTCCTGAAAACATCAGTACATCCGCGTCAGTAAGTGTTTTCCCATGAACCGCCGTCATTCCCAGGGCAAGATCCTCGAAAAAATATCCATGTAACTGCATAAGTGTTTGATTGTCAACCATTTTATCTCCTACTATTTTGTGCAAAAACTCCTGAAATCTGAATGTCGACAAGCCTGCCTACATCAACTATAATTTTCAGAAGCTAAACATTGAGTTTGTATATTTATTGAATTAATTCAGGTTATTTGAATTTTGCTGTGACTGCGAATAATGCTTATGAGTATCATCTCGACAAAAACTCGGCAAACTTTTTACCTCTCTCCCCGGTCGGATTTCTAGAAAGAAACGCGAGAATCTATCCTCACTACTTTTCCTTGATTCACAATGATATGTGCTTTACTTGGAAAGAGACGTATGCTCGCTGTAACAAGCTGGCGTCGTCTCTCTCGAATCTGGGAATACAACGGGGAGAGACGGTTTCGATCATAGCACCCAACATACCTGCCTTGTACGAAACCCATTTCGGCGTACCCATGTCGGGTGCAGTTCTGAATGCCATTAATGTCAGATTGGATGCGGAAACAATTGCGTTCATTCTCGATCATGCGGAATCCAAAGTACTCTTTACAGATCGTGAGTTTTCTGATGTCATTGATAGTGCTCTTGGAAAAGTGAATCGGGATATAACTGTGATTGACATATTGGATGATGCAGTGCAACATGGATCAAAACTGGGAAGTATGGATTATGAGGCATTCATAAGTCAAGGAGAATGTGAATATTTCAACAAACAACCAGAAGATGAATGGGATGCAATCTCCCTGAACTACACTTCTGGCACCACAGGCAATCCAAAAGGCGTTGTTTATCACTACAGAGGGGCATATTTAAATGCGATCAGCAATGCGCTGAACTGGAAGATGCGACCGCATCCAACCTACCTTTGGACCTTGCCGATGTTCCACTGCAATGGCTGGTGTTTTCCCTGGACAGTCGCAATGCTGGGCGGTACCAACATTTGTCTTCGCAGCGTGGATGCAGAATCTATATACCATGCAATCGCCGAATATGATGTATCTCATTTTTGCGGTGCACCAATTATACTTGGTATGATCGTTAACGCCAACGAATCACAACGCCGCGAGTTCAGGCATACGGTTGAAGTGATGACTGCGGCAGCACCGCCTCCTGCGACAGTGCTGGAAAAAATGGAAAAGAGTGGTTTTCATATGACTCACGTATACGGGCTCACTGAAACATACGGGCCTGCGGTTATTTGCGAATGGAACACTGAGTGGGACCAGCTAACGGACAGTGAAAAAGCGGAACTCAAATCTCGCCAGGGAGTGCCCTATACTGCACTGGCCGGTCTGGAAATCATGGATCCGGAATCTATGACTTCGGTTCCAGCTGATGGACAAAGTCTCGGGGAAGCCATGTTTCGCGGCAACAATGTAATGAAAGGTTACCTAAAAAACCCCGCTGAGACAGAGAAAGCATTTTCAGGCGGATGGTTTCATTCAGGGGATCTTGGCGTGATGTACTCGGATCAATATATTCAACTCAAAGATCGCTCAAAAGACATCATTATCTCAGGCGGTGAAAACATCTCGTCCATTGAAATCGAAGATGTTCTATTCCGTCATCCTGCTGTCATGGAAGCTGCTGTAGTCGCTCAATATGACGAGAAATGGGGAGAGTCACCCTGTGCATTCATCAAGCTAAATCCGGAGTTCTCGCCGCCGCCGTCAGCGGAAGATCTAATTGAGCACTGCAAAAACAACATGGCACGATTTAAAGCGCCAAAAAACGTCATCTTCGGCGAACTGCCAAAGACTTCTACGGGAAAAATTCAAAAATTTATGTTGCGCAAACGTGTAAACTCCTGAAGGTCGGTAAAATGACTCCGACAACAGTTGATTGTTTTTTTGACTATGTATCTCCGTTTTCTTATCTGTTGCATGAACAACTGTATCGCCTGCCACCCGATACTACTGTAAATTACATTCCGGTGCTGTTTGCAGGGTTGCTGAAACACTGGGGTAATCTTGGACCGGTTGAAATTGAGCGTAAAAAGACATTCACTTATCGTCACGTTACTTGGTTAGCAAAGGAATTAAATGTCCCTTTCCGAGTGCCTGATACCCATCCGTTCATTCCTTTGCCATTTCTTCGCGTGACAATCGCGATGAACAATGATCCCGGCTTAATATCAGCCATTTACCGTGCAATTTGGACCACGGAAAACAATCCAGCAACGGAAGAAGGCAGGAAAGACATCTGGAAATACGTCGGCATTGAAGACGCTGATACCATTGGCAGCGATCCGCAAGTCAAACAAAAGCTCATTGACAACACACAGCAAGCTACACAAGCCGGCATATTCGGTGTTCCGACTATGACAGTTGGTCAAGAATTATTTTGGGGACTGGATTCGATTGATCTCTTAATTGACTATCTGCGGAACGCAGCCTTATTCGACAGTGAAGAAATGAAGCGGCTTGACAGAATTTAGGTAGTCATTCGTTTCAGTCGTGATAAAAACATGGACTTCAGCTACGGATCGTCGTGAGATTTTGCTCTGTGCGAGGTTGCGGTTGGAAACCGGAATCTGTTTTCCGGAAGGAATTATGAATTCAACACGAACCGTCATTGGGGGCTAGCGGTTTGAGCCAGATAGAATTCAAGCCTATCAACTACCCACACTTGACAGAACGTCATCGTTGATCATTCCAATCATTTGCAGTGCTGTGTATGTGTTGACGGCTTCCATTAACTTTTTCATTGCCAGCCATAAAATTTTCGTACCCGGTATTGGTTGATTTTCCCGTGGGATGAACCCGGCAATTGTGCCCAAGTCCACCGTAAAGTCAGCGATGCTCTGTTTGAGCGGCGGACGGATGTCGTAACTCGATTTGACACGGTTCAACAACACCCGCAGCAGGCGAAGTTCTGTGGTCTCGAAAAACTCACTGGCCAACCGCTCCGGCTCATATTTCGTCAACCGCTGCAGATCAAACACCCGCCAGGCAGTGATTACATCGAACGCCAGGCATTTGAGCAGGTCGTGCGCGTCATCGAAGCGACGCTTCTCAACTTGAGCACCGGATTTGAGCGCCCGGAAATACTCCTCGATGCTCCAACGCTTCTCATACCATTGACAGATTCGTCTGGCACTGGCAGCATCCGCTGCGCCTTCGCTGCACAATAACAGCCAGTTCAATGGCGCGTTGTTTTTAGACGACGAGGCTCTCCAATCACCGACACCGCAACCATTGGCAAGGTGTCTTGGCACTTGCCCGGGGCTTTTAGATTGACCTTGGCAATGCGCAGCGCCACTTTCGCTTTGCGCTTCTTGCGCGCTCTTTTGCCACCTTGCGCCTCAATCAACACCGTGCGCCTTGAGACCTTCGCACCACTCTCAACATGCGCCCGCAAATCAACCGCTTCGCCGTCACCATCAATCACCTTGCCCTGTCTCGAACCATTGCACCGAACCAACACCCTAATTCCCCTCGAACTTGGACGGAATGGTTGTCATACCACTTGATCAATCCCACCAACATGGCATCCAAGCCAATTATAACGGGACAGTGGTCTGTTTTTGCTACTTTGTTATTAGTTTGTTTATTGCTTGGAAGAGCTGTATAAGGTTTCCAAGCGGTTGCTGGCGGTGGAGGAGTTTCACGGACAAACCGAGCGGGGCGTGAAGCAGGAGTTGTGTGCGCATTCTGTTCTGATCACCCTGACGTGTCTTTTGCGCAATCAAAACGAGGTGCGAATCAATTGCGCCCCGGGTGCGGACCACAAATGCAGGCGAACTTCAAGAACAGTTTGTTGTTGGTGGCAAGGAATATTGAGGCGCTGATGTTGCAGCAGATGGAATTTCTGACAGCCACCGTGAATCAGATATTGGAGGGGATTGGCGGATGTCGGCAGAGGAAGCGTCCGGGTCGGAGCTATGAACGGAAATCAAGAACGCCGGAAAGCAAGTGGCGGCGACGCAAACCGGTCAAGGCGATGTAGCCCCAGACAGCAACTGCACAAAGTAACGGTCAATCATGATTTGGTCCGCTGTCGAAGTGTGTACCCTTTAGTGAATGCCATTGATGCCGCCGTTACCAAGCGGACAGTTCCGCACGCAGCATCAGCCCATGCTCCAGCGTACCGCCGACCGTCTCGCGGGCACTGGCCTCGAGGCTCAAATTCAATGAAGGTTTGAGCGCGAGCCGCCAGCCCGAGCGGTAGACTCGCGCACCGTCGCTGGGCAGTGCCGCTCCGACGTACGGGGTAAGCACACCGCCGCCGGGTGCGTTCATGCCATAACCGATTTCGATGTCGAGGCGACGGGACGAACCAGCATCCGCGCCACCGGCCGGCCGGTGCGACCAAAGATCGTCGACCCCGCTTGCGGCGTCCCCCCAGGATGAGCTTAAATTTAGCGACAGTCCGTGCCCCCACCGGTTCGGCTTCAAGCGAACCGAACCACCGCCGAAGATCTGTTCCTTGTATTCGCTGTGCGCGTGCACAATCAGCACCCGAACGTTCGCATCCAAGGCGAGGCGCCGGTCCGCTCCTGCGTACAACAGGCGTCCGCCCAGCTCCAGGCCTGCCCCCGTTTCCGCATCGCTACCGTCGTGCCGCAATCCCAGCTCCAGCGACGGCGTCAGCAACGCGCCCGAGGCGAGTTCATGCCTGCGGGAGGTTTTGAGACGCAGCCGCAACCGGCTCGCGTCCGCGCTTGCCGCGGAAACCAGACCCGGCATCGCCTCCGAGTTCACGCGCATCCAAAGCACATCCGATTCAAACTCCAACTCGTAGTTGCCGAGCGGCGACAGTTCGCGGCGCGCTCCGAAAGCTCCCATCTTCATTTCGATATCAGTTTCAACGCGCTCCTCGCCAGCGGCGGTGAGCCCAGACCTTCCCTTGCCGTAACCGAGCATGCCCCAGACCGACAGGCGCTCGTTCACACTAATCTTCAGATAGGGATACGCGCTCGTAAGCAAGCTGTTCACGCGGGCCGATGCGCCGCCATCTTCTTCAGCCTCGCCGCTGCTTTCGGAGTACGCCACCGTCATCCCGGCCAGCACCGGGCCGCATTCGCAATCCGCGCCCAGCATGGCGGTCGACACGTCCCCGCTGAACGATGACCGGGCGTCGCCGCTTGACACCGATGCGCCCGCCCCGCGCGCCCAAGCCGACCATTGCCCGACTTGGTCCGTGCCCGGCGCCGACAAATGGAAGGCGCTGGACAGCAGAAATTCGCGCAAGCTCATGCTTCGCAATTCGTAGGCCACGTCCGCCTCGTTCCGCAACGCACCGAACGGGTCCGGTTGCGCCGAACTGCCACCGGACAGGTTCAGCCGCCGACCACCGAGCGTTGCTGACGAGTCGTCCGGATTGAATTTCCTGCCCAGCCGCTGACCGACCGCATCCATGACCTGCAGGCTCACGGCACGTCCGAAATCCACCACTCCCCTCAACAGCATCTCAGTCCGGTCCTCCACTACGTCGGTCACCGTCACCGTCACCGCCACCGCCAGCTCATGGCTGGCCGAGTTTCCATCCTCGTCGGTCGCCTTGACGGTCACCTCGTAGACGTTGTTGCTGCCGTCGTCGAGCGGGTTCTCATAATCCTGCCGCGGCAGCGTCAGCACGCCGCTGGCGGCGACAATCGTGAACAGGTTCCGGTCGGCGCCGGCCGTTATGCTCCAGGTCACCGCGTCGGCGCCGCCGATCGGCTCACCGCTCAGCGTCGGCGTCGGCGACGTCCAGACCTGGTGCTCATTGACCGTGGCGTCGGCCGGATAGGTGATCGTGAACGTCACTCTCTCAATCACATCCTCCACCGTCACCGTCACTGAGGCGGTCGCCTCGTTGCCGTCCGCGTCGGTCGCCGTGACCGTCACCTCGTAGTCGCCGTCCGCGCCGGCCGCGCCGTCGTAGTCGCCGTCCGCGCCGGCCGCGCCGTCGTAGTCGCCGTCCGCGCCGGCCGCGCCGTCGTAGTCGCCGTCCGCGCCGGCCGCGCCGGCCTCGGCGACGTCGCGCAGGTTCTCATAATCCTGTCCCGGCAGCGTCAGCACGCCGCTGGCGACGACAATCGTGAACAGGGCCCGGTCGGCGCCGGCCGTTATGCTCCAGGTCACCGCGCCGATGCCGCCGATCGGCGCACCGATCAGCCCCGGTTCCGGCGATGTCCAGACCTCGTGCTCCTTGACCGTGTCGTCGTTCAGGCCGGTGATTGAAAACGTCGCGGGCTCCTGCACGTCGGTCACCGTCACCGTCACCGCCGCGGTCGCCGTGTTGTCGTCCGCGTCGGTCGCCGTGACGGTCACCTCGTAGTCGCGGTCGCGGTCCGCGTCGTCCGGGTTCTCATAATCCTGTCCCGGCAGCGTCAGCACGCCGGCGGCGTCGATCTCGAAATCGCCGGCATCGACGCCCGACTTGCTCCACGTCAGCGTCCCGTTCGGGGCGTCGTCGCCGCCCAGCTGTGGCGCCATCGACGTCCAGACCTCGTTCTCATCGACCGTGGCGGCAGCGTCCGGGTAGGCGATCGTGAACGTCGCGTCCTCCTCCACGTTGTCCACCGTCACCGTCAGTGAGACGGTCGCCGTGTTGCCGTCCGCGTCGGTCGCCGTGACGGTCACCTCGTAGTCGCGGTCGCGGTCCGCGTCGTCCGGGTTCTCATAATCCTGTCCCGGCAGCGTCAGCACGCCGGCGGCGTCGATCCCGAAATCGCCGGCATCGACGCCCGACTTGCTCCACGTCAGCGTCCCGTTCGGGGCGTCGTCGCCGCCCAGCTGTGGCGCCATCGACGTCCAGACCTCGTTCTCATCGACCGTGGCGGCAGCACCCGGGTAGGCGATCGTGAACATCGCGTCCTCCTCCACGTTGTCCACCGTCACCGTCAGTGAGACGGTCGCCGTGTTGCCGTCCGCGTCGGTCGCCGTGACGGTCACCTCGTAGTCGCGGTCGCGGTCCGCGTCGTCCGGGTTCTCATAATCCTGTCCCGGCAGCGTCAGCACGCCGGCGGCGTCGATCCCGAAATCGCCGGCATCGACGCCCGACTTGCTCCACGTCAGCGTCCCGTTCGGGGCGTCGTCGCCGCCCAGCTGTGGCGCCAGCGACGTCCAGACCTCGTTCTCATCGACCGTGGCGGCAGCACCCGGGTAGGCGATCGTGAACATCGCGTCAGGCACGTTCTCCACCGTCACCGTCAGTGACACGGTCGCCGTGTTTTCATCCCCGTCGGTCGCCGTCACCGTCACCTGGTATTCGCGGTCCTGGTCCGCGTCGTCCGGGTTCTCATAATCCTGTCCCGGCAGCGTCAGCACGCCGGCGGCGTCGATCTCGAAATCGCCGGCATCGACGCCCGACTTGCTCCACGTCAGCGTCCCGTTCGGGGCGTCGTCGCCGCCCAGCTGTGGCGCCAGCGACGTCCAGACCTCGTTCTCATCGACCGTGTCGGGCGCCCCCGGGTAGGCGATCGTGAACATCGCGTCAGGCACGTTCTCCACCGTCACCGTCAGTGACACGGTCGCCGTGTTTTCATCCTCGTCGGTCGCCGTCACCGTCACCTGGTATTTGCGGTCCTGGTCCGCGTCGTCCGGGTTCTCATAATCCTGTCCCGGCAGCGTCAGCACGCCGGCGGCGTCGATCCCGAAATCGCCGGCATCGACGCCCGACTTGCTCCACGTCAGCGTCCCGTTCGGGGCGTCGTCGCCGCCCAGCTGTGGCGCCAGCGACGTCCAGACCTCGTTCTCATCGACCGTGGCGGCAGCACCCGGGTAGGCGATCGTGAACATCGCGTCAGGCACGTTCTCCACCGTCACCGTCAGTGACACGGTCGCCGTGTTTTCATCCTCGTCGGTCGCCGTCACCGTCACCTGGTATTTGCGGTCCTGGTCCGCGTCGTCCGGGTTCTCATAATCCTGTCCCGGCAGCGTCAGCACGCCGGCGGCGTCGATCCCGAAATCGCCGGCATCGACGCCCGACTTGCTCCACGTCAGCGTCCCGTTCGGGGCGTCGTCGCCGCCCAGCTGTGGCGCCATCGACGTCCAGACCTCGTTCTCATCGACCGTGGCGGCAGCACCCGGGTAGGCGATCGTGAACATCGCGTCAGGCACGTTCTCCACCGTCACCGTCAGTGACACGGTCGCCGTGTTTCCGTCCTCGTCGTCCGCCTTGACGGTCACCTGGTATTCGCGGTCCTGGTCCGCGTCGTCCGGGTTCTCATAATCCTGTCCCGGCAGCGTCAGCACGCCGTCGGCGTCGATCTCGAAATCGCCGGCATCGACGCCCGACTTGCTCCACGTCAGCGTCCCGTTCGGGGCGTCGTCGCCGCCCAGCTGTGGCGCCAGCGACGTCCAGACCTCGTTCTCATCGACCGTGTCGGGCGCCCCCGGGTAGGCGATCGTGAACGTCGCGTCCTCCTCCACGTTGTCCACCGTCACCGTCAGTGAGACGGTCGCCGTGTTGCCGTCCGCGTCGGTCGCCGTGACGGTCACCTCGTAGTCGCGGTCGCGGTCCGCGTCGTCCGGGTTCTCATAATCCTGTCCCGGCAGCGTTAGCACGCCGCTGTCGTCGATCCCGAAATCGCCGGCATCGACGCCCGACTTGCTCCACGTCAGCGTCCCGTTCGGGGCGTCGTCGCCGCCCAGCTGTGGCGCCATCGACGTCCAGACCTCGTTCTCATCGACCGTGGCGGCAGCACCCGGGTAGGCGATCGTGAACATCGCGTCAGGCACGTTCTCCACCGTCACCGTCAGTGACACGGTCGCCGTGTTTTCATCCCCGTCGGTCGCCGTCACCGTCACCTGGTATTCGCGGTCCTGGTCCGCGTCGGCCGGGTTCTCATAATCCTGTCCCGGCAGCGTCAGCACGCCGTCGGCGTCGATCTCGAAATCGCCGGCATCGACGCCCGACTTGCTCCACGTCAGCGCCCCGTTCGGGGCGTCGGCGCCGCCCAGCTGTGGCGCCAGCGACGTCCAGACCTCGTTCTCCTCGACCGTGTCGGGCGCCCCCGGGTAGGCGATCGTGAACGTCGCGTCAGGCACGTTCTCCACCGTCACCGTCAGTGACACGGTCGCCATGTTTCCGTCCTCGTCGTCCGCCTTGACGGTCACCTGGTATTCGCGGTCCTGGTCCGCGTCGGCCGGGTTCTCATAATCCTGTCCCGGCATCGTCAGCACGCCGTCGGCGTCGATCTCGAAATCGCCGGCATCGACGCCCGACTTGCTCCACGTCAGCGCCCCGTTCGGGGCGTCGTCGCCGCCCAGCTGTGGCGCCAGCGACGTCCAGACCTCGTTCTCCTCGACCGTGGCGGGCGCCCCCGGGTAGGCGATCGTGAACGTCGCGTCAGGCACGTTCTCCACCGTCACCGTCAGTGACACGGTCGCCATGTTTCCGTCCTCGTCGTCCGCCTTGACGGTCACCTGGTATTCGCGGTCCTGGTCCGCGTCGGCCGGGTTCTCATAATCCTGTCCCGGCAGCGTCAGCACGCCGTCGGCGTCGATCTCGAAATCGCCGGCATCGACGCCCGACTTGCTCCACGTCAGCGCCCCGTTCGGGGCGTCGTCGCCGCCCAGCTGTGGCGCCAGCGACGTCCAGACCTCGTTCTCATCGACCGTGTCGGGCGCCCCCGGGTAGGCGATCGTGAACATCGCGTCAGGCACGTTCTCCACCGTCACCGTCAGTGACACGGTCGCCATGTTTCCGTCCTCGTCGTCCGCCTTGACGGTCACCTGGTATTCGCGGTCCTGGTCCGCGTCGGCCGGGTTCTCATAATCCTGTCCCGGCAGCGTCAGCACGCCGTCGGCGTCGATCTCGAAATCGCCGGCATCGACGCCCGACTTGCTCCACGTCAGCGCCCCGTTCGGGGCGTCGTCGCCGCCCAGCTGTGGCGCCAGCGACGTCCAGACCTCGTTCTCATCGACCGTGTCGGGCGCCCCCGGGTAGGCGATCGTGAACGTCGCGTCAGGCACGTTCTCCACCGTCACCGTCAGTGACACGGTCGCCATGTTTCCGTCCTCGTCGTCCGCCTTGACGGTCACCTGGTATTCGCGGTCCTGGTCCGCGTCGGCCGGGTTCTCATAATCCTGTCCCGGCAGCGTCAGCACGCCGTCGGCGTCGATCCCGAAATCGCCGGCATCGACGCCCGACTTGCTCCACGTCAGCGCCCCGTTCGGGGCGTCGTCGCCGCCCAGCTGTGGCGCCAGCGACGTCCAGACCTCGTTCTCATCGACCGTGTCGGGCGCCCCCGGGTAGGCGATCGTGAACGTCGCGTCAGGCACGTTCTCCACCGTCACCGTCAGTGACACGGTCGCCATGTTTCCGTCCTCGTCGTCCGCCTTGACGGTCACCTGGTATTCGCGGTCCTGGTCCGCGTCGTCCGGGTTCTCATAATCCTGTCCCGGCAGCGTCAGCACGCCGTCGGCGTCGATCTCGAAATCGCCGGCATCGACGCCCGACTTGCTCCACGTCAGCGCCCCGTTCGGGGCGTCGTCGCCGCCCAGCTGTGGCGCCAGCGACGTCCAGACCTCGTTCTCATCGACCGTGTCGGGCGCCCCCGGGTAGGCGATCGTGAACGTCGCGTCAGGCACGTTCTCCACCGTCACCGTCAGTGACACGGTCGCCATGTTTCCGTCCTCGTCGTCCGCCTTGACGGTCACCTGGTATTCGCGGTCCTGGTCCGCGTCGTCCGGGTTCTCATAATCCTGTCCCGGCATCGTCAGCACGCCGTCGGCGTCGATCCCGAAATCGCCGGCATCGACGCCCGACTTGCTCCACGTCAGCGCCCCGTTCGGGGCGTCGTCGCCGCCCAGCTGTGGCGCCAGCGACGTCCAGACCTCGTTCTCATCGACCGTGGCGGCAGCACCCGGGTAGGCGATCGTGAACATCGCGTCAGGCACGTTCTCCACCGTCACCGTCAGTGACACGGTCGCCGTGTTTCCGTCCTCGTCGTCCGCCTTGACGGTCACCTGGTATTCGCGGTCCTGGTCCGCGTCGGCCGGGTTCTCATAATCCTGTCCCGGCAGCGTCAGCACGCCGGCGGCGTCGATCCCGAAATCGCCGGCATCGACGCCCGACTTGCTCCACGTCAGCGTCCCGTTCGGGGCGTCGGCGCCGCCCAGCTCCGGCGTCAGCGACGTCCAGACCTCGTTCTCATCGACCGTGTCGGGCGCCCCCGGGTAGGCGATCGTGAACATCGCGTCAGGCACGTTCTCCACCGTCACCGTCAGTGACACGGTCGCCATGTTTTCATCCTCGTCGGTCGCCGTCACCGTCACCTTGTAGCTGTTGTTCCTGCCGGTGTCGTCCGGGTTCTCATAATCCTGTCCCGGCAGCGTCAGCACGCCGGCGGCGTCGATCTCGAAATCGCCGGCATCGTCGCCCGACTTGCTCCACGTCAGCGTCCCGTTCGGGGCGTCGTCGCCGCCCAGCTGTGGCGTCAGCGACGTCCAGACCTCGTTCTCATCGACCGTGTCGGGCGCCCCCGGGTAGGCGATCGTGAACATCGCGTCAGGCACGTTCTCCACCGTCACCGTCAGTGACACGGTCGCCATGTTTCCGTCCTCGTCGTCCGCCTTGACGGTCACCTGGTATTCGCGGTCCTGGTCCGCGTCGTCCGGGTTCTCATAATCCTGTCCCTGCAACGTCAGCACGCCGCTCGCGGCGTCGATCTCGAATTCGCCGGCATCGACGCCCGACTTGCTCCACGTCAGCGCCCCGTTCGGGGCGTCGGCGCCGCCCAGCTGTGGCGCCATCGACGTCCAGACCTCGTTCTCCTCGACCGTGTCGGGCGCCCCCGGGTAGGCGATCGTGAACGTCGCGTCAGGCACGTTCTCCACCGTCACCGTCAGTGACACGGTCGCCATGTTTCCGTCCTCGTCGTCCGCCTTGACGGTCACCTGGTATTCGCGGTCCTGGTCCGCGTCGTCCGGGTTCTCATAATCCTGTCCCGGCAGCGTCAGCACGCCGTCGGCGTCGATCTCGAAATCGCCGGCATCGACGCCCGACTTGCTCCACGTCAGCGCCCCGTTCGGGGCGTCGGCGCCGCCCAGCTGTGGCGCCAGCGACGTCCAGACCTCGTTCTCATCGACCGTGTCGGGCGCCCCCGGGTAGGCGATCGTGAACGTCGCGTCAGGCACGTTCTCCACCGTCACCGTCAGTGACACGGTCGCCATGTTTCCGTCCTCGTCGTCCGCCTTGACGGTCACCTGGTATTCGCGGTCCTGGTCCGCGTCGTCCGGGTTCTCATAATCCTGTCCCGGCAACGTCAGCACGCCGCTCGCGGCGTCGATCCCGAAATCGCCGGCATCGACGCCCGACTTGCTCCACGTCAGCGCCCCGTTCGGGGCGTCGGCGCCGCCCAGCTGTGGCGTCAGCGACGTCCAGACCTCGTTCTCATCGACCGTGGCGGCAGCACCCGGGTAGGCGATCGTGAACATCGCGTCAGGCACGTTCTCCACCGTCACCGTCAGTGACACGGTCGCCGTGTTTTCATCCTCGTCGGTCGCCGTCACCGTCACCTGGTATTCGCGGTCCTGGTCCGCGTCGTCCGGGTTCTCATAATCCTGTCCCGGCAGCATCAGCACGCCGCTCGCGGCGACGAGCGCGAAATCGCCGGCATCGACGCCCGACTTGCTCCACGTCAGCGCCCCGTTCGGGGCGTCGTCGCCGCCCAGCTGTGGCGCCATCGACGTCCAGACCTCGTTCTCCTCGACCGTGTCGGGCGCCCCCGGGTAGGCGATCGTGAACATCGCGTCAGGCACGTTCTCCACCGTCACCGTCAGTGACACGGTCGCCATGTTTCCGTCCTCGTCGTCCGCCTTGACGGTCACCTGGTATTCGCGGTCCTGGTCCGCGTCGGCCGGGTTCTCATAATCCTGTCCCGGCAGCGTCAGCACGCCGTCGGCGTCGATCTCGAAATCGCCGGCATCGACGCCCGACTTGCTCCACGTCAGCGCCCCGTTCGGGGCGTCGGCGCCGCCCAGCTGTGGCGCCAGCGACGTCCAGACCTCGTTCTCATCGACCGTGGCGGCAGCACCCGGGTAGGCGATCGTGAACATCGCGTCAGGCACGTTCTCCACCGTCACCGTCAGTGACACGGTCGCCGTGTTTTCATCCTCGTCGGTCGCCGTCACCGTCACCTGGTATTCGCGGTCCTGGTCCGCGTCGGCCGGGTTCTCATAATCCTGTCCCGGCAGCATCAGCACGCCGCTCGCGGCGACGAGCGCGAAATCGCCGGCATCGACGCCCGACTTGCTCCACGTCAGCGCCCCGTTCGGGGCGTCGGCGCCGCCCAGCTGTGGCGCCAGCGACGTCCAGACCTCGTTCTCATCGACCGTGTCGGGCGCCCCCGGGTAGGCGATCGTGAACATCGCGTCAGGCACGTTCTCCACCGTCACCGTCAGTGACACGGTCGCCATGTTTCCGTCCTCGTCGTCCGCCTTGACGGTCACCTGGTATTCGCGGTCCTGGTCCGCGTCGGCCGGGTTCTCATAATCCTGTCCCGGCAACGTCAGCACGCCGTCGGCGTCGATCTCGAAATCGCCGGCATCGACGCCCGACTTGCTCCACGTCAGCGCCCCGTTCGGGGCGTCGGCGCCGCCCAGCTGTGGCGCCAGCGACGTCCAGACCTCGTTCTCATCGACCGTATCGGGCGCCCCCGGGTAGGCGATCGTGAACATCGCGTCAGGCACGTTCTCCACCGTCACCGTCAGTGACACGGTCGCCATGTTTCCGTCCTCGTCGTCCGCCTTGACGGTCACCTGGTATTCGCGGTCCTGGTCCGCGTCGGCCGGGTTCTCATAATCCTGTCCCGGCAGCGTCAGCACGCCGGCGGCGTCGATCCCGAAATCGCCGGCATCGACGCCCGACTTGCTCCACGTCAGCGTCCCGTTCGGGGCGTCGGCGCCGCCCAGCTCCGGCGTCAGCGACGTCCAGACCTCGTTCTCATCGACCGTGTCGGGCGCCCCCGGGTAGGCGATCGTGAACATCGCGTCAGGCACGTTCTCCACCGTCACCGTCAGTGACACGGTCGCCATGTTTTCATCCTCGTCGGTCGCCGTCACCGTCACCTTGTAGCTGTTGTTCCTGCCGGTGTCGTCCGGGTTCTCATAATCCTGTCCCGGCAGCGTCAGCACGCCGGCGGCGTCGATCTCGAAATCGCCGGCATCGTCGCCCGACTTGCTCCACGTCAGCGTCCCGTTCGGGGCGTCGGCGCCGCCCAGCTCCGGCGTCAGCGACGTCCAGACCTCGTTCTCATCGACCGTGTCGGGCGCCCCCGGGTAGGCGATCGTGAACATCGCGTCAGGCACGTTCTCCACCGTCACCGTCAGTGACACGGTCGCCATGTTTCCGTCCTCGTCGTCCGCCTTGACGGTCACCTGGTATTCGCGGTCCTGGTCCGCGTCGTCCGGGTTCTCATAATCCTGTCCCTGCAACGTCAGCACGCCGCTCGCGGCGTCGATCTCGAATTCGCCGGCATCGACGCCCGACTTGCTCCACGTCAGCGCCCCGTTCGGGGCGTCGGCGCCGCCCAGCTGTGGCGCCATCGACGTCCAGACCTCGTTCTCATCGACCGTGTCGGGCGCCCCCGGGTAGGCGATCGTGAACGTCGCGTCAGGCACGTTCTCCACCGTCACCGTCAGTGACACGGTCGCCATGTTTCCGTCCTCGTCGTCCGCCTTGACGGTCACCTGGTATTCGCGGTCCTGGTCCGCGTCGGCCGGGTTCTCATAATCCTGTCCCGGCAGCGTCAGCACGCCGTCGGCGTCGATCTCGAAATCGCCGGCATCGACGCCCGACTTGCTCCACGTCAGCGCCCCGTTCGGGGCGTCGGCGCCGCCCAGCTGTGGCGCCAGCGACGTCCAGACCTCGTTCTCATCGACCGTGTCGGGCGCCCCCGGGTAGGCGATCGTGAACATCGCGTCAGGCACGTTCTCCACCGTCACCGTCAGTGACACGGTCGCCATGTTTCCGTCCTCGTCGTCCGCCTTGACGGTCACCTGGTATTCGCGGTCCTGGTCCGCGTCGGCCGGGTTCTCATAATCCTGTCCCGGCAGCGTCAGCACGCCGGCGGCGTCGATCCCGAAATCGCCGGCATCGACGCCCGACTTGCTCCACGTCAGCGCCCCGTTCGGGGCGTCGGCGCCGCCCAGCTCCGGCGTCAGCGACGTCCAGACCTCGTTCTCATCGACCGTATCGGGCGCCCCCGGGTAGGCGATCGTGAACATCGCGTCAGGCACGTTCTCCACCGTCACCGTCAGTGACACGGTCGCCATGTTTCCGTCCTCGTCGTCCGCCTTGACGGTCACCTGGTATTCGCGGTCCTGGTCCGCGTCGGCCGGGTTCTCATAATCCTGTCCCGGCAGCGTCAGCACGCCGCTCGCGGCGTCGATCCCGAAATCGCCGGCATCGACGCCCGACTTGCTCCACGTCAGCGCCCCGTTCGGGGCGTCGGCGCCGCCCAGCTGTGGCGCCAGCGACGTCCAGACCTCGTTCTCCTCGACCGTGTCGGGCGCCCCCGGGTAGGCGATCGTGAACGTCGCGTCAGGCACGTTCTCCACCGTCACCGTCAGTGACACGGTCGCCATGTTTCCGTCCTCGTCGTCCGCCTTGACGGTCACCTGGTATTCGCGGTCCTGGTCCGCGTCGGCCGGGTTCTCATAATCCTGTCCCGGCATCGTCAGCACGCCGTCGGCGTCGATCCCGAAATCGCCGGCATCGACGCCCGACTTGCTCCACGTCAGCGCCCCGTTCGGGGCGTCGTCGCCGCCCAGCTGTGGCGCCAGCGACGTCCAGACCTCGTTCTCATCGACCGTGGCGGCAGCCCCCGGGTAGGCGATCGTGAACATCGCGTCAGGCACGTTCTCCACCGTCACCGTCAGTGACACGGTCGCCGTGTTTCCGTCCTCGTCGTCCGCCTTGACGGTCACCTGGTATTCGCGGTCCTGGTCCGCGTCGGCCGGGTTCTCATAATCCTGTCCCGGCAGCGTCAGCACGCCGGCGGCGTCGATCCCGAAATCGCCGGCATCGACGCCCGACTTGCTCCACGTCAGCGTCCCGTTCGGGGCGTCGGCGCCGCCCAGCTCCGGCGTCAGCGACGTCCAGACCTCGTTCTCATCGACCGTGTCGGGCGCCCCCGGGTAGGCGATCGTGAACATCGCGTCAGGCACGTTCTCCACCGTCACCGTCAGTGACACGGTCGCCATGTTTTCATCCTCGTCGGTCGCCGTCACCGTCACCTTGTAGCTGTTGTTCCTGCCGGTGTCGGCCGGGTTCTCATAATCCTGTCCCGGCAGCGTCAGCACGCCGGCGGCGTCGATCTCGAAATCGCCGGCATCGTCGCCCGACTTGCTCCACGTCAGCGTCCCGTTCGGGGCGTCGGCGCCGCCCAGCTCCGGCGTCAGCGACGTCCAGACCTCGTTCTCATCGACCGTGTCGGGCGCCCCCGGGTAGGCGATCGTGAACGTCGCGTCAGGCACGTTCTCCACCGTCACCGTCAGTGACACGGTCGCCATGTTTCCGTCCTCGTCGTCCGCCTTGACGGTCACCTGGTATTCGCGGTCCTGGTCCGCGTCGTCCGGGTTCTCATAATCCTGTCCCTGCAACGTCAGCACGCCGCTCGCGGCGTCGATCTCGAATTCGCCGGCATCGACGCCCGACTTGCTCCACGTCAGCGCCCCGTTCGGGGCGTCGGCGCCGCCCAGCTGTGGCGCCAGCGACGTCCAGACCTCGTTCTCATCGACCGTGTCGGGCGCCCCCGGGTAGGCGATCGTGAACGTCGCGTCAGGCACGTTCTCCACCGTCACCGTCAGTGACACGGTCGCCATGTTTCCGTCCTCGTCGTCCGCCTTGACGGTCACCTGGTATTCGCGGTCCTGGTCCGCGTCGGCCGGGTTCTCATAATCCTGTCCCTGCAACGTCAGCACGCCGCTCGCGGCGTCGATCCCGAAATCGCCGGCATCGACGCCCGACTTGCTCCACGTCAGCGCCCCGTTCGGGGCGTCGGCGCCGCCCAGCTGTGGCGCCAGCGACGTCCAGACCTCGTTCTCCTCGACCGTGGCGGGCGCCCCCGGGTAGGCGATCGTGAACGTCGCGTCAGGCACGTTCTCCACCGTCACCGTCAGTGACACGGTCGCCATGTTTCCGTCCTCGTCGTCCGCCTTGACGGTCACCTGGTATTCGCGGTCCTGGTCCGCGTCGTCCGGGTTCTCATAATCCTGTCCCGGCAGCGTCAGCACGCCGTCGGCGTCGATCCCGAAATCGCCGGCATCGACGCCCGACTTGCTCCACGTCAGCGCCCCGTTCGGGGCGTCGTCGCCGCCCAGCTGTGGCGCCATCGACGTCCAGACCTCGTTCTCATCGACCGTGTCGGGCGCCCCCGGGTAGGCGATCGTGAACATCGCGTCAGGCACGTTCTCCACCGTCACCGTCAGTGACACGGTCGCCATGTTTCCGTCCTCGTCGTCCGCCTTGACGGTCACCTGGTATTCGCGGTCCTGGTCCGCGTCGGCCGGGTTCTCATAATCCTGTCCCGGCAGCGTCAGCACGCCGTCGGCGTCGATCTCGAAATCGCCGGCATCGACGCCCGACTTGCTCCACGTCAGCGCCCCGTTCGGGGCGTCGTCGCCGCCCAGCTGTGGCGCCAGCGACGTCCAGACCTCGTTCTCATCGACCGTGGCGGGCGCCCCCGGGTAGGCGATCGTGAACGTCGCGTCAGGCACGTTCTCCACCGTCACCGTCAGTGACACGGTCGCCATGTTTCCGTCCTCGTCGTCCGCCTTGACGGTCACCTGGTATTCGCGGTCCTGGTCCGCGTCGGCCGGGTTCTCATAATCCTGTCCCGGCAGCGTCAGCACGCCGCGGCGTCGATCTCGAAATCGCCGGCATCGACGCCCGACTTGCTCCACGTCAGCGCCCCGTTCGGGGCGTCGTCGCCGCCCAGCTGTGGCGCCATCGACGTCCAGACCTCGTTCTCATCGACCGTGTCGGGCGCCCCCGGGTAGGCGATCGTGAACGTCGCGTCAGGCACGTTCTCCACCGTCACCGTCAGTGACACGGTCGCCATGTTTCCGTCCTCGTCGTCCGCCTTGACGGTCACCTGGTATTCGCGGTCCTGGTCCGCGTCGTCCGGGTTCTCATAATCCTGTCCCGGCAGCGTCAGCACGCCGGCGGCGTCGATCCCGAAATCGCCGGCATCGACGCCCGACTTGCTCCACGTCAGCGTCCCGTTCGGGGCGTCGTCGCCGCCCAGCTGTGGCGCCATCGACGTCCAGGCCTCGTTCTCATCGACCGTGGCGGCAGCGCCCGGGTAGGCGATCGTGAACATCGCGTCAGGCACGTTCTCCACCGTCACCGTCAGTGAACGCCGTGTTTTCATCCTCGTCGGCCGCCGTCACCGTCACCTGGTCGCCTGGTCCGCGTCGGCCGGGTTCATAATCCTGTCCCGGCAGCGTCAGCACGCGCTCGCGGCGTCGATCCCGAATTCGCCGGCATCGACGCCCGACTTGCTCCACGTCAGCGTCCCGTTCGGGGCGTCGGCGCCGCCCAGCTGTGGCGCCAGCGACGTCCAGACCTCGTTCTCCTCGACCGTGGCGGGCGCCCCCGGGTAGGCGATCGTGAACGTCGCGTCAGGCACGTTCTCCACCGTCACCGTCAGTGACACGGTCGCCATGTTTTCATCCTCGTCGGTCGCCGTCACCGTCACCTGGTATTCGCGGTCCTGGTCCGCGTCGGCCGGGTTCTCATAATCCTGTCCCGGCAGCGTCAGCACGCCGCTCGCGGCGTCGATCCCGAAATCGCCGGCATCGACGCCCGACTTGCTCCACGTCAGCGCCCCGTTCGGGGCGTCGGCGCCGCCCAGCTGTGGCGCCAGCGACGTCCAGACCTCGTTCTCCTCGACCGTGGCGGGCGCCCCCGGGTAGGCGATCGTGAACGTCGCGTCAGGCACGTTCTCCACCGTCACCGTCAGTGACACGGTCGCCATGTTTCCGTCCTCGTCGTCCGCCTTGACGGTCACCTGGTATTCGCGGTCCTGGTCCGCGTCGGCCGGGTTCTCATAATCCTGTCCCGGCAGCGTCAGCACGCCGTCGGCGTCGATCTCGAAATCGCCGGCATCGACGCCCGACTTGCTCCACGTCAGCGCCCCGTTCGGGGCGTCGTCGCCGCCCAGCTGTGGCGCCAGCGACGTCCAGACCTCGTTCTCCTCGACCGTGGCGGGCGCCCCCGGGTAGGCGATCGTGAACGTCGCGTCAGGCACGTTCTCCACCGTCACCGTCAGTGACACGGTCGCCATGTTTCCGTCCTCGTCGTCCGCCTTGACGGTCACCTGGTATTCGCGGTCCTGGTCCGCGTCGGCCGGGTTCTCATAATCCTGTCCCGGCAGCGTCAGCACGCCGTCGGCGTCGATCTCGAAATCGCCGGCATCGACGCCCGACTTGCTCCACGTCAGCGCCCCGTTCGGGGCGTCGTCGCCGCCCAGCTGTGGCGCCAGCGACGTCCAGACCTCGTTCTCATCGACCGTGTCGGGCGCCCCCGGGTAGGCGATCGTGAACATCGCGTCAGGCACGTTCTCCACCGTCACCGTCAGTGACACGGTCGCCATGTTTCCGTCCTCGTCGTCCGCCTTGACGGTCACCTGGTATTCGCGGTCCTGGTCCGCGTCGGCCGGGTTCTCATAATCCTGTCCCGGCAGCGTCAGCACGCCGCTCGCGGCGTCGATCTCGAATTCGCCGGCATCGACGCCCGACTTGCTCCACGTCAGCGCCCCGTTCGGGGCGTCGGCGCCGCCCAGCTGTGGCGCCATCGACGTCCAGACCTCGTTCTCATCGACCGTGTCGGGCGCCCCCGGGTAGGCGATCGTGAACGTCGCGTCAGGCACGTTCTCCACCGTCACCGTCAGTGACACGGTCGCCATGTTTCCGTCCTCGTCGTCCGCCTTGACGGTCACCTGGTATTCGCGGTCCTGGTCCGCGTCGTCCGGGTTCTCATAATCCTGTCCCTGCAACGTCAGCACGCCGCTCGCGGCGTCGATCCCGAAATCGCCGGCATCGACGCCCGACTTGCTCCACGTCAGCGCCCCGTTCGGGGCGTCGGCGCCGCCCAGCTGTGGCGTCAGCGACGTCCAGACCTCGTTCTCATCGACCGTGGCGGCAGCACCCGGGTAGGCGATCGTGAACATCGCGTCAGGCACGTTCTCCACCGTCACCGTCAGTGACACGGTCGCCGTGTTTTCATCCTCGTCGGTCGCCGTCACCGTCACCTGGTATTCGCGGTCCTGGTCCGCGTCGTCCGGGTTCTCATAATCCTGTCCCGGCAGCATCAGCACGCCGCTCGCGGCGACGAGCGCGAAATCGCCGGCATCGACGCCCGACTTGCTCCACGTCAGCGCCCCGTTCGGGGCGTCGTCGCCGCCCAGCTGTGGCGCCATCGACGTCCAGACCTCGTTCTCCTCGACCGTGTCGGGCGCCCCCGGGTAGGCGATCGTGAACATCGCGTCAGGCACGTTCTCCACCGTCACCGTCAGTGACACGGTCGCCATGTTTCCGTCCTCGTCGTCCGCCTTGACGGTCACCTGGTATTCGCGGTCCTGGTCCGCGTCGGCCGGGTTCTCATAATCCTGTCCCGGCAGCGTCAGCACGCCGTCGGCGTCGATCTCGAAATCGCCGGCATCGACGCCCGACTTGCTCCACGTCAGCGCCCCGTTCGGGGCGTCGGCGCCGCCCAGCTGTGGCGCCAGCGACGTCCAGACCTCGTTCTCATCGACCGTGGCGGCAGCACCCGGGTAGGCGATCGTGAACATCGCGTCAGGCACGTTCTCCACCGTCACCGTCAGTGACACGGTCGCCGTGTTTTCATCCTCGTCGGTCGCCGTCACCGTCACCTGGTATTCGCGGTCCTGGTCCGCGTCGTCCGGGTTCTCATAATCCTGTCCCGGCAGCATCAGCACGCCGCTCGCGGCGACGAGCGCGAAATCGCCGGCATCGACGCCCGACTTGCTCCACGTCAGCGCCCCGTTCGGGGCGTCGTCGCCGCCCAGCTGTGGCGCCATCGACGTCCAGACCTCGTTCTCCTCGACCGTGTCGGGCGCCCCCGGGTAGGCGATCGTGAACGTCGCGTCAGGCACGTTCTCCACCGTCACCGTCAGTGACACGGTCGCCATGTTTCCGTCCTCGTCGTCCGCCTTGACGGTCATCTGGTATTCGCGGTCCTGGTCCGCGTCGGCCGGGTTCTCATAATCCTGTCCCGGCAACGTCAGCACGCCGTCGGCGTCGATCTCGAAATCGCCGGCATCGACGCCCGACTTGCTCCACGTCAGCGCCCCGTTCGGGGCGTCGTCGCCGCCCAGCTGTGGCGCCAGCGACGTCCAGACCTCGTTCTCATCGACCGTATCGGGCGCCCCCGGGTAGGCGATCGTGAACATCGCGTCAGGCACGTTCTCCACCGTCACCGTCAGTGACACGGTCGCCATGTTTCCGTCCTCGTCGTCCGCCTTGACGGTCACCTGGTATTCGCGGTCCTGGTCCGCGTCGGCCGGGTTCTCATAATCCTGTCCCGGCAGCGTCAGCACGCCGGCGGCGTCGATCCCGAAATCGCCGGCATCGACGCCCGACTTGCTCCACGTCAGCGTCCCGTTCGGGGCGTCGGCGCCGCCCAGCTCCGGCGTCAGCGACGTCCAGACCTCGTTCTCATCGACCGTGTCGGGCGCCCCCGGGTAGGCGATCGTGAACATCGCGTCAGGCACGTTCTCCACCGTCACCGTCAGTGACACGGTCGCCATGTTTCCGTCCTCGTCGTCCGCCTTGACGGTCACCTGGTATTCGCGGTCCTGGTCCGCGTCGGCCGGGTTCTCATAATCCTGTCCCGGCAGCGTCAGCACGCCGCTCGCGGCGTCGATCCCGAAATCGCCGGCATCGACGCCCGACTTGCTCCACGTCAGCGCCCCGTTCGGGGCGTCGGCGCCGCCCAGCTGTGGCGCCAGCGACGTCCAGACCTCGTTCTCATCGACCGTGGCGGCAGCACCCGGGTAGGCGATCGTGAACATCGCGTCCTCCTCCACGTTCTCCACCGTCACCGTCAGTGACACGGTCGCCGTGTTGCCGTCCTCGTCGGTCGCCGTCACCGTCACCTGGTATTCGCGGTCCTGGTCCGCGTCGGCCGGGTTCTCATAATCCTGCTTCGGCAGCGTCAGCACGCCGTTGCCAGCGTCAATCGTGAAATCGCCGGCATCGTCGCCCGACGCGCTCCACGTCACCGCTGCCACACCGCCGATCGGGATGTCGCCGCTCAGATTCGGTGTCGGCGACGTCCAGGGCTGGTTCTCAGCGACGCTGTATGCGGCTTCCAGGTCTTGGATCGTGAAATTCGCTTCCTCGCTGTCGTCGTCGACCACCGTCACCGTCAGCGTATGGGTATCCTCGTTGCCGTCCCCGTCGCGCGCCTTGACGGTCACCTCGTAGCCGTTGTTCTTGCCGGCGTCCTGCGGGTTCTCGAAATCCTGCGCCGCCAGCGTCAGCGCGCCGCTGCCGGCGTCGATCGTGAACAGGGCCTCGTCGGCGCCGCCCGACTTGCTCCACGTCACCGCACCGACCGGGCTGCTCGGGTTGCGGGTCAGCGTCGGCGTGACCGGCCCATACTCCTGGTTCTCATTGACCGAGGCGTCTTCCAGGCCGGTGATCGTGAGCGTCGCGGTCTCTTTCACGTTGATCACCTTCACCGCCACCGCCACTGACTGGCTGGCGAAGTTGCCCTCCCGGTCGGCCACCCAGACCTCCACCTCGTAGACGCTGTCCCGGTCGGCGTCGAGCGGGTTCTCGAAATCCTGCATCGGCAACGTCAGCACGCCGTTGCGGTTGTCAATCTCGAACAGGGCATAGTCGTCGCCGCCAAATATGTTCCAGAACACCGCGCCGATCGGGTCGTCGCCGGCCAGCGCCGGCGTCGGCGACGTCCAGACCTCGTTCTCCTTGACCGTGTCGTCGTTCAGGTCGGTGATCGTGAAATTCGCGGTTTCAATCACGTTTCTCACCTCCACCGTCAGCTCATGGGTGTCAAAGTTGCCGTCCGCGTCGCTCGCCTTGACGGTCACCTCGTAGAAATTGTTGAGGGTGTAGTCACGCGGGTTATCATAATCCTGCGCCCGCATCGTCAGCACGCCGCTGGCGGCGTTGATCGTGAAATTGCCGTCGTCGTCGCCAGACTTGCTCCACCTCACCGCACCGGTGCCGCCGATCGGGTCGTCGCCGTCCAGCGTCGGCGTCGGCGACGTCCAGTCCGTGTTCTCATTGACCTTGTCATCGGCCAGGCCGGTGATCGCAAAATCCGCTCTTTCAGTCACGTCGCGCACCGTCACCGTCAGCGACAGGCTGGCCGAGTTTTGGTCGGCGTCGGTCGCCGTGACTGTCACCTCGTAGCCGTTGTTCCTGCCGGCGTCGAGCGGGTATTCGAAATCCCGCGCCCGCATCGTCAGCACGCCGCTGCCGGCGTCGATCCAGAACAGAGCCGTGCCGGTCACCTGGTCGGCACCGTCCATTATGCTCCACCTCACCGCGCCGATCGCGGCGTCGCTCAGACCCGGCGTCGGCGACGTCCAGACCTCGTTCTCAGCGACCGTGGCGTCGGCTAGGCCGGTGATCGCAAAATCCGCTCTTTCAGTCACGTCTCGCACCGTCACAGTCAGCGCATGGCTGCCCTCGTTGCCGTCCACGTCGCGCGCATTGACGGTTACCTCGTAGACACTGTTCCGGCCGGCGTCGAGCGGGTTCTCGAAATCCTGCCTCGGCATCGACAGCGCGCCGCTGGCGGCGTCAATCGTGAACAGAGCCCAGTCGTCGGCGCCGTCCTTTTCTATGCTCCACGTCACCGCGCCGACCGGGCTGCTCGGGTTGCGGGTCAGCGTCGGCGTGACCGGCCCATACTCCAGATTCTCATTGACCGAGGCGTTGGGCAGGCCAGTGATCGTGAGCGTCGCGGGCTCCTTCACGTTGCGCACCGTCACCGTCAGCTGATGCTCGGCCGAGTTGCCGTCCCCGTCGGTCGCCGTGACCGTCACCTCGTAGACGCTGTCCCCGTCGAGGTCGCGCGGGCTCTCGAAATCCTGCACCACCAGCTCCAGCTTACCGGTGTCGATGGCGGCCAACAAGAAATCGTCGGCATCGTCGCCCGACTTGCTCCACGTCACCGCGCCGTTCGGCGTCCCGCTCAGCGTCGGCGTCGGCGACGTCCAGACAGCGTTCTCATTGACGCTGTATCCGGCTTGCAGGCCGGTGATCGTGAAATTCGCGGGCTCAATCACGTTGAACACCGAAAAAATCGCCGCCAGACTGGCCGAGTTTCCGTCGGCGTCGATCACCTTGACGGTCACCTCGTAGTTGTTGTCCTTGTCTGCGTCAGCCGGGTTCTCGAAATCCTGCGCCGACAGCGTCAGCGCGCCGTCGGCGTCAATCGTGAATAGCTCCCGGTCGGCGCCGTCCGTTATGCTCCAGGTCAGCGCGCCAATCCCGCCTCTCGGGCTGCGGGTCACCGTCAGCGTGGTCGGTCCGTATGCCTCGTTCTCATTGATCCTGATACTGTCCACATTGCCGAAGATCGTGAGCGTTGCGATCTCAATCACGTTGTGCACCGTCACCGTCAGCGCATGGGTGTCCTCGTTGCCGGCTCCGTCGCGCGCCTTGACGGTCACCTCGTAGACGTTGTTCCTGCCGTCGTCGAGCGGGTCCTCATGATCCTGCGCCGACAGCGTCAGCGCGCCGTCGGCGTCAATCGTGAACCTGGACTGGTCGGCACCCTCCAGCGTCCACGTCACCGCGCCGGTCGGATCACCGCTCAGCGCAGGCGTCGGCGACATCCAGACAGCGTTCTCATCAACGTCGTATCCGGCTTGCAGGCCGGTAATCGTGATATCCGGTACGTTAATCACCTTCACCGCCATCAGATGGGTGTCAAAGTTGTCGTCCGCGTCGGTCGCCGTGATGGCAATCTCGTAGATGTTGTCCTTGTTGGCATCCTGCGGATTCTCGAAATCCATCGCCGGCAACGCCACCGCGCCGTCGGCGTTGAGGAGCACCCGCACCCCAGCTATCCACACGAATAGATCCGTGAACAGGGCCGCGTCGGCGCCCGACCTGCTCCACGTCACCTCGCCGATCGGGCCGCTCGGGCTTCCGCTCAGACCCGGCACCAACGATATCCAGATCCGGTTCTCAGGGATGCTGTATTCGGCTTCCAGGCCGGAGAGCGTGAGCATCACGATCTCCCGCACGTCGGCCACCGTCACCGTCAGCGCATGCTCGGCCGAGTTGCCGTCCCCGTCGCTCACCTTGACGGCCACCTCGTAGATGTTGTTCCTGCCGGCGTCGCGCTGGTTCTCGAAATCCTGCCTCGGCATCGACAGTGCGCCGCTGGCGGCGTCAATCGTGAACCAGGCCCGGTCGTCGCCGCCCGTTATGCTCCACGTCGCCGGGCCGACCGGGCTGAGCGGGCTGCGGGTCAGCACCGGCGTGACCGGCCCGTATGCCTCGTTCTCATTGACCTCGACATCGTCCAGGCCGGTGATCGTGAGCGTCGCGGGCTCAATCACGTTGTCCACCTCCACCGTCAGCGCATGGCTGGCCGAGTTTCCATCCTCGTCGGTCGCCGTGATGGTCACCTCGTAGACGCTGTCCCCGTTGTCGTCCTGCGGGTCCTCGAAATCCTGTGCCTCCAGCTTCAGCAACGCACCGTCGGTGAAGAGCGTGAACAGGGCCTCGTCGGCACCCGTCTTGCTCCACCTCAGTTCGCCGATCGGGCCTCCGCCCAGCGTCGGCGATGGCGATAGCCAGGGCAGGTTTTCAGCGATGGGGTATCCGTCGGCCAGGCCGGAGAACATGAGTGTTACTCTCTCAATCACGTCGGTCACCGTCACGATCACCGTCTGCTCCGCGGTCAGCTGCCGGTTGCCGCGACCGCCCGTCGTGCGCACTTTCACCACGTACTGGTTGTTGTCCGCCTCGTTCGGCGGGTCGGCACTAGCGGCGTCCCGCGGATTCTCGTAGTTCGGTGGCACCTTGAACGCCAATGCGCCCGTAGCCGCGTTCAGCGAAAACCATCTGTCGTCGGCGCCGCCGGCAAACTCGTAGCCGCTCACTTCGTCGCCGGAGTCGAGGTCAACCGCCGTCACCGTCAGCACCGCTGCCGTATTCTCAGTGACATCGACCAAGGCTGGGCTGGTGAACGACGGCGGCCTGTCAGGATCATCGTCCTCGACTGTCACCGCTGCCGTCAGCGTCTCGCCGCCGTAGTCGCCACCGGACGCAGCGAACCTCAGTTCGGCCGACTCGTTGTCGACGTTGGCGTCCTGCTCGCCGCGCACCGTCACCGCCTGCGGCTGGTTCCAGGTTGCCGGCACGAACTCCAGGCGCTGCGGCACCGCCGACACACCCCCCGAATCCGCAGGAACCACCTCGACCGTCACCGTCACCGGACCGCTCGGACGCGAGCGCAGTGACACCTGGAAGTTTCGGTGCGACCCCTCCGCGAACGTCAGCTGCTGCGGCGACACCGTCAGCCCGCGCTCGTCGTCGTCGAGCACCGTCCCCGTCGCCTCGGCATCGCCCAGCGACGCGTTCGCCGGACCGCTCAGCGTCAGCGTGAACGCCTCCTCGTCCCCCTCGTCCAGATAGTCGTCGATCGTCGCCACCGAGATCGTCTTTGACGTCTCGCCCGGCGCGAAACTCAGCTCGCCGACCGTCGGCACGTAGTCGTCGCCGGCCGTCGCCGTGCCGTCGGCGGTCGCGTAGGACACCGTCGCCGTCTTCGCGCTTTGCGCCATCGTCACCTCAAACCGCACCGCCTCGCCTTCGGCCGACGACGCGTCGGCCACCGACAGCGGCTTCGGGTCGTCGTCGTCGATCAGCGTCAGACGTGCCGGCAACACTCCGCCTCGCAGAAGCCCCGAATACGGTTCCAGCAACTCGCCGCTCACCGTCAGCGTCTCGTCGAACTCGTCGACGGCGTTGTTCACCGGCCTCAGCTCGAACGTTCCGGTCGCGGTGTTCACGCCGCCCTCGGGAACCGTCAGCCTGAAGAGCGGCACCGCGCTGAAGCCGACGACGCCCGCGGCGCCGCTACCGCTCACCGCAACCGCCATCGTGCCGTACACCGCGTGGGAGCGCGGATTGTTAAGGTCCTCGACCGTCACCGTCACCGTCCGCGCCCCGTCGCCTTCCGAAATCTCCGACAGGTCCGTCGACAGCTGCAGCCCGATGCTGAGGTCCGTCACCGTAATCTCCACCGGTGCCGCCGTCACGGCGCCGTAGTCGCCGCCGCTCACCGTGTGCCGGATCGTCGCCGTGTCGTCCACCGCGTCCGCATCCGCCGCCGCCGACACACGCACCGTCTGCGGCAAGTGCCAGTTCAAGGTAGGGAACGTCAGCGCCCGCGGCTCCACCGTCACATCCGAATCCGCCGCAACCACCTCAAGCGACACCGTCACCGGCGCACTCGGCTGCGAGTCCAATCTCACCTCGTAGGTGCCGGTGGTGCCCTCGTCGAAAGTCAGCATCTCGGGCGACACCGTCACTCCGCGCTCGTCGTCGTCGTCAACCGTCACCGCCACCTCGGACCTCAATCCGGCGTAATCCCCCGCCAGGCGGCTGGGTGTCGTCACCGCGAGACGCACCGCAGCCGTCTCGTCGGACGCGTCGCCGTCTTCCCGCGCGCGCACCGTCACCGTCTGCGGCACGTCCCATCTGGTGTGCGGCAGATTTGCAGCTGCGTCCGGCTCGTTCACCGTGAAGAACAGCGACCCCGCCGACATGATCTCCAGCGAAGCGTCCGCATCCAGAACCACAGTCACGAAACCCGGCGGTGAATTCTCCAACGTCGGCTTTGAACCCAGAACCACCGTGAAGCTTCCGGACTGCCCTTCGCCGAGGCCCAGAAACTGCCGGCTCACCACCAGCCCGCGCTCGTCGTCGTCCTTCAGCGTCAGCGTCGCCGGCTCCACCGACAGCCCCGAATCCGCCGGCGACGTCACCACGCCGCTCACCGTCAGCGTCTCATCGGCTTCGTCCACCCGGTCGGCCGACGGCGTGAGCTGGAAGTGCTTCACCCTCGCCGCATCACCCTTCGGAATCGTCATCTCGAAACTGTCCACCGCGGCGAAGCCGACAACGCCCGCGGCACCGCTGCCCGACACCGACACCGACACCGTCGTGTCCGAAGTCCGCACCGACGACCGGTTCAGGAACGCGATCACCGACACCGTCACCGCCCCGCCGTCTTCCGAAACCTCTTCCGGCGCCACCCGCAACACCACCGCCGTCGTCGGCTCCTCATCGTCGAAGATCGTCACCGCCAGCGCCCCGACCGACGCCGGCCGGGTTTCTTGGGGACCGAATCGCGCTTCGTGCTCCAGCACCAGATTATGGTCCTCCCCGTCGTCGTCGTCGGACGCAGACACCGAGAATGTACGCCGGCTTAATGGCGGCTCGCCCTGCCCAAAAACTATCTTGAACGGAGATAGCACCCGCAACCCCGCATCCGCTGGCACGGGCGTCGCCCTCACCGTCACTTTCTCCGTTGGAGACAGAGTCAGATGCGCCGTGTAAGTGCTTATTTGGCCCTCCGGAACCGCCAGCGGCGCAGGCGTCAGCACCATTTCGAGCCACACCGCCGCCGTTGCCTCGCTGACGACGCTTTCAACGGCACCGAGCCCGTCGGTGTAGCCGACCCGCACCCTGATCGCCTTGCCGTGCTCGTCCGGACGCACGGAGTGGCTCGGGCCGGTCGCGCCGGCGATTTCAGCATCGCCCGCCAGCCACTGGTAGTCGAAAGCACCCAGACCATCCGCGTCGGCAATCCCGGAAACGTCCGCGGTTAGCGTCTCGAACACGCGCGGACGCGCGTCGGGAGCAGTCCCGAATTCGATCAGCGGCTGCCCCGTCGGCGCGCGGTTGGGCAGCACATTGAACTCCACGGTGTCCGTGTCCGTGCCCGAAGACTGCCTCGCACCGCCGACCCACAGCTCGAACACCAGGTTCGGCGCCGGGCTTCGGGGTGCCATGAACGACGCCGAAGCGCTCTCGGCATCGCGCAAAACCACCGTGTCGTCCCCGATCTGCCGCCAGCGGTAGTCCAGCGTGGCGCCCGGCGGATAGCCGCTCGCACTGCCGGTGAGCACTACCGGCTCCCCCGATCTCAAACCCCTGTCCGCGCCCGCGTCTGCGACCAGTTGGCAAACCGACAACTGGATTCCGTTCTGCTGCCGCCGCGAAGTGGCGTGGCGGCTGTGGAGCTGAACGGGCAGGCATCCGCTCAGCCGGTTGTCATTCACAGTCAGGTAGTGCATATCAATCAGCGCCAGCGGCACGAAGCCCGTCAGATTGTTGGTACTCAGGGACGCCGTCACACTCGACAGACCGCCCAGCGACGACGGAATCGACCCCGACAGCTGGTTGCTGTTCAGATTCAGCGTCGTCAGTTGCGGCAGACCGCCCAGCGACGATGGAATCGACCCCGACAGCTGGTTGCTGTTCAGATTCAGCGTCGTCAGTTGCGGCAGACCGCCCAGCGACGATGGAATCGACCCCGACAGCTGGTTGCTAGTCAGTTCCAGGGTGCGCAGATTCGTCAGACCGCCCAGCGACGACGGAATCGACCCCGACAGCTGGTTGCTGTTCAGATTCAGCGTCGTCAGTTGCGGCAGACCGCCCAGCGACGACGGAATCGACCCCGACAGCTGGTTGCTAGTCAGTTCCAGGGTGCGCAGATTCGTCAGACCGCCCAGCTGCGGCGGAATCGAGCCCTCCAGCGAAGAGTTGCTGCTCAGATTCAGACTCGTCAGCTTCGTCAGCCGGCCCAGTTGCGGCGGAATCGGCCCCTGCAGGCGGTTGCCGCTCAGGTCCAAAACCTCCAGCTCCGTCATGCCGCCAAACGACGTCAGGATCACACCTGTCAGATTGATGCCGCTCAGATTCAAGGTCTTCAGCTTCGTCAGCCGGCCAAACTCACTCGGGATCGGCGCCCTCATGTTGTTGCCGCTCAGGTTCAAAACCTCCAGCGCCGACAGCCGACCCAGCGAACCCGGCAGCTGGCCCAGCAGGCCGACGCCGCTCAGGTCCAGCTCCTTCACCCGCCCGTCCCGGACGGTGACGCCGGTCCACTCGGCGGGGTTCAGGTCCACACGCCAGTTCAGCCTCCCGCGGCTGTCCAGCACAGGCTTGGAAGCAAGCAGCGCCTCGCAGTCCGACTGCAGCGGCCCGTAGCTCGAACAGTCGGCCGCCGCGACCACCGCCGTCGGAGCGCTGGTAACCGACTCTGCGAAGCCTCCGGCGTCCGTGAAACTCACCCGAACCTTGATCACCTTGTCCTGCTCAGCCGGAGTCAGAAAGTAACTCGCGCCGGACGCGCCGGCGATTTCAGCATCGTCCGCCAACCATTGATAGTTATCGTCGATCAGTGCCGGCATCCCGTTCGAATCCTGGATGCCCCTAGCCTCCGCGGTCAGCTCCCGCCCCACCTGCGCGACACCGTCAATCGACACCAGCCCCGTCGCCGGAATGTTGCCCAGTATCAGCAGATTGCCATCCACCACGTGATGAGACCCGGTAACGCCACGCGGCACGGCATCGAAGCTCGTGTCGGCATACAGAGTCTGGCGGCCGGTGATGGGGCCACCCCCGGTCACGAAGACAGTTGCCGGCGACCCCGGCAATGCCTCCGGCCACACCCGGCCACCGGGGATGTCGAGCGTGCCAACGTCGCCCTCTCTCACCGTGTACCGGAACACCAGCTCGCGGGTGTCTCTGCCGCGGTCGTAGTAGGCGCGCACTTTGGAAAGTATGTGACTTTGCAGATCCAGAGGAATGTACGTCTCTTCAAACCGGCCGACCCTCACCGCGACCGGAAGGTCGAACGTCAGCATCACCTCGACATGATCGCCCAAGTGATACTTAGCGTCATTGCCGGGGTCGGAGATGACCGCGACCCCGACAACCCCGACAACCCCGTTCACCCGCTGCGAGTTCAGCGGCACCGCCGCGTGCGACAACACATCGGCGTGAAGGTCGCGCCTCCCCTTCAACGCGATGTGCCCTTGCGGGCGAACGAAATTAACATTGAGCAGGTCAGGTCCCAAACCACTGGGGCGGGTGAAGCCGTAAATGCCGACTCCGTTATTGGCGTAGTGCTGCGGACGCACCCTGTATTTGAACACCAGGTGCGCGCTGCCGCTGCCGCTGTGGTACGAGGCGAAACTGTTTACCAAGGGCCGCAAGGAACCGGGATTGAGCCAAAGCGTCGGCGAACCGACCACCTCCACCGCCTCGTTGAACGACACCGTCGCCTCAATCTCCTCGCCCACCCGGTACGTGACGACTCTTGCCGGAGTCGAGGTGATCGACATGCTGGTGATCGAAGGCTTCCGCCTGAGCAAGGTTTTGCTGGACGGCCCTTCCAGACGGAAAACAGTCTCGCTGAACGTCGAGCACAGCGCACCGGGCTGGCCGCACTCGATGCCGGTGTTCAGCGTCAGCGTCACATCCGCGGTGCCGTGCGGCACGACATTAAAACTGAAGCGGTTGTCGTGCTTCTGCAGCCACCCCACACGGCCGCCAGTCACCGTTATCGAGTGGTTTCTGAAATCCGCCGCGCTCACGTCGTCCAGCGAATGGCTGAATTTGACATCCATCCGAACCGACTGCCCGCCGTGATGGGTGTCGGCAACAACATCGTCCGGCCTGAAGTCCGCAGTCAACGGACCCGGATCGGCTCCGACCGTGAATACCTCCGAAAGACCGTAGAATCTATATTTACTTGTTAGGGCATTACCAATCCTATACTCAATTGTAGAACCGCTTCCTAGTCCAATTTCAGTTGGGGACCCCGGGATCGATAATGCTTCGGCGGGGGAACCATATAGTGCAAAATAAACACGACCGCCAAAATCATGGCCTCCTAGTACCACAATAGACTCAAGTTCGCTATGAATTCGTAACGAAAGTCCATACCCGTTATCATCGCATCCTGTCCAAACCTTGGTGTTCCTGTCAACCGTACGTCCGGCTATGTCCCTGCCCTCGTTGGAGTCCCAGCTGCCGTCGTAGAAATCACTGTAGTTGTCGGCGACCTTCTTGCCGCCCAGCCAATAAATGGGCACGCCCGGGTTGCCATCGCTGAAACCGGTGCCGGTGTTAGCTACCGCGGATGACCCAGCGGTGCAACCTACGATCTTGAAGCCGTTGGAATGCGTCCGGATGTACGAATGCCCCCGCCTGGAGGCGTCCCCTTGAACTGCTTCATTGTATTGTCCGATGTCGGTAACGTTGGCAGTGTAAATATTCCTGGTCGTGGCCAGCAGGCGGAACGAATCGCCTGGGCTAATGCCATCCGGGATGAGCGGCCAGTCGAAAGGGACTTCGGTCTGTGCCTGAGCCTGCATCGGCATGAGCGCCAGCAGCGCCAGCAACAGCCAGGCCGCGCACGCGCTGACCGCCTTCGCCGGGGATTCGCGGCTTAAGCGCATTATTGAACTCGGCGGCTATGACCGCCGGCACGTACCGTCGGGGGGGGGGGGGGGGGAGTGCTTGCGTTAATTCATCCACGCCGAAAAAAAGAGGCGTGAAACAACCTTTCAATTCATCAAGTTTGCTGATTCTCATAAATGAAAATGGCAAATATACAACCATCCGTAACTAGCATAACATAATCAGCGCCTCGACATGAGTCTTCGTCGTAGCAGGCGATGGCGAAATTACCTATTGCCTATTCCAAATGCGAATCAAAAAGATAAGCCCAAAGCTGGACATTTGGCAAGAATTCGTGTAGACTACGTGCCATGGCTGTGTGGAACGGAAAACAGGAATGGACCACTCGTCGCTGACGGTGACACCGGTCGAACGCGAGCGGGAGCGTGAATTCCAGCAACTGATGCAGAAGCATCACTATCTTGGCGCGTTGTGCAAGATTGGCAATACGATTCGCTACGTGGCGGCGGTGGACGGTCAGTGGCTGGGGGTGTTGAGTTTTTCGGCGCCGGCGCTCAAGTGTGCGGCGCGCGATGAGTGGATTGGCTGGAGCCGAGCACACCCAATGGCATTCGTTTAGCAAAAAAAGCCATTCGTTTAACAGTTCGGTATTTTCCCAAGATTTGGACGACCTGCAACTGATCAATCGTTCAGTTTTTTTAGGCCGCTCCAGTTCTTCGGTTGGCATTCCTGAACCGCTCATCCGGACGCTTTGAGATGCGCGGATACGACCGTCCGGGACGTTCCTTTTGCAGACAATTGCCGATGCTGTGAAGAATGTTCGAGACCGCGCTCGAAGCCAGCTGCCAGTTGCCCAGCATCAGCGCTTCAAAGTTTCTCGCCACCGTCACCAGCACATTCTTGAAATTCGCACGCATCTTGGGTTGATCGACCGCAACGCCCGCATTCAGGTCGTCTTCCAACTGGTTGCCGAACGAGCGAGACAGCGCCAGCAACACAAAATGAGCATACAGCTCCTGTTTCACGCCGCGCTCGGACTTGGCGTGAAATTGCTCGATTTCCAACAACCGCTTCGAGATTTTATACAATTCTTCAATACCCCAGCGACCGTGATATGCATCCGACAGTGCGGCGAGCGGAAACTGGTTTTGATCCAACAGCGTGGTCGCAAGACAGTACTCATTGCCACCGGCACTGTATCTGACACAGCGCACCCGCACCGGGTGCAGGATTTCACCCGGATGACGCCGACGCCAGTGCCGGGCGCGAGACGCGCTCGGCAAAACCTCAATGACGCGTTCATCCTCGCAGCCGTCAATGAACTCATCAAAGGCGCCGGCACTGCCACGCTTGAGGCGAAAAATACAGTCGATGCCGCGTATGGCATGCTGACGCAACAACTCGAACGAATAATAACCGCGGTCGTAGACCACCACTTCGCCAGCCCGGCACCATTTCAGATGCCTGAGCGCCGGCTGATGTTCGTCCAGGTGCGACAGCAACTCGAAATCCACTGGCATCCGGTCGCCCAGCCGGTACAGACAACTCACCAGGCCTTGCGGATAGTAACTACCCTGGGAAGGCAGGGAATAGCCGGCTTCGAGCAGCGCCCGTGGCAAGTTGATTT
This sequence comes from Arenicellales bacterium, assembly GCA_965220395.1. Taxonomy (GTDB): domain Bacteria; phylum Pseudomonadota; class Gammaproteobacteria; order Arenicellales; family JAJDZL01; genus JAJDZL01. The sequence continues at coordinate 343,311 of CBDCPT010000001.1, read as the reverse complement.
TGCTGCCATCTACCGCCAGCAGTCGCCGGCCGCACCACTCGCGACGGGCATCCTCACCCAAGTGTTCATCCAAACGCGCCAGCACCTGCCGATAGACTGTTTTGAACACCTGCTCATCGAGCTTGTGGCGGGCGACACACATCGAGGACGCCACTGGCGGCTGTGGCTGTGGCAGCTCCACACCCAGCAGCCGACTCTGCTCCCACAGCTCGTTGACCGTGGTCTGATAGCCCTGATGATTCTTTGAAAACACCAGGCGGAACACAAACAGCATGATCAACAGCGTATTGAGCACCCGTGTTCGCTGCTGCCAGCGTCGATCGTATTGCTCAGCCACCGCGGCTGCAATGCCGACAAAATCACGCCACATGCGCACAAACCGGTCATCGGCAGAACCGACCGACGGCTGCCGCGGTGCAACTCGCCGGGGCTTTTTGGTCTCACCTTCGAGCAGAATGCGACGCGCATCGGCCGCCAATGGCATCACATACACATCCTTGAGGGTCTTGTCAGAGCGCTTGACGGTCTCGCCAATCCGCTGCCAGCCAGCCGCACGGTAACTGCTGGCGCTAAAACGCGCCGGGTCAACGAAGCTCTCCAGCAGCACCGGCCGCACGCCCCATCTTGCCTGCCAGTCGTCTGCCACGCACCGCGCCGCCAGCGACAATGCCTTCGAGGCCAGGTTCGACACCTGCACCCAGGGCAAGATCAAGAACCGCGCATTTTGCACCACCTGCTTCAAACGCTTCTTGTAGCGCACCGGCTGCCAGCCGACCCATTCATCCCGGCACGGCAACTTCGCACTGGCCCGCTGAAACAGCAAACAACCCAGCCGCCGGTTGTCTTTGTCAACCATGAAATAACGCAAGTGACACCCCATCGGCTGACGGTAGCCCAGGTAATGATAACGATCCACCAGCTCGTTCCACTGCGCCTTGTCGGCCTCGCTCTCCACCAACTGCAACGCAATCGGCGACAGCTCCGACAAACTCGCCACCACCGCCACACCCGGCTCACTTCGCTCGCTCCACTCCAGTGGTTTGCGTGCCCCTCGAACCATCGTCTCATCCTTGTCCGGCAAGCGCAGCACATCCGCAGCCTCCAATTCCTCCAGCATCTTCAAACACGCATAAGTGCTGTTGACACCGCCATCCGTTCGCCAATCCAAATGCTCACAGATCGTCTGCGCCAACTCCTTGCGACTTAAGCGCGGAAAACTCTCAACCGTCTGCTGTACCTCGACCAATTGCTGGCGCGTGAAGCGTTGCCCGGAAAAGGTTGTCCGCTGCAATCGCTTGATGCTGTCGTCCATCGCGTGTTCTCCTGATGCGCTCAATGTTCACTGTCATTTTCGCACAACCGGAGAGGGTTGTCAAGGGCTCAGGACAATTTTTTTACACTCAAAAATACATGATTGACATCAATGACTTGCAAAACTCAACCGACCACGTGTATGGAATTTTTCAAAACGAATGCCATTGCGAGCACACCGCACCGACCGATTGAAGCTGGTGGCGAACAATTCGCGTTTTCTGATTCTGCCCGGCCATCATTATCCGAACCTCGCTTCGCGGATTCTGTCGCGTTGCCGGCGGCGGTTGCAGCGCGACTGGCTGGAACAGTTCTCGCAACCGTTGCTGGTGCTGGAAACCTTCGTGGATCCGATGCGACACCGCGGCACAATTTATCGGGCCGCGGGCTGGACGCAGGTCGGCGCCACCAAGGGCTATCGCCGAATCGGCGCCGGCTACGGCGCTCGCACCGAATCGGTCAAGTGGGTGTTCGTACAAGCTTTGCAACGCGACGCTCGGCGTATTCTGAGCGCACCGTTGCTGGATCCTCGATATCGAACTGGAGTAGAGAAAATGGAACTGACCTGTAATGACATGCGCTCTTTGTATGATCACTTCAGAGGCGTGCCGGATGTGCGCCGTGCGAAGGGACGCAAGCACGGCATCGCAAACGTGCTGGCGCTGGCGGCTGGGGCCACGCTCAGTGGCATGCGTGGCTACAAGGACATCTGGGTGTGGGCGAGCACGCTGAGCCAGGCGAACCGGGCACGGTTCCGCTGCCGGTTTCGCAACCGTCGTCGCGAGGTGCCATCGGTGACGGTGATTCGCAACGTGATGATACAGGTGGGTCCGGAGGCGTTGGACCGGGCCATCAACAACTGGCTGGCGGCGCACTACGGTGATACGCACGAAAGTATTGCGGTGGACGGCAAGACGATGCGTGGCGCAGTAGTGGACCATGATGGACAGCAGGTGCACGCTACCTTTTATACATAAGTCTAGTCTGGACGCATTAACCGATAAATTCCGCCCTCCGGGCCAAGTCTGACCATCAGCTCATAGGCTTGTGCCATGGCGGACAGCCGAGTGTATCCCTCCCAGATCTTCTTGTATCCCGGCGGCGGGTCTTTGCGCCGGTTCAGATAGCCGCCCATGATCGCCATGGTTCGCACCGCCGTGCCCAGATCATCAGGCTCGGCCAGGCGATTGTCCCGGGCGAAATCTTCCAAGACGGCGATTTCAATGTCGCTGAACAGCACCTCAGGCGGCAGTTCCGGCGTTTCCCGGCCCATCAGCACCATCGCAGCCAGACGCCACGCAATCACCGCCTTGATGGTCACCGCACGCTCAATCCGGTCGCAGCTCCGATGGCTCAGGAATTCCACCTTGCAACCGCTTTTCAGAACCCGATGCCAGTCCTCTATCCGCCAGCGCAGCCGGTAGCGCTCAATCACCTGTTCCGCCTGCTCAAACGAATCCACCGGCAATGTGGTGAGCAGCAGCCACTCCACCGCCTCCAAGCCGGCCGGCGGCGAGGGCTCCAGCACATGCACCGCATTCAGCTTGACCGGCGACTCGCCTTTCAGATGTGTCGCCTTGACCGGCACCGGAAGCTCAAGCGGCATCCAGCGCAGCTCAACCGCCGCCGTGCGCTGTTCCCGCCTGACCTTGCCTGGCTGACCGCGGCTTGGACGCCGCGCCGACTGCTGCCCCATGTGAATCTCCAGCTCGCCGCCACAGGTCGCACCGCGCACCTTGTCGAACAGCTTCACGGCCTGCTTGACCCGCTTGCCATCACGCGGCGCCCACTCATGACCCAGCACCCGGTCTTTAGCCGCCCGAGTCAGCACCTCCACATTGCCCAGCTGCCGGGCCAGCGCATACAGCTCAAAACTGTCGCCCTCCCAATCCATGACCGAAACCACCCGAACCCCATCCAGCTGCGCCGCCAGCGCCGAACATTCCCGCAGCCCCGCACGCCAGCGACCCATCTTGTTCTCATCCGCCTCGCGCCGGCCGTCTTTCGGCAACGAATCATACTGGATGTGCGGCACCCCCAAAGGCACCCCAGCCTCGTTCAAAACCAGCTGCGAGTGCATGTGAATCCCCAGCGTGCCCATGGATGACTTGTTGCGGCTGATCAGCCCCATGCCCTTGCACTCGCCATGATCGGCGAAGTTCAAGTCGGTGCCATCCTGCACGCACAGCACCTCAGCACAGCCCTGCATGCGCGCCAGCGTGCGCTGGCGGTGCGGCGCCAGAATGTTGCACGGGGTCACCTCCGAGTCGGCCGGCTGATCAATCAAGCGGTAATGTCCATAGACCGCCGCCTTGTCGCCGACCGCCGCGGCCGGAAACGACGACATCGGCGCCGCCGCCTGCAGCGACGCGCTTTTCACCAGCCGCTTGCTCAAGCGCTTGTCCCCCAGCGGGGCCGCGCCCAATTCATGGTCTGCCCATTGTTCACTGTCCAAACCCTCACCTGCGCCGCGCGGCGCAATCCGAAACGGGTCCGCCACCCCCAGAAGGTCTCGCCAGCCACGCTCCACTTCATACAGATACACCGATTTCACCGCTGCCGCGGCACCCGCAGACGACATCCGCCCCCGCCCGGCGGTCTGGCCCACATGCGTCCAGTTCGAGGCCCGCAGCGAGGCCCCATCATAGCATACCGGGTTGATGAAAGTCTCCACCAGAAACGGCCGGTAGCCATAGCAGCGCTCGAAATCAGCCGGCAGACGCCGCAGCGCCATCCCCAGCGCCTTGGAAGCCAGGTTCGCACAGCGCACCTGCGGGCGAATCAAAAACCGGCTCAGCCCGACTACCCGGTGCAGATGCATCCCGCGCTGCGCCGCATCCCAGCCCATCCATTGGTCGCGCGCCCGCAACGTCAAGGCCGATGCCGCAAAGCCAAAGCCGCCCAGTATGCCATGGTCTGACTCAATGAAATAGCGCAGCTGACAGCCCGCATGAACCGCCGCGCCGCGCGGATGCTCGCGCGCCATCAGCTCATTCCACAGCTGGCGCTGCGGCCGGTCAGCGACCCGCGTCAAGCGTAGCCCCGACAGCTGATCAACCCGTCCCGGCACCTGCTGTGCAGGCGGCACCGGCTCGCCCGTTCCCCGAGCCTGACCGCGGCTGCCACCGCCGCGCGACTCGGGCAGCATCACCTGCCCCGAGTGTTCCAGTCGGCGCAGAGACTTCATGCAGCTGGCCTGCTGAAGCTGACCGCCGGCGTCCTTGAAGTCAAACAGCTCGCACACCGCACGCCCAACCGCGGTGCGGGTTTCGAAAGTCTCCGAGCTCAGTAGCGACTGGACCTGCTCAAGGCCCCGGGGAGACGACAGCTGGCTGTGAATCTGGCTTTGCACATACATAAAAATGAAGTGTAAAGCACAGACATATCATTTGTCAAGTCCAATTTGTGCCCTACAGGTAGGGTGCACGTGATGAGTGCGGTCGGACACGACAGCAAACACTGTTACACCCATATATGGACTCCCCCCGTTTTGCAAGGTTTAATTACACATTGATGACATATTTAGGTTGCGGTCATATATCCGGCTTTCCAAATGAGGGATTTTCTGTTTCCCTCTAGCGTGAGTTTACCGAGTTCAGCAGGAAAAAATTCAGGCACCAAGTCTCCTCAAGCCGTCTGGATTGATGTAACGCATTGAGTTATAGGGAGTATAACCCGAGTCTGTAAGATAAATCGGTTATCAAATGGCGACTTTCATGCGTATGACCTAACTGGTCCGATAGCGTTCGAGTTCAAAAGTATCATACAGTGATTTCTGGATTGCTGACAATGCCGACAGTGTCATTTCGATTTTCGGGTGTTTCTTTGTCGTCGGATAGACAACCCCAACCTCTTTGATTGCGGCCAGTTCATTGAGCATCTGTTGACACGAAAGGTGTAGTCCCTGAGCGGTGATCTGTCGATGCAGCGAAGTCTGCATCATCAGCGCCAGCACACAACAAAACACATGCACCTTGATTTTGTGATCGGTCCAGTGGTATTGCGGACGAATGGAAATATGTTGCGTGTCTTTGAGGTCTCGGAAGGCGCGCTCAACATGATGCTGTGCGCGATAACCGCGCACGATGTCAGCGTCACTCCAGTCAGTGTGGGTGGTGAAGATCAGATTCTTGCCAAGTCGGGCGCTTTGCAATCGCTTCCATGCGTGTTGGTCAAAGCGGTAACGCAGATTCGGGATGTTGTCAGCGGTGTTTTGCACACTGACCTTGAACAGTTGTTTCATGTGTTGGGCTTTCAGACACCCGTCAGCCTGTCGGCGAACACTGTCGAGCGTCGGTGTACGGCCCTTGCGAAGGATGCCTTTTTGCCGACGTTGCAGGTTCACCTGCAGTTGCCGTAATTTCTGGCGGCATTTTGCAATTTCGCGCAGCAAGGTTGCAGTTTGGGCATCTTTGAGTTTGCGGTTATTGGCAACCACGATGGTCAGCGGCATGTCGTATACGGTTTTGGTGGTTCGCCACGTGCTGAACCCAGGCAAGTCATCGAGCGTCTTGAAAAGGCGCGCCGGGGTGGTCAGCAAATCCGGGTGATGGCTTGGCACCAGTGAGCCGATCACATGATAGGGACTGTCGGTGATTGCAGCGAGATTGTCAGCGCAGTTGTTGCCTTTGTCAAACACCAGAGTGACTTGAGCACTTACGGTGTCAGCGATGTCGTAAAAGCGCGCCACCAGGGCATCGATGAGGCTGCGAAAAGTGGGCGAATCAGGCTGATTGCCCGGGTAGGTATGGTGTAGCAGTGGCAGGTGATGATCACAGGCTGCCAGCAGTGCGAGGCCGACGATGCGCAACGATTTTCGTCCTTCTTTGCTATGGCCGCGCTGCGCGAGTGTCGAGCGTTGGTTAAAGCTGTTGATGTAGGTGAAAAAGTTGGTTGCATCGAACAGCAGTTTGCTGACATCGGGTTGGAAGCAGTGCAACATACGGGCGACAATATCGCGTTCGATATCGACCAGTGCGTCGCCCGAGATGCGGTCCATATTGTCCCAGAAACGTTGGCTGGTCAGTTGTTTGGCATCGACGCCTGTGATCCGTGCCAAAGCGGTTGTGTTGTACCAATGGGCGATGGAATTTTTCGAGCATGGAGCGAGGCAGCGGTTGATGACAGCGATGAGCATGTAGGTTCCGACAGAGACTGCGGCACTTCGTTTAGGGACATGTTGGTCGAAAAGATCGACGAGATTGAGTTGATCAGCGATGTGGTACAAAGCGGCACTGGCGCCGAATTCGTGTACGAAGGCATTTTCGGGTTTGGGTGGTTGTTGGATCGCGGTGAGGATATCATCGGCGCGTCCGAGGTATTTTTGCCAGACGATTTTTGGTTTTCCGTTGATGCGTTTGGATTGTCGGGCGTAGTAGTAGGTATGTCCCTTGATTTTTTTGGCGGTGATGCTGGTCATGGTTAGGTCATACATTAATGAACGATGTGGTAATTATAACATAGAATAAATAATAAAAACAGGAATATAATTAGAATACGGTAGAATATTAGAATCTAAAATGTTAGGACATACAATAATCAGGGCAAAATCAGCCCCAATACCTCTGGATCCAAAGGGAAAAACAGAATAGAAACAGCTGTTTACGGAAAAGGTGTATAAATGTGGGATGAATTTGCAGAGAGAATTTCTGTCGAACTCGGTAAACTCACGCTAGCCTTGATGAAATTCGCACACAGGATCCTTATCAAAAAATCGGTTTCTTACAACCTTTGGGTGTACCAGGTTCTCCCTGTGTCGGCATCTCCTGTTTTGTCATCAATCTGTTCTCTTACCTATGCAATCCCTCGGCAGGTTTCCGGTTTAATCTGTCTCGTCTCTCGACTGAATATCTTCGCTTGCTTTTTCCGTTGCACTGCGGCTTACAGGCTCTGATCTGAACTCAAAAATGTATGCTTTGATTACCATCATCACACCTTGGTTTGTTCAGGCCATCACAACAGTTTCGGATCGTAGTGAACGTCTTTGGTCAGCACTACCCAGCCGATCCGTGCCATCTTGTTGGCGATTGCGATAGTCGCCTTGTGGCGCCCACGGCGTTTCGCTACCTCCTGCGCCCAACGGCTGAAAGGGTCGTTTTTGTTCTTCTCCTGTGCTGCCCTCAGTACTGCGCGAGCGCCGTGAATCAGCATGGTGCGCATATAACGGTTGCCACGCTTGCTGATGCCGAGCAGAACCGGTTTGCCGCCGGTGCTGTGCTGGCGCGGAGTCAGTCCCAGCCACGCCGACACCATCCGTCCGCACTTGAATGCCTGGCCATCACCGAGTGCCGCCACAAAACTGCTCGCTGTGATCGGTCCAAAGCCTGGTATCTCCATCAGCCGACGCATCGGCTCTGAACCGTTCACCAGTACCTTGATTTGAGTGTCGTAGTCATCCACCTCCTGATCCAACTTTCGAAGCTTCCTGTATTCGCCGTCCACAGTGGATACAAACAACATGCTGATCTCACTGCTGGTGCCAATCACGCCGTCCTCATCCGCGGTGATTACCGATTCGAGTAGAGCATACAGAGCACGCTTGCCGCGTCCACTTGTCAATCCGCGTTCTGACAAATGCGCACGTAGCGCATTGCGCTTCTGTGTGCGTTGCTGCACCGCTTGCTGGCGCAGACCATGCAGCATCATCAGATCCTGCTGTTGCACCGTTTTCACCGCAACCGTACGGATGCCCGGACGACCGGCCGCTTCAGCAATCGCGAGCGCATCATTTTGGTCATTTTTACTGCCCTGTACGTAAGGGGTCACTTTATGGGCCGGAAGCAGTACCACCTCATGATTGCATTCCTGCAGCTGACGTCCCCAGTAGTGCGAAGTTGCACACGCTTCCATCACCACCTTGGTCGGTTCCAGTCCGGCAAAGTGTGACAGCATCCTGTTTCGCTTCAGATTGCCTTTGCCCGTCAGTGTTCCATTTCGATTCAGTTCCGCATAGTGGAACACACTCTTTGCGATATCCAGGCCTATCGTTGTATTATTCATTCTGTCCATAATTGGGTTCCTCCCATTTGCTTGACTGCATTTGTATACACTCAGCATCGTTGATTTCTTCGCCGATGTAAAGTGGGGGGAGTCCATATCATCAAAAAAAGTCGGCACGCTGCCGGTGAACGGAAGCGATGAGCAAAAGCGCACAAATGAAATCAAGACCGTGGCGCCGATGCTGGATGCGGTCGACATCGGCGGGCGCACGATCACGGCCGATGCGCTGCATACACAGCGGGCGTTTGCCGAATATGTGGTCGGGCGCGATGCACACTACCACCTCACGGCGAAAGAAAATCAGCCGACCCTGCTGGACGATGTACGGCTGTGGTTTGAGTCGCCCGGCGAAGCGGATCATGAGCAAACCGACCTTGGGCACGGACGCATCGAGACGCGCAGGATCTGGGTGACCTCGAAGCTCAACGAGTATCTTGAATTTCCGCATGTCGGGCAGGCGTTCATGGTGGAACGGACTGTCGAGTACAAAAACAAGCGCCGTAAAGGCTGGCGGGAATATGCCTACGGCATCACGAGCTTGAGTGCCGAACAGGCGGATGCCGAACAGGTGCTCAAAGACAACCGCGGGCACTGGAGCATCGAGTCGGTGCATTACATGCTGGACTGGGATTTCGATGAGGATCGCAGTCGCATCCGCACTGGACACGGGCCTGAGAACATGACGCGCCTGCGACGGTTCGCGATCGGACTATTGAAAAGCAAGCAGAAAAAATATGAAACGGTGCGTGAGCAAATGCTCCGGCTGAACCGCATGCCGCGCGTGGTGCTGGATTATCTGAAACTCACCGGCAACACTGCGCGGCGCGGCGCGATAGCACCGGCACCATCGCCCGGTTTGTAACGCCGGCGGCGTCCGCAAGCCCCAATTCGCTTCCATGCCGCAGCCGCGGTAGGATTTGACGCGGCTCGATTCTGCCGCATTGCCATGTTTTTCAGGATTTCCATGCCGAATCGCTTCCACAACGTCCAAAATCACAACGCAGGGGTGTGAATCACGACAAAATTTCAGCAAAATCACCTCGATTTTACTTCTGAAACGAAAATTAGCACAAGCATAATTTTGCCCTCCGTAGCAGGCTTGTAGCGACTGCAGACTCCTCGAATGTAACCGTTGACATCGTTGAGGCTCAAGGATTCAAGGTCCACGGATTTGGTCGAAAAAGTGTACCGAAGGAAAACACCGACAGCCTGCAAATACACCCTCGCCGTGTTGGCACGCACACCGCGTTCATCGCGTAAATATCGTTCATAACGCAATTGGATCTGCGTGATTGGATCGTCATCGCTACACACACCTGCCGGAGCAATTAATCCATTGGCTCTCAGCCAACCCAATAGTTGGCGTCTGGTCGCTTCAGGTGACAGTCGCTTGGCATCTCAATCAGCTAAAAAAACACTATACAGCGCTTCATCAAGTGCCGACAGATCAAGCGCGCGTTCCTCAAGCCAACGGCTAAGCACACCAGTCAGCCGAAGCTTGGCGCGCGCCATCTGCCTCGAATACCCCTGATCGAACAGCCATGAGGCAAAGCCGTCGACGTGCTCGGCGAGCGGACCTGCGTGCAACCAGCGCTGAACTGCGTTAGAACAAAAATATAACTTTATTGACATTTTTATTCTCCTGCCAATTATCTCGGCTGCATCCGAATCGCCCCATCCAGCCGAATTACTTCGCCATTCAACAACTGGTTTTCAATAATATGGACAGCCAACTGGGCAAATTCTTCAGGTCGGCCCAGACGTTTCGGAAAGGGCACCTGATTTGCCAGACTCTGCTGCACCTCCTCCGGCATTCCAAACAGCAAAGGCGTTGCGATCATTCCTGGAGCTATGGTCATCACACGGACTCCTGCGCTTGCTAGCTCTCTTGCCGCCTGAATTGTCAAAGCTACAATTGCACCTTTCGAAGAACTGTATGCTGCCTGTCCGATCTGACCTTCAAATGCGGATACTGATGCCACATTGACAATGACCCCTCGTTCACCTGCAACATCCAGCGGTGGCTCATTGCGTACTGCTGTCGCCATGAGCCGAATCGCGTTGAACGTTCCGATCAGATTCACATCGATAACCCTTTTGAAATCTTCAAGTGGCATCGCGCCATCACGTCCGACGATTCTTTTCGCTGGGGCGATCCCTGCGCAATTCACTAGAATTCGAGCGATTCCATTCATCTCAGCTGCCTTGGCAACAGCTTGTTCCATGCTTTCCGCACTCGTCACATCGCATTGCACTGCGACAGCTCCACAATCTTGCGCGATCGCCTGAATTTTCTCACCATCAATATCCAGCAAACACACTTTAGCACCCTGTTTTGCAAGCATGCGCGCCGTAGCCTCTCCCATTCCAGATGCCGCACCTGTTACAAGAGCGGCGTTACCTCCGACTTGCATTGATCTAATCAACCTCTCAAGTAGATGTTAAGTATCGAAGTCGGTTTTATAGCACATAACTTTCCAAGACTTAAAAACACACGAATCGAAACCGATAATTTCAAATATTTGTATACTGTTTACATACTTAGACTTGATCGAACGGAGGAGTATTCTATTCATTTTTCTCGTCCTATGGTTCGGGTTGCTGAGATCTCGTCGGTCAGGAATCATCACTGGTGGCGGTATCAGATTTGAAAGAAAAAGTGCTTATAAACGAAACTATCCAACCTGGAAAGCACTGGGATCAAGTGCTGAGTCTAGGGCAAGTTCTAAGGATTACGGATGTTTATGGGCAGCAAGGCGTAGATTTTCTCTGCTATAACGCCCAAAATTCCAAGGAGCGTTATCACGCACCAAACACAATGAAAGCCGCTCGAAACATACGTATTTCCAAAGGCTCAGTCTTGTATTCGGATTACGCACGTCCATTAATGACTGTCGTTGAAGATATAACAAAAGGCGGACATGACACGATTGCGGGGTGTTGTTCAGCTTGGAGCAACGAGCTACTCTATGGAGTGCCCAATGTTCCTGGATGCCGAGAAAACTTCCTCAGTGCTTTAGCAAAACATGATCTTGGATGGCAGGACATAGTGCCGAACATCAATTTCTTCTGCTCTGTGCCTGTATATGAAGATGGACACACTGAAGACAGTGTTTTTGTAAATGGCAGATCAGTGGCTGGTGACTATGTTGAGCTACAAGCGGAAACCGATGTTCTTGCGATTATTTCGAACTGCCCACAGGTAAACAATCCATGCAATAGCGGCAATCCCACCGAGATTAGAGTCCAGGTTTATGAACGATAATTACAACTTTAACAATATTTGATTAGGACTTTTTTGAATGACAGTTGAACGGGACATACTTGAATATGATGTCGTGATAGTTGGCGCCGGACCATCCGGACTTGCTGCGGGCATCCGACTGCGCCAGTTGTGTATGGAGAACGATCAGGATTTGAGCGTATGCATACTTGAGAAAGGTTCTGAAGTCGGTGCACATATTCTGTCAGGTGCAGTACTGGAACCGACCGCACTGAATGAGTTACTTCCCGACTGGAAGGAGAAAGGAGCACCTTTGAACACTCCAGTGACAAGTGACAGTTTCGTTTATCTCACCAAGCGCTCATCTATACGGCTTCCAACTCCACCTCAGATGAACAATCATGGAAACTACATCATCTCTCTCGGCAATTTCTGTCGATGGCTGGCAGAGCAAGCGGAAGCGATTGGCGTAGACATAATTCCGGGGTATGCGGCGGCTGAAGTCTTGTATGAAGGCGATCAGGTAATCGGAGTGGCCACTGGAGACATGGGAGTGGGAAAAGATGGACAGCCGACTGCCAACTATACCCCTGGAGCCGAACTGCGCGCGAAATTAACATTGTTTGCGGAGGGTTGCAGAGGCTCATTGACAAAAACTCTTTTCGAACGCTACGATCTGCGAAAAGATGCTGATCCACAGACTTATGGAATTGGAATAAAGGAACTTTGGGAAGTTGACGCAGATAAACACAGACTAGGCCATGTCTGGCACAGTATCGGATGGCCGTTAGATTCTCAAACGTACGGCGGATCCTTTCTGTATCACCTTGAAGACAATCAGGTGGCGGTAGGATTTGTAGTTGGGCTTGACTACCAGAATCCCTACCTAAGCCCATTCGAAGAATTTCAGAGATTCAAGCACCATCGTTCCGTAAAACCCATCTTGGAAGGAGGACGGCGTATCGCCTACGGTGCGAGAGCTCTGAATGAAGGCGGGTTTCAGTCGATTCCGAAGTTGACGTTTCCAGGCGGGGCATTAATCGGCGACTGTGCAGGCTTTCTGAATACGCCCAAGATCAAGGGAACTCATACGGCCATGAAGTCTGGAATGGCCGCCGCGGAGGCAGGCTTCCAACATCTTATCTCAAACTCGACTGGAGAGTTGAACGGCTACAGCGATGCACTGAAAAAAAGCTGGTTGTGGAGTGAACTGCATCGAGCCCGCAACATTCGCCCTGCCTTTCGCAAGGGTCTATTGGCCGGAGTTGTGAATGCTGGTTTGGACACCTATATATTGCGCGGCCGTGCACCTTGGACCATGCATCACCATGAAGATCACAAGAGTCTTAAGAAAGCCTCTGAGTGTGCACCGATTGAATACCAAAAACCTGACGATGTGATCAGTTTTGACCGCAATTCGTCAGTGTATCTCTCAAACACAAACCACGAAGAAAATCAGCCTGCTCACCTTACTCTGAAGGATGCAGCCGTTCCAATCACCGTGAACTTGAAGGACTATGACGCGCCAGAACAACGGTATTGTCCAGCTGGTGTCTATGAGATTGTGGTTGATGAAAATCAAGACCCTAGCCTAGTGATTAATGCACAAAATTGCGTTCACTGCAAAACCTGTGACATCAAAGATGTTACACAGAATATACACTGGGTGGTACCGGAAGGCGGCGGCGGGCCGAATTATCCGAATATGTAAAACAGGTATAGTTAGTTGACAGGAGATTCACACGTGTTGTAAGTGGCATGCAGACACAGTTACTACATGGACTGTAATCATGAAATTTAATCTTCCAAAAAATTTCGGTTTGCTATTGTGCAATCTTGGAATACACAAGTATGAAGTCATTGAAGTTAAATTCGGATTCGGCACTTCAGGAAAGGTTGAAATTGTCGAATGTCTGCGCTGCAAACAGGTAGTGACAAGATCCGCAAGGTAATAGATTAGGCTATTCTCTCGAGTGCGGAGAAACGCTTGCATAGTTACCGATCGACGAAAACTGTTAAGAACTCCTCCAATTTCACTACTACGCGGAGTCAGTGAAGCTGACTGTACACTCGCAGTGTACAACCGTTAAACCAACTAGCTTACCATCAATTGAAGAATCACTGATGCCAACGAAAAAACCCGAACATCTTACGCCGGAACAGTTTCGAGAACGTGGACATAAGACGATTGATCTGATCGCCGACTATATGGAGAATATTGAATCATTCCCCGTGCTGTCCAACGTTAACCCAGGTGATGTATACAGGAGTTTTCCTCAGCATCCACCACAAACGGGCGAGTGTTATGAGGACGTGTTGGACGATGTTAACTCTAAAATCATTCCCGGACTCACACATTGGCAATCTCCTAATTTTTATGCCTACTTTCCATCTCATGCCTCCGGTCCGTCGATACTCGGTGATTTGCTCTCTTCCGGATTCGGCATACAGGGAATGCTGTGGTCAACAAGCCCTGCCTGCACCGAATTGGAGACTCTGGTATTGGATTGGATGGTTGAAATAACTGGATTGCCTGAGCACTTCCATTCCAGCAGTACAGGTGGTGGTGTAATCCAGGAATCAGCGTCTTCTGCATGTCTGTGTGCTGCCGTTGCAGCACGAGAAAAAGCAATGCGAAGTACAGATGACATTAGTCTGCCCCAGCTGACCGCTTACATTTCCAGCCAGACACACTCATCTGGAGAAAAGAGCTTGAAAATAGCGGGCTTTCGGGATCACCAGATTCGACGCGTAAATGTTGACGACAGATTTCGAATGGACGCTGGTCATCTCGCCGATCTGGTGAATCGCGATATCGCATCCGGTAAAACACCGACATTCGTTTGCGCAACGATCGGAACAACCTCTTCATTGGCAGTAGACCCAATTCCCGAGATAGCCGACATTGCAGAGTCTCACGGAATCTGGCTGCATGTAGATGCAGCTTACTCAGGAAGCGCTGCGGTTTGCCCGGAATATCGATATTTGCTTGATGGCGTCCAAAGAGTCAACAGTTACTGTTTCAATCCACACAAATGGCTGTTGACCAACTTCGACTGCGACCTGTTTTATGTCGCGAACAAAACTGACCTGGTAAGCGCATTGACGCTTACGCCCGAATATCTCAGAAACAAAGCAACCGAATCAGGTGCTGTATTTGATTACAGTGGGTGGCAGGTTTCACTAGGAAGAAGATTTCGGTCTTTAAAACTGTGGCTGGTGATTCGTCACTATGGAGTGGAAGGCCTGAGATCCCACATTCGCTCGCATATTGAGTTGGCCAGAGAGTTCTCAAGCTGGATTGAAGCCGATGACGAATATCAATTATTTCAGCCAACCTCCCTGAATCTGATTTGCTTCCAACATCGTGAAGGCAATGAAAAATCCAGACAGATTCTTGAAAAATTGGTAAGTGTTCAGTGTGGGTGTGATTGTAGCGGATTGCTGCCGGAATTGGAGTTCGAAACGCTGAGTGTTGCGACTGTTGCGCTTCAGGAATTGAGGATTTCACGCCAGTTTTTCTGCAGCGGTCTTAACCAAATATCCTTGATCGGCAGTGCATATTCATTGAATCGGTCCATTTTTCCGCGGCCTTGGGTTTCACCCACCAGCGTCCAGTTGGCGGCACGGTAACAAATTCCGGCAAAACGCGGTTTCTCGCAAAATGTCTCAAGCAAAACCGGCGTGATCGCATAGCGTTGCTGCCAGTCACCCGGCAGCCGTTTTTCGCATTGTGCAAGTAGGTGGGAAGCCAAATTGGGAATGCGCACCCACGGCAGGATCAAAAAGCGCGCATGGTTGACCACCAGTGACAGGTTTTTCTGGCGCGTGTCACCATCCCAGCCAATGAACAGATCCCTCGGTGCAGTCTTCCAGGCACAAGCGCCAAAGCCCATCAGCGCCAGCGGCTGACCGCCCGATGAACGGATCAGGTAGCGCATCTGCGCACCTGGCAGTGGCTTATAGCCAAGATAGTGATAACGCTCGATGAATGAATTCCAGATGCGGCTGTTGGGGCCTGCACAGATGATCTCCCACTGCAGCGGTCGCACTTGGTGCAGCTCGCTGGGCGGCAAAAGCCATTGCGGAGGCTCATCGGTCTCAACGATGTTTTGCAAGTCAGTCGGCTTGCGCGCAACCCGGGCGGTAACAGCCGGCAATTCGATGACACCGTCTCGATGCATGCGCAACAGCGCTACTTTGGCACTCATTTGCTTGAGCCCGCCATCCGGCTTTCGCCACTCCAGATGCTCGCACACGCGTTTGGCGTGTTCGCTGCGATTGGCGCTTTCGGCAGCACAGCGCCGGATCCATCGAATCTCTTGTTCGGTGAAATCCCGCCCGCAGTAACGCATCAATCTGTCGCCGCTCACGGCGGCATTGACCCAGTACTCCAAGGCAGCCATGGCTGCAGGTCTGACGGCGCTCCACCAGCCTCGGCACACGCCAAAAGATAACCTTTCAGCCACTTGCGCTCGTCAATCCCATTCATCCGCAAGGTCGCAAACACCGACTCCATGCAACCGAGCAGCGCCGCCGCCGCTTCGGTTTTCGAGCCATACGACATCTTGCGCACCGTCACCATCGGCCGTAG
This sequence comes from Arenicellales bacterium, assembly GCA_965220395.1. Lineage (GTDB taxonomy): Bacteria > Pseudomonadota > Gammaproteobacteria > Arenicellales > JAJDZL01 > JAJDZL01. The sequence goes on along the minus strand of CBDCPT010000001.1, from coordinate 327,184 downwards.
CCACCTCTCGATCAGATTGTTATCCATGCTCACCCAAGGACGACTTGCAAATACCCGCAAGCCTGTTTCAAACTTCACCAGCCTCGATAGCCCTTCATGTTTCGGTGAATCACAGCCCACAGCTTCAAGCTGACGCTTGGCCAAGGCGAAAAACTCATTCAGCTCATCCGCCAAGCGCTGGTCGGCTTTTTCATACAACGCATCTTGAGCGCTCAATTCCACATCGGAATCGAAATAACGCAAACGCCGTTTGTTCAACCAATACAACTTGCCGATGCGTCTGACCCAGGCCTCTGACCAGCGGCCCAGTTTCTTGTCACCGCGCTGCGCATTCACGAAATCACGCCGCGCATGGACCCAACAATACGCTAGCTCAACACCCAGTGCACGGGAGATCGGCCCATAGGAACTGAACCGGTCACACACCAATACCTCGACCTTGTCAAAACCGCAAAGCAGCTTCAAACCCGCTGCCGCACTGCGCTTGGGAGCAACTGAAAAACGCACCGAATCCTCAGTCGCACAGCCCCAGCACCAGTACTTGGAACTGGCGCTTTCCGAACTTGACAGCAACCAGCCAGTCTCATCCACATGCACCGAACGAGCCAGTTTCTGATACTCCCCTATGGCTTGATAAACCGGACTGAACAACGCCAGAAACTTCGAGTCATGCTGCAACAGCGTACCTTTGGATATCGTCATCCCGACCGATGCAAACCACCGCGATATGCCGCATACCGTGTGATTCAGCGAAAAACGCTGATACAGATAGTCCGACCATATCGAGCTCCCATACTCAGCACCGGCAATCAATTGCGCCGGCGCCGCGGCAGTCACTGACGCAGGCTGACTGTCACAGCCACAGCTGCGCTGCCACCGATCGCGTTTGATGATCCGGGTGTACGCCTTGACTTCAATTTCCCGACGCTCGCTGTCTGCAGTTCCGTTGAAACAGTAGCATTCGCCGCATTCGTTGCAACGCGGCACTTCCGGAAAACTTTGACGATCCTCTACTTTCGGCAAATCATCCCGTGCCGTGCGACTTCGACCACCGTGACCGGACTGCGCACCGCGCTTTCGCTTGGGCTTGTCTGCAAAGCTTCGCTTCTCAGAACTCTTGCCATACTGCTTTTGACGACCCCGCCGGTCGCGAGCCTTGTATTTCGACAACTCGGCTTCCAACTCAGCAATTCTACCGGAAAGTTTCGCTATCTTCTGCGCCTGACGCCGTATAGTGCTACCGACACCGCGGACACCTTGCAATGCCTCTAGCCTTGCCTCTGTTTTGGCATGACGACTGAGCAGCGCCTCCATCTGCTTGGCGTGCTCGCGGCGTATCTGAGCCTCGCGCTCACGCGACGATTCACAGCATTCGCAGCTGCTTTGTTCTGATTCTGAAACGGCACTTTCACTTTGCATGGGCCGTTTTATATCAATTTTCGTTTTTCGTGTCCAGCTTCCAGTGAACTTTTTTTTACTTCATAACCTCCTCAGCAATCGATATCCTCGACATCATTTAACTGACCATGAACCCCAGTTCAGTTATCATTCCACTCCCACACTGAACAGATACAAAAATTGAATGCTTCAGGCAAGCTGTTCCTGACACACACGATTCTCAATGATACTTATGTCATTCGAATTGCACTAGGTGCGATACGAACAGAAATGCGGCATATTGAAACCGCTTGGCAGGAGATCAAAAAAGCTGCACGGTCCTAGTCGCACCCTTGTATGAGCGCTTGCTATTGTGCGCTCATTTCATGTTTTTGGGGTAATCGCCAAAGAGATCATGCATGTATTGTTTGAAACAAAATTTGTCGAGTATGGTGTAATCTGAGCGTGTGAGGTATACTCTTTTGGAGACATCTCAACATTGTACAAAAGCAAACTTGGGCTTTTCCGGATAGTGCGTCCCGATAACACTGTTGCCGTCACGTGTGCACGAAGCATTGGGACTTTCCGAACGCAATCCGGCGGAAAATGCTAGCTCAAGACGAAACTTGATTCCATCCGCAATAAGGCGATGCAGTTGAAGTAGATAAATGTCGACATGCACACCAAATTCAGACTTCCTGACCTCCGCCTGTCGTCCGGTACCGTTCAGAGCAGAGTAACCTGTTCATATTACAGGATTTTCTTCTGATTTTGTTGAATATTTCGAACTTTTCCGGTTGAAAGTTGGCTATAATAATAAATCACATATATTCACGCGGAAAGCCGAAATTCATGACTGCTCAACTCCCAATCAATGTCCCCGAGGCAACTCCCATCGGCACCTTTTTCAGCATGGTCACTTGCGATGGAACCACCACTTACTTTCACTATCTGCTGCCGATCGACCAGCATCGCGCAGACGACAGGTCGGCGAGAAACCTGCGGATCGCGAAGTTTGCAGCAGCCGGTTGCGTCACGCATGCCGAGATCGCACGGGCCTATGGGATTCGCCGTGAAACCGTATCGCGCTTTGCGAAACAATACCGCACCGAAGGCGAACCGTCCTTCTATGCCCGGCGCCGCGGGCGCGGGCGTGTGACTGTGGATGCACAGACCGTCCAACGCGCCAGCGAACTTCTGGTCGAAGGTTGCAGTGGACGCGCAACAGCCCGGCAACTGGGGATTGCGCCAAGCACTTTCAGCGAGCATCGCCGTGCCGGGATTATCACACCGCCCGCGAGCCGCACTGCGCTTGATGATCAACCGTCTGCAGCCGCAATGGCATTCGTTTAGCAAAAAAAGCCATTCGTTTAACAGTTCGGTATTTTCCCAAGATTTGGACGACCTGCAACTGATCAATCGTTCAGTTTTTTTAGGCCGCTCCAGTTCTTCGGTTGGCATTCCTGAACCGCTCATCCGGACGCTTTGAGATGCGCGGATACGACCGTCCGGGACGTTCCTTTTGCAGACAATTGCCGATGCTGTGAAGAATGTTCGAGACCGCGCTCGAAGCCAGCTGCCAGTTGCCCAGCATCAGCGCTTCAAAGTTTCTCGCCACCGTCACCAGCACATTCTTGAAATTCGCACGCATCTTGGGTTGATCGACCGCAACGCCCGCATTCAGGTCGTCTTCCAACTGGTTGCCGAACGAGCGAGACAGCGCCAGCAGCACAAAATGAGCATACAGCTCCTGTTTCACGCCGCGCTCGGACTTGGCGTGAAATTGCTCGATTTCCAGCAACCGCTTCGAGATTTTATACAATTCTTCAATACCCCAGCGACCGTGATATGCATCCGACAGTGCGGCGAGCGGAAACTGGTTTTGATCCAACAGCGTGGTCGCAAGACAGTACTCATTGCCACCGGCACTGTATCTGACACAGCGCACCCGCACCGGGTGCAGGATTTCACCCGGATGACGCCGACGCCAGTGCCGGGCGCGAGACGCGCTCGGCAAAACCTCAATGACGCGTTCATCCTCGCAGCCGTCAATGAACTCATCAAAGGCGCCGGCACTGCCACGCTTGAGGCGAAAAATACAGTCGATGCCGCGTATGGCATGCTGACGCAACAACTCGAACGAATAATAACCGCGGTCGTAGACCACCACTTCGCCAGCCCGGCACCATTTCAGATGCCTGAGCGCCGGCTGATGTTCGTCCAGGTGCGACAGCAACTCGAAATCCACTGGCATCCGGTCGCCCAGCCGGTACAGACAACTCACCAGGCCTTGCGGATAGTAACTACCCTGGGAAGGCAGGGAATAGCCGGCTTCGAGCAGTGCCCGCGGCAAGTTGATTTTGCTGCCATCTACCGCCAGCAGTCGCCGGCCGCACCACTCGCGACGGGCATCCTCACCCAAGTGCTCATCCAAACGCGCCAGCACCTGCCGATAGACTGTTTTGAACGCCTGCTCATCGAGCTTGTGGCGGGCGGCACACATCGAGGACGCCACTGGCGGCTGTGGCTGCGGCAGCTCCACACCCAGCAGCCGACTCTGATCCCACAGCTCGTTGACCGTGGTCTGATAGCCCTGATGATTCTTTGAAAACACCAGGCGGAACACAAACAGCATGATCAGCAACGTATTGAGCACCCGTGTTCGCTGCTGCCAGCGTCGATCATATTGCTCTGCCACCGCGGCTGCAATGCCGACAAAATCACGCCACATGCGCACAAACCGGTCATCGGCAGAACCGACCGACGGCTGCCGCGGTGCAACTCGCCGGGGCTTTTTGGCCTCACCTTCGAGCAGAATGCGACGCGCATCGGCCGCCAATGGCATCACATACACATCCTTGATGGTCTTGTCAGAGCGCTTGACGGTCTCGCCAATCCGCTGCCAGCCCGCCGCACGGTAACTGCTGGCGCTAAAACGCGCCGGGTCAACGAAGCTCTCCATCAGCACCGGCCGCACGCCCCATCTTGCCTGCCAGTCGTCTGCCACGCACCGCGCCGCCAGCGACAATGCCTTCGAGGCCAAGTTCGACACCTGCACCCAGGGCAAGATCAAGAACCGCGCATTTTGCACCACCTGCTTCAAACGCTTCTTGTAGCGCACCGGCTGCCAGCCGACCCATTCATCCCGGCACGGCAACTTCGCACTGGCCCGCTGAAACAGCAAACAACCCAGCCGCCGGTTGTCTTTGTCAACCATGAAATAACGCAAGTGACACCCCATCGGCTGACGGTAGCCCAGGTAATGATAACGATCCACCAGCTCGTTCCACTGCGCCTTGTCGGCCTCGCTCTCCACCAACTGCAACGCAATCGGCGACAGTTCCGACAAACTCGCCACCACCGCCGCACCCGGCTCACTTCGCTCGCTCCACTCCAGTGGTTTGCGTGCCCCCCGAACCATCGTCTCATCCTTGCCCGGCAAGCGCAGCACATCCGCAGCCTCCAATTCCTCCAGCATCTTCAAACACGCATAAGTGCTGTTGACACCGCCATCCGTTCGCCAATCCAAATGCTCACAGATCGTCTGCGCCAACTCCTTGCGACTTAAGCGCGGAAAACTCTCAACCGTCTGCTGCACCTCGACCAATTGCTGGCGCGTGACGCGCCGCCCTGAAAAGGTCGTCCGATGCAATCGCTTGATGCTGTCGTCCATCGCGTGTTCTCCTGATGCGCTCAATGTTCACTGTCATTTTCGCACAACCGGAGAGGGTTGTCAAGGGCTCAGGACAATTTTTTTACACTCAAAAATACATGATTGACATCAATGACTTGCAAAACTCAACCGACGACGTGTACGGAATTTTTCAAAACGAATGCCATTGTCTGCAGCCGGACAAAAAGATTCCGATATTGCCGATATGGTCGATCGTGCGGTACGAGACCGTCGTGACAAACAAGCGCCAATGGGACGTGCGGCTCACGATGTCGATACGCGCTTGGCAGCCAGTGCGGGACTGATCACCGAAGCGGCTCCGCAATTTACTGAATCAGCCAGTGCGGTGCGAAATGGCGGCGTTCTCACTGCGCTTCCAGCGTTGCTGAAACAAGGGCTGCTAGACAATGTCGGGCATCATTTTCAACTTTCAAACGGCTTCTACGGACTGAACACAGTGCTGGTGCTGATCGCCCTGATGATGCTGGCGAGAATCCGCAACCCGGAAGCATTGCGTTATCAGTGTCCCGGTGAATGGGGCATACTGCTTGGACTGGACCGCTGTCCGGAAGTCAAGACGCTGCGTGGCAAACTGCGCAAGATCAGTTGCGATGAAAGCCGGGTTCGAGCCTGGCAGGGGCACCTGGCACAGCGCTGGATAAATGAAAATCCGCACGACTGCGCCACCTTGTCGGTGGACGGTCACGTGAAAGTTTACAGCGGACGCAAGGGCAATCTGCCGAAGCATTTCGTGGCGCGCCAGAAGTTGTGCCTGCCGGCTGCCGCCAGCTATTGGATCAACGCACTCGGGGGGATGCCGTTGCTGTGCCTGCACCAGCAGATTGACCGCAAGATGGTTCATACGCTTGAACACGATATGCTGCCGGAACTGCGATGCATCGGTGCGATTCCGCAATCTGCGCCGGACCTGACGGCAGCCGAGGCGGAACCGGTTCTGACCCTGGTGTTTGACCGCGAGGGCTGGAGCCCGGATCTGTTTCAGCGACTGGCTCGGCAGGGCATCGCCTGCATTAGCTGGCATAAGAACCATCGCGGCGCCGATTGGCTGCAAAGTCGCTTCGAGCCGGTCGAGGTGGCGCTGCATGGCCCGGCGCATCACAGTGTCCGTTCGGTGCTGATTGCCGAAGACGAGGTTGAACTGGCCAATGGATACAAGGTGCGTCAGATCCGTCGTCTGATGGACAGCGGTCGCCAGGCTGCCTTGATCACCACCCATCCGAATTTGCCCATGCAACAGGTGGTTGCGGCGCTGTTCTCGCGCTGGGCACAGGAGAATTTCTTCAAGCAGATGCGTCAGGAGTTCAATCTTGATGCACTCAGTGTTCAGCAGTTGATTCCCGTGGACGAGAACGCCAAGGTGGTCAATCCTGATCGGCGCGAGTTGGAAAAGCGAATCAAGAACACCAACGCGAAGCGTAGTCGTGCAGTGGTGCAAATGATCCAATTCCGCAACCAGAACCGAGACGCCACACAATATGAGCGCACCGCACAGCAATATGAACTTGAACTGGTCAGACTCAAGGCACAGCGGTTGCAGATTCCTTCCCATATGCGCGCCGGCGATCTGCCGCAGCATCAGCGCTTGGACGCGCTGCCGAGTGCACCGCGCCATTTTCTTGACATCATCCGCATGATTGCCTACCGGGCGGAAACCCAAATGATGCCGGCGGTCAACGCCGCACAGGGTAAAAAACACAACGCTCGCAAACTGCTCGGCAAACTGTTCCAGTGCGAAGCGAATGTCATTCCGCAACCTGAACAGGGTCTGCTGCGCGTTCAGCTGCTCGGCCTTGCCAACGATGCCTCGGACCGTGCGTTGCTGCCGCTAATCAAGGAACTCAATGAGACCGCTGCCCAATATCCCGGAACCGACCTCACCCTTTTCTATGAAATCTCGCTTCGTAAACCGGTAGAATGAGACATGTTAAATTGGTCGAGGTCAGGAAGTCTGAAATTATAAGACTAGATCGTTGCCGTGCATCAGTTTGGCTCTATGCCGATTTGCTGCTGCTCTCTTATACTAATCAAATTAGCTCAGTTAATTGCAACCAATCGTCGACACCGTGAATCCATGAAACTGATCATTACACGACATGCCAAATCCAGTTGGGATTCACCATATCTGAACGATCATGATCGTCCTCTGGCAAAACGTGGGAAACTTGCGTCGGATGCAATCGGCAGATGGCTTGCTGATCAAGAACACATTCCTCGAACCGTATTGTGTTCCACTTCAAAGAGAACAAGACAGACATGGAACAGGATTGAGCGTTGTATTCCCAGTATGTACGACGTTCGGTTTGAATCCAACCTGTATCACGGCGGAGCGGAATCAATATTGAAGGCATTGTCGACCGTCGATGATTCGCCAGTTCTCATTCTTGGGCACAATCCGGGGATCGGATTTTTTGCGAGTGAAATTTTGCAAACTCAACCGATACATACCGACTTTTGGAGATACCCCACTGCTGCAACACTAGTGTGTGATGTTCCTGTGAATGAATGGAAGCAGATAAAATTTGGATATGGACGACTAATAGATTTCGTGGTTCCACGCGATCTGAAATAAGCTGGATCATGTAAGTCGAATCGCAATTGACGAAATCGATTGCAACGAATTCCTACAACTAATCGCCCCTTCCGATCTGATGGAGCGCGGATTCTGAATCATCTAAATTTCGGAGTCAGTTGCTTACGCTGTTGATCCGCAAGCAATCACTGCCAAAGTCTTGCCGAATTCTGAGCTCTTCGGCAGACTTGCCGAGACGTGTTCCTACGTGTATGCAGAGACGCAGTCCACTGAGGGCTAATAAACAAATAGACGATATATTTCTATAAATATGGACGTAGCTTTATTACTGATACGAATGAAATATAAACTGTGTAAATACAGAGGAATAGCCAGAGAAATCCAGTTAAATTGTTAGATAACTATATAATTGGACGATGATATACTTCTAATATGGACGCATAATTAATTTACATTTAGACGGTTTCTAATTTTCGCCATCAATGGATTATCTTGGTTCTTAATATTTCCAAGTGTAATGTGGATATTTGATTTAGAAATGCAAATTAAGAATGAATTTCACCCTCGCCGCATTGAGTCTGTGATTCGAGAGGGGTTGTCGGATACACCGATTGTTTGTCTACTCGGTCCCAGACAATGCGGTAAATCGACGCTTGTTGAGAACATGTTTCCAAATCGTGCATACGTAAGTTTGGACATACATAGAGAATTTCTTTTGGCTTCCGAAGACCCTGATGGATTCATCAGCAGACTGCCTGATGTAGTTACTATTGATGAAGTTCAAAGGGTTCCAGAACTAATCAATGCAATCAAATATTCGGTAGACCGGGATCGTCGACCCGGACGCTTTCTATTGACGGGGTCGGTTAACTTACTTCTCGTTCCACGGTTAACAGAAACTTTGGCAGGGCGAATGGAAATTATTGAACTTCAACCTTTAAGTGAATCAGAAAAATCTCATTCGAATGGAGATTTCTTGTCTGATTTGTTGGAAAATAATCTCAAGCCGAGTTTCAACTCCGGGCAAACAATAGTTTTAGAATCAACAATTGAGGAGCGAATAAAATCAGGTGGATTTGTTGAACCTCTATTGCGTGATGCGCACCGTGCCAGACGGTGGAGAACAAACTACATTCGCAGTGTTGTTGAGCGAGACGTTGCAGAAGTTTTCAGAATCAGGAATCCTAAATTGCTGTCTCGGCTGATTGAATTGCTTGCGTGGCGAACTGGACAGCTATTGAATGTCAGCGAACTGGCCAGCAGCCTCCAGGTCAATCGAATTACAGTAGAGCAATATCTGGCTTATCTTGAGCGAGTGTACATCGTGCGTCGACTCTATGCCTGGCATTCCAACGACACAAAACGCTTGATTAAATCCCCCAAGATTCACTTTATTGATTGTGGACTTGCGGCGATGCTCACGGATATGCCTGGTGAGGATTGGGAAGAAAATCGGCTTTATATGGGCCGATTGTTGGAATCGTTTGTTGTGCAGCAAATCATCGCTCAAGCAGGATGGACCAATCCTGATTTACGCATTTGGCATTACCGGGATAAAGATCAAGTCGAAGTCGATGCGGTGATAACACTGGGGCGACGAACATGGGGGATTGAAATTAAACTGACCTCTACCCCGAGAGCAAAAGATACTGCGGGCTTGATGAGGCTCTCAGAGCGATGTGGAGACAGATTCCAAAAGGGCGTCTTGTTCTACAACGGCGTAGATATTCTTCCATTCGCCAAGGGACGCATATTGGCTGTCCCTATTAGTGAGCTGTGGGAGAGGTAAGTGGTCTGACTATAAAAAAGGAGGATGTGCAAAATCCAACTAACTTCGTGTGTCGTTGTGGGAACTCTTCTGCAGGTGCGTTCTTAATGCAGTCCGAATAAACTCAACATTTCCACCTTCGTCATAGATTTTGACAAGTTTATCGATACATCGTCAATTAACTCGTCGAATAGCGCCTGTTTACTCACCAAAATGTTCTCGATACGCTCTTCAATTGTTTCGATACAAGTGTATTTTATTGCGTTAACTTTAACGGTCTGTCCCATGCGATGTGCACGATCTTCTGCTTGTCGTTCAACAGCTGGATTCCACCAGCGGTCCATGTGAAACACGTAAGATGCTTCTTGTAAATTGAGGCCCAGGCCACCCACCCGCAGCGAAATCACCAGCACCCGATGTTCGTCGCGATGTTTGAATTGGTTGACAATCTCGGTACGCTGTGTTGGAGGAACATCACCTGTCAAAGTAAGGGGATAAAATTCCCCAAGACGACTAGCGATTGCATTGACCCCCGAGGCATTGCTCTTGTACTGGGAAAAAATCAATGCCTTGTGCCCTTGGGCTGTCAATCTCGTCAATCTTTCCCTGATGTCTTCGAGTTTGCTGGACGCTCCCGTCTTTGGGTCAAAATTACAAATCTGTTTCAGACGTGTAATCAATTCTAAAATATGTTGAACTTTAATCTCAGTTCCAAGCGACCTGAGATAAACAATTCCCTCTCTTTCAGCCCTTTCGTAAGTTGCCTGTTGATCTTCATGCAGTCTGAGAGTCAACTTGGTTTCTATCTTTGGGGGAAGGTCACGCAAGACTTCGAGCTTTTTACGTCGAAGTTGAACCTCCCGGTGTCGCCTCCGCAACAATTCACCTGCATAATATATTTTGTGCCCGAGTTCAAAGTTCGAATTGTGGTCGACAAATTCCATGATAGATGCTAAATCCCTTTCACTATTCTCAATAGGAGTGCCGGTCAGAGCCCACGAACGCAATCTGGGCACTTCCTTGGTTATTTGGCTTATCTCAGTTTGATTCTTGATCCTTTGGGCTTCATCGAGCACAACTGCATCCCAAATTTTTGCATCGGGATTTTTAACCACCACAAGTCTGGCATCCGACCGCAGCGTGTCGTAGCTTATTAGAGTAACCTCGGTTTTAGCTTTCCACTGCCAAATTCGGTCATGAACTGACCCGCGAATGATGATTACGGATATCTCAGGTGCCCATTTGACAAACTCCTGCCTCCATTGGTCTAGCAGACTGGCGGGGGTTACTACGAGGCATGAGTCAAGCTCCCCCAAAGACTTTAACACTCGAATTGCAGCAATGACTTGTACGGTTTTCCCCAGCCCCATATCGTCCGACAGCAGAAGCCGGTCCATTTGGACTAATGCACCAACCCCATCTCGCTGAAAGGGCATTAAGTTGCCTTTCCACACCAGATTCGTATTCACCGATATATCAATCAGATCATTCTTTGGTGCACCCAAGGTTTCCCACATTTGAGCGGTCAGATCAGGCTGAATTGGGTTGCCTTTGCTGTCGGTGAAAGCGTCAGAATAGTCAGGTGTAGTGCTGGTGTTAATGAATTTTCGCATTCGCGCGTGTTCTTTAAATGGCGGAAGCGTAATAACGGCTGTAGAGCCGTAAACGTTGTTTAATGCATTCACCGGGCGGTCAGCAAATGCCCTCGCGATGCCGTTGACAATTCGACGAAGCGGTTCGAATGGCACTTGCAATTTCAGAATTTCAAGGAATATCCTGTTCGCCTCCGAACCTTGTGAAGGCGGATTCGTGACCCACGAATACAGGAATTTAACCCGATCGAATTCTTTGGAAGAATTGAAAATCTCGTAATGCAGGAGTTTCGAATCTATGCAACACAGTGGTAAGGTTAAATCGCAGTCATCGAATCCCTGTGAAGATATTTCTCCTTTCAAACCAATTAGCAAGACCGGCGAGGTTACAGATGCCTGGAACAGCGATTTTGCTAGCGACGAAACCAGTTTTTGCCGGGCAATATGCTGAAGTGCAGTAGGCGATTCCGGCACCGCCACGTGGGCGATACTGAATCCCAGGGGTTCTCCATCGACTGAAGATTCGAGTAAGCCTGCAAGAATGCTTTTGCTCTCAACATCGTCAACAAAGCGTAACCAGGCAACCGATGTCTGATACAGCGAAGATTTTGTTTCGCGAAATGGTATGGGCACAACGAGTCCGCCCGAATTCAACTGGAATTAAGGCGGTAAATTATCTTCGCTGGCAGATGATTCAAGGTCGCTGTTGTCAGTAGCATATGAGGTGGTATATTCACGGATTTCTATATCCGGTTCATAATCGGGAATCAATCGCCGTAAATCCCACTCGTTAATTGCGGAGCGAACTTTGTGTCGCATACGACCTTGAAATCCAGCGCCTCCAACTTTCGCTTTCTGAGCAGGGGGATCCCAATCGTAAGCGTTTCTGTACAGACTCTGCAATGTTTTCATTGTAACATCGATGTCATTATCATCGGGAGATTCCAATGCGATGCAGTTGCGCTCCAATTCCTGCATGCCTTTTTCTGCAATAGGTGCAAGTGCAGCGAGTCGCATGTTATTTTCCAATCTTGGTCGAACGTAGTCGCGGTCTTTCTTTTGCCCATCCGGACTGATTATTGCTGAAGCAAAGTCATCAGTAACTGCTCCGACAACAATCAAACCCGGATAGTTCGCTCCAGAAAAATGCCCCATCCAACGAGCAATCTCTGCATAAGAGCGACCTCGTTGCAAAATCGAATACGAGCCAATCAACTCAATTTCATCCAGCAGAACTACCCAGCCGTGATAGCCCACACTCTTAATCAATTTAACCGCAAATTGCAGTTTTTGAGGTGGAAGTTCGGTAACTCTTGGTGCACGAAAACGAAAGTATTGTGATTTGCCAATCTGATTCAGTCCTCTTCGCAAGTTTGCAATTCGCAACTTTTGTCCGGCCCAAAATGATTCGATCTCGCTGTTTAACTCATGATCACCTGCTTCAGTATATGCACACAAACTTGCAGAAAACATCCTGCTTAACGAACCATCTTCTGCTGCATTGTCGGCCCAATGAGAAAGATCTTCGTACCTTTCCGAATTCTGATTAATTTTCAAAGCAAGCTCTTCAATAAACCGTCCACTTCTATCAGGAACCCGTCCATTTTCCATGGCAGAGACAAATACTTTGCTCAAGTCATACAAAGGCGTCTCTTTGCTTATTGGTACTCTACTGCAGACAAAATTTCGAGACAAGGCGATTTGCTCAAGATAAGTCAGAAGATGAGACTTGCCGGCCCCAAAACCTCCCGAGACCAACATTCCTTGCGTATTGACAGTCTGAAAACGAGAGTCAATCACGTTGTCAAGCATTTGCTCAAATCGCTCTTCAACTTTCGGTTGGTTACACCCCAATTTTTCCACAGCTTCCCAATTAGGTACTCCGTTGCGCAATGCCTCAACAGCCAATCTCGAGGTCATGTCATAGTTTGGGTTTGACTTTGAATCCATGATGTTTTCCTTACGAAAGCCTTACCAGGGCAGATACCGGGTTAACGGCATTTTTGTCTCTCACATCATCCATCACTCTTGTCCGTAATGCAGAATAAATACTCCAACCTCTCAAAGAGTCGTCATTAATAAACTCATAGTCGGTTGCGACGACAAGCAATAGTCCGGACAAGCGACCGATATCATCTATGAATTCCCGCAGTAATTCATAGTGGTCCATAGCCATTGCCTTGGTGTAATACTTTTTTCCGTCGCGAGGGTTGTGCGGTAAAGTTACTCGGGAATTGTCCAAAAATAAAACCGTGCCCGAATATCCTGCAAAGCGTATCCAGTATAGTGCAGATTCAATCATATACCTTGCCGTGGTGCGATTGATAACGGTGTTGATGTCAAAGCCGCGAACATTGCCGATTCGCAGGTTCTCACCAGTAAGCCAATCAAGCAAAGGTCGCCCGCGGTAGTTCTGTTGCGAGTCAACCTCTCGTTCCATAATGCATATATGACTCATTGCAATTCTAAATGCTCTAACTATATTTGGATTTTTAAACACCTTTTCTTGCAAAATCGGCCTTAATTCTCGCATTACACTGCCGGGTTCAAGTCCATTGGCTTCCGCCAATTCATTGATAATGTTGGTGGTGTGATCAGCATTAACGTTGTCAACGCGATATTGTGCATCGTCAAGCAGGCGAAGAATGGCGCGCCGGGCTGTTAATCTCCAATCAATCTGCTTCGCTAACGCGAAAAATATGTCTTGTGGCATGTAAGCACGACATGCAGCTGCCTCCACTTCAACAAATCTAAAGTTGTACTGGTCGCTGCGAGTTCGTAGCATCGTTCGCAAGTCTGTCCTTCTATCTTCTGAAGTAACAGCAAATTTAACGGTAGATCCGCCGTCACTAATGAAGGTTGACAGGTATTCGCGATCTACCGCGTCAATCCAAACGTCAATGGGTATGGTATTTTTCATCAGTCACTTTTAGTAAATTGAATGCCATAGTACTCGACTCGAGTGCCATCTGGCCCAATAATGGAAAAAACATCACTTGATCGGCGTCGAGTTCCTGTGGACGATGGAAATGAAACCTTGGCGCCTTTCCTAGTTTGGTGCGGACCTTCAATTTCCAAAGTGTATAGATCACGCGAGAAATCGCTACGGTCATAATCTCGGGATACACCCGGCAAAGATGTGAGTAGTTTATAAATTCTGGCTAGCGGTACAACCGGTCCGCGCAAGTTCGAAAGAAGGTCGCGAGGCTTTCCGTCTGAAATATCTGAATATACGCCATATAACGCTTCGAGGAAACGTGGTGAAGCAATGCCACTGGACTTTTTTTGGTTTTTGACAAGAAGGTCGATCAGAAAAGTTGGGCGGATCGTGGAAACTTTTTTTCGATCTACTCTGACGGAACGATCTGCGGTCAGTATGCGCACGATGGATGGATAGGAGATCAATGCGCCATCTTGTTCGTAAATGTTGAGGCCAATTTCACTTGCACACTGAATCAGGTCTTTAGCAAATTGTTCTTCCATGATCTGTTTTTCTTCCTCGTCCGAAAGTGGCCAGCTGGAAGCAGCATTAGAAATGTCCTGTTCAAGTACGCTCAGTGTTTCACTCAGATTTGCCTGCGATCGTTTGAGTAATGCAATGTTGCCCGTTTTGGCAGCCCTGGACATGGCCCTGGCGAGACTCACAACTTTTCCTGCGGACTTTTGTACCGCTCCCGCTGACTGCTCAGATTCACTAAATGCTTCTTCAAGTGTTTTCATTTTTTCACCATTACAGGAGGATTATATGCTGACTTAATTGCTGATAAATTGATGTTTAGCCAACCACTGACTTGTTTGGTTCGAGTATCAATTATTATATTCATCAGGTAGTGCTGCCCACAGCTGAAAGGTTTCAATTCACACAAATGGCTGTTGACCAACCTTGACTGCGACCTGTTTTATGTCGCTGAACAAAGCTGACCTGGTAAGCGCATTGACGTTTACGCCCGAATATCTCAGGAACAAGGCAACCGAATCGGGAACCGTATTCGATTACAGCGGATGGCAGGTTTCACTAGGAAGGATGGCGAAATTATCTATTGCCTATTCCAAATGCGAATCAAAAAGATAAGCCCAAAGCTGGACATTTGGCAAGAATTCGTATAGACTACGTGGCATGGCTGCATGGAACGGAAAACAGGAATGGACCACTCGTCGCTGACGGTGACACCGGTCGAACGCGGGCGGGAGCGTAAATTCCAGCAACTGATGCAGGAGCATCACTATCTTGGCGCGTTGCGCAAGATCGGCAATACGATTCGCTACGTGGCGGCGGTGGACGGTCAGTGGCTGGGGGTGTTGAGTTTTTCGGCGCCGGCACTCAAGTGTGCGGCACGCGATGAGTGGATTGGCTGGAGCCGAGCACACCGCACCGACCGATTGAAGCTGGTGGCGAACAATTCGCGTTTTCTGATTCTGCCCGGCCATCATTACCCGAACCTCGCTTCGCGGATTCTGTCGCGTTGCCGGCGGCGGTTGCAGCGCGACTGGCTGGAACAGTTCTCGCAACCGCTGCTGGTGCTGGAAACCTTCGTGGATCCGATGCGACACCGCGGCACAATCTACACCGGGCTGCGAGCTGGACGCAGGTCGGCGCCACCAAGGGCTATCGCCGAATGGGCGTCGGCTACGGCGCTCGCACCGAATCGGTCAAGTGGGTGTTCGTACAAGCTTTGCAACGCGACGCTCGGCGTATTCTGAGCGCACCGTTGCTGGATCCTCGATATCGAACTGGAGTAGAGAAAATGGAACTGACCTGTAATGACATGCGCTCTTTGTATGATCACTTCAGAGGCGTGCCGGATGTGCGCCGTGCGAAGGGACGCAAGCACGGCATCGCAAACGTGCTTGCGCTGGCGGCTGGGGCCACGCTCAGTGGCATGCGTGGCTACAAGGACATCTGGGTGTGGGCGAGCACGCTGAGCCAGGCGAACCGGGCCCGGTTCCGCTGCCGGTTTCGCAACCGTCGTCGCGAGGTGCCATCGGTGACCGTGATTCGCAACGTGATGATACAGGTGGGTCCGGAGGCGTTGGACCGAGCCATCAACAACTGGCTGGCGGCGCACTACGGTGATACGCACGAAAGTATTGCGGTGGACGGCAAGACGATGCGTGGCGCAGTAGTGGACAACGATGGACAGCAGGTGCACGTGATGAGTGCGGTCGGACACGACAGCAAACACTGTTACATCAAAAAAAGTCGGCACACTGCCGGTGAACGGAAGCGATGAGCAAAAGCGCACAAATGAAATCAAGACCGTGGCGCCGATGCTGGATGCGGTCGACATCGGCGGGCGTACGATCACGGCCGATGCGCTGCATACACAGCGGGCGTTTGCCGAATATGTGGTCGGGCGCGATGCACACTACCACCTCACGGCGAAAGAAAATCAGCCGACCCTGCTGGACGATGTACGGCTGTGGTTTGAGTCGCCCGGCGAAGCGGATCATGAGCAAACCGACCTTGAGCACGGACGCATCGAGACGCGCAGGATCTGGGTGACCTCGAAGCTCAACGAGTATCTTGAATTTCCGCATGTCGGGCAGGCGTTCATGGTGGAACGGACTGTCGAATACAAAAACAAGCGCCGTAAAGGCTGGCGGGAATATGCCTACGGCATCACGAGCTTGAGTGCCGAACAGGCGGATGCCGAACAGGTGCTCAAAGAAAGCTTGCGCCTGCGTATTCAGGATTATTTCCCGGTCGGCGCTGGAATGCGAAAAGTATTGGAGTTCCACAGGTGTTCATTCATGCATTGGCGCTATAAGTATGAGAGTCGGGGAGGTTCGTTCTTCCCGCCCGCACTCGATGAGGCGCTTACTGTGATTATTGAATAGGCTCTTATTGATCGTGCGCCAGCATGGACAATAAGATCATTGAGCTAAGCTGCGAGCCGCCCAGGTCGATGAATAACCGAGCAATGCTGCTATGGGGAAAGTATAGGCCGAATCGGAGTTGATCGGCAAAAAATGCGATCAGCAGCCATGCCTGACGACGTAGTCAGGGCGCGAATTCGCGATTTCCGAACGAATGTCGACCGGCTCAGAGCACGGCAATCGGCATTCATACGGGGGTGAGCAGCACCGAGGCAACAGGCTCCCTGTAACACGCCATTGGGCGTGTTCGGTTGGCGAATCATGGATTGGAGTGCGGTGGGTCATGGCGGTGCGCGGACCATTGGCATGAACACATGAGGTAGCGGATTGAGGGTGCCGATTCGCACCAGTGTTCCTTGTTTGCAGTATGGGCACTTGGTGATATCGATGCCGGTCAGGCGCAGCATCATGATCTGTGGCGTTTCTGGCTGTGTCGGTTGGTGTTGGTGTTGACCCTGCAAGGCTCGGCAGGTGGCGAGTTTCCTGTTGCGGTCTCGATTGGCGAGCAGGCCATAATGGCGGATGCGGGTGAATCGGAACGGCAAGACATGCAACAGGAAGCGGCGGATGAACTCATCGGCGTGCAGGCGCATGGTCTTTTGGCGATTGCGGTCGGCGTAATCGCGCCAGCGAAAGCGCACGTATTGTCCGTCGAAATCAACCAGGCGGTGGTTGGAGATGGCAATCTTGTGCGTGTAGCGTCCGAGGTAGGCCAGCACCTGTCTGGGGCCGGCGAACGGTGGTTTGGCATAGACCACCCAGTCGTTGGCGCGAAGTGCGGTTTCGAGACGGGCGAATGCATCGGTCTCCCCCTGCAGTTTCAGTTCGCCGTTTCGGTGGGCTGCCGCGAGCAACTCGAGGTATTTGCCGCGGAATACCATGGACAGGGCTCGGGTGGGGAACAAAAAGCGATTTCGAGCGGGCAGCCAGCGTTTGCCGTCGGCGCTGAGTGCGCCGCCGGTGACAACCGCGTGGACATGGATATGCTGATTGAGATTCTGTCCCCAGGTGTGCAGCACCATGGTGACACCGATTTCGCCACCGACCCAGCGCGGATTGCGACCGAACTCGAGCAAGGTCTGCGAGGCGGCTTTGAACAGCAGGCTGTAGATAAGTCGGGGGTGGCGCTGGGCGAGCGGATTGAGGTCATGCGGCAGTGTGAAAACGAGATGCCAGTAGTCGATGTCGAGGAGTCTGCCGCTTTGTTGCTCGACCCAGCGGATTTGTTTGAGAGTTTGGCACTTGGGGCAGTGGCGGTTTCGACATGAGGCATACTGAAGGGTCGTGGTACCGCAATGGTCGCAGTGTGCGGCAAAGCCGCCGAGAGCGGCGGTGCGACAATTGACCAGTGCGTTGGCGACCTTCAGACGCAGTGGCGTGAGCCAAGCGAATTGGTTGTGCGGCTTGAGGCGTGCGCGTACAATATCGGCTATCTCCAGAGCCGGACGCTCGACCGGCTCTGGAGTATGGATTGCATGCACTTGATTAAGAGTGCGTTACATTGGCCGATTCCAGCAAGTCTAGCGGCGACACCGTGCCGCACTCCGAATCGACCGCCAGATGCAGGTAGCGCATGGTGGAACGGATGGAGGTGTGTCCGAGTCGCCGCTGGATGATGTGCAGGCCGACGCCGGCTTCAAGCAGCCCGGTAGCATAGCAGTGCCGAAGCGTATGGATACCACCTGCATTGTTGATGCCGGCTTTGGTCTTGGTTGCAGTGTAGATCGTGGCGATGCCGCTACGGCTGATGTTGCTACAGGCGCGCTGACCCGGAAACAGCCAGTGCGAAGGTCGCTCTATTCGCCAATAGGCGCGAAGTTCCTCCAGCAGCCGCGGCGACAGTGGCACGTAGCGGTCTTTGTTGCCCTTGCCCTGGTTGACGCGTATGGTCATGCGACCGGAATCGATGTCGCAAACCCGCAAGCGGGACAGTTCGCTGACGCGCAGTCCCGCCGCGTAGGCCGCCATCAGGATGACTCGATGCTTGGGGTTGGTGGTCGCAGCAAACAAGCGCACCAGTTGCTTGGAGTTGAGGATTTCAGGCAGCTTTGAAGGTCGCTTGGCCGCGGGCACGTAAAAGTGCGGCTGCGGCCGTTGCAGTGTGATCCGGTAGAAAAACCGGATGCCATAAAGAAGGGTGTTGCAGGTACTCCAACTGAGGCCGCGCTCCTCATGCAGAAACAGCAGGTAGTCTTGAACCTGCTGGGCGTCAAGGGTGTCGGGGTTGCGGCGATAGTGTTTCACCAGGCCGGTGACGGCGTTGATATAGATTTTCTTGGTGCTGTCGGACAGACCGCGAACGGCCATGTCGTCGAGCATTTTCTTGCGAAGCGGACTCATGATAGGTCTCCAGTAAGTGTTTAAGATAAAGCTGGGCACGTCGCAGTGGCGAGCCCGTCGGTTTTAAGATAAACACACTTCGCAGACCGAAGCAAGAAAATGTGGATAATACAGGGAGGATGGAGTTAGATTCGCTGACCGTGCGATTCGAACTGGTGCGATTGAGCTGCGTTCGAGTTGGAAGAAGGCTTGCAGATGACGCCAGCACAGAAATCCGCTGCGGAACGCAGCTTAGTTCAACAATACTTATGATCAAATACAGGCGGAGTCAGATTCAATGTCTCAAAATTCATAACTTAATGGACAGCTCATCAGGTTACTATTACACTGTCTATTAAATCGTTAAATGCCATATATTAGGCAATTGTGTCCACGATTCGAATTAATAGACATTTCCAGCCATGAGCCTTTTCGGCTACGTCTGCCCTCGACAGTGCCCACAAATCCCTCGACAGCCAAGTCAAGGCACTTCAGGCAGAAGGAGTTGAATCACACCGCATCTTCCGCGACAAGGTAAGTAAGCGGACGCAATCTAGACCGACCAGGGCTAGTCCTACTTCAACTCAAGGCGGAGAAAGGTGACGTCATTCTAGTCAAGACATTAGATAGGCTGGGCCGGGATACTGCAGACATGATTCAGCTGATCAAGGAATTCGATGAGAATGGGGTGGCAATCCGGTTCCTGGACGACGGAATCAGCACCGAAAGCACGACGGGGAAGATGGTGGTCACAATCCTGTCAGCTATAGCCAGGCAGAACGAAAGTGAATTCTGGAGCGCACAAACGAAGGGCGACTGGAGGTTCGGGCAAAAGGCGTTAGATTCGGCTGCAAACCGTTAACAAAAGTAGACCTCTAATTGAAAAGCTCGGTTACTGTGTATCAATCCGGCTCAATCCAACCGCTGGACTGGTCATTTCAGGTAAGATTTTCGAAGATTCGGAGGGATTCCGTCCTGATGCTACGCTGTGAACGCCTGGGCGTCACAGAGATGGCCACATAGATGAAAATTGAGATATCCACAGTCTACTAAATCTTGCATAAAGATGACAGGAGTAGAACACAGAAATATGTCGTTTTATTTTGACTTTCCTATAAGCCGTAATCTAGAAATTAATTAAATTGATTCTCCGACTAGGCGAGATATCGGATTGCCAAAACGCGACCTATATTACCATCCATGCGACAATTTGTGGACCGGAAACTAAACTTCATTTTATCTATTGCATTGGTTTTCGATAAATTCTACAACTGCAATACTACGTTCCAGATAATCGTTTACTTGGGCAACAGAAATACTGGAATTATTTCCGTGTGCAATTAAATGTCTTTGACTAATTAGTGTCTGCCAGAAAACGTTTAACACATTGATAATAATGATTAATCATGTCATTCTATAAAGTGAAGATTTTGCTGGTTTGTGGTATTTGGCAACGAAATTCGCCTTTGAACCCGTTAATCCGCCAAAACCGAAATTTCTTCGTTTGAAAATATCGGATGATTGTTCTTTATTATCAATGTGATGTAGAGTTTTCTGACGAACACTAATTAGGTATCTGTTCAGTGTAGCAGTGGAGTGATAACTGGACTGGGGTTCATGGTCAGTAAATGATGTCGAGGATATCGATTGCTGAGGAGGTTATGGATAAAAAAAAGTTCACTGGGGGCTGGATACCATAAACGAAATCTGATATATAACGGTCTATGCAGATAGCAAAGGCCATTCCAGGAAAAGAGCAATGCAGCTGCGAATGCTGTGAATTGTCGCGTGAGCGCGAGGCTCAGATACGCCGCGAGCACGCTGAACAGGTGGCGGCGCTGAGCAGTCGCCATGCCAAAACAGAGGCAAGACTAGAGGTATTGCAAGGTGTCCGCGGTGTCAGTAGCACTTTACGGCGTCAGGCGGAGAAGATTGCGAAAATTAGCCGTCGCAATGCTGAGTTGGAAGCCGAGTTGTCGAAATTCAAGTCTCGTGCCCGGCGCGATCGTCAAAAGCAGTATGGCAAGAGTTCTGAGAAGCGAAGCGTCGCAGACAAGCCCAAGCGAAAGCGCGGTGCGCAGCCCGGTCACGGTGGTCGAAGTCGCACGGCACGGGATGATTTGCCGAAAGTTGAGGATCGTCAAAGTTTTCCGGAAGTGCCGCGTTGCGACGAATGCGGTGAATGCTACTGTTTCAACGGAACTGCAGACACCGAACGTCGAGAAATTGAAGTCAAGGCGTACACCCGGACCATCAAACGCGATCGGTGGCAGCGGAGCTGTGGCTGTGACAGTCAGCCTGCGTCAGTGACTGCCGAGGCGCCGGCGCAGTTGATTGCCGGTGCTGAGTATGGGACCTCGATATGGTCGGACTATCTGTATCAGCGTTTTTCGTTGAATCACACGGTATGCGGCATATCGCGGTGGTTTGCATCGGTTGGGATGACGATATCCAAAGGTACGCTGTTGCAGCATGACTCGAAGTTTCTGGCATTGTTCAGTCCGATTTATCAAGCCATAGGGGAGTATCAGAAACTGGCTCGTTCGGTGCATGTGGATGAGACTGGCTGGCTGCTGTCAAGTTCGGAAAGCGCCAGTTCCAAGTACTGGTGCTGGGGCTGTGCGACTGAGGATTCGGTGCGTTTTTCAGTTGATCCCAAGCGCAGTGCGGCAGCGGGTTTGAAGCTGCTTTGCGGTTTTGACAAGGTCGAGGTATTGGTGTGTGACCGGTTCAGTTCCTATGGGCCGATCTCCCGTGCACTGGGTGTTGAACTGGCGTATTGTTGGGTCCATGCGCGGCGTGATTTCGTGAATGCGCAGCGCGGTGACAAGAAACTTGGTCGCTGGTCAGAGGCCTGGGTCAGACGCATCGGCAAGTTGTATTGGTTTAACAAACGGCGTTTGCGTTATTACGATTCCGATGTGGAATTGAGCGCTCAAGATGGGTTGTATGAAAAAGCCGACAAGCGCTTGGCGGATGAGCTGAATGAGTTTTTCGCCTTGGCCAAGCGTCAGCTTGAAGCTGTGAGCTGTGATTCACCGAAACATGAAGGGCTATCGAGGCTGGTGAAGTTTGAAAAAGGCTTGCGGGTATTTGCAGATCGTCCTTGGGTGAGCATGGATAACAATCTGATCGAAAGGTCGCTGCGGCCGATGGTGACGGTGCGCAAGATGTCGTATGGCTCGAAAACCGAAGCGGCGGCGGCGCTGATCGGTTGCATGGAGTCGGTGTTTGCGACGTTGCGGATGAATGGGATTGACGAGCGCAAGTGGCTGAAGGGTTATCTTTTGGCGTGTGCCGAGGCTGGTGGAGCGCCGTCAGACCTGGAGCCATGGCTGCCTTGGGGTACTTGGTCAATACCGCCGTGAGCGGCGACCGATTGATGCGTTACTGCGGGCGGGATTTCACCGAACAGGAGATTCGATGGATCCGGCGCTGTGCTGCCGAAAGCGTCAATCGCAGCCAACACGCCAAACGCGTGTGCGAGCATCTGGGGTGGCGAAAGCCTGATGGCGGGTTCAAGCAAATGAGTGCCAAAGTCGCGCTGTTGCGCATGCATCGAGACGGTGTCATCGAATTGCCGGCTGTTACCGCCCGGGTTGCGCGCAAGCCGGCTGACTTGCAAAACATCGTTGAGACCGATGAGCCTCCGCAACGGCTTTTGCCGCCCAGCGAGCTGGACCAAGTGCGACCGCTGCAGTGGGAGATTATCTGTGCAGGCCCCAACAGCCGTATCTGGAATTCATTCATCGAGCGTTATCACTATCTTGGCTATAAGCCACTGCCGGGTGCGCAGATGCGCTATCTGATCCGTTCATCGGCCGGTGAGCCGCTGGCGCTGATGGGCTTTGGCGCTTGTGCCTGGAAGACTGCACCGAGGGATCTGTTCATTGGCTGGGATGCTGACACGCGCCAGAAAAACTTGTCACTGGTGGTCAACAATGCGCGGTTTTTGATCCTGCCGTGGGTGCGCATTCCCAATTTGGCTTCCCACATACTTGCACAATGCGAAAAACGGCTGCCGGGTGACTGGCAGCAACGCTATGCGATCACGCCGGTATTGCTTGAGACATTTTGCGAGAAACCGCGTTTTGCCGGAATTTGTTACCGTGCCGCCAACTGGACGCTGGTGGGTGAAACCCAAGGCCGCGGAAAAATGGATCGATTCAAAGAACATGCACTGCCGATCAAGGATGTTTGGTTAAGACCGCTGCAGAAAAACTGGCGTGAAATCCTCAATGTCTGAAGCGCAACAGTCGCAACACTCAGCGTTTCGAACTCCAATTCCGGCAGCAATCCGCTACAATCACACCCACACTGAACACTTACCTAATTAGTATCTGTTCAGTGTAGCAGTGGAGTGATAACTGGACTGGGGTTCATGGTCAGTAAATGATGTCGAGGATATCGATTGCTGAGGAGGTTATGGATAAAAAAAAGTTCACTGGGGGCTGGATACCATAAACGAAATCTGATATATAACGGTCTATGCAGATAGCAAAGGCCATTCCAGGAAAAGAGCAATGCAGCTGCGAATGCTGTGAATTGTCGCGTGAGCGCGAGGCTCAGATACGCCGCGAGCACGCTGAACAGGTGGCGGCGCTGAGCAGTCGCCATGCCAAAACAGAGGCAAGACTAGAGGCAAGACTAGAGGTATTGCAAGGTGTCCGCGGTGTCAGTAGCACTTTACGGCGTCAGGCGGAGAAGATTGCGAAAATTAGCCGTCGCAATGCTGAGTTGGAAGCCGAGTTGTCGAAATTCAAGTCTCGTGCCCGGCGCGATCGTCAAAAGCAGTATGGCAAGAGTTCTGAGAAGCGAAGCGTCGCAGACAAGCCCAAGCGAAAGCGCGGTGCGCAGCCCGGTCACGGTGGTCGAAGTCGCACGGCACGGGATGATTTGCCGAAAGTTGAGGATCGTCAAAGTTTTCCGGAAGTGCCGCGTTGCGACGAATGCGGTGAATGCTACTGTTTCAACGGAACTGCAGACACCGAACGTCGAGAAATTGAAGTCAAGGCGTACACCCGGACCATCAAACGCGATCGGTGGCAGCGCAGCTGTGGCTGTGACAGTCAGCCTGCGTCAGTGACTGCCGAGGCGCCGGCGCAGTTGATTGCCGGTGCTGAGTATGGGACCTCGATATGGTCGGACTATCTGTATCAGCGTTTTTCGTTGAATCACACGGTATGCGGCATATCGCGGTGGTTTGCATCGGTTGGGATGACGATATCCAAAGGTACGCTGTTGCAGCATGACTCGAAGTTTCTGGCATTGTTCAGTCCGATTTATCAAGCCATAGGGGAGTATCAGAAACTGGCTCGTTCGGTGCATGTGGATGAGACTGGCTGGCTGCTGTCAAGTTCGGAAAGCGCCAGTTCCAAGTACTGGTGCTGGGGCTGTGCGACTGAGGATTCGGTGCGTTTTTCAGTTGATCCCAAGCGCAGTGCGGCAGCGGGTTTGAAGCTGCTTTGCGGTTTTGACAAGGTCGAGGTATTGGTGTGTGACCGGTTCAGTTCCTATGGGCCGATCTCCCGTGCACTGGGTGTTGAACTGGCGTATTGTTGGGTCCATGCGCGGCGTGATTTCGTGAATGCGCAGCGCGGTGACAAGAAACTGGGCCGCTGGTCAGAGGCCTGGGTCAGACGCATCGGCAAGTTGTATTGGTTGAACAAACGGCGTTTGCGTTATTACGATTCCGATGTGGAATTGAGCGCTCAAGATGGGTTGTATGAAAAAGCCGACAAGCGCTTGGCGGATGAGCTGAATGAGTTTTTCGCCTTGGCCAAGCGTCAGCTTGAAGCTGTGAGCTGTGATTCACCGAAACATGAAGGGCTATCGAGGCTGGTGAAGTTTGAAAAAGGCTTGCGGGTATTTGCAGATCGTCCTTGGGTGAGCATGGATAACAATCTGATCGAAAGGTCGCTGCGGCCGATGGTGACGGTGCGCAAGATGTCGTATGGCTCGAAAACCGAAGCGGCGGCGGCGCTGATCGGTTGCATGGAGTCGGTGTTTGCGACGTTGCGGATGAATGGGATTGACGAGCGCAAGTGGCTGAAGGGTTATCTTTTGGCGTGTGCCGAGGCTGGTGGAGCGCCGTCAGACCTGGAGCCATGGCTGCCTTGGGGCACTTGGTCGATGCCGCCGTGAGCGGCGACCGATTGATGCGTTACTGCGGGCGGGATTTCACCGAACAGGAGATTCGATGGATCCGGCGCTGTGCTGCCGAAAGCGTCAATCGCAGCCAACACGCCAAACGCGTGTGCGAGCATCTGGGGTGGCGAAAGCCTGATGGCGGGTTCAAGCAAATGAGTGCCAAAGTCGCGCTGTTGCGCATGCATCGAGACGGTGTCATCGAATTGCCGGCTGTTACCGCCCGGGTTCCGCGCAAGCCGGCTGACTTGCAAAACATCGTTGAGACCGATGAGCCTCCGCAACGGCTTTTGCCGCCCAGCGAGCTGCACCAAGTGCGACCGCTGCAGTGGGAGATTATCTGTGCAGGCCCCAACAGCCGTATCTGGAATTCATTCATCGAGCGTTATCACTATCTTGGCTATAAGCCACT
This sequence comes from Arenicellales bacterium, assembly GCA_965220395.1. Taxonomy (GTDB): domain Bacteria; phylum Pseudomonadota; class Gammaproteobacteria; order Arenicellales; family JAJDZL01; genus JAJDZL01. The sequence continues at coordinate 301,468 of CBDCPT010000001.1, read as the reverse complement.
GCCGGGTGCGCAGATGCGCTATCTGATCCGTTCATCGGCCGGTGAGCCGCTGGCGCTGATGGGCTTTGGCGCTTGTGCCTGGAAGACTGCACCGAGGGATCTGTTCATTGGCTGGGATGCTGACACGCGCCAGAAAAACCTGTCACTGGTGGTCAACAATGCGCGGTTTTTGATCCTGCCGTGGGTGCGCATTCCCAATTTGGCTTCGCACATACTTGCACAATGCGAAAAACGGCTGCCGGGTGACTGGCAGCAACGTTATGCGATCACGCCGGTATTGCTTGAGACATTTTGCGAGAAACCGCGTTTTGCCGGAATTTGTTACCGTGCCGCCAACTGGACGCTGGTGGGTGAAACCCAAGGCCGCGGAAAAATGGATCGATTCAAAGAACATGCACTGCCGATCAAGGATGTTTGGTTAAGACCGCTGCAGAAAAACTGGCGTGAAATCCTCAATGTCTGAAGCGCAACAGTCGCAACACTCAGCGTTTCGAACTCCAATTCCGGCAGCAATCCGCTACAATCACACCCACACTGAACACTTACCCCTTATGACGCTTTCAATGTCCATCATAAGTTGTTGAATATGTACGATATTGCAGGGCGAACTGCTGGAGTCACACAGCTCTGAAAAGGCTTTTGGGGGAGTAAGGGAAATATTCGGGTTTTCGGCTGTTTTTCTTTCAAATCGACCGAAATCAGCGCTTTTGTGGGGAAAATTTTATTCTCACCCCCTTCAATCACTATTGTTTATAAGGGCTTTCAGACAGCGCAAGTCCCTCAATACTCGGGTGCACGACAATTTTTTTATTTTTCAGGTCGGTTAGGAATCAAGCGAATTTTCGAGTATATCTACTATATATAATAAGCGGAGATATCCATGATCAGCAGTTCTGATGTAAGTGTTCAGTGTGGGTGTGATTGTAGCGGATTGCTGCCGGAATTGGAGTTCGAAACGCTGAGTGTTGCGACTGTTGCGCTTCAGGCATTGAGGATTTCACGCCAGTTTTTCTGCAGCGGTCTTAACCAAATATCCTTGATCGGCAGTGCATATTCATTGAATCGGTCCATTTTTCCGCGGCCTTGGGTTTCACCCACCAGCGTCCAGTTGGCGGCACGGTAACAAATTCCGGCAAAACGCGGTTTCTCGCAAAATGTCTCAAGCAATACCGGCGTGATCGCATAGCGTTGCTGCCAGTCACCCGGCAGCCGTTTTTCGCATTGTGCAAGTAGGTGGGAAGCCAAATTGGGAATGCGCACCCACGGCAGGATCAAAAAGCGCGCATGGTTGACCACCAGTGACAGGTTTTTCTGGCGCGTGTCACCATCCCAGCCAATGAACAGATCCCTCGGTGCAGTCTTCCAGGCACAAGCGCCAAAGCCCATCAGCGCCAGCGGCTGACCGCCCGATGAACGGATCAGGTAGCGCATCTGCGCACCTGGCAGTGGCTTATAGCCAAGATAGTGATAACGCTCGATGAATGAATTCCAGATGCGGCTGTTGGGGCCTGCACAGATGATCTCCCACTGCAGCGGTCGCACTTGGTGCAGCTCGCTGGGCGGCAAAAGCCATTGCGGAGGCTCATCGGTCTCAACGATGTTTTGCAAGTCAGTCGGCTTGCGCGCAACCCGGGCGGTAACAGCCGGCAATTCGATGACACCGTCTCGATGCATGCGCAACAGCGCTACTTTGGCACTCATTTGCTTGAGCCCGCCATCCGGCTTTCGCCACTCCAGATGCTCGCACACGCGTTTGGCGTGTGCGCTGCGATTGGCGCTTTCGGCAGCACAGCGCCGGATCCATCGAATCTCTTGTTCGGTGAAATCCCGCCCGCAGTAACGCATCAATCTGTCGCCGCTCACGGCGGCATTGACCCAGTACTCCAAGGCAGCCATGGCTGCAGGTCTGACGGCGCTCCACCAGCCTCGGCACACGCCAAAAGATAACCTTTCAGCCACTTGCGCTCGTCAATCCCATTCATCCGCAAGGTCGCAAACACCGACTCCATGCAACCGAGCAGCGCCGCCGCCGCTTCGGTTTTCGAGCCATACGACATCTTGCGCACCGTCACCATCGGCCGTAGCCACCTCTCGATCAGATTGTTATCCATGCTCACCCAAGGACGACTTGCAAATACCCGCAAGCCTGTTTCAAACTTCACCAGCCTCGATAGCCCTTCATGTTTCGGTGAATCACAGCCCACAGCTTCAAGCTGACGCTTGGCCAAGGCGAAAAACTCATTCAGCTCATCCGCCAAGCGCTGGTCGGCTTTTTCATACAACGCATCTTGAGCGCTCAATTCCACATCGGAATCGAAATAACGCAAACGCCGTTTGTTCAACCAATACAACTTGCCGATGCGTCTGACCCAGGCCTCTGACCAGCGGCCCAGTTTCTTGTCACCGCGCTGCGCATTCACGAAATCACGCCGCGCATGGACCCAACAATACGCTAGCTCAACACCCAGTGCACGGGAGATCGGCCCATAGGAACTGAACCGGTCACACACCAATACCTCGACCTTGTCAAAACCGCAAAGCAGCTTCAAACCCGCTGCCGCACTGCGCTTGGGAGCAACTGAAAAACGCACCGAATCCTCAGTCGCACAGCCCCAGCACCAGTACTTGGAACTGGCGCTTTCCGAACTTGACAGCAACCAGCCAGTCTCATCCACATGCACCGAACGAGCCAGTTTCTGATACTCCCCTATGGCTTGATAAACCGGACTGAACAACGCCAGAAACTTCGAGTCATGCTGCAACAGCGTACCTTTGGATATCGTCATCCCGACCGATGCAAACCACCGCGATATGCCGCATACCGTGTGATTCAGCGAAAAACGCTGATACAGATAGTCCGACCATATCGAGCTCCCATACTCAGCACCGGCAATCAATTGCGCCGGCGCCTTGACAGTCACTGACGCAGGCTGACTGTCACAGCCACAGCTGCGCTGCCACCGATCGCGTTTGATGATCCGGGTGTACGCCTTGACTTCAATTTCCCGACGCTCGCTGTCTGCAGTTCCGTTGAAACAGTAGCATTCGCCGCATTCGTTGCAACGCGGCACTTCCGGAAAACTTTGACGATCCTCTACTTTCGGCAAATCATCCCGTGCCGTGCGACTTCGACCACCGTGACCGGACTGCGCACCGCGCTTTCGCTTGGGCTTGTCTGCAAAGCTTCGCTTCTCAGAACTCTTGCCATACTGCTTTTGACGACCCCGCCGGTCGCGAGACTTGTATTTCGACAACTCGGCTTCCAACTCAGCAATTCTACCGGAAAGTTTCGCTATCTTCTGCGCCTGACGCCGTATAGTGCTACCGACACCGCGGACACCTTGCAATGCCTCTAGCCTTGCCTCTGTTTTGGCATGACGACTGAGCAGCGCCTCCATCTGCTTGGCGTGCTCGCGGCGTATCTGAGCCTCGCGCTCACGCGACGATTCACAGCATTCGCAGCTGCTTTGTTCTGATTCTGAAACGGCACTTTCACTTTGCATGGGCCGTTTTATATCAATTTTCGTTTTTCGTGTCCAGCTTCCAGTGAACTTTTTTTTACTTCATAACCTCCTCAGCAATCGATATCCTCGACATCATTTAACTGACCATGAACCCCAGTTCAGTTATCATTCCACTCCCACACTGAACAGATACACTAATTAAGGAATCAATTGCTCCTTTTGCTGACTGGTCATTTTCAAAATAGCGATCTAATTCCTCCCCCCACTCTTTCTTAAAAGAGTGTGCTGTAGAAACAAATGTGCTGGCTTTTGGACTACGAATGAATTTCAACTTATTTCTAGTAAATGTATATACCTCTGGTTTTGCAGAGATTTTCGCATAATTAGCATAAACTTCTTTAATTGCGTTCTCTAAAAATCCTACGGCAAGTACACAAAGATATTTAGCCCAGTGCCCCTGCAGTTCAATGTCTTCATGCGAGAATTTTTGTGTCGATTGAATCAAATTAGAAATTTTTTGATGTTGGCTTTTTAGGCCACTATTTCTCATAGTTTAAACTTCCATAAAAGCTTTTGTCGCAATGCTAATTCTATTTTGCACAGAATTAACATCCGCTGTTGATTGGGTAATCTGCTCATTGAACTCGACTGAGTTCAGGAGAAAATCATGCGCTTCATGAATCTTGTTCGGATTTGGTTCGTCTTTATTTATCACTCGTTTAGCCAATCCAACCATCGCTGCATCAAAAAATGCTACGTTTAATGCTCGCTTTACACGGAAGGGTTTTCCAGGAACAGATTTATTGAACAATTTTGTAATTCGCTTAAACACAACACTAAAATCAACTTTCTTCTCATCGCCAATATCCCTGTTCCTGTTTAAGAAGTGATTTAGGAATTCTGCCATAGGTCTTTGGTAGTTATCAGAGTTGTAACGCATTGCGAAGAAACGAAGGATTAGTTCTTGGTCTCGCATTCGGTTGTGTGGTGAGCCGCCGAAAATGTTTCGCCACGCATCGAATTGATTCAGATCTTTTAGAAATTCGATAAATGAACCATGGTATACGGCACACCGAATTTCGTGAGGACTTAATTTTCTCCCACCACTATTTAGTCGTTCAAAAATATGATAAATACTGGTATCGTCATCAGCGGGTGAATCTTGTTTTACAACGGTTGCATGTATTACAGAGTTTTCTAAATTATTACGATCTTTACTATCGAGATCTTTAAATGTTTTGTTATCGAATTGAGGCTGCACCTTGTCAAGTTTAAAAACTCTCCGCGACTTAGCATCGCGACTTGCATGAAAATAACCTTCAAGAAAAAATTTTAAAGTCAGTAGCCTTTGTTGCCCATCGATTACTGACATTTTACCGGTGTCTTGTTCTTGAGCCAAGAAAATACCAGGTACTGGTAGTCCAAGTAAAAGAGACTCCACTAATTTAGAAGACTCCGGTAATGTCCAGACGAACTTTCGTTGAAAGTCAGGTATTAAAATGTCCTCTCGCTGAATTCGTCTGACGAGTCCTTCTACGTCGAAATCTACACCATAACTAGTTATGTCATACCTGCTAGGGATAACTTCCTCGTCCTCCTCATCTGCATCCACGATATGTTCTTCGATTTTTTTCCGTTCATAATAGGAATTGGCCATCGTTAGTTCCTTCTACTTTTAGTAGATGATTGGCAACATGTAATGATACAAGGAATATTGTCGAAACTAGTATGTTGGTTTGAGACTATACAACTATTTACGGTTACAGAATGAAGAATTGTATGTACTAAATTTGGAATTCGACCTATAGTATCCAAGTACCTGACAATCTAATTGAAAAGCTCGGTTACTGTGTATCAATCCGGCTCAATCCAACCGCTGGACTGGTCATTTCAGGTAAGATTTTCGAAGATTCGGAGGGATTATCGATTTTCCGTGAAACAGTATTCAGAAATTCGGTTTCACTGGATGTCCCATACTAAGTTGGGAAAATATATTTTTCTTTGATGTCACGTAGTTTCCTTTCCTCCAACTTCGCTTCGTCCTCATTTCTGCAAGCCTTTGTTCGATATTCGATGTTGCACAAATTTCTGGCAACATATTCCCTTTTAATCTCGTTTTTTCTTGCGCCGGAACCATCCGGCAGAAGTGAAGACATACGATACGCTACGTTTTTACCGCGACCGAAAAGTACATGTTTATCAACTTCTCGATCAAACAATTCATACACTCCGTAGCCGAACGGTGCGTATAGATACTCCCCTTTTTCTGGATTTGGGAACGATCTGAATTTAGACCATTTCATTCCAATCAAGCGCTACTAGCAACTAGTAAAAAAACAATTTGCAAATCGAAGTCTTTTGACAGCCGAGTTTCGCAATAGATGTTACTTCGCATTTACATCATATGGGACGAATTATGCCACGAAACCCGAACATACTTGTAAAGCGTCGGTTTTGACAATTCCGCTAACCTGGTCCCGAAAAACCCGATTGCATCCTGCTTCTTCCAGCGCATCTATTTGCAATGTTAGACTCTGATCCCCAGTGGAGGCACGGGCATAGACGATCAGCATGACAGAACATCCAGAATGTAAAGAAACTCGTTATCCATAGCGGGTATCTTTACTTAGAAATCTTTACCGAGTTTCTTTACTAAAAATCATGCGAAAACCGATCAATTCTGTGGATCAGGGAGAAAGTAAAAAAACGCCCGTTTTCTTTACCGAGTATATAAGGCAACCATAGCTCTAGCCAAACTCGATGGCGAAATTATCTATTGCCTATTCCAAATGCGAATCAAAAAGATAAGCCCAAAGCTGGACATTTGGCAAGAATTCGTTTAGACTACGTGGTATGGCTGCATGGAACGGAAAACAGGAATGGACCACTCGTCGCTGACGGTGACACCGGTCGAACGCGAGCGGGAGCGTGAATTCCAGCAACTGATGCAGAAGCATCACTATCTTGGCGCGTTGTGCAAGATCGGCAATACGATTCGCTACGTGGCGGCGGTGGACGGTCAGTGGCTGGGGCTGTTGAGTTTTTCGGCGCCGGCGCTCAAGTGTGCGGCACGCGATGAGTGGATCGGCTGGAGCCGAGCACACCCAATGGCATTCGTTTAGCAAAAAAAGCCATTCGTTTAACAGTTCGGTATTTTCCCAAGATTTGGACGACCTGCAACTGATCAATCGTTCAGTTTTTTTAGGCCGCTCCAGTTCTTCGGTTGGCATTCCTGAACCGCTCATCCGGACGCTTTGAGATGCGCGGATACGACCGTCCGGGACGTTCCTTTTGCAGACAATTGCCGATGCTGTGAAGAATGTTCGAGACCGCGCTCGAAGCCAGCTGCCAGTTGCCCAGCATCAGCGCTTCAAAGTTTCTCGCCACCGTCACCAGCACATTCTTGAAATTCGCACGCATCTTGGGTTGATCGACCGCAACGCCCGCATTCAGGTCGTCTTCCAACTGGTTGCCGAACGAGCGAGACAGCGCCAGCAGCACAAAATGAGCATACAGCTCCTGTTTCACGCCGCGCTCGGACTTGGCGTGAAATTGCTCGATTTCCAACAACCGCTTCGAGATTTTATACAATTCTTCAATACCCCAGCGACCGTGATATGCATCCGACAGTGCGGCGAGCGGAAACTGGTTTTGATCCAACAGCGTGGTCGCAAGACAGTACTCATTGCCACCGGCACTGTATCTGACACAGCGCACCCGCACCGGGTGCAGGATTTCACCCGGATGACGCCGACGCCAGTGCCGGGCGCGAGACGCGCTCGGCAAAACCTCAATGACGCGTTCATCCTCGCAGCCGTCAATGAACTCATCAAAGGCGCCGGCACTGCCACGCTTGAGGCGAAAAATACAGTCGATGCCGCGTATGGCATGCTGACGCAACAACTCGAACGAATAATAACCGCGGTCGTAGACCACCACTTCGCCAGCCCGGCACCATTTCAGATGCCTGAGCGCCGGCTGATGTTCGTCCAGGTGCGACAGCAACTCGAAATCCACTGGCATCCGGTCGCCCAGCCGGTACAGACAACTCACCAGGCCTTGCGGATAGTAACTACCCTGGGAAGGCAGGGAATAGCCGGCTTCGAGCAGCGCCCGTGGCAAGTTGATTTTGCTGCCATCTACCGCCAGCAGTCGCCGGCCGCACCACTCGCGACGGGCATCCTCACCCAAGTGTTCATCCAAACGCGCCAGCACCTGCCGATAGACTGTTTTGAACACCTGCTCATCGAGCTTGTGGCGGGCGACACACATCGAGGACGCCACTGGCGGCTGTGGCTGCGGCAGCTCCACACCCAGCAGCCGACTCTGCTCCCACAGCTCGTTGACCGTGGTCTGATAGCCCTGATGATTCTTTGAAAACACCAGGCGGAACACAAACAGCATGATCAACAGCGTATTGAGCACCCGTGTTCGCTGCTGCCAGCGTCGATCGTATTGCTCAGCCACCGCGGCTGCAATGCCGACAAAATCACGCCACATGCGCACAAACCGGTCATCGGCAGAACCGACCGACGGCTGCCGCGGTGCAACTCGCCGGGGCTTTTTGGTCTCACCTTCGAGCAGAATGCGACGCGCATCGGCCGCCAATGGCATCACATACACATCCTTGAGGGTCTTGTCAGAGCGCTTGACGGTCTCGCCAATCCGCTGCCAGCCTGCCGCACGGTAACTGCTGGCGCTAAAACGCGCCGGGTCAACGAAGCTCTCCAGCAGCACCGGCCGCACGCCCCATCTTGCCTGCCAGTCGTCTGCCACGCACCGCGCCGCCAGCGACAATGCCTTCGAGGCCAGGTTCGACACCTGCACCCAGGGCAAGATCAAGAACCGCGCATTTTGCACCACCTGCTTCAAACGCTTCTTGTAGCGCACCGGCTGCCAGCCGACCCATTCATCCCGGCACGGCAACTTCGCACTGGCCCGCTGAAACAGCAAACAACCCAGCCGCCGGTTGTCTTTGTCAACCATGAAATAACGCAAGTGACACCCCATCGGCTGACGGTAGCCCAGGTAATGATAACGATCCACCAGCTCGTTCCACTGCGCCTTGTCGGCCTCGCTCTCCACCAACTGCAACACAATCGGCGATAGCTCCGACAAACTCGCCACCACCGCCACACCCGGCTCACTTCGCTCGCTCCACTCCAGTGGTTTGCGTGCCCCTCGAACCATCGTCTCATCCTTGTCCGGCAAGCGCAGCACATCCGCAGCCTCCAATTCCTCCAGCATCTTCAAACACGCATAAGCGCTGTTGACGCCACCATCCGTTCGCCAATCCAAATGCTCACAGATCGTCTGCGCCAACTCGTTGCGACTCAAGCGCGGAAAACTCTCAACCGTCTGCTGGACCTCGACCAATTGCTGGCGCGTGAAGCGCCGCCCTGAAAAGGTCGTCCGATGCAATCGCTTGATGCTGTCGTCCATCGCGTGTTCTCCTGATGCGCTCAATGTTCACTGTCATTTTCGCACAACCGGAGATGTTTGTCAAGGGCTCAGGACAATTATTTTTACACTTGAAAAACATGATTGACATCAATGACTTGCAAATCACAACCGACCACGTGTTCGGAATTTTTCAAAACGAATGCCATTGCGAGCACACCGCACCGACCGATTGAAGCTGGTGGCGAACAATTCGCGTTTTCTGATTCTGCCCGGCCATCATTATCCGAACCTCGCTTCGCGGATTCTGTCGCGTTGCCGGCGGCGGTTGCAGCGCGACTGGCTGGAACAGTTCTCGCAACCGCTGCTGGTGCTGGAAACCTTCGTGGATCCGATGCGACACCGCGGCACAATTTACCGGGCTGCGAGCTGGACGCAGGTCGGCGCCACCAAGGGCTATCGCCGAATGGGCGTCGGCTACGGCGCTCGCACCGAATCGGTCAAGTGGGTGTTCGTACAAGCTTTGCAACGCGACGCTCGGCGTATTCTGAGCGCACCGTTGCTGGATCCTCGATATCGAACTGGAGTAGAGAAAATGGAACTGACCTGTAATGACATGCGCTCTTTGTATGATCACTTCAGAGGCGTGCCGGATGTGCGCCGTGCGAAGGGACGCAAGCACGGCATCGCAAACGTGCTGGCGCTGGCGGCTGGGGCCACGCTCAGTGGCATGCGTGGCTACAAGGACATCTGGGTGTGGGCGAGCACGCTGAGCCAGGCGAACCGGGCCCGGTTCCGCTGCCGGTTTCGCAACCGTCGTCGCGAGGTGCCATCGGTGACGGTGATTCGCAACGTGATGATACAGGTGGGTCCGGAGGCGTTGGACCGGGCCATCAACAACTGGCTGGCGGCGCACTACGGTGATACGCACGAAAGTATTGCGGTGGACGGCAAGACGATGCGTGGCGCAGTAGTGGACCGCGATGGACAGCAGGTGCACGCTACCTTTTATACATAAGTCTAGTCTGGACGCATTAACCGATAAATTCCGCCCTCCGGGCCAAGTCTGACCATCAGCTCATAGGCTTGTGCCATGGCGGACAGCCGAGTGTATCCCTCCCAGATCTTCTTGTATCCCGGCGGCGGGTCTTTGCGCCGGTTCAGATAGCCGCCCATGATCGCCATGGTTCGCACCGCCGTGCCCAGATCATCAGGCTCGGCCAGGCGATTGTCCCGGGCGAAATCTTCCAAGACGGCGATTTCAATGTCGCTGAACAGCACCTCAGGCGGCAGTTCCGGCGTTTCCCGGCCCATCAGCACCATCGCAGCCAGACGCCACGCAATCACCGCCTTGATGGTCACCGCACGCTCAATCCGGTCGCAGCTCCGATGGCTCAGGAATTCCACCTTGCAACCGCTTTTCAGAACCCGATGCCAGTCCTCTATCCGCCAGCGCAGCCGGTAGCGCTCAATCACCTGTTCCGCCTGCTCAAACGAATCCACCGGCAATGTGGTGAGCAGCAGCCACTCCACCGCCTCCAAGCCGGCCGGCGGCGAGGGCTCCAGCACATGCACCGCATTCAGCTTGACCGGCGACTCGCCTTTCAGATGTGTCGCCTTGACCGGCACCGGAAGCTCAAGCGGCATCCAGCGCAGCTCAACCGCCGCCGTGCGCTGTTCCCGCCTGACCTTGCCTGGCTGACCGCGGCTTGGACGCCGCGCCGACTGCTGCCCCATGTGAATCTCCAGCTCGCCGCCACAGGTCGCACCGCGCACCTTGTCGAACAGCTTCACGGCCTGCTTGACCCGCTTGCCATCACGCGGCGCCCACTCATGACCCAGCACCCGGTCTTTAGCCGCCCGAGTCAGCACCTCCACATTGCCCAGCTGCCGGGCCAGCGCATACAGCTCAAAACTGTCGCCCTCCCGATCCATGACCGAAACCACCCGAACCCCATCCAGCTGCGCCGCCAGCGCCGAACATTCCCGCAGCCCCGCACGCCAGCGACCCATCTTGTTCTCATCCGCCTCGCGCCGGCCGTCTTTCGGCAACGAATCATACTGGATGTGCGGCACCCCCAAAGGCACCCCAGCCTCGTTCAAAACCAGCTGCGAGTGCATGTGAATCCCCAGCGTGCCCATGGATGACTTGTTGCGGCTGATCAGCCCCATGCCCTTGCACTCGCCATGATCGGCGAAGTTCAAGTCGGTGCCATCCTGCACGCACAGCACCTCAGCACAGCCCTGCATGCGCGCCAGCGTGCGCTGGCGGTGCGGCGCCAGAATGTTGCACGGGGTCACCTCCGAGTCGGCCGGCTGATCAATCAAGCGGTAATGTCCATAGACCGCCGCCTTGTCGCCGACCGCCGCGGCCGGAAACGACGACATCGGCGCCGCCGCCTGCAGCGACGCGCTTTTCACCAGCCGCTTGCTCAAGCGCTTGTCCCCCAGCGGGGCCGCGCCCAATTCATGGTCTGCCCATTGTTCACTGTCCAAACCCTCACCTGCGCCGCGCGGCGCAATCCGAAACGGGTCCGCCACCCCCAGAAGGTCTCGCCAGCCACGCTCCACTTCATACAGATACACCGATTTCACCGCTGCCGCGGCACCCGCAGACGACATCCGCCCCCGCCCGGCGGTCTGGCCCACATGCGTCCAGTTCGAGGCCCGCAGCGAGGCCCCATCATAGCATACCGGGTTGATGAAAGTCTCCACCAGAAACGGCCGGTAGCCATAGCAGCGCTCGAAATCAGCCGGCAGACGCCGCAGCGCCATCCCCAGCGCCTTGGAAGCCAGGTTCGCACAGCGCACCTGCGGGCGAATCAAAAACCGGCTCAGCCCGACTACCCGGTGCAGATGCATCCCGCGCTGCGCCGCATCCCAGCCCATCCATTGGTCGCGCGCCCGCAGCGTCAAGGCCGATGCCGCAAAGCCAAAGCCGCCCAGTATGCCATGGTCTGACTCAATGAAATAGCGCAGCTGACAGCCCGCATGAACCGCCGCGCCGCGCGGATGCTCGCGCGCCATCAGCTCATTCCACAGCTGGCGCTGCGGCCGGTCAGCGACCCGCGTCAAGCGTAGCCCCGACAGCTGATCAACCCGTCCCGGCACCTGCTGTGCAGGCGGCACCGGCTCGCCCGTTCCCCGAGCCTGACCGCGGCTGCCACCGCCGCGCGACTCGGGCAGCATCACCTGCCCCGAGTGTTCCAGTCGGCGCAGAGACTTCATGCAGCTGGCCTGCTGAAGCTGACCGCCGGCGTCCTTGAAGTCAAACAGCTCGCACACCGCACGCCCAACCGCGGTGCGGGTTTCGAAAGTCTCCGAGCTCAGTAGCGACTGGACCTGCTCAAGGCCCCGGGGAGACGACAGCTGGCTGTGAATCTGGCTTTGCACATACATAAAAATGAAGTGTAAAGCACAGACATATCATTTGTCAAGTCCAATTTGTGCCCTACAGGTAGGGTGCACGTGATGAGTGCGGTCGGACACGACAGCAAACACTGTTACACCCAAAAAAAGTCGGCACTCTGCCGGTGAACGGAAGCGATGAGCAAAAGCGCACAAATGAAATCAAGACCGTGGCGCCGATGCTGGATGCGATCGACATCGGCGGGCGCACGATCACGGCCGATGCGTTGCATACACAGCGGGCGTTTGCCGAATATGTGGTCGGGCGCGATGCACACTGCCACCTCACGGCGAAAGAAAATCAGCCGACCCTGCTGGACGATGTACGGCTGTGGTTTGAGTCGCCCGGCGAAGCGGATCATGAGCAAACCGACCTTGGGCACGGACGCATCGAGAAGCGCAGGGTCTGGGTAACCTCGAAGCTCAACGAGTATCTTGAATTTCCGCATGTCGGGCAGGCGTTCATGGTGGAACGGACTGTCGAGTATAAAAACAAGCGCCGTAAAGGCTGGCGGGAATATGCCTACGGCATCACGAGCTTGAGTGCCGAACAGGCGGATGCCGAACAGGTGCTCAAAGACAACCGCGGGCACTGGAGCATCGAGTCGGTGCATTACATGCTGGACTGGGACTTTGATGAGGATCGCAGTCGCATCCGCACCGGACACGGGCCCGAGAACATGACGCGCCTGCGACGGTTCGCGATCGGACTATTGAAAAGCAAGCAGAAAAAATATGAAACGGTGCGTGAGCAAATGCTCCGGCTGAACCGCATGCCTCGCGTGGTGCTGGATTATCTGAAACTCACCGGCAACACTGTGCGACGCGACGCGATAGCACCGGCACCATCGCCCGGCTTGTAACGCCGGCGGCGTCCGCAAGCCCCAATTCGCTTCCATGCCGCAGCCGCGGTAGGATTTGACGCGGCTTGATTCTGCCGCATTGCCATGTTTTTCAGGATTTCCATGCCGAATCGCTCACATGGCTGCCGAATCGCTTCCGCAACGCCCAAAATCACAACACAGGGGTGTGAATCACGATGAAATTTCAGCAAAATCACCTCGATTTTACTTCTGAAACGAAAAATAGCACAAGCATAATTTTGCCTTCTACTAGGAAGAAGGTTTCGGTCTTTAAAACTGTGGCTTGTGATTCGACACTATGGAGTGGAAGGTCTGAGATCCCACATTCGCCGCACATTGAGCTGGCCAGAGAGTTCTCAAGCTGGATTGAAGCGGATGATGAATATCAATTATTTCAGCCAACCTCCCTGAATCTGATCTGCTTTGAACATTGTGAAGGCAATGAAAAATCCAGACAGATTCTCGAAAAATTGAATGCTTCAGGCAAACTGTTCCTGACACATACGATTCTCAATGATACTTATGTAATTCGATTTGCTTTAGGCGCGATACGAACAGAAATGCGGCATATTGAAACCGCCTGGCAGGAGATCAAAAAGGCTGCACGATCCTAGTCACACACTTGTAGGATAGCTAACTATTGTGCGCTCCATCCACCATCAATCGATATTGCAGAGCCAGTAATTCCTGCGGCGGCATCTGAACAAAGATATGCGACGAGAGAAGCAACTTCAGCTGCTCCTACAAATCGTCCACTCGGATGTTTATCAGAAAGCATTTCAGCGGCTACAGTTTTAAATGAGATGCCCTGCTTGTCGGCAGTATTACGAATCTGCTCTCGAATCAGCTCCGTATCTATATATCCCGGACAGATAGCGTTGCACGTCAAACCGTTCCTGGCATTTTCAAGCGCCACGACTTTCGTGAAACCTACGACGCCGTGCTTGGCTGCCACGTAGGCAGACTTGTTCTCGCTGCCAACCAGGCCATGTACCGAAGCTATGTTCACGATGCGCCCCCAACCGTTTTCAGTCATGCCGGGAATTACAGCTTTGCTAGTATGAAATACTGCTGACAAATTAACCGCTAAAACCTCCTCCCACTTTTCATCCGGGAAATTCTCTACGGCAGCGACGTGCTGTATACCAGCGTTGTTCACGAGGATGTCAATATGTCCGAATTTATCGGCTACGGATTCAATCCCTTCATAAATGCTGTCTGGATCTCTCAAATCCGCCGCACAGTAAACGACCTCAACTTCCAAGCGTTCTTGAAACTTCGATAATAGACGCCGGATTTCCTGTGGGCCGCCAAATCCGTTTAATCCTATATTGCAACCACAGGCAGCAAGCTTATGTGCAACCGCCAAGCCAATTCCACTCGTTGAACCCGTAACCAGTGCACTCCTGCCACGCAGGTTCATTGATTCGTCCGTCAAAGCGTTCCAGCTTTCATTTGTTCTATCAGCGAGTTCGCGACCTGCAACCGCTGAATTTTTCCGGATGGTCCTTTTGGCAAGCCTTCTACGAAAAAGATTCTGCTGGGACACCGAAATCGACCAAGCTCCAACTCACAAAAGTCAATCAGTTCTTTTTCTGTGCAGTCTCGACCCTCTTTCAGAACGACAGCCACTGCAACCACTTGCCCGTACGTATCATCCGGCAACCCGAAGGTGCCTGCCTCCAATACAGCATCGTGGTGATACAGAACATCATCTATTTCGCGAGGTGAAATGTTCTCACCGCCTTTAATAATCAACTCCTTGATTCGTCCAGTAACAAAAAAGTAACCATCCTCATCTCTATAGCCGAGATCACCTGTTCGAAACCATCCACTTTGTGTAAATGAAGATGCTGTAGCTTCCGGCGCATTGTAGTATTCAGTAATGACATTGGCACCTCTCACAACGATTTCACCAATTTCATTCGCTGGCATTTCCTCTTCTTCGCTATTGAGAATTGTTACCTCATTACCAAATGGCACGCCTACGGAACCAGGTATTCTGATCTCCGGAGGCATTGGATTCGATAGAATCGGGGCTGCGGTTTCTGTCAAGCCCATTGTTTCAAGCATCGGAATTCCGAAAGTGTTTTCAAAATCGCTATGCATTCCCGCCGGCATGGCCGAGGACGCGGAACGAGCAAATCTTAGATTGCGAAATTCGCTGGTACTGACTACAAAGTCATTTTCGTGAGCATCATCCAGCAGATATTTCGCAATGGTAGGTACGATGCTTAGCCAGCTGCACTTGTATTGACTTACATGCTTCCAAAAATTCGTCATGCTGAATTTTCGAGGCATGATGACGCTGGAACTGCTGACGATGGGAGCCATCCCAGTTACGACTTGTCCGTTGATGTGGTAAAGCGGCAATATGCAATAAGCGACATCTTTATCGGATAGCCTATGTGCAAGCTCTACGTTCCTTCCTCCTGCGACCAGGTTTGCATGAGTCAAAACAGCACCTTTGGGCAATCCGACTGTGCCCGATGTGTGAAGAATCATTGCAGGAGAATCTACTGTGATCGGAAGTTGCGGAGTTCTCGGACCTTGTACACTGACATCCGCAATTTTAAATCCGCCGTCCATGTCGACAGGAACAACTTGAACATCCATAGACAACTCGGACATGATTTCTAATAGTAACGATCGATAATTTTCACCGACGAAGATGATGTCAATATCCGCATTCTTAATTGCAAATTGCAAGTTTTTTTTGCTGGCAACAGCATTCAGCGGAACGACTACATGACCTGAATACATGGCGCCCATCACTACAATCGTTGTCCAACAGCCGTTATCCATCAAAAATCCAACATGAGCCGAATTCAAGAAACCAGCCGACCGTAGCTGTGCACCAAACCACCGACAACTGTCCCGAAATTCACTGTAATTAATCGTAAGATTCGAATCTGGGTCCGTCAGATACGGACGATCCGAACATTCAATGGCACGGTGATCGATCAATGATCGAACTGTATCAGACAATTGCCGATCCTCAGTTATAGTGATCAGGATGGTAGCTGCGAAGGAAATCTCCGAATAGGCTTTCCTCGCTCGGCTTGTCTTCTGGGATTTCTGTAGACAGATGTGTAATATTGATGAAGTGACGGTAGTTCAGATTTTCACTGATGCTGTTGCCTCCCCAAGTGCCGCAACCCATACTGAGGGTAAAGTTGAGACCGCTCGTGAATCCGCCACCATTTCCAAATGTATGGGCTTGATTGACTAGAACTCGGACAACATCTAGTTCCTCAGCCATCCGCTGCGCTTTGCGATGGTCCATTGTATGTATACCACAGGAATGGCCTGCTCCCTGATAGTCTAGAATTTGCTTTACTTTGCTGACTGCTTCGTCAAAGTTCTTAGCTCGATAGGCAGTCAGTACTACTGAGAGCTTTTCTCCAGACAAAAGAAAATCTGGTCCAATGCCTGATTCCTCAACAATGATGAACTTCGTCTCCTTTGGTGGCGTGTCCAATGCGAAATGATCAACCAATACCTCAACATCCTTAGCAATTAAATCACGACTCAGACTTCCGGGCGAGCTCCAAAGAGCATTAACAATACGTGATTTCTCTTCTGCTGTTGCAAGGTAGCCACCACTGCGACCGAAAGCGCGGATCATTTCTTCATATATAGAATCCAGAATTATGACCGAGTTCTCGGATGAGCACGAAGTACCGTTATCGAATGTTTTGGACATTTGAATGAGTTTCGCAGTTCGCTCCAAATCCGCTGAATCATCAACGATCACAGGAACATTGCCGACTCCAACCCCGATTGCTGGCGTGCCGCTAGAGTACGCCCCCCGTACGTTGTTCTGCGACCCAGTCACAACAACCAGATCAACCGCTTGCATCAATTCTTCCGTAATTGCTCGATTCACCGGTGCCGGCAGTATCTGCACCAAATTCTGCGGTGCTCCGATAACAGCCAATTGGTATCTTATCATCTCAATCGCAAGATTTGTCGTGTTCCAGCCTGCAGGAGAAGGCGCGACAATAACCGCGTTTCGCCCCTTGACTGCCATCATGCATTTATTCACTGGAGTTGCGGCAGGATTCGTTGACGGAGTTACTGCCGCAACGACACCTACGGGTTTGGCATATTTGACCAGACCCTTCTCGCTATCCGATTCAATTACTCCTACAGTTCGCACCCGCATCAAGTCGCGTAAGGTGCCAAATGTCTTGCGCTTGTTCTTGGTGATTTTATCCTTGACATTTCCGAGCTGAGTGTCCTTTACCGCCATACGCGCCAGCTCTGCCGCATTGCCGTCTTCATAGAGCGCCCAAGCCACGGCGGTGACAGTCTCGTCTACTCTTTGTTGACTGGCTGATCGAAACTCAGCCATTGCTTGGCGCGAGTTTTCAACAAGCCTGTCAACGACGGAATCAATATGGGAAACGGGTAGCGGCTTCAATGTCATTTAGCTCAAGTGAATTGGAATGGGTCATTATAATGCGTGATTTTAGATTTTTCCCGTTGTGCGGGCATTGATAAATTCAGGGAGACTAGACCATGAAATCAATTCAATGGAGTGATTTTGAACAGGTGGAATTGCGCATCGGCAGCATAGTTGAGGTACAAGAATTTCCGCAAGCGCGTAAACCGGCCTACAAGGTGACCGCGGATTTCGGCGAACAGACCGGACTTCTCAAAGCCAGCGCACAGATTACTGACCTGTATACTCCTGAAGACTTGCTTGGCAAACAAATTGTCGGAGTCGTCAATTTCCCTGTCAAACAAATCGGTCCGTTCATGTCGCAGTTCCTGCTGACTGGATTCGTACAGAAAGACGGGTCAGTCGTTATTGCTCAGCCGGAACGTCCGGTGGAGAATGGACTGAAACTGGCTTAATTTCCGATTCTCTAGAACTGATCATCAGCCAGTTCCAGTACAGACGAAGAAGAGTTCACTGCGCCATCTGCGTAGGCTTTTACGCGCGGCATGATGTGCGTTGCAAAGTACTTCGCCGTGACAAGTTTGGCATTGAAGTAGTCCTTGTTCTCAACACCATTTTCCAACATGTCAAATGCCCTGGCTGCTGAAACGGCCATCAGCCATCCGGCTACTGTCATAGCAAGTATATGCATGTAACCGACACTCGCAGCGGCAACAATCTGATGATTCATTGTTCCGACTTCATGTACCCAATCCGTAGTGCGCTTAAGTTCTCGAGTTGCTTTTTTTACAGCCTTGCGTATGTGCTTGGTGGATTTTCCTCGATCACAGGAATCACGACGTGATCGATCTATTTTGTCTATCAACTTGTAAATGTAGTCGCTCTTGTCACGTAGAATTTTCCTGCTAATCAGATCATTCGCCTGGATGCCGGTTGTACCTTCATAGATGGGTGTAATTCTCGCATCTCTTGCATATTGTGCGGCACCAGTCTCCTCAATGAATCCCATTCCTCCGTGTATCTGCACCCCAAGATAAGCTACCTCATTGCCTATCTCCGCACACCATCCTTTCACCAGAGGTATGAGAAGCCCGAGGTCCGATGCATGCTGTTCTCTTGCGATTTCATCGGAGTGTTTGTGGGAAAGATCAAACACCCCGGAGGTATAGTAGGCCAGACATCTACTGGCTTCAATCAGCGACTTCATTGTCATCAACATTCGCCGAACATCGGGATGGTGGATAATTGTGATCCGTTCTTTGGAACCTGCCGCACTCCCTTGAACTCGCTGCTTCGCGTAGTCGAGTGCCTGTTGATAAGCCCGCTCCGCTATGGCTAAACCTTCTACGCCGACTGCATGACGAGCCAGATTCATCATGGTAAACATGTATTCAAGGCCGTGATTTTTCTCACCCACCAGATAACCCACTGCACCCCCATTGTCGCCGTATGACATGACGGCAGTCGGACTTGCATGAATGCCCAGCTTGTGCTCAAGAGAAACGCATCGCAGATCGTTCCTCTCTCCGAGTGACCCATCTTCGTTCACCATAAATTTAGGAACGATGAAAAGCGAAATTCCCTTAACACCCTCAGGAGAATCCGTACATCTGCCCAGAACAAAATGAATTATGTTCTCCGTTAGATCATGCTCTCCGTAAGTGATGAAAATTTTCTGGCCGGTAATTCTGTAGTGATCTCCCTCAGCAACCGCTCTCGTGCGAATTGCCGCCAAATCCGATCCTGCTTGGGCTTCAGTGAGGTTCATGGTGCCAGTCCATTCACCAGATACCAGACGTTTCATGTACAGCGACTGCTGTTCTTTCGAACCGTGCAATTCAAGCGCTCGAATCGCTCCCTGAGTCAGCAGTGGACACAGGCCGAATGACATATTTGCAGAGTGCCACATTTCCTGAACTGCAGTGGCGACCAGCCACGGCAAACCCTGCCCGCCTTGGTCCGGATCAAATGCCAAACCATTCCAGCCAGATTCAGTAAACTGACTATAGGCTTCTTTCCAACCTGGCGGAGTCGTCACCTCGCCATTGTTGCAAACTGATCCATGCTCGTCGCCAACCCGGTTCAATGGTGCAAGTATTTCCGAGGTAAATTTAGATGACTCTTCGAGAATCGCGGATACCAGTTCTTCATCCATGTCAAAATAGGCATCCAGACTGAGAATTTCCTTTAGTCCAGCAACATTGTTTAATACGAACTCCATGTCCGTTAGTGGTGCACGATACTCTGACATGCGAATCTATACCTCATCTTGCGTATTGATTTCGAAAATGGCTTACTCTATTGTAATCGTACTCCAAGCAGTGATGATATTGCAGGAGCAAGTTGCAGCACCACTCATATAGTTGGAAAAGGGTTTAGTGCATTAGTGACAATGCGTGGTCAATTCATTTAAAATTTCAAATTACAATTGTGCTTCACACAAATTTTGTTGAAGCTCTGTAAAATACACGACAAAATATGTCACATTAGATTAGCCCGCAAGGAATATTCGTAATTTGACGTCTATAATCTTGATTCACTCTAAATTCCAACTACGCTTCTACCGAAATTGGCAATTCGTTTCATACATACCTCAGACTGGCAAATCGGCAAGGTGTTCCGCTTTGTGGATGTAGAGACAATGGGGCTTCTGCAGGAAGCTCGGCTCGCAGCCATCACGCGTCTCGGTGAGATCGCCAAGCAGCAAGAAATAGGTCATGTACTGGTTGCCGGCGATGTCTACGACATGGAAAACCTTTCAACCCGATCGCTGAACCAACCACTGGAGCGCATGAGAGGGTTCGATCAGGTTCTGTGGCACCTCCTGCCCGGCAATCACGATCCACAGAGACTGAATGGACTTTGGGACCGTCTGATGAAACGGGGTGTACCGGACAATGTAAAGATTTACACCGAATCCAAGCCCACACTGTTTGATAAAGAATCCATGGCAATTCTTCCAGCACCACTCCATCACAAACGCTCGTTTCATGACACAACCGAGTACATGGGCGAGGTGAATCTTCCGTCACGCATTACACGAATTGGATTGGCTCATGGCTCAGTGACGAAATTCGGCTCAAGTGATCAGAATACCGCCAACTACATTGATCCATCGCGTCCGAAATCAGCCAACCTGTCGTATCTTGCGCTTGGCGACTGGCATGGGCAAAAACAGATCAACTCACGTTGCTGGTACAGCGGAACTCCAGAAACAGATGCGTTCGACGTAGAAAATGGAGGCAAAGCGCTTATCGTCGAAATTGCTTCTGTCGCGGCTCCACCAGAAGTTGTTTCAGTTAAAACCAGCAGTTATTCGTGGAGGCGTTTTTCTGAACGAATCAACAACCAAAATGATATAGAAATGTTGGAACAAAAACTGAGACAACTCAGTGGCAGTCTTGATCGGGTGTTAGTTGACCTGACAGTGGAAGGAGCGCTTTCACTGGAAGATCGCAACTGGTTCCACGAACGAATCGTCGAACGGACTGCTGCCGCTTTCTGTCATATCCGAGTGCATTCGCAGCAGCTGTTGCCACAGCCGACGACAGAAGATCTCGATCGAATTGATACGAGCGGCTTTGTCAGAATTGCCGCGGAAAATCTGAAAACCATTTCTGAGACAGGCAGCGAGGATGAGAAGAGCCTCGCATCGGAAGCTCTTCAGAGTCTGTATCTTGAACTGATGAAGGAAGAGGCGTTGTCATCGTGAAGATTCGGTCTCTTTCAGTCAATCAGTTTATGAAGTTTGATCGGCCGACAAAGCTGGAAGGCCTGAGCGACGGACTCAACGTGATTGTGGGGCCGAATGAAATGGGTAAATCCACATTACTCGCGGCGCTGCGAGCGGCTTTCTTTGAAAAGTACGGCTCAAAATCAAAAGAGATCAAAAAACTGCAAAACTGTCACAATTATGCTGCGCCGGTTGTGAGCGTCAGTTTTGAAATCGATGGCGGTCTTTATGAAATCAGAAAACGATTCATGAAGAAAGCCTATGCCATACTTAACTATCCTGACGGAAGAAAATTGGAAGGAGATGCAGCGGAGCAGGAGCTGCAAAACCTTATCCTTAGTGGCGGAGTCGGAACTTCTGGAAAGAGCGGGGATTCTTTTGGAATGTGGAATGTCCTGTGGGTTCAGCAAGGCAAGTCTTTTTCACCGATAGACCTGTCAGATCGTGCAAGATCAAGCCTCCACAACGCTCTTGAAGCCGAAGTGGGTACGGTACTCGGCGGAAGACGCGGCCGGGAACTCCCGAAGAAATTTGAAATTCGCCGTAACCAGTTGGTCACTGCTACTGCAAACCGTCCCACAGGACGCTACAAAGACCTCATTGCGCAGAGCGTGAAGTTGGAAAGTGAAATTTCTGAACTGAATGACCGTCGGCACGAACTGACTGAATACCTCGAAAATTTGGAATCCGCCCAGAGCAAACTGGAGAGATTGGAGGCAGACAATAGTGAGGCTGATGATTTAAGAGAAATCGAACAAGCGCAAATCAAACATCAGGAACTTGCTAGACAAGAAGAGAAAATACGTGCGGCTAGAAGTGAACTGAAGAGAATGTCCAGCGATCTTCAACGGTTGGAAAACGAAGCTAAAGAGTATCACCGTCTGAATGAAGCAATTCGTGATGCTAGGAATCGTCATGAACTTGCCAGCCAGGAGCTCGAAACACTGAGAGGGAGGGAAGCAGAAAATGTTCAGCAAGCCGATTCGGTAGATAAGAACTTGCAAGAAGCGGCTGTTAGGCTGGAAGAGTCAAAGGAAAAGGAGTTCAAGGCGCGGCGCGTTTTGGCTGCCGTTCAGTCTGGCGCTGAAAAACTCGGTCTGGAACGCCGTTTCAGCGATTACAAGCAAGCTGAAGAGCGCCATCAGGAGAACTTGCGAGGAGTTGCGTCAATACTCGTGGACGATGAATCGATTAATCGAATTCGCACTGCAAAACGCGAGTTGGACATTGCTGAATCAAGCATTCAGCAGAGTGCGACACGGATTCAGTTTGACCTTGATGAGGAAGGTGAATCAGGAATCAAAATCGACGGTCAACCGATTCAATCAGCGCAGCAGGCGTATGACATCATTGAGAAAACTGAAATCTCAATCCCAGAGCGCGGCAAAATCTATGTTCAACCAGCGGTGACCGATCAGGACAGTCTTGTTGCAAATCAACACAAAGCGCGCCGCACATTTGAGAGTGAATTGCGCGCGGTGAAAGCTGATTCAGCCGAGCATGCGGAACAGCTTCATGTTAAGCGTCAAGTGCTCACACAGGCAGCTGAATCTGCTCGTCAGGAAGCGGCAAGGTATGCCTCAGATTCTGATAGTGATTCGATCGGCGCGCTGACACTTGAAGAGCGAATCAATAAAATCGGGCGGATTTTGGAGAATGAGAAGAGCACGTTGGGAATCAGTGATCTGCCTTCTGTTCGCAAAGCTGAAGAAATTCTGTTGAAGTTGCAGAATAGTACCGAACATGCGCGTGGCGAGGTCTCTGAATTTCAAACTGAACTGAACACCTGTCAATCAACATTGTCTGAAATAAAAATTGAAATCGCCAGAGTTGAATCGAATCGTAAAAACAGCGACGATATGTTGAAGAAGCACGAATTTGAGCTGAAACTGGCCAATGAACAAAAACCAGAATCCGAGGTCCGAATTCGGATTCAGACGATGAACAAAGATATCTCCGATCAACGGCAATTGGTAAATCAACTGGAAGCTGAATACGAAGAATCGGACCTGAATATGCTTGAAGTGCGAATTGATCGGCTAAAGGCAAAAATTAAGAACAGACAGAAAAAAAGACATGATCTGAAAATAGAGGTTTCCAGCTTGAAAAATACCATTGGAAATCTCGAGGGTGCTGGAGTCGATGAAAAGATTCAGCAGAAGGAGCGCGAGTATGAACTGATCAATGAAGATTTGACCAGGTGCAAAAGGGAAGTAGAGGTGCTTGATCTGCTTTTATCAACGCTTCACGAAGCCGAACGTAATGCAAAAAGAACATTCATGTCTCCGGTGATGAAGCGAGTACATCCTTATTTGAGAACACTGTTTCCAACCGCCGAATTGACGATGGATGAAAATCTCAACATCGCCGATGTAAAAAGACAGGGTAGCGAAGAAGACTTTCAGCTGTTGAGCATCGGAACTCAAGAGCAAATCGCGGTACTGATTCGCTTAGCATTCGCCCAGATGCTCGTTGAACAAGGCCTTCCCGCCACCGTGATACTTGACGATGCTCTGGTTTATTCAGATGATGTTCGAATGGACAAGATGTTCGATATCCTCAACGTTGCGTCAAACAAGACTCAAGTCATCATATTGACATGCCGAGAAAAACTATTCGAGGGGCTCGGAGGCAATGTGCTGTCTCTTGAGCCTGCGGACCAGGAAGATTTACAGTCCGCGTGAATTCTGTGGCTGACATTCTCTCAGGTATGAAGCTTCCGGCGTTGTCAATTTAGATGCCCCGTCACAAAGCACACAATTCAGTTCAAGTTGACATCTCATCTTGTGAAGTGTCTTTGAAATTCGCACGCTCTGTTGAAATGGCATTCCGAGCAGTGACGATATTGCAGGTAATAGTCGTGTTTGGAGAACATGCCAAATAACTACTGAGTATGCTTGCATATAAGAATTCATACCCCCGAGAATTGCTCCTTCATCTGTATCGTACTGCCGTTGCCAATGCTTCCGCGGAACATTGTCTGCCAGCTCATCTGAATACCATTTCACATCGAAAAATTCATGTAGTCGGAGGCGGAAAAGCAGCGGCTGCGATGGCCAAAGTGATTGAAGACCATTATTCGGGTGAAATCTCTGGCATCGTTGTAACCCGCTACGAACATTCGGTTGATTGCAGATCAATAGAAGTTGTTGAAGCTGCCCATCCGATACCTGATCGTGCAGGACTGGCAGCAGCACAGAAGATTTTCAGTTCAACCTCAACTCTTGACTCTTCCACTCTTGTAGTCTGCGTAATTTCCGGTGGTGCTTCGGCGCTATTGTCTCTGCCGCACGAACAAGTTGATCTTGAACACAAGCGTTCAATTACTCGACAATTGCTTCTTGCTGGCGCCAGCATCCATCAAATAAACCGCGTTCGTAAGCATCTATCTGCCGTAAAAGGCGGTCGTTTGATGCAAAATATCCATCCAAATTCTGCACTGACTCTGTGTATATCCGATGTTGTTGGCGATGATCCGTCCACAATTGGCTCAGGTCCCACAGTCCCAGACACAACCACATGCAGCGATGTGCTGGATGTTCTGGTGGACTATAAAATCGAAACGCCTGCAAAGATTCTCGAGTTGCTCAAATCTGGAGACCTTGAAACTCCCAAACCCGGCAGTCCGATCTTTCAGGAATCCAGCGTGGAAATCATTGCAAAACCCTCAGACTGCCTGAATGCAAGTGCTGCAGCTGTGCATGAAGCTGGAATTGAAGCGATTGTCTTGGGGGATTCGGTGGAAGGCGATACTGCTCTCGCAGCGCGGAATCACGCCTCCTTTATTAGAGAGCTAATCTCAGAGAATCCCAATCGAAATCCTTTTGTATTGCTGTCAGGTGGTGAAACCACTGTAACCGTAACTGGTCAAGGCAAAGGTGGACCAAATACTCATTTTGCGTTAGCTCTGGCTGTGGAATTGGAAAATCTTGATTGCGTACATGCGATTGCCTGCGATACGGATGGAATTGATGGAACGGCAGATAATGCGGGGGCGATTGTCGACCCAACGACACTTAAGCGAGCACGAGAAAAGAGTCTGAACGCGCACGAGTTTCTAAAAAACAATGACTCCTACGGTTTCTTCAAGCAAATTGGCAATTTGGTAACAACAGGACCGACACTTACTAACGTGAACGACTTTCGTGCAATTTACGTCGAACCTCGAAAGAACTAACCTAGTGTTTTTGCCAGTTCTTCATTGCGAATCTCCTTATATCGGGCTTCTAAATCTTCTTTTATTGATTCAGCAACCTCCTTGGCACTCCCCTCTACTTGGTAAGGTTTCCCCTTTGTCCATTGCATCAGGTAATCGTCGGTTCCAGCGAGTTTTTTCTTCATGGCAATCAGATCGATGAGTTCTTGAAAACGCTCACTAAGTAGTTCTTTGTGTATGCCTTCAGTATCACGCGCTTCTACCACTGACGGAATATCCTGCCAGTACAAAATTGTTACTTTCGCCATTGGGTTTCCTTTTGGTCTACCAAAATAATGATTTACATCAGTTTGAATTTTGAAAATTGTAATTGACTTGCAACTCTGACAACCGAGAAATTGCAATCGCAATAAACGGAAATTTCCAAAATTCCTGCTCGTGTCGAATATACAATACTCGGCGAAAGAGGTATTCGGACAATTTCATCTGTTCGAATTAAATTTGCGTGCCTGCAATGCAGCCTAAGCACCAAACATGTGCAAATAGAATAAAATAATTGACGAAATTAGAAAACAATTCATTCGAAGAATTTCCCATGTGGGCAAAACGATTTCCGGTTCCAGAATTTGACCGATATGAGTTGAAGAATCTGGATTGGACTCCTCCAGAAATCCAAGACAGTTTGACTCAGACCGACCTCGGCTGTGTTGCCGTTAACGGCAACCGAGAGTTTTACGAAAATTTCAAATTCAAAGGAGAGTACCTCGTCGCCGTCGCATGCAAATTGCCAAATCAACCCGTAACAATTTCCGGAAATTCATTTGCATGGCCAATCCATAGAACCGTTATTGCTGATTCGCTTGATGCCTACACCTGCAATATACTGGCTGATTGGACAACGCCAAGACCAATGAACACCCGATTTGGACCTGATGGTGGAATAACCGTATCTTCTTCTCAAGTCTATATCCTGATTGGGCATAAATTTGCAGATCATTGGATCTCGAATCGCATCATGCTGGACAATCAATGGGCCGGTTCCACCGGAAACGGATTTCGAGTGCTTTCTTCAAGCGAAAACGAAATCAATGACTTCCACGATGCTGTAATTTATTTCGAGTGGTAGCAGTCTGTCTGCCATCACTCAACTGCGAGTAGAATAATACAAGTCCTTACTGACGAAAGTAAATTGTTATCAGTCTCATTTCTTTTGATTCACCACGGTTGATTCTACATTGTCGAGTTCCATGAATACTGCACTAAGACAACTCGTACACGGGTATTCAGTCGAAACCACCCCAGGTGCCGCAACAAAAATTCCGGATTATCGTTACATTCTTACGCCGGGTACGACTGTCTATGTCACTTTGCTTCCGGGTTCAACAATCGATGATACGTTGTCGGTCTGCGAAAGACTTGTATCAGAGGGATTCCATCCTGTTCCACACTACGCGGCTCGACAGATTCCAAATCGAAAGAAATTGGAAGATTCTCTAAAGAGATTTCGCGATGATTCAGGCGGAACACAGGTTCTAGCGCTTGCCGGTACTTCAGCAACTCCCGTTGGAGATTACGAAAATTCCATGCAGCTTCTAGAAACCGGTCTGTTTGACAAACTGGGCATTCAACGAATTGGTGTCGCCGGGCATCCCGAAGGAAGTCCCGATATATCCAAAGCGCAATTGGCACATGCGATTGAGTGGAAAAACGCTTTTGCCGAGCGCACCGATGCCGACATGCATATCGTGACTCAATTCTGCTTTGAAGCCGCACCGGTAATTGAATGGGAACGACAACTTGTGGAATCCGGAAATGGTTTGCCGATTCACATCGGCGTTCCTGGCGTCGCAACGATTGGAACCTTGATTAAGCATGCGGCAAACTGCGGGATAGGAGCCTCAGCTCAGTTCTTGAAGAAACAGGCACGAAACGCCGCCAAGCTACTGATGAACTCGACACCAGAACGTTTGCTGAGAGATCTGGCGAATCATCGCATAGAAAATCCCGACAGCATCATTGAAAAGTTGCATGTTTATCCGCTCGGTGGTCTTCGCAAGTCAGCGGAGTGGTTCGACAGTATTCCGTCGGAAGCTGATTCAGGCAAAGTAAACGCTGCCTGACCGGCATCACCCCCTTTTTTCGCAATTAAGGACTGAACGTGAAGTCTACACGTAATCTATTTCAAATTCTTGACCGGCCGCTTAAAAAGAATCAGACGGACCAACTACCGGACTTAAGAAATGCCCTTACAGGTGAGTTTCTTGGTATCTTTGTCATGGTGTTTTTCGGTGTAGGCGTCATTCATGCTGCGGTAATTTCAGGTGCACAAGTCGGTTTGTGGCAGGTTGCCGTGGTCTGGTCAGTTGCCGTTACACTCGGAATTTATACGGCCGCTGCTCTCTCTGGTGCACACATTAATCCTGCCATCACGCTTGTCGTCGCAGTCTATGACGGATTTCCATGGCGTCGAGTTATCCCATACTGGGCGGCACAGATTGCCGGCGCAGCGTTTGCTGCCTTGATTCTGTACCTCATGTATGGAAATGCTATTGCCGACTTCGAGCACGCTCAAGGGCTTGTTCGAGGCGAAGCGGGGAGTCAGCTAAGTGCAATGGTATTCGGGGAATACTTCCCCAATCCGGCGGTATTTGGCACCACAGAGCGAGCCTTCAGTACAGTTACTATAAAAACTGGCTTCATCGCAGAGATGATTGGTACCGCGATGCTGGCATTCATCGTTTCAGTCGTTACACACGGCCGAAATTACGCCAGACCGCAGTCCGCAGGAGCCGCGGTTGCCATTGGCGTAGGAGTTGCAGCAATCATATCTGTGGTTGCTCCGCTAACGCAGGCAGGATTGAATCCAGCTCGGGATTTCGGACCTCGGCTGATTGCTTTTTTTGCCGGTTGGGGTGATATTGCCATACCGGGACCACGAGGCGGATTTTTTTATGTTTACATCTTGGCACCGCTGATCGGTGCGCTCATCGGCGGAGGCATTTATCGATATGCTGCCTCCAGGCTGCCTGAAAATAGTAAATAACCTCTGATTCTTCCTGTTTCAAAGACTCATTCGCTGCTTCCCACTATCATCTGAATCAGCCGAATTTCTTCTGTTCAGATACGATATGACAATAAATATGCAAATAATATATTTATAATATGTAATCTGGTTAATTAGCATGAAATCTCTCGTTTGTGGTCAAGCGGAAACATTTGCTCTGGAAGTTCCAGAACCGAAAATCGATGCCGTCCTGAAAATTCACGGCTATAAGGATATGGAAAAAGTTCGCCGAGCAATCCGTGCCGCTGCGCAGACAGCAATACAGGTATTTATTGAAAACACCACGCCAGTGGTCAGTTATCGAGTTGTCGATATTCAATCAGTTGACGATAACGTACTTGTGCTCAGTGACGATGTTTATCTGAAGAGTCCGATTTTTATGCAGTATCTGAGCAATTCCAGACAGGCTGTTGTATTCGCACTGACTGTAGGCAAAGAAATTGATGAACGGACAATCGAGTGGATGGAGCAGGAAAAACTTGTTGAAGCGCTGTTTCTTGAATCTGCCGCTTGGCTCGGAGTTGAAAATGCCACCAAACAGTTCGTGCAGATCGTCCGCAACTGGGCACTACAGCATAAACTCAGAATTTCCCGCCGATTGGGGCCGGGATATTCCTACCCTATCAATGGCAAACAGGTTGAATGGGAACTGCACGATCAGAAACCGTTGTTTCAATTGCTGGAGGATGATGTAGACCTTCCGGTTTCGCTTCTGGAAAGCTCTGCAATGCTGCCCAAAATGTCCCGTTCTGGCCTGTTCGGCCTGATCCCACAATAGTCCAGCATCAACTCGAGCTGACTATGAAATTGCAAAACGACGGTCTCGTCATTATTGGCGAGAACTTTAACGCCACTCGAAAAATCAAGGCTTCAAGCCCACGCGTGCTGCGTGAAAATGGGAAATGGTATATTACCTATACCCATCTGAATAATTCTCTTGGCCGTCTGGACGTTACCGCGACGATTCCGGAAGATTCGAATGAGCAGAAGATTTTCGCGATTCCACATATTGCCGAAGCCTGCCGTCAGAAAGATATGGAGTACATCGTCTGGGCGATTCAGTCTCAAGAAGCAAACGGCGCTCACATTATTGATCTTTGCGTCGATGAAATGTCAGTCTATCCAGAAGAGCGTTTTGAGTGGATGAGGTGGCTGGTGCAAACCGCCCAATCGATCACATCCTCCATCGTTTCGATTGATTCTTCGGATTCCAATACTATTTATGCGGGGCTTGAAGCGCATGACGGCTCCATTAGCAGACCTGCAATCAACTCGTTCAATCTTGAAGACGGGAGACAGGTGTTGGTTGATATGGCTCGTGAAAGAAACGCGGTACTGTTCGCAAATGCCAGCGGCAATCGAGGTATGCCGCAAAACGCCGAAGAGCGCATCGAAAATCTCGAAAAATGCATGTCGATGATGGAAGCGGGCAGCATTGCAATGGAAGACCGATTCCTGGACCCGCTGGTGTTCCCGATCGGTGCCGGACCAGATTTTGGAAACCACTATCTCGATGCAGTTCGGGTCATGCGCGAGCGCTATCCGGATGTTCATATTTTCGGGGGGCACAGCAACGTATCTTTCGGATTGCCGCAACGCAAGATTCTAAATAACGCATTTGTAAGTCTTTCCATTCTGGCGGGTTGCGATGCGCTGATGATCGATCCAATCATGAATCCAGTCAAGCCATTCGACGACTTTCGATTCGCAACCAATTCATTAACTGCAAAAGATGAATACTCTGTGAAATACCTGAAATACATCCGCTCATTGAACAAATCTGTAAAAAAAGCGTCAAGAAAAGGGGAATTCTTGACTCAATCAAATTAATTTAATATATCAGTAATATATTTGTCCGAAAGTTTCCGAATATTGAGGTGCAATTGAAATGAAAGAATTACTGCCACGAGAACGTTTTGCTCGTGCCGTGCGACACGAAAAAGTAGACCGTGTTCCTCTGCTGTATCGGATGAAGAGTGAAGCCAAAGAAAAGATTGCCCGCGTATACGGTGTTACAAAGACCGGAACCGGGTTAAAGCACAATCCCGAACTTGAACTTCGACTCGGTAACGATGCCATCATTTACCAGATTGGAATCAATGCCCAGTTTTCACATCGGCCCATTAAAATTGGCGAAACCTGGCACAATCATTTCGGAGTCGGGTATGGCAAAAGCGGACTGAAGGGGCGCACTGAAGAAGAGCATGTGGAATTCATGAAGACACAGGAATTCTGGGGACCCGCCAAAGTCGTGCCCGAAAACTTTCCAAACCATCACCCTATTACCTCGATGGAAGAGTTGAAAAACTATACTTGGCCGGATCCAGCAGACCCGGAACTCCTCAACCCAATCAAAACTCTGTTGGAAGAATATCAAGACGACTATTTCATAATCGTAGATCTTTCTTCGACCTTGATTGAAGCTGCGTACGCTCATCTGGTTGGAACGCAAAATTTCTTCCTTATGCTGTTTGATCAACCTGACCTGATTCAAGGGGTACTGGACGGATTGACCGAATACTATACTGAGCTCGGAAAAAATGTAGTTGATCTTGGCATCGACATGATTCGAGTGGGTGACGATGTGGGTGCCCAGCAGTCAATGATGATTTCTCCGACACAGTGGCGAGAGCTTGCCAAGCCTCGGTTCGACTACATGTTCAAGGAATTTCGTAAAACCAACGAGGACATATTCATCAAACTTCACTCCTGCGGCGATTATTCTCCAATTATCGGCGACATGATCGAACTCGGCGTTGATCTTTCCGGCTTGATGCAACCCACCGGCGGTAATAAAAACCAAGTCGAATTGAAACAAAAATACGGTGACGACATCGCTTTCATCGGCGGTTTTGACGTGCAGCGCTTGTTACCGAGAGGCCAGGTGGAAATTGTTCGCAACGGCGTGTGCGAAGTCATGAAAAATTTGGCAACTGGTGGCGGCTACATATTCTCACCGTCGCACTACATTCTCGCAGATGTTCCCATTCAGAACATATTCACCATGCTGGAGGCGCAACGCGATTTCGGAACCTACGGTAAGTATCCTTTAAATTAATTTTGTAATAGTGAATCAAACGGTGTTTGAAGAATTCGACGATGAACCTGTATTAGTCATTCCGGAAGGTTGGGAAAACCGAGCGCCGGAAGGCTGGGAGTGGCAAACTCTCTGGGAAGCAGTCGAAAACGGTGATCACATATATGCAGACGAGCGGGTACAGCAGAGCATTGACGCCAACATTGATCCGCGTGTAATACTGGATGACGGGTTGTTCCCAGGTTTCAATCTACAAGCGGATCGATTCAGTGCTCAGGTCATATTCATTCCGGAAATGCTGATCACTGCCCGAGCCATGAAAGCCGGACTTGCGCTAATCCGCCCGTTACTCGCTGCCAATGCAGAAAAGCCGGTAGGTACATTCGTCATTGGAACCGTTCTTGGAGACATGCATGACATTGGCCAATCGATCGTTACGATCATGCTTGAAAATGCCGGGTTCAATGTAATCAATCTTGGTACTGACGTACATCCGGACCGATTCATAGAAACTGCCTATCAGGAACATGCTGATCTTGTAGGATTTTCGGCATTGCTTTCTACAACGGTATACTATCAAAAAGTGACTATAGAAGAATTTCAGAACGCCGGACATCGAGACAAAGTGAAGATACTGATCGGCGGTGCTCCAACAACCCAGGATTGGGCCGACGAATGCGGTGCAGACGGATGGGGCAAAGATGCAGTAGACGCGGTACGACTCGCTTTAAGACTCGTAGAGGAACCTCGCACTTCCTGGACTTAAGATGCTCGAAAAATTCGCTGTTACCTTTACGACCGCCGCTGAAAGCAATGGCGTACGTACTGTCCATGTGGCAAGAGATGCGACTATTCTGGATGCTGCTCGCCAGGCAGGTATCGCAATTGACGCCACATGCGGCTGCAGAGGTCGATGCAGGAGTTGCCGCGTAAAGATTCTGAGAGGCGATACACCTCCCCCTACAGTGCAAGATGAGATCCAGCTTGGACACGACGAAGTTCTTGAGGGATTTCGACTTTCCTGCCAGACTAGAATGCTCGGAGACACCATGGTAATACCGATGCCGCCGAAGGCAGAGGAAGGCCATCAAATCCTGGAATCCGGCGATGCCAATTTAGATGGCTCTCATGTACGTCTCGACTGCGGAGTGACTAAACATATCGTGACAGCGAATGCCCCTGTCGAAGAGCATCATCAGACCTCTGATGTCGAAGAAATTCTAGCTGTAGTTCCCAATCTGGCAGATCAATCGATGCCGATTCACACAGTTCGTAAAATCCCACAGTTGCTGCGTAAATGCGGTGGTAAGCTTACCGTAACGACCTTCAATGAAAAAGTGGTCGATGTAGAAGCTGGCGATAGCAGCGATCACATCTATGGAATGGCATTCGACATCGGAACGACAAGCGTAGTTGGAACCCTGTTAGACCTCCAAACTGGAGAACAGCTTGCATCCGCTGGGGGTATGAATTCGCAGGCGGTCTATGGCGGCGATCTCATGTCTCGAATTGCATACGCGCAGTTTGATGAGAAGAAACTCGCGACCCTTCGAGCGAAAATTCTCAATCAAGTCAATCAGTACATTCGCCAGTGCAGCGAAGAAGCAAAGATTAATCCTGAACAAATTTACAAGATTGTGGTTGTTGGCAACACATGCATGCACCATATCTTTCTAGGAATTGATGTCTCTTATCTGGGACTTGCACCTTATGCTCCGGTCATCCGGGAAAGTGTGATACGGCCGGCTCTGGAGCTACCGTTGAAAGCTACGCCCAATGCACAAGTGTGTTTGCTACCGATAATCGCAGGCTTTGTCGGGGCGGATACGGTAGGTTGCATTCTATCAACCCGGATACATGAAAGCGATGAAATTCGAGTTTTGATTGATATCGGCACAAACGGTGAAGTGGTCATGGGCTCGCGTGATCGACTAACCGCCTGTTCGGCTCCAGCAGGACCGGCTCTTGAGGGTGCACAGATCAGGGACGGGATGAGAGGAGCACTGGGAGCCATTGAAAAAGTGAATGCGGAGCATGATTTAGACTGTGCCGTCATAGGCGATGTGCCCGCAATCGGAATCTGTGGTTCCGGCTTAATTGATGCAGCCGCTAAAATGATTGATTCCGAAATCATGGACAGCAACGGAAATATGCGCAAACGCGAACTGGAACAATTGCCAGAACAAATTCGCAAAAGGCTGATTAAAAGCGGTAACGGTTCTGCGGAATTTGTGCTGGTCTGGGAGATTGAGTCAGGGAAGAATAGAAATATCGGCATCACACAAGGCGACATTAGACAATTGCAGTTAGCCAAAAGTGCAATCTACTCTGGAATTCGTATGCTGCAATCAGTGATGAAAATCAGTGACGATGAAATTCATCAACTGATGCTTTGCGGTGGATTTGGAAACTATGTCAACATCGAAAGTGCAAAAACCATTCGGCTTCTACCTAACCTGCAACACGAACGAATTTCCTATGTCGGAAACGCTGCACTGCTAGGTGCACAGATAGCACTACTATCGGAAACCGAACGAAAGAAGGCGAATGAGATTGTTCAGCAAATTGAACATGTAGCATTAGCGGCACGATCAGACTTTCAAGATATTTTTGTTGATTCTATGGCATTTATGGGACTGCCTTTTCCCTCCCTCTCCAAAACGAGTAGTCGGCAACGGCGGGAGCGCCGCGAACGACAGGCACTATAATCAGATATGCCAACTCAGCCTTGGAGATAAGAAAGCGCTTTGGACAACGTGCCTAAAGTACACTTGTTGTTTGGATTTCTAGGTGCCGGCAAAACCACGCTGGTAAGAAATCTTCTTGAAACCTCGAATTCCGATATACCAACCGCCATTATCGTAAACGAGTTCGGTCAAGTCGGAATTGACGGCGAAATCCTGCGAGGAAAGTCAATCGACACAATTGAACTTCTTTCCGGCTGCATCTGTTGTACATTGAAAGGCTCTTTACTCAACGCAATAGAAGAGCTTGCCTACGAGAAAGGTGCTGAGCGTATCATCGTGGAAGCGACGGGAGTTGCAGACCCGGAAGACATGCTGGACGACTTGGAGGACCCGTCAGTCATTGACAAATTCGACGTTGCTCCGATCGTCACAGTAGTTGATGCTGCCAATTTCTACAAAATCCGCGTGGTTCTGGGTGAATTCTATGTATCTCAGATATTGAATGCCGATATAGTAGTTCTGAATAAGATTGATCTTGCTCAGGATAAATCGATAAAAAATGTTACGAACCAACTCAGAGAAATCAACCCAGATGCGGAAATTCGTTTCACCGAATTTTGCGATGTTGATTCAAGTCTGATTTTCTCCGATTTAAAGACTACGCAAATTGGAAAAACCGCAGAGCATAGTCACGAACGCCACCATCATCACGAACACGATACTATGACATCTTTAGTATTGCAGCCCTATAACGACTTATCGCGCTCCGCGCTGAAACAATTCTGTGATAGATTGCCAGATAACGTTTGGAGAATGAAAGGGCATATGCAACTGGATGGTGAACCATCTCTTGTACAGTATTCAACAGGACAACTCGATATTTCCGAATCTGATCCGCGAATACACTACCGGATGGTGGTTATCGGTCAGAAACTTAATCCCCAAATAGTTGCGTCAGGGTTAGGTGAACCGATTGTAGTTCAAGACACATGAACACAACTTCTACTGAAAACCAATCTCCAACGTCGCTAGCTGAAAAGGCTTATGACGAGTTGATTAGACGTATTACTAGACTGGACCTGCCTCCTGGTACCGTTCTTGCGGAAAAATCCCTGGTAGAAGAACTGCAAATTGGGCGCACTCCGATTCGTGAAGCCTTGCAGAGACTGGCAATGGAAGGTTTAGTCATCCATCGATTGAACCGTGGAATGTTCGTGTCTGAAATCGCCTACTCGGATGTTCAGGAAATCTACGAATTTCGAAGCCTAATTGATGGCCATGCCTGCCGACTCGCTGCCCAACGGGCAACGCCTGCTCAAACGGCAAAACTAATGGAAATTCATGGAGCTTTGGTACAAGCAACCAAAGACGACGACATTGATACTTATGTTCAACTTGACAGAGAGTTCTATTCAATTCTCTCGGAAGCATCAAAAAACTCCTTTCTGGCAGAAACTATACCGAGAATTTTCAATCTGCACCTGAGATTGTGGTTCTTCATATCCGTCAAAATTGGCAACTGGCATTCGATTGCAGAAGCACATGAAATTATGACGCATGATGTTGCAGAAGCCATTGCACTGCGAGACACTGACCGTGCAGAATTGGCAATGAAAAACTACATTTCACAACGCCATCAAGACCTTCGCCGAGAACTGTAAGCGCGAGTGTATGCAGTACGTAGCAAAGAGCTACTCGAACTCGTGCATGCTGTGACTTCATTGATCACAGCCTGATCCCTCAATTCTATTATCCATAAACTCTCGCAGTGCATTTGCAGTATGCGACTGCTTCGATTTCATCACCCTTGACAATTTCCCCTGGGTAACCACTTTACCGCCAAATTTACCTCCTTCAAGACCCAGATCAATGATCCAGTCTGCTTCAGCAACTACATCCAGATTGTGCTCAATAATCACTACTGTGTTGCCTGTATCTACTAACGCATGAATTACCCGAATCAACTTTTCAACATCTGCTGCGTGCAATCCAACGGTCGGCTCATCCAGCACATATAACGTCTTGAAACTCCTGTCGTCGGACAGCCCATTGAACTTGACTTGATGGCTACGAGGCAAAGACTTCGACAACTCTGATACCAGTTTTATTCTTTGTGCCTCACCGCCGCTCAAGGTTGGACTTGGTTGTCCTAAAGTCAAATAGCCGAGACCAACGTCAACTAACAGTCTAAATACACGATTCAGCGATGTCAGCGACTGGAAGAAATCTCCGGCTTCTTCCATGCTCATATTCAAAACATCTGCGATTGATTTATCTCGATACCGAACTGAAAGCGTTTCGCGATTGAATCTTTCTCCATTGCAGTTTTCGCACTTTACTCTCACATCCGGTAAAAAATTCATTTCAATTTTCTTCTCGCCCTGCCCTTTACATTCCGGACAGCGACCTTGATCGACATTGAATGAAAATCGGCTCACATCGTATCCGCGAAGACGTGCTTCCGATGTTTCTGCAAACAGTTTCCGGATCGTCTGCCAAATATTCACATAAGTGGCTGGACATGATCTCGGAGTCTTTCCTATTGGAGTCTGATCGACTTCCAGCACTCTTCCAATCTGCTGCCAGCCGATAATTTCCTTACACCCATCCCAAGTGATGGTGTCCTCTGATTTGCGATTGCGCGCTAAGGCATCGATGAGGTTTAAATAAAGAACATCCCGAACCAGTGTGCTTTTGCCACTGCCACTGACTCCAGTAACACATACTAGAGACTGCAGTGGTATCGTTGCGTTGATTTTTCTCAGATTGTGCCGCCCAGCACCAACGATCTGAAGTGCATGTTTCTGGTTTGGTGCCGGTCGATTCCTAGGCATTGGATGCTGCAGCGGCGATTTCAACATATTGCCTGTGACGGAGTTTGGGTTACTTTTTATTTCCGCTAGAGTGCCGTGCGCGACAACCGAACCACCTCGAATTCCCCCTCCAGGACCCAGGTCAATAATGTTGTCGGCCGAGATGATAGTTTCCTCATCATGCTCCACGATTACGATAGTGTTACCCTTGTCTCGAAGTGCTTTCAGTGCCGAAAGGAGTCTTTTGTTGTCACAAGTGTGTAACCCAATGGTCGGTTCGTCCAGAACATAACAGGCTCCACAAAGACTAGAACCCAACTGTGATGCCAATCGAATTCTCTGGGCTTCTCCACCGCTTAGAGTCGGTGCCGAACGACTAAGCGATAAGTAGGAAAGACCTACCGAATCCAGGAACTCCAGCCGCGCATTCAACTCCGAAAGAATGTCTTTGGTCGCGAGTTTTTCGCGCTCTGAAAACCGAAGATTCGATAATGTATTTCGTGCATCTCGAATAGATAGCCCTGCGAAATAATCAATTGTCATGCCTTTGAATTTCACAGCAAGGGCTTCGGGTTTCAATCTCTTTCCGTCACATGTCTTGCATATCGAATATGAATTGGCATTGACTTCAACAAAATCATCGCCTACATCATCACCGGTCAAGGATAGACCGGTTCCAACGCATGCATCACACCAACCATGATGCGAGTTGTATGAAAAAAGCCTCGGATCCAATTCGTCAAAGGATCGTCTGCATCGAGAACAGGATCTCGAAGTTGAAAAAGAATCAAGACTCTCAATTCTCTCGCTCACACAGAGAGCAGAGGAAACAATTCGAATATGTCCTCTGCCTACATGCAGTGAATCTTCAACAATCGAACGAATCTCCTGCAGATTTGACTGGGTTAAATCTAGAGTGCGAATCGGCATGTCTATATCATGCTCTCGGTGC
Organism: Arenicellales bacterium; assembly: GCA_965220395.1. Lineage (GTDB taxonomy): Bacteria > Pseudomonadota > Gammaproteobacteria > Arenicellales > JAJDZL01 > JAJDZL01. The sequence goes on along the minus strand of CBDCPT010000001.1, from coordinate 263,483 downwards.
CGATCAAGGCGCGGCCACTTTGCGGTAGACAGCAACTGCCCGTCAACAAGCAAAAACTCCACGCCTTTTTTGTTTGCGCTCTTTGCGATATCAGTGTAGTACCCCTTTCTTGCAACGATAAGTGGAGCAAAGATTGAAATCGTCTGATTCTTGTATTTCTTTCGTATTTGTTGAACGACGGATTCAATAGACTGTGAATCTACTTCTACCCTACAATCAGGGCAGTACTGCACGCCAAATCGAACGAACAATAACCGAATGTAATGATAGATTTCTGTGAGTGTAGCAACGGTACTGCGGCGTCCGCCACGACTGGTACGCTGTTCGATCGCGATTGTAGGGGGCAGTCCAGTTACTGCGTCAAAATCAGCCTTTGATGCAGGCTGCATGAACTGCCGCGCATAAGCGTTCAAAGTCTCCAGATAGCGTTTCTGCCCTTCCGCAAACAAAATATCGAAAGCAACGGTGCTTTTACCGCTTCCGCTCATTCCGGTGATAACCGTGATAGCATTGTAGGGAACGGATAAACAGATATTCTTGAGATTGTGCTCTCGGGCATTCCTGACGTAAATTTCACGGTTTGTAGAATTTGATTTTTCCGTCAGAAACGACACAGAAGATCGCCCATTTACACGGTTGCTGTAGTAGTCTTCTAGTGCCTCTCCGGTAGGCGTATTGGCCTTTCGCGCTAAATCTTTCGGCGTGCCTTCGGCAATAACTACACCTCCGAATTCTCCGCCTTCCGGTCCAAGATCAATTATCCAGTCAGAACACGAAACCAGATCAAGATTGTGTTCGATCACAACCACTGAGTGCCCGTTATCAATTAATTTCCGCAATGAATCAATCAGCTTTGATACGTCGATAAAATGCAATCCCGTGGTGGGTTCGTCGAACAGAAATAGAATTTGTTCGCCTACTCGATTCCGGCGACTTTCGCTTTTTGCGACATGGGCAGCAAGCTTGAGTCTTTGCGCCTCGCCTCCACTCAAAGTCGGTACTGGCTGACCGAGTTTTAAGTACTCCAACCCTACATCAATCAATGGTGTCAAAGCACTCACAATTGGTACGTCATCAAAAAAGAAATCAACTGCTTCCGACACAGTCATATCCAAGATGCCGACAATCGATTGAGGCTGCCACTCAGCTTTCGAGTTGGGGTTCAAGTTTGGTCGGATTCTTACATCGCAAATTTCCGATTGAAAACGAGTGCCATCGCACTCTGCACAACGAAGATACACGTCACTTAGAAATTGCATTTCGATACGCTCGAAACCGCTTCCCCCACAAGACGAGCAACGTCCAAGATCCGTATTGAAGCTGAAGTATCCAGCGGTGTACCCCCTGTGTATGGCCAATGGCACTTTTGCGAACCGCTCACGAATTGGGGTGAGTGCACCGACATAACTCACAGGGTTGGAACGTGCAGTTTTTCCAATTTGCGACTGGGAAACCATGACAATATCGGAAATTTGTTCCAGTCCATCAATTCCAGAGCATTTACCCGGCGTCAGTGTGGTTTTGCCCATTTCTCGACAAGCGCCTCGATATAGAACCTCATCAACCAGCGTCGATTTGCCGGAACCGCTTACTCCTGTTATGCAGATCATTCGATTCAATGGAATCGAAACATCAATGCATTTCAAGTTGTTCTGCTGTGCTCCGCGAACCAGCAGGTGATTGATCGCAGCTATGTTTGAAGCGGCAGGATATTCAGGTAGATAGTCTCCATTTCGTAAACAGGCTGCAGTTACCGATTCTTTAGAACCCAGCAACTCCTCGATTGTACCAAAGTGAACAATATTGCCACCGCGCTCACCCGGCCCTGGGCCCAGATCAAGAATGCAATCTGCCGCACGAATCATCTGCTCTTCATGTTCAACAACAAGCAATGTATTACCTGCTGTGCGCAGTCGGTGTAGAATTCCGATCACTTTGTCAATGTCTCTGGAATGCAGTCCGATGGTTGGTTCGTCCAGTACAAAGAGCGTGTTTACCAGAGTCGTACCGAGTGCAGTGGTTAGATTGATGCGCTGCACTTCTCCACCACTTAGCGTTCGCGACTGTCGGTCTAGATTCAGATAACCCAGCCCTACATCCGTAAGGTAGCCAAGCCGTGCACGCACTTCAGCGAGCAGTATCTCAGTAGCTTCGTCGTAGGGTGGTGGAAATTTAAGCTCTCGGAAGAACTTCTCGCATGATGAAAGCGGAAGTGAAGCAATGTCATGCAACGTGAGACCCGCCATTGACTCAAACTCCGAGTCTGACATCGACATCGTAGGATAGCGAAACTTGTTCAGATTGGGGAAGTGTTCCACATTGGAGCCCAATCGCCAGTTCAGCGCTTCCGGTTTTAGCCTCGCTCCACGACAGTCTGGACACTCTGAATAGGCTCTGTAGTAAGACAGAAACACTCGCACATGCATCCTGTGCTTTCGCTGTTCCAACCAGTCGAAGAACCGTTGTACGCCATACCACTTTTTACTGTACCAGCCGCCCTCTCCTTGAATAACCCATTGCCTGTGTTCCGAACTTAACTGGTTCCACGGAGTGTCCAATGGAATTTGGCGTTTCTCGCCATAATTGAGAATGTCTCGATAGCTCTCACTATAGACCGGTGAGTTAAATGCTCGAATGGCACCTTCTCTCAGAGTCAGAGACTCATTCGGAATCACCTGTCCATAGTCAATGCCAATCACTCGCCCAAATCCGCGACATGTTTCACAGGCACCGATTGGCGAATTGAAAGAGAATAGATTCGGAAGCGGATCAGAATAGTCGACATTGCAATCTGAACAACGCAGCTTGTCTGTAAACTCTTGTCGAATTCCAACACCTTGACGTTGCTCATCCAGCTGTTGAACGAGGCCGCATCCGTTACCTCGGTTCAGTGAAACTTCAATGGCTTCAATCATTCGGGATCGATTCTTGGAAGTTGGCTGTATTCGATCCTGGACAACATACACCGTATCGCCTTCACGACTGGCAATTCTTTTGTAGCCCTGCCGCTGAAGAAACTCAGATGCGTATTCGGTAGACAGGCTTTCAGGGACGGAGATTGGAAAGAGTATCTGGACCATGTTGTTTTTTGATTCAGATGAATTGAATTTGGAAACGATTTGTTCAAAGATATCGTCGCTTGTGTAACGTTTGATCTGACTTCCACAACTCGAACAGTAGAGCGATGCAATGCGGGCAAACAGTAGCTTCAGATGATCATTGATCTCCGTCATCGTACCAACCGTTGAACGAGTTGTACGAACGGGATTTACCTGGTCGATTGCAACAGCAGGCGGTACGCCATGTATGGATTCCACTCTGGGTCGATCCATTCGGTCCAAGAACTGACGGGCATAAGGTGAAAATGTCTCAACATACCTTCTTTGCCCCTCCGCATAAATGGTGTCAAATGCCAATGAAGATTTTCCGGAGCCACTCACACCAGTCACGACGGTCATTTCATTCAGCGGGATGTCTAGATCAAAATTTTTTAGATTATTTTGTTTGGCACCTCGAACCTGCAAGTAGTTGTTCGTCTGATTTTGTTTGCTGAGTGGCACGTTGACTTCGCAGAAATAATTAAATTTAGTGCTTGAAAAAGTGTAATTCTATTTCTTAATGCCAGGCGACATTTAAGCAATTTCAATTCAAACGGTTTGAGGACAAATGACGTTGGAATCTTACATAAAAAAATGAGTTCAGGAACAGTAAATTTGCAATTGAACAAACTATCCCGAGAATTTATTGGATTAATGTTCCAACCGACTGACTGTTTGGTCGTTGCATCGAATTCACGAGTTTGATTTTGGAAAATTACTTATCATGATTTATATTCATAAACAAAGGTTTGAAGCGTTTTCTTCTAAATCTTTTTACACACTTATAAGTGCAACAAGATAAAATTCAGGATGACCGTATCAAGTGAGCCAGCTAAAAATGCATCCAGATCGTATCGGAATTGACGACATTCTGAGGGCACAGGAAAGAATTGCCTCCAAAATTCGCAGAACTCCAGTTGTCGCCTCCCTGGCACTGGAAGAATTGTGCAACATGCCGGTTTATATCAAGCTTGAACATTACCAGATTACCGGCAGTTTCAAATTGAGAGGCGCAACCAATGCAATAATGAATCTATCGGCAACACAACAAAAGCATGGTGTCGTAGGCGTTTCAACTGGAAACCACGGTCGGGGGTTAGCTTATGCTGCACGACAAGCAGGAACTCGCTGCATTATCTGCATGTCCCGACTGGTACCGAAAAACAAAATTGATGGCATAAAAGCACAAGGAGCTGAAGTACGTATTGTGGGCAATTCTCAAGATGACGCCCAAATCGAAGTAGATCGATTGGTAGCAGAAGAGCATTTGACCATGCTGCCGCCATTCGATCATTTTGACATCATTGCAGGACAAGGCACACTGGGGCTTGAACTGCTGGATCAACTGCCGGATGCTCGAACGGTCTTGGTTCCAGTTTCAGGAGGTGGCCTAATTTCTGGTGTGGCAACTGCACTCAAATCGACTCTCCCGCATGTTCAAGTCATCGGAATTTCAATGGAGCGTGGAGCGGCAATGTATGCAAGCATTCAAGCAGGACAACCGATTGAAGTCGAAGAATTGCCTACACTTGCCGATTCATTGGGCGGAGGAATCGGTTTAGACAACCGTTATACCTACCCAACGTTTCGTGAGCTTGTCGATGATATCGTGCTCGTTACAGAGCGTGAAATCGCAGAAGCAATACGGCATGCCTACTGGTCAGAGCGTCAAATACTAGAAGGTTCAGGTTCAGTCGGAATTGCAGCTTTACTGGCCGATAAAGTGGCACTTCAACCGCCTGTTGCCATAATCGCCAGCGGCGGAAATATTGATATGAAACTACATCACCGAGTTATCTCGGGTGAGAATGTAGACGTAACAGAAACGTAGCTCAAAATCACACCTAAACTGAAAATAGTGACTGAATAGAAGATTCGTAAGGGGATTATCAAGAATAGTTAGCAAGTGAAATGTTTTCGGCACCTAGCACAAGGTCGCGGCAAACTAGACATACACAACGAACGTGCACTGTCGACTTAGGACATCTGGCTCAAGCCGCTTGAGCGAGAATGAAAATCTGTATTAGTCTGCAGTTCAATGCAATGAACCGAATCTAGCTATTCTCCGAAACTCTCAGTCATAGTAAAATTACACAATCACCCATGTTTGAGGTTGGCGCCATTTTCACGGCAAGAGCGAATGCTTAGAATTGATTGTCATTGGCAAATGCGACGTAGATACAAACACAATTTACTGATCTTTTTACAATTAATTTAGATGTGCATTTAACGATTAGGATGACCTGTAAATGATAGAACCACGAAAAATAACTCTGAGTTCGATGGATGTATCTGCTGAAAAGCGCGAGCGGCTCAAAGAATTGTTTCCCGAAGTTTTTTCCGAAGACAATATTGACTATGATCAGCTTAAACGGGTTTTAGGTGAATGGGTCGAACCCCAAAATGAGCGTTTTGGCCTAAACTGGCTCGGTAAAGCCGAGTGCATGAAAATCATCCAGGAGCCAAGTCTGGCTATGCTGAAACCCGTCCGGGACGAATCCGTAAATTTTGATGATACGGAAAATCTGTTTATCGAAGGTGATAACCTTGAAGTACTCAAGCTCTTGCAAAAATCATATTTTGGCAAGGTCAAAATGATCTACATTGACCCGCCATACAATACAGGCAAGGAATTCATTTACCCCGATAAATATGCCATGGCGCTGGATACTTATCTTGCCTATACCGGTCAAATCGACGAATATAAGCGCAAATTCTCAACCAATACCGACACTGTGGGACGTTACCATTCCAACTGGTTGAATATGATGTATCCACGCCTATATCTGGCCAAAAATCTCCTGCGAAATGATGGGGTGATTTTTATTAGTATTGATGATAACGAATTTGCTCATCTCAGAGAATTATGTGACATGATCTTTGGAGCAGAAAATTTTGTTGCAGCTATAAACAGAGAGGTAATCAAAGGCGGGAGTCAATCAACATTTCTAAGAGTATGTCACGATTATGTTTTGATTTATGCCAAGAACATTAGCGAACTTAGTTTCTCTGGACATGAAAAAAATCCAATATCTTTAGACTTAAAGGACGAAAAAGGAGCGTACGCGAAAGGAAGAGAATTAAATAAATGGGGTGCAGGCTCTAGAAGAGAAGACTCTCCAAGCATGTGGTTCCCTATACCTGGTCCAAATGGAGAAGAAGTTTTTCCAATTAGAAACGATGGAAGCGAAGGTCGTTGGAGGTTGGGAAAACAAAAATTGCTAGCTCTGGTTGATTCAGGCGACATTATTTTTGAAAAACGTGACGACGGGACTTATATCGCATATGAAATGATAAGATTCACGGAACCTAAGATAAAACAATTCACAACGATATTTAAGGACAAATATATAAATGCCAAAGGAACAGAGAGAATCAAATCAATCTTTAACATGCAGCGTTCATATTTTGATTACGCAAAACCGTCTGAGTTAATTTTTGATTTTCTTGTCATGGCAGATGTTAGAGATGGGGATTTAGTTTTAGATTTTTTTGCTGGATCATCAACCACCGCCGACGCCGTCATGCAATTTAGTGCTACAAGAGATCAACAAGTCAACTTTCTAATGGTGCAGCTACCCGAGCCCACAGAAGAAAACTCAATTGCATACCAAAATGGTTATAAAACTATTTCTGACATTGCGAAAGAACGCATTCGACGCGCCGCCAATACAATTGCGACGGGGGGGGGGGGGGGGGCGAGGGCACTACGATCAGACTGACGTAAAGAATTGCGACAAGCTCGACCTCGGTTTTAAGGTTTTTAAACTCTCCCAGTCAAACTTTAAAATTTGGGAAGGAAATATCAATAAAATTATTCATCTGGAACAGCAACTCTTTGATCACATTGACCACATAAATATAGCCAGTGCACCCGAGAGGATATTCTTTATGAACTACTACTTAAGGCAGGCTTTACACTTACTACGCAAGTCAAGAAGTTGTCTATATCAGGTAAGGATGTTTTCTCAATAGAAAACAATACGATGCTGATCTGCCTTGATAAGTCACTAAATCAGGCTGTAATTAATGCTATGGCAGAAGCTAATCCGTTGCAGGTAATTTGTTTGGATGAGGGATTCAAGGGAAATGATCAACTCAAAGCCAATGCCGTCCAAGTCTTCAAATCACGGTCGCAAGGAAAAGAATCTGAAATTGTATTCAATACAATTTAATGAAGTTGTTCGCTACGAAAAATTTAAGTTTGATCCTAATCTTCGACTCCCAAATACAAAACATGACCTGTATAGTGACGCTCATGCGGTATTGGAGGTTGCTAAATGGGAATACAAGTCAGGTACGGAAGGATTCAGATGAAGCCGAATTTGAAACTGAGCCATAGTTCCGAATCTGGCCAATATTGCTTGTGTTTGAATTGAGATTGCCCACTGAATTTGTCCAACACTGCAACAAAAACTTGAATAGTCTAGTGACGATCATATTATGATGGAAATTATGTTTTTCGATGGAAGCGAAAAGGGATGAAACGGGTGTGCAAATAACGTTGGCACAAGTGAAATTCAGATTCAGAAAGACAGTCTTCTGGGTAACGTTGAGGTCGTGAGTAGATGACAAATTCTGTAACCACTACCGGGATTATCGGAAACACGTACAAAGGACTGTTTCGAAAGCAAATACTACGTGTCAAACCACCAGTCGTCGGTTTGGCCGTAGCCTATGTCTCCGCGTCAGGATTTAGCCTAGTCAAGAAGATTCTTGATGACGGAGGCGTTGATAAAGTCAGGCTTGTCACAGACACCAAAGATGGTGTGACTCATCCAAGAGCATTGCAAAGTGCAGTGGATTGTGGCTGGGGTGTACGCATCGTCAATAGCTTGGGTGGTACGTTCCATCCGAAACTATACGTAGGGGCGGCTGGATTTGACGACGATGCAGGTGTAACCGATGTCTCGCTTGCGATTACGGGATCGCCCAATATTAGCCGCGGTGGATTCCTCAACAATGCCGAATGCGTTTTCTGGAGTGTGGATCCTCATAGCCGCAACTCAGCTGCCAAAGCATGGTTGGACTGCTGGAATGCGGGGGTTCCGGTAACGACAGAAAATTTGGTAGCTTATGAGAAGTATTTCGCCCTGCGAAATCGCTACCGGAAGCCGGAGGACATCGTTGCTCTTGGGATCGCCGACCGTATCCCTGCAAAAGCCAATGGCGTTCCAAAAAAGGGCGTAATCCCACCAAAATCCGAGCACAAAGCGATCTCGGAAACCGCCGCATCCGTGGCATGGACGGGATTGCAATCATTTACTGGTGAATACAATCTTCAGGTCGAATTTCCGAAGCAGGCGGGGCTTGTGCTTCGCCGCATGTTCGAAAATCTGTCTCAAAACGAATCTATTGACATAGTTTGCTCCGATTGCGAAGTCCGTACATTCAGTTATAGGTTCTATGAGCACAACGGAATGTTTCGTTTGAACATTCCGAATTCAACACCCTTAGTCCCATGGGCGCGCGAGCATAAACAAGGCATTGTGTATGTGGAGTTCAATGAGCAGCAAAGCCAAATATATTTTGAAATAATTCAATCTGGTCAGTTAATGTTGGACATTTTGGATCGCTCTCTCGCACTTGGCACATGGGGTCGAACCCCCACAAGACTCTACGGCTGGTACTGATGGGCGGCAATATGAAATCTTTACCGATGAAAGGCAATGGATTGAACAAAGAGGCGCTATGGAAAGATAAAGTCAAGCCCGCGGTACAGTCAGACAATGTAGAAGAGCGAAAACAGACTACGTTAAGAAACTTTCTGGCGCAAAATTATCCTGAGTGCCTCTCCGACGGACGAATTGACTTCGAGACGTTGAGGCGTGTTCTAGGCAACTGGGTTGAACCGGATAATGAGCGCTTCGGTCTCGCCTGGCCAGGTAAGGCGAAGTGCATGAATATCATACAGTGTCCTAGCGCTGCGACCTTAAAGCCGGCCAGAAGCGAGTCGATCAATTTCGAGCATACGGACAATGTGTTTATCGAAGGGGATAACCTCGAAATTCTGAAGCTGCTGCAAAAATCATACTTCGGTAAAATTAAGATGATCTATATTGACCCACCATACAATACGGGCCAAGAGTTCATCTATCCTGACAAGTATACCGAAAGCCTAGAGACATATCTTTCATATTCTGGCCAGATTGACAGCCAAGGACGTAGGTTTTCTACAAACACCGATATAGTCGGCCGATATCATTCAAACTGGCTGAACATGATGTATCCCCGACTCTATCTAGCACGAAACCTGCTTCGAGATGACGGAGTGATTTTCATTTCGATTGATGATCACGAGTTAAGCCGCCTTCGAGAGTTGTGTGATCAAATTTTCGGTGAGGAGAATTTCAAGGCCAATATTGCATGGCAGAAACGATATACGCGAAGCAATAACACGATCGACTTTACCACTGTAGTGGAACATATTCTCGTATACGCGAAGTCAGAGGCGTTTGAAGTAAATTTACTCTCTCGAACAGAGGAAACGGATGCGCGTTATTTGAATCCCGACAACGACCCGCGCGGCCCGTGGAAAGGAGCGTCGTTTCTGAACCCCGCTTCGCCACAGGACCGGCCAAATCTCTGCTATCCATTGACAAATCCAAATACGGGAGAAGTCATCAACCCCACAACGAATGCTTGGCGTAGATCCAAGGAAATGTTCGAAGAGCTGGTTGCTGACAATCGCCTTTATTGGGGGCCTGACGGCCAAGCCCCCGTACCATCAATAAAGATGTTTCTTAGCGAGGCGCGCGAATTGACTCCTACAAATTTCTGGACACATGGCTACGCAGGGCATACGGACGAAGGTACCAAGAATCTTGAATCTCTGATTCCAGGCAAGGTTTTCAATAACCCAAAACCGGTTCGGCTTATCCGCAGGATGCTGGAGCATGCATGTAACGGCCCCGGCGATATTGTTCTGGATTTTTTCGCCGGCTCATGTGTGACAGGACAAGCGACTATTGAGCTAAATATCGAGGATGGTGGTGATCGTAAATTCATTCTCGTTCAGCTGCCCGAACCTGTCAAAGAAGAATCCAACGCCGCCAAAGCAGGCTTTTCCACAATTGCCGAAATCGGAAAGGAACGGATTCGCAGCGTTATCAAGAATGCGCAGGAATCTTTGATAGGTCAACTTGATCTCGAGCAAAAGGATAGTGTGGATTTTGGCTTCAGGGTGTTCAAGCTTGATCGTTCAAACTTCAAGATCTGGGAAAACCAAATTGATTCAGCGAACGCCGATCAACTAGGGCGTCAGCTTTATCTCCATATTGATTGCCGCCATAGCGCAACTGCGCCGGACGATATCATCCACGAGATACTCCTGAAAGCAGGGTTCCCTCTTTCCACGAAAGTGGAAATGATTACACTCGCAGGTTCGGAAGTATTCTCAATAGAGTGCGGCGCGTTACTTATCTGTCTTGAGGAAAACATTACCTATGATCTTATCGATGCGCTCGCGAATGCAAATCCGTCGCAGATAATCTGTCTGGACGAGGGATTTAAAGGTAATGACCTGCTCAAAATCAATGCAGTTCAAACCTTCAAGGTGCGAGCACAAGCCGGTGAATCCTTAATCGTCTTCAAGACAATTTGAGGGATACATGAAACTTAGGTTCGATCCTTCCCTTCAATACCAACGAGACGCAATAAACGCCGTTGTGAATGTGTTCAACGGCCAACCGTTCGTGCAAACTGGTGCGATGGCGTTCCAGTCGCTTCCGACCGGTGGACTCTTTCAGACCGAGTTGGGAATGGGTAACCGATTGACGTTATCTGAGGAAGAAATACTGAAGAATGTTCATTCAGTTCAGGAGGCGAATGATATCGAGAAAGTCACTCGCCTTCAAGGATTTGAATTCTCCATCGAGATGGAAACGGGAACCGGGAAGACCTATGTATATCTGCGAACTATATTCGAACTGAACAAAACCTACGGTTTTAAAAAATTCATCATCGTCGTGCCGAGCGTTGCTATCCGCGAGGGCGTGCTCAAGAGTATCGACATAATGAAAGATCATTTTCAGGCACTGTATGAAAAAGCACCGTTCGATTACTTCGTCTATGACTCAAAACGACTCGGTAAGGTGCGCCAGTTCGCGACCAGCAACCAGATTCAGATCATGATAATCAACATTCAGTCGTTCCAGAAGGATGTTGCCGACAAGGACTTGTCGGTTATGACTGACGACGATCTTAAGAAGCTCAATGTTATCAACCGTGAGAGCGAAGGTATGTCGGGGCGGCGGCCAATTGAATTTGTTCAGACCACCAATCCCATTGTCATTATTGACGAACCTCAAAGTGTAGATAACACGAAGAAAGCGTCGCATGCGATCCGGAATCTTAGCCCGCTATTGACTTTGCGCTACAGTGCGACGCACAGAAACCCCTACAATCTTATCTATAGACTTGATCCCATCAAGGCTTATGATCTACGACTTGTTAAACGAGTCGAAGTTGCCTCCACACGCTCAGACGACAGTTTCAATGACGCATATGTGAAGCTACTGAACACAAACAACAAGAACGGTATCAAAGCTCAGGTTGAAATGCACAAAGAAAGTGTATCCAGCTTAAAGACTGTGAAGTTATGGGTCAAACAAGACGATGACCTGTATGTCAAATCCGGGAAACATGAGGCCTATCGCGACGGTTATATTGTGCGGAACATTGATTGCACGCCAGGCTCTGAATATATTGAGTTCAATCAAGGCCATATTCTGGAGCTTGGACAAGAAATCGGCGGCATGGGTGACGATATATACAGGGCACAGATCTATGAGACCACGGAGCAGCACCTCAAAAAGGAACGTGCGCTCAAGGGCAAGGGCATCAAGGTACTCTCGCTCTTTTTTATTGACCGCGTTGCCAACTACCGTGTCTATAACAAGGACGGCACAACTAGCCTCGGGAAAATTGGACAGTTGTTCGAAGAAGCATATCAAGAACTGACCGCCAAACCGATTTATAGGGGGATTGTTCCTTTCGAAGTCTCCGAGGTTCACGAGGGCTACTTCTCCCAGGATAAGAATGGGCACGCGAAAGACACGCGTGGAAATTCTGCAGCGGACGAAGACACTTACAATCTCATCATGCGAGACAAGGAACGCCTTCTTGACCCCAACGTCGCGCTGCGCTTCATATTCTCGCATTCCGCATTGCGAGAAGGCTGGGATAATCCTAACGTCTTTCAGATTTGCACGCTGAGAGAGACACGGTCTAGAGACAAGAAGCGGCAAGAGATTGGGCGAGGATTGCGTTTGCCTATCAATGAAAAAGGCGAGCGAGTCCACGATAATACGGTGAACCGGCTTACTGTGGTTGCAAACGAGTCGTTCGAAGATTTTGCGCGTACCCTACAAACCGAAATTGAGGACGACTTCGGCATCCGCTTCGGCAAAATCGAAAAGGTTGCCTTTGCGAAACTCGTCCAAATCGCCGCTGACGGATTGGAGACTGAGCTCGGCCAGAATGAGTCAGCAAGAATTTGGACCGAACTGGTCACAGGCGGTTACCTCAGCGACACCGGAGATATTCTAGATAAATTCGATCCTCATAACCCTCACTTTGAGTTGAAGATTTCGGAAGAGTTTTCAGACCTGAAAGCTAAGATCATAGACATCTTCAATCGTAAAATTTTCAAAAACCGTATCGTTAGCACTCGGGAGCGTCGGGTTTTGAGATTCCGCAAAAAAGTCCAGTTAAGCGCGGAGTTCCAAGAGCTGTGGGAGCAAATCAAGCACCGCACCCGCTACCGCATCACGTTCGATACGGCTGAACTGATAGTCAAGGCTTTGGCTCGCATAAAACAGATTGAGCCGATAAAGCCACCGCGAGTTACAACTGTAGTCGTGAAAGTCGATATCTCGGAGGCAGGAGTATCCGCTGACAAGCAAATCGCTACGCGCGTTCATGACGTGGAACCAGCCAATGTCCTCCCCGACATTCTGGCATTTCTTCAGAAAGAGACTGAACTAACGCGGCATACGCTTGCTGAAATCCTCAAACAGTCGGGCAGGCTTGGCGAGTTCCAAATCAACCCGCAAGCATTCATGGCGGCGTTTGCAAAAGAAATATCGCGCGTGCTGTACGAATTGACGTTGGAAGGCATCAAGTATGAAAAGGTCACAGGTACCTATTGGGAGCAGAGCCGTATCAAGCAAGATGCAGAACAAGGTTTGGTCCGTTATCTGAGTAACCTCTATGTGGTGCAGAACCGAGATAAATCACTGTTTGACGCAGTTGAGTATGAATCAGAAGTAGAGAAACAGTTTGCTCGTGAGCTCGATAACAACGAGAACGTCAAACTTTTCGTGAAACTGCCAAGCTGGTTCAGAATCGACACGCCCATTGGCGCTTATAATCCCGACTGGGCTCTTGTCACCGAGCGAGAGGAGAAATTATATTTCGTCTGCGAAACCAAGGGCACGTTAGACTCTGAGGAACGCCGGACGAAAGAGAATCAAAAAATCGCCTGCGGGCATAAACACTTTGATGCTCTCGGCGTCAACTATAACGTAGTAACTTCGCTTTCGGATGTAAGCATGTGATGGCGCTTCAGATGAAAGCAAGTACTTTGCCTAGAATTGCGTGGCTTCCCCTGGAACTCTGGAATCGGTTGATGCGCAGATGACATCCATCCTGTGTGCTAATTGGGATGAACTGGTTGTCGTCTGAATTCTGATTAGTTTGAGAGTTTAATGTCTAGACAAAAATATATTAAACGAGATTCAATAAACTACATAGTGTAGCAACGCTGGCGAATAGATTTAAAGTAACCTTTCGCTTGAGCAGCGATTCTTTTCGCTGATTCTTCCTGATTGCACTGATTGCACTGATTGTCTCAAAGATCAAATTGTATTCAAATGAGACTTGGATGAATAGTTTTGTTTGAAATTCGCCAACGACGAGCGGGATGAATGTGCAAAAACAGTGTCGGCAGGCATTGTCATTAATTCCTAATCATCAGCAAAGGCGAATAGACAATTGGAATCAAACCCAGAATCGTTTGCTGACAAATTTTAGACCCACGCCTACGGCTATAATAATCGATAGCATTTCAAGATGAGAGGAATCGGAACCGGCTCCAATCGAGCAGTATCCGCTCCCAACTAGGCAATTCTAAAACTCCAAATTGGTCGATTTGCATAAGTATTACCAATCAACAAAACGACAAAATCAATGGACAACGCAACTCTGCATCGCTCCCTTCTGACTGCAACCCATTGGGGTGCGTATCGTCCCGTCGTCGAAAACGGCAAACTTGTCAAAATGAAGGGAGTTGAATTTGATCCCGATCCTTCGCCAATTTCCGAAGGCTGGATCGATGCCTATGATCACCCCGTACGAATCCAGCAGCCAGCTATCCGTAAAGGATTCTACGATAGTGGACTGAATTCAGATCCAACCCGCCGCGGGCGCGAGCCGTTCGTTGCTGTTTCTTGGGAAATAGCTGAGAAAGTTGTTGCTGACGCACTGAAAAAGATCAAATCGGATCATGGAAATGAAGCCATATATGCAGGTTCCTACGGATGGGCGAGCGCCGGAAAGTTTCATCATGCACCGAGTCAACTGCATCGATTTCTGAACTGTTTTGGCGGTTACACTTATTCTGTAAATTCGTACAGTTTCGCCTCTGCAGAAGTCATTCTGCCGCATGTGATGGGTAACTTCTTCATTCTTCTGGTAAATGCGACAGCCTGGCCAACAATCACTGAAAATACAGACATTTTTGTGGCATTTGGCGGTCTTCCACTCAAGAATGCACAGGTTGAATTCGGCGGACACGCACGACATGTACAAAGGGACTACCTAAAGAAGGCCAAAGAAGGTGGCGTCAATTTTGTGAGCGTCAGCCCGATCCGTGACGATAGTAACAAGGGGCTGGATTCCGACTGGCTACCAATTGTTCCCAATACGGATGTCGCCCTGATGCTCGGATTGGCCCACTCGTTAGTCGAAAACCATTTACACGATCAAGATTTTCTGGAACGATATTGTGTTGGATTCAGCCGCTTTGCTGCGTATCTGACAGGCAAAACCGACGGGCAACAAAAAACGGCGGAATGGGCTGAGTCAGTTTGCGGTATTTCGGCAAGCAGAATTCGCGCTCTTGCAGAGCGAATGGCAAAGAGTAGAACCATGATTTCAGTCAGCTGGTCACTCACCCGACAGGAGCACGGCGAGCACGCTTACTGGATGGCAATAACTTTGGCGGCAATGCTTGGCCAAATCGGATTGCCTGGCGGCGGTATCGGATTCGGATACTGCTCGACCAATGGCGTAGGAAATCCGGTTGGGCGATTGCGGTTTCAGAATCTTCCAATCGGCAAGAATTCAGTTTCCAGCTTCATCCCGGTCGCTAGAATTTCCGATATGCTTCTGAATCCTGGTGCAGAGTTCGACTACAACGGCGGAAAGTACCAGTATCCACATATTGAAATGATTTACTGGGCAGGTGGCAATCCCTTTCACCACCACCAGGATATCAACAAATTGATCAAAAGTTGGAGAAAACCGAAATGCACAATTATTCATGATTTTTTCTGGACAGCCGCTGCTCGCTATTCAGACATCGTATTACCTGCATCAACCATGCTTGAACGCACGGACATTTCCTCTTCCCCCCGAGATTCCCATGCCGTCTACATGGATCAGATTCTGCCGAAATTTGCAGATTCCCGAACCGATTTTGAAATATTTACTGGAATTTCCAGACATCTTGGAATTGACAGTGAATTCACCGAAGGCCGAAGCGAAAGCGAGTGGATTGAATGGCTCTATGAGCAAACCAAAGAAAATCCGAACTCCGGAGGATCTGGTCTGCCAAATTTCAAGGACTTTGTGCGTGATGGCTGGTTTCGAGTGGATGCCCCCGCTAAACCTGGAATCCTGCTGGAACCTTACAGGCATGACCCAGAAAGCAATCCCCTTCGCACACCAAGCGGGAAAATTGAAATATTTTCTGAAACGATCGACTCCTATGGCTATCAGGATTGTCCGGGGCACCCAACCTGGATGGCCCCCTCGGAGTGGTTGGGCAAGGAGAAAATTGATTCGGATGAACTGCACATGATCTCGAATCAACCATCACCACGACTGCACTCACAACTTGACCATGGGAAATACAGCCGCGCTCACAAATTCAATGGCCGAGAACCAGTACGACTGCATCCCGAAGAATCGCTGAAGAGAGACATTAAAGAAGGTGATGCAGTTCGCGTTTTTAACAGCCGAGGCGAATTTCTCGCAACAGCCAAACTTGATGAAAATATTCGCATGGGTGTGGTACAGATTGCGACGGGAGCCTGGTTCGATCCGCAAGACCCAGAAGCAGACCGCAGCGTTTGCAAGCATGGCAATCCCAATATGGTCACCCATGACCGGGGAACATCAAGCTTGGCGCAGGGACCGGCAGCGATGTCGTGTCTCGTCAAGGTTGAGAAATTTCAAGGCGAAGTGCCGGAAGTTACGGCATTTGTTCCGCCAGTGGTTGTTTTTGATAATATAGAATGACTGCATCCAATCAAGTTACAAGGACTACACAATTCATGATAGGAGTGTTTTTCGATGTCTGATTCGAAGATTTACGAAATTCCAAGCGAAGTTGAAGCAAACTCGCACATTGATGCTACCCGATACAAAGCAATGTATGAGCACAGTATTTCCAGTCCAGACGAATTCTGGACAGAACAGGCAAATCAGTTTCTGCACTGGTTTAAGAAGTGGGATTCAGTCAGTGAATTCGATTTCAATACCGGCCATATTCGATGGTTTGAGGGTGGCAAACTCAATGCAGCTTACAATTGCCTTGATCGGCATCTGGATACTCGTGGAGATCAGATTGCTCTGATCTGGGAAGGAGACGATGCCTCTTTGGTGCGAAAATTCACCTATCGTGAACTCCACGCCGAAGTCTGTAGACTGTCCAATGTATTGAAGGACAGAGGCGTAAAAAAAGGCGACCGAATCTGCCTTTACATGCCCATGGTTCCAGAAGCAGCAATTGCTGCTCTCGCTTGCGCTAGAATCGGTGCAATCCATTCAATCGTTTTCGGAGGATTTTCTCCGGAAGCACTGAAGGACAGAATTCTCGACTCAGATTGCCAGGTCGTCATCACTGCAGATGAAGGCCCTCGTGGCGGCAAGAACGTACCGCTCAAGAAAAATGCCGATGCAGCGATGGAAACCTGCCCTAACGTTCACACATGTGTCGTTGTACAACGAACCGGTAATGAAGTGTCTATGAAATCAGGTCGTGATATTTGGTATCACGAAGCCACCTCGGAAGTATCCGCTGATTGTCCTGCCGAAATAATGGATGCCGAAGATCCGCTCTACATTCTCTATACCTCCGGCTCAACCGGGATGCCCAAAGGAGTTGTCCACACTACCGCAGGTTATCTTCTATATGTGACGATGACCTTCAAATACTCTTTCGATTATCAGGACGGACAAGTCTACTGGTGCGGTGCGGACATTGGATGGGTTACAGGACACTCGTACATCGTTTACGGGCCATTTTCCAATGGAGCAACCAACGTGATGTTTGAAGGCATACCTGTATATCCCGATGCCAGCAGATTCTGGCAAGTTTGTGACAATCACAACGTGAATATTTTCTACACGGCTCCCACGGCAATTCGTGCCCTCATCGGTGCAGGTAACGAGTATGTTGAAAAAACCAGCCGTAAGAGTTTAAGAATTCTAGGGACAGTCGGAGAGCCGATCAATCCCGAAGCTTGGGAGTGGTATCACGAAAAAATCGGCGAGAGACGCTGTCCCATCGTTGATACCTGGTGGCAAACCGAGACGGGGGGCCACATGATAACTCCTCTTCCTGGCGCAACTCGATTGAAACCAGGATCAGCTACCAATCCATTCTTTGGTGTCGTTCCCTGTATCGTAGATACGGAAGGCAATGAAATCGAAGGTGTCGCAGAAGGCGCACTGTGCATCAAAAACTCTTGGCCAGGTCAGATGAGGACTGTGTGGGGCGATCATGAGCGATTCATCCAAACTTACTTCAGTGCGTTTCCAGGCAAGTACATGACTGGCGATGGTGCCAGACGCGATGAAGACGGCTACTACTGGATCACGGGCCGGGTCGATGACGTAATGAATGTATCCGGGCATCGTCTGGGTACCGCGGAAATTGAAAGTGCGCTAGTTCTTCATCCAAAGGTTGCCGAGGCGGCAGTGGTGGGTTATCCGCATGCGATCAAGGGTGAAGCGATTTACGCCTACGTTACGACGGTTGCGGGAACCGTAGAAGACGAAGATCTTCGAGCGGAACTTTTCAATATTGTTCGCACCGAGATCAGCCCGATCGCCAAACCGGATGTTATCCAATTCGCACCTGGATTGCCGAAAACGCGCTCTGGAAAGATTATGCGCCGAATTTTGCGCAAAGTAGCCAGTAACGATATTGACGATTTGGGTGATACGTCTACTCTGGCTGAACCTGCAGTCGTGGACGACATCATTGAAAATCGGGTACGCACCTAATTCGACTATAGGCCTATGAAGCAAGGCTGATCGCTAAAGCGATCAGCCCATCGGATTTGGATGGCGTCTGTTTACCTCCGCGATCGATTGCAATACTTCGGAGTCAAGGCTTAGATTGGCTGCATTGATGTTGTTTTCGAGTTGCACTTGAGTTGTTGCACCGATAATCGTAGATGTCATGAACGGTCGAGAACAGCAAAATGCAATCGCCATCTGACAGCAATCAACTCCATGTCGTTTCGCAACTTCAAGATATTCATCAATGACTGGAATTACATGCTCCGTGTAACGTCCTCCTATATCTGGGGAGAAATTACGTCTTGATCCTGCAGGGGTTTTATTGCCTTGATACTTGCCGCTGATTATGCCTGCTGCCAATGGAGAAAACGCCAGCAGACCGACGTTTTCATTGATAGAAAGTTCGGCTAAATCCAGATCATATTTACGATCGAGCAGACTGTATTCATTCTGAATACTAACGACTTTGGGCAAGTCATTCAACCTGGATATCTCAATGAACTGCGAAGTT
The DNA here is from genome assembly GCA_965220395.1 of Arenicellales bacterium. Lineage (GTDB taxonomy): Bacteria > Pseudomonadota > Gammaproteobacteria > Arenicellales > JAJDZL01 > JAJDZL01. Next base: position 244,340 of record CBDCPT010000001.1, on the reverse strand, counting down.
CCCCAGCATGATTCATTAGAGAGCCCGATAGTTCTGATTTTTCCTGCTTCAACAAGACTCTGAAAACCCTCTAGCGCTTCAAGAACATATTGACGTGTGTCTTCGACGTTCTGTTTGGATGGATCAAATTTCCAAGACTGACGAAAGTGGTAGGAACCACGATTCGGCCAGTGAATCTGATAAAGATCTATATAGTCGGTCTGCAATCGCTTCAGGCTGTTTTCCACCGCAATTTGAATGGTTCGCCGTGAAACCGGAGAACCGTCCCGTATCGAACTCGAACCCGGCCCTGCGATTTTCGTAGCAATGACGACATCTTCTCGATTTTTTCTTGAATGTAGCCAAGTTCCGATAATTTCCTCGGTTCGGCCCGTAGTTTGTGCTGAAATTGGATTAACTGGATACATTTCAGCAGTATCAATGAAGTTTACGCCATTCGTCAATGAGTAATCCATTTGCGCATGCCCTTCTGCTTCAGAATTCTGTGTGCCCCACGTCATGCTACCAAGGCAAATCTCACTTACCTTGATTCCAGAATCACCGAGTTCGTTGTATTTCATTAATTTTGCCTTTGAGTAGTAAATTCATTGTGTCCTGTTCGAATCCACCTGATTCGACTCTATTCACAGAGAACAAAATCAACAGAGTTGACTGCCTGAAAGTTAAAAGAGAAGTTTGGAACCAAAAAAGCGCATTCATATTTGCTCATTTCAATAAAATTGGAGCAAACACAATTTGCGTAAAATCAAATTGTATTCATTATCAGTTTTAGTTGAAGTTTAAAAATAATCTAAATCGTGCCAGTTTCGAATTCACAGTGTGATACGGCATTGGAATTTAGAGATTTTCCGTTCGATTTGAAGCAACGGCCTGGGAGTTCAAGTTGAGCGACATATCACAAAGAATCCAAAGAGTCCAAACTCCGATAATTCCAGATGTCGCGGATCTCATCAATTCTCATCCTGGAACAATTTCCCTAGGTCAAGGCGTCGTTTACTACAAGCCTCCGATGGAAGTTTCGAAAGGAGTCGCAAAATTTATGGATTCAAATTCCCACCACTATGAGGCTGTTGAAGGGTTGCCAGACCTACGCGAATTGATCTGCTCCAAATTGCAACAGGAAAATCAAATTGATACTGACCAATATGAAATTGTGGTGTGTGCAGGTGGCAATATGGGATTTCTGAATGCGATTCTCGCGATCTGTGACTCAGGGGATGAGATTATTTTGCACAAGCCTTGGTATTTCAATCATGAAATGGCAGTTCGTATTGCGGATTGCCTACCTATATCCTCAAATATCGAGGAGACATTTGGGCCACCCAGTCCGACTGAACTCGAAAATTTGATCACACCACATACTCGGGCAATCGTCACAATATCCCCGAACAATCCCACCGGTGCGGTATATGATGATGATGCATTAATAGCAATCAATGAGCTTTGCGCCAGAAGAAATATCTATCACATTCATGATGAAGCGTACGAATACTTTTGCTATGGAGATGCCATACACTACTCGCCTGCATCCGCAAGTTCCGCAGCAGGACATACAATCTCGCTCTTTTCGACAAGCAAAAGCTTCGGATTTGCAAATTGGCGCATTGGGTATATGCTGATTCCGTCCAACTTATTTAAATCTGTTCGAAAAATTCAGGACACGAATCTCATCTGTCCACCGGTAATCAGTCAGTTTGCCGCAATGGAGTGCTTGAAATTGGGACGGGATTTTTGCGCATCGAAAATTTCCAAAATTGCTGCTGTTCGAGAGTATTTTTCGGAAAAAATTTCCTCTATGCAGACAATCTCTCATGGTGAGCTGGCTGGTGCTTTCTATGGATTTCTTCAATTACCGGAAACAGGAACAAGCGACATGGAGATCGTCGAATATCTAATCAAGCGACATGGAGTCGCTGTCATTCCGGGAAGTGCATTCGGAATCGAAAAATCCACATGCTTAAGAGTTTCTTACGGTGGCCTTGAACCTAAGAACGCAATCGAAGGAATTGACAGATTGATAGTCGGCCTCAAGGAACTGCTGTCGGGACTCTAAATGCTTGTAAGATTATCCCCCTTTTAGCGGAGGGATAATTTTGACGTTATCGGTGTCTTGAAGAAAGTGCGTCTGACGATCGGCTCTAGCCAACACTTCATCATTGACAGAAATGATATATGGCTTGTCCGTGGGAAGTCCCAGTTTCTGAATCAACTGAACAACCGTGAGATTGTCCTCTGAATTTATTTCAGTTACATTATTTTCGGAATTTTCAGGCAGATACTTTCCTAATGTACCTACTAATTTGACTGTAAGCTGCATGAATTAACCGCCTGACAAGCCCAATCGCTCCAAGGTTTCTTCGGTAGGTACCCCGTCCGCTGTCCAGCCACGCACTTCATAGTACTCAGGCAACATTCTATCCAGCTCGTTGACTTTTCCTTTCGCCACACCTGATTTAGCAGGATCTTTCAGGAGCCTCTCCGGCAATGAATCGTCACTCTTTGATAGTCCGGCTGCCAGATTGAACTGCCGCTCCAGATTCCAAATGCGCTCTCCGGTTTGAAATAGTCGCTCGACTGTCCAATCCCCTTCGCATGCAGCATCGATCTGGGCCTGAAAATCTCCGATTTTCCAACCGGACAGTGTAAACCAGCACAATCCTGTAGAGTCGATCAGCGAAATTTTGTCCTGTGATTTCTTGCAAGGCAATGCCTTGCCTTCGCCTGTCTGATCTTCCATGTCCGGTCCAAAAACATCGTGTTTCATGTGACAGGCGCCTCTGCTGCTGGTCGCATAACCGAGACCCATTCCCTGCAGTGCCCGTGAATCGTAACCTGCAAACTCCTGTCCCTTCACTGTCATTGAAAGCTCTGGATGACCGAATTTTTCACATAGGCGTTTGGAGCCCAGACCGATAATTTGTCCGAAACCTTCATACTTGCCGGTTTTCTCTGCCATTGTGGTTAGAGCTTCAGCATTGCCGAAATTCAGAGGAACTCCATCGGTATCTTCGTCGGTAATAACGCCCATTTCATAGAGCTCCATGGCGGCTGCCAAAGTACCTCCAAAGGAAATGGGATCCATGCCGTGCTCATTCATCAGGAACCCGGCAAAAGTAAGCGCATTGATGTCGTCAATTCCGCAGTCTGGGCCGAATGCAAAAGCAGTTTCGTATTCAAGACCACCACTAGCGTGCCAGTATTCTGGACGATTGGAAATTGTAAAGTGATCTTTGTCAATATGAGAAATTCGGCCACAAGCGATTGTGCAGCCAAAGCACGCTTTGTTGGTGAGCAGATTTCTGTGGCCATTTTCATGAACTTTAGTCATCGCCGCAGGATTAATTTTGTCCACGCCTTCGAACTGAACTTCATTGAAATTTCGCGTCGGCAAGCCACCAAATTCCTGCATGGCGTCGATCATCGCACTGGTACCATAGTCAGTCAACTCATGGGCCTCACTACTTGCTGCGAGTTTTGCCTTGGTCTCCTTAACGACTTCCATAAATCGTTTGGGATTATCCACAGTCACACCAACGGTTCCACGAACTGCAATCGCCTTGAGATTCTTCGACCCCATCACCGCACCGACTCCGGAGCGACCCGCCGCTCTATGCAGATCATTCACAACACAAGCGTATCGAACTCCTCTTTCGCCTGCGACACCGATCGATGCGACTTTCATCAAAGGATCCTGATGGTGCGACTTCAGCCAGTCTTCAGTCTCCCATACCGACTTACCCCAAATTGGATCTGCCGAAATGATTTCTACGGTATCGTCGTAAATCTTGAGATAGGAGGGTGCAGGCGCTTTTCCTTCCAAAATCAGTAGATCGTATCCTGCAAACTTGAGTTCCGCACCGAATTTTCCGCCTGAATTAGAGCATGCAATGGCATCCGTAAGTGCTCCTTTGGTGATTACAGCATAGCGACCCGAAGTCGATGACATGGTGCCGGTAAGCGGGCCTGTTGCGAATATGAGAACGTTACTGGGATCAAGAGCATCAACAGAAGGATCCATATTTTCGTAGAGGTATTTGGTGCCCAAACCGCGCTCACCTAAATACTGCTGCGCCCACTCCATATTCAGCGGTTCGGTTTGAATGTTTCCTTCAGTGAGGTTAACCCTCAATACTTTTCTCTGCCATCCCATCGGATTCTTTCTCCTTCACAATATTTTGTTATTCGGCATCAGGCTGATTTTCCGGTGCAGCCTTTTGAAATTCTTCCATGGCCCTGCAATTTGCATCAATTTGAACCAGAATTGGATATTCGCTCAGATCACAATTGAAGCGCCTTGCATTAACCATCTGCGGGACAAGACAAATATCTGCCATCGATGGACTATCACTGAAACAGAATTTTCCGTGTTGTCCAGCGTTTGAAAGTCTAGCCTCCAGTGCACGAAACTCTGTCGCAATCCAGTACTGGTACCACTCCGTACGCTGTGCATCATCCAAGTCGAGATTATATTCAAGATATCGCAGCACTCGTAGATTGTTCAGTGGATGAGTGTCACAGGCGATTGACAATGCAATTGCTCGAACAAAGGCACGATCCGCTTCGTCTTGCGGCAGAAGGGGTGGATCAGGATATTCAGCTTCCAAGTATTCAAGGATCGCTATGGACTGAGTCAGGACTGCGCCCCTGTCCTCAAGGACAGGCACGAGTCCCTGCGGATTCAATTTACGAAACTGTTCGCTTTGCTGCTCATTACTTCGCAGATGAAGAAATTTATCTTCATAGAAAATATTTTTCAGATTGAGTGCGATTCTGACGCGATATGCCGCCGAGCTTCGAAAGTATCCGTGTAATATCATTTAATTTTCTGTTGGCAAATTGTTTCTATGATTTTATTTTAGTTTGAAATTCTGAATACCATACGAATTCATCGACCGTATAGCGCTTAGCCTGAATCGGAATCACAGCAACATAAACCAATTTTCAATCGAAAATTTTACTGTGTCGATACCTTGTTGTTTTGGGTTATTCGACGGGTAAGAAACTAAAGTGGTTTGTTGTGATTTAAACTGCTATTCACTCATTTAGTGGCAGTTTTTCAATAAAATCTTCAGGCATTTCCCAAACACGCAGAGTATTATCAGAATCTCGAATACCCCAAATCCTGGTTTCATATCCGTGAACACAAAGTTGTTCTGAATTGTAAATCTTGTGAGTAACAGTAAATGTCTTGCGGGAATGTGATTCAATTCTGCTCGTAACTAAGAGATAATCTCCCCATCGCATGGGTTTCTTGAATTCTGCATGAGTTTCAATCAATGGAAATCCGACGATTCCGTAACGTTCTATCATCTCCGCTTGCCCGAATCCGTGATGTTTCATCATGTCATGGCTGCTCTTGTCAAACCATCGATAGATATTCGGATAGAAGACAATTTGAGCAGGGTCGCATTCACCCCATTCAACCAAATGGTTCCATTCAAATTCAATCACGGATCAACCCCTCCACCAAAACTTGTAACTCGTTACGACTGACTTTCCCGTTTGCGGTTCGCGGAAATTCTTCCAAGACGCGAATCCAACTAGGATGCTTGACTCCAGGCAAATTCTGTTCAACGTGTTGTTTCATCTGAATAACAGCATCATCAAATTCAATATCATTAACCGGCACGAAAAACAGTGCGGGTCGGACCATCCCAATTTCATCAGCAGCACCTACAACTACAACATCAAAAGCAATATCGGACTGCATCGCGGCTTTTTCGATTTCGCGCAAATACACCCACTGCCCTGATACTTTAATCAGCTCGTCTTCACGTCCCATGTGATACCAATTCCCCTTGCTGTCTCTGCGATACAAATCACCTGTAACGAAATAGTCACTGACAAGTCTTTCCGCTGTGTCTTGATCACGATTTGCGTAATGAGTGAACATGTACGGGTGGGAAATATGCAATATGGCTTTTTCCATTGAATCATCTGCAAGTACGTTCTGACCATTGACTAATCGAGTGTTCACTCCATACAGTGGTTTACCCACTGAACTCGGTGGGGTTTCACTCAACTCGCCAGCGAAAGCCAGAAACAACGTCTCGGAACAACCATATGCGTTGATAATGGTTCTGCCTGTACGCTGTTTCCACTCATCCTGAATTTCCGCCGGTAAATGCTCCCCTGCAGATATGTAGTGCTGCGGTTCAGAAAATAACTGTGCGCTTTCAGAATCAAACTCGTCAAGTAAACCTCGATAGATACTGGGCACTGAAAACACAGCTTTTGGTTTTTCTCTAGCAACAATGCTACGAACATCGTCTAATTTAACCCACTCAGGATGCAGATAGACAGTAGCACCAAGTCTCAGTGGTACCAACAATCCATTCGCAAGCGCATAAGCAAACGAAATTCTGGAAGTACAAAATAACAAATTGCCCGGAACTGTTTCGAGCGTGTTTGCATGAAAGTCGCAACAATCGGTAAAGTCTCGGTGCGTATGTACAATCCCTTTGGGCTTGCTGGTTGAACCGGATGAATAAACCCACAAGGCTTCATCCCGCACACTTCGACTTGCTGTCTCCGATAATTCGAACGAAACTGAACGAACTGAATAGTTATCCAGCAGAATTGGAACTAATTTACAGTTCTGGTCTTCGAACAATCTCCGACAAGTCTTTTCTGCCTGTAAATCATAGATCAACACACGAGCATCGCTGTCCTCTAAAACATACATCAATTCATCAATGTTCAGACGCGTCGAAACTGCAACCGCTACTGCACCTAAATGCAGTGTGGCCAAGTAAAACGAAACCAGATTGGCGGTGTCGGAGCATTGAAAAACAACTCGTTCACCGACCTTCAATCCATGGTCTTTCAAAACAGAACTCGCGAATTGAATCTGTTCAAACAATTCGAGATAAGTCCAACTGCCTGATTCCCATTTGATCGCAGTGTGCGAACCGATTTCTGAAAGCCGGTAAGAATTGAGAATTTGTGTGACTATGTTCATGTGGATTCAGGCATGTTCTAGTCTCACGAAGTCACTCCACTACCAAAGTTTGCTAGAAATTACAGCAGGTCGTGTAGTGACTTTACTCCTGGAACATACCAGTAGCTGCCGGAAACCGGTGTTGAGAAATTAGTGAGCTGATCATGTAAGCCGTCATCCGTTACACCATACATTCGTTCAAGCTGAATCTGAATACGGTTCAGGTCGCAGGAGAACGCAACAAAATGCAAACCCCTGTTCTGGAGGTTGCCGTGAGGAACACTCCGCCGTACAATTTTTTGCTTGACTCCGCCTACAGTTGCATCCGTCCGACTGACATGCGAATCATGCGGCATTCTATCTTCATCCAATTCAACACTGTCAGGTTTTGTTCGTCCGATTACCTTTTCCTGTTCTGCGAGTTCCAATTCGTTGAAAGCTGCTAGATTGTGAATCCAGTTTTGGGTAAGCGCAAAGCTACTCCCATTTCCGTTCGGAATCAAAGCGGCCTCTTCTGCAGCTTCATCGACTGGATTCTCGGTTCCGTCAGTGAATCCTGTGTAATCGCGGTTCTCATGCCGTCTAAATCCCATCACTTCCAAATTGCGATTTGCGCCCAGATTCTTGAGTGTGTTATCCAGATTCAAAGCAGCATCAAGATTCCAAGAATGGGAATCACCATGAAACCATACCCAAAAGTCTCCCTGCGTTGCTGGCACTGATACTTCCTCTCCACGAATTTCAGTAAAAGGTCTATACGAACTTGCAACTTTCTCACTGGACAGTGCGTTCCACAATTCCGCACTGAATCCAAACAACTCATGCCGGCTGCGAATTTCCGCAGAATCCTGCTCAGAGCGAATCAGCCGACTCAATTCCTTAAGATCACTAAATTGCTCAAATGAATATTCAACATGAATATGGTAAGGAGCAGTTTCAGTAAGAATTCCCGGTTGTACAATCATGCTGGCAATCTCACGATTTTCTGTTATTCAAATAAATCAATAGTATATAAAATTAAATTCAACAAATTTCTAATACATGACAAACTGTCCATTGGACACACACAGTGGCCACTTTCCCATACCAAAAATTTCGATTTTTCTGGTGAAACAGCCTGCTACACCAGGTTGAGCAATCGTCTCCAAAAGGTACCGATAAGCCGATTCAATCGCACATCCAGCACCAACTCGAGCCAGGTATTTGTCGGAATGCTTAAGCTGTCTATTTGCACAGTCCATCGCCTGATTGGAAATTTTCTCAGTAATCATTTTCATTGGATATTGATTTGCACTCAGTAAGTCGGAATCTCCAATCATCCGAAGCAAGTACTGGTAACTGTCTTCTTCCGCCTCAGCCCATTCAGGGTCATACTCTCTTGTAAGACAGTCTTTGACTTCGTCAGCATCAAATACACACCGAATAGGGTAATCCTTCAATCCCAATTCTGAAAGATATTCAGAAACCAGTTTCTTTTCCCACTCCTGTTCGCAGTTGCCAACTCGGCAAAACCAATCTATCGAGTCAACTCTGCCAACAGTGTTAAGACTCTTTTCAAAACTGTTCACCGAGTTACCCTTTTTCAGGCATCTGGAGTGCCTCGCAGTTCTCTCCAAAGTCCCAATTTTTGCTGAACCGGTCGATTGGAAAAACTGAACAGACAGGAGTCTGTTGCAGGAAAATGTCGAACTTCCGCCCAACTTGGCACAACAAATGTATCTCGTCTACTCCAATTCAAGGTTTTATCGCCAACTATGGAACACCCGTTACCTTCGGCAACTGAAAAAATCGTGGTATCTGTAGACCGATACGCAGTTGTTTCTAAATCTTTTGGAAGTAGCTGCATGTAGGTTGCCATGGTGGGCATTGCGTGGTCGCCGGTCACCGGGTTGACGTATCTTGACTTCAATCCGTGACACTCATCCCACTGTTCGTTCGCACGCATTTGGTCAAGGGCTTCGCGTGTTCGTGAGTATGGATAATTGAATACTGGTGAGGTGTGAGATTTGCGCTCATAGTCTACAGGCAGAAGCCCGGAACCAAAACGTGCCATAGCATCTCCAACCGGCCTGGTTTGTGGAAACTCGTCGTCTGGATACTTTTCGAAAAATGACGCATCCAGCATACTCACCAGTGGGATATCCAGTCCGTCTAACCAGACCATCGGCATCTCGCTTTCATTGCCGTGATCATGCCAGGCCCACGAAGGCGTGATGACAAAATCGCCCTCTTCCATGATCGTCTTTTCTCCATCAACCGCCGTAAATGCTCCACTGCCTTCTACAATGAATCGAAGTGCAGACTGAGTGTGGCGATGTGCTGGGGCTATCTCGCCAGGCATGATTAACTGCAAGCCAGCATATAGGGTTTCGGTAATTCGAGATTCACCCGGCATACCTGGATTTTCCAAGATCAAGACTCTTCGTTCGGCTTGCTTTGCAGTAATCAGAGATCCGGACTCCATAATCAGTGGACGCACTCGGTCATATATCCATAGGGCTGGATAGCAACGGCTTTGCGGTACCGGTGTAATTAGACTGCTCAATACGGTCCACAGCGGAGCTAAATTCTGATTCGGCAAACGCTTGTAGAATTCTCTCAGCTCAGGAGTATCTGGAACTTCAATCGTCATTGCAATATTTCCAGTCAGGCGCTCGCGGGAATATCGGGCAAGCCAAGTCCGAATCGACCCACAATTACTTCGTGAATTCTACCGGCATAGTCTTCGGCCATTGCCTCGTTGGTCCTCTGCTTGATCCCCCACTTTCGATAGATTCTGTTGTTTTCCGACTGTGGATGTCCAAAAAACTTGTGCATCATAGGATAATACCGATCAACTACATCCTGAACATCAGATCGCCCTTCATCGGTTTCAAGAATTTCTGCAGTGAAATCCAACCCGAACTGTACATGAAACTTCTCTTCAGGCATTGTCATCCGCGCCAATTTCCTGAGCGGTACGAAAGAACAATGTATCAGGTCCTCCACTTGGATAACTTCTGCCATGTCCGCGAGGATTTTAATTACACAAAACTCAGCCCAGGACTCAAGATCAAATTCAAAAATTGATAGCGGTTGTTTACGCTCCGGTGTCATCCGCTGCGATTCGATGTTCAGTTCCTGTCCTAGCTCGCTGAATCGCACATGGTGTCCGTATTCTTCCATTGCAATTCGACAGGTTAGCCATTTTGCATAAGGTGAAGGAGCAAGTGCAACCGCTGGTTCATCGAACACGCGCGCACCGTGCAATTCATTGACGGCGTGGCTGATAACAATTTTTTCCACCGCAATTCGAAACTCTTCTGGCGCATCACGGAATTCCTCACATGTCTGTACTTGCGCGCCTGGCTGTAAACTCATAGGTAATCTCGCTTGTCAAAGTGCCGGTTCTGTATTAAATTCTTCCAAATCAGACAGAAGTTCCGTGAACTCAGGTTTCATTTGTCCCTGCAAAACATCCGCGACAGAAGCCGGATTCCAATGTTGTTCATCAATTATGGCTTCGTTGATTGGCCGCGGCTGAGAAAACAACATGATTTGCCTGCCGCGAACGGCAAATAACTGGCCGGTTATGCCTTTGCCCAATTCCGAACACAGCGCAGTAACGACAGTTGCAACATTTTCTGGCTTTACTTGCAGAGCATGTTTCTTGTAAATTTTCTGCTCTTCATTTGCCGGAACGATCATGTCTGTAACTCGCGACCGTGCAAATGGAGCAACTGCATTTACATGGATTCCAGAACGCAACAGATCGAGAGCCGCCGCACGAGTCAATCCCATCATTCCGCTTTTTGCTCCGGCATAGGACGACTGACCGTAGTTGCCGTAGAATCCGGCAGTTGAAACGATGTTCACAACTCTTCCCCAAGTATAAGGATCGTCTTCGGGCGCATTCTTTGCCTGTTCTCGCAATATTGGAGTTGCTGCTGCAAGAACATAGTAGGCGCCGGCAAGATTTACACGAATAACTTCTTCAAAATCGCTTGGCTTGGCCTTAAAGATGAAGTGATCTCGCAGAATCGCTGCGTTATTGATGACAAGGTCAAGTCGCCCCCAATTTTCAAGTACAGTCTTTACCGCCTGCTGCGCTGACTCAATACTCCCAATATCCAGAAAGCAGCCGATTGCCTGCTCGCCTAGTGAATTTGCAACACTATCCACAATGGATGGATCTGGTGCTGACCCGTCAATCTCTCCTCCATTGTCTACGATGACTACTTTTGCGCCATGCCTGATGAAGTCTGCTGCAATTGCTCGTCCGATTCCCCGAGCACCGCCTGTTACCAGGGCAACTCTACCGTCCAAATACATATCGTCCTTGGGAGCAATCATCGTCCCTGATCAGCTTCGGTAAAAAATGGATCAGCATGAATTTCCGTTTGATCTACGCCCAATTTTCGCAGCACATCGGTGCAACTTCTGACCATCGGCGGAGGACCTGCAAGATAAGCCTTGAAACCACTATCCTGCTTGAAGTCGTCTTCTAGAATTTTTGAAAGCATTCCAGTTCTAAATTCAGTTGTGCCAGAGGAAGCTGACAGTACTGGAATATATTGAAATTTATGATGATTTTCAGCTATAGACTGAAATATTTCGGCGCGATAAATGTCTGATTCGTCCCGGACTCCGTGATAGAGGTAAACCGCCTGATCAGGATTCTTTTCGATTGCTTCCAGTGCGATTGGCTGTATTGCAGAAAGTCCAGAACCACCGGCAATGGCAAGAACCGATCCGCCGTGCATTTCTCGATAAAACATATTGCCATGCGGGCCTTCTACTTGAACCACTTCTCCCGCTTCCAGGTGGTCCCATACAAATGGACTGACGATACCCCCTTCAATTCTCCGGATATAGAACTCAAGAGTGTCATCAACATGGCTTGCAATTGAATATTCTCGTCGGGGATAGCCTTCAAACATGATATAGACGAACTGACCGGAACTGAATGTGAATGGTCCGCCGCTTTGGATATTGAGCTTGACGCTTGCAATATCACTTGTGAGTTTTTCGACTCCAGCCACTCGACATTGCAGGTCTCGCACTGGATGAACTGCAACATCATCCAGTTCACACCAGGAAACTTCGCAATCGGACCAGGGCACCGCACGACAAGCTAGAATCAAATCATCCGCATACTCCTCGTCCGACAACGCAAATTCGGAATATGGAGAAAGCTCTACTTCACCGAAATGAATGCGAGATTTGCATCCGCCACAGTTTCCAGCACGACAGCCATGTGGATATTCAATACCTGCAGCGAGTGCTGTCTCCAGGATGGTCGATCCGACCTCTACATTAACCGCCTGTTCAGCCTGACGGATGAATACGCTGAACATCAAACCTCAGGGAAATATTTTCCCGATTGAATACTACTGAAACCGGTAAATTTCGTCGTTGATGTTACCAGTCTGAAACCGCCTTAGGAATTTCTCGTTCTACTTGCGTTTGGTTAGTTTAAATTTCTCTCTGGCGGCTTCGGGTCCGACAACTGACGCTCCCAGCATTTCGATGATTTTGACAGCCTTTTCTACAAGCTGCGCATTGCTTGCCAGCTTTCCACGTTCCAAGTATAGATTGTCTTCAAGCCCCACTCTCGCATGCCCTCCGAGCAATACTGACTGAGCAACCATTGGCATTTGGTGTCGGCTGATACCGAAGGCAGTCCAATTTGCTCCCGGAGGAAGCATATCGCGCATGTTCTTCATTGCAGCCGTAGTTGCCGGTGCTCCGTAGGGAATGCCGAGACAAATTTGATAAAGCGGCGGCTGATTAACCAAACCTTCTTCAATCATCCTGTTTGCCATCCACACATGGCCGGTATCAAACACTTCCAGTTCTGGCTTTATACCGACGCTCTGTATGTGCTTTGCGGAAACACGAAGATGATCGGGAGTATTGATCATCAACAGATTGCCTTCTCCGAAATTCATCGTGCCGCAGTCTAGCGAACAGATTTCCGGCAGCAGTTCATCAATGTGCGAAATTCTTTCGAGCGGGCTGACAAAATCGGTACCGGGACCTGGGTCCGTTGGCACTTCGTCACCCACTACATAATCGCCTCCCATACCGGTGGTCAGATTGATTACTACGTCCACACCGGAGGCTCTTATTCGATCTACGACTTCCTCGAATAAATGGTGATCTCGTGCACCAGCGCCTGTTTCGGGATTGCGAACATGAATATGTGTGATCGCTGCCCCCGCATTTGCTGCCTCAATACAGGAATCAGCAATCTGTTTTGGTGTAATCGGCAGGCCTGGATGTTTATGCTGCGTTTCACTTGCGCCTGTAACTGCACAGGTGATGACTACTTCTTGGTTCATTTTTCCTCCATTGTGAACTCTTAATCTGAATCAGCGCGGACTCATGTATTCGCGTGGCAATCGGATCGGAAACTGCTCGCGTAAAGCAGCGTCTGTCGCATCGTCTATGTAGCGTGGATAGTGGCTTGACAAAATTTCTTCGACTTTGCTCTGTGATTTCTGGATAACATCAGTTGAACCTTGTTCTGCCCATTCTTTCGGACTTGTGCGGTCGCCTACTTCCGGATACACGTAGTCTTTCTGCATCAGATTCATTGTCTGGTCATGCCCGAGATAGTGACTGGGACCACCTACGCAAACGTCGCGCATGACTTCAATTGAAAGTGATTCGTCGGTGACTTCAATTCCTCGCACCGAACGATTGACGGCTCCGAGCATATCGTTGTCAATTACAAAGCTCTCCAGGCTTACTCCCAGTAGACTCGCGTGCATTCCAGCAGATTCGTAAACCAAATTCGCACCACAGTGTCCTGCGAGTGAAGTCGTGTAACCCTTTTCAAATCCAGATTGAGCATCCGGCAGTTTTGAATCCGCCATTCCGGCTGCAATACCGGTGGGCAGATCATAGAATCTGCCCATCTGACCGCAAGCAGCCATTAGAATTGCCTGTTCTCCACTACCTCCACTCATCGCTCCGGTTCTAAGGTCAGAAACAAACGGCCAGATTCCGAGAATTGCCGGGTGACCTTTGCTGATCAAATTCACGTAGACCAGGCCAGCTAGTGTTTCCGCCACTTCCTGTACAACAGCTCCCGCTAGCGACGCCGGACTGGTGGCACCCGCTTGCCCAGCAGCAAGAAGCAGAAGCGGCATGCCAGCACGTACCGTATTTTCCAGCACTGTACAAGCATCTTCAGCAAAACGAAGCGGTGGAACGACAAAACACGAAGAAGAACTGACAAAAGGACGCGCTCGCCACTGGTCTTCTCCGCCGGCAACAATGTGAAGCATTTTTATCGTTTCATCAAAGTGTTCCGGAAGCACCCAGCTCGATCCGACATGTTTCGAAGTGCCAGAAATACTTGCGTAACAGGTATTCAAATCCAGTTCATAAGGGATTTCCATGTCTCGACAGACGATGGAACGCTGAAAGAAATGAATGTGTTCCATTGAATCAACAATGCGGGCGATATCATACAGATCGGCTAATTTAGACTCCCGATACTCCCTGGTTTCGAGATCAACGACATGCACAGCGGCACCAGCGGTACCAAAGTAAATTCTGGTATCGGAAAGATCCAAATCATGTTTTGGGTCTCTTCCGCACAGAACATAGTTTCGACATGCATCCGCGATGGTGTCTTCTACCAGTGAACGAGGAAACGTAAGCCGTCCTTCGCTGGTGTATTTGCCGCCAGCCTTGGTAACCAGCTCAATGCATGACGGTATGGCTTGCGAAAGTCCGAGATTTTCAAGCACGTCCATAACAGCTTCGTTGATTTTCTGCACTTGAGACGAAGTCAAAGGCTCGAATCGCCCGCCTCGCATGCCTGGTCGTACTGCTTTATCTTCTTCCGCTAGCGGTGCTGCACGCAGAGCCTTCCGAGCAGCTCTTCCTCCAAGTCGTCTTGCTTCTGCCATTTGTAGTTTCTACCAGTTAGAGGGTTTTCATAGTAACTGTAGCAAGTCACTCAGTGTTCGGCTTCATGTCTGTTCAATCAAGCAACTAACAAGTCTAGTCCGTGCCGGCTTAGTTTTTGCGAGCCATTTTCGGTTACGCGAAATGTCTCGCCAAGCGTCATCGCGAAAGAGTTTTGCGAATCAAACAGAATCATGTGCAGAAAATATATCATGTTCGGCTGAATTACAGCCGGATTGTCCGCATAGAACATTGGCCAATCCATCCAAGTCGGCGCAAATGTGGTGCCTAAGCTGTATCCACAAGCATTCATTCGCATATTTTGGAACCCATTTGCATCCATTACCTGTGCATGAACAGCGAATACTTCCCCCGCAGTCGCTCCCGGTTTCAGAGTGTTCCGACAGGCATGCATCGCTTCTTCGCAGGCCTGATGCATGACGAGTTGCTGAGGATTTGGATTTCCAACAATGATTGTACGCATCAAGCATGCGTGGTAGTGACGATAGACTCCCGCGAATTCAAGAGTCAGTTGATCACTTTCAGAAAGATGGCGCCTGCCGGTATGATAGCGGCAAAGTAACGCGTTCTCTCCGGAGCCAAGAATGAATTCATTGGCTGGATCATCCCCTCCTCCGCGATAAATAGCTCCGTGCATAGCCGCCAAAATGTCACCTTCAAAAACTCCTGGGACAGTCAAGCGAATCGCCTCGTCCAAGGCATCATCCGCTAGTTCGGCAGCTCGTTCTACATAAACGATTTCAGCCGGAGATTTTATGACTCGCAGACTGGTAACTAGATCTGATGCATCTTCCAGCTCGCAATAGTCACTGAGAACCGAATTGATACGGTTCCAAAGTTGTGCAGTCAATCCGTAAGCGTGCAATTCAATACCTAGGCGTTTCCCTCTACATTGAAAATCATCAAGTATAGCGACGAGGTCTTCTGCGGGATTGTGTCCAGCATGATCGACCCACACGCGAATATCCTGAATTGTGGAAGTGATCTGAGCCTGCAGTAAATCGGGTGTACGAGTCAATAGAGCGTACCCCCCGCTAGAGTCAAGATACAGGCATTGAAAGAAACAATAACCGAAAGTGTCGTATCCAGTCAGATAGTACATGCTTTCCTGTCTGAAAATCAAAATACCATCCAGACCATCCTGTTTAAGGCGTGAAGTTACTTCTTGCCTTCGAGACTGATATTCTGTTTTTGAAAACTGTATTGTCATGAGAAGATTCGCTTCAAATTTCTAATGGAAAAGAAACCAAATATTATCCATCAAACAGAAAAACCAGTAACCGCCTCATTGAGGTGTATTAGTGAGTGTTGCTGCACTTGGCAAACAACAAATTTCTTTCGCTTTGGACTGCTGATATTATAAATTCGAGAGCATGAATTGATGTTATCCATTCTGGCGAAGTTGCCTATTGATGCCAACTCTCCTGAGCGAGGTAAAATGGGTTTTTAAGAGTGCATATAATGCTTGGAATTATGAGTTTACCATGCCAACAAAGAGAATTTTCCTTGCGCTCCAAATTCTGCTGAAATGTTGAACAGAACACCGAATACACTGTCCAAAGAAGACATTCAGAAATTCCACAAAGATGGCTTCACTTCCGCTGTCAGGGTGATGTCCGAAAGTGACGCCGTCGAATATCGAAATCGGCTTCAAGCGATTGAATCGGTAGTCGGAAAACTGCTGGGTGGCAGAAGACTTAAGTGCCATCTGCAGTACAAATGGGTTTCTGACCTGATTCGAACTCCCTCAATCGTAGACAGAGTTCAAGATTTTCTAGGCCCCGACATCCTGTGCTGGGGAACCGACATGTGGGTCAAGGAACCGAATAACGCCAAGTTTGTGTCCTGGCATCAGGACAGTCAGTACTGGGGAATTGATGGTGATCAACTTCTCACCGTCTGGATTGCGCTATCGCCGGCAACCGTAGAGAGCGGATGCATGCGGATGCTGCCAGGAAGTCATCTGAAAGAAGGACTTCCGCATGAAGACACTTTTCACGAAGATAACATGTTGACTCGCGGCCAAACAATCTACCAAGGCATAGATGAAAGCAAAGCAGTTGACATAGAAGTTGGTACTGGTGAAGCAGTGTTCTTCACCTATCGCATTGCTCACACTTCACATCCCAATCGAGGAAACGACCGTCGCATCGGCATCGCCATTCGATATGTCTCCCCAGCCGCCAGGCAGCTAAAATCCGACTGGGACAGCGCGACACTGATTCGTGGTGAAGACAGATATGGCAACTTTGTTCATGAACCTGAACCGACAATGGACTTTGATCCGGTTGCACTGGAATTCCACAAAAAATCCAACGAGAATTATATGAACATACTCTACTCTGGTACTGACTGGACGACTCATAGAACTTGAAAGTTTGATTGCCATTTCTGGATTTCCACTAGTGCTTATAGAAGACAATATCCGAATGTCACTTACATGACAGTGTTTAACTGACTTTTGTAAGATTAATTTGATGCTATTAATCAACGCCAATCAAGTCCATCAAGCCTGCGTCTACCCAGATCTTGTGCACGCTCTGGAAAATTTCCATCGAGCGTCTCCTGCCGACCTGAAGGATATGCTTCTATCGAGTATTCAGGAAAAGCCAGCTGCAGAAAACCACGTGCTGATTCGAGCAGCTTGGAATCATGGATCCGCTCTGGGCTTGAAAGCAGCCACAATATTCCCCAACAACACAATTGAGTCGGACCTGCCTGCAATCCATGCTGTCTACACGCTGTTTGATGGGGTAAATGGCATTCCAGTGGCAGTAATTGATGGAACTTCGATGACTTACTACAAAACGGCAGCAGACTCGGCGTTGGGTTCCAAAATTCTCGCAAACAAGAACATCACGTCAATGGCAATGATCG
Organism: Arenicellales bacterium; assembly: GCA_965220395.1. Lineage (GTDB taxonomy): Bacteria > Pseudomonadota > Gammaproteobacteria > Arenicellales > JAJDZL01 > JAJDZL01. The sequence goes on along the minus strand of CBDCPT010000001.1, from coordinate 226,600 downwards.
GTGCAGGGGCTATGGCACCACATCTGATACGAGCCCATTGTGAAATTCACCGTTCTATTCAGACTGTGACAATCTGGAATCGAACCGCCTGCAAGGCCAAAGAGTTAGCCGATTGTATCGATATTCCGAATGTCAAAATTCAAGCGAGTGAAGACATTGAAACAACAGTATCCAATGCGCAGCTTGTAAGTTCTGCAACCATGACCAAGGATCCGATCATTTTCGGCGACTGGATAGCACCCGGCACACATTTGGATCTCATCGGAGCATACAGGCTCGACATGCGAGAATCAGACGATGGAGCAATTCAAAAATCCAGAATATTTGTGGATTCGCGTAAATCAACGATCGGCGAAATTGGTGAAATCACAATTCCAATGCAAAGCGGAATCATTGGTGAAAACGACATTCTGGCCGACTTATATGAACTTTGCTCCGGCGTAAAGCAAGGACGAGAGTCACAGGAAGAAATAACGTTATTCAAGAATGGCGGTGGTGGACATCTTGATTTGATGACCGCACAATATATCCACGACAAAATTCAATAAACACTCAGGTTAATCTTGCTTAGTTTGATAAAGGAGATTGGCAGCAACTTGTCGTGCCTCATCTAGCGTTTCGACCAGTTGCTCTTTTGGTACATCATCCAGAATATTGAGAGAGTCCAAGGTCTTCGCAACCGGTCCCTTGACTCCCATAACAATGCACTCCGTCTGTCCTTTCTCAGCAGAGCTTATCAACTGCAGTACGAGCATGGCAGCACTGTCATCAAGACTCGTGGTTTTCGAAAAATCAAAAATTACGACTTCATGATCCTTAACATCGGCACTGATCACAGCCACAAGTCTATTGGCCGATGCAACGGTGAACCTTCCCTTGAGCGCTACCAAGCCGACCCGTGCTGCAAACATTTCGACTTCGTCTGCTCCCTCAATATCAGACAAAAAAGTGCTGTCCAATAGCGGCACAGAAATAACGCTGTCGAGTTCCAACCGTTCCAGTTGGAGTGCGTGGGACATTCCCGTTGCAATCAATCCAATTGCCACTGCGGTAACCAAATCGACAAACACTGTAAGCCCTAAAGTCAACAGCATGACAAAAAGGTGTTCCCGACGAATACGGTGCATGCGAACCACCAGTCGCCAATCAATGATGTCCCATCCGACTTTCATCAAAATTGCCGCCAAAGCAACGAGCGGAATTGGTTCTACAAACCTTCCCAGTCCCAGCACAAGACCCAACAACAGTATTGCGCGCAGTGCACCTGACACTTGAGTTAATCCGCCAGCCCGTATGTTGACGACCGTGCCCATGGTGGCGCCAGCACCGGGCAGCGCCCCAAAGAGTCCGGCAACTATATTGCCAATTCCTTGACCAACCAATTCTTTATTTGGTTTATGTTGATTGCCGGTCAGTGAATCCGCCACTAAGGAAGTCAAGAGGCTGTCTATAGAACCGAGCAGAGCAAGAATCAGTGCGGGTTCTATCGCTTTGATCAAAAAAAAAAGCGAGGGGAGGCAGTCCAATCTGCAGCGAAGGTAGACCCGTTGGAACCTGTCCGATGACCGGAGCGTCGTTCAGCCACAAAACCCCCAGCAAAGTACCAACAATCAACGCAACAAGTGGTGCAGGCAGGCGTCGATTCAGTCTGGTTGGCCAAAATGCTGCGACAACCAGAGTTACAGCAGCGATAATCATGGCGCTGGTGTTGATGTTGCCGAGCGTTTCCGGCATTGCTTTCAACGCCCCCACTGCTCCGCCAAATACAGGAGGCAATCCGAGAAATGGCCTTGTTTGAATCAGCATAATGATGATGCCGATGCCAGACATGAATCCGGAGACAACTACATACGGTGTGTACGCAACAAATCGACCTATCTTCGATACACCTAGAACCACCTGGAAGAGTCCGGCTAGTACGACAACTGTCAGAGCCTCAGTAAGGGTGGAAGAATATACGGTGATGACGGCCGCCATTGCGACTGTCATAGGTGCTGTGGGACCGGAAATTTGTGATTTAGTGCCGCCGAATACCGCTGCAAAGAAACCAACCGAAATTGCACCGTAAAGGCCGGCAGCGGCTCCCATCCCGATGCAATGCCAAAAGCAAGTGGAACTGGCAAGACCACGATCATTGAAGTCACTCCGCCAAAGATATCCCCGCGGAGTGTACTTAAATCGTATTTCACAACAACAAGTCCTTTACAGCATTCATCAAGAGTTGCTAATTATGCAGCAACAGCCGACTCGCTATTCGTTTTCACTACTATCATAAAATTTACCCTTGAAATTGTGCCAAGCGCATAAATCTGCAAACACGTCAAACGTATATACATCGACTGTTCTGTAAGTCTATCGAAATTGATTCGATAAACCAGGAATCAGCGAGGCACGATTGTCGAATTTCGACAACTGAAGAAAAAAATTGGATTGAGTACATTAAGGTGATGGAGATAGTCACAACATATTCAAACTTTATCCGCTCTGCCGTTTATTGACATCAATGAAGATAGTCTTGGCACCCAAATCGCATCCCGAGCATACTTTCATCTTATGCGCCTTATGTAAAGCTTTACATTAGTAACCAAACCATCGCTTGTTGGTCTGAACCTCTTTGCCATTCGAATCGGTGCCGAACTGTTTATGACAGCCCCAAGTCGCATCCGGGTCGGAGGTCAGACACTCGCCGCTGAGCGGGTCCACCCGATGAGCCAGCTTGCAGCCGGTGGAATGAGACTCGATGGCTTTGCCGGTGTAACCGACTGCTGAGCGAAGTCCGGCAACCGGTCAGTCAGCTTGTGACGCTGGGCTTCAAACAGCGCCTGAACGCAACCGCTGGCTTCATCCACCTCGATGAGCGTTTTGCTTAAAGCGACTGAAGGCACCATCGGATGGCACCCGGTAACAAGCCCAAGGATTGCGCTCGCCGTTGGCGGCCGCCTTGAGCTCAAAGCCCAAAGCGATCATCAAAGTGGGATTGCGCATCAGTTCGCGGCGAAAGGAAACGACGCTTCGGTGCTGCAGCACGATCATGACCAATACCGCTTGCAGCATGGCTTCGATTGGCCAGTCCTGTCTGCCTTTGCCATTGCGGTGACGACCAATTTCGCGGCTCACCTCGGTGAGGTCAATCTGGGCGAAGATGCCGCGCAGTCGATGCAGTTCGCAATAGTCGAAATAGTCTTGCCAAAATAAATCACAATGAACCGGTGCCATGAGTTCGACCTCCTTTGGGTTGGGTGTTGCCAGTTAACAGCATTATATTTGAAAGAGGCTGGCTCATGGCATTATTTATCAATTAAAACAACATATTATGAACGAGAAGGCAGTTTGGCCCAGTGTTTTTCAGTCCTTGCACGAGGGGTGTTGAAGTGGGGTGAAAATTGGCCTTGAAGGCTGAAAATTGCCCAAAAAACTTGTTTTCAGGCGATTTTGTGGGGTAAACGAAAGTTCAAGCCCTGGATTTCGCGCGAAAAATCAATGACTTACCTTTCTAGAAAACGCCTCGAATTAACAACAAATAAAAAAGGGGAAATAAGCACTCACAGGTTCGTCGAATACTCGTCAAATCTGCGAGATTCGTTAAGATCAATTTTCTACACCAACTAAGGGAGCAACTCAAGTTGATATAGTGCACTGGTAAAACAGATCAAACAAATTATCAAAACTGGTTTTCTCATTCGCTACAATTGAACATTGTTCTTGGGTAATATTTATATGTCCGTTCAGTTAGAAGTTTTCAGCAGTACGGGAATTTCCTGTATCAATTTGCTTGATTTAATTCAATCGATACTCACCCAAAATAGTAAAGGAGTATTACTGTAGAAACGAAAAATTACAAATTGCGACTGACGGGTCTCGAAGAAAATGGCGGAGAAATCAGTGCCAACAGACTCCAACGAGTGATTGATGCTCTGCTCAGAACAGCTGAGGCTGCAACCCGTTTGTTGGTCACTGGTAAGGGGGCTGGGATAGGCACAAAACCCGGTTGGCTTCGCGCAAGCGTTGACTTCATGATTACTGGAATTGAATCTGGGTCTACGGTACTTGACATCGCAGCACCCTTTCTTGGAGACACTGCCCATGACCAAATTTCCCAACAGAACTTGTGGTATGAAAAGCCAAACTTCAACGAGACTGCACTTGATCTTGCCATTTTGGCAATTAGGGATACCGAATCTTCAGAAGCAGCAGGAAATCGATTCGACAGCGCAGTACTTCAATCCATACTCAAGTTTAAGTTGGCTACTAGCAGTTCTGATGTTCGTTGTGAATTGTCTTCACAGGACCATAAACGCGGTACAGTGGTACTAGACACACAGTTGTATTCGAGATTGGAGGAACGATTGAGAAACATTCCGGTTCCTAGGGCATTTATTGTGAGTGGAAAGCTTGATGAAATTAAATATCAAAAAGGGCGTTTTCGCATTTTGATTTCAAATGGAACAAACATACTTGGCAATCTACATCCAGATGCTCTGAATATTGAAGTGCTACGCTATAAGTGGGGGGAAATGGTTACTGTCGACGGGATGGTTTATTTCAAATCTGACGGAAACCCACGTTATATCGAAGCTCGTCGTATTAGTGATTATGTAGAAGGTGATCGACTTTTTGAAAAACTGCCAAGGGTGAAGGATGGCGAATCAAGAGGATTTGAGCCCTCGCTTTATCATCATAATCGTTCATCCGACCCCTTAGATATTATTGGACAGTGGCCTGGGGACGAGTCAATTGAAGAAATCTTGGCTGAACTTGATTGAAAAAACCGAAAGCGAATCGGTTCCTGCTTGATACGAATATTTTGCTCGGTATTGTGCGGGAAGCTGATTGGGCAATTGACGCATTGAAACGGTTGGATTTAGAAGATAAAGAGATTATTTTATTTGCATCCATTATTTGTAAGGGAGAGATTCTTGTTTTAGGGAACAGGCATAAATGGGGAAGAGAAAAACGTGCGAGACTTGATGAAATCCTGAACACAATTCCATGCCTTGATATCAATGAACAGTCTCCAAAAACCTATAGCGAAATTCATGCTTGGACTCATGGTAAGTCGCTCATTGGTTCTTCTATTCAGAATCCTCCTCCGAAACCTGCTATTTCAATGAAAGAGCATGACATTTGGATCGCAGCAACTGCGTATGACTACAAAGCTACTTTGGTTTCGGCAGATAAAGATTTCAATCACTTGAATGGCGTATGGATAGAAGTGATCTACGTCGATCAACATTCAAGCAATTCAAACTGAAATAACAATTTTGCAACGCTGTGAACGCGACAAGCTAACCAAATGAGGAATGTCTTGCAGGTGCGGTAATGGTATCGACGCAGACCGCTGGCATGCCCATGTCGATGGGTAGAAACCATGTGCAGCGTGGGCACGTGGTTATCTGCGTCGGCCGGTCTGCCTCACGACGCGTCCGTCTTTCTCAGCACCTGGCGGTCGATCTTATTCGTGCCGGTCTTTGGCAACGTATCCAAATACACAACTTCGCGCGGATACTTGTACGGCAAAAGTTTCGATTTGACGAATCTCTGCAACTCCTTCGTAACATCCCCGTCGCCGTCGATCCCATCGACAAGCGCAACCCAGGCTTTAATGGTAAGCCGCCGGTCCGCAAGTTCGATCGCCTGAACGCAGCACTCCTTGACCTTTGGGTGTTCGTTGAGCGTTGTCTCAATCTCCATCGGATAGACCCATTGACCGGACACTTTGACCAAATCGTCGGTGCGGCCCTTGAAGAAATAGTATCCGTCTTCATCCATCACGAAACAGTCACCTGTCATAATCCAACCGTCACACATGGTCTCTCTGGTTTTGTCAGGCCGGTTCCAATATGTCTCCGCACCTGAGAGACCGCACACGTACATAACACCCACCTCACCTGGACCGACTTCCTGGCCATCTACATCTAGAAGTTTGACGTCGTAGCCCGGCACAGCACATCCGGCGGATCCGATTTTTTGGAGCATTTCGTCATTCGATAAATAGATGTGTAGCATCTCTGTCGATCCGAGCCCTTCGATAATATTCAAGCCGAATCGCGCTTTCCAATTAACGGCTAGTTCCTCAGATAGAATTTCGGCTGCGGAAATGCAGAGTCGTACGAAACTGAGATCCGCCGTTTCGGCTGCAGCACTATGCGCCAAAGCTGTATAAATAGTTGGCAGCCCGAACAAGACGGTTGGGCGATGTCTGGCGATTTGTTCGAACACGCGCTCGGGCGTAGGGCGGCCAGAAAGCAACACGGCCGCAGCACCGCGGCTCATAGGAAAAGATACGGAGTTCCCGAAACCATAAGCGAAGAAGATTTTCGGGATTGAAAAACAAATGTCGTCGGGTCGAAGTTTCAAGATATTTGCACCATAAGTCTCCGCCGTATAAGGCGCGTCCTCATGACGATGGATGATTCCCTTTGGCCGTCCAGTGGAACCAGATGAATACATCCAAAACGCTTGATCTCGGCGCGAGGTCGGATACTCCAATAGCACCGTCGGTTCTGATGCCCAAGGCTGTCGTTGCGCCGGCAAGATAATCTGACATGGAAAACCCTCAATCATTTCATCCTTCAGTAAAGACTGATATTCTTCGGAAACGATCGCCGCCGTCGCCCCGCTGTCTTCCAAAAAAAACTCAATCAAATCGGCGGGCGATTGTGTATTTGTGAGAATTGGTACGAAACCCGCACGCACGCTTCCCATGATGGCAGCAGGATAAGCGGGGTCGTCCGCCATCAACAGCAACACCCGGTCGCCGGGCGCACAGTATTTCTTGAGGTAATTGCCGATTCGCGCGGCCTCGTCGGCTAGCGCCGCATAAGTCCACGTCCCCGTATCGTGGAGAATGGCCGGCCGCGCGGCATTCTCCTGCAAATTGTCCCAAAGCAACCGTGCTGCATTGTAAAATTCTGGTAGTTTGAAACCGACCGTGTCGGCGAGGTGCTGAATAGTTTGTTCGGTCATTGCAAGAACTTCCTTCAAAGATTATCTATTGCCTTCATTCGCATAAATCTTTTGGTTTCGCCTAGCGATCGTCAGTCGCCCTCGCAATTTAGGCTATGTGCCTCAAGACCGGCCGCAAACTGTGGCGACATTATCCGGATTTTGTCGGCCGTCAGCCGCCCAGTACGGGTAATGTAGCTGAGGGCAAATTCCCAAGGCACCAAAGCCATGTGTTCGCCAAAGCGCTCATACCATAATGCCGAAGTAAACGCAGCGCTCGCCAATTTCTCCAAAATCGGTTGGCGTTCGGCTTGATACTTTGGAAAGGCTTCTGACACATTGAAGTCTGTTTCCTTCAAAGCTTTCACAAGCGCAATCACGTCTTCCATTGCAAGTCGCGTTCCCGACCCAATGGAATAGTGCGTGGTATGCAGGGCATCGCCAACCAGGACACGATTGCCGTAGTACCAACGACGATTGCTCAACACCGGGAACTGTCGCCAGATTGAATTGTTGTTGATCAGCCTCGCGCCGTCCAATGTATCAGCGAAAATTGTCTCACAAATGGCCCGGTATTCCGATTCCGGCATATTGGAGAAATCGGCTTTTTTAAATGCTGCCTCCTCGCATTCCACTATGAATGTGCTACGATCTGGTGCGAACTGGTAGTGGTGCGCGTTGAAGAAACCGTAGTCTGTTTCCTTGAACGTCTGAGTCAAAGCTTCAAATGGACGGTCGGTGCCGTACCAGCAGAACCAATTGTGAAGGAAATGCATTTTCTCACCAAACGCCTGTGGCGCTTCAGCCCGAGCGATTGAGTTCAGTCCGTCGGCAGCAATCACAAAATCGCAGTCATCGAAAACCGACAAATCGTCAACCCGTTTATTGTAGATCGGATGAACATTGAATTCGGCGGCCCGCTTTTGCAACAATAACAACATCTCAAGTCGACCAATTGCACTGAAACCAATACCATCGATCGCGATAGTCTCGCCTTGATGGGTAACCCGGATGTCAGACCACGTCTCCATATACGGTTCGATCAGATCGGCGGTTTCAGGATCATCCCTACGTAGGAACGTCAGCGCCGTCTCGGAGAACACAACCCCGAATCCCCATGTCGCGTCTGCGCTGCATTGGTCGAGGATTTTGATCTCCGCATTCGGATAGTTGCGCTTAGTCAAAATCGCCGCGTAAAGGCCAGCCGGACCGGCGCCGAGAATGCCAGTTTTCATCATATCTTTCCATACTTGACGTTGTAATATGCATGATTATTTTACGTATTGCATAATTTTGTCCAGCACTTTATACAAAACTGTCAATATGGGAGAGCCCAAAAATTGCGTTCAGTATGAATAGAGCCGCCGAATAGGGTGATTGTGACGCAGCCGGAATCGTGTTCTATCTAGACTATTTTTCAAAAGCGTTGTATTTCATGAGATCTACGTACGCCATACAGTCAATCAATACCGCTTTCAGAGCAAATTCGAATTTCTCATCACGCAATTCATTAAATCGTCCCATGGGTAACGAAACTTAACTGAAACTTGTTACCCTTATTTCGTTCTACTGACATTCGTTTAGCTGAGTGAATAGCAGTATGAATCTCCGAAACACACACACTGTTGGAATAGAAACTATGGAATGTTGGTTTTTTCGCAAAGCGACCAATAGGTTCGGTTAATATTGAACCAAATTTCTGCAAGACTTGGTTAAGCGCCTTGGCAATTATCACTCCATTAACTGAATTGGGGAGTAAGAGCCACGCTATGAAAGCTTAGTCTGGTGGACGCTGAGCAACTCAAACTGCCAACTCGGCCATTGTATGAGGATCCGCTGGACCCAATCATCCACGATGAGAAAGGGACGGTGTACTGTAACTTTCCGGAAACTCACATCATCCGAAAGATGCATTACAACGGATTCGAGCGCGACAGCGGTCCACTCAAATTTCACTGTCCGATGTCTGACACTGGTCAGGTCTGTGCTTGGCGTGATGCCTGTCACCGCGTCGGTGGTATCTCCGCCGATGTCAAGCGGCGCATCGTGCGCATCAAAATCAACGTCGAAAAACGGCGCACCTTCGGCGAAGTGCAGCACCACACCCGTAAATGGCGGGGCATGTATCCCAAGCGCAACGCGCTGGAACGCATTAACGCACGGGTGGCGCGCGAAATTCAGATTGAGGAGCACTTCATGCGTGGCTTCGTGCACCTTCGCGAGTGTATTGCATTTACAGTAATATTGGGACAAGCGCTGGTGACGCAACGGGACGCAACTCCAATCAAGATGCATTCGCTGGTGCACGTCGCCGCAGCCTGAGCCAAGCAAAATCAACTATACGATGCCACCTCTGGCAGATTTCACCGTTCACTGTCATTTTCGCAGAACCGGAGGGGGTTGTCAAGGGCCCAAGACAATTTTTTTACACTCAAAAATACATGATTGACATCAATGACTTGCAAAACTCAACCGACGACGTGTACGGAATTTTTCTAAACGAACGCATTGACAGCGCATGGCGCTAAGAATCTCGATGTCGATGACCGTGATGCTGGCGGCGGCATGTTTTGCCATCGAGGCCGGGCAACCGCAAAACATGCGCTCGGGGCTGAAGCCGCTGGCCGCCTGACGACGCCCCTTGACGGGGCCTTCCAACCGAGCGATACAGGATCTGCGTTGGCGGGCGTTTCGGCGCGCCCGGATTTCGTCAAGTTCGGCAAACTCAGCCGTTTCTTGCTGCGCAGACACCTGAATCGGGGGAAAATGACGTTGTGATTTGAAAATTCTCCCCAAATTCCACGATTCAAGCACACTCGGTCCACTCGGCAAACCGTAAAATATCGCCCAACGAAAAAGTCTCCTATTGAGGCATTTTCGGGAAACGTAAGTCATTGATTTTTCGAGCGAAACCCAGAGCTTGAACTTTCGTTTACCCCACAAAATCGCCTGAAAACAGGGTTTTGGGGCAATTTTCAACCTTCAAGGCAAATTTCTACCCCACTTCAATACTCCTCGTGCAAGGGCTGAAAAACCCTGGGCCAAAGTGCATTTTTGTTCATAATATATTGTTTTGATTGATAAATAATTCCATGAGCCAGCCTCTTTCAAGTATAATGCTGTTACGCTGTGCAAACACCAGAATCGAGGAAAAATGACGTTGTGATTTGTGAATTCTCTTCAAATTCAACTATTTAAGCACACGTGACCCGCTCGGTAAACCGTAAAATATCGTCCAACGAAAAAGTCTCCCTATTGAGTTAACTGTATTTACTAAAAAAATTGATGCTATAATTTCTATCCCAAGCAGATGTGGATTAAATATCCAGTCAATGGTTCTCCTAACCAACTAAATCCATTCTCACTGTGGATGCTCGTTAATGGAATATTTTCGAGTTTCTGGTATTTGATAGACAGATCTTAAAGACTTTACCTGAGTCAACATTTGTTGGTTCTGTCACCTACAAACGCTGAATTGAATTTTATTACTAAGCAAGTAATTGTTAGTTCATTCCGTACCAGTCGAGAGCATTTTTCTTGATGTGTGAAGTTTCATTCGGAAGCGAATGGTTCACAACGAAATACACATTTCATTGGTACACGACAAATTTGAGTCATTAACGAGAATGAATTCATCGAATCGATACCAATCTGCGGCAACCTGGTCGTCGCGGTTAAGGATTTTTAGAACTGTAATGGATGGAAATTCCTATTTATCATTTACACCTTTAGGTACGAAATTTATTTGGTGGATTTCGCCGATTATTTTTTTAATAGTGATCTTCGCTAAATTGTCATTTGTTCAAAGTCAAGTTATGCCTGTAGTGACTTACAAATTACTCACGCAGGAGTCGATTTCCGACGCGAGTGAAACTATAAAGGTTGAACTTAATCTTACCTTACCGAATGACTACGTGTTTCCAACGCACCCAACAACTGGTGGGCGTTCTCTTGATGGTGGTCTTTCAGTGAAAGTATTCTCGGATCAAGTAGAGGGTGAATGTCCTGCACTATGGGCATTCAGGTTCTATCCCACCGAAGAAACCAAGGTAACCAAGGTAATTAGTATCGATGTGCGTTCTTGCACTTATATTGAAAATCAAATGGAACAAATCGTAAGTGACGGAGTAATCGTAATTGATTTTTACGATCTTTGGTATACATGGAAAGCCGGCCCTCATCATGATTTGCGAATCCAATTAGGAGATGGGTATTCAGGGCCTACACCACCAAGATCAATGGTCAGGTCCCCAAGTGCCCCGACAAGCCTTAGCGCGACATCGGGAAACGGTGAGATATTGTTTAGTTGGGATCAACCCTCAAATAACGGTGGTGAGTCGGTCACTTTTGAATATCACTACGGAGAAGGAAATACTTGGACACCTGTCGGCACTGACACCAGTGTAACGGTGGGGGGCTTGACGAACGGTATTCAGATTATTTTTTATGTGCGTGCAAGAAACTCCGCAGGTCCTGGGAATGAAGTGTACATCACCGAGACACCTAATGCAGAGATAATTGCTCCAAGTGCACCGACAAACCTTCGCGCGACACCGAGAGACGGTGCGATATCGTTTAGTTGGGCTCAACCCTCAAATAACGGTGGTGAGTCGGTCACTTTTGAATATCACTACGGAGAAGGAAATACTTGGACACCTGTCGGCACTGACACCAATGTAACGGTGGGGGACTTGACGAACGGTATTCAGATTATTTTTTATGTGCGTGCAAGAAACTCCGCAGGTCCTGGGGCTGAAGTGAACATCCCCGCGACACCTAATGCAGAGATAATTGCTCCAAGTGCCCCGACAAACCTTCACGCGACACCGAGAGACGGTGCGATATCGTTTAGTTGGGCTCAACCCTCAAATAACGGTGGTGAGTCGGTCACTTTTGAATATCACTACGGAGAAGGAAATACTTGGACACCTGTCGGCACTAATACCAGTGTAACGGTGGGGGACTTGACGAACGGTATTCAGATTACTTTTCATGTGCGTGCAAGAAACTCCGCAGGTCCTGGGGCTGAAGAGAGCATCATCGCGACACCTGAAGCAAATAATATTGAGATTCCACGAAATGAACCCGAGGATAATCTAAAGAGAGCGTCTCTTCTGTCGTTTGAAGCTACGGCAGCGCAAGCCGTACTGAATAGCGTTGAATCACGCCTGAAATGCCTCCCACGATCCCAGAAACAGACTTCCTTAACTAATGAGGAACTGTTAACGCTGGATTACCAGCGTTTCATGGCTAATCGAAGAAGTTCCAGTGTCTTTGACAATTGGTTCCCAGAAGAAGGGGATAATTTTTCGCAGGAGACGACGGTATCAAAATTGTTGTCCAGTTCAGCAATCTCGAGTCTTGGAAATTCCACCAACTTTTCAAACAACGATTCTTTCTGTGAGTCTCTCTTGGATTTTTCCACAATTTGGGGACACGGAGCAGTGACGACATTCGATTCCAAGGAAGGTGAAACGCTAATCGATGGATCGTTGACCAGCTTCATTCTTGGAAGTGATTTTACCGACGAAAATAGGGTATTGGGGGTCGGAATTTCGTTGAACGAAGGCTGGGGTGATTGGAGAGGAACAGATGAAGGGAAGTTGGAATTCTCTATGACTGGGTTGTACCCTTACTTTGGAATGAATGTTACTGACGAGACGTCAATTTGGGGTGTTACGGGCTTGGGACGAGGCAGCATTACGTATAAACCGAAAGATGAATCTAAGATGAAAGCAGATACCCGCAGTACATTGATAGCGGGCGGCTTTCGACAGGCATTATCTGCATACTTGGGCAACTTCGACCTGTCGTTAAAAACGAATTTTTTCTCTGTCAAAACAGAAACCGAGGCGACATCTGAACTAACCGCAACCAATGGCAATGTGACGCGAACTAGCATCATATTAGAAGGTTCATGTGATACTGGAGATGGATGGTGTGCGGATTTGAACCCTACGTTTGGTGTAGGAGCGCGCTACGATGGTGGAGATCACGCTGATGGTTACAGTTTGGTGGTAACCAGTAGTGTCGACACGGCTAACCTTGAGAGTGGCGTATCCGCTCATTTGAACGCACAAGGAGTAGTTTTACACGAAGAAGATGCGCATGAAGTCTCAATTTCTGGAACCGTGAGTTATGATCAAAATCCAACTTCCGATCTCGGATGGTCCATGTCAGTTTCACCAACGTGGGGAGAATCTACGTACAAAGGGAACCACCAGAATTTGGGAACAAAAACTATAGCCGGGCTTTTTGACTCAAGTTTGCAGTTTTCAGGAACACGTATCGACAGCGAAATTAAGTACGGCACGCCCATTGCAAATGGCAAATTCGCTGGCACGACGAATGTCGGCTATACATACTCAGACCAAGTTCGTGAATATAGAGTCGGTTACAGCGTTAGCGAACGACAAAGCGAAAAATATGATTTGAACTTGAGTCTCAATGTTCAGCGTACTGAAAAAGTCTACGAAGACGATCCAAATCATAGCATCGGTCTCAGAGTAGGGCTTGTCTGGTAACAACCGTGAATTATCTACTGATGCGATCAAAATAGATTGTCATCTCGTTTTGGTTTTCGTAAGAATTGGGTGAGGAATCTAGACTATTGGTAAAGCTTTACAGGAATCAGAAAAAAAGCCAAAATCCTGGAAATGGAAATTGATGGGTTGCGCCGTTCCTGCAATAAAGTTTTCAATCATCTCCCATTGAGTAGATTAAAGAAAGACTCTCCAAGATTCAGCAATTGTTGGAACAGGACACTGGGCAATCTGCTTTTGCACTGCGGAAACTGCTCGGCCTAATCAACTTTGAACCAATCTATCCTGACATCGGTAAGCCAGACAATATTGTAAAGACTTCTTTAAATGCCTTGGCAATTGTTACACCATTGACCGATTTGGAAAATGCAGATAACGGTGCGGATTCTTACCTATGGTGGGCTTGGACGGTAAGAATCCGCACCATTGCTAAAATCCCGATTGAAGTCAATCTGCTGAATACCGCACATCAACCGGTTTACCAAAAAATAGCCAATACATCTCTACATTTGAGAGAGCTCGGGTTTAGCAACCGCAAGATAGCCGAGTGCCTCAGCGTTGACGAACAAACCGTTGCAAAAGCGATTCAGTGGATCAATAGTGATTAATTTGAGGGGCACGAATAATCCAATGTTTAATCGTATAAATTCAACCTCATATAATCCTCTGGCCCATCTAAATTGTGGGCGGTTACTTTTAGTCAGAATGAGTGTTCAAATTCGCCGGAATACACAACAGGGCCTACGTGTACTGTACTACAAACTTTTTAATTCGTAGTGCGGTTGTAACTTGAAGGCTTTGCCGCACCCAGGACTTCCGAAGTAGCCAACTAAGCTAAACATCCCAAACTTCCCTCACATAAAGTGCGGTTAAGACTTTTTAGCGCAGGATACTACCGGTCCGGTTACAAATCCGGCTCGAACACTAGCTCTGGTACCACCACTTCCCAGGTATCGCAGTGAAGGCACTCCCGAAATTGCGGTTCCGAACGCTCGTGGTCCCATGTGGGGATGGCCAAGGCCGTGGCAAACATGCAGCGCATGCCGACCCGAGCCTCGAAACCACCAGCATGCTGTCCTACGACCGTTCCGCTGCGATTCAGAAGCTCCCGGCGATTCGAGTCGACACGCACTTTCAGCAGATGAAACGGCGTGACCCTTCGGTAGTCGCACAGAGCAGTTTGATGAACTAGAACGCGGGCAGCACCAGCGAGTTGCCGTGTGGCTAGAAGGGCCGCGCCTCGGGGGTTACCTACCGGAGGCGGGGAAAGAGCGCCGGTGAGACGGAAACGGTAAGACTTGACATATAGGCGAGTACTCCATAAGAAATTACATGGCATTTCGACTGTTCGTCAAATATAATTTGACAAATACTCTAAAACCTGCTAAATTATATGCAGCTATGTCAACTAATCATCAAATGGACGGCCCCGTGAGGGTCAAACACTTTCTGGAGCGGCACGCCGTGTTCACGGTGGACGAGTTGGATCGCTTTCTGTCCGACCGGGGGTCACGCAACACGAGCACCCGCAATTCGCTGCTGGCCTACCACCGCAAGCTGGGTCGTCTCGTGCGTGTGAGGCGCGGCCTATATGCGACCGTGCCTTGGGGTATGGACTCGGCATCCATGACGGTCGATCCGTATCTGGTGGCAGCCAAAATGACCAAGGACGCGGTACTGGCCTATCACACGGCCCTGGAATTCCACGGCAGGGCGTACTCGGCCCATTGGCGGCTGTTCTACGTCTCGGCAAGCAAGTCGCTTCCGCTCACCTTCCAATCGCATGAGTTCCGGGGCGCACCCATGCCACCGCCGCTCTTGGCGAAGGGCGAGGAAATGTTCGGGGTCACCCGCCACAATCGCTCAGGCGTGGAACTGCGGGTGACCAACCACGAACGAACTCTGGTCGATGCGCTGGACCGGCCCGACCTGACCGGAACCTGGGAAGAGATATGGCGCTCTTTGGAGTCGGTGGAATTTTTTAACCTAGATCAGGTCATCGAGTACACACGGCTGCTGAATAATGCGACCACCGCCGCGAAGGTGGGATTCTTCCTCGAGCAGCGCCGGGAGCCGTTGATGGCGGAGGAAGCACATCTCGATGCGCTGCGTAAGCTTTGCCCGCAGCAGCCCCACTATCTGACGCGCGGCAGACCCAAAGGCTGCCAGTGGGTCAAAGGCTGGAACCTCATGGTCCCGACTGAAATCCTAAATCGATCCTGGGGGGAGGTGCTATGAGATTCTCCGCGGCGGAAATCCAGCCCATAGCGAGACCCGACGGGTTCGACGAGAGGGTGGTCGAGAAGGTCCTCCATCTGGTGCATCTCCTGAACACCCTGAACTCCCATCCATCGCTCCGAGGGAAGTGGGTCCTGAAAGGCGGCACCGCCTTGAACCTGTTTGTCCTCCCCCATCCGAGATTGTCCGTAGACATCGATCTCAACTACATCGGCGCGCTGGAGCGCGAGAACATGCTGGCGGACCGTCCTAAGATCGAGCAGGCGGCCCAAGCGGTCTTTTCCCGTGAAGGGTTTGCCGTTCGGAGAGTGCTGAGCGAACACGCCGGCGGTAAGTGGCGGTTGAGCTATCCGAGCTTCACCGGGCAACCCGCGAACCTCGACGTGGATTTCAACTTCATGTACAGACAGCCGCTCTGGGAGATTCACCACGCCGATTCTCACCCGCTCGGGGACTTCCAGGCCAAGCGTATTCCTATTCTCGACCTGCACGAACTCGCGGCCGGCAAACTCTCGGCGCTATTCTCGCGCCGGCAAGCGAGAGACCTGTTCGATTGCCATCGCATTCTCGATACGGACGCACTCCAGCGCGAAAGGCTCCGCATCGCCTTCGTCGCCTACGGGGGTATGAACCGTAAGGATTGGCGAACCGTTTCAGTCGACGATGTGGACTTCGACAGTGCGGAATTGGCGAGGCAACTCGGCACCACCCTTCGCACCCGCCAACCGCGAGAGCAGGAGGCGTTGGCGGAGTACGGTGCGTGGCTAGCTGAAGAATGCAGGAGGGCGCTGTCCATCGTACTACCGTTCACCGACGCTGAGCGCGCTTTCCTGGACCTGCTACTGGAACGAGGAGAAATCGACGCGTCGATCTTGACCTCCGATGTGTCACTTCAGCAACGCATCCAAGCTCAGCCGCTCCTCGAATGGAAGGCCCTTAACGTGCGACGTCACGAGGGACTACCCTGAGAGGAGTAGCGTATGCCGAGAATTTCAAACACGAACGGGAGACGAATGGTGGTACTCGATTTGACTCCCCGCGAACAACGAGGGCCCTACGAGATGCACGACAACTTCTCTCCGATAGACCCCCGCCGCATCCGGATCTAGCTGGCTGGGCGCTACAGTTGGCCATTTCGGCGGGTGGGGATGATGCCGTGGGAACTCGCCAGACGGAGTGGAGCGGGTTCACCGACACCCACAACCGCCTCAGCTCTCGCTGCCAGTCCGTTGTCTGGTTTCTGACGCTACGGCCGGGCGCCGTGCAGTTCCAGAATCCCGACGTCTAGGTGTTTATCGACACCAACGAAGATAGCCTCAACCGCCAAGCTCCGCCCTAACCGATCTTGGTCAAGAGCTGCTCGATTACGTCGCTTACGTGACGTTGACGTAGGAATCGAGCCTCGCGCTGTTCGTACCCTTCGCCCTCTCCTAACTCGAACTTAGCCACCGAAACTGGGCAGTCCTTGCGATAACCCTCGGTCTTGTCATCAGAAGTGAAGCGCTTGCGCAGGATCTCCAGCGATTTTCGGACCACCGTGCCGTGCCTGCAGTCGCATGCTTGGCGAAAGGTTGCAGCGATAACGTCTGGACTCCCAGGCACGTTCTCAATGCAATAGACCAGATCATGCGCGTCCTTTCGTTCGAAGCGCTGATCGAAGGCCAACGCCTTCAGGCAAGTAAAACTCACCAAGTTGGCGTGCTTCACTTGTTCAGTGGCAATGCCGTTGCCATCAAGGAGTTCGGCCTGAACCACCGTCACTTGGTACAAATCAAAAACAATGGAGGAGTGCGGGATGTGGAGTGCCGAGATCGTCCCGTTAGTGGGTAGGGGTTGAACCTTGCCGCCAGCGATATTAGGCGCATCGGCTAGCAGTTCGAGTGCTATTAATGCACCTTGTTCCGTGCGGATGTGCCAGCGCCAAGAAAGTTTCTGACCCTTGTCGTTCTTGGCCCGTTTAAACCTCATCCTTCGGAGGTTGTCCTCCAGCGTATGGTATGCCTCGGTGTCAGCCAAGATTTGTAGGTCGACCAAAATATCTACATCGAGCGTGCCGGCGTGTGCGGGCACACCGGACGGAAGAACCGGCACCAGATATTTCGGCGTAAGTCCTCCGACCAGGTAAACGGACTCTTTCCATGGACCTAGTCCTCGGAGCAGAGTCACCAAGACGCGCTCGCAATCAACAGTATATTTGTCCGTGTATCCATCAAGAGTCGCAGGCTTTGCCATCAGAAACCGATCCTTTCCCGACGTAGGTGCTCGGCCATTTCCTTGGAACGACCTTCGCTGCACATCAGATCGAGATAGACTTGAATTGGGCTTGCCAGCCAGACTCCATTCACTTGCTCGCGAAACAACAACTCGCCGGGCCACTTGGTATTGATAACTACGAGGTTGGTCCCTTCGTTGACGACGCGTGCACCCAGTTCGCCCATGGCTTGATCCGTAGCCAGGCTGGCCAGCAAACGACAACGCACCTGTGAGAATCTCGACAGAAACGGTGCATAATGCTGTCCTGCCGCCTCGTGGGTGATTGCATACTCGACGGCATGCGCTGCAAGGATTCGGGCGATTTTCTCGATCAACTCCTCCACCTGTATTGAGGGAACATAGTAGCGGTACATCACTTGAGGTCGCATCACATCAAGCTGCTTAGCCCACGCGTCCAACAAGGCCGCGGGCTCCCGAAGATAACGCTCCTTTCTCGGACCCTTGCCACGCGACACCAACCAATCGAAACGTTCCAGTTCGGTCAGTACCTGCGAAGCGGTCGCTGGCGATACCTTAGCTTGTTCGGCGAGCATGGTGACTCCGAACCAGTCTTCACGTCGAATGAGCAAAGTGTGCAACACCTGCGCACGAAGTCCCGAATATAGGGATCGCATGAATTTTGACATGGGCTTGGGTGGCGGTTTATCGACATAGAGATAAACACCGTAGGCACACAGGAACAGACTACCACCACTGTCAAAATAGCTCACCCGCTCATCCCTCAGTAACTCTTTTCCTCCGGGGGAGATCGACTCAGCGATTAGAAGTGGAACTGCTTCGTGCGATTTCGGTTCGCCGAACCATCGACGGTTGAATTCTTTGAGTTGCCACAGGGCTTGGTGGACATCCCGAGGATAAAGGACCTTTTTCACTTCGATCAGCAAGGTGATGGTTTTACCCGCCACCCTAAGGTCGACCCAGACGTCAAATTTCCGGTCCAGTCCGGTGCTGCGCGCCAAGACCGGCTTAAATTCCGCCTCGGCGTACACTTCCGGTAAAGACCGAACGGATTCCAGAAACATTTCAACTAACTCGTGCTCTGTAACTTTGGTGTCTAGCATCAAATTTCGCTTTTTTACTGCGTAGTAAAAATCATAAAATATACAATTATTTTGTAAAACATGTATATTTACTGCTCAGTGAATTATAACATATATTCCGGAACGGCGTCTAAACCACGAAATCCAGCTTTCGTTAATTGCATCCTCTTCACCTTCTCAACCCTACTAATACGCTCCGAGACAAGGAAAGTGAAATTCTTCGTGCAAAGTACCAACTGACAACCTCTTCACTGTCGATCATCGACTGATGTCTTCTCGGCCAGCCCTTGGCGTCGGTTTCGGCTTCCGCAATCTCGACTCTGGAGCCGCACTACGGACCCGTATTAGAACAAGCAGTATTCGTATTGCACGGCACCGCTGACCTTACTCCATCATGTCAGATTACGCAGTAAATTCATACGGTCTGAGAAGACGCAAAAGTCAACTACAAAGCCAGTGCTGATGACCACCACGACCGATTCTTCCGTCAGTGCGGCGAACCGGTACGGTCAGGAATGAACGTCGACAACTTACCTTATACTTTACACTGATGAGCCGCGGACTGAGGCGGTTTAACTCCTTCCTGAATGGCTCGCCAGTATTAGGAGGCTAGTGATGAAATGATTCGCCTCCATCTCATACGGGTAGGTCAAAACTGAAGTACAGGGAAGTTACACATTTAACTAAGCCCTAAGAGAGACGGAACGAATCGTAGATGCCTTGTAATTGAAACTTAATGGATTGCGCCAAACACGCGATAAGAGTACTTTAAACGCTTCGAATTGAATGGATAGAAGCAAATCTTGCTCAATTCAAATATTTGCTGGAACAGCACATTGCTCTATCTGCTCGAACTTTCCACGAAGTTCTTAGTTTTGTCGAATTCGAGACTTTTCATCCGAAAATCGGTAAATCGCAGTTCGATATACACTCCTGCAGTTACCGAAATACCGTCTAATACAAAAAGTACGGACTATGATTCGACAATGTTGCATGGTGGACGTGGTCGCAGTCGCGGTAGGGAAGAACATTGCTGCTCTCCCCCCGCACAGAATCCGTACGTGCGCGTTAACGCATACGGCTCCTACCTCAGGTGCTTGACGGCAAACCGTTGATTAGGCCAGCCTGCCGTATCCGCTCAGCCGCCTGTGACACGCGCTCCCGCCCCTGTGTGCGGCACGTGCTTTGACCTTGCAGATTCCCTTTGAT
This sequence comes from Arenicellales bacterium, assembly GCA_965220395.1. Lineage (GTDB taxonomy): Bacteria > Pseudomonadota > Gammaproteobacteria > Arenicellales > JAJDZL01 > JAJDZL01. The sequence continues at coordinate 206,352 of CBDCPT010000001.1, read as the reverse complement.
TGCAGCCCTTCCCTCGTTCGACTCCGCCAAGACTTGCGCCTCTTTGTTCGCCGCATTCAGCAGTACTATGGCTGCATCCGATTGCTTTATCCTACCCATCTTCAGATTCAGATTACCTCCTTTCTTTCAGCGACCTTGTCAACCACTTGCAAGGTCAGATAAAGCCCTCCCAGGTCCCGGCACAGGGCGTACCCACATCCATCGACTCCTTGGACACCGCAGAGCTCCTCTGCACCTCACCATAGCGGTGCAAACAATGCTGTTTTCGACCATACATAGAATCTCAACACTCTGAACAAGGTTCTTTTCGTTGCTCAATCATCGCGGCTATGCGCACCGCTACCGACGCTTCACCTGCATCCTCACGAGTGCCGGCGCACGGCTCGCGGCGAAAGTTTGGGGTTAGCATTTACTTCCTACCGGACTTTCACCGGCTACCCTAATGCCAGTTAGCCTGGCGCTCACGTATTCGAACCATATCAAAACTACATTTTGATGTCATTATTCTGGATACCTCATCCCGACCTCTTTACCAGGAAATTGCAACGAAATCACTACGACTAAGTCAACTCGGAGTAAGTTTGAAAGTAATCGCTCAGAAACTGAAGGTTGACGAAAAAACTGTATCTAAAGCAATTCGATGGACTAAAGAAGGTTAACCTGTAGTCCACCGCATCTACGATACAACGCGATTAGTAAGGAAATCTAAATCCTCACTATTCGCTCCCCCAATTGGTCTTCTTGATCAGTCGGAGCAATTTCAAACAGTACTTTTTCATTGAAAGCAGGCTCATATGAATCTGAGGTGATTAATGTCTGACCAATAGTAACAATGCCATTTTTTCTTAAGTCCGAAATAAAGATTAGAGCCGTCGATGTATACGATTACCCCGTTCGTTGTTACCCTAGGTGTAAAGTCGAAAACAACATTTGGTGAATGACGAAGTTGGCTTTATATTAACAGGCATTAACCCCGCTAGGAGTCTGCGCGGCAGAAAATCAATCGACGGTTAGGTGGTAATTCAGGTGGATATTTTGCCTCAATATGACCATAAAGTGGGGTTACTGCGCAAGTTTTGACGCAGAAAATCAGCATACGCGGGAGTTGAGAGTTCGAAAACCTCAAAAAAAGTTCCTACGGCGCAGACTCCCAGCGCTAGTATCGCTGGCCCGACGCCCTTTCCGGGGCGTTTCTTTAATTTGAATCGACGATGGTGGAATTAGAATTTGACTCTATTGTCGATTAATGTTTCGGTCGATCTTCGATACGTCTTTGGGCAAGAATTTCTGATCGACGGTTGCGCAATCGGAGATGATAAAGTTCCACAGATTAGCTGTTCCGCCTGAATTCGAATCTTAGTACGTTATCGAATACACAATCCAGAATCTGGAACAGCGTCTTGGTACGACAAATCAATGGATAGGGAATAATGTAATATTCTTGTGAATAAAGAATGGGGTCACTGAAATTAGTTCAAAATTCTTCTCAGTCTGGAAATTGGTAATATGTCCCTTTCTACTGGATTGAATTCCGATAAAGTATGACTGGAATTGCGAAAATGCCGACCGCAAATCTAATCCGTTGGAAATGGGTTGGTAATTGTCAAACCTTCAATTTCTTGTCCCGAATGAAGGTCTTCGGTAATCAGAGTATCACATCGATACAGTAGTGCAGCCGCGACTATTAAAGCATCGTAGAAATGAAATCCATGAACCTGACTGAGCATAAATGCCTTAGCATGAGTATTTATGTCAATCGGAAGAATTGGATTGAACACGGCTGTTAAGTCTGAAACGGCACTGGAAATTTCTTCCCAAGAATATTTCAACTTAAGGCGGGTGACATTGACAAACTCATTCAGCACTTGCACAATTATCACACCACCAGAGTAAATTATTCCCTTTGCAACCTCACTCTTGCGGCCTGCGCCTTGCGCATAAATCAAAATATCTGTGTCGATGAATGCAGTCACCGAGAATTGGCTTCCTGTCGATCAAAAACATAGTCGTCAGGAATTTGCCATGAACGCTTGATTATTCGCTTAATGGCCTGTTTTCTTAAACTGCTGTCTGTTTTTGCAACTGCAATAAATGTACAGTCGGCCGTGACAATATCCAACTCGTCGCCAGGTTTCAGTTCAAGGGATTTAATCAAATTTTCGGGAAGTTGGACCATTAATTTGTCTTTCCATTCGACGACTTGCATATTGAACTTCCTGAATAATTGATTCCATAAATTCGAATAATCTTGTTGCAGACCTGCAATATACCTTGAAATTGGGTTAATTCTATAAATTCCGATTCCCCCAATCGGAAATTAGATCCTGGAAAAATGTAAAAAACCTGTATGATTAGATACATATATCATCATTCAGGCGGTACGCGACGAAGACGCAATCAAGATAAAAATAGAACGGCTCCGAGATCGTTGTGATCACATTACAGGAATTTATCGCCGAAGGTCGAGGAAACCAAACGATTGGGAAAGCCTTGCAAGTATCCGAAGAAAAAGTCCATGCTCTGGAAATGGAATCGATGGTCTACGACGATCACATGCCAAAGTGTTTCAGTCACCATCTCTGGAGTGGATTGAAGAAAACTCTCGGACATTCAGAAACTATTGGAACAGAAGACTGGACAGTCTGCAATTGCTCTTCGAAGACTATTGGGCCCGATAACCTTCGAACCCGTGTATCCCTATATTGGTAAACCGTATTACGTTGTAAATACGGAATTAAATGCTTTAGCGATAACCGCACCATTAACCGACTTAATACGTCCGGACAATGGTGCGGATACTTACCTCTGGTGGACATGGACGGAAAGAATCCGCACTATAGCTAACATTCCCGTTGAAGTGAAATTACTCAACACCGTACAAAAACCAGTCTGCCAAAAAATAGTCAATAAATCTCTGCATTTGAAAGAACTTGGATTCAGCAACCGCAAGATAGCTAAGCACCTCAACGTTGACGAAAAAACTGTTGTGAAAGCGATTCAATGGCTCGAGAAATTAGGATCAACTTAGTGCTTGACAATCAAAACTCGAACGCCGTCTCGATTTTGAATACCTGCTTGAATCTCGCTCATGTCCCGAATCTCGCCCATGTCATATATACAAAACAATATGCTTTTGTAGATTGATAGATATGCAGGTATGTCGGCGCTCATTTCTTCAATGGACCTTGATATGTGTGTTTTTTCTCGTATCAGTTTTACTTCAAGAACCAATTGATAATTTGGAAAAACAAAATCTGGGACGAACTCTTTTCCTGAAAATTTCACTCTTCCGGTTTCTCGATCATAGTCGACCGATTTTTGATATCCGCGACCAACCATAAGCACTTCAATCGCATTTTGGATGTCCGCTTCTCTATGGGGAGGTTGAAAAATAACTTTGCGCAGATTCGCGACAAGCATGTCCTGAATTTCGGATATTGAAGCAGACACCCCGATATCGAATTCCGACAGCAAACTGCTGAGGATCAGGGTATCTGCATAGATTTAGTCGAAAATTTGTTTCTGCAGTGGCCATGTTAAGTTTACTGAGTCTCTCATATTTTCAGTTTCATATGTATTTACACTATTTCTGATACCAGAAAGCCCAATATAATCGACAGCAAATTTATTATAGGTCCGCGCATAGCTCTTGAATGCCCCCCACTTTCCATGATCAGGAGTTGTCCCAGATGTGATGGCATCCATAGCACGCTTAAGCGCATCAACACTCAAAGAGAGCTTCTTTAGAGAAGCGTAGTTATAAATTTTTTTCATATCTATGTACTCAAACTATACCGGAAACTTGGTCGCTGTTGACGCCGCATAATGACGCCATTCGTAAGTGGTGTTTGAGGGGGTAATAGCATACATTTAAGTTCTTGATAAACACGGTAGTATTGCCTAAATTAGTTTTCTTGCTATCACTTACTCCCAGAATCCGCGCGATGTTTTATTTTGGGCAATTTTGTCGATGGACGTGCCGCTCGAGCATTTGCGCAAAATCAGACTTGGCAACATCGGTCGCATCTACCGAACGCCTCCAATCCTGGAACAAAAGGTTCGCATCAAGGACTTCCCTGCGAATATCCGCCAGACCGCCAACACCTCAGTTAAGGCATTATTACAAGTAATAACAAAAGGTTATAAACTTGATTTAGAAAAACGTTGGGACAGTAGTGAAACTGTCTATTAAATTAGACGAGTAAATTCCCCCAATTTGGTGACATACAGAATTACTATATTGCACATAGAATTCGCAGAACAATCGCAGGCTTGAACCACCCTAAATCGATAGTTCTTAACCAACTATCAAAACGATAGAAAAGTGACTCACTAAATTATTCCATCGTGTCTTGAACAATCGATCTCAGATCGTGGCTGCCATTTAATCAGTAAGGAGTGCCGTCCTTATGCACGAACCGACCATCACGACGCAACATGTCGATGTCGGGATAATCAACATTGTCAATCTGCGGGCGGTCACCAACTTCAAGATAGATAACTTTGGTATCGGACTTGTTGACAAGATGATGTCCATCGGACTTTCCTGCTGGAAATCCCGCAACCATTCCAGGCCCAAACGTTTGCTCCCCTGCGTCGGTGACGAGCGTTGCCTCACCTTCAAGAACGTACACGAACTCGTCCTGATGCGAATGCCAATGTCGCTGCGAAGAAGCACTACCAGTGTTCAAAACAACCAAATTTACGCCAAAATTCTTCAGACCAAGCGAATTTCCGATACGCCGCTTAACCCGTCCCGCTACAAGCTTATCAAAATCCGAAGGATAAATGGAGCCGGATGTTGGTTCGATCGTCATAGGATCCATTGCGGGTAATCTTGGTTGTTCTGTCATAAATTCGTTTCCTAAAATTTTGTGATTTACCGACTTTAGGAATTTGTTTGAACTGATATTTCGTTATTTTTTAACTGCATTCATGAAAATTCCTAGATCAGATTTCGAGTAATATGGTGCAATTTCGAGAACATTTGAAATTTTTCGAGCAACGCTATGACTTGGAAAAAAGTCGCACGAAGAATCGCTCATTTGCCTCAATCAAGTCGGGATTGGTCTGATTATGCTCGTACATACCACGAACAATTTTTCGAGACACTCCCATCCCCATAGATTCCACGTATCTATAGTCCCTCATCGTATCTTTAAGGAGCTGATTGCGAGTCGCCCTAGCGCCCGCGCGCATGCGTTCAGGTGTTATGCCATTCGGCAGTTTGCCTGGCGAGATAACTTCCAATCGATCTTGGTAAATGGCTAATTCTATGTTGGTGTTACCTAGCAAATAATCCCTATGGATCAAAGCATTAACAATCGCTTCACGAACGGCAGCAACCGGATATTCCGATTGCTCCATACGTCTTCCTCCACTATCAAGATATGCTGTTGTACGAGTATTACGTCTAACGAATTCCAGAGCTTGATCGACAAGTCCCGCTTCAAGAGTTTTTCCATCTTCATCCATTAGAGGGGTCATTGGGCCGTTCAGCGCCAATCGTTCTATTGAATCATAATCCTTTTCTGTTCCTGAAAAAGCCGCCGCATCCACACCGGATTGCGGGAGAAATCTCTTTGGAATGATTCCAAAGAGCAACAATCCTGAAAGTGACACACTCCCTTCGACCATGATTTCCGTGTTATCCAACAACGTCTGCCACCCTGTGGAATCGTCGTCGCTAGGCATGTCCTGTTGGCGAATTTGTCCGAAGTAATCCTTGAGTCGCCGTCGGTCCAAATCGGCAATTGATGTTCCAGATACCGGCCGCAAATCTGCGCGAAACAAACCACGCTGCTGAAACAACCGACTTAGTTCTTGTGGTGCAGGTTCCCTGCTTTGCGAACCAACCCGAATAAAATATGAATTTCTAGTGTTGTGCCACTGACTATAAACATCTAATCCACGCAATACCCGAACTACCGCTATATCCTTACCCGAATCTACATTTCTAATCATCTCAAAATACGGAATGATAGCTGGCCTTATCTTGTCTCGACACGCAGTCATCACCCAATCTTGGAGACGGTCTCGCGATAGTCCAACAATCGTTCCGTCATCATCTACACCTAGCAACACCATCCCGCCTTCGAGATTCGAAAACGCTACAAGAGCTTTTGCAAGCTGATAATTCTCCAAATCGTCACGTTTGAATTCAACACCGGAATTCTCCCCATTCTCAATGATTTCTAGAATTTCCGTCTTCGTTACCATACTCAGAATCCGTATTTTGAACGGCGTATCTCAAATGCGGCCTTACCCCCTTCCAGAATTTCCTCGACCAGTTCTCGTACGGGCTCCGAATCGATAGAGCCCATATGTTTAGGCGCTATCTTAGCTTGCCCTTCTTCCTTGGCTTCGCCGGAAGCATCAAGACCCAATATTAACTCGGCATCCCCTAGTACTAGAATATTCGCGTTATGAGTTGAAAAAATAAACTGTCTCCGCCTTTTTTCTCGTCGCATGATTGGCACGACCCCTTCTGTGATGAATCGATTATCAAGATCATCCTCAGGTTGATCAATTACCAGAGGGGCTTCTGATTCCAGTAACAAGAGCAACAATACAGCTGTCGCCTTTTGCCCGGTAGAGAGTGCTGATAACGCCTGCCAAACTGGCGTAGCATTATCCGCTGCTATGTTCAATTTAATACATGTTGTCGCGGGTAGGTCTAGTTCCTCAATCTTCATATATAGATCTAATTCTGCATTTGCGATTCTTTCCGCTGCTCCAGAAGGAAAACCGTAATAATTCATCAAGTCATCCTTTCCAGCCCGACAATGTGCTGCAAATTCGGATAGCGATAGTTGATCGCGCTGACGAATTCGTTCAATTGCCGCGGCGAGATTGCCCCCGACTTCTCGCAACAATTGTTCCAACGGCATGCGATTTCCAGCCATTTTTACATCAACTTGAACTCGATCGCGAAGCTCATTTGAAACTCTCCTAGCCGCACTGTCCAACTGGCGATATTCTACGGCCTTGATGTCATCCCATTCATTGAGCAACTTCCGTCGGTGTTCTTCATGAGTCGTTAGCTCACGCTTAAGGACATTTATTCTTTCCTTTAAGGGTTGTAATTCTTCGATCTGTGTACGAAGTTGAATAAATTCCCCGCCGTCGATGTTGGCTTTCTGAAGTTCTCGAAGTAAGTTCTCATAAGTTTCCTCTATCGTCTTGCGTTGTTCATTCCATCGACTCCGAATATTCCCAATCGAATTTTCGGCAACTAGCAACGCTTCTTCATATTGGCCACAGACCATTTTCAGAGAGGCGCTTAATGTATCGAGAACTTTTTCTATCTCAACCAATGTGTGCGCATTCGGCATAACGTTCAGTGATTTGCTAGATACAAATGCTGTATCAATCGGAAGATTTCCAATAATTTGGTCGCGTAGCGTACGAAAGAGCTGTAACTTTTCTTCGAGAATCGAAAAAAGGCGCTCTTCCTTTATCAAAAGGCTTTTTTCTTTCAAACGATCTTCGAGACCTGCCTGCTTGAAACGCTTTTCTGTTTCTTCAAGTCCAGGTAGTGCGGTGAGCCGTTCCTCAACCCGATCAATTTCATGTCGCAAGTCCATAATTCTCTTACGCGACTTCTCAAGCGCCCACCTAACTTTAACTTTTCGATCATTCGCTGATGTGTCTCGGTCAACGAACCGTTCTAACAGTAAGGTTAGTTTTTCGGGGCTTTTAGTAAGTTCAGAGATTTCGTGTTGGCCGAAAACTTCCACACCAGGAATAATATCCCTAGGCGAAACAGATAGCACCTCCCCATGTTCATCCTTAACAACTGGCGGGTTGGGAACCGAACGTTCAATTACATAACTACGTTCCGTCGGTTTGGGCGAAGAAACCACCAGTGATACTTTTGTTCCTGATCTAAGCACATCACGAATTACCCCCTCGTGCGCTTTTCGTGCATCCTCACCGATTGGATCAAGACCAAGTACATACCGTATGCTCTCAATCATTGTGGATTTCCCGGCACCTCGTCCCCCAACAACCGTATTGAGATTGCCGTTAAAATGAATACCAGTATCTCGCAAGAAACCACCTTCCCAAGTTATAGCGACAAGCTCAACATGAGGGTCAGGTTGTTGATTACTGCACAGGCGAATTCGAGACTCTGGGTCTAGGAATGCTTGACGAAAACCTTCGACCGAAACATCTGACATCTTGATAAAGCAGGATGCGCTATTCGTATTCAAATTGCTTGGATCATCTATATCCGATGCAGTAATTACCGCCAGAGGGCGTATTCGCTTGTGTTGCGGATCCTTGTTCTTCAGAATCTGTTTCATTCCCTCAGGAATGTCATCAATAGGTACAGAAATTGCGCAAGCGAGTAAATTAGATGAATTCCATACGTTTATGCGTGTTTGACCTGAGAGTTTTTCAAGCAATCCACCATTTGTTGTTACATGAGCGGCAATACAAACGGCACCCCATTTCTTTGCATGCTCTAAGAGTTCGATAGAATCCAAGCTACCTGTTGGCGATACTTCTTTGGGATCGTGAACACCACACTCGCCGATCAAGCGTTCCAGAATGTCATCCTTTTCAGGGTTAAAAATACACAGAACATGAACGCCATCTTTCGTTACAGCTTCGAAACCACCAAATGCCGCTATTCCTGCGTCACGGGCATTACGTATCAACGTCCAAGAGTCCTCTACGCGATAGTGATCAGTGACGGCGATTACTTCAATTTCATTATCAAGACACGCGTTTACAATCGCCGTGTTGTAGTCTGTCTCTGATTTGAAAGGTGTTCTTTTGTTATACCGGTTCAAATACGCAAAGGGATTGACTTGCAATGCGCATCGGTAAAAACGTGCGCCACTGGAAAGACTTAGCGCACCTTGCATTGGTTCTGAGAGATGCGGTAAAGATTTCATAGTCACGATGTTCATAATATAAATATTTTCAATACTTTATTAGCATAAATCACTATACCTAGGTACGGTTCAGAGTTTTATCGGAAATTAATGCCTTGGATGTCTCGAATAATCTCCAAAAACTAAAATTCGCTCACGCTCTACTGAACAAGTCTAGGCTAGGTGAAGCCGCTTCAAAACGCTATGACAAACTCAATAGGAAATTTCTTTATCGCAACATCATCGGAAACATCTACCCTTGATCTGGATAGATTGATAGCCTCCAGAAGCTAAAGTGACGATCAAGATTGCCGAATTTGCGCATAATACGTTCATAAAGGAGACTGTGACGAGTGTGCCGTGCTAATTCATACGACATCTGAACGACTTTTTGTGAGCTGCATTAATTTATTGATGGTACTGAAGTGCTTCTCATAGCTTGCCGCGCACGAGTCGCAATTCAAAATTCTGGTTCTCCGCTAGTAACATTGGATCAATGAAGAACTACGTATCGGCATTCAATGTTGGATCAAGGCTCCACGCCTCTGAAGCTCTACAACCAATATTTCGTAGTGTTCTGAAAATCGAAGCGGATATTTAATACTGACTAATATGAATCCGTCACTTTTCTCTTTTACCGCCATGCCTCGTTTTGTCCGTCAGAACGAATTACTGACCGGATTTCAGCGGCGGTGGAAAAGGTTCGCCTTTGGTTACTGTCCGCTCAATTCCGGTATGGCCTCTGCGCGGTCCTACAATCTCAAATTGAACACTATCTGGAGCTTTCTCACCAGGTTTGTACGTCTTTTTCATGAATCATTGCTCCATGGATTGCAAATCTTAAGCATCTTATACTGATTAATAATGATGGGAATTATAAACTTGTTTAACCATGAACCCCTAGTCTGAACTCAGGTTGAAAGGTATATTTAGCGGAATCACTTTGGTCGGATTCTTCGGATTCTTTAGATTCATCAAGTGTAATACGATTAACTAGTACCACTATTCACCTAGAAACCGCGTAATATCGGTAATTTGAGAAACAAATGTAAGCGTAAAGTATGAGTGTAATTGCTTGAAATCAGAATAGAATTTGACGGTATTCCTATAATATTCTCGTTAGGCAGGTTCTCTTCAAAGCATTGTAAGTATTCCGAAGTGGCGAGTTCTCAACGTAGGAGTTTTACTGTTCAAGATTAGCATACACCACAGCAGTAAATAGTAATTTACATGCAATCTATTTAATTTTTTAATTCTACGCACAAAATTTTACCTATGACCGGCTTCAATTGGACATGCCCGTATTGCAACCATGCACAAATTAAACACAGTTCATATCAACCATAGTCAAAGCGTCTATGGACCTGTGATTGCCAGTATTCATTCAGTTCAATGCGCGAACAATGATTGCAAACAACTTCAGCTTAAATTTGATCTGTATACAGCCGACACTCAAACTATTAACCGTTGGGCAAAAGTAACGTTGATTCGATCATGGAACTTGCTTCCAGAATCTTTAGCGAAACCGCAACCTAGCTACATTCCAGAGCCGATAGTTGAAGATTACAAAGAAGCGTGCCTAATTCGTGATTTCAGCCCCAAAGTAAGTGCAACTCTGTCGCGCCGTTGTCTTCAGAGCATAATTAGGGATTTCTGTGGGATATCTGATAGAACCCTTTTTCTAGAGATAGATACTTTGAAAAAGCGAGTTAAAGATGGAAAGGGGCCGAAACAAGTGCTTGAAGATACAGTAGACGCGATTGATGCTGTGCGAAAAATTGGAAGTATCGGTGCACATATGGAAAAGGATATTAATGTCATCATTGATGTTGAACCTATGGAAGCACAAAAATTGATTAATCTGATCGAAATTCTTTTTCGAGAATGGTATGTTCAGCGCCACAATAGAGCAAAAAGTGTTGAAAATCTTCGAATATTGCTGAAGTGAAGCAGGAAGAGAGGAAGAAATAAATACAAGCAGATTCATTGAACACACATCAAGTTTGCGAGATTTATTCAAAACAACGACTTGCACTAGACCATATTCAGAATTCGTTGATCGCTTAAATAAGAAGCTATTTTATGTATGAACCTAGTAGCAATTCAATTTAGTAGACAGAATGATGATATTCGCAAATCATCAATTAACATTAAAAGATGTTTGACAACACACTAAAAATAATAGATGCTGTCAATTATGGATAAACAAGAGTGGACACTGACAGGAATTGCAAAATTACTGCAACAGCCGCAGCATCGTCTGATTTATCTGTGCGAAAAAGGCGTAATCGTTCCAGATGGAACGGATGCCGAAAGCCGCGGATCTAGTCGCCGCTTTTCCGCACGCAATTTGTTTGAATTTTCTGTTGCGTTGACGCTGGGGGAATTTCACATTCCCGCTATTATGTCGGGAAAGGTCCTGCTTGCTCTTCGGTCGTTTGAAAAAGTTCTGAAACAAACTATTGCAAATCTTGATCTTCCGTACGCGTTGAGAACACCCAATGCACCGGAAATTCGGGCATTGTTAACTAATGGTTCATGTCTGTATTTTGCTATTGGAGAAGGCGGTAGAACAAAGTTGATCGGCGGAGTTGATTTGCTAAACCACCAAGGCAACGTAAATTGGCCATCCATTACCGAAATACCAGTCAACTCAGAAAGTTCTACCGGAGAATATATTTGGCGTCCCGCCGGGTCAGAACGCGCCTACTTCGAAGTTAATCTTACACAAATAGCGAAAGACCTTCCAATTAAACACCGTGCAAGTACTTTGAGACTTGTCTCATAGATTCGGACCGCTAACCTTGTCTTAATTTTTCAAGCGGCACGTCGCTTTATGCTCTATATGCGAGCAAATCAGTACTATTAACCGTCAATCTACGACGGGTAAAGAAAACATAGTGCAATAAATATTACAGGTTCAGACTTCCTGACATAGACCAATTTAATCTGCTTCATTCTAACGGTTTGCTGGGCGGTTTTCGTCGAAAAGTGCGAGGTCGGCACTGGGAAATCCTTCGCAGATGGTATTCGAATCGAGCTGTTGGAGACGCAATGGGGCATGTCGGCAATCCTGTGAACTGGATAAGGTGTCATATCAAATTAGCCACCATTGCAACGAAACTCACTAAGAAAATCATTCGGTTTTCACAAAAAAGAAAGTAAGATTATCAACATACGTGAACTTGATGTGGAGCGACAATATGAATAATTCCGTCTATGTTTCGTGCAAGATAGTCAGAATTATCAATAATGGCGTACCTTTCTGGTTTTTTGTAAGAATTTGTGAATCTACATGTTAAACCAGATACGCCACTTTTTTTTTCAAGCGCCTCACGCACTACTTTCGATCATAACTCTGAATCATCTTGGGCACCAATGGAACCACAACCCATTTTTCGAATTCGAATTGACCCTTTTTGCATGTGACTACATGCCTAATTTATATATTTTCTGTTAAAATATTACCTAATACGTAATATTTATGAGTAGTCAATTTGCACATTACTTTCTCAACCCGCAAGCTAGAAAAAACTTTCAACACAGAAAAAGCATTAATTCGGAGCTATGGGGACAGAATGAAAAATGTAATTGTTAACAGAATGGTAGTTCTAAAGGTAGCCAGTAATTTAGCACTAGTGCCAACCACTCCACCCGAGAGGATGCATCAGCTGACCGGAATTTTAAATGAACAATTTGCTGTTGATCTCATTCACCCCTTTCGGCTTGTCTTTAAACCAAATCACGAGCCGCTCCCACGTAAAGATGATGATGGAATAGATAGACAGCACGTTGAGGCGATAACAATCTTAGACGTAATAGACTATCACTAAGAGGAAAGATAAATGGTAGCAGTAAATAACCACTTTAAGCCAGACTATACAGTAGCACCAGGGTCTGTGCTTAAAGAACGATTGGAAGTACAGGGGATTTCTCAGGCCGAATTCGCTAGACGATGTGGGCGTTCTGCTAAACTAATTAGTGAGATCATTGCAGGCAAAGCAAGAATTGAACCGCAAACTGCACTTCAGTTCGAGAAAGTGCTTGGCGTTGACGCTAGCATTTGGATTGGAATCGATTCAATTTATCAAATTCACAGAGCACGAAAGATTGAGGAAGAGAACGCGGCTACCAATTTGGAGTGGGCAAAAGCCTTTCCAATTCGGGAACTAGTGAATCGAGAATGCTTTCAGAATCCGAAATCAGCTTCAGACTCGGTATTAAAGTTGTTAGATTTTTTTGGTACTGGTTCAGTCAAAGCCTGGTCTGAACGATACAAGCCTGCGGATTTTTACTGGTGTCATTCCCCAAGTCACAAGAGCAACGAAGCGGCATTGACTGCGTGGTTACGACTTGGTGAACTTGAAGCCGAGCATCAATATTGTAAAAAGTATAACGAGAGCAACTTCAAACAAGCAACTGTTGAAATTCGGAAACTTACGCGTAAACCAATTGCAGAAGCTTTGCAACAAACATGTACATTATGTAATCAAGCGGGAGTTGCACTTGCGTTGGTACCGCCGTTACCAAAAACGGCACTTAGTGGCGCAGCTTGGTGGTATTCATCCCACAAAGCTGTGATTCAGTTGAGTGCACGACATAAATCCGACGACCATCTGTGGTTTATTTTTTTCCACGAAGCAGCTCACATAATTCTTCATAGTAAGAAGAAGACCTATATTGATGAAACTGACGGTAAATTAACTCATTTAGAATCAGAAGCCAATGACTGGGCAAGCAATGCCCTTGTTACCAAAAGTTCATGGGAAAAGTTTTTGGCGAAATCTCCAAAGAGCGCTAAAACTGTTCAAAAGTTTGCCAACGAGGAAAAAATAGCTCCTGGCATCGTTGTTGGCATGCTCCAACACGAAGGTCACTTGCCTTGGTCGCACCTAAATAGGTTGAAAGTACGGTACCAATGGAAAGAAAAATGAACTGGAGGTAGTTTTTCCTGATTGAGGCAAACCGCATTATTTGGCACTTACAACATTCAATTCTATTGAAATAGTAAATAGTAAATAGTAGAATCGCACCAAATCATTCGGGCAAATGTGCGACTCAATTTTACTGGTGGACGTGGTCGCAGTCGCGGTAGGGAAGAACATTGCTGCTCTCCCCCCGCACAGAATCCGTACGTGCGCGTTAACGCATACGGCTCCTACCTCAGGTGCTTGACGGCAAACCGTTGATTAGGCCAGCCTGCCGTATCCGCTCAGCCGCCTGTGACACGCGCTCCCGCCCCTGTGTGTGGCACGTGCTTTGACCTTGCAGATTCCCTTTGATTGCAGCCCTTCCCTCGTTCGACTCCGCCAAGACTTGCGCCTCTTTGTTCGCCGCATTCAGCAGTACTATGGCTGCATCCGATTGCTTTATCCTACCCATCTTCAGATTCAGATTACCTCCTTTCTTTCAGCGACCTTGTCAACCACTTGCAAGGTCAGATAAAGCCCTCCCAGGTCCCGGCACAGGGCGTACGCACATCCATCGACTCCTTGGACACCGCAGAGCTCCTCTGCACCTCACCATATCGGTGCAAACAATGCTGTCTTCGACCATACATAGAATCTCAACACTCTGAACAAGGTTCTTTTCGTTGCTCAATCATCGCGGCTATGCGCACCGCTACCGACGCTTCACCTGCACCCTCACGAGTGCCGACGCACGGCTCGCGGCGAAAGTTTGGGGTTAGCATTTACTTCCTACCGGACTTTCACCGGCTACCCTAATGCCAGTTAGCCTGGCGCTCACGTATTCGAACCTTATCTGCGCTGCCTTTTGAAGTTCAAATTTTAGATACGTCAAGACGGCCGCTTTATCAGATAATCGCCGCGAACGCACTACAACTCAAGGAGCTCGGGCTAAGCCTACGAATAATTGCTATCCAACTCAACGTTGATGACAAAACTGTTTCCAAAGCTATCAAGTGGATCTCTAGAGTTTAAATTCGAGCGTTTCCTGAATGTCCACATTGAACGCGTAAATATAACGCGGGCGGAATCGATCGCAACTGCCTTTTCGGCGCGTGTGATAATCCTATTAATTGTTACCGCCAGTAGTAACCTATCCAACTTTGCTAATTGACAATACCTTAATTTAGAATTTTCATACGGCATTGACATACATGTCCGGTCGGGTGGGATTACACCCCCGAGACGGTCACAGTGTGTGGCTGGGGTATCTCATTCCGATTATCGCAACAGTGATGCGAGTTCTTCGGGACGATCACGCGTTTCTTCTGACACAATAGAATTCCAGATCCACGAAACTGAAATCAATTCCCCGCTATTGTTTCCCAATCTTCCAAACCCCCTTTTCTCGAAAGGCGGGAATAGTCTGGCGGCGAGCGGCGTTGGTTACACCCGTAGCCGAAAGTCCGTTCTGTTTAATATAATCCGACAATTTGATGATGAACTCGCCTCTTAGGTAGCTCAGCCTCTTGTGCAGCGACTCCATCAGAAACAAGGACAGAATGCGCTCCATCGTATTTGTTGTTTCTTTGTCTGTGTAATCTTTGAATGCTCGGTAGTACAGTTCCTTCTCCGAGTTACGGACCATCAGACGTGGAAAACCGAGTTGCAAGAGTTGAAAATTGATTACAACCCGCCCTATGCGGCCGTTGCCATCACAAAATGGATGGATAGTCTCGAAATCCAGGTGGAATTGGGCAATCTTGTCCAGAAAGTAGGAGCCGAAATCGCTGGAATACTCTACGAGAATGTTTTCTATCATGCGCTCTACTTGCTCAGGTGCTGGTGCGATATAAGTACCCACCCGTACATACTCACCCTGCCGACGAAAACGGCCGGCGATGTCATCGTTAATACCCCCGATTAGCATCTGATGCAAGAGCAAAATCAGGTCTTTGGTCAACTCACTATCTTTAGCTTTTGCGCGCTTATATTCAGTTACACGGGCCAGGTTTTTCGCCTCAAATACTTCCCGTATAGGCACGTTCCGCGACAGTATCTGCTCCAGAAGGATTCTCTCAGTCTCCTCGAGTGTGAGGGTCGAGTTCTCAATGGCGTTTGAATTGTACACGCTTTCAGGAAGTTCAACTTCGTCGATCATCGACAGTAACGATTCCTTGCCTTGGCGCAAGGTATCGTACTCTCGTTTCAGAACCTGGATGCGGTTTCGTATCGGTCGCGTGGTTGACATGCTTTCACTGGTAACATATTCACTGTAGATTGTAATGTATAAGTGAATGAGATGGATAAAATGCCTTCCATTCACTAATTATACATAGATGTGAAGGATATAATTGCTATTGTTTCTATTTGAGACTTTTCCGTTGGGCGTAATTTTACTGGCTATCGAGCGGAATGAGTCGGCATGAATATTGATTTTCCGGGAAAATCGAATCACAGCGCCAGATTTCGGCGCCGCGGCTGTTTGCGCGGCAAGAATCAGGCTGAATGGGGCGATGCAGACAAATTGCGCTGGCGCCGAGCGGTCCGCTGAATCGATTGTCCAGAATGGCGCCGCGTCAAGCGGCAGAATCAGGCGGCCAGGTCTTTGACCAGTGACCTCATACGTTCAGGCTTGCCGCTGTCAATGGCAAAACAGGCGGCCGCCAGCATCACCGTCATGGACATCGAGATTCTGAGCGCCATGCGCTTTTGTCCGCGGATATATGACCGCAACCTAACTATGTCGTCAATGTGTAATCAAGCCTTGCATAACGGGGGGAGACCATATATGACGCTTTACAGAGTGCGGACAATGGTGCGGATTCTTACCTATGGTGGACGTGGTCGCAATGTATTCGAACCATATCCTTGCTACCATTCAAATTTTCAATTTTAAACACATAAATTAAATTGATTTTTCAGATATATGGATTCGCTTAACAGATTTCGTAGGCAACTCACAACTAATCGGTTTCATCTCCTTAAGATAATGAAAAGAATTGCGATAAACAATCGTATTGCTCTATCAGCGTAAATGCGGAACATCCAAATACACGGCAGGAGGTAATCCCCAAAAATGGGATTGAGTCTTTCGAAGGTATTTGCCACCTTCGAAGTTAAAACTTTCTTCTCGAACAATTCGTTATGAAAAGTGATAATAGTACTATTTACACACGGCAATGGTATGTGATACAACCCCAGTAATCTTTCTATCAAAGCACCTCGCAACTACATGTCAAGACGCTTTTCCTACTACGTACCTTTAATCAACTTTTCTCTGTGATTACCTCTGCGTTTTCACGTCCTTAGGCGATCAGGCAATAAGGCAATTAGTCGGGAGCGAACATTTTCCGCGGCTACATTGATGTCCCAAGTATATCCAGTTGTGAGTAGTGGGCCGATATCGGCATTGAACTGCGCGTTATGTAATTTCTCTTCAAGATTCCTTTCAAACTTAGCGCGCGTAACATTATGGCCACCATGTAGCATGTACTGTGAAAACGCAGCAATAACGCGATCGGGGTTAAGTGTCGCTTCTTCCAGTGCAACAAATAGATCGACAAGATCGCGTCCTTTTCGACGCTGATATAGGGCGCGCAATTTGGTGGCTAGCAACTCTTCAAGCACATATGTGTTAATATCACTAGTGCCTTCAAACCAACGCGAAGACACAGCGAATGGTTCATGCACGAAACCGTATACTGCAAAGTGTTCCTGCGTATTGATTTCCACCTTCAGTTTTAGTGTAATCGACGGCACGTTCTCGGATGAAAAACGGTAGATGAAGGTTACGCGTCCCTCGGTTTGTTTCCATCTTGGTCTTTCTAACCAAGGATCTAATACTTCCCGTATTGCACTCATCATAGGTCCGGCTGAATCTGCGCTGACCTGCACAAGGTCAATGTCTTCAGAATAGCGAATTGGTGGATGAATGTGGAGTTTATAGAGTGCCGTACCGCCCCGTAATGTAAGTGTCTGTCTTAAAAAAGGATGGCGAAAGATAGCTATAAGAGCTCGGCTGATGACAAGATCTTGTTCGACTTGGAAATCTTGCACCCACGGCGCTTGTGCCCGCCACTCTGTGATGTAATCACGAGGAATCAAATATCCGGGTCCACTTTGGCGTTAACAAAGAGTTTCCATTCCGCATCTCGAGGTGAATGTTCGTGGGGTACACTAGGGAGAAGCGGAACTGTTTGCCGAGCTTTCTTCTCAACATAGTCTCTAAGAAGATTGACCTTTTTGCTGGCACCAACAAGTTCGATTAAGTAGCCCAGCCTTTGTACCCACGTAATAGGAGCAATTTGTGCAACATTCACTAATTTCTGCGGATCGATCTGCTCTACGAGTTCACAGAGGATAGTTGCAGCTTGGTCAAGCCCACCCACGTGATGAATGTAGCCTATCAGATCAATGGCTGTTGCTTCCGGTATCGACACCAATATCGTACCGCGAGACGTGTTGAAAGTTTGAACGGGCACACTTCGGAGGTGTTTGCGAACGATGAAAGTCACACGCACCCGACCGCAGTGAATTGGTCGGTGAGACTTTTCCAGAAGTACCTGGAATTCCTGAGGCGGGTAATGCGCCGCACCATGATACTGTGCTGCCGACAGCAACCCGACATAATAGGGCTGATCAAGCTTTTGCATCAATGCCGGAATGAACTGGTCTGGAGGCAAACATGCAAGAGTGCGATATTCCGGCGGAACGATCACATAAAAGCCCCGTGCAGGTTGAGCAACCATTTTCTGCTTGGCCAGCCGGTTTAGAGCAAGCTTGGTTGCGGCTGCAGACACATCAAGTGCCTTACAAGCGTCACTCGAAACGAAGTGATATCTCCCAGCAGCGGCAAGGTCGCTAACATATTCTCTTGCGTGTAACCGAAATAATTCTGATTTCATTTTTATAAAGTATCATTTATTGATACTTTTTGCAAATAATTCGTACCGCCTCCTATGGTGATACAAATCTGAGACTCAGAATTATTACTGTTTCCTCCTCCTTTCTGAAATAGATATGCAGCAGTTTCTGTTGCTGAATCTCACCCCCTCAACTGAACGATTTGTGGTGAACACGTGACAAAATATTCAAAACCTCGCCTATTGAATGGATGGAAGCAAAACTCGAAAATGTTAAAGCATTATTGGAAAAGAATCTTACACAATCTACCGAAGCATTGCGGCAAATATTAGGCCTAGTCACTCTTCAGGCAGTTTATCTTGATATTGGAAAGCCCTATTACGTCGCTCATAGCTCTATCGATACGATCACTCTACTCGAAAATTCGCTTTCTAACACTGGTGCGGAATACAGTTCGACTAAATTGCGTGGTGGACGTGGTCGCAATGTTTTCGAACCATGTCTATATTGCAATTTGAAATTACTCTATTGAATCCTGTAGATCGACTCCTCTCCAACCCATCCAATTCAACTCGGACGGTTAGACAAGAACTCTATTGCGAAGATACTACTATCAATCGGAGACACAGCAGTGACTAAATTTCGGGCAGCGTAAGTGCTGCTTTACGCTAGCGCTGCATCCCTACAGCGCAGTACGAACTTGTGAATTGCCGCTTACCGATGCTACATTGCCCGCTTCCTGCACTTTCGTTGTCGCTTTAATCCAGCGTTAGTAACGAAATACATTCCCTGCTAATTCAGCGGTAGGCCATCCGGATCAAACGCTCGGTTTCACCGGCAAGAAATTCCATGGACAGAGGCTTGTCAAGCATTTGCACAGCCGCATGCGGTAGCAGAAAACGTTTCATCTCGTTAGCGAATTCGCTCGAACGGACGATGTCCCCTACACTGTCTGCAGCCGTCTCAAACCAAGCTGATTCGACATGATGGTCACCCATTTTGGCGCGTACCAGATCATTGCGAATCGCTGTGCCGTTCCCTCTGAGCCAGTGCATGTCCCAAATATCTCGAAAACGCGGACGGTTGCGTGTTACCACCGAGGCCGAAAAGGCCACAAGCTTGCTCGCGAGGATCTCTTCCCGGCTCTGAACACGCACAAGCATTTGGGATTCGCACACCACACTATAATTCTGGGCAATAGCACTCGGACCTTCCGTATAAGTTGGCGCATTGTCGATATCGAGTTTTATTATTTGCTTCGGAATTCCGCGCCGGAAGGGCAAAATTTCGAAAACAACGCGCCAGGTATTCACTCCAATGTCTGAAGTGAAATGGGAGGTGATGGTTCTTGGACTCTTAACATCGACGCCAAGGCCTCGGCCCGATAGTGTCTTTTTCAAGTATGCAGCCAAACCATCCATGCTTTCGGTGGAAAAGCCGGGACCACCCGAAAAATCCAAATCTTCACTCAGGCGTGACGCTCCGTAACAGAGACGAAGTGCGGGACCACCCTGGAATGTCAACCCGTCCAGCCAGCCGCCACGGTTGAGAACATGTAGCAGTTCGTAGTGCAGTAAT
Organism: Arenicellales bacterium; assembly: GCA_965220395.1. GTDB lineage: Bacteria > Pseudomonadota > Gammaproteobacteria > Arenicellales > JAJDZL01 > JAJDZL01. The sequence continues at coordinate 186,116 of CBDCPT010000001.1, read as the reverse complement.
TCCTTCTCAACAATCACTTCCATACCCACGAGTTCGGGATGGTGTTCAAGTGTGATTTCAACCAGTTCTCGAAATGTACCTTCTTTGAACACAGCACCTCTCCTTCATCCTTGACAATGTTCCTGCATTTCCTCAAAATCCATGAGATGCAAATTCCTCCCGACCCGCCGAAGATCCCGGAGTGCCACCGGCGCAGTTGCAATCCGCAATGGACGCTCTCCTTGAATCGTGTTTTTCAAAATTTCCAATGCTGATTGCTGGGTATGAGTGAACTCAATCACCCCGTAAGGGGTATTGAACACGCCCTTCCTCCCTGTGGTTACGATTGTCAGGTAGGCTTGCGGGATCTGGGAGATCACACCCCATTCCGAAAGAGCACATTCGAGACTGATATAGTTGTACTCGCCGCGGCGGATTGCGCAAGCAATTCGTTCAAACATGCCAACCCGGCTTCGGCTTGAGAGAGAATTCACGAATACCCCGTTCGCCACCCGTTCGAGCAACCCCTTTCGTACCAGGCGGCGTAGGCTCTCAGAGAGCGTCTTTTCGGATTGGTGCGGAAACAGCTTGCGCATGTCGGAAAGAGTAAACACGTTCCAGCCGTACCGGTCCCACTCGGCCAAGGTCTTAACCGCTTCGACAGTATGCATGATTTTTCTCAGTTCTGTGAAAGATAAAATTATACCACGTTTATATAGGATTATTGTCTATTCAGAAGGCTAATTTCTTGCGCACTAATTCGAGTTCAGCTACACCCTCAATACTCAGCAGAGATGGCCAAAGATTCTGGTCAAAGTCTGTAGCCAGTCTCCGGTACAGGTTGCTTGTCAAACCACAGATTGCGTGCTTGTGAGCGACGTTTTACAAACATTGGCGTTCATCCTCATCCATAAACCGCTGAAGCGGCGACACGGACATAAATTCCACGAGAGCTCGTATCGACAGATTCGCTCTCCTGTACTGCGACTGCCAACATCAGTTTTCCACCTGATAGTTCCACGTGTTGAGTTCAAATACGACCCAGCAGTTTAATTTTGTCGCTACTAATCTCCTTCAAGAGTTTATCCAAGTTAGCAATTTGCGTACGCGACATGCCAATGTCACTACCGTCGTTGCCGGCACCTACAATCAACATACCACCTATTGAATTGGCGAAAGCAATAATCTCATCTGCCCAGTCGCACATCGGGCTCTTAAGCAAATCATCATCGCACTCGACCTGCTTAAATTCTCAGATACTACCCTCACCCGATTACCGATGTCTTTTGATTGGTTACTATGTCCTGCAGAACATAGTAACCACTATCTGCACTCCTTGACTATCTCCAGTAGTGTCACCAATGTATTGATTTTTCAGTAAATTTATGAATTAGTGTTGACATAATTCGGACTCCATTTATCAACTACATGTAAGGGGAGTCCATCATGAAAGGTGTCATCAATGACCAAATTGTTCTGTTGCGAGCGCCGGAAGGTCCGCTTGTGGTCTATCTAGATCGGTTTGCAAGCGCAACGAGTAAGAAGGGATATGCTGTTAGGTCGGTTCATCGACAGGTTTTTCTCGCAGCTGACTTTAGCCGATGGCTTAAGCAGGAGGGAATCAAACTACGTGGTATGAGCAACGACTGTGCGAAGCAGTATTTGCAATATCGTTACCGCCAGCTGCAGCCTGACAGAGGAGATCTTGCTGCGCTCGGGAATCTGATGGATTTTCTACGCCTTGAGGGTGTGATCCGTACCGAGAAGAAATCCGTACGTCCAGTTACTGAGGCGGTGCGTTGTGTGCAGGACTACGAAGAGCATTTGCTAGAAATGCGCGGCTTATCGACTGAAACGATCAAGAATTACGTACGGTACGTAGGCAGCTTTGTTCAACATCGTTTTGGCGATGGACAAGTTACATTCTCGCACCTGAGTGCTAGCGATGTGGTTGGATTTGTTCAACACCAGGCACCATGTTTGCACACGAGAGCGAAGACTATGACAACCGCGTTGCGCTCGTTTTTGCGGTACGTGCATTATCGCAGTGAAGGAACGCTGAATTTAGTCGCCGCTGTTCCCGTGGTGGCCAACTGGTCGGATACATCGGTGCCTCGCGCAATTTCAGCCGATCAAGTCGATCAGCTATTGACCAGCATCGACCGGAGTACCGCCATAGGGCGTCGCAACTATGCGATTTTGCTGTTACTCGCTCGACTCGGCCTACGCGCCAGCGAAGTGGTATTTCTCGAACTCGATAACATTGACTGGAACGCCGGGACGATGAACTTGCGCACCAAAGGAGGAATATGCAAGGAGTTTCCGTTGTTACACGAGGTCGGCGAAGCGATTGTTGACTATCTGCGCCATGGGCGTCCGATGAGCAACAGTCGACGCGTGTTCCTGCGCTCCAAGGCGCCCATCCAAGGATTTCGATGCTCAAGCAGTGTTGGTTCTGTCGTGCACAATTGCCTCCAGCGTGCGGGAGTGAACGCACCGAGTTTCGGCGCACATCAGTTCCGCCATGGATTAGCCACCGAGATGTTACGCCAAGGTGCCTCGCTCAGTGAAATCGGCGACGTGCTGGGACATCGCCATCCTCAAACCACCAGAATTTACGCCAAGGTTGATCTTGAGGCGTTACGCGCGTTGGCTCTGCCATGGCCAGGAGGTGCCCGATGAACACCCTGCGCCAAGCCGTTCACGAGTACCTGAGTGTGCGGCGCAATCTAGGATTCAAATTGCGCAAAGTCGGTAACGGATTACTGGATTTCGTCACATTTATGGAACAGCATCAAGCAGTCTACATTACTGAGGCGCTGGCACTTGCTTGGGCACAACAGCCGGTGAACGTACAACCGTCGTGCTGGGCACAGCGACTGAGCTACGTGCGCGTATTTGCGCGTTATCGTCGTACAACTGATCCACGCACGCAGATCCCGTCCTCGGGTTTACTGCCGTTTCGACCCAAGCGGGCGAGACCGTATTTCTACTCGGAGGAGGAGATCGAAAACTTACTTTGTGCTGCACTCAACATGCCACATCGTTGCAAACGCGAAGCATTGCTGCCCTGGGTCTATTATTGTCTGTTCGGCTTGCTCATCGTCTCGGGAATCCGTTTGGGCGAAGCGCGTAATCTTGAGCTTCAAGATGTCGATCTCGAAGCTGCGGTATTAACGGTTCGCAACGCCAAGTTCGGCAAGACTCGCCTGGTCCCACTGCATAGCTCGGCTTGCAAGACTCTGGCAGACTACATCATGCGGCGCGAGCGCCATTGGGACGGGTACCCGGTATCGTCCTATCTGTTTGTTTCCAGCCGTGGAAATCGGCTCAACCACGCACGAATCCACCTTGTTTTTAACGTGCTGTCGCGCCAGATTGGTCTGCGCGGTAAGTGTGACAGTCACGGTCCACGTCTCCATGACTTTAGACATCGCTTCGCAATGAGCACTTTGATTTCCTGGTATCGCAGTGGTCAGGAACCCGAGCGTCTCCTGCCCGTCTTGTCTACTTACCTTGGCCATGTGCATGTTGCTAATACGCAATGGTATTTGGAAAGCTCTCCCGAGTTGATGCTTGAAGCGATGCAACGTCTGGAGCACCGCTGGGAGGATCAGCCATGACTCCGGTCACCAGTTTGGCTCCCTTGTTGGAGCGGTTCTTTACGCAACGCTTGGTGCACCAGCGTCAGGCGAGCTCTCACACCATTCGTTCCTATCGAGACACTTTCCGCCAATTCTTGATCTTCGCACACCAGCGCCTGCATCAGCCGCCCTCGCGTCTGAATTTTGAGCAGCTCGACGCGCCGTTGATCGTGGCCTTCCTGGATGATTTGGAGAAACACCGAGGCATAACCGTTCGCAGTCGCAATTTGCGTCTCACCGCCATCCATTCGTTCTTTCGCTACGCGGCGTTCGAATTGCCAACCCATTCCGCTCAAATCCACAGAGTGCTTGCGATTCCGAGTAAGCGATTCACGCGCAAACAGGTCGGCTTCCTCAGCCGTGAGGAAGTTGATGCTTTGCTTGCGGCACCGGATCGAAAAACCTGGTCGGGACGACGTGATCAGGCCTTCATACTCACCGCGGTACAAACAGGTCTGCGTTTATCCGAAATGACCGGGTTAAAACGTGAGGATGTTGTCGTCGTAGGCACGGGTTCGCACATACGGGTAATCGGAAAGGGGCGCAAGGAACGTTGTACACCGTTGGCCAAAGTCACCCGCACGGTTTTGAAAGCCTGGTTGCAAGAACCACCGCGTGGGACTCACGATGTGCTCTTTCCCAACGCGAAAGGTGAAAAACTTACTGTAAATGGCGTGCAGTACTTGTTGAACAAACATCGCATTACAGGCTCGGAGGTGTGCCCTTCGTTGGAACACCAACGGGTCACCGTTCACCGCTTGCGTCACACCATGGCCATGGACCTTCTCCAGGCCGGTGTCGACCGTTCCGTGATTGCGCTGTGGCTTGGGCATGAATCCGTCGAGACCACCCAGATTTATCTGGAGGCAACCCTCGCGATGAAAGAGCAGGCGCTTGCCAAAACAACACCGTTACCGGGCACCCCAGGTCGATACGAGCCCGGTGACCGACTACTCGGCTTTCTCAACAGTCTGTGAATCGAAGAAAACTATGTCTAGTCATCGAATCAGGTCGCCACCAAATGATCCACAATTTCAGTAAGATACGCTCCTTGCGTCAATTTACTGTAGATAGTCAGGAAGTGCAGATAGTGCCTCAATCGGATAGTTCATGAATTTAGAAATTTTGATTTTTCTCTGAAGGCGTGTGTTGGCGCTACCCAAAAAATTAGTGCGCTGTAGCTTTAAGTCGTGGAATATATAGAGGGATAGTAGTTTTGCGAATTTGCCGCATAATGCCCAGCATTTTGCATCTTGCACTTCATTTCTCGACTCTTCTGCGAACCCAAAGCTGAAATCCATTCAGTAGCCGAACAATGGTGCGGATTCTCATCTATGGTGGACTTGGACGGTAAGAATCCGCACCGTCACTAAAGTTCCGATTCAAGTTAATTTGCTTGACTCATTTCGAGAACCAATTTATCAGAAAATAGCAAAAAAATCTTTGCAATTCCATGAACTTGGTTTCAGCTACTGCAAAATAGCCAAACTCCTTAATGTTGACGAAAAAACCGTTGCGAAGGCTGTCAATTGGATCACTGAATGATCTGTCGCCAATTCGTTGAATTCCAGAATATTCAAGCACTGCTAATTCGTCATACTAGTGTTGCTTGTTCATTGTGCAGAAATTTCAGACGACACCAAGAGATCAGTTCATCGGCTGGGATGCCAACACCCGACAGCGCAATCTACCGCTGGTGGTGAACAATACCCGGTTTCTAATTCTGCTGTGGATTCGCATTCCCAATCTAGCCTCACACATCTTGGTTAAATGCGAAAAACGCTTGGCTGACGACTAGGTCTAGCACTATGCAGTCACACCGGTGCTGTTGGAGACATTCTGTGCGAAATACCTCCCTTCAAAGAAACATGTTACTGCACCGCAAAATGGACCCTGGTTGGCCAAACCAAGGGCAGAGGTAAAAACGACCGGTTCAAACAGTGTGCATTGCCGATCAAGGACATCTGACTCGGATCGTTGCAGAACAATTAGGGAAAAATCCTAAACGTCTGAAACTCCAAAGCCAATAAACCTCGCATGCTAACACCGAGTCTAGACAACAATTAACTGCAATCACACTCGGACTGAACACTTACAATAGAATTTTCTTACAGAAGCATACAATGACACAATGGTTGAGTTTGCCATGCCTGAAAAGTCAGATCTGCAATTTTTGGAATCTGAATGTGCCACTGTCGATGACTGGACAGACCTAGCCCTGCAAGCGCTTGAGGAACCCGCTGACGAGGATTATGCGGTCGAGCTTGCAGGCAAGGCAAAAATGGATTGCCAGGTCCCGGAAGATTATGTAAATCTAGCGCAATTCGTCGCAGAATACCTCTTGGCGGACTCAGATTACCTCGAAGATTTACTAGAACAGGCAAAAGACGTATTGTTTGAACCAATGGAGTATGCCGAACTTGGCAATGCCTTCACCATGCTCGGTAATCCGGACCGGGGGCTCGCGTTGATTTACAAAGCCGTTGAAGCTGTTGACTCTGATGACAAAGGCGATATTGCCAGACTCTCCCACTACGCTGGCGAGGCTGGCAGCGGGGAACTCGCCGAAGTACTGGAAATGGAGGCTTCGTTCGGTTCCTTAGATGCCACGGATTATCAGAATCTGGCAAAGCGGGTGAGTTCGTCTAACGTCGAAGCGGCTAAATGCGTAGCGAAAAGAGCTGAGCCTTACCTGAACACGATTGACGATATTGTTGCCAACGCAAAACTCGTTGTTCAGTGGTTTGGCGATAAAGATCAGGCACGGAGATTGCTCGAAAACGCGGCAATGGGCTGCGAGGATTTCGAAGACTATATTGAACTGGCCCAGGGGATTACGGAGGTGCTGGGTGAGCCGGAGCGAATCGATGATCTTTTGGAAGAGGCAGCCCAAATTGCTATGGAAGGCGAGGAATTTGCGGATCTTGCCTACGCTTGGCTGGAACTTAAGAATGACCGGGGAGCGGCGCTTGTGATTTTCAGACAGGCTGTTCCCGATATCTCTGATCGAACGGTACTGCAGAATATTGCCATAACTGCCGTGAGAGAACTCAACAATCCCGAACTGGCGCTACAGTGCTATCAGAGAACTGCCGACATAATCATAAGAGAGCTTTTTAATGAAACCAGATTGAAAATGGCCAATGCCCTTGATCTGGTTGTCCTCGTTGAATCAGTCGCTCGAACATTGAATAACCGGGACATGGTTTGTGCGATTTACCGCGATGCCGTGGCAGCATGCGACAGTTTCTCCGAGTTGGAGCGAATCTTGGCTAGCCAGCGCGCCGCTCTCAATGACGCTGAGCTCACTCTCGAGACGCTTGATCGAATGAAGTTGCTGGCTGCTGATTCAGCCGAACTTGTAGCCGCGTTCACCGCCGCTCGCTCCAGTTCGCAAGACTCCGAGATTTGTCGCAGTATCCTGGTTGACGCTGAAAACGCTGCCGCAAGCCCCACTGACCTTGAATCTGTCATTGCGGCAGTCCGTGATTTCGCCCCAGATGATGAGGCGTGGATGTCAAACCTGGAAGACAAACTGGGGAGTCGTTAGGCGCAAATCAGGCGAAGAAATAAATTCTATCGATCTGGGCACAGAACGAATCACATCGTCGACCAATGTGTCTTCAGGCTTTTTGCAACCTAGTGGCCAGCCTGAACCAGCATTTCCACCACCTTACCGCTGAGGGCGGTCTGTTTGGCGTTGAGGGTAGCCACCACTTATTGTTTATCCCGAATCATTCCAAAGCAAAGGATCGTCGTTCCGAGCAAGTCCCAAAACGTTGTTTAGTGGTTTCGGTGGAATAATAATTGCTTTCGTCGCAATATGATGCCGCGCTGCAGCGTAAATGGTATTGCTGAAGCACTTAACGAAATCCATAAACTGACGAAGGTCTATAGGCCAGTTTTTCATTTCCATACTTTCGATCGTAATTCCCATATCGACATGGGCAATAATCTTATTCCTCAAATCTTCCTTCCAGCCTGAAAATTCAACCGAAATTTGTGCTCGAAAATTTTGTAACTCTTGAATGCCTTGATGATTTGGAAAGCTTTGCCGCCACTCATCTAGAATTGAGGTCGTGGTTGGACCATATCTGTTCGATGGTGGACCGTGGTAGACCGCCTCTTCCAACGTTACCAGGTCGGACACTAGAAGCTCATAAAGAAGGCGCCGGTAAATCGCTGGTCGGAAATTGAAGGGCATTGGGGCTGTCAGTTTATGCACTTGCAACAGATATGTCATCAAGCCAGCAACCCGTAGGCCAGCGTCTTGATCCGTTGTATTCCCAGGAACTATCGCTGTAACGCCTGGTGACCAAATACCTGCATAAACCTGCACAAAACGTACCTGCTCTGGATGTCCAAGTAGTTCTGGATAGCACCAGTGATCCTTTAAATCTACGGGAATGGGAGGTGCGGGCTCTGCTCCAGGATAATCTGTTGAATCAATGGAGGAAATAACTCTGTCTATTTCAAACAAATCACCAGAAAGAATATCATAGGAGGATTTCTTCAAGAATAACCAAAATTCCCCGATTTGTTCTGGATTGAGGTGCAACGAATGACCGGCAAGGGAATCCCTTATTGCTCGAATTCCTTCCTCATGATCGGTCCGAAGCTGATATACTAATCGTTGAAGTTCTCGCACTTTTGCGCACCTACGACAACGCAATTTCAAATCGTTCTTGTAAACTGGGAGTAGATTAGAAAGTGCATCGATTTTAAAGAGTCCCAGTCGCGCAACTATCCTTTTCTCAAGTTCGTGCTCGATATATTTCACCAACTCAGCTACCGCCCAGAAGTCTCCTATTAGTCTTGCTATTTTTGCAGGAATTTCCGTCTGCATCTAGTCCCTCTTTTGCTTCACAATGAACTCATTATCTACTCAAAGACCGGCGCGAAAAAATCTACAGATTGGGTCAAAGAAAAATTTCGCAAGCACGATGCTACTGCTCAGCCTGTCGGAGGCCTCTGACGATTCCCATTCTATTGTGGGGGAGTAAATATAATGCCTTATGAATGCTTCACAGCAATACAACAAAAAACGAGGGTCCACTATGGGGTTTAAAATTATCATCGGTGAAATAGTGGCAACAGCATCAATTCTAATCCTATACATAGCAGCTTGCTTTGCCGTGAAAAATCGATGGAATGACAAAATAACTTTGAACCCTCTAAAAATCATTGCTGACCCTAGTGGAAAGGCGAGTTTGTCAAGCGCTCAGGTAATGTTCTTTACTTTGATTGTTCTTTGGTTGGCAATCTATTGGGTCGTGCAGGAAGGTGAACTGGTTTCTATCGATAAATCTGTACTCGTGTTGTTGGGAATCACTATTGTTGGTTCTGGTGTAGGAAAGGTAACGGATGCCACTCGATTTCGGGTGACGGCAGAAAACTGGGCTTGGGTCAAAAACAAGACATGGATTAAAAGAGATTTTACACGCGCGTCCATGGAACGTACACCAAGAATTAGTGACCTGCTGACTACAGACCAAGGGTTTGATATTGCAAGATTTCAAGCCGTAGCTTTTTCCATTGTTGTGGGAATCGCACTTCTTTGGATTGGGTATACAGCGGAATCCGCAGAATCGTTCTCAAATCTCATCATTGATGAAGCTTATTTAGCTCTTGTCGGAATTAGTCAAGGTGCCTATGTGGGTGGAAAATATGTAGGTGGGAATCTGTTCCAAGAACTGAACACAAAGCTGGATGAGGTGCGAACTTTGGAGGTTAACTTTGCTGCGGCTGTGACCAATTCAACCAAATGGAAAGAGGTGTCTAAACATAATGGGAATATACCTTTGGTTTCACAAGAATGTGCGCCAAGCGAATATATTTCTTATATGAGCGCAGCGAAGGAGGCATCTGAAATCATCGGAAGTATGACTGGAAATTCAATTGATTCCGCACGCATTGAGCCAGCCTTACCTTCTTGAAAAGTACAACATCTACCATAGCGATACAAAGTGGCACCGTTTGAAGGCGAATTTCGAATGAGGTGATGTGAGGTAGCCGAATTTCCGCACTGTGCATGGGTTTGATTCATAGCAACTTTTGCTAGTAGCAAAAAATATCGGGCAACCGGGCGACGGTCGAATAATTTCACAGCCCGTAATCCAAACCGCGGGTATTACTGGACTACATCACCCTACAGTCTCGTTTGAATGTAAGTTTGACACGAATTTACTCTACGAAGGTGTGGAGTACTCCCAAAATTTGCCAAATCCAATTCATACATCTTCGAAACGGTCAAAAAATTTCTTCTGATACAGTTTCTCTATTTCATAGCATTCGTTAAAAAGGCCAACGGTTTAAAAATTCTAAATAACTACAGATCTATGTTGCATGCAACATAAAACGGTGTATTAAGGGAAGTTGAAAAGGAAATCGCAAAAGCTCACTCAAGTGTTCAACAAATGATTCAACGAAAAGAACCAGAACTACCTCCAGCAAAATGGAGGCTCACAAATTTGGCATTCGACCGGTGCGCCTTGTGTGCTGAATCATCCGATTTACAAGCAAGCCACATAATTCCAAGTTTTGTCTTCAATTGGCTGAGGAAAACTTCCGCAACCGGCCACTTCAGATCATCCAACAATCCCAATCTGCGTGTACAGGATGGCTTAACGCCTCGAATGTTGTGTAAGGATTGTGAACAACTGTTTTCGTCTTGGGAAAAGAAGTTTTCCGAAAAATGCTTTGTTCCGCTCAATAGCGGGAACGTTTGCAATATTTCCTATGGACCCTGGATGCTGAAATTCGCTACCTCTGTATCTTGGAGAGTATTGCGTGTCTTTGATGCTAGTGGATATCTTACAGGATGTACTGATCACATCAACACGCGTTTCAATCATGCCCTTAGCGAATGGTCCCAATTTCTATTGGACGACACACTCCATCCAGGGGGCCACGAGCAGCATATGTTCTTGGTCGATGTTATCGATTGCACGTTCATTGCTAATACGCCCCCCAACATCAATCGTTATCTTACTCGTGCAATCGATTTTCATGTGAATTTCACCCAAGATATGGCAATTACCTACGCGAAGATGGGGAAATTCATCTTATTCGGATTTGTTGAGATAACGCATCCTCGCCGATGGAAGGGAACGAAGCTGCATGTTCGAAAAGGGTCATTCGGCCAAAGGGACGTAGAAATGCCTGCTTTCGTTCTTGATATTTTGTTTGATCGCGCACGGCTGGTAGCGGAAAGCTATTCAAGAATATCGACACGACAGCAAATGAGAATTTCGACGTCCTACGAGCAAGATTTCGATCGTGCGGTTCAGAGCGAAATGTTCAGTGCTTTACATCAGGACGCCCTTTTATTCGGGGAAACCGCCTTTGAGGTCACTCAGCCTGAAACAAACAAGAGAACGGATAAAAGAAAAATTTAACTCTACGGGGAGAGATCGCGTCTGTCAGCATTTGGGAGGTCCTCGACACCTTCCAAAATTTGCCAAACTCGTCGATAGACTGAACCATTTTGACCGACGGCAGTTTCCCAATCTGCCTCGGTCAAATTGACCAAGGTTTCTCGTAGCTTCGGCAGTGGCTGATTAATGGTCTTGTCACAATGGGACGCCAGAGGCGCAGCAGCCGTTCTCGGAACGCCCAACAGTCTCATCGCTATGGCCTCATCAGAATTGACCCCATAAAAGACACGGGAAGGAAGATTACTTAGTCGCTTGAATTCGTCATCTGGAAGTGTCGAGGCAGTAATTGAAAGCAGCGCTCCGAGTCCCCAAGAAGCAGTTTGAGTCAATTTCCCAAAGAGATTCTGGCCGCATCGGGTAATCGCGGTCACTGAAGTTTCACCTTCTTGCTGGAAGTGGATGTCTGCAATTTCAGGTAACGATTTGCCACCAACCCAGTCTTTAACGATGTCGGCGAGCTTACTGCCATCTTTACCAGCTCCTCCGGTCGCAGCTTCCAAGTTGTCCCTAATCTCAGGGACGAGCAGCAATACTCCCATCATGTCGCGAAGGGTCTGGTCCTTATTCTCGAAAAGTGTCTCAGAATTCCAGGAATTTTGATCAATAGACCCTTTATTTGACAGAATCGTGATGATGCTATTGACCGAGAAGCCGGTACTATCGCCCAGCTTGATTGGACGTCCAGGCTCCTGAAGGAACTGAGCGTAGTTTTCGATGCCAAGCAGAAGTTTACGTGCAATTTGGCTGTCGCGTAGTTTCAGTTTTTCGAATCCAAAAGTTCCTCTTAAAACCTGCTCAATTTGTTGAAGGAATGTAGAGGGCTCTCCCATTTGCCGATACGCATGGGTAAGATACTGCAAAAAACAGGACCATTCCGGCTTACTGTATACAATTTTTCCGAGGTCATCCAAATCAGCGGCTGCATCGATTGCCATTTGAATAAGAGCCGAATTAAGATCTCCCGTATTCTCTTTGATATAGGTTTGTAACGCACTCGCTTTATCTTCGTTGTCAGCAGCTAATGCAATAATTCCAAGTTGACCTTGAGAAATTCTGCCTGCTCGTCCCGCGATGTTCCAAAAATCCTCGGGAGGCATGTCTTCAGGTGGAGGGTCGGAAGAAAAATACTGATGCGAGGCCATCACGACACCGCTCACGGGAAAGTTAATCCCTTGAGCAATAGTAGTTGTTGCAACTAGGAAATCCAGATGCGAAGCCTCAAAGAGCCACTCAATCAGCACCCTTACTTCCTCGGGAAGCCCTGAATGGTGAATACCGATTCCATAAGACAGAAGCTCGATAAGTGGGAAACTTTCACCCATTTCGAGTGCCAAATACTTCTGGACAAGCTCAATATCTGCATGAACAGAAGACCTTTTATTCTCTGCAATCTTGAGTCGACCTGCCAACGACCATACCCAATCCGGTCTTGCGTGCATAAGAATTACTGGTCCTCGAAGCTTCAAGTATTGAGCTGCAACCGCTGCGATTGAGCCCTGATTATTGACCTTGGAAAACGTCGAAGCAATCTCACCAACCTTTGGGAATGTTACGCACTCATCCAGGGCGATTGTCTTTCGCGTCGTGTGAAATGTTTCAAACTCCAGCGAGTAGTCGTAACTGAGTTTGTTCAAGGGTTCTCCTTTGATGGCCTGAACTACCCCAATCACTCGGTCATTTGGTTGCCAGTCCAAAGAAAGGCTGATGTCATCCGAATTCTGACCACCTAACCACCTGGCAACCTCGCGAGCATTCGAGATGAAGGGCGTGAGAAGCAAGAACTGTGCGTATTCACATTCCTTATTTATCGTAGCCAGGAGGAGTTCCAGATTGAGCCCTCTACGCGGGCTTTGAAGGTTGTGCGCCTCGTCTACGATTACCAGCGTCAGCGGTCTACCGATCTTACTTTCCCAGCCTTGTCGGAGCATCAGGTCCATTTTTTCCGGTGTCGTCACCAAGACTCGGAACTTTAAGTCTGGTGCGGTCTCCGTCAGCAGTCCCATTTCAACCCCGTCTACCTCAAGAGCAGGGCTAACCCGTTCTACGACTACGTCTAACGGCTGGAAATCCCTACGCAATTGTCGGGTTACCTGGTTCACTAATGCCCGGGTGGGGGTCAAGTAAGCCACCCATCCTTCACTGCCCTGATCGTCAAATTGGTTCAGTGCTTGAAGAATTCGGAACTGAGCAATCAAAGTCTTGCCGCTGGATGTCGGCAGGCTCACCACCACAGCGCGGCGGCTTGATCCGAGAAGTCCCTTCTCTGCGAGGGTTCGGCGCTGGGGCGGTAGAACGTCGAAAATCGCCTTTTCCCCTCGGCCTTGAGAAACCAGCGTCTTAACAAACTGTTTCACTCGTGAGTTTACCGCTCGGGTCACCGTCCAGATCGAATTGTTGACGAGCTGAGCGGAAGCGGCCGCGAGTAATCGCGTCGTGGGTTCCAACTCAATTAGGTGGGCTGTTTCGCAAACAGCCTGAGCCCGGTCAAAATGGGTGTCGAGGAGTTGTTGAACCTGGTGGTTGCCGTCCACAACCCCATCTGTAACGAAATGGGCTAGTATGTCCGCCGACTTCGCGAGATGGTAAAGCCCGATGAGTTCCAAAGCGGTAGCCTTGGCCGACTGAGGAGGTACTCCATCGAGGTATTTCTTCTCGAACTCCATCTGACTGCTTTGCAGGTTCACGATCCGTTCGAGTACGAGATCGCGGTCAACCCATCCTCGCTTGCGAATCAAGCGGAGCCACACGTCGATGAGTGTCGCCCAAGTTCGCTCACCCCAGATTTCTGAGTTTATCGGAAGATCAGGCCAATCCCCTGTATCTTCCAGTGCCCGGAGCCACCGCGCAGCGTCGGAACCACGATCACCAAGGACAGCAAGGCATGAGGCGCGCAGCAGCGTTTTGCCTTGATCTAGAGGGCTCCCCAAAACAAAAAGCGTCCTGAAAAGCTGAAAGGCATCACTTGCTGCAGAGCGAAGCAGTTTTTCCTTTTCTTCATTTTCTTCAAATCGCTCGAGGATAAGATCAAGGGAAGCCAGCTCCAGTGCATTGGCCACGTCGCCGATCAAGTCGAGATCCAGTTCCACATCCGACGAAAGCAACTCACGATAGACTTGTGCTTTGTCGGAGACCTTCAACGCGGCACGGCGGCGTTCTTCAATCCCATCAAGTAACCAGTGGTTCATGAGTCACCTCCTTGACGAATCGAAGGAACAAGCTGATCCATCTTCCAGGGAAGGTAGAGTGCGATAAGATCACATTGAGTCGGAGAGGTAAGTTTACGCCTCAATGCTTTTCCCCGGGCAGAAAGATCGCGTTCATTCGGTCGCGTATCACGAATCAGAACCCCGAAAAGAACTATAGACTTTCTCCTCGAATTGAAATAGCTGATGCAGGAATAGTCGAATGCCTCCTGATACGGTTCACCTTTGGTTCGTGGATGTAACCACTTGATTAGCTGGTAAATCGTTGTCAAGTCGTGGGCGATCTTGTCAATCTGGTGGCCCATGTGTCCTGACCGACCCGACATCACTTGCGGCGGGTAAGCCTCTTCAGAGGACGTCTTTACTTCTCCTAGCGCTAAACGATAGCCAGCATTTTCCGCTATGAAACCAACTAAGTCGGCCCCCGGTAGTGAGCCAAAGGGATTCCGTTTGTCGCGTTCCATATTCCACGGAAAAATGACGCCCTTCGTTTCAATTAGATATGCCTCAGCAAATGCTTCCCCGCCAGCCCAGTCCCGTTCTTCCGGGGCTTCCGCTACCAGCACAGCTTCTAGACTTTTCCGTCCCATCCCGGTGAGATCCAAACCGCGAAGATGGCTCCGAAAACCCTCTGTTCCCTCCTCATCATCGAGACGCGATCGAACTTTTGTCTGGAGAAATGATGTGAATTCGCTACTAGCAGTAAATGACTGGCCACGCCAAGATACGCAGGTGTGGTGATCCTCATACTCAGTTGTAGTGCAAGACAAAATCATATCGCCACCTCCTCTTCTTTGAACTGTAAACGAGTTCCCCGGAGAGGAGCTTAGGTATGAGTCTGTCGCAAGTATTGGCTGAGGGAATTTGGATCACGCTATATGATTGATTCGGCGCGCGAATTGATATCTAAGAAATGTCTTTACCCCACGAATTGGGATGAATCACCCCAAAACCACCTATGTCAGGATGAATTTCTAAATTTTTACCCTAACATGCACGAACGCCTGTTCTTTGGGCTGTGTCGAGCTCCTGTAAAGTTCGCGGTGTATTGGTGCATTCCTTAACATTTTGTTTTAATTGAAACTATACACCATGAGCTAACCTGAGTCCAGCATAATAAACATAATCTAACTAAACCAACATTCTAGACGGAGGTTGACTCATGGCACTCATTTATTATGATCTTTTTTGGACGAACCATGTGCAGAACAACTCTTCTCTGGAGGAGATCACCGGCATTCTCGATGTGAATCGCGATACACCTCAGGTTGATAAGGTGAGAACGCAGATACACCACCACCGTTGAGAGAATGACACATGGACTGGCCCGCTGATGCCATGCTCAGATCACTGTTCGCCATCAAGTTGACTGGTATTTTACGACCGATGACGCACAGATGAAGCAGATGCGTCTGTACCCGACAATTGATGCGTGACTAGACACTATTGAGAAAATTTCAAAAATATGTGACGGGTAGATTATTGTCTATCGACTAGATAAGCATTCGACTGTTTGACCTTAATTTTGTCATTGAATTTCACCTTTCTATGACGTGTTCCCTGATTAGTTGCTTGAAACCACGCAAATCAGTGCTATATTTTGCGCTGTACATTAACTTCGCTTGAACATCATCAAATCATCCCGTTTCGGTTCGATCACCCTCTAGGTGCGCCATGTTCGTTTCCGAATCGTGACAAAGTCAGTTCAATCGGACTCGTGGTGCGAGTACGTTTTTCTTCAATTCGACTGCTAACTGCGCAACGAAATGAGTTGAGAGAGGCTTCAGTATCGCTTATCGTAAAAGATTCAAGAAAAGGCTACGCATTGATTCATCACTGAATTCTTCGATCGTTGTACTTCCTCTCCTTGAGAAGCTAGGACGATGTTCCCCGTAATCCGGCTCCTCCAACTCGCTCAATCTCTGCAAGACTATATTTTTCGCTCTCTCTGCATCCTCACCGGTCAACTCCGCCAATGTGTCTAGGTACTCCAAGTGCTCACTGAGTTCGTTCTCCGATCCAAGATGGCTAATTGCATCCTCAGTCTCGCGGAACTCGTAGTGTAACGCGTCTGCAATTTCATCAATTACGGAGTCAGGTGTCGCGACGTCCATGTAATTCTGTACGCTCCTAATGATATTGATAAGATCGTCGATGGTGGGTATGCTACTAATTACCAATACCAACCGATCCGCTATCGCCTCTAAGAGATTGTTTTTGAGCGGATGTTTTTCTTCTAAGGAATCTCGCACCCACCAGTGAATTGCCGGCAGAGATTGACCGTCCTGCCAAGGAACCATATCGAGTCCATCCTCACTCAAGATTTGTAATGCCTTTTCGATAAACTCACTGCTACCTGAAGTTTTCCACCATTCTAGTAGCAACTCCACTCGTTCAGAAAGGGCTAGATCATCCTTTCGCGAAGCCAACCCGTGATCTATATCCTCTTCACTTCGGAATGTTGGCGTAGATTCTATTGTTCTTGCAAATGTAGCAAATTTCTTCGCAAATTCTCTTAAAACATTTGGCTTTGTCTTGAAGATATCCTTCACATGTACCCACAGTGCGCCTCCCCAATCTGCGCGCTGAGTCGTTGATGGGAGCAGAAGCAAGAATTCACGTTCCACTAGATAGATCTTTAAGAAATCCCGTACGGAGGGATTAACAAAGGAAACTGATTGCCCCGAGATTGAAATGAATCCAGATTCAAGTGACTTAAGAGCGTCATTAAAATCTGTTGGCATCATAGGTTGATTGTAGTGTGCACAAATTGTCTTGTGCAATTCTAAATAGTTGGACCTTAGTTGATCTATACCTTGTCCGTATTCACTACCGAAGTAGAGCGCGAAAAGAAGGTTTTGCGACCTCATGTCCAATGCGCACAGTGGTTTTCGCCAGATAAGATCTGGGTTCTCTAATGAATTGAACAAGTAACCTGGATATTCGAATGGTGCCACGAATTCTATGCTTTCGCTTGAAGCTGAAGCGACCACACGAGGGTTGTAGTTCCGATGGTCGATTATCTTCTTCAACCAATCCCCCTCCAACAAGGCTTCAAAGTGCGCCTTTGTTAGATTTGAAGCCGAAAGGTGATTGTACAGAATGTGAGCTCTAATCTTCCTCGTATACAAATCGACATCTAGCAAGTACTTGGAAAGTTGAAGGCGCTTGTCGTCGACATAGTCGGAAAATTGTCGGGCTTCTTCAAAAATATGAGCTCGTGTTGTAAGAACAAATCGTGCATTCGTCGAATCTCTAATTCGCCGAACGAATGTTGCAAATGCGGACTCCCTTTGCAGAAGAGACTGTCGATCAAGTTTAATTCTCCCCAGAAAGTCATCAAAGAAAAAGATAGTCGGAGTTTCATCTTCTATCTGCAAAAATCCTTCATCCAAAGTTCTGATTGCGCAGAATCGCCAACCTTCGTTGAGATAGTAGTAGGTAATCATCTTCGCAAGTGTTGTTTTTCCAACACCAGGTGGACCTGATATTACAAGTATCTTCTGCTCTTCTAGTTTCTTTGCGGCTTTATCAAAGCTCTCGTTTCGTGCATAAAGCGTAAGTTCATTGAGAATTTCGTCTTTAGTTGCCTGAATGTAGGTCTCCAGCCCCGAATGTAATATTCGCTCTAGTACAGCAGTGCTACCGAGCCAAAGCTTGAGGTGCGATTTCTCGATCGTCGGATAACGACGGAGCGAATCCTCAATATCTTCTTGCCCCCAAATGTCACCAGGCTCCTTGAGATATTCTCCGAGCAATTCGGCGAGTTGAGCGCTGCGAGGCGGAGTAAGAGACTGTGAGGTGAAGAGGATATACCGGTTTGGTGCTAAATCGGGCAGTTTAGCTATTTCTTTTTTGATCGCCGTTTTGAGAGTGGAGAAATTCGATCTTATGTAATGCTTACACTGAAGTATGATTTCATTTTCACCTTTTGAGTGCCGTCCATCTATTCCACCGTCAGGACCCGGTCCAAATGCGGAAAAGCGGAACCCAGTCTCAGCCCGGGCAATATCCCTACACAGTTCCTCGAAATCAATATAAGACAAATTCTGTAGTCGAGACATTGTCGTTGTCTAGTCGACTCCATCAAAATAGGTTTCAACGAATTCTTTGATCTTTTCTACCACTCGATTCGCAATCGATAGCCGTTCCTTTAGTTTCGGTTTAGTTTTCACTATCGCAATCACCCGGTCAGGCAAAGGAGCCTTTTCGGTAAACAAGTAATTTTCTATAACGTCGGCGAGTCCCTGATTTTCCAATCCTTCCGATTCCGCTAATTCCAGAACTGCCTTTTCTTTTTCAACATCCCAGAAACTATTGAAAGATTCGCGTAAATTTCCTCCTTGCGGAATTGATTCCAGATGTTCAGCAATAAAACGCTCAATCAATTCCTTCTTGCTTCGAAGCTGGATTTCGGTGTTCAGGATCCTTTTGACATGAGCTTTTATTTTCTCCTTTTCTTTTTGCTGAGCCAACAGTACGTTCTCAAGCAAACTCAATATGTAGCTGACATTGATGTCATCACGATGAATGAGTTCCAATTCAAAATCTAGTTCATCAAGTATTGAGACCTTCTCTTTCTGTCGGTCCGTTCGTGTTTGTTCATAAAGATCGAGGTATTTGCTCTGGTAGTTCTCAAGTTCCTGTTCGTCCATTTTCAGGTCTTTAAAACCAAATTCTGTAAAGCAAGCCAGCACAACTTTCAGTCGAATCAATTCTCGAAATGATTTGATAAATTCGGCTCTGTCATCTTCGGTCTAAAGATCATTAACACTGTCAACAGTGGGTGCGATTTTTTTCAACTCGTCCACTGCTGAATTGAACAGTTCAATGTAGTGCTCATACGGTTGCAATACGACTTCTTCAATCGCATCCTTGTTACCGTAAAGTTCAATTGCTTCATCTGTGGCTGCCTTCAGATTACGAAAACATACCACGTTCCCTTGTGATTTTTTTGTGCCAAGAATGCGATTGGTACGCGAGAAGGCCTGGATCAATCCGTGATACTTCAGATTCTTATCGACGTAAATCGTATTCAGGAATTTGCTGTCAAACCCGGTCAGGAACATATTGACCACCAGCAAAATGTCGACCTCACGCTGTTTTACTCGCTTGCCGATTTCCTTGTAGTAGCTATAAAAACTATAACTATCAGTTGAAAAGTTTGTTCCAAAATTCTTGTTGTAGTCGCCAATGAATTCATCGAGTTTGTCCCGACTGTGGCGATTTACTGTGCCAGTACCGCTTTCGGCCATGTCGGTTTCGATAAAGCCCGCCTCGTCTTGATCGTCCTCGTTTACCTGGTAAGAGAAAATCGTAGAAATCTGGAGATTGTGCTTGTCGTCTTGCTTTTTCTGCTTGAGCTTGTCGTAGAATTTGACTAGCATTGGTATGCTTGATACACAGAAAATAGCCGTGAATTGTTTTGCATGTGTCTTGCGCTTGTGGTTGTCAATAATGTAGTCCGAGATTGCATCAATTCGCTCTTCCGCCTCCAACACCTCGGCTGTATCAATCGCTTCAACCTGAATGTCTGTTACATTTTCTTTTTGTTTAACGGTGGTTATGTACTCCACTGCAAATCTGAGCACATTGCCGTCCCGGATCGCATCGGTAATGACATACTGGTGCAGACACTCGTTAAATAGGTCCTTTGTCGTTCGTTTGCCGTGTGCTGTCGCACTTGAGTTCTTTGCAAATATCGGTGTGCCGGTAAATCCGAACATTTGCGCATTTGGAAAAAAGTTTCTGATGTGTCTGTGTGTCTCTCCGAACTGGCTTCGGTGGTATTCATCGAATATCAGAATTACCCGCTTTTCCTGAATTTCGGGTGGCAACTGTTTGACAAAGTGTGGCTTGCTGATCGCGGTATTGAGTTTTTGCAACGTTGTGACAATCAGTTTTGTATCGTCAGTTAACTGCTGGACAAGTTTTTTTGTATTGTTGGTTGCATCAACGCTTCCGTCACTGTAACTGTTGAATTCGCTAATCGTTTGGTAATCGAGGTCCTTCCGATCGACAACAAACAGCACTTTGTGTACGTGCGATGACTGCGTGAGAATCTGTGCGGTTTTGAAAGAAGTAAGAGTTTTTCCAGAGCCAGTGGTATGCCAGATGTATCCATGTTTAGTCGTATCCTTGACTCGCTCAACAATGCCTTCTACTGCATAGTACTGATAAGATCGCAACACCATCAGCATTTGCATGCTTTCGTTCAACACAACATATTTGGTGATCAGTTTTGAAAGCTGGCATTTTTCCAGAAACTCATCGGCAAACTCACTCAGTTGCGTAATCTTTTTGTTGTCCCGATCTGCCCAAAAGAAAGTTTGCTTGAAATCCTGTTTCGTAGTTGGGTTGTTCGCGTAGTACTTGGTGTTGACGCCGTTGCTGATTACAAAAAGCTGGATGTAGTTGAACAAGCCAAAACCCGTATGGTAAGAATGTTTGAAATAACGAAGCGTCTGATTGAACGCTTCCTTGATTTCAAGGCCGCGCCGTTTCAGTTCAATTTGGACAAGTGGCAAGCCGTTTACCAGTAAGGTTACGTCATAGCGATTGGTGTATTTGCCTTTCATGGTGACCTGATTGGTCACCTGGTATTCGTTCTTGCAGTAGTGAATCTGGTCAATCAGCTCAATGTGGTTCACATCTCCATCATCACTTACGTAATCAACTTTGTCTCTAAGGATTTTCGCTCGCTCGAAAATATTGCCCCGGTTCAGTTTGTACAGAACCTGTATAAATTCTTTCTCTGACAGGCTTTTCTTGTTGTGTTTTTCCAGTTGACGCTTGAGGTTCGCAATCAAAGCTTGTTCTGTATCAATTCGGATTCGTTCGAATCCGAATGTTTCCAACTGTTGGATGAGTTTATTTTCGAGTGCTTGTTCTGACTGGGTGGTCATGTGTAAACTGGAGTGGTAAAGATTTAACTTAATTCTTGGAGTTGCGGAGGGATTCAGACTTGAAGTCGCTTCGAAATACGATCAATTTCCCTATCGTTTTCGTAAATTCGAGTTCTAATTCTTTTTTGAGTTGCATTATTGTTCAGACGAACATTTGCTGGAACAACCCTTTTTTGAATTCTCGCGCTTTTTCAATTTTATCTGAAATTAGTTCGATTTTTCGATCTATTGACGATAGGAATGAGGCGATTTTTTGTTGCTCTTCTTCATTAGGAAACTGTACAAGACAGTTTCCTATTTCACCCAAATTGACTTTCTTCGGGAAAGCCGCATGTATCGTTCGTTTCCATAATTCACGTTGGAAATTCTGATGACTTATGTATTGCGCAAAAAATCGACCATTTTTTTCAGACGATATCTTTAAGAGAGCTAAACTGACATAAATTGATGCACGTACATCCCAATCAATATACTTGGCAACCCCGACAGATCCGATTCTAGTCATCAAAATATCACCTTTTTTAAGAATGATTCGAGTCCTCTCTCGCCTGAAACTTTCCTCAGATATAAATTTAGTATCGTCAAAGTTATCAGCAGTAACGTTCTCAACACTAAAAAACGGCACTCCTTCCTTTACATACTGTGGTGTTTGATGTGTACCATCATAAACATCGACAATATTTCCTAGTTTTGATTCTTCCCAGTCCGGATACTCATTCCCGTGCTCACTTTTAAAACGTATTTCCTGGCTGAACAGCGTTTGCAGCAGGCCTTTTTTGTATTGCTTAAACAGCGACTTTTTCTTTTCCAACTGCTCAATTCGGGTGTCGATTGAAGATAGGAATGAAGCGATTTTTTGTTGTTCCTCCCTACTGGGGAGAGGTACTTGAACTTTACACAATCGACCCATTGAAATTCCTAGAACTTTAGTACCTTGAGCAATCTTCATGATTTGTTGTCTCACAAACCAACAATCCATCATATATGCACTAAAGCCAACATAAATTTGATCCGAAATCAATCTTGCCAGTAAAGTATGTAGCCCTGCTAGAATTTTTTCGTTTTCTAAATTCAATAATTCAATTGTTTTGCCAATTCCAACATAGTCTTCCGAAGCATCAGCAATTACTAAGTCACCGTATCTGTTCAGTGTAGCAGTGGAGTGATAACTGGACTGGGGTTCATGGTCAGTCAAATGATGTCGAGGATATCGATTGCTGAGGAGGTTATGGATTAAAAAAAGTTCACTGGGGGCTGGATACCATAAACGAAATCTGATATATAACGGTCTATGCAGATAGCAAAGGCCATTCCAGGAAAAGAGCAATGCAGCTGCGAATGCTGTGAATTGTCGCGTGAGCGCGAGGCTCGGATACGCCGCGAGTACGCTGAACAGGTGGCGGCACTGAGCAGTCGCCATGCCAAAACAGAGGCAAGACTAGAGGTATTGCAAGGTGTCCGCGGTGTCAGTGGTACTTTGCGGCGTCAGGCGGAGAAGATTGCGAAAATTAGCCGTCGCAATGCTGAGTTGGAAGCCGAGTTGTCGAAATTCAAGGCTCGCGACCGGCGGGATCGTCAAAAGCAGTATGGCAAGAGTTCTGAGAAGCGAAGCGTCACAGACAAGCCCAAACGAAAGCGCGGTGCGCAGCCCGGTCACGGTGGTCGAAGTCGCACGGCACGGGATGATTTGCCGAAAGTTGAGGAGCGTCAAAGTTTTCCGGAAGTGCCGCGTTGCGACGAATGCGGTGAATGCTACTGTTTCAACGGAACTGCAGACAGCGAGCGTCGAGAAATTGAAGTCAAGGCGTACACCCGGACCATCAAACGCGATCGGTGGCAGCGGAGCTGTGGCTGTGACAGTCAGCCTGCGTCAGTGACTGTCAAGGCGCCGGCGCAGTTGATTGCCGGTGCTGAGTATGGGACCTCGATATGGTCGGACTATCTGTATCAGCGTTTTTCGTTGAATCACACGGTATGCGGCATATCGCGGTGGTTTGCATCGGTCGGGATGACGATATCCAAAGGTACGCTGTTGCAGCATGACTCGAAGTTTCTGGCATTGTTCAGTCCGATTTATCAAGCCATAGGGGAGTATCAGAAACTGGCTCGTTCGGTGCATGTGGATGAGACTGGCTGGTTGCTGTCAAGTTCGGAAAGCGCCAGCTCCAAGTACTGGTGCTGGGGCTGTGCGACTGAGGATTCGGTGCGTTTTTTAGTTGATCCCAAGCGCAGTGCGGCAGCGGGTTTGAAGCTGCTTTGCGGTTTTGACAAGGTCGAGGTATTGGTGTGTGATCGGTTCAGTTCCTATGGGCCGATCTCCCGTGCACTCAATGGCATTCACTTAAGGAAATAAGTCCATTCACTTAAGGATCTGTACCGCGGCGACAGCTGAACCGGGATGGATCAAGCTATGGCCTGAACCGTTAGTTTGAAGTCGTCTTGGCTGGTTTACCGGGTTTCCATTTTCCGATCGGTTTCCGTGAACATCGCGGATAGGAGCGATTCGGGCGCTTGCGCTGTCGACACGAACTGATGCCGGCGATGATTTGATTGAGGACCTCACTGACCATGTCGGCCTGTTTCAGCAGCAGCGTTTCAAGATTCCTGCCGATCACCGTCAGCGCGTTTTTGAAGTTGGCCTTGAAAGCTCGCCTGTCATCGCAGCCGGCGGGGTTTAACTGTATTTCACTGTGATTTGAAAACAGCCGCGTCAGCGTGATCAGGACAAAATGGGCAAACAGTTCCTGCCGTACGCCACGTTCCGAGGCGGCGTGGAAGTCTTCGATCGAGATCAGATTTTTAGAGACCTTATACATCTCCTCAATACCCCAGCGGGCGTGATACAGATCCGACAGGTCCGAGATCGCGTATCGGTTCCGGTCCAGCAGCGTAGTCGCCAGTGTATAGGTGGTTCCCGCCACGTGATACTGGACCAGACGCACTGTAATCGGCGCACATTCGGCGCTCGCATCGCGACTGCGGATGCGTTCGCATTGAACTGCACTGGGACGGATTTCGACCGTGGCATCGGTCTCGGTACTGGCAATAAAACGCTCGAATGCAGCAGCCGCCTGACGTTTGACGCGGAATACCGCATGCAGGCCGCGCACTGCATGTTCATACAGCATCTCGAAGGAATAATAGCCACGGTCATACACCACCACATCCGCTGCATTCAATGCGCACAGGTGGCTGCGCGCCAGGCGTCGTTCATCGCCATGGGCAACCACATCAAAGTCCACCGGAATCTGGGTTTTCAACTGGTACAGACAACTCACCGTCGCCTGCGGATAATGGGCGTTGTCCGAGGGACAGCGGTAGCCGGCTTTGAGCAGCGCCCGCGGCACATTGATTTTGGACCCGTCCACGGCATGAATCCGGTGTCCTTTCCAGCTCGCCTCTTCGGCCTGCAGATCGATGCACTTGAGCAGCCGCGTCTGCAATGTCTTGAAGATGTTTTCGTCCAGCTTGGCGCGTGCCTTGCACATCGCCGAGGGCGCAACGGCACGCGGCTGCGGAAGCGCGATGTCCATCATCCGACACTGCTCCCACAGTTGTTCAAGCGTGATCGCATAGCCTTGTCTGTTGGCTGAGAACACCAGTCGAAAGATGAACAGCATGATGAGCAGCGAGTTCAACACCCGCCGGCGCTGCTGCCATTGATGGTCGAAATCCTCGGCCACTTGCGCGACGATGCCAATGAAGTTCTGCCACAACTGCACAAAGGGGTCGGCCGCAGACAAGATTTTCGGCCCCGCACGCACGGCTTTTTTCGACACCGGTCGCGGTCCGTGCAGCAAAACTTCTCTGACCTCATCGATCAATGGATAAATGTACACATCTTTGGGCGATTTGCCGCGTCTGCCGGTGCGACCGATGCAACGCCAGTTGGCCGCCCGATAGCTACTCGCATCGAAGTGCTGCCCATCCACGAATGTTTCGATCAGAACCGGCCGGTATGCATGCTGGTCGCTCCAGTCATCCGCCAGCCGACGACACGCCATCGACAGCGACTTGGAGGCCAGATTTTTCACCCGCACCCAGGGCAGGATTAAAAAACGGTTGTTGCTGACTACCAAATCCAAGTGCTTCTTATGCTTTTGGTCCTGCCAGCCGATCCATTCGTCACGACACGGCAGCGACTTCACTGCATAGCAAAACATCATCGCCCCCAAGCGACGCCCCTGCCCATCGACGATGAAATATCGCAGGTGCAGGCCGATCGGACGACGATAACCGAGGTAATGATGCCGGTCCACCAGCTCGTTCCATTGCTGGATTTCCTGTTTCTCGCACACCACCTGCAGTGCCAGCGGCATCAATTGCTCCAGCTCGCACTCAATGCTGGCCTGGGGGGCCGACACAGGCGTCCACACAATCGGTTTCTGTGCATCTCGCTGCGGCCTGCTGATCTTCGCCGGCAACTGCAACACCCCCAACTGTTCCAGACTCTCCAGCAGGTGCAGGCAGGCGTTGAACCGGTTGCTGCCTTTCGGCGTCTGCCACTGCAGATGTTCACAGATCGTCTGCGCAAGTTCGTGACGGCTCAAGGCCGGAAAACTGCGCACCGTCTGTTGAATCTCATAAAGTTGCTTGCGGCTGAAGCGTCGCCCGCAAAAGGTCGTTGATTTCAGCTTCGCTATACTCGCGTCCATCGTTGTTTCTCCACCAATACACTATGCACTGCCTATATTGCCAGAAAACAACGGATTTGTCAAGTACTGATTTCCTGCTCCGACGTACCCTTAGTTGATTCCAAATAATCAATCCATTACCGAATCTGATCTGAAACCTCAGATTCCAACTTCAGCAAAATGAATGCCATTGCCCGTGCACTGGGTGTTGAGCTGGCGTATTGTTGGGTATATGTTGCGGTGCCGGTTATGTTGCGGTGATTCGATTTTCCATTGTCTGACCAAGGAATAACCGGAATCTCCGCAACATAATTTTTGGCACAAGCCGTGTCATCATGATGGTCTTTCGAACCAATATGGAGACACAATCATGTTTGAAGAATTGTTCACTCGAACCAAAACTATCGAAGAATATCAAACCGCACCGCTCGCTGATGAACGGCTGCGTTACATCGTTCATTGTTCGGAACGCGGCGCCAGACGCTCGACGTTGCGCAGAACCGCCGTCCACCAGCTGGCTCTCGTTCGGCTGCTGGATTTACACGAGGGTGACAGGGTGAGCCTTGCCCGCATCCACGCGGCGGCCAGAGAGTGGTCAGGTCCTGGCGTGCACTGGTACGGTCGGCGGGCATCACCCGAGGCGACAACCCGTTTTGTCGGTCATGCAATCCGGTGGTTGCGTTTCCTTGGCTGGTTGGATGAACCCGAGAAGGCGCGACATCCTCACGCTGCGGAGGTTGCTGCCTATGTGGTTTGGATGCGCGAAGAACGCGGGTTTTCCGAAGAGACAATCAAAGGTTGCTGTGTCACTGTCGACGGGTTCTTCGACCGATTGGCCGCTGAGAATATTCTGTTGGCTACGATCCGGGTCACCGACATCGACCGGGTTATCGTGGAGTGGTATGCGCGGAAAGACTACAGCAGGGTAACGATCAGGGATTACGTCGAGCGCCTTCGCGCATTCTTGCGCTTTGCCGAGGACCGGTGCTGGTGCAGCTCAGACATGGCCGCGACGATCAAACCTCCACGAGTCTATCTGGACGAGAAGATACCGCAAGGGCTGGCGCGGGAGGACATCCTGCGCCCTACCTGTAGGGCACAAATTGGACTTGACAAATGATATGTCTGTGCTTTACACTTCATTTTTATGTATGTGCAAAGCCAGATTCACAGCCAGCTGTCGTCTCCCCGGGGCCTTGAGCAGGTCCAGTCGCTACTGAGCTCGGAGACTTTCGAAACCCGCACCGCGGTTGGGCGTGCGGTGTGCGAGCTGTTTGACTTCAAGGACGCCGGCGGTCAGCTTCAGCAGGCCAGCTGCATGAAGTCTCTGCGCCGACTGGAACACTCGGGGCAGGTGATGCTGCCCGAGTCGCGCGGCGGTGGCAGCCGCGGTCAGGCTCGGGGAACGGGCGAGCCGGTGCCGCCTGCACAGCAGGTGCCGGGACGGGTTGATCAGCTGTCGGGGCTACGCTTGACGCGGGTCGCTGACCGGCCGCAGCGCCAGCTGTGGAATGAGCTGATGGCGCGCGAGCATCCGCGCGGCGCGGCGGTTCATGCGGGCTGTCAGCTGCGCTATTTCATTGAGTCAGACCATGGCATACTGGGCGGCTTTGGCTTTGCGGCATCGGCCTTGACGTTGCGGGCGCGCGACCAATGGATGGGCTGGGATGCGGCGCAGCGCGGGATGCATCTGCACCGGGTAGTCGGGCTGAGCCGGTTTTTGATTCGCCCGCAGGTGCGCTGTGCGAACCTGGCTTCCAAGGCGCTGGGGATGGCGCTGCGGCGTCTGCCGGCTGATTTCGAGCGCTGCTATGGCTACCGGCCGTTTCTGGTGGAGACTTTCATCAACCCGGTATGCTATGATGGGGCCTCGCTGCGGGCCTCGAACTGGACGCATGTGGGCCAGACCGCCGGGCGGGGGCGGATGTCGTCTGCGGGTGCCGCGGCAGCGGTGAAATCGGTGTATCTGTATGAAGTGGAGCGTGGCTGGCGAGACCTTCTGGGGGTGGCGGACCCGTTTCGGATTGCGCCGCGCGGCGCAGGTGAGGGTTTGGACAGTGAACAATGGGCAGACCATGAATTGGGCGCGGCCCCGCTGGGGGACAAGCGCTTGAGCAAGCGGCTGGTGAAAAGCGCGTCGCTGCAGGCGGCGGCGCCGATGTCGTCGTTTCCGGCCGCGGCGGTCGGCGACAAGGCGGCGGTCTATGGACATTACCGCTTGATTGATCAGCCGGCCGACTCGGAGGTGACCCCGTGCAACATTCTGGCGCCGCACCGCCAGCGCACGCTGGCGCGCATGCAGGGCTGTGCTGAGGTGCTGTGCGTGCAGGATGGCACCGACTTGAACTTCGCCGATCATGGCGAGTGCAAGGGCATGGGGCTGATCAGCCGCAACAAGTCATCCATGGGCACGCTGGGGATTCACATGCACTCGCAGCTGGTTTTGAACGAGGCTGGGGTGCCTTTGGGGGTGCCGCACATCCAGTATGATTCGTTGCCGAAAGACGGCCGGCGCGAGGCGGATGAGAACAAGATGGGTCGCTGGCGTGCGGGGCTGCGGGAATGTTCGGCGCTGGCGGCGCAGCTGGATGGGGTTCGGGTGGTTTCGGTCATGGATCGGGAGGGCGACAGTTTTGAGCTGTATGCGCTGGCCCGGCAGCTGGGCAATGTGGAGGTGCTGACTCGGGCGGCTAAAGACCGGGTGCTGGGTCATGAGTGGGCGCCGCGTGATGGCAAGCGGGTCAAGCAGGCCGTGAAGCTGTTCGACAAGGTGCGCGGTGCGACCTGTGGCGGCGAGCTGGAGATTCACATGGGGCAGCAGTCGGCGCGGCGTCCAAGCCGCGGTCAGCCAGGCAAGGTCAGGCGGGAACAGCGCACGGCGGCGGTTGAGCTGCGCTGGCAATGGCATTCGTTTAGCAAAAAAAGCCATTCGTTTAACAGTTCGGTATTTTCCCAAGATTTGGACGACCTGCAACTGATCAATCGTTCAGTTTTTTTAGGCCGCTCCAGTTCTTCGGTTGGCATTCCTGAACCGCTCATCCGGACGCTTTGAGATGCGCGGATACGACCGTCCGGGACGTTCCTTTTGCAGACAATTGCCGATGCTGTGAAGAATGTTCGAGACCGCGCTCGAAGCCAGCTGCCAGTTGCCCAGCATCAGCGCTTCAAAGTTTCTCGCCACCGTCACCAGCACATTCTTGAAATTCGCACGCATCTTGGGTTGATCGACCGCAACGCCCGCATTCAGGTCGTCTTCCAACTGGTTGCCGAACGAGCGAGACAGCGCCAGCAGCACAAAATGAGCATACAGCTCCTGTTTCACGCCGCGCTCGGACTTGGCGTGAAATTGCTCGATTTCCAGCAACCGCTTCGAGATTTTATACAATTCTTCAATACCCCAGCGACCGTGATATGCATCCGACAGTGCGGCGAGCGGAAACTGGTTTTGATCCAACAGCGTGGTCGCAAGACAGTACTCATTGCCACCGGCACTGTATCTGACACAGCGCACCCGCACCGGGTGCAGGATTTCACCCGGATGACGCCGACGCCAGTGCCGGGCGCGAGACGCGCTCGGCAAAACCTCAATGACGCGTTCATCCTCGCAGCCGTCAATGAACTCATCAAAGGCGCCGGCACTGCCACGCTTGAGGCGAAAAATACAGTCGATGCCGCGTATGGCATGCTGACGCAACAACTCGAACGAATAATAACCGCGGTCGTAGACCACCACTTCGCCAGCCCGGCACCATTTCAGATGCCTGAGCGCCGGCTGATGTTCGTCCAGGTGCGACAGCAACTCGAAATCCACTGGCATCCGGTCGCCCAGCCGGTACAGACAACTCACCAGGCCTTGCGGATAGTAACTACCCTGGGAAGGCAGGGAATAGCCGGCTTCGAGCAGTGCCCGCGGCAAGTTGATTTTGCTGCCATCTACCGCCAGCAGTCGCCGGCCGCACCACTCGCGACGGGCATCCTCACCCAAGTGCTCATCCAAACGCGCCAGCACCTGCCGATAGACTGTTTTGAACGCCTGCTCATCGAGCTTGTGGCGGGCGGCACACATCGAGGACGCCACTGGCGGCTGTGGCTGCGGCAGCTCCACACCCAGCAGCCGACTCTGATCCCACAGCTCGTTGACCGTGGTCTGATAGCCCTGATGATTCTTTGAAAACACCAGGCGGAACACAAACAGCATGATCAGCAACGTATTGAGCACCCGTGTTCGCTGCTGCCAGCGTCGATCATATTGCTCTGCCACCGCGGCTGCAATGCCGACAAAATCACGCCACATGCGCACAAACCGGTCATCGGCAGAACCGACCGACGGCTGCCGCGGTGCAACTCGCCGGGGCTTTTTGGCCTCACCTTCGAGCAGAATGCGACGCGCATCGGCCGCCAATGGCATCACATACACATCCTTGATGGTCTTGTCAGAGCGCTTGACGGTCTCGCCAATCCGCTGCCAGCCCGCCGCACGGTAACTGCTGGCGCTAAAACGCGCCGGGTCAACGAAGCTCTCCATCAGCACCGGCCGCACGCCCCATCTTGCCTGCCAGTCGTCTGCCACGCACCGCGCCGCCAGCGACAATGCCTTCGAGGCCAAGTTCGACACCTGCACCCAGGGCAAGATCAAGAACCGCGCATTTTGCACCACCTGCTTCAAACGCTTCTTGTAGCGCACCGGCTGCCAGCCGACCCATTCATCCCGGCACGGCAACTTCGCACTGGCCCGCTGAAACAGCAAACAACCCAGCCGCCGGTTGTCTTTGTCAACCATGAAATAACGCAAGTGACACCCCATCGGCTGACGGTAGCCCAGGTAATGATAACGATCCACCAGCTCGTTCCACTGCGCCTTGTCGGCCTCGCTCTCCACCAACTGCAACGCAATCGGCGACAGTTCCGACAAACTCGCCACCACCGCCGCACCCGGCTCACTTCGCTCGCTCCACTCCAGTGGTTTGCGTGCCCCCCGAACCATCGTCTCATCCTTGCCCGGCAAGCGCAGCACATCCGCAGCCTCCAATTCCTCCAGCATCTTCAAACACGCATAAGTGCTGTTGACACCGCCATCCGTTCGCCAATCCAAATGCTCACAGATCGTCTGCGCCAACTCCTTGCGACTTAAGCGCGGAAAACTCTCAACCGTCTGCTGCACCTCGACCAATTGCTGGCGCGTGACGCGCCGCCCTGAAAAGGTCGTCCGATGCAATCGCTTGATGCTGTCGTCCATCGCGTGTTCTCCTGATGCGCTCAATGTTCACTGTCATTTTCGCACAACCGGAGAGGGTTGTCAAGGGCTCAGGACAATTTTTTTACACTCAAAAATACATGATTGACATCAATGACTTGCAAAACTCAACCGACGACGTGTACGGAATTTTTCAAAACGAATGCCATTGGCTGCGCTGGATGCCGCTTGAGCTTCCGGTGCCGGTCAAGGCGACACATCTGAAAGGCGAGTCGCCGGTCAAGCTGAATGCGGTGCATGTGCTGGAGCCCTCGCCGCCGGCCGGCTTGGAGGCGGTGGAGTGGCTGCTGCTCACCACATTGCCGGTGGATTCGTTTGAGCAGGCGGAACAGGTGATTGAGCGCTACCGGCTGCGCTGGCGGATAGAGGACTGGCATCGGGTTCTGAAAAGCGGTTGCAAGGTGGAATTCCTGAGCCATCGGAGCTGCGACCGGATTGAGCGTGCGGTGACCATCAAGGCGGTGATTGCGTGGCGTCTGGCTGCGATGGTGCTGATGGGCCGGGAAACGCCGGAACTGCCGCCTGAGGTGCTGTTCAGCGACATTGAAATCGCCGTCTTGGAAGATTTCGCCCGGGACAATCGCCTGGCCGAGCCTGATGATCTGGGCACGGCGGTGCGAACCATGGCGATCATGGGCGGCTATCTGAACCGGCGCAAAGACCCGCCGCCGGGATACAAGAAGATCTGGGAGGGATACACTCGGCTGTCCGCCATGGCACAAGCCTATGAGCTGATGGTCAGACTTGGCCCGGAGGGCGGAATTTATCGGTTAATGCGTCCAGACTAGACTTATGTATAAAAGGTAGCCTGCGCCTGCTGGCCACGACCGAAGGCAACCGGCCAGCGGACATACGTGACCGTGCAATCCTGATGCTGTTTGTCGCCTACGGCCTGCGATCCGCAGAGGTCGGCGGTTTGCGGCTGGACGACGTGAACTGGGCGGAAGAGACGCTGCGCGTGCGCTGCCCCAAGCCGGGAAGGACCCATCTCTACCCCTTGTCCCGTGGTGTTGGCCAGGCCATTGTCCGCTATCTCCGCGACGTTCGCCCCGCGCGCCCGGAACGGACTCTGTTCCTTACGCTCGCAGCCCCGATCCGGCCGCTCAGCAGAAGTGCATTCGGACACATTGTCAGAAACCGCATTGAGCGCCTCGGCATCAACGCACGGCGTCGCGGTCCGCACGCGTTACGGCACGCGGCCGCTCAGCATCTTCTCGATCAGGGACTCTCGATGAAGGTGATCGGGGACTATCTCGGGCACCGCAGCCTGTCGGCCACGGCGGTGTACGCTCGGGTCAATCTCACCGCGCTTCGCGAGGTCGCTGACTTTGATCTGGGAGAATTGGCATGAGACTCCGGGACGCAATCGATCAATATATTCTATGGCAACAGGCCCATGGCACGGCGTTCAAGTCCGGGGCTTTCATCCTGAATCTCTTCCTCAAACGTATTGACCGGGAGACAAGCTGTGATGCCGTCCCCACCGCACAGATCTGCGACTTCCTTGCGGGTACCGGCCTCCTGACCCGATACCGGTCAAACAAGTACTCCGTGCTGTCCGGATTTTACCGCTATGCGATCAGCCGCGGCTACGCGACCCGTTCGCCTTTGCCTGCGCCGGACAACGAACCGAAGGCGCCTGCGTCGGCACCCCCGTACATCTACTCCCGCGACGAATTACATCGCCTTTTCAGCGCGATAGATGTCTGCCGAAGGCACGCGATCCAGCTGGATGCGCACACCTTCGGTACGCTGCTCCTTCTGCTGTACGGAGCTGGCTTGCGGCAAGGAGAGGCTCTGCGCCTCACGCTGGCGGATGTCGATCTGTCGGACGCGGTGCTGCGCGTGCGAGATTCGAAATTCTACAAAAGCCGCCTCGTTCCGGTCGGACCGAAGCTCGTCCATGCGCTGAGGACATATGCGGCGCAGCGTTTGGGGCGTCCTCTCCCGGAAGGAAGGAATTCGTCATTCCTTGCAAACCGAGACGGAACACCGGTGGCGGTGCGGACCGCCCAGAACGCGTTCTGCGGACTGCTTCGCGCCGCCGGAATCCATGCAACCGACGGCACACTGCGCCAGTCCCCGTGCCTGCATTCCATGAGGCATTCCTTCGCCACCCATCGGCTGACAGCCTGGTACCGGCAGGGCGCGGATGTGCAGCGTCTGCTGCCGGTTCTCTCCACCTATCTCGGTCACGCACATCTGGACGGCACACAAGTCTACCTGTCGATGACCCCGGAACTGCTACAGCAGGCTTCGCTGCGCTACGACCGCTATGTAAACGGAGGGAACGATGCGTGAGATCCTTACACTGGGCCCGTGGCTCCGGCGCTATCTTTCCGAACACATCGTGACCGAGCGCAACCTGGCCCGCAATACCCGAGACAGTTACCGGGATACCTTTGCCCTGTTGTTGCCGTTTGTGAGCGGCAGGGTCAGGAAACCGGTGGATCGGTTGGCCGTCCGTGACCTCACGCCCAGGCGGGTGCTGCAGTTCCTCGCCCATCTCGAAGAGGACCGCGGGTGTTCCGTGCAGACCCGCAACCAGCGCCTGACGGCCATTCGTGCGTTTGCCCGTTTTGTGGCGAGCCGTGACCCGGCCCATGTCGAATGGTGCGGCCAAATCCGAGCGATTCCGTCGAAGAAAGCAGCGCCACAACCGATCACCTGGCTGACGCAGGACGAGATGGACGCCTTGCTCGCTGTTCCCGACCAGAAGACACTGCAGGGCCGGATTGAATTTGCTCTCCTGCTGTTTCTCTACAACTCCGGAGCGCGTGCCTCCGAAGCGACAGAGCTCAAGGTGGGCGACTTGCAAGTCGGTCACCCTGATGGCGACCATGCTCTTGCAACCCTGCATGGGAAGGGCCGGAAGATCCGCCAATGCCCGCTGTGGCCACGTACCGAACGCGTGTTGGCGGAGTTGGTGGATGGCCGTACAGCCCGTGATCCTGTCTTCCTCAGCAGGTACCGAAGACCCTTTACCCGGTTTGGAGTCTATCGCCTTGTCGAGCGTTGCGCGGCCAGCGTGCCGACGTTGAGCGGGAGGAAAATAACCCCCCATGTAATAAGGCATTCGGCAGCCTGCACCTTGGTGTGTGCGGAGGTGGAACTCAACACGATCCGCGCATGGCTCGGTCATGTAAGTCTCAATACAACCAACATCTATGCCGAGATCAATCTCGAAATGAAAGCCAAGGCGTTGGCTCTGTGCGATGCGGCCGAACCGGGGCCAAGCAAGCCATGGAAGGAGGACAAAGGGCTGATGGCCTTCCTGAAATCATTGTGAACGCAAAAAATTATGTTGCGGAGATTCCGGTTATTCCTTGGTCAGACAATGGAAAATCGAATCACCGCAACATAACCGGCACCGCAACATATACCCAAATATGTTGCACGCAACATATTTGGGTCCATGCCCGGCGTGATTTCGTGAATGCGGAGCGCGGTGACAAGAAACTTGGTCGCTGGTCAGAGGCTTGGGTCAGACGCATCGGCAAGTTGTATTGGTTGAACAGACGGCGTTTGCGTTATTACGATTCCGATGTGGAATTGAGCGCTCAAGATGCGTTGTATGAAAAAGCCGACAAGCGCTTGGCGGATGAGTTGAATGAGTTTTTCGCCTTGGCCAAGCGTCAGCTTGAAGCTGTGAGCTGTGATTCACCGAAACATGAAGGGCTATCGAGGCTGGTGAAGTTTGAAAAAGGCTTGCGGGTATTTGCAGATCGTCCTTGGGTGAGCATGGATAACAATCTGATCGAAAGGTCGCTGCGGCCGATGGTGACGGTGCGCAAGATGTCGTATGGCTCAAAAACCGAAGCGGCGGCGGCGCTGATCGGTTGCATGGAGTCGGTGTTTGCGACGTTGCGGATGAATGGGATTGACGAGCGCAAGTGGCTGAAGGTGTTGTCTTTTGGCGTGTGCCGAGGCTGGTGGAGCGCCGTCAGACCTGGAGCCATGGCTGCCTTGGGGCACTTGGTCGATGCCGCCGTGAGCGGCGACAGATTGATGCGTTACTGCGGGCGGGATTTCACCGAACAGGAGATTCGATGGATCCGGCGCTGTGCTGCCGAAAGCGTCAATCGCAGCGAACACGCCAAACGCGTGTGCGAGCATCTGGGGTGGCGAAAGCCTGATGGCGGGCTCTGCAAATGAGTGCCAAAGTCGCGCTGTTGCGCATGCATCGAGACGGTGTCATCGAATTGCCGGCTGTTACCGCCCGGGTTCCGCGCAAGCCGGCTGACTTGCAAAACATCGTTGAGACCGATGAGCCTCCGCAACGGCTTTTGCCGCCCAGCGAACTGGACCAAGTGCGACCGCTGCAGTGGGAGATCATCTGTGCAGGCCCCAACAGCCGCATCTGGAATTCGTTCATCGAGCGTTATCAGTATCTTGGCTATAAGCCACTGCCGGGTGCGCAGATGCGCTATCTGATCCGTTCATCGGACGGTGAGCCGCTGGCGCTGATGGGCTTTGGCGCTTGTGCCTGGAAGACTGCACCGAGGGCTCTGTTCATTGGCTGGGATGCTGACACGCGCCAGAAAAACCTGTCACTGGTGGTCAACAATGCGCGGTTTTTGATCCTGCCGTGGATGCGCATTCCCAATTTGGCTTCCCACATACTTGCACAATGCGAAAAAAGGCTGCCGAGTGACTGGCAGGAACGCTATGCGATCACGCCGGTATTGCTTGAGACATTTTGCGAGAAACCGCGTTTTGCCGGAATTTGTTACCGTGCCGCAAACTGGACGCTGGTGGGTGAAACCCAAGGCCGCGGAAAAATGGACCGATTCAATGAATATGCACTGCCGATCAAGGATGTTTGGTTACTATGTTCTGCAGGACATAGTAACCACTATCTGCACTTCCTGACTATCTACAGTAAATTGACGCAAGGAGCGTATCTTACTGAAATTGTGGATCATTTGGTGGCGACCTGATTCGATGACTAGACATAGTTTTCTTCGATTCACAGACTGTTGAGAAAGCCGAGTAGTCGGTCACCGGGCTCGTATCGACCTGGGGTGCCCGGTAACGGTGTTGTTTTGGCAAGCGCCTGCTCTTTCATCGCGAGGGTTGCCTCCAGATAAATCTGGGTGGTCTCGACGGATTCATGCCCAAGCCACAGCGCAATCACGGAACGGTCGACACCGGCCTGGAGAAGGTCCATGGCCATGGTGTGACGCAAGCGGTGAACGGTGACCCGTTGGTGTTCCAACGAAGGGCACACCTCCGAGCCTGTAATGCGATGTTTGTTCAACAAGTACTGCACGCCATTTACAGTAAGTTTTTCACCTTTCGCGTTGGGAAAGAGCACATCGTGAGTCCCACGCGGTGGTTCTTGCAACCAGGCTTTCAAAACCGTGCGGGTGACTTTGGCCAACGGTGTACAACGTTCCTTGCGCCCCTTTCCGATTACCCGTATGTGCGAACCCGTGCCTACGACGACAACATCCTCACGTTTTAACCCGGTCATTTCGGATAAACGCAGACCTGTTTGTACCGCGGTGAGTATGAAGGCCTGATCACGTCGTCCCGACCAGGTTTTTCGATCCGGTGCCGCAAGCAAAGCATCAACTTCCTCACGGCTGAGGAAGCCGACCTGTTTGCGCGTGAATCGCTTACTCGGAATCGCAAGCACTCTGTGGATTTGAGCGGAATGGGTTGGCAATTCGAACGCCGCGTAGCGAAAGAACGAATGGATGGCGGTGAGACGCAAATTGCGACTGCGAACGGTTATGCCTCGGTGTTTCTCCAAATCATCCAGGAAGGCCACGATCAACGGCGCGTCGAGCTGCTCAAAATTCAGACGCGAGGGCGGCTGATGCAGGCGCTGGTGTGCGAAGATCAAGAATTGGCGGAAAGTGTCTCGATAGGAACGAATGGTGTGAGAGCTCGCCTGACGCTGGTGCACCAAGCGTTGCGTAAAGAACCGCTCCAACAAGGGAGCCAAACTGGTGACCGGAGTCATGGCTGATCCTCCCAGCGGTGCTCCAGACGTTGCATCGCTTCAAGCATCAACTCGGGAGAGCTTTCCAAATACCATTGCGTATTAGCAACATGCACATGGCCAAGGTAAGTAGACAAGACGGGCAGGAGACGCTCGGGTTCCTGACCACTGCGATACCAGGAAATCAAAGTGCTCATTGCGAAGCGATGTCTAAAGTCATGGAGACGTGGACCGTGACTGTCACACTTACCGCGCAGACCAATCTGGCGCGACAGCACGTTAAAAACAAGGTGGATTCGTGCGTGGTTGAGCCGATTTCCACGGCTGGAAACAAACAGATAGGACGATACCGGGTACCCGTCCCAATGGCGCTCGCGCCGCATGATGTAGTCTGCCAGAGTCTTGCAAGCCGAGCTATGCAGTGGGACCAGGCGAGTCTTGCCGAACTTGGCGTTGCGAACCGTTAATACCGCAGCTTCGAGATCGACATCTTGAAGCTCAAGATTACGCGCTTCGCCCAAACGGATTCCCGAGACGATGAGCAAGCCGAACAGACAATAATAGACCCAGGGCAGCAATGCTTCGCGTTTGCAACGATGTGGCATGTTGAGTGCAGCACAAAGTAAGTTTTCGATCTCCTCCTCCGAGTAGAAATACGGTCTCGCCCGCTTGGGTCGAAACGGCAGTAAACCCGAGGACGGGATCTGCGTGCGTGGATCAGTTGTACGACGATAACGCGCAAATACGCGCACGTAGCTCAGTCGCTGTGCCCAGCACGACGGTTGTACGTTCACCGGCTGTTGTGCCCAAGCAAGTGCCAGCGCCTCAGTAATGTAGACTGCTTGATGCTGTTCCATAAATGTGACGAAATCCAGTAATCCGTTACCGACTTTGCGCAATTTGAATCCTAGATTGCGCCGCACACTCAGGTACTCGTGAACGGCTTGGCGCAGGGTGTTCATCGGGCACCTCCTGGCCATGGCAGAGCCAACGCGCGTAACGCCTCAAGATCAACCTTGGCGTAAATTCTGGTGGTTTGAGGATGGCGATGTCCCAGCACGTCGCCGATTTCACTGAGCGAGGCACCTTGGCGTAACATCTCGGTGGCTAATCCATGGCGGAACTGATGTGCGCCGAAACTCGGTGCGTTCACTCCCGCACGCTGGAGGCAATTGTGCACGACAGAACCAACACTGCTTGAGCATCGAAATCCTTGGATGGGCGCCTTGGAGCGCAGGAACACGCGTCGACTGTTGCTCATCGGACGCCCATGGCGCAGATAGTCAACAATCGCTTCGCCGACCTCGTGTAACAACGGAAACTCCTTGCATATTCCTCCTTTGGTGCGCAAGTTCATCGTCCCGGCGTTCCAGTCAATGTTATCGAGTTCGAGAAATACCACTTCGCTGGCGCGTAGGCCGAGTCGAGCGAGTAACAGCAAAATCGCATAGTTGCGACGCCCTATGGCGGTACTCCGGTCGATGCTGGTCAATAGCTGATCGACTTGATCGGCTGAAATTGCGCGAGGCACCGATGTATCCGACCAGTTGGCCACCACGGGAACAGCGGCGACTAAATTCAGCGTTCCTTCACTGCGATAATGCACGTACCGCAAAAACGAGCGCAACGCGGTTGTCATAGTCTTCGCTCTCGTGTGCAAACATGGTGCCTGGTGTTGAACAAATCCAACCACATCGCTAGCACTCAGGTGCGAGAATGTAACTTGTCCATCGCCAAAACGATGTTGAACAAAGCTGCCTACGTACCGTACGTAATTCTTGATCGTTTCAGTCGATAAGCCGCGCATTTCTAGCAAATGCTCTTCGTAGTCCTGCACACAACGCACCGCCTCAGTAACTGGACGTACGGATTTCTTCTCGGTACGGATCACACCCTCAAGGCGTAGAAAATCCATCAGATTCCCGAGCGCAGCAAGATCTCCTCTGTCAGGCTGCAGCTGGCGGTAACGATATTGCAAATACTGCTTCGCACAGTCGTTGCTCATACCACGTAGTTTGATTCCCTCCTGCTTAAGCCATCGGCTAAAGTCAGCTGCGAGAAAAACCTGTCGATGAACCGACCTAACAGCATATCCCTTCTTACTCGTTGCGCTTGCAAACCGATCTAGATAGACCACAAGCGGACCTTCCGGCGCTCGCAACAGAACAATTTGGTCATTGATGACACCTTTCATGATGGACTCCCCTTACATGTAGTTGATAAATGGAGTCCGAATTATGTCAACACTAATTCATAAATTTACTGAAAAATCAATACATTGGTGACACTACTGGAGATAGTCAAGGAGTGCAGATAGTGGTTAAGACCGCTGCAGAAAAACTGGCGTGAAATCCTCAATGCCTGAAGCGCAACAGTCGCAACACTCAGCGTTTCGAACTCCAATTCCGGCAGCAACCCGCTACAATCACACCCACACTGAACACTTACAAGTCACCTTCCTTACAGTACATATCGTCTGATATGTTGTTTATGTCAACATCAGAATTCAAGAACGGTACATTTTCGCTTTTAAGTTTAAATTGCGTCTTAAATTTCGTGTGAATGTCGCCATAGTGAATATTACGAACTGTTCCGAGCGAATTGTTCATTTTTTCCCTTGGGAACGAATTAGTCGATTTGAAACAATACAATTTTCCAAAATATTCTTTAGCCCACTCCGGATACACCTTCCCCTGATCACCCTTGAAGCGAAGTGGTGGGGACTTTGTGTCGGTAATGGATTTCATTTACGTTCCTTCAAACCGGAATCTCAATACCGAGTTGCCGACAAAAATCGGAAATCACTTTGTCATTCTCCCGTATCTCCGAATCCAATGATCGTATTTCATCAACCACTGCGCTTAAGTCAACTGGCTCTTCATCTTCAAAGGTATCTACGTAGCGGGGGATATTCAGGTTGTAATCGTTCTCAGTAATCTCATCAATACTGGCTACATAGTGTCTGCCAGAAAACGTTTAACACATTGATAATAATGATTAATCATGTCATTCTATAAAGTGAAGATTTTGCTGGTTTGTGGTATTTGGCAACGAAATTCGCCTTTGAACCCGTTAATCCGCCAAAACCGAAATTTCTTCGTTTGAAAATATCGGATGATTGTTCTTTATTATCAATGTGATGTAGAGTTTTCTGACGAACACTACATAAGAATACTTCTCAACAAATTTTCTTTCTTGGTAGGTTTCTACGATGCGGTTGACATGTTCGTCCAGTAGCTTGTTCTGCTTGCCTTCTTTCTCAAATTGTCTGGAAGCATCTATGAACAAGATATTGGAATCATGCACTCTACATTTTTTGAACACCAAAATACACGCAGGAATCCCGGTTCCATAAAACAGTGCTGGGGGCAACCCAATCACAGTATCAAGATAGTTCTGCTCCTGAATAATGTACTTCCTGATTGTTTCTTCTGCCGCACCCCGAAACAACACTCCGTGAGGTAGTACAACTACCATGGTACCATTCTCAGCCAATTGGTAAATCATATGCTGCACAAAAGCAAAATCAGCTTTGGACGTAGGAAGGCAAAATTATGCTTGTGCTATTTTTCGTTTCAGAAGTCAGATCGAGGTGATTTTGCTGAAATTTTATCGTGATTCACTCCCCTGCGTTGTGATTTTGGACGCTGTGGGAGCGATTCGGCAGCCATGCAAGCGATTCGGCATGGAAATCCTGAAAAACTTGGCAATGCGGCGGATTCGGGCCGCGTCAAATCCTGCCGCGGCTGCGGCAGGGAAGCGAATTGCGTCCGGTGCACGCCGCAGGTGTTACAAGTCGGGCGATGGCGCAGCCGCACCCGCGCTGCGCAGTGCAGTGTTACCGGTCAGTTTCAAATAATCCATCACCCGGCGCGTCATGCGATTCAACCTGAGCATTTGTTCGCGCACCGTTTCATTTTTCTTCTGCTTGCTTTTCAGCACTCCGATCGCGAACCGTCGCAGGCGCGTCATGTTCTCAGGCCCGTGTCCGGTGCGGATGCGACTGCGATCGTCATCGAAATTCCAGTCCAGCATGTAATGCAACGACTCGATGCTCCAGTGCCCGCGGTTATCTTTGAGCACCTGCTCGGCATCCGCCTGTTCGGCACTCAAGCTCGTGATGCCGTAGGCATATTCCCGCCACCCTTCACGGCGCTTGTTTTTGTATTCGACAGTCCGTTCCACCATGAACGACTGACCGACATGCGGAAATTCAAGATACTCGTTGAGCTTCGAGGTCACCCAGATCCTGCGCGTCTCGATGCGCCCGTGCTCAAGGTCGGTTTGCTCATGATCCGGTTCGCCCGGCGACTCAAACCACAGCCGTATATCGTCCAGCAGGGTCGGCTGATTTTCTTTCGCCGTGAGGTGGTAGTGCGCATCGCGCCCGACCACATATTCGGCAAACGCCCGCTGTGTATGCAGCGCATCGGCCGTGATCGTGCGCCCGGCGATGTCGAACGCATCCAGCATCGGCGCCACGGTCTTGATTTCATTGGTGCGCTTTTGCTCATCGCTTCCTTTCACCGGCAGCGTGCCGACTTTTTTTCATGATCCGGTTCGCCCGGCGACTCAAACCACAGCCGTATATCGTCCAGCAGGGTCGGCTGATTTTCTTTCGCCGTGAGGTGGTAGTGCGCATCGCGCCCGACCACATATTCGGCAAACGCCCGCTGTGTATGCAGCGCATCGGCCGTGATCGTGCGCCCGGCGATGTCGAACGCATCCAGCATCGGCGCCACGGTCTTGATTTCATTGGTGCGCTTTTGCTCATCGCTTCCTTTCACCGGCAGCGTGCCGACTTTTTTTCATGATCCGGTTCGCCCGGCGACTCAAACCACAGCCGTATATCGTCCAGCAGGGTCGGCTGATTTTCTTTCGCCGTGAGGTGGTAGTGCGCATCGCGCCCGACCACATATTCGGCAAACGCCCGCTGTGTATGCAGCGCATCGGCCGTGATCGTGCGCCCGGCGATGTCGAACGCATCCAGCATCGGCGCCACGGTCTTGATTTCATTGGTGCGCTTTTGCTCATCGCTTCCTTTCACCGGCAGCGTGCCGACTTTTTTTGATGATATGGACTCCCCCCACTTTACATCGGCGAAGAAATCAGCGATGCTGAGAGTTTTAACGCATACCCAAATGGAAGGAGCCCAATTATGAACAGAATGAATAATACAACGATAGGCCTGGATATCGCAAAGAGTGTGTTCCACTATGCGGAACTGAATCGAAATGGAACACTGACGGGCAAAGGCAATCTGAAGCGAAACAGGATGCTGTCACACTTTGCCGGACTGGAACCGACCAAGGTGGTGATGGAAGCGTGTGCAACTTCGCACTACTGGGGACGTCAGCTGCAGGAGTGCAATCATGAGGTGGTACTGCTTCCGGCCCACAAAGTGACGCCCTACGTACAGGGCAATAAAAATGACCAAAATGATGCGCTCGCGATTGCCGAAGCGGCCGGTCGTCCGGGCATCCGCACGGTTGCGGTGAAAACGGTGCAACAGCAGGATCTGATGATGCTGCATGGTCTGCGCCAGCAAGCGGTGCAGCAACGCACACAGAAGCGCAATGCGCTACGTGCGCATTTGTCAGAACGCGGATTGACAAGTGGACGCGGCAAGCGTGCTCTGTATGTTCTAATCGAATCGGTAATCACCGCGGATGAGGACGGCGTGATTGGCACCAGCAGTGAGACCAGCATGTTGTTTGTATCCACTGTGGACGGCGAATACAGGAAGCTTCAAAAGTTGGATCAGGAGGTAGATGGCTACGACACTCAAATCAAGGAGCTGGTGAACGGTTCAGAGCCGATGCGTCGGTTGATGGAGATACCCGGATTCGGACCGATCGTAGCGAGCAGTTTTGTGGCGGCACTCGGTGATGGCCAGGCCTTCAAGTGCGGACGGATGGTGTCGGCGTGGCTGGGACTGACTCCGCGCCAGCACAGCACCGGTGGCAGACCGGTTCTGCTCGGCATCTCCAAGCGTGGCAATCGTTATATGCGCACCATGCTGATTCACGGCGCTCGCGCAGTACTGAGGGCAGCAGAGGAGAAGAGCAAAAACGACCCTTTCAGCCGTTGGGCGCAGGAGGTAGCGAAACGCCGTGGGCGCCACAAGGCGACTATCGCAATCGCCAACAAGATGGCACGGATCGGCTGGGTAGTGCTGACCAAAGACGTTCACTATGATCCGAAACTGTTGTGATGGCCTGAACAGAGCAAGGTGTGATGATGGTAATCAAAGCATACATTTTTGAGTTCAGATCAGAGCCTGTAAGCCGCAGTGCAACGGAAAAAGCAAACGAAGATATTCAGTCGCGAGACGAGACAGATTAAACCGGAAACCTGCCGAGGGATTGCATAGGTAAGAGAACAGATTGATGACAAAACAGGAGATGCCGACACAGGGAGAACCTGGTACACCCAAAGGTTGTAAGAAACCGATTTTTTGATAAGGATCCTGTGTGCGAATTTCATCAAGGCTAGAGGGAAACAAAAAATCCCTCATTTGGAAAGCCGGATATATGACCGCAACCTAAATATGCCATCAATGTGTAATTAAACCTTGCAAAACGGGAGGAGTCCATATATGGGTGTAACAGTGTTTGCTGTCGTGTCCGACCGCACTCATCACTACACCTGCTGTCCTTCACTATCCACAACTGCGCCGCGCATCGTCTTGCCGTCCACCGCGATACTTTCGTGCCGATTGCCGTAGTGCACCGCCAGCCAGTTGTTGATGGCCCGGTCCAACGCTTCCGGACCCACCTGCATCATCACGTTGCGAATCACCGTCACCGATGGCACCTCGCGGCGACGGTTGCGAAACCGACAGTGGAACCGGGCCCGGTTCGCCTGGCTCAGCGTGCTCGCCCACACCCAGATGTCCTTGTAGCCGCGCATACAATGGCATTCGTTTAGCAAAAAAAGCCATTCGTTTAACAGTTCGGTATTTTCCCAAGATTTGGACGACCTGCAGCTGATCAATCGTTCAGTTTTTGTTTAGGCCGCTTTGGTTCTTCGGTTGGCATTCCTGAACCGCTCATCCGGACGCTTTGAGACCCGCGGATACGACCGTCCCGGACGTTCCTTTTGCAGACAATTGCCGATGCTATTAAGAATGTTCGATACCGCACTCGAAGCCAGTTGCCAATGGCCCAGCATCAGCGCTTCAAAGTTTCTCGCCACCGTCACCAGCACATTCTTGAAATTCGCACGCATCTTGGGTTGATCGAACGCAACGCCCGCATTCAGGTCGTCTTCCAACTGGTTGCCGAACGAGCGAGACAGCGCCAGCAGCACAAAATGAGCATACAGCTCCTGTTTCACGCCACGCTCGGACTTGGCGTGAAATTGCTCGATTTCCATCAATCGCTTGGAGATTTTACACAACTCTTCAATGCCCCAGCGGCCGTGATATGCATCCGACAGTGCGGCGAGCGGAAACTGGTTTTGATCCAACAGCGTGGTCGCAAGACAGTACTCATTGCCACCGGCGCTGTATCTGACACAGCGCACCCGGACCGGGTGCAGGGTTTCACCCGGATGACGCCGACGCCAGTGCCGGGCGCGAGACGCGCT
This sequence comes from Arenicellales bacterium, assembly GCA_965220395.1. Lineage (GTDB taxonomy): Bacteria > Pseudomonadota > Gammaproteobacteria > Arenicellales > JAJDZL01 > JAJDZL01. The sequence continues at coordinate 141,521 of CBDCPT010000001.1, read as the reverse complement.
CGGCAAAACCTCAATGACGCGTTCATCCTCGCAGCCGTCAATGAACTCATCAAAGGCGCCGGCACTGCCACGCTTGAGGCGAAAAATACAGTCGATGCCGCGTATCGCATGCTGACGCAACAACTCGAACGAATAATAACCGCGGTCGTAGACCACCACTTCGCCGGCCCGGCTCCATTTCAGATGCCCGAACGCGAGCTGATGTTCGTCCAGGTGCGACAGCAACTCGAAATCCACTGGCATCCGGTCGCCCAGCCGGTACAAACAACTCACCAGGCCTTGCGGATAGTAACCCTGGCTGGGCAGTGAATAGCCGGCTTCGAGCAACGCCCGCGGCAAGTTGATTTTGGTCCCATCTACCGCCAGCAGCCGCCGGCCGCACCACTCGCGACGGGCATCCTCACCCAAGTGCTCATCCAAACGCGCCAGCACCTGCCGATAGACTGTTTTGAACACCTGCTCATCGAGCTTGTGGCGAGCGGCACACATCGAGGACGCCACTGGCGGCTGTGGCTGCGGCAGCTCCACACCCAGCAGCCGACTCTGATCCCACAGCTCGTTGACCGTGGTCTGATAGCCCTGGTGATTCTTTGAAAACACCAGGCGGAACACAAACAGCATGATCAACAGCGTATTGAGCACCCGTCTTCGCTGCTGCCAGCGTCGATCGTATTGCTCTGCCACCGCGGCTGCAATGTCGACAAAATCACGCCACATGCGCACAAACCGGTCATCGGCAGAACTGGCCGACGGGCGCCGCTCGCCGGGGCTTTTTGGCCTCACCTTCAAGCAGCATGCGACGCGCATCGTCCGCCAATGGCATCACATACACATCCTTGATGGTCTTGTCAGAGCGCTTGACGGTCTCGCCAATCCGCTTCCAGCCCGCCGCACGATAACTGCTGGCGCTAAAACGCGCCGCTTCAACGAAGCTCTCCATCAGCACCGGCCGCACGCCCCATCTTGCCTGCCAATCGTCTGCCACGCACCGTGCCGCCAACGACAATGCCTTCGAGGCCAGGTTCGACACCTGCACCCAGGGCAAGATCAAGAACCGCGCATTTTGCACCACCTGCTTCAAACGCTTCTTGTAGCGCACCGGCTGCCAGCCGATCCATTCATCCCGGCACGGCAACTTCGCACTGGCCCGCTGAAACAGCAAACAACCCAGCCGCCGGTTGTCTTTGTCAACAATGAAATAACGCAAATGACACCCCATCGGCTGACGGTAGCCCAGGTAATGATAACGATCCACCAGCTCGTTCCACTGCGCCTTGTCCGCCTCGCTCTCCACCAACTGCAACGCAATCGGCGACAACTCCGACAAACTCGCCACCACCGCCGCACCCGGCTCACTTCGCTCGCTCCACTCCAGTCGCTTGCGGGCCCCTCGAACCATCGTCTCATCCTTGCCCGGCAAGCGCAGCACATCCGCAGCCTCCAATTCCTCCAGCATCTTCAAACACGCATAAGTGCTGTTGACGCCGCCATCCGTTCGCCAATCCAAATGCTCACAGATCGTCTGCGCCAACTCCTTGCGACTTAAGCGCGGAAAACTCTCAACCGTCTGCTGGACCTCGACCAATTGCTGGCGCGTGAAGCGTTGCCCGGAAAAGGTCGTCCGCTGCAATCGCTTGATGCTGTTGTCCATCGCGTGTTCTCCTGATGCGCTCAATGTTCACTGTCATTTTCGCAGAACCGGAGGGGGTTGTTAAGGGCTCAGGACGATTTTTTTACACTCAAAAATACATGATTGACATCAATGACTTGCAAAACACAACCGACGACGTGTTCGGGATTATTCAAAACGAATGCCATTGGCCGCGCATACCACTGAGCGTGGCGCCAGCCGCCAGCGCCAGCACATTTGCGATGCCGTGCTTGCGTCCCTTCGCACGGCGCACATCCGGCACACGCCTCTGAAGTGATCATACAAAGAGCGCATGTCATTACAGGTCAGTTCCATTTTCTCTACTCCGGTTCGATATCGAGGATCCAGCAACGGTGCGCTCAGAATACGCCGAGCATCGCGTTGCAAAGCTTGTACGAACACCCACTTGGCCGATTCGGTGCGAGCGCCGTAGCCGGCGCCGGTGCGGCGATAGCCCTTGGTGGCACCGGCCAGCGTCCATCCCGCAGCCCGATAGATGGTGCCACGGTGCCGCATCGGATCCACGAATGTTTCCAGCACCAGCAACGGTTGCGAGAACTGTTCCAGCCAGTCGCGCTGCAACCGCCGCCGGCAACGCGACAGAATCCGCGAAGCGAGGTTCGGATAATGATGGCCGGGCAGAATCAGAAAACGCGAATTGTTCGCCACCAGCTTCAATCGGTCGGTGCGGTGTGCTCGGCTCCAGCCAATCCACTCATCGCGCGCCGCACACTTGAGCGCCGGTGCCGAAAAGCTCAACAGCCCCAGCCAGCAACCGTCCACCGCCGCCACGTAGCGAATCGTGTTGCCGATCTTGCGCAACGTACCAAGATAGTGATGCGCCTGCATCCGTTGCTGGAATTCACGCTCCCGATCGCGTTCGACCGGTGTCACCGTCAGTGACGAGTGATCCATTCCTGTTTTCCGTTCCATGCAGCCATGGCACGTAGTCTAAACGAATTCTTGCCAAATGTCCAGCTTTGGGCTTATCTTTTTGATTCGCATTTGGAATAAGCAATAGATAATTTCGCCATCTTGGACGTAGGCGCTAACTTGCCGTATTGACTGAACCGTTCATCAGTTTCGTTTAACGGATTGTTTTTGCCCTTCCAATACGCGGAAAATGGTGGATTGGCAACTACCGCCTCAAACTGCATGTCTATGTGCTGTGGTCTTTCGAGTGTGTCGTCTTGTCGTATATCAAATTGACCGAAATGAACGTCATGCAGAATCATGTTCATTCTTGCCAGGTTGTATGTTGTAGGGTTCAACTCCTGACCATAAAACATACCCAAATTAGCCTTACCGACTTCTCTAGCGACTCTCAACAATAATGAGCCTGACCCGCAGGTCGGATCGTAAACGCTCTTGAGACGTTGCTTGTCTAGAGTGACAATCTTTGCGATAACCTTTGATACCTGTTGAGGGGTGTAAAACTCGCCCGCTTTTTTACCGACACCGGAAGCAAATTGTGCAATCAAATACTCATAAGTGTCGCCCAAAACATCAGAATCGGACTCATCTATTCCGAAGTCGATTTGATCGAGATGAAAAAGAACTCTGGCAATTAATTCGTTTCTTTCGCCAGGAGATTTACCCAGTTTGGAGTTATTCAGATCAAGGTCCTCAAACAGATGTACGAAATCATTCTCGCTCTCAGTACCCATGGTGCTTTGTTCGATACTATTCAGAATTCGCGACAGGTCATCCAGAATAAAATTGCTTTCCTCCTCAAGACTAGCATTACCCTTCACGGCGATAACCGAAAACAATTCTTCGGGACGCAGAAAATAGCCAAGTTCCAGCAACGATAGATTACGAATCGCCTCAATATCTTCTTCATCTATAACCTGAGAGTATTCCCTGATTTCTTCAATTACTAGAAGTTTGTTAGCATATTTATGCTGCCGTTCGGAAAGATACTTGAAAAAAACGAACCCTAATATGTAGTCGCGAAACTCATCGGCATTCATATTGCCACGCAGTTCGTTTGCGATTTTCCAGAGTTGTGTTTTGAGTTGTTGTTTCTGTTCTGATGTCACTAATCTTTCCTTATTCTATGTTAATTCGGACTCATAACAATGTCAGTTCTTGCTCAGCAATCTTATCTTTTAGCCCCAAGTTCCTGATTGGTCCATAATTATCGGTGACGTTTCGGAAGGACGCTGAGTACTCCGCTAAAGAGAGACACTAAACTTTCTTTCATCTTTTGCTAAACACTCATAGGCTAACTTGTCTCGTTTTGCTCTCCATCAACTGACCATTATCGAAGATAGTGACGCGCTTTCTCTAGGACAAGACAAATTGGATAAATATCACCACTCATTGTGAAGTTCTATTTGCCGGTCAAGTCTTTCAATTGGAGAATCGATCTGGAAAGTTAATTTATCGAGATATTCAGAAATTTAAGTTTGTTTACGAAGAGGAGCGATAGGCACTCTAGAAATCATTGTCCTGTCAATTGAGGCTCAAAGCATTTTTGCGCATTCGAATAAACAATTTAAATGAGATTTGAAGAAATAAGCTATTGTTTGCTAGTGCACTTGCCAAAATCGTTAACAAAATGAGAGCGTATTGTGATCACTTGCATTTAGTATTTCGATTATTGAGATGCCAAGTTTTCGCTTGATTTTGTACCCTGAAAACGCTCGTAGACATCTTGATCAAATAGTCGAGCAGATACTATTTCGGACATTGGAATAACGATTCGAAAATCTGTGAAATCCTTTTTATCAAATTCTAGAATTATCGAAGAATAATGAGTTGTAATTTCCAACTCTTGAGTTTCCTTTTTCCGATACCCACTCGCTATCGGAACCAATACGATATCAACTTCACTTTGGGTCGCTAGTCGACTTTTGATTGCATAGCCGACGTAACTTTTCCCGCTATGTAACGATAGTTCAACAGGTAATACCCGATAAATTGACTGGTCGATCAATAGCTCAATAAAATCGCCATTTTGCTCCGCAACTTTTCTTGCAGCTTTAATTTCGTCATGTTTACGATTGAGGGAAATTAACAACACTCCAGCGAACAAAAAGGTAAAAATCAGAGTAACTGAATTTTCTGTGGGTACAAATTTTTGCAATGCTAGAAAAACTTTGTTGTCAGGGATATAGTACTCCACAATTTTCACAACTACATGTGAAAAGACATAAAATCCAAGCCCTGTGATTGCGGAACCAAAAAGGACGTGATATCCCGAATCTCTCAGAACACGGAATTTTGTGAAATTGCAATTAGTAAGAAACCAGTACCCACATAACAAGGGAACAACAAAGAATCCCAATCCTTGGAGCACTAGTTGGTACCGAATTGATTAGTTGGTACTATTAGCAGATACTGAGGACTTTTGAGGCGTTTCCGATTTTTTTTCAATTTGAGCCATGTCTTCAATAAATTTTTTAACATTAGGAGATTCAAATAACTCTTTCGCGTCAACGGATACGACTCCTTTTGATGTGATGGAGACTTTAGGACCATCACCCGATTTTTCTACCATTGAACTCCTCCCTTTTCAGTCATCATGGCTGGTCTACTCTCAATTTATATCAAAATTTCGTGCGCAAAACTTAATGTTTAAGGTACCAATTTGGCGGAGATGTTTGAGAATGGTGACTGTAGTCTGACCACGCATTGTAGATATCGTCCCGTAATCGAAAGGATCAACTACTGCCTAGATGTGCCCCTAGGTCAGCTAAAGAATGCACCGAAAAGAAAACCACCTTTACAATGGCGAATCAATTCTCCAAAATAAGGTGGTTCGACTACGTTACGTTGGTGGAGGTGGCGGGGATCGAACCCGCGTCCGTGAGCCCTCTGCTCGCTGGCGACTACATGCTTAGTCTATCCCTAGTTCAACCACACTTCGTCAGGACAGACGATACGGAGTGTGTCGGTCTCGTCTACCGAAGTAGTCATTCGCTTACAGGCTTACGAGACAATCCCTGTAAACTAGTCTGAAATTAATGACCCCGTTTCGCACCATCCAGACATGATACTGACAGGGCTTAGCAGCTAAGCAGCTAAGGCGAAGTTGTCGTCGTTGGCAACTATTGATTTGCAGACAGTTTAACGAGGCACCTGCACCTCGGCATGCTCCAGCGGTTTTGCAACTCGCGTCGAAACCAAGTCACCCCCACAGAAAGTTATTTAGTTCACGATATATCAACCTGTAACCAAAATGCAACACTAGTTGGCGATTTTTTGAATTTCATACCTTAAAAACTCATTTTTGTTGCACTTTTGCTCAATCGCCCGAATTTCGACTGTAAGAAGAAACCTCCCTAGCCTGATCTCTCGCGATATCCTGAGCTTTAATTGCTGCTCGTTTGTCGTACTGTTTCTTTCCCTTGGCCAGTGCAAATTCAAGCTTAACTTTTCCATTGCCCCAATAAAGCTTTATCGGTATCATCGAATAGCCCTTTTGCTCGACAGCGGCAACCAGGCGATTTATTTCGATACGATGCAAAAGCAGCTTTCTTTGCCGAGTCGGATTGACAGTCACATGAGTTGAAGTTGTTGAGCCAGGCGAAATATGTGATCCAACAAGATAGAGCTCACCTCCTCTTGCTAGGATATAACTTTCCTTGAGATTTGCCCTGCTCTCCCGCATGCTCTTGACTTCCCAGCCATTCAGCACGATGCCTGCTTCGTACCGATCTTCAAGATGGTAATCATGCGAAGCTTTTCTGTTGGTCGAGATGATTTGATTGGAATTCTGATTTTTCTTCTTTTTTCCCATGACTAATCCACTTTACCTGCGTCGACGCGAACTTCGTTGTCGAGTCGATTTAACAGGGGATGTATCAAAAACTTTTCCGAGACTTTCTGCAATCTGCTCCATAGTAGGTCTTTCTTTCACTACATGTTCATCTACCGCAGTACGCATTCTTCGTACATGCTCCACCTGCGTACCGCAACATCCTCCGATAATGGTTGCTCCAACATTTCGAGCGATTTGCGCATAGAGATACATTTGCTCAGGCGTTGCCGTATATCGAATTCTCGTACCCTCCCATACAGGTATTCCACAATTCGCTTTCGCTACGTATCTGAACGCGGATGGAAACGCCTCAACCATCTCCAACGCGGCAGCAACCGTTTGTGCCGGGCCAATTCCGCAATTTGAACCGATTGCAAATGGGCGAGCACCCAAATTTAAACAGATTTCAACAAATTCAGTCGGGCTGATTCCCATCATCGTACGACCGTTCGTGTCAAAACTCGCGTTGCAAGCAAACGGCAGACTGGTACTGCTCGCCCCGGTAGCAGCTGCGATCAGTTCCTCTCTTGAAGAAAGAGTCTCAATCCATAAAACATCACAGCCACCACGTTCAAGAGCTAACGCCTGAACTGTGAATGCTTCAATTGCTTCATCCATCGACAGTGTCCCTATTGGTTCAATCAGTTCGCCCAAAGGTCCCATAGAACCAGCAACAAACGCTTCCCTGCTCGATTGATTTACTGCATTTCTGGCAATTTCAGCCGCTTTTTCATTCAATTCCAATACCCGATGCTGACTTTTGTGCAGCTTCAATCGCATCGCATTGGCTCCAAAAGTATTGGTCAAAACCACATCCGAACCTGCGTCAACAAAGCTGGAATTCAGCTGTAGCACACGCTCCGGATATTCATCATTCCAAAGTTCGGGGGCATCTCCCGACACCAACCCCATATCAAAAAGATTGGTGCCCGTCGCACCATCCATCAACAGACATTCCTTGTCGTCTATCGCTTTCAGAAACGGGTGATTGGTTCTGGAGATTTCCATAAACTTTCCAATTCGTGTAGCAACTCAATAATAGATATTTGATAAAGATAATTTATTCTCAATTCATATTTTGAACTGCAAATCGAATGATTTTTACCAAATTGCGGAACCATTTTCAGAAACTTATCCACAAGTTCCCTAACGGTATAATGCCTATTAATGATAATCTTGAAATTTCAGACCGTTCTGATTTTTCACATCTAGTTCATTGAATTCTTGAAAAAACTGGCTTATTCTCAGCTATGCAGAGTAAAAATATTTTCATTTCATCCGTTGCAGCTCTTTTAGGTTTCAGTTTGCTGCAAATTTCGAGTGCCAGTGAACTAATCATGTTTGATGCAGATTATTGCACCTGGTGCCGCAAGTGGGATGAAGAAATTGGAGTCATCTATCGTTTAACACCTGAATCCTGCCAGGCGCCCATCAGAAAAGTCGAGATTAGCGATCAGATTCCAGATTCAATTTCGATTAACGAGTCTGTACGATACACCCCCACCTTCGTACTGATTCATAATCAGAGTGAAGTGGGGCGCATAGTCGGATATCAAGGGGAAGATTTCTTCTGGCCGATGCTGAACGATTTGATTGAGCAGAAATTGCCTGAAGAAGTTCGACGTTCTAACTCGAATCAATGTCAAAATTCATGAGAATGCGATTCTTTCCATGTCTATTTAATCGCTGTCCACCCACTGCTTGAATCTGACTCCGTATGCCAAGTGTCCGTAAGTCAATCATTGCGGCATATCCCTCTGAACACATGTATTCTCTGGTGACTGATGTAGCATCCTATCCCAACTTCATCAAGGATTGCAAAAGCGGCCGAGTAGACAAAGTACATGAGGACGGATATACGGCTACGCTCGAATTTTCGCTGAAAGGCATTCGCAAATCATTTACAACTCGGAATGTGGCTACCCCGTTCAGTGAAATTTCTATGACGCTGGTTTCAGGTCCATTCAAAAAGATGAGCGGCAGCTGGAAATTCACCAATCTTGGAGAACACGCATGTCGGGTTGAATTTGAACTTGATTTTGAATTTTCATCGAGTCTGATCGCCACTGCGAGCGCTCCTTTATTTCATCAAATATCGAAAAACATGGTAAATTCATTTCACGAAGAGGCAGTACGACAGTTTGAAAACCAACCGAAAGATTTACATTGAAGTTGCATTCGCATCTTCAACGCATCAGAAAATCATGGAAATGGAAGTCCCGGTCAATACCACGGCAAGAAAGGCGGTTGAAGAATCCGGGCTAGATCGGATTTTCCCGGATTTCGACTTTGGATCTGCACCAATTGGCGTATTTGGGAAAGCAGTTCCAGATGATTATTTGCTCGCAGATGGAAACCGCGTCGAAGTTTACAGACCACTGCAACAGGCGCCGACTGATGCTCGCCGAAAACGGGCAGAATCTGCCAAAAACTCGACTAAAAATTAAATTCTAGTTATTCTGAATGATGCTACCGAGTTCGCAATTCGTTACGGCGAACCTTGCCAGTCGTAGTCAGTGGCAAGTTGTCAATGTATTCAATGAATCTGGGATACTCATAGGCAGCAAGTCGTTTTCGCACAGAATCCTGAATCTCTGCTGTGAGTTTGTCTGACGGCTGATTCCCATCTTTCAACACAATGTAAGCCTTTACCGCCTCTCCCCGGAGTTTATCAGGAATGCCAATGACTGCAACTTGTGCAATTGCCGGATGCTTCAGTAGACAATCTTCTATTTCACCAGGACCGATACGATAACCGGCACTGGAAATCACGTCATCTTTTCGACCTACAAACCATAAATATCCGTCTTCATCCTTGTAGCCGGTGTCACCTGTTCCCCACCATTTACCAATATATTTTTCTTGGGTAGCTTCTTTGTTGTTCCAATAGCCGGAAACCATTACTGGATCATTGCGGTCGGCTGCGAGCTCGCCAATTTCACCGGCTTCCAGGATATTTCCATCTTCGTCAACCGCCTCGACAGAATGGCCTGGATAGCTCTTGCCGATTGATCCAGGGCGAACACTCATCACTTCGGAACAATTTCCTGCAATATAGTTAAACTCAGTTTGCGCCCACATTTCGTTAATTTCTATTCCAAGTGCTTCCTTGCCCCAGTGATAGAGTTCGGTGCCCAACGACTCTCCTGCCGACATGATGGAGCGCATGTTAATATCAAACCGATTCCGCATGTTTGCGACCTGACGCAACATCTTCAGTGCTGTAGGTGGTATGAACCCATTACGCACCCTATATTTTTCCAGCAAATGGCAGGCTTTTTCCGGTTCAAATTTTCCGCCGTCATAACCTAGAACTGGAACAGCGTAATACAAAGATGGAATAAGCGCATCCAGCAAGCCTCCTGTCCACGCCCAATCTGCTGGAGTCCAGAACAAATCATCTTTTTGTGGGAAGAAATTGTGTGACATCTCAAATCCGGTCAAATTGCCAATTAGACACCGATGCGGAGCAAGAGCGCCTTTCGGTGGACCGGTTGTCCCAGATGTGTAAACCAGATACGCAGGATCTTCAGCCAACGTATGGACAACTTCAAAACTGTCGCTTGCTCGTTCAATTTCCTTCCAGAACCCATTTGCAGAGTCGCAGTCAATGATTGTTTCAAGATGCGGCAGTTGATCTCGTATCGATTCAAGCAAATCAACATGCTGGGTATCTGTAATCACAACTTTCGTGCCACTGTTGTTCAGCCTGTAGCTCACAGCTTCTGGTCCAAACAGAACTGAAAGCGGTAAGGCAACCGCCCCCAGTTTGTATATGCCGAAATGAGAAATAACGGTTTCCGGACGTTGCGGCAGTATGATGCCAACCCGGTCTCCTTTACCGATTCCTTGGTGGCGCAGAGTATTGGCAAACTGATTTGAAAGGCGACTCAGCTCTTGAAATGTATAACGACTTGCCTTTCCCTCTTTGTTTTCATAGTAAATCGCGACTTCGCTGCCAAAGCGTTTCGCATGGCGGTCACACGCCACTTGTGCAATATTGAAGTGCTTTGGGATGTTCCACTGAAACTGTTCATAGATTGCATCCCAGTCTCCCCACTCGGGGCGAATCAGTCTCAAATCATCTCGGTACATTTACCAGTACCGAAGTGCTTGGGAGTACATGTTTTCCAGATCGATTTCTGAAACATCGCAAGGTGCATTTGCTAGCAATCTCTGCTGCATGAATGCTCCGTGAGCCAGATTCTCTAGATCCGATTTATCATAGCCGACTTCCGAAATACCATTTGGCATTTCCGTCATTTTCATCATATGTTCAAGCTGTTCCGAAAGAGCGTCTCCCGCCTCATTCTGATCTGCCTCGCGTATTTTCGCTCCAAGCAGTAACGCACCATCTCTATGTCGCTCCGGATTGGCGGGTGCCGTAAATCGAAAAGAGGCAGGGGCATTCACGATTACCGAAATTCCATGAGGCACCAGAGGATGACCTGGAGGATATCCGTCTGGACAGTAATCCCGAACTAAACCGGCTACTGAATAGGACATTCCATGCGGAATATGCACACCGCTATTACCAAACGCGATTCCAGCCAGTGTTGCGGCGAGCATCATTCCATGCCTTGCTTCTTCATCGCTTGCGTCAGCTACCGCGCGTAGCAAATATTGTCCAGTCAGGCGCAGAGCTTCCCGACATCCCATATCGCTGTAGGGATTTGCACCTTGACTCAAAGGACGAATTCCAGTTGTTGACCTTACACGTTCGGTAAACGGTCTTGCCGTGTACGATTCAAGTGCGTGACACAACACGTCAAATCCGCTTGATGCGACGACTTTGGCGGGCAGCGATGCGGTTACTGTTGGATCTACAATTGCTTTCGTCGGCTTGAGATGATAAGAGGCAATACCCGTCTTCACCTGTTTCTCCAGATAATCGAATACCGCGATGCCGGTGCACTCGCTGCCGGTACCAGAAGTTGTCGGGCATGCGATATGCGGTGCCAGCTTTCCTGGAACAGGAACGCCTTCTCCAACAGGAGCGTTGACATAGTCGAGAAATTTGGCTGGATGGGTACTGTACAGATTTGCCGCCTTGCAGGTATCGATTACCGAGCCGCCGCCGATTGAAATGAATCCGTCAAAGCAACCTTCAGCTGCAAACTGAGTCGCAGCCTTGAAGGAAACATCGGTGGGTTCGACGCTCACTTCATCGTACACTTCAAAATCGATCTCAGCCTTGCGCAGTTTTTCCAACGCTTTCTGTGTGGGTTCAAGCGTCTTAACAACAGGGTCAGTGAAAAGAGCCACTCTTGAAACTCCCAACTGTTGGACATCAAGAGCCAACTCTTCCAGTGCTCCCGGTCCATACTTGATGGGGTTGAAATCTACCGTAAAAACAGACTCGTTTCCCTCAACAAATTGATAATGATGACAACATCCCATTGTCTCAAATCGCCTTTTCTATCTACTAAGGTGCAAGTTACTGTTGGGAACGAGTCAAAGCCTGATCCAGGTCCCACAAGATGTCTTCAATGGTTTCAAGCCCTACTGATATTCGAACCATGTTGGGTTGTACACCCGCCGCAATCTGCACCTCCTCATTCATCTGTCTATGCGTCGTTGATGCCGGGTGAACAACCAGTGTTTTTGCATCACCAACGTTGGCCAAATGACTCAGGAACTGAACAGATTCAATAAATTTCACACACGCCTCGGTTCCGCCCTTAATACCAAAGCTCATAATTCCTCCGGCTCCCTTCAGAAAATATTTGTTCGCAAGATCATAGTATCGGCTGGATTCAAGTCCCGGGTAGTTCACCCATTCAATCGTAGAATGATCTTCCAAAAACCGGGCCACCGCCATCGCATTGCTGCAGTGTCGATCCATTCGCACCGGAAGCGTCTCCACACCTTGCAGGAACAGAAAAGCGTTGAACGGACTCAGAGCCGGCCCGAATGTGCGCAGAATTTCGCAACGCGCTTTCATGGTGTATCCAAAATCGCCAAATGTTTCATAAAATCGAATTCCGTGATAACCATCGGAAGGTTCCATCATGGTCGGAAATTTGCCGTTGTCCCACGGAAAATTTCCTGATTCCACCAAAACCCCACCTATAGACGTGCCATGCCCACATATGAATTTGGTGGCCGAATGGACAACGATGTCTGCACCATAATCAAACGGGCGGCACAGATACGGAGTTGCGAACGTATTGTCAACGATAAATGGCAAGCCACTGTCCCTGGCAATCTCGGAAACTGCTTCAAAATCGACCACGTTGTTGGCAGGATTGCCAATGGACTCCGCATAGATGCATTTCGTGTTCGGCGAAATCGCTCTTGCAAAGTTCTGAGGGTCATCGCCGTCAACGAACTTTGCCTTAATACCCAGCTTCTTGAAGCTGAATCCGAACTGTGTGTGTGTACCACCATAGAGCGTGTTCGATGATACGATTTCATCGCCAGCTTCCAAGATCGTCAAAAGTGCAACCATTTGTGCAGCCATGCCGGAAGATACCGCAACCGCAGCTCGCCCTCTTTCCAAAGCCGCCATGCGTTGCTCGAAAACCGCATTTGTGGGATTCATCAATCGTGAGTAGATGTTTCCGAAAGTCTGCAAATTGAACAGACTCGCCGCGTGATCGGCAGAGTCGAAAACATACGCAGCCGTCTGATAGATCGGAGGTGCGCGCGCGCCGGTTACAGCATCGGGCATCTGTCCCGCGTGTAAACACAAGGTCTCTATACCAAATTCTCGATCAGGCATAATTTTTGATCAATTGCTCCACCGAGGGCGCTCGGATGATATGACTTTGGTGTCCACCCCGATAAAATTGAGCCCGCCAAACAGTCTGGCATGTTCAATCTTCATGCAGCGATTGGCTACCACATCCATGCCTGATTCATGCGCGATTACAGCCGCTTTCTCGTTATAGATTCCAAGCTGCATCCACAACACATGCGCACCTATTTTTACTGCGGATTCTGCAATTGGCAACACAGACTCAGAGCGTTGAAAAACATCTACGACATCTATCTGTTCTGGAATATCCTCAATCGTTGGATAACACGTTTCACCCAGTACTTCTTCATAGTTCGGGTTGACAGGGATGATTCGATATCCGTATTCCTGCAGGTATTTTGCAGCAAAGAAACTCGGCCGATACCACCGCGCCGATAATCCGACTACGGCAATCGTCTTGTTCTGTTTAAGAATCCGCCGTAACGACTGTATATCATCTGTAATCATGAATTCCGCAATACTTTGACTATCAGTCTACCGGTCCCAAGACAAAAAATTCTCCCGCACTCCATACGCCGAACATCCTTCCATCATCGGTTTGGATTTCAGTACCGAGTTCAACCAACTGGTAATATACATTTCTCGCCAGCAATCCACGTAGTCCGCTGCGAACATTCAGATATGGCGACGGTTCGTCATCCTCTGCAAACTCGACCCAAATTCGATGATCTTGATCCGCCAATATGATGTCATCCGTCCGGGTTCGAAAATACAATTTCTGATCCTGTCCCTTTCCTTCTTCTTCCACTTGCACTACCACAAAGGGCGCATCTTCAACTTCAATGCGCAATTTTTCAACCGGAGTAACAAGATAGTGTTCACCATCGTCATCTTTGCGAAGCACCGTGGAGAACAGCCGGACCAGTCTCTTTCTGCCGATAGGCGAACCCATATAGAACCATGTTCCATCCCGGGCGATCCGTATGTCGATATCGCCGCACAGTTCCGGATTCCACTTATGAACTGGCGGCAGACCCTTCTTTGAAATCTGCGCAATCAAGCTGGCTGGATCAGAGGTCGCGCTAGTCATTAGAATCTCTGGGCACGCTGCGAGGCTTGCCGTCCTGATCAATAGCAACAAATGTAAACAGACCTTCTGTTACCTTTTCAACTGCTCCTGACGTACGACGTCTGACCCACGTCTCCACAAGAACGGCAATGGAAGTATTACCGATTCTAGTTGTTGAGCAGTAACAGCTTACGACATCCCCGACATAAACCGGCAAGTGAAAACTCATCGCATCAACTGCAATTGTTGCGACACGACCTTTCGCAATTTCATAAGCATGGATACCGCCAGCTATATCCATCTGCGCCATGATCCAGCCGCCGAATATATCTCCGCTCGGATTCGCATTTGCTGGCATTGCTAAAGTGCGCAATGAGGCGGTTTTAGATTTTGACGGTTTCAATTTCAACTTGCGCCTGCTTTGAACAGATTCAAGAAGAGTGAGCTCAATCAGTCGTAGCTGCGAGCATCTTCAATAACGATTCCGTCATTGGCCAAAGTTCCCGGATTTTCCAGGATAACATCTGCTCTGAGCTTGCATACTTCCCGTGCACAAGCCGCTATTTTTTGAACTAATTCATCCGACTGCTCTGAAACTTCACAACACAATCGCATTTGATCCTGATGACCTTCACTGGTAACGACTAGACGTGCCTTGCTGATTTCCGGGAAGCGATTTACGATCTGTGCAACCTGCGAAGGATGGACAAACATGCCTCGCACTTTGGTTGTCTGATCTGCTCGACCCATCCATCCCTTGATTCGGGTGTTGGTTCGTCCGCAAGGACTCTGTCCCGACAGTACTGCTGACATGTCGCCAGTACCGAATCGTACCAGAGGGTAATCGGGATTGAATACCGTTACGACTACTTCACCAACTTCACCTTCAGGCACTGGATCGCCAGTGCCGGGGCGTACGATTTCGACGATAACGCCTTCATCCAGAATCAGCCCCTCCATAGCTTCTGTTTCATAGGCAATCAGTCCGATGTCCGCTGTTGCATAAGCCTGCTTCACATAAACACCATGACCATCCAGTTCCGCTCTAAGTGACGGTGGCAACGCCTCGCCTGAAACCAGTCCGATTTTGAGTGATGAAACATCAGCACCACTAGTCGATGCTGCCTCGAGAATTATTTTCAGAAAGGAAGGTGTGCCGGTATATGCCTGCGGCTGCAGACGTTCAATGGACTGAACCTGCAGCTCAGTCTGACCGACTCCGGCAGGAAACACTGCGCAACCCAGTTCACCAGCACCACTCTCCATCATCATCCCCGCAGGAGAAAAATGGTAGGAAAAGGTATTGTGAACAAGCATTCCAGACCGTATTCCAGCTGCAAACAAAGCACGCGCTAGTCGCCAACTGTCACTGCGTTTTGTTTCCGGCTCGAAAATGGGGCCGGGTGAGGCAAATATTCGCAACAGCGTACCCGGCTCGAAAGCTGTCATACCGCCGAATGGCGGAGATTTTTTCTGCAGGTCAACTAATTCGGATTTGCGCACAACCGGCAACTCGGCCAGCGCAACGCGTGATCTTATGGAATTGGCATCTTTGCCTGCCAGCTGTCCTCGAATAAAAGGCGCCTTTGCAGCAGCTCGCTCAAGATGGGTGGGAAGTGCCGAAAGCAACTCTTGCTCTCGTAGTTCCGGGTCGCGAACCTCAAGGGAATCGTAATACTGTGTGCTCATGCTCGTCCTTATGGGTTACGCATCGAGGGGTAGGTGTTCGGCGGCTGTTTCCGCCAAAGAATTTAGTTGTTCCGCAGTTGGCAGCCTGATCTAAGCCAGCCAGCGCTTGCGCCGGCGATAATGCTTCACATTTCTGAAGCTTTTTCGTTTGTCGCCGCTTACGCCAAGATAAAACTCTTTAACGTCTTCGTTCTGTAACAGTTCCGATGCATCTCCATCCATGACTACCCTGCCGTTTTCAAGGATATAGCCATACTGGGAATAGCGAAGTGCCATGTTGGTGTTCTGCTCCGCCAGAAGAATGGTTACCTGTTCGTTTTCGTTCAGTCGTTTGATGATTTCAAAAATTTCTTCGACCAACGTCGGGGCCAACCCCATTGATGGTTCATCCAGTAGAATCACCGTCGGTTTCGCCATCAGTGCGCGTCCGACTGCGACCATCTGCTGTTCACCACCGGATATATAGCCAGCCTGTCCGCTACGCCGTACCTTCAGTCTTGGAAAATATTCGTACACCAGTTCCAGATCAGCCTGAATTGCGCTTCGACCGTCTCTACGGGTATAAGCTCCTGTCAACAGATTTTCTTCTACGGTCAGATGTTCGAAGCAGTTTCGGCCTTCCATTACCTGTGTGACTCCACGCATGACAAGCTCTGAAGGTGTCATTGCATCGACTCTCTCTCCCCGGTAAATAATAGAGCCTTTGGTGACTTCCCCGCGCTCGGCACGAAGCAGATTCGAGATCGCCTTGAGGGTTGTTGTCTTGCCGGCGCCATTTGCCCCGAGAAGGGCAATAATGCCCTTCTCGGGTACTTCAAGAGACACGCCTTTCAGAACGAGAATGACTCGATCGTAAATGACTTCAATGTTATTTACGGAAATCAGCGCACCGTTATCGGTTGCGCTCTGTACGGTCTCGTTCATGAAAATTGAATTGCGTTGGCTTTCAGATTAACCGCAGTCTGAACCCATATCCATGCCGGAGCGAGGTGTAATGCCTTTCTCTTCGGCATATTTCATAGAAGATTCCATGATCAGCGGGTCTACCAAGGACTTGTCGGTTGCAATCCAGTCTGTAATCTCAACCCATTTAGATCCGTCCCAACGATTGAACTTCACCGGGCCGCCGCCTTCGTGATCAGCACAGGTAATCGTCAGAGGTGCCATCAAACCATCCGCACCGATTTCTTTGATTCGATCGGCTGTGATGTTCAGATTTTCAAGACCCCAACGCATTTCTTCACCGCTCAACACTTTATTGCCGTACTTCGCTTGTGCGGTTCGGATTGCTTCAACGGTCACGATTCCTGCTACAAGCCCGCGGTTGTAGTAAATCGTGCCAACACGTTGCGGTGAGAGATTTCCTTTACCCGCACCATGAACGATGTCAAGCATAGCCTGCACGATCGGAAAATCGGCACCGGACGGATGAAAACCGGCGGCGACATAGTCGACTGCTGCTTTGCCCGCTGGAATTACGTCCTCTTCAGCACCACTCCACCAAACACCAAGAATTCGATTCGATGGAAAGCCGACTCGTGCCGCTTCCTTGATTGCCGTTGGGTTCATTACACCCCAGCCTCTCAGAATGACCCAGTCAGGTTTGTACCGACGAGAAATTTCAAGCCAAGCCGCTTTCTGGTCAAGACCCGGATGGGCAACTGGATAGTGCCTGACCTCAAAACCGTATTTTTCAGCCTGAACATCTAATATGCGTATCGTTTCCTTTCCGTAACTGCTTTCATGGTATAGATTGGCGATTTTCTTGCCATTAAGGTTTTCCATTCCGCCTTCCTGCATGCCGATGTACTTGATCTTTGCAGTATTCTGACTCCAGTAATTGGTGATCAACGGAAATACCCATGGGAATACTTTTCCGTTCGTTGCATCGGTTCTGCCATATCCCATTGAAATGAGTGGAATCTTGTCAGCCGTTGCACGTTCGATCAAACGATAGGTAATACCGGTGCTCAAAGGATGCACAACAGTCGCACCATGTTCACCCTGATTTTTCAGTCGTTCGTAGCACTCAACACCGCGATCAGAATTGTAAGCAGTCTCGCACTCTTCCCAAACCAACTTTACACCGTTTACACCGCCATCACGCAGATTCAGTAGAGCGAAGTAGTCTAACATACCTCCAAAGAATCCCGATCCACCAGCAGCGTAGGGCCCCGTTCGATAGATAAGCGCCGGAATGAACTGCTCCATATCCTGTGCTTGAGATACCGAAAAAGGAACCACCGCTATTACTGAAGCGACCAGCGACAGTATCATGGATTTAAATTTCATAGTTGTTACCTCCCACATTCGTGGTTAATTCTCGTTAATTGATACAAGTAAATATGTTAACACTGCAACTTCATGAATTTTACTTCAGTTACGCTTCCAAGCAGTGCGCCAAAGTAAATCAATAGGGGAAAGGCCACTGCCGCAGCTTTTCCTTCACGGTCTGCCACATCCGAGCAAATCCCAGAGGTTCAATCGCGAGAAAGAATATGATCGAGCCTCCATAAATGATCAGCTCCAGATTCGCGAGTGCTGATCCAGACAATGTTCCCTCTCCCACATGCGAAGCCATAATGTTCAGAAACGGTGGCAACAGTACGATGAACGCCGCTCCTAGAAATGATCCCATGATTGAACCCAGCCCACCAATGATGATCATGAACAGTATTGTGAATGAACGAATCAGGTCGAATGCTTCCGTGTCTGCATTGCCGACGTAAGTAAAAACATACATCGCGCCGGCAACTCCGCAGTAGAAAGAACTGATTGCAAAAGCTAGAAGTTTGGTGCGAAGCGGGCGTATGCCGATGATTTCAGCGGCAATGTCGAAATCTCGAATGGCCATCCAGGCGCGGCCGGTCATGCCCCGTACCAAATTCTTCGCTAGCAAGGCGAGAATTACCACGACCGTAAGAGTGACCAGATATTTCGCTTCTGGGGTAGCATTTGGACCCGATACGAGCACATTAATCGGCGAGAGAAAGTCTAGTGCTCTACCTTCTTCCGCAAGTGCTCCGAACAAAGTCGAAGTTGGTGCTGAAGCCACGCCGGCCGCGTCGTAATTTGTAAACCAGCCAACGTGGTCAAAAATCCACAGCAAAAAGAACTGCGAAGCCAGTGTCGCAACTGCGAGATAGAAGCCTTTGATTCTTAGCGAAGGGATACCGAACAGGACTCCGACTACAGCCGCCATCAAACCCGCGAGGATAAAGTCGAAGATCAACGGAATTTCAGGCAGACGCAAAACGAGGTTGTAGCAACCGAATGCTCCGACTGCCATAAATCCCCCAGTACCGAGAGATAATTGCCCTGCATAACCTGTAAGCAGGTTGAGACCGAGAGCAGCCAGTCCGAATACCAGCAACTGGGTAAGAATCGGACCCATAATGTACTGGCTGCCCGACAACGGCGGCCAGATATACGCAATGAGCAGAATAACCACGATACCCAATCGATCATTGGTGATCGGAAAAATCGCCTGATCAGCACGATAACTCGATTTGTACTGTCCGACTTCCCTATAAATCATGGACTAAGCACCTAGACCCGTTCAATAATCTTTTCGCCAAACATACCTTGCGGGCGAAACATTAGAAATATCATCCCCAACATGTACGGTGTCCAATTTTCCGTACCACCTCCGAAGAACGGAATGCCGACAAAAACTTCAAACAGCTTTTCAGTTGCGCCAACAATCAGGCCTCCAATGATGGCACCCGGAATGGAAGTGAACCCACCGATAATGAGGACTGGAAGTGCTTTGAATGCAAGCAGTGAAATGCTGAACTGAACACCAAGCTTGGAGCCCCACATCAGTCCTGCGACCAGGGCTACGATTCCCGCAGCTGCCCACACAACCACCCAAATGTTCTTTAGGGGAATGCCCACACTCAATGCCGCCTGATGATCATCGGCAACTGCGCGAAGCGCTCTTCCGACTCGGGTTTTCTGGAAGAATATTGCAAGTGCTGTCACCAAAGCCGCAGCAATCAGTCCCGCATAAAGATCGAACTGGCTGAGATATACACCGTAAAATTCGAATGGAATATCGGGAATTCCAATATCCAGTGCATGCACATCTGCATCCCAGACTCCTTGCGCTATGCCTTCGATTACATAGTTCAACCCGATTGTCGCCATGAAAAGGATGATCGGTTCCTGATTGACCATTGGCCGTAGAACAATTCTTTCAATCGCAATTGCCAGTCCAATTACGATCACCAGCGTAACGGCAAAAGACCGATAGGCAATCGCTCCATCCGTAACCAGCGAGATCACTGCAAGTCCGAGCAACACTCCAATCGCCCACTTAGGCGAGCGTGTTGCAGTTGTCATCATCAAGAAAATCAGCAATGTAACGAAAATACCACGCCACATATTCTGTCCGCCATCTACGAACATGGCGCACACAACCAGCAGTACGGCAGCTATAAACAGCGGTATTCGC
This sequence comes from Arenicellales bacterium, assembly GCA_965220395.1. Lineage (GTDB taxonomy): Bacteria > Pseudomonadota > Gammaproteobacteria > Arenicellales > JAJDZL01 > JAJDZL01. The sequence continues at coordinate 121,188 of CBDCPT010000001.1, read as the reverse complement.
CCTAAGTACCGGTCTGAGAATTTTTTAACTGCGCTGCCCTCCGTCTTCAACTTCGTGAGCAACAGCATGACTGCTGCGGCACCCGCTAGACCGATTGAAAGCCAGCCGGTCCACATCCAGAAATCCGATGCGACTTCGGTTAGCAGTACAAAGGTTAGTGCTCCGAACAGAACAAGCGCACCTTGTGCGAAATTGAATATCGATGACGCCTTGAATATCAGCACCAATCCCAACGCCACCAAGGAATACATGATGCCTGACAGAAGACCACCGACCAGAACTTCAAGAAAAAATACAAAATCTTCTAATGCCATACTGATTCACACTCTTAATGTTCGCCGAGGTATGCTCGTATTACGTCTTTATTGGTGCGCACCTCGTCCGGCACGCCATAAGCGATTCTTTCACCATGATCGAGTACAACAACATGATCGGATATATCCATGACTACACTCATGTCATGCTCAATCAACACGACGGTGGTACCAAACTCGTCATTCACATCCAGAACGAATCTTGCCATGTCTTCTTTTTCTTCAAGATTCATACCTGCCATGGGTTCGTCCAGTAGCAGGATTGTCGGTTCCATTGCCAAAGCTCTTCCAAGCTCAACCCGCTTCTGCAGTCCGTAAGGCAGTTTTCCGACCGGTGTTTTTCGAATTTCCTGAATTTCAAGGAAATCAATAATCCCTTCGACAAACTCGCGATTTTCAATTTCCTGCCGCTGTGCCGGATAGTAGAATGCTTCCTTGAGAAAATTGTGCTTGATCTTGATGATTCGCCCAGTCATGATATTGTCCAACGTTGACATGCCTTTGAACAAAGCGATGTTCTGGAACGTTCGGGCGAAGCCTATTCTGGCAACTTTATCCGGTGAAGCGTTTGTTCGGTCTTTCCCCTGAAAGGAAATCGTACCCGCACTTGCCTTGTAAAATCCACTAATCACGTTCAGCATCGAGGTTTTACCTGCTCCGTTGGGGCCAATGATGGATAAAATCTCGTGATTGTATACAGAAAATCCAACATTCTGCAATGCTTTGACACCGCCGAAGTTGACGCTGATTCCTTCGACTTCCAGAATCAAGTCGGTAAATACTCTAGAACGCTGAGTTTCGTAATCTTGGCTGGACTGTGGTGCTGCGGTATCCATGCTTGACACTTCTAGCTTGCCATCTTCATGTGATCAAAAACTTGTACATCCTGAATTTCCAGGTCTGCTGTCATAATGCCCTTGCGTCCATCCTCGAAAGTTACGACGTTCTCAATGTGACCGCGATTGGAATCTGAATAAAGGGCATCAATCAGGCTGCTGAACCGTTCCGAAATGATTCTGCGACGCACTTTTCGGGTTCGAGTCAACTCGCCATCGTCGGCATCAAGCTCTTTATGCAAGATCAGAAATCTCTTGATCTGGGAGCCGGAAATTTCGCTGTCGCTGGACAAATCCTGATTAGTTTTTTCAATACATTTACGGATCATTTCGTACACCTGTTCATTGCCCGCTAGCTCCTGATAGCTGGCATAAGAGACATTGTGACGTTCTGCCCAATTACTGACGGCATCAAGATCAATATTGATAAAGGCACTGACGTAATCCTTCTGGTCTCCAAAGGTGACCACCTCGCGAATTTGCGGGAAAAATTTGAGTTTGTTTTCCAGAAACTTGGGGGCGAACAGTGTGCCATCGTTCAGTTTTCCGACATCTTTCACGCGATCGATGATTTTCAGATGTCCACCGTCGTCGAAATAGCCGGCATCACCGGTAAAAACCCAGCCATCGCCTGTTCTTGTGGACAAAGTCGCTTCCGGATTCTTGTAGTAACTGTGAAATACGCCTGGGCTTTTGTACATGACCTCACCGCTGTCGGAAATCTTGACATCCACGTCAGGAAACGGCAGTCCGCAGGTATCTGGCTTTACATCATTATCAGCCTGCACCGTAATGTAAACCGATGCCTCGGTCTGACCGTATAGCTGCTTGACGTTGATACCCAGCGAACGGAAAAATTCGAATATCTCAGGGCCGATTGCTTCACCGGCAGTATAAGCGAGTCGCATCCGGCTGAATCCCATTGTGTTCTTGAGCGGGCCATAAACCAGAAAATTGCCGATCAAGTAGAGAATTCGGTCTGCCAACCCAACCGATTCCTTCTCAAGTATGCTTACGCCGCATCGCCTGGCGACGCCCATAAAGTAATCAAACATTTTGCGCTTGATCCAACTGGCGTCTTCCATCCGTACCAGTACGGTTGTCAATATGTTTTCAAAGATTCTAGGCGGACTGAAGAAATAGGTTGGCCCGATTTCCTGCATATCATGCATTACAGTAGCGCCACTCTCCGGACAGCTGACGCAAAATCCTGAAACATAAGATTGCGCATAGGAAAAAATGTGGTCTCCGACCCATGCCATTGGCAGATAAGCCAGACACTCTTCCTTTTCGGTGAGTTTGTCAAATTCAACAGAATTCAAGACGGTAGTCAGTATGTTCCGATAGGTAAGAATTACACCTTTGGGGAACCCCGTGGTCCCGGACGTATAGAGAATGACGGAAATATCGCGACTGGACCCCTTTTGCAACTCACTCTCAAAAAATTCCGGGTTTTTTGTATCGAATGCGTCGCCTTCGGCAATCAAATTCTCATATTCATGCAAATTTTGAGGTGTGTAATGTTGAAGCCCCCGTGGGTCATCGTAATAGATCTGTTCCAGCTTCGGGCATTTTTCAGATATTTCGAGTAACTTGTCGACTTGTTCCTGATCTTCAACCAGCGCAAACCTCACATCTGCATGATTGATGACATATTCCATTTCCTCGGCTACGGAGTCCTGGTATAGGGGGACAGGAATTCCGCCGAGACACTGAGCTGCAGCCATGCCCCAGTAAAGCCGAGGCCGATTGTCGCCCACGATGGCAAGTTTATCTCCTCTTCGAAAGCCTGCAGCAGCTAGCCCGCATGCGACACTTCGAACTTCATTTGCCACTTGTTCCCAAGTCCATGTCTGCCAGATTCCAAAGTCCTTTTCCCGCATCGCAGGACGACTCGGACTCAAATTCTTACGATTGAGAAGAAGCTTCGGAAAGGTATCTAGCTTGGGATCTAGTTTCATTATTTCAAGTAATGTTACAGTTTTTACGGTAAATTCTTTACCGCAAAAAATTTACACAAAATATACAGTCTACAGCAAAACATGAACATTCAGAAAATAAGTTGGATATCAAAATGGTTTGATGTCTAATTTCGTAATAAAAATATACAACGAAACTTGCTGATGTGAACCGTGAATTTACCTGCTATAAGAAAAATTAAAGTTGAAAAGACAATGCCGGTTAGCATTAGCCAAAATTTTCTTGAATTTGGTCCGCGATTGATTGAATTTCTTCCATATTGCCTGGCTGCAGCTCCCAGTTGATCTTGAGATCATCTTCCATCGTACGCGGTACGATGTGAAAATGAAAGTGCAGTACTGATTGTGCGGCTCCCTTGCCGTTGGCTTGCGTAAGACTGACACCATCCGGATTCAACGTTTTTCTTACTGCAGCTGCCACGTATTTAGCAGTTGCTACAACATAGCCCAAGTGCTCATCCGGCATTTCGTATAAATTTTGCCAATGTTGTTTGGGGATGACAAGTGCATGACCTTTCGCCACTGGATTGATATCCATGAATACCAGACTATGGTCATCTTCGTATACTCGAATGCTCGGTAATTCTCCGGTGACGATTTTACAGAAAATACAGTTTGGATCTCTATTCACAATTCATTCTCCGTATAGGCTCAAACAAATTTCGAAATCGATTGAACGTGGATTTGCAGCTTGTAGAAAGTGTGCACAAGAATACTCTATCAATGACGCAAACCCTAAAAATTGACGGCATTGAGATTGTCATTGCATTTCAAATCAGCTGAAATTTCACTCGCCACGCTCAATAAACATAGCATCTCCATAACTATAGAATCGAAACCCTTGGGCGACAGCAAAGCGGTAAGCATCCAAAACCCTTTCGGTCCCGCCAAATGCGCAAACGAGCATCAGCAACGTAGAACAGGGAAGATGGAAGTTGGTGATCATGGCATCTACAACTCTGAAAGGATGCCCGGGTTTGATGAATAAGTTTGTTTGTCCAACTACTGGCCTCAGCCCACCATACTCAGCCGTAATCGATTCCAGCACTCGAACCACCGTTGTTCCTACGGCAATGATGCGTCCGCCCTGTTCTCTCGTACGCTCTATAGCGTCACAGGCAGACTCGGAAAACTCGTATCGCTCCCAATGCAAAACCTGTTTGTCGATGTCACTAGTTCGAATGGGGGCGAACGTGCCGGCTCCAACATGAAGAGTAATGTACGCAATACCGACTCCATATTCATTCAACTCATGCAAGAGCTCCTTGCTGAAATGCAAACCAGCTGTGGGAGCTGCCACTGAGCCGGCAGTTTTGGCATACACAGTCTGATATCGTTCGCAATCCTCTTCTTCCACCGCTCTGTCTATATAGGGCGGCAGAGGAACTAGGCCATACTCGCCAAATATGAAATCAGCACTAACACCGTTTTCTATGCCAAGCACAAACAAGTCTCGGTTTCTAGCTCGAACCGTCAAATTGAACTCTTCGCCAACTATGACAGAATTACCAATCTTCAGAGGTCTTCGAGATTTCATCTGTGCCCAAAAGCAACTGTCATCCACAATTCGCTCAAGCAGAATCTCAACTCGACCGCCCGTTGATTTTCGCCCTTCCAGCCGTGCCGGAATGACTCTGCTGTCATTGCATACCAGTAGGTCACCAGGTCGTAAAACCTTCAGGAGATCAGAAAATATTATCTCGCAGGTGTCCTGCTTGGATTGGCTTGCAACCAGCAAGCGACTTTGAGTTCTTGCCTTCGCAGGATATTGAGCAATCTGGCTCGCAGGCAGATAGAATTCAAACTGCGAGATATCAACGCGGTCCAATAGATCTCAGCTCAAGCCATATCCATTAAAGCGGGCTGTCCGGATGAAGTGCCCATTCAGTCCATGATCCATCGTACAACCGCATGTCATGCTGACGCACTTGATATATTGCCAGCAATAGAATGGCTGCCGTCACACCGGAACCACATGTCGTTACAATCTGTGTATCTGATTCTACGGAAATGGATTCCAGTAAAGAAAGGATTTGCTCAGGGCTCTTCATCAATCCATCTGAATCCAATACATCGCCGTAGTACAAATGAGCACTGCCCGGAATATGTCCGCCTCGAAGCCCCGGACGAGGCTCCGGCTCGGTCCCATTGAATCGGCCTGCTGAGCGGGCGTCAACAATCGACACGGATGGATTGGACAGATTAGCGACTACTTCTTCACGAACAACAACTGCATCGCCTGCAGGTTTTCCGAAATATGATTTGGAGTTGATTTCAGGGATGCCTTCTTCTATGGAACCACCGGCTTTCTTCCATGCTGAAATTCCACCGTCCAGTACTCTGACATGCTCGTGGCCGAATGAAAGGAACATCCACCAAGCGCGTGCCGAGGCAACAAAATTTGATCGATCATATACCACTACGCGATCGGATTCAGAAATTCCCAGTTTACCTATGCAATATTCAAATTTCTCGAGCGATGGATACATATGAGGCAGATCAGTTGAGGCATCCGAAATTTTGTCAATGTCGAAGTAGGATGCACCCGGAATATGCTCCATCTCATAGGCATCATGGGCACTGCTCGGCACGTTCGGCATAAACCAAGTTACGTCGACAAACTTGACGTCTGGTTCCCCTAGCCAAGACAAAGCTTCACGAGCAGATACCAAGGGTGTGTGATCCATAGCGTGTTCCTCAATTATGATTCTGGGAATTATTTGCCATATTATGAAGCCAAACCGACTTTGGCTTCAATTCGGTGATACCACAATCCCAAAGTCAATCCGCGAATTACCATGAACGCCAAAATTCCGATCCACAGACCGTGATTGCCAAATGCCGCGGTACTGAAGTGCGCAACGATGAAGAACGATGCCATGGAAATCAACATGCAGTTTCTCATTTCCACTGTTCTTGTCATGCCGATGTATACACCGTCAAATAGAAACGGCCAAACACAGAACGCCGGAGCAATTGCAAGCCAGAACAGATAATCACCTGCCGCCTGTCGTACGCTTTCGATACTCGTCAGCAAGTTCACAACCAAAGTTCCTCCTAACCAATAGACTAAACAAAAGCAAACTGCGACAATACAAGACCAAAAAAGCGTAACCAGCACCGTGTTGTGCAATCTGACTCGATCTTTCGCCCCATAAGCTGTGCCGGCCAGAGCTTCTGCAGCATGTGCAAATCCGTCTAGTCCAAATGCCAAAAAGTGCAGCAAGTGCATTAGAATGGCATTGGCTGCCAGTACCACCTCTCCGAGACTTGCACTTACCCACATAAAGTAAATGAACACGGACTCCAGACACAAGGTCCTGATCAGAATGTTGACATTGACTTCCGCAAGTTTCTTTAATTTCTCTCGTTGGAATATCTGAATTTGCCTCAAAGCCAATTTTCTGAAACCAAGATAATTGAGGCAGATCCAAAGACCTGTGGTGGCAGTGACAACTTCGCTGATTACAGTGGCAGTAGCAACACCGGCTACAGACCATTTGAAAACCAGCACGAACAGCAGATCCAGAACGATGTTCATGCCGTTCAGCAGTAACTGTAATGCAAGTGCAGTTCGCATGCGCTGCATGCCAAACAGCAGCCCCAGTACAACAAGGTTAAACATGGCGAAAACCGCACCCCAGACTCGAATCTGGTAATAGTCCAATGCGAACTGCTCCACCTGTTCCGACGCTTTAAAGAACCAGAAAATAATGGCTCCTATTGGGTACTGGAACAGAACAAACAGAATCCCTGCAGCTGCTGCAATGCCCAACCCGCGAACAAACGCGGCTACAACCTCCGAGCTGTCATTCGCTCCAAGGCTCTGCGCGACAAAACCGGTTGTTCCCATGCGCAGGAAACCAACCATCCAATAGACAAAACTGAAGATTAGCGCACCGAGTGCGACCGCGCCGATATAAGCAGGATTCGGCAGATGCCCAACGACTGCTGTGTCAACTGCACCGGCAAGCGGCAGACTCAGATTTGCAATAATGACCGGCCAGGTGAGATTCAATACCCTTCTATGTAGCGGCCTGTTTTCCAGCGAAAATAAGTCTCGGAAAATCACGTGAGGTCAACAGGCCGAAGGGCAGCTAATTCGTACCATTGCCTAGCCTGTTTCTCCTTGAATGTAAGCAAGCGCCTGAAACAGGCTGTTGTACAATTAGCGCTGACCATCTTTCTGGTAGCCGGGATGGCGAAATTGGCAGACGCGCCGGACTCAAAATCCGGTGGTGGTGACACCGTGAGAGTTCGAGTCTCTCTCCCGGCACCAAACCTACAGAGTACCCAACTGATATGAAACTGCTATACGATCTGTTTCCGCTCATTTTATTTTTCGTGGCATACAAAATGTACGACATTTTTGTAGCTACTGGCGTTGCAATCGTTGCATCGTTCATTCAGCTAACCGCATTCTGGGTAAGAAATCGGCGATTCGAAACCATACACGTTGTGACTCTTTGCTTGCTTGTCGTGTTTGGTGGATTAACTATTCTTTTGCGTGACCCAGTTTTCATCAAGTGGAAAACTACAATCGTTAACTGGATATTTTGCAGTGTTCTCTTCTATTCTCATTTCGCAAAAAAACGCACGGTTTTTGAAGTTATCACGCGTGCACAAGTGAAATTGCCTGCAGAAGTCTGGCGGATGCTAAATCTGCATTGGGCAATTTTCTTTTTGTTTATCGGAGCACTGAATATCTATGTAGCGTTCTATTTCGGATTGGATCTGGACGAAGCCCGTCGTGAAGAAATTTGGGTTAATTTTAAGGTGTTCGGGGTACTCGGCATGACACTCGTTTTCTTAATGTTCGAGTTTTTCATTATGATGAGATTCGTCAAGCGATATGGACTCGATGATCTCGAAGTGAAGCGCAATGATTTTGACGCTGAACTCTAAACGAATATCAGGAATCCGCGCAACACTTCTTAGCCGGCCTGATTTCGGGATCTGGAATACTGACTCGGTCAGCTGGCAGCCTTGATCTTTGGTCGCCCCGCCAGACGCTGAAGAACGTATCTCAGTATTCCTCTGTGCTGATAATACTCCCACTCCCTAGGCGTATCGATTCGTACAATAACTCTGAAGATGTGATGCGATCCGTCATTTCGAGTGGCAACAACTTCAACTTTATCGACGCCTTTTTCTAGCCCGCTGATGTGAAAAATCTCTTCACCGGTCAACTCCAGCGAATGCCGAGTATCTCCCGGCTGAAATTGCAACGGCAATATGCCCATTCCAGCCAGATTGGAGCGATGGATTCTTTCGTAACTTTCTACAATTACGGCTTTGACACCTAACAGAAGTGGACCCTTCGCAGCCCAATCGCGCGATGATCCAGAACCATACTCGGAACCGGCAACAATGATCAACGGAGTTCTATCCTGTCGATACCTTACAGAAGCATCGTAAATCGTCATAGTCTCCCCGGAAGGCATGTGGCGCGTCCATCCTCCCTCGGTTTCCGGCGCCAGCTCATTGCGCAGTCGTACGTTAGCAAACGTCCCCCTAACCATGATCTCGTGATTGCCCCGTCGTGAACCGTATGAATTGAAATTGGAAGCATGCACGCCTCTTTCTATCAGATACTGTCCAGCCGGACTGCTGGGCATGATGGCTCCGGCTGGCGAGATATGGTCGGTTGTGACACTGTCACCCAGAACAGCCAGTGCTCGCGCACCTCGTATGTCTTCCAGTCGCGGAAGAGATCTTGTCATATCCTCAAAGTATGGCGCTTTGCGAATATAGGTTGACGAGTCATCCCAGTTGTACTGACTTGACTGAACAACTGGTATTTCAGCCCACTTGTCATCGCCCCTGAATACATCAATGTATTTTGAACGAAACAGTTCATTGGTAACGAAACTTGCAATCACGCTGTTTATTTCGCTGGTTGACGGCCACAGATCCTTCAGAAAAACATTTTTTCCTTCTGAACTGGTTGCAAGCGGGTCGTTGTACAGGTCTACATTCATCGATCCTGCCAACGAGTAGGCAACCACTAGTGGCGGAGATGCCAGAAAATTCATTTTTACGGCTGAATGGACTCGTCCCTCAAAGTTTCGATTACCGGACAAAACCGAACTCACGATGAGATCGCCGGATTTGATGCCATTCGCAACTTCCTCTGGCAACGGGCCGCTGTTGCCGATGCAAGTCGTGCAACCATAACCGACAATTGAAAAACCAAGCTTCTCAAGCGGTTCAAGTAAGCCCGAACGTTCAAGGTACTCAGTCACGACCTGTGACCCTGGCGCAAGAGAAGTTTTTACCCAGGGTTTAACGCTCAAACCGGCATCAATGGCTTTCTTCGCAAGCAATCCAGCAGCGACAATAACAGCTGGATTGGATGTATTGGTACAACTGGTAATGGCAGCTACGACAATATCGCCATCTTTCAACTCTACAGGTTGAGAGTCGATTTCGATATTAACAATCTGTTGACCGTCATCCTCAGTTCGAAGCTTCTCGAGAGTTTTTCGAACGACACAACTGGCATCGCGCAGCAGTAGTCTGTCTTGCGGGCGTTTGGGACCGGCAATGCTCGGTTCAATCTCCGCAAGGTTCAGCTCTAGCAGTTCGTTGTATCTGGCATTGTCGCTTTGACCAGGTTCTCGGTATAGCCCTTGATGACGGGCATAAGCTTCTACCAGTGCCACTCTTCTATCAGAACGCCCTGTCAAACGCAGATAGTCCAGCGTATTGGAATCAATCGGAAATACGCCACAAGTCGCACCATACTCCGGCGCCATATTGGATATCGTCGCTTGATCTGAAACCGAAAGGTGATCCAGCCCATCGCCGAAAAATTCCACGAATTTTCCGACTACACCATGATTTCGTAATAGCTCAACAACAGTCAGTACAAGATCAGTTGCCGTAGCGCCTTCCGGCAAAGAACCATGCAGTCTGCAACCGACTACACGCGGGAGCAGCATCGCAATCGACTCTCCGAGCATGGCAGCCTCGGCTTCAATTCCACCGACACCCCAACCCAAAACACCAATTCCGTTGATCATGGTAGTATGCGAATCTGTGCCTACAACTGTATCTGGAAAGGCTGTCAGTTTGTCGTCTACAGAATGTTCTGAGACTACCGAAGCAAGATATTCAAGATTGACCTGATGCACGATGCCTGTCGAAGGAGGAACTACGCTGAATTGGCTGAATGAATTTTGTCCCCATCGAAGAAAAGAGTAACGTTCGGTATTTCGCTTGTATTCCAGAATGGAATTGAGGTCAACGGCATTGTTGGTACCGAAGTGGTCGACCATGACCGAGTGATCGATTACAAGATCGGTACGAATAACTGGATTGATCGCTCTGGAATCGTATCCCATTTCAGCCAAAGCATCTCTCATAGATGCCAGATCGACAACCGCCGGAACTCCGGTAAAGTCTTGCATCAGTACGCGAGAGGGTGAGAATCCAATCTCCATTTGAGGCGGATTGCTCTCATCCCACTCAGCAATTGACAAAATCTGCTCCCAGGTAACGTCTACACCGTTTTCATTCCGAAGTAGGTTTTCAAGCAGAACTTTGAGTGAGTAAGGCAGTGAATTGACATTGTATTGGCCAGCAAGACGCTGCAGCGAGTAGATGTCGTAGGAACGATTTCCGACTTCAATTGTAGTTCGGGTATTAAAACTGTCTGACATGCTATAGAGTATTCCTTTACTAGATTGGTTCAAACATACTTAATACGGTTATTGAATACCGAGTTCCAACAATCAACTTCACGAAAGAGGGGTACTGAATAACTGCAAACTCCGACTATCTCAAGTCGTAAACTCGCAGATGTAGACGATTCGCCGCGCTTCAAGAAATTGCAAGCGCGGCTTGATCTATGATTCTCAGATAAGCCTTCAGTCAACGCTTATGGAAATTGATTTTTGCTTGTCTGATTTTTTAGGAATCGTCAGTTCCAAGATGCCGTCTTCGTACGAAGCCGAAATCTTGTCAGTTAGAATGCTAGAGCGGAACCGAATGCTGCGGACATAAGTACCAACTCTTCGCTCATGTTGTACCCAGTGTCCCTGCTCATGTGGCACCCGGTCAACATCCGCGTTGATTGTGAGCGTTCCACCAGAAAAAGAAATTTTCAAGTTGTCTTTGCCGACACCCGGCATTTCAATACTTGCGTAGTAAGCCGAGTTATCTTCGTAAATATCAACCGCTGGCGTAAGTTCGCTAGTTGATTCCTGTTGAGCGCCGGGTTTTACACCTAGCAACTGTTGAAATAAATTATTAGGGTCGTCAGGGTATATGTAATACCCACCAAACGGTGAAGCCAATTTCTGTACCATGGGGCACCTCTGCTTTTTTGTGTTCCATTGAAATTCAGATGATGAAACTTCAGTTTCTAAACTAGTGAACTACTAAGAATTATTGTAAGTGCATCATCAGAAATTACACTGTTCATTATATGCAACGCATTAGTGGAAAGAGTTGAAAATTGCCAAATTAACCAAACGTCAATTCGAGTTTTATCTCTCTTCCAAGTAGAAGACTCATACACTAGAATGGAAACAGATTTAATAGAGTAGTTGGACCACTGAATTAGGGTGGAGAATCATTCGAAGGAATAATGTCTTCCCCATAAGGAACCGTAACAGGCATTCAATTTCCCTTCGAATCTGCATTAGACAGTAAATCGGTAAATTCGGCTTCTTCGAGAATCACAACACCCAAGTCTCTTGCCTTGCCGGCTTTGCTGCCCGGACTCTCTCCCATAACGACATAATCAGTATTTTTCGATACACTCGAAACTACAGTCGCTCCATGCTCTTCCAGCTTCATTTTGGCTTCTGCCCTCGGCATTGATTTCAGGGTGCCAGTGAGTACGAATTTTTGACCTGTCAGAGGCGCATCCACAACTGCTTGTGGATCAACTGGCGTAGTTTGTTGAACCTGCATTCTTCGCTCAAGCAGTCGATCAATGATGCTGAGATTGCGTTCCTGTTGAAAGAAATTGAATATGCTTTTCGCTCCGATTGGTCCAATATCGCGTATTTCACCCAATTCTTCGATGCTCGCCGACATAACTCTCTCCAGACTTCCAAATCGCTTGGCAAGTGTCGCGGCGGTCGATTCGCCGACCAGTGGAATGCCGAGTGCGATCAGGAACTTCGGTAACGTAGCCTGTTTGCTTTTTTCGATTGCCTTCAGCAGATTCTTTGCCGACTTCTCCCCCATTCGATCAAGCTCACTGATCTGGGATTCAGTCAGGCTGTATAAATCCGCTACATTTTCGACTAGAGACTTGTCAACAAGCTGCTCCACAATTCCGGATCCCAAACCCTCAATATCCAGTGCTGTTCTTGAGCCGAAATACCAGATTCCTCTCTTAATTTGCGCTGAACAGACCAAGCTCCCAGTACATCGCGAAACCGCAGCATCCTCATCGCGTACGATCGGCGAGCCACACACAGGACACTCCACCGGGAATACAAATTCCTGACTGTTGTCAGTACGTTGCTCCATAACTACGGAAACAACTTCTGGAATGACATCGCCAGCTCGTCGAATGATTACGGTATCACCCACCCTGATATCCTGCCGTCTGATTTCGTCTTCATTGTGCAACGTGGCATTTGACACTGTAACACCAGCAACTTCGACTGGTTCAAGTCGCGCCACTGGCGACACCGCCCCGGTACGCCCAATTTGAACGTCAATATCCAACAGTACGGTAGTTACCTCTTGCGCTGGAAACTTATGTGCAACAGCCCATCGCGGAGCCCGCGTGACAAATCCGATTTTTTCCTGTTCAGCAAGACTATTGACTTTGTACACCACTCCATCAATGTCGTAGTCAAGCTGTTCTCTATTCTCAAGCAGTTTCTGACGCATCTCCATACACTCTTTGATTCCACTTGCAACCCTTGCGGAAGTCACCTTGAATCCCCATTCTTTCAATCGCTGATTCTGTTCAAACTGAGACTCTGGAAAGGGCTCGCCTTCGCATCGAACGACAGAATATAACATCGCTTCAAGCGGTCGTGAACTCGTGACCTTCGGGTCGAGTTGCCGCAGGCTTCCAGCAGCAGCATTTCGCGGATTCATGTAGGTCTTGCCTCCGGATTCATTTTGCTGTTCATTCAGTCTCTTGAAACCCGTTCGGGTCATGTAGACTTCACCACGAACTTCAAGCAGAGATGGCACACTATTCGTTCGAAGTTCCAAGGGCACACTTCGAATGGTGCGGACGTTTCCAGTGACGTTCTCTCCTATTTCACCATCGCCTCTTGTACTGCCAAGCACCAGCTTTCCCTGCTCATAGACAATACTGATTGCTAATCCGTCAATTTTCGGCTCAACAATGTACTCGACCGGATCCACATCAATCAGTTCCCGAATACGCCGATCAAAGTCGCCAGCTTCGGTATTGTCAAATACATTATTGAGAGAAAGCATGGGGACAGCATGACGGACTTCCGCAAAGGAATTATCTGACTTGGAACCAACTCTGCGAGTTGGAGAGCTGTCGCTCAAACACTCAGGATGAAGCTCTTCAAGTTTGAGGAGTTCGCGGAATAACTGATCGTATTCCCGATCTGGAATGCTAGGTTGATCCAGTACGTAGTATGCGTAGTTGTGCTGGTTGATCTGTTGCCGAAGGAACTCGATGTGCTGTCGAGTTTTATTCTCCTGATCCATATCCTATCGTTCGGGTTTGAACGATACAACGCCCTGCAATTGTGACCAATGATTCAATCGTTCTTGGGTGTCGAACAGTCGTGAGGCAACATCACCGCCGGGTGTTATTCCACACTCTTTCAAATCAACCACGAACTTGTCAATCAGTGATTGAATGGCGACAATGGACTTGCTGTCTACAGGTTTGTGATTTTGGTCCACTAGTTTGACAGCTAGTCGGTCTGTAATTTCGTGAGCGACGTCCACCATCCCGTCAAATGCCTTACGAGGATTTCTTGCGCAGGCCAGATTGGAAAAAATAACTAGAGTCCGTATGTCAGGTTGTTGACCAAGTTCCTTGGCTAGCAAAACATTCGTCTCATTCATGGGCACGATGCTAAATAGTGGTTGTGCTGTAGGAGACTCGGAGTCCATCTTGTCATATATTGATGATCCACTACGTTTCTGGAGCCCATATTCACGTGCGAGATAGCTCATGCCTTTTTCTGAGATCTTTCCGTTATGATCGGATTTGAGAATCAGAATGGCTTGAAGATCCAAAGCCTCTATCTGTTCATTCAGTGCTCTTGCTGCGCCGAGCACTGTTTCGATGGTCAAAGACAGGTAGCACTTTCGAGAAAGTGCCGCGGCAGCGTCTTCAACCATACTGGAAAACTGCCACCAATCCCGCTCAGAAACAGTCTCTCCCTTGTGCACTAGTTGCATAGTGAAAATCAGATCAGAGTAATGCGCTGCCACTCGATCATCTTCGAGATTATTCCACTTGCCAGTGTTCACATCGAGGCCTATCAATGAATGAGGACGTCTAATTTTGACAGCAAGACTCCTGTAAATAGCCAATACATCCATTCGTTTCGCCGGACCATTGCTTTCCGGTAACCATCCGACTACATCAATTTGCCGATCATCGCTCCCACGAAAATCAGGAAAACTAACATCAAATTCAAGTTCAGACTGTAATGGTGTCGACTCAACCTCATCGCTTGAATCATCTTCCTGCTCTGAATACCTGCCGTAATTTTCAGGAATTTTTATTTCCGTTTTGGGTACAAACTGAACCGGTTCGATATTGGATTCGGTGATTTTCGTTTCGCTTCCTTCGGCTAAATCAATCTCCGATTCATCCATTGGCTCATCGGCCTCAAAGGGTCCAGCAGCAACGAGTTCTCCAACCACTTCCCTGTGTCCAGCATCAGTCTGATCTTCTGCTTCTCCAATTTCCTCGAACTCAGAATCTGGTTCAAACTCTACTGCTTCCACCTCTGATTCAGAAAAATGGTCTGACGAAGACTCGTCATCGTCTTTTTCACGGTCTCCTTCTACTTGAATCACGGGTCCCAGTATCACTCCGTCGTGTAATCCGTCTCGCGGCGAAAGTTGTGGCAGCATCACTTCATTATCGGTTGGGCGAAAGATACTCCGGCTGTCTGATGATTGGCCGAAAGGGGAAAATTTGAAATGTTTCTTGATATACCAGAGAATCAGCAATACTAGAAGAATGGATCCCAGGATGATTGTGATCTGCATTATGCTGCGTACTCCTGAGCTTCCTGTAGATCAACTGACAAAATTCTTGACACGTTTGGTTCTGGCATAGTCACACCAATCAGCGAATCAACCGACTCCATGGTAATCTTGTTATGTGTGATCAATACTAGTTGGGTCGAATCGGCCAGATTTCTCAGACTGTCGCACAATCGATAGACATTGTCATCATCCAGCGGCGCATCAATTTCATCCAGCAGGCACACAGGCGACGGATTCAAATGGAAGAAAGACAACAGCAAGGCAACCGCAGTCAATGCCTTTTCACCACCGGACAGTGATTGAATGTTGTGTATGCGCTTGCCTTTTGGACGGGCAAAAATTCGAAGTCCGGAATCTTCAGGATACTCTCCGATCAATTCAAGATGACCGCTTCCCCCGCCAAACAGCAACGGCAACAGTCTTTGGTATTCGGAATTTACCATGCTAAAGGTTTCGATGTACTGTTCGCGGGATTCACTATCAATTTTGGCAATGGTGCTGCGCAGTGTTTCTACTGCCCGTGTCAGATCGTCGTGCTGACTATCCATGTATTCCTTGCGCTGACTTTCTTGCTCAAACTGCTCCACTGCAATCAGATTGATTGCTCCCGCGTTATCGATTCTTCGAAGCAGTTTTTCTAACTGCTGCTTACTGGCTTCGTAATCGAACTCCTCATCAATGGCGGATAGTTCACTGTCAGGCATAAAATCCAGGTCTTCCACTTTTTGAGCGGTCTCATTCGCTTGCACAGTCAATTTTCCAATCTCAACTTTCTGATCCTGCAATCGATTATTGATCTCCTCAACCGACAACTGATGCTGCAGACGCTGTTCGTCCAATTTCTTGTAATTCATTTCCGAGTCATCCGCTTCGCTGCGCGCTTTCGACAGTTTTTCTTCGCAAATTCGACTCTCAACAACGTATTGTTCCAATTTCTGTTTGAGTTCAGCCGTCGGATCGTCCGTGCTGGACATTTTCTCTTGCAGGCGGCTTCGCTCTTCCTGGATTCGAACCAACCGTCGCCGCAAATCCTCAAGAGATGTTCGGAATAATTCCTGATCGGATTCATGTTTTTGAGCTTCCAGTTCAAGCTGGTGTCTAACAGCGACTAGTTCATTAACCGAATCCTGACTTTCTTTCAGTGCGTTCTGCCTGAGCCTGGATTGCTGACTGTGTTCCGATTTTTGCCGCTCAATCGCGTTGTACGCTTCTGTTTCAACCTCAGCCTGTTGCGTAAGTTCCTGTTGCTCCGCTATTGATTTGTCTTTGATATCGCTTAGCTGCTGGATCTGACTGCGCACTTGCTCCAATCTTTCAACAGAGCGAATTTCACATGAATGAAGCTCTCCAAGCTCTTCTCGAACACTTGCAACCAGTCCAGAACTCTCAGCCAGCTCTACACGTAATTGCATAAGCCTGGATTCAAGTTGCGCAACGGCTTCTCTATTCTCTGAAATCTGATGTCGCTTCTGCTGCTGGCGTTCTTCGGTCTGCTCAACTTGCTTGCGAAATTTTCGTACCAGATTGACCGTTTCCAGTACACCCGTGGAAGCTTGATCATTAATCGCTGGCGAAAACCAGTTCGGTCCCAGCATCGCACCTTCGGCGGTGACAACACACTCGTTTTCACTCAAATTCGGTCGCATTGAAAGAGCCTCAGCCAGAGAATGCGCTGCATAAGCTCCGGCAAGCATACTTTCGACTACCTCACCCTCGCTATTCACAAAATTTGCCAGTACTGATGACTTGTCCTTCACACCACTGGATAGCTGGCTTCCGTCAACAAAATACATCCGGGAAGAAAAAGAATCACCGTTAATCCTGGAAACGACTTGCTCGATGTTTTCTACAACAACAGCCGACAGCTTATCTCCCAATACTCGATCAATCGCTCGCTCCCAACCTTCTTGCACGCTCACTTTTGAAGAAATTCGGCGGCTGTTTCCCGATCCGATATCCATCATCCACTGCACTGCAGCTTCGCTTTCATCAAATTCAGACAGACTGCGTTCCAAAGTTTTCAGCTTTACTTGTGCTTCCTGTGCATCGTCCCGCATTCGCTCTAATTCGTCGACAAATTGATTGCCTTGAATGCGTTTGCCTGAAAGCGAGGATTCAGCTTGTTCAATCTCGCTCTTCAGTTTCTCAGTAACTCCGGAAAGCTCCGCAATTCGCAACTGTAACGGTTCGGTTAAATCAATCTCAATGGTAGATTCAATCTGCTGCAGTTCCGACTCGAGCTCTGCGATGGTACTGTCCGCAGCCGACTGTCTGCGTTGAGACTCTTCAAGACCAGCCAATGCAGCTTCTCTTCGTCGAATTGCGTCGACAACCTGCTGGTCAATTTGTTCCAAGTTGTTCTGAGAGGCTTCCAGTTCCTGTTCCGACTTCACCAGAACCTCTTGCTTCTGCTTCAAGTTGTCCGAAGCTTCATGAATTAGAGTTTGGAGCCTGCCAAATTCTACGGACGAAGATTTCTCTTTTTGCTGCAAATCAAGAACTGATTCTTCCATCTGAGCGATCTCTTCGTTCCTGATTTCGAGATTGTGTCGGGTGCTCTCCATCGCTTCGCGGCTTTCCTTGATCTGTCGGTCGAGGTTGGAGATTTCGGCGTTGACACGATAGTGTTCCATCTGTAATTGGTTTACTTTCGTTTGCAATTCCAGCTGACCCTTTCGAGCGCTCTCCAGGTCCGCTTCAGCAGACCTGACGAGCGATAGTCTCTTCTGCTTTTCAACATCAAGCTCAAGCATACCGGTTTCAATTGACGCGATTCGCTCTCTCAGATGCCCCCATTCCACAGCTAACAGCTGCGCACGCAGAGCGTCCGCCCTTTCTTTCAGTTTCCTGTATCGGCGAGCCTGATCAGCCTGATACTTCAACTGACGAAGACGCTGCGCCACCTCGGCACGCATGTCATCCAAGCGTTCAAGGTTATCCTGCGTCCTATTCAACTTGAGCAGCGTTTCGTGGCGTTTTTCGCGAAATCTTGAAACCCCGGAAGCTTCTTCGATGTACGAGCTGAGTTCCTCTGGTTTTCCTTCTACGATCCGGCTAATCATGCCTTGCTCGATTATGGAGTACGATCTTGGACCAAATCCTGTTCCAAGAAACAATTCACGCACATCACGGCGTCGGGTGCGGGTACCGTTAATAAAATACTCAGAAATTCCATCCCGAGTCGCGGTTCGGCGAATGGATATTTCCGCATATTTCGACCACTGGCCAGGGCAGCGACTCAGGGTATTGTCGAACAGCAGTTCTACGCTTGCTCGACCCGCCGGCTTGCGTTGAGCCGAACCGTTGAAAATGACGTCATCCAGCGTGTCACCGCGCAGACTTTTGGCGGAAGACTCTCCCAACACCCATCGCATCGCATCGATTACGTTGGATTTCCCTGACCCGTTGGGGCCAACAATACCTGACAATGATCTAGGCACATGAATGGTTACCGGATCAGCAAATGATTTGAAACCGGCTATTTTGATTCTCTTGAGCTGCAATGGATTTTACGTCCTAAAAAAAGATTACACCAACCTTTAAATGTTTTCCGACACTTAGAATGCCATCGTTCACCTGCGCGAAACGAAACCTGTTTCGCACTCAATCTGTATCTAATCGTGCGGAACGGTCTGTTGCACGGATGGGCGCGAGGCCACAGACTCGTGCCAGTCTGCCAATTTAGGACGCCCGTTGCGCCAATTCTCCGCTGAAAATCGGAAATCAAGGTACTCCAACGCACACACTACAGTAATTTGACCAATCGTAAATCCATTCGAGAGCTCATCCGCCTGACTTTCCAGAGTATTGAGAGTTCGCTCCACTGCTGCCTGAAATCGATCCGAAACCGATTTCGATTGCTGTTCCAAGGGCCTTCGACTTTCTAGGATTCGGCCTACCGCTGCATCCATAATTCCATCACCAAGCGCCTGCTGTCGAAGAGCAGTCCATCGTTCCTTGCCATCGGAAGGAAACAATCTGGGCGTGCTATTCAAACTGTCCAGATATTCGCAGATGACAGGAGAATCAAACAGTGACTGTCCGTCTTCAATCGCTAACGCCGGTACTTTACCAAGCGGATTTGTTGATGGAAGGTCGGTATCGGATGCCCATGGATTGGTAGGTTGGTTTTCCACCTGATTTTCGAGACCACATTCAATCACGGTTACAGATACTTTTCGAACAAAAGGTGAGGTAGACGAATAACGCAGTTTCAGCATATTAGGTTCTCGTGAAATGAGGAGTGAATTTGGCCTGGGACGATTGGCGATTGCCAATTTTCCGTTGAAATTTTGTGGCTAATGTGCTATATAAGCCGACTTTCAAGCTTGCTATCCAAAAGAAAAAGGGAAGCTTTTCTAATACGATTATTTTATCACAATGACTATTGATTCAGCAAACATTGATCCAATTCCGCAATCTCTAAAATTTGATTCATATCGCCCAAAGAAAAATGAGGCATACATGAATGAGAGGCAGCGGGAACACTTCATGAACATTCTAACGACATGGCGTCAGGATTTGCTTGATGAAACCTCTCGCACAGTAATCAATCTGCAGGACGAAACCATCAATCATCCAGATCCAACTGATCGGGCAAGCCAAGAAACCGACATGTCAATTGAACTTCGCAACCGAGATCGAGAACGAAGGTTGATTCGTAAAATTGAAGAGTCCATTGCTCGTCTCGAAATGGGCGGTTACGGTTTTTGCGAAAGCTGTGGAATCGAAATTGGCCTTGGCCGACTGGAAGCCCGACCAACCGCCACGCTATGCCTGGATTGCAAAACGCTGGACGAAATGAAAGAACGCAGAATGCACTGATTTAAACTACCGGGCAGTAAATCAGCCTGCAAGTATCCGAAGCCAATTTCCATTCAACTGTGAGAAAACTCAGAAAATTCTGGAATCGGCTTGATGTCTTGCGTGCCAACAGAAGCATCGTCGCCAAGCTTTACTTTCAACTCGCTTCACCAACCATAGAATTCGGTTTTGGCTGACTTTGATCTTATCATTCGTGATGGACTGGTTGCAAGCCACGACGGCACCACACAAGAATGTGACGTTGCATGCAAAAACGGCCGCATTGAGCGAATCGACTCTTCAATCGACAAAAGCACATCCCGCGAAATTCGTGCTAGCGGAAATTTGGTGCTTCCCGGAGTCGTAGACGCACAGGTTCACTTCCGCGATCCGGGCAATACTCACAAGGAGGATATCGCAAGCGGCTCACGTGCGGCAGTTCGAGGAGGCGTGACGAGTTTTCTCGAAATGCCCAATACAAATCCGCCTACAGTAAACCAGCAGGAACTAAATAACAAACTCGCTCGCGCTGCGGATTGTTCCGTCGCCAACTACGGATTTTTTATCGGTGCAACACCGGATAACTTGCATGAAATAAATTCCGCAAATCCGGTCTGTGGAATCAAGATTTTCATGGGCTCCAGCACTGGAAGCTTACTAGTGCACAAAGAAGAAGATTTACAAAAAATCTTTGCCAACGGAACGCGTTTGATTGCAGTTCATGCAGAAGACGAAGAACGACTTCGCGAACGTAGCCGGTGGCTACTGAGAGAAGATGAAACTAACACTGACCTTCGTATTCATACTCGAATTCGAGATGATTTATGCGCCCTGATTGCAACGCAAAGAGCGACTGAATTTTCCAGAAAATTTCAACGGCGCTTGCACATTCTTCACCTTACCTCAGCACAGGAAGTCGATTATCTCAAAGCACACAAGACTGAATACATAACAGTAGAGTGCACTCCCAATCACCTGTTTCTAACTGAAGATGACTATGATCGTATGGGCAGCTTCGTTCAGATGAACCCGCCGGTCCGAACAAATCATGATCAGCAGGCACTATGGAATGGATTGCGCGATGGCACTATCGACTTTATTGCAACCGATCATGCACCTCACACAAAACAGGAGAAACGCCGACCTTACCCTGAATCGCCTTCTGGAATGCCCGGTGTGGAGACATCATTGCCTCTGATGCTGACAGCATGGAAAGCGGGCAAGTGTACGCTCGCGCAAATTCTGAAGTGGCTGTGTTGGGGGCCAGTGCAAGCCTATGACATAGTCGACAAAGGCAAACTTGAGGAAGGGTATTGTGCTGATATCGCCATTGCCGACACGGAAAATTATCGAGAAGTCATGGATGACGAGATGTTTACAAAAGTTCGATGGAGTCCTTTCCGAGGAAAACCACTAACCGGCTGGCCGCTATGGACGATCGTTGGCGGAAGAATAGCATTTTCAGACAATCGCATTCATGAAGATGTCCGAGGTTCCCCAATCATCTTCGAGAATGCGCACTATCCAGAGTGTAACTAGCGAGCGGGATTCGTGGGTGAGAACGATGGCGAACACACCGCATCCACGGTGGATTGAAGTATCTCTCGTTAACCTTTCGCTTACGAAAGCGATTGCTTGTTGTTCCAAACCATTAGTGTCACGCTATTGGCGGAAATTTTTATTCTTGCGTAACCGGAATTAGGAAATAGTGTGTAATTCCCCAAAATTAACCTCATTCCACCATCGAAAAGTTTTTTCACTGATGCTGTCCACAAACATGTTGCGTAAGTGCAACTCGGACCGGAAATTTTCCGACTAGTGACTTGAAATTGAGGGGAACCCACCTGCTCAACCGTTTACTTTGTGCGAGGCCGCGAGAAGTAATCTGCATTGTGGAAAAAACGCGTTGCAAAACCAATGATTTTTTCCGAATCTCTTAAATTCAGACTTCCTGACCTCGACCAATTAAATATGTCTCATTCTAACGGTTTGTCGGGCGGCTTTCGTTGAAAAGTGCGAGGTCGGTACTGCGAAACCCTTCGCAGATGGCTTTCGAATCGAACTGTTGGAGACGCAATAGGGCATGTCAGCAGTCCTGGGAACTGAATAAAGTGACATTTCAAATTAGCCAGCATTGCAAAGAAATTCACTGAGAATGTCATTCGGTTCTCACAAAAAAGAAAGTAAGATTATCAACATGCGTGAACTTGAAGCAAATCGGATTGGAAATAGAGGTCAGGAAGTCTGAAATTGAGGTCATCAATTATGACGATATACGCAATTAAAGCACCAGATAACGAAGAAGTTGTGAATACCGTGTTCCAATCGCTTGAACTCGGGATCGGGCGATTCGGTTGGAGTTACATTGAAACCGCAAATCAACGTGATTTGCATGATCGGGTCAATCAAGATGGCTGGAATTCACTGACGGAAGCCGAACAGGATTGTTACCACGATTTTCTCTTGGACATAGCAGAAAATGATTACGCTGTTTACATAAATGTCCCCGTATGGGGTCAATGCACGTTGGCTAAAGTAGAAGGAGAATACTATTTTGACTACGAAGACGTTGATTTCAATCATCGGTTCCCAGTCTACTCCGATACAGTAATCGTGTTTGGCCGAAACGATAACGTGGTGCATCCAGCACTCAGTGCACGCCTAAAACTACGGGGACGATGGTGGACTATATATGCAGAGGAAGAATTCAATTTGCTATTGGATACTTTGCAAGCGGGAGCGGAGCCGGCTCAAAGAGTACAAGAAGACAATCTGAGACATTTGTCAGAGGAGATGCGGAATCCCTTGTCAGATATCGCCCAAAAAATACATCACACACATCCTAACAAAGAGCTGGAAAGTCTCGTTTCGATGGTTTTCAAAAGAGTACCGGGCGTTAGACACGTGTTGCCCAAGCGAGGGAGGGCTGACCGTGGCGCCGACCTACTGGTGGAACTTGAATTTGGTTCAATTCCTAATTTCAGAACTCGTGACATAGTCAGGATTGATATGCGACAATTGGCCTTTCGTAGACCATTCTCAAATCAGTTCCGGGGTAAATTGTTCACTGTAGAGTCGCACACTCGCATAGATCATGCAACGCTTTATTGAAGCGTGGCTGAGCCATGCAGTGAAAGCGTACCACCAGTCGTTTGCGTTGTCTACACGGCAGCAGGCCAATCGCCATGCGCTGCCCATAATCATCGGATTCAAGATACGACAGCATCACGCCACTGGCGTTGTGAATCGCCACGCGGCCGTTTTCGCATACCTTGGCGCAACGCTCGTTGATGAATTCGGCATGTTCCGGGAGGAAGTTCAGGCACGATTGAAGCATGGCATAGGTTCGGCTTTGGAGAGACAATCGCTGTTATTCGATTTATGCCGCATTTTTCCAAAAAAAGCAAGCCGAACCGCATGTTTATTGATATTCTCTTTACCTATGTCACGTGTTCTGAATTTGGCCCAGACGCTAGTTGTTCAAGTCAAATCCTTTGAGGGGGAACTTCACGATACTTCTGCTATCGATGATATTAGGAGGGCATTTGAACACCATAGTAACGCAAGCATGGGATTGATTGTTTCTACTGCTACAAGCCGAAGCAATAAATTCCGGAACGAATTGGATCGACTTCAGGAAGAAAGCGGGAAACCTGTCGCTTTGTTGATAGGTGCCGATTTGGCTGCGTTTTGCCTGCACTACGGAGGTGATTTGTTGTTTTAGACATAATGATTCCTAATCACCACTATTGATTCACGTGATTCGCAAGTAAATATTCTGCCAACCTATTATCCACAAGGGTCAGCGATTGAGTCATTTTCTGAATTCGTGGTATAGCAGATACAACCAAACATCCTTGATTAGCAGAATTTGCTTGTTTGAGGTTGAGCAGTTCCTCCGCTATATTTGCTTTTTCCAACATGAATCCAGCTGGCGGTTTGGTAGCAGGTACAGGTAAAGCGTCGTGAATCTACGGACGAGTCAAGCAGTGCTGGCGGGTCCGGTAGCACTCGTTCCACTGTTCAGGCAATTGGCACGCAACCCTTTCAAGAATGTAGGAAGCGAGGTTTTTCGAGTGCATCTAGGGCAGGACCAGAAACCGTGTATTATTGACGATCAGCGTTAGGTTGCGTAGGCGGATAATCTCGCCAATACGGTTAACGAGTTCCGCTTTCAGCAAGTGAGTGTCAGCGTTAAGGATCTTTAAGTCCGCGAACACATTGCCACTGCCGCGGTAGATCTTCGTTTCGTCCATATCCATGAATCTACACTTCATATTAAAAATGGTTTTGATGGCGCTGAGATGCCTTGAACCTGCGCTTGCGGAGATTGAACTTCCACTTCGACATCTCAATACCACGTTTGTATTTCTTGGAAGGCATACAGGACTTAGACAGCCTTCTTGAACCGTACAGCGTGCATCACGTCCGGTAGGAATCCTCTTCATCTCGTAAAATAACATCCAAGACATCAACGCCCAACCCCTTGTGCGTTTTTTCTGTAACTTCAATTATTAGTGATCTTCGGTCCCACATAAACTATGTAGACTGAATCGCATGACTTGCCAGACCATGAGTAATGAAGCCGAAGATTCAAGTGTCTCTCTTTGCCATGCCAAGAGCAAAATAGTGACCTCTCCGGCAGATGGGGATGAGGGAATGTCAACTCATTTTGAAATTGTATTTTCTCCGTTTTCGATGAATCGGAAAACAACGCATTATCACCGGTAAAGAAATTTTGATAAATTTCTTGCCCTTTCGACGTACGCTGGCCATCCGAATCAAAGGCTCGCGAAAACTGCTCCAGTATGTCGAGAAGATATAAAATTCGATTTGATGTACTCATGGAAAACGGAACTCCGACCAGCGGGGCAAATGAATCGGCAGTAAAGATCAGCTTTTCAAACCTTGTCTCTGAAATTCTCCGTAAATCATCCCATGTTTTGATTGGCGGTTGAATAGTACGCAAGTAGCTCTCTAATACGCGAACATCCCAAAAGTTCTCAAGTTGAACCAGCTTGCTTTCAATACAGCGACCAAACCACCAAATCACTTCAATTGGAGAAAACTCCCAATTAGATGGACTCGCACTAACTAGGCCAGATTCGACTCCATGCAATTTTCGATAAGCGGCTTCGCCTACCGCGGATTCCGTTACAATTTCACCCTGACATTCTAAATAATCGTCAGGCGTATGTTGACGAAGATCGTCCCAAAACGGTCCAACTTTGCTCAGCCAGTTCATCGCCGATCGCAATTGATCCTTCGAAAGAATCTGATTGAGGACTTGCGGCATCGGTCTATCCTGCAAAACCTTCATCGTTGTAAATGCCCGATGGCAATAAACGTCACGTTCGAATCGCAGTGCAACTTGACGCATCGCCATTAGCTGAACGAAAGCATGTCGAAATGAAGCTATGTCGAAATTTTGTCCTCGGAATGACTGATCGTTGACAAAGAGTTCCACGTTAGCCCCAATCCGCAAAGTAAAATGAATCTTTGTCGAACTGGTCAAAGAAACCGTCCGGCCAAATATCAATATTACCGTTGGTGTCAAGCATTGGGGTCTGCACCTGAGAAATTCCGTGTTGTAAACTATCTTGACGCGGTTGGAAAAAATGTAATGCCACATCGTCGGGTGAGAGAACATCACTTTTGACGGCTCTTCGAATACCGTTCAACACGTGGTCACTATGAGATTCCAAAATAATTTGCACGCCTGCGGACGCTACTTTGGAAAAAAATTCTCCTACCGTAGCTTGACCTTGAGGATGCAAGTGAACTTCCGGGTTCTCGATTAACAAAATATCGCCGCGCTTGGCTGATACCGCCGCCACTATGAGCGGTAGAACTTGTGTGACACCGAAACCCGTATGTCCAGGACGATGAAAGTCGGTATCAGACGAAGTTCGAATCCCCAACGTAACAGCATTCATGCGAGGAACTTTGTTAATGTCCAACTTGCAAGTCGGGAAAAACCGAGCCATCCATGCTTCAACTTGTCGTATTCGCGTCGGCGGCGAGTCTTCTATTACGAGGTCTTTCAATACACTGCTATATTCACTAGAATATAAGATGCTAACAGTGTGCTCACCCGTCGGTCCGACAACCGGCGTAAGTTGCGGGTCTTCTAATGGATATGCATCACGTGGACCTAACCTTTCGGCAGTCAAGTACGTCAGTTCTTTCAATCGAATGGCAAGCAATTCTTGGTCGAAAGGTAACGGCAATAAATTGTGTAATTTTTCTGGACGCTCATATTTTCTGTTGCCGACCGAAACTTCATGAACAACCATTGACATGTCATCAGGTTCCCCCATAAATTCCCATCGATAAGATTTGTCACTCTCATGCAAGCCGACATTAAATTCGTGTCGACCATGCACCTGATCAACTACATCGGAAACAGTACCAAGTTGTACAGCGTTACCGTTCAGCATCAGACGGGTTGACCATTCCTGTTCACGAATCGTTTGATGTAACAAGACAATTGCTTGAAGTACCGATGATTTTCCTGAGGCATTCGTACCAGATAGTAGCGTCAATTGCCGTAATGGCAACTTCAACATATCGAAGCATTTAAAATGCTGCAGATTAATTTGAGTCAGCAAATAGAATTTCCTCGAATTTCTCCCGTGTTACCTTAAATCGGTGATTAACACGACGTGTATCGTTGGTGCCAATTGTGACCGATTCAACAAATTTTTCATCCTGTAATAAGCTTTGTATCGCCACTCGAAGAATTTCTGCATGATTTCGGACTTGATCTTCAGTATAACGACACAAACCAGTAGACATCACATCCCACAAAGATGCATTGATAACACTCCGATAACTCGAAATTTGACCTGTCATGGATTTTCTAAATGCATGGCGACCAAATAGTTCATAGTTATTTGCAAGGCTTCTACGAAGTTGATCCGACAGCTTAGTTAACTCATCATCTCGCATCGTGTTCATTTCCCTCAATACTTTGGCAAGATGTTCATCCATATCTCCGCGATAATTCTTTGTTCCAAGAACTCGAAATGCGCAAAATCGATTTACAAATTCACGATCGCGCATATTTTTTGTATTCAAACTATAGCCAGTCACTTTTAAAAATATGTCTGTTTTCGACTCATCCTTTAAAAACTTGGTAGCCTTGCCCATAAAGAGGCTGTTGCGCATTTGTTGTCTAGTCAAAGGAACACCGCTATTAACTCGTTCGAAGATATCCAAGCAAGCACGATCAGGTGCATTTGAGTCGATAATGTAAAAAGTAAGATTGAAATCCTCAATGCGATTTTGAAGCTTAGGTGACAAATCCTCAAATCGTTTTCCGTTGAGATCATTTCGGTCTGGAAGTTGCAATTTCTGTTTGTTCGACACAAACCGATAAAACGTGGATAAACGCTGCAAACCATCTACAACCACCGATTTTCCTTCGTCGTTTTCTGCCATGTAAAACACTGGAAGAGGAATACGCATGAGCACAGATTCAACTAATTTGCTTTGTTTGTCTATCGGCCAGATAAAATCGCGCTGAAAATCAGGGTCCATTACGTAATTGTTTTGCTTTATTCGACGAATTACGTCGTAAATTGTACGATTTACAGACCTGATCAGGAGTGCGTCGATAGGATAGTCATCCCATAATTCGTTGTGTTGGTCTAAACCCTCGATTTCTTCGTTGCCGGCCGAATGCTCGACTTCGTTATCCTGCATATTATTGTGGGTTTCTTCCGTTTTCATAACAGTTTGAATATTGTAATTTCGTAAATATGGAAGATTCAAAGCTCTCCATCAAACAAAAAGTAACGAGGTGCGATACGTTTTCATCTAATCCTTTCTTCGTCGGACTAGCGTCTTTGGGAATGTCTTTGTGATCTAGCGACTGCGGGGTTCTTTAACAATCTTCAACGCCGAACCATTTACTAGTTTTTTTTAGTAGGTGTTGTGCTCAGCCAAACCACATAAAAGGTATGATCGCCATGTTACGGAGACGGTTCAGTTTCGTCATTCAGCCAGCCTCGAAAATCTTATCGGCATGAAACCCTCATCAATCTTGAAAATCTGGTATGAGACAGGATTTCCTCACTGCCTATTATTGTTTATCAAAGCTAGTGAATATTGTACTCAAAATCAGTTGACTCAATTGACGTTTTCCGGTTGCTAAAAAGAGCAGGCGTCATTCGCTTGGTTGCATAAGTCGAGAGGAGTCTGTACAGAATTTATAAGAATTGCCGGAAATGAATCACTAGATTAACCGGATTCGCAACTCAACATGATTGTAAATGGGCCATCATTGATCAGCGCAACCTTCATGTCTGCACCAAACTGTCCTTGAGCAACCGGCTTTGCGATTTTCTCTGCCACTGTGCCAACAAATTGATCGAACAGTCTGCTTGCAGCTTCTGGTTCCATTGCCTGCGTAAAATCCGGCCTGCGTCCGCGATTGGTATTTGCATACAGGGTAAATTGTGGAACCGCCAAGACCTGCCCGTCAACTTCAATCACTGAATGCTGAAGTCGATATTCAGTATCCGGAAAAATTCTCAGGTTGACAACTTTTTCAGCGAGTCCATGAACCACTGCTTCGCTGTCGTCTTCCGTAAAGCCGACAAAAAGCAGCAAGCCAAAACCAATTTCACTTATAGTCTCGCTGGATACGATGACGGAGGCGCTCTGCACACGTTGCACCAGCACCTTCATCCGCTCTCGTTCCAGCGAACTATTTGAAACTAGGCAGCAAGTTCGATTGCTTTCATGCTGAGCCGGATTCTTCCTTGCTTGTCGACTTCCAACACCTTGACTTTGACGACATCGCCCTCGCGCAACACATCAGAAACTTGATTCACTCGCTCGCGTGAAATTTGCGAGATATGAACCAGTCCATCACGTCCGGGAAGAATATTCACAAACGCACCAAAATCCATCAGCTTTACCACCGTTCCCTGATAAATCCTGCCGACTTCAACATCAGAGGTGATTTGCTTGATTCGCTCTTTTGCTAATTCTCCGCCTGATTTGTCAACCGATGCAATATTGATCACACCATCGTCGGAAACATCAATCGTAGCACCCGTTTCTTCGGATAATGCTCGAATCGTTGCACCACCTTTGCCGATTACATCCCGAATCTTGTTCGGGTTGATTTTCATGGTGATGATGCGCGGCGCAAACTCGGACATGTTTTCACGAGGTGCCGACAACACTTTGGCCATCTCATTCAGAATATGAAGTCTCGCTTCTTTCGCCTGATCAAGTGCCTGCCGCATGATTTCTTCCGTAATTCCGTCTATTTTGATGTCCATCTGCAGAGCAGTGATTCCGCTTTCAGTACCGGCTACTTTGAAATCCATGTCTCCAAGGTGATCTTCATCCCCGAGTATGTCTGTCAGAACCTTGAACTGGTCTCCTTCTTTAATCAGTCCCATGGCGACTCCAGATACAGGTGCAGAAATTTTCACTCCAGCATCCATGAGTGAGAGACTGGTGCCACAGACTGTAGCCATGGAACTTGAGCCATTGGATTCCGTGATTTCGGAAACAACTCGAATTACATATGGACAATCTTCACGTTTAGGCAAAACTGCTGCAATCGCCCGTTTTGCCAGCCGACCGTGGCCAATTTCTCTACGCTTAGGAGACCCCACTCTGCCAGTTTCGCCTACACTGAAAGGTGGGAAATTGTAATGCAGCAAAAATGGGTCGCGATGTTCGCCCTCGAGCGCGTCAATAATCTGAGCATCGCGCTCGGTACCGAGCGTAGTAATAACGAGTGCCTGAGTTTCACCACGCGTGAATGCGGCTGAACCGTGGGTACGAGGAAAAACCCGAGTTCGAATATCAATGGGGCGGACAGTTTTAGTATCGCGTCCATCGATTCTAGGGTGCCCTTCAAGAATCCTTCCTCGAACAATCTTTGCTTCCAGGTTTTTCAGTTCATCCTTGATGACGGTAGAAATATCGTCATTTTCATTGTTCTCAGTCACCAACTGTTCACAAACCTCGGAGCGAATCGCAGCAAGCTGATCTTGACGCATTGATTTATCCGCAATCTGATAAGCATCCTCAA
The DNA here is from genome assembly GCA_965220395.1 of Arenicellales bacterium. Taxonomy (GTDB): domain Bacteria; phylum Pseudomonadota; class Gammaproteobacteria; order Arenicellales; family JAJDZL01; genus JAJDZL01. Next base: position 91,004 of record CBDCPT010000001.1, on the reverse strand, counting down.
GTTTTCCATGTGCTGCTGAATCGATACGTTGAGCGATATCAGTATTTGATGTTTCAGACTGCCAATCCCACTTCGGCTTTCCAGCTTGTTCAGCCAGATCAGATATTGCATCAATTGCCGTTTGCATTTGCTGATGACCAAACATTACCGCACCCAGCATCTGATCTTCAGACAGATTGTTTGCCTCGGATTCAACCATCAGAACTGCATCCCGTGTCCCGGCAACCACCAGATCAAGTCGCGATTCGCTCTGTAGCAAATCTGTCGATGGATTGAGAACGTATTTGTCATTGACGAATCCGACTCGGGTGCCGGCCAACGTGCCATTAAAGGGAATCCCTGAAATCTTGACTGCTGCAGACGCTCCAAGCAAGGCAATCACGTCCGGGTCGATGTTTGGATCAACTGACATGATAGTCGCAATGATTTGAATTTCGTTGCAAAATCCTTTTGGAAACAATGGACGCAAAGGCCGATCAATCAATCGACAGGTCAGCACTGCTTTTTCGGAAGGACGCCCTTCACGCTTAAAAAAACCGCCGGGAATTCTTCCGGCGGCGTAAGTTCTTTCTTCATACTCCACTGTTAGTGGAAGAAAATTGAATTTTTTCGGTTCAGTTTCAGCTACCACTGTAACTAGAACTGAAGTGTCTCCCATACTCGCTAAAACTGCACCAGTTGCTTGTCTTGCAATACGTCCGGTTTCCAGACGCACTTCATGAGCGCCATATTGAAATTTGGTTTCCGTAAATCCGCTCATCTAAGTTTCTCCTGTAAATTTCCCACTTAATTATTTCCTCAATCCTAATCTTGTAATTAATTCGCGATACCGCTCCGGATCCTCTAATTTCAGATAATCCAGTAGTTTACGCCGACGGTTGACCATACGTAGCAACCCTTGACGGGAGTGGTGATCATGTTTGTGTTCCTTAAAGTGCTCTGTCAATCCACGAATTCTTTCCGTCAGAAGCGCAACCTGTACTTCCGGTGAACCCGTATCTTTGTCGTTTCGGCTGTAATCGCCGACTATATTTGCCTTTTTTGCAACAGATAAAGCCATATTTCCTTTCTCAATCCCAATCAAAAAATATCCGCAAACACAATCTTGTTCCTTTGTTTGCGGACCATTAAAAAATCATCCAATCAGTGGTGGCGTGAGTATCATACTAGACATTCAAGCTGGAAGTATGAAAAAGTCTTTTCGGCGCTACTCTTCCATCACCCAAAGAAGTGCCGATTCCCAAGAACCCGACGGTATTTTCATACAGCCTTACCATGCCCTCTGCCGGTAGATTGCCTGCGCGCACCGTCTGACCACGGCAAAGGTAGTAGGCGGCATCAAAAGAAAGATCGATCTTTGGTAGATGCGTCAGCGTCTGATCACCAGGAATCAAGAGATTACGTCGATCCTTAACTGATGAAATTCGTTCAATATCATCCAAACTATGACTGTCGTCAATTTGTAGGTGCCCCACGCTTAATCTTCTTAATGACTCGACGTGTGCACCGCAATCGAGTTTTTCACCAATCTCATGCGCAAGTACGCGGACATAAAACCCTCGAGAACAACTCAGTTCAATATCAATGTATTCACCCGAATGTTCCACCAGTTCAATTTCGTAGACTGTGACTTGTCGTGGTTTGCGTTCTACTTCGATGCCCTGTCGAGCGTATTTGTACAAGGGTTCTCCCTTGATTTTGACTGCCGAATACATCGGTGGCACCTGGCTGTGCTCTCCGATGAAACTATCTAATGTCCTTCGGATCTTTCGAGCAGATACTGAGACTGGTCGTTTCACGATGGTTTCACCTTCTCGATCACCAGTAACCGTCGACTCACCCAGTTTAATACGTGTTCTGTAACGCTTATCGGCATCTAGAAAGAAACCTGCGACTTTGGTCGCCTCTCCCAGACAAACCGGCAGCAAACCGGTAGCAATTGGATCTAGATTTCCGGTATGGCCCGCTTTGCGCGTGCCCAACAATACCTTTACCCTTCGAAGAGCCGAATTTGACGAAATCTCTCCAGGCTTATCCAGAAGCAAAACACCCGACACTGAGGCAGAATACTTTGGCGGTTTTGTATTCACAACTTTTCTGACCTGGAACTTGAAACTTGATCAATCAAATTCAAGACCCTGTTTCCTCGCTCCGGCAACTCGTCTGCCAAAAATTGAATATTGGGGGTGAATTTCAAAACGACCTGCTCACTTAATTGGCGTCGAATATACGGTATCGCTCGATTTAGATTGAACAGTGTTGCATGCAAAGATTCGCTTGTCTCAACGCCCGTCACAAAAACCTTCGCATGCTTCAAATCTCTTGAGACAATGACTTCAGTTATGGTGATATTTCCGATACGCGGGTCGGCAATCTTGCTCTGTAGAATCAAGCTCAGCTCCCGATGCAGGACCGAGCCGATTTTTTTCGTTCGGTTGACTCCAACATCACTTTGAATGTCACTATAGTCAGTCATTGTCGAGTTGTTTAGCATGGGGCGGTTATGAATTTCGCAACAACCAGGCATGGTTGAACTAAGGCGGCTAGATTTCTCGCGACTGATAAACCTCTAGATGATCCTCAATGCTAAGATCGTGGTAATTCCGTACCTGAATTCCGCACTCCAATCCAGCCTTGACTTCGGAAACATCGTTCTTGAATCTTCGAAGGGAATCGATTACGCCGTTGTGGATCATTACATTGTTTCTCAGAACACGAACCGCGAGGTTGCTACGAACCGCGCCATCCTGAACATAGCAGCCTGCGATAGTACCCACTTTTGTGAGTTTAAACACTTCTCGCACTTCAACATGTGCAACTACTTCTTCCACTACTTTCGGTTCTACTTTGCTGGCGATTACTTCTCCCACTGCATCAATTGCATCGTAGATAACGCCGCTGTAGATTACTTTGATTTTGTGCTCATCAATCGCGTTCCGCGCAGTGGATTCGGCTCTAACGTTGAAAGCGATAATCATTGCATCTGCGGCCAGTGCCAAATTGACGTCGGACTGGCTAATGCCGCCTACCATGTCATGAATCACTTTCACTTCTACTTCTTCATTTGAAAGATTCCTGATCGCATTCGACAAAGCTTCTGCTGACCCGCGGACATCCGCCTTAATCAGCACATTGACAACTTTTGGTTCATCCGAACCGCCGAATGCAATTTCACTTGGTCTGAGCCCTGATTTTTTCTTCACCTTGTCAAGACGAAAGTCAGCCAATTGCTGAGCCGTTTTGTCATCTGGAACACATACAAAGTCATCTCCAACTACTGGGACTTCTTGAAATCCCACAATTTCCACAGGCATGGACGGGGTGGCTTTATTCACATGGCCGCTCCGATAATCAGTTAGTTCTCGAACTTTTCCTCTCTGTATCCCAGCGACAACAAAGTCCTTGACCTGAAGCGTGCCTTTCTGCACCAGAACGGTAACAGCAACGCCTCTGCCCTTATCAACACGGGCTTCAATGACCACGCCGCTGGCAAGTCCCTCGACAGGTGCTTGCAAGTCAAGCAGTTCGGCTTGCAATTCCACACTCTCCAGCAAGGTATCAACTCCGGTTTGCTTGAGTGCCGAAACCTGCGCAACCAGTACGTCTCCTCCAAGTTCTTCGACCACAATGCTATGTTCAGTCAACTCCCGTAAAACTCGACTTGGGTCGGATTTGGGCTTGTCAATTTTGTTGATAGCAACAATAATTGGAACATCTGCGTTGCGGGCATGATTGATCGCTTCAATGGTTTGCGGCTTTACACCGTCATCAGCGGCAACAACCAGAATTACGATATCAGTCGCTTTCGCACCGCGCACACGCATTGCCGCAAAGGCTTCATGGCCAGGCGTATCGAAAAACGTAATTTTCCCTTTCGAAGTCTCCACCATGTAAGCACCGATGTGCTGAGTAATACCGCCTTTTTCACTTGCGGCTACTTTAGTAGAACGGATGCAATCCAGCAAGGTTGTCTTGCCGTGGTCGACATGGCCCATTACGGCGACGACCGGAGGGCGTGGAAACTGCTCACGCTTATCAGCTTCCAGATTGGCGAGACTGGCTTCCAGGTCCTGCTTTGCAGCTTCTACTGGAATATGTCCCATCTCTTCAACAAGATAATAGGCCACATCCTTGTCAATTGAATCATTGATCGTAACGATTTGGCCGACTTCAAACAGTTTCTTGATCAGTCCGCCCGCTTTTACAGACATCGCGCGTGCAAGGTCTCCAATAGAGTTGGAGTCAGAAATGGCCACCTCAACCACCACCGGTGCTTGAGGTGCCTTAAACCCATGTTTACGATGACTTTCTTCAGGAATTGGAGACTTAGTGCGTCTTTCACGTTCCTTTCGCAGCTTGCCGCTGCCACTGACGACATGCAGCTGTTCACGTTCCTTGGTTTCCGTAGTTCTAGCGGATTTTCGCTTTGGCTTCGGTCTCTTCGACGGAGGTGATGTCTTTTTAGCTTTTACAGCTTCGGGCTCAGGCTGCTTTTCAGTTTCGCCTTCAATTTGATCAACCGCTGCCGGTTGCGCCGTCGCTTCGACTTCTGTATCCTTTTCGGGTTCGGTTATTTGTTCATCCGCAGCAACAGCATCAGGGAAAACCTCAATTTCGGCCTCTTTCAGTTGCTCCGTATCAGCCTCTGCTTCTACCTCCGGTTCAGTACTATCTAGCACGGGCAAAGTTCCTGCCAAAGGCCGAGGAGCAACTTGTTGACCCGGCTTCAACTTTACGGTAATTTCACGTTTGTCCCCGGATTTCCCGGTTGCCGGAAGAGTTTGCTTGGTACCTTGCTGGGTTGTTTGCACGCGCCCTTTCAGTAGTTCCCGCAAAAATATACCTTTTTCTTCTGAGGTGACTTCTGAATCCTCAGTCTTGCCCGATATCCCTGCCTGTTCAAGCGTTTCAATCAACATCGTGATTGAAGCGTTATAGCTTTCTGCGAGCTCTTTAACTAAATTCGCCATGATTTCTATTCTCCAGACTGCTGCTGCTCAAGCATTGCCAACATCGGTGCCCTGGCACTCATAATAAGTTCCTTGGCACGTTCCTCGCCCATTCCTGGAATTTCAATCAAGTCGAATGTCGCACAGTCTCCAAGTTCTTCCATAGTACGAATACCATGTGCCGCCAGAACGACTGCAGTCTCCGGATCCATTCCTTCAACTTCATACAGAGTCTCATCTGGTACATTTTCCTGCGCTTCGATCAAGCTACCCATTTCCTGTTTGATCATGGCATCCGTAGCTCTGCTTTGAATCGCTTCCACCAGACCGGCATCAAACTGTTCGATCTTAGTGAGAGCATTTGTGTCCGCATACGCGATATCCAACATGGTCTGATAGCCATTCTGAACCAGTATCGTCGCCACGTCTTCATCCACATCCAGCATTTCCATCAATTTCGTTCGCACGACCACAGCTTCATCCGCGGCCTTCAAATCGGCTTCGGCTTTTGTCAGAATATTGAGATCCCAACCAGTCAGTTGCGAAGCAAGTCTTACATTCTGCCCGCCACGTCCAATCGCTTGCGACAACTGTGAATCTGCTACTACCACGTCCATGCTCTGGGACTGGCTTTCGATAATGATCGATTCGACCTCAGCTGGTGCCAGTGCATTGATAACGAACTGAACTGCATTTTGAGACCATTGCACAATATCTACCCGCTCTCCAGCGATTTCGTTGGATACGCTCTGTACGCGTGCCCCGCGAACGCCTACGCAGGCACCGATCGGGTCAATTTTGGGGTCATCTGAATGTACCGCGATTTTGGCTCTCAATCCTGGGTCTCGTGCTGCGTTTCGAATTTCAACCAAACCTTCCCTGGTCTCTGGAACTTCAAGCTTGAACAACTCGATCAGAAGTTCTGGAGACGTGCGGTCCAGGATCAGTTGAGGCCCGCGAGACTCGGTTCTCACTTCCTTTAGAATCGCCCGGATTCTGTCACCTTGGCGCAATCCGTCCTTTGCGAATCCGGAGCTGCGAGGCAACAAGGCTTCGATACCGTCAATGTCAACGATTGCGTCGCCGCGGTCAATCCGACGTACCACCCCGAACAGCATGGTTCCGATTTGCGGACTGTATACAGACAGAACTCTTTCACGTTCCGCTTCACGGACTTTCTGCATGACGACCTGGCGGGCTGCTTGCGCAGAAATTCTGCCTACGGCTTTCGACGGAATGTATTCTTCAACAAACTCACCAATGGCAATTTCGGGGTGTTGCTCGCGCGCTTCCGTTAAAGACAGCTGCCGATCTGGAAATTCAATTTCCTCGTCGTCGCTCACAACTTCCCAGCGCCGAAAAGTTTCAAAGTCACCGGTTTCTTTGTCAATGGCAACTCTAGCGTCGATGTCGAGTAGATTGTGTTTCTTGGCAGCAGCAGCCAAGGCGAGTTCCAGCGCCTCGAATATCACACCTGGATCGAGATTTCTCTCATCCGACAGCGCCTGTACTATCTGAGGTATGTGATTAAGGTTCACCACGCATGCCCTCCATTACTTCAATTCATCGAGATTCGGCTTAAGTCGTCCCCGACGAACGTTATTCAATTCAATTGTGAAGGACATACCATCGACATCTAGCACGATCGAATTCCCTTCGACTTTCATCAGTTTGCCCAAAAAATTTCTTCGCCCGTCGCATTGGACCATGGTTGACACGTCGACACGTTCACCGACGACGTTCTCAAAGTGTTCGCGCTTAGCAAGCGGTCTTTCAATTCCAGGTGACGAAACCTCCAAAGTGTATCTACCCGGTAATGGGTCTTCGACATCCAGCAAACGGCCAACCTGCCCGCTTACGAATGCGCAATCATCCAAAGTCACACCTCCCGGTGCATCGATGTATAAACGCAACACGCGGGACTTTTCTCGCCCAACCAGTTCAAGATGCACCAATTCATATCCATAACTGTCGATGCTGGTATCCAGCAATCCGTACAAGCTTTCTGTCGTTGTCGCCCCTTCCATTATCCCCAACATTGCCTAATTTCAATTTCTTGCGTCTCTTGCCTAAATTCGTTCTCCTGAAATCATTCGGAGCAACGAACTAAAAACCTCGCATAAGCGAGGCTTCCCAATTCCGCCATTTCTGGCGAACTATTCTCGTTACGGCAGCTCCAGTAGGTCAGTCGACCATCATATGCCCACCGTAGTATCTACGTTTAGCGCAATGAAATTATAGCACAGAATCAAGTACGACAATATTGGGTCAATAATTCGAGAAGATATTCTCTGTAGACGGATTTCTCAGTTATTTTTTTGCTTGAAGCAATAAATTTTGATAATAAATTAGCCTTTCAATGATAAAAATGTGTCACTCAAACTGAAAACAACAAACCATGTCCCAACAGTAATCTATTTAATCTGCCAATTCACACATTCGGTTGTTTAGGCAGCAATGTCATACACTTTCAGCAGTAAGGCTCGTCAAAGCATTGAAATAAACAATCTTTGGCTTCTTCCCGGATAACTTTCGGTATAGTCTCACATTCGCAAGCGAATTTACAGATAATTCAGCTGACTTCATGCGCATCAAAGTAAATTGTGAAACCATCTAAACCTTGAGCTGACTCTGAATTGAAATGACACGCACACCGATAATGCTGCCAAGCATTGCCGTGGCTATGAGCGGCGCGTTATGGGGCCTCTACTGGATTCCGATTCGTCAGCTTGATGCAGGCGGAATCCCCGCATCCTGGACTTCATTTATCACGTTCGGCTTCGTAGGTCTTTTGTCTTTGGCAGCTTTCGCTCGCCAATGGTCCAAATCCGGTCGACTTCCCAGGGGCATTATCTTGACCGGACTGCTGTCCGGTACCAGCGTAATATTCTATGCGATAGCCCTGGTACTGACGGAAGTGATTAAAACAGTGCTCCTATTCTATCTGACACCGATATGGAGCACGATACTCGGCAAAATTCTACTGGGTGAAAAAATAACCGCTTTTCGAATTGTTGCAGTCATTTTCGGATTAACTGGCTTGGCGGTGATCCTGGGAATTGCCGACGGCATCCCCCGACTTTCAAATCTTGGCGATTTGCTTGCGCTCTTATCCGGAATGGTGTGGGCATACGCCACAGTCCGAATCCGAGAAGATTCAAAAGCTGCAGTATGGGAACAAGTTTGCGCTTTCTACATTGGTGGAGCGATTGCTGCTCTGGTGTTTGTCGTTTTGCCGATTCAAGGACTAGACAAGGCGCCGAGTGTTGATGTGGTAATTCAGTCGCTGTTCTGGCTGGGTATTTTTACCATCGCCTTTCTTCCGTCCGTGTTTCTCGTCTTTTGGGGTGCCAAACTTCTAAGCCCGGCACGAGTTGGGATTTTATTGATGACAGAGATAATCTTTGGCGTGTCTTCTGCCGCCATGCTTTCAGGGGAACCTTTCGGCTGGAATCAAGCAATCGGCATCACACTAATATTTAGTGCCGCGGTCATTGACGTATCGGACCGGCTATTCGCTTCCAAATCTGTGGACTCTGATACCTACCGGGAAAGCTAGTTACGCGTTCCAGCCAACTGTGGAAGGAAGCAACCTCTCATAAGCTGCACATACTGCCAGCAACAAATCTTCATTGCCTTGTTTGGCAAGAAACAGCAAACCCACAGGCAGACCTTCGGCACTCCGGTTGACCGACAAGTGGGCTGTCGGATATCCGCTGATTGCCCCGACAGCACACATTGAAGCATATTGCTGCCATGTTGCATCTTCACTGTCTGCACTCATATTCGAAGGAATTTCTCCGTACTCAAAGGCGACGCAGCCCGCCGCAGGAACAATCAGAATGTCTTGCTTTTCAAAAAACGTCCGGAGCAATAGGCGCAGCCCAAATATTTTCTTTTGAGCTTCAATGTATTCGACTGCAGTAATCGTCTCTCCTCTTCTGATCCACTCCAATGTTTTCTCACCGAGATCATCCGAATTTTCAGTAGCAAGTTTGCCGTGCTCTGCATAGAGATTTGCGCAAAATACAGTCTCCCAAGCGCCGATTGAGTTCGAAACGGGCGGCCGATCTCGTTCAACCCTACAGCCAATAGATTTCAGTGCTAGAACTGCATCGGCGACAGCCGATTGATGACTATCATCGAAAGGTGCATTCCACAGTGCCGAAGCATGTGCGATGGACAGAGGTTTAATGGAACGATTTGCAGCAGACAAGTAGTCAGGCACTTCCAACCATACACTGGTTGGATCAACCTCGCTATGACCGCTCACTACGCTCATCATTAGTGCACAATCCATTACCGATCGTGTTACTGGAGTTACGTCCGGAAACATCATTCCCCTTGAATAAATCGGTGTATGTGGAATGCGCCCGTGTGTGGGTTTGAGCGCAAAATTACCAGAAAAAGCCGATGGTAGGAGAACATTTCCTCCAATATCGATACCCACCGCCGCAGGCGCAAAATTCTTAGCAAGTGCAACTGAAATTCCGGAAGCTCCTCCTCCACTGACGAGATTCGTTCCCCAGGGCAATTTTGAAACAAACTCTTCATGTGTCTCTTCCATGATCATGCCCAATTCCGAAGTTCTGGCTTTTCCCATGATCAGAGCTCCAGCATCCCGCAGTCTTCGTACCGCTATCGAATCAACTTCAGGCACATTATCCGAGTAAGCAGCACAGCCGTAAGTTGTTCGCATATTCGAGACATCTAACAAGTCGTCAACTAGAATTGGAATGCCGAACAGCGGTCCCAATTCTTCGCCAGAAGCAATCGTCCGGTCAGCTTTCTTGGCGAGCAATCTCAATCCTTGTTCGGAAATCATCGAAATGGCATGATAGTCGCCATCAAATTGCTGGATTTGCTTGAGATACTGATCCAGCAGTTCAGATACGGAAATCTTACGATCCTGGATCAGTTTGCTGAGTTCAACTACTGATTTATCAATCACATACCATCCCGTTCTGGAGCAAACTCTCGCTGACTGGATTGCCAGTTCTGATCGAAATATACCGGTGCGTCGGATGGAGCCAGTGCTTCTTTTCCACGAATTCGGTCGGCGAGTTTTTCTGCCATCATAAGTGTTGGGGCATTGGTATTTCCGCTGGCGATGCTGGGCATGATGGATGCGTCCACAACCCGAAGGTTTTCCGCTCCATGGACTCGTCCTGCAGAATCCACCACTGCCATATCGTCGGTTCCCATCTTGCAGGTACAAGTCGGATGATATGCGCTTTCACCGTTCGTTCTGACAAATGCGTCGAGGTCTTTGTCAGATTGAGCTTCGGCTCCCGGAGCGAGTTCTTCACCTCGATAGGGATCAAACGCCTTTTGTGCAAAAATTTCTCTTGTCAGTTGAATTCCGTCTCGCATCTCCTGACGATCACCCAGTGTTTGCATATAGTTGAAACGAATTTCTGGAAACTTTCTTGGATCGCTGGAAACGGTTTTGACATAGCCTCGACTGGTTGGACGCATGGGTCCTACATGTGCCTGAAATCCATGTCCCTTTGCGGGTGAACTGCCGTCATAGTTTGCTGCAACAGGGAAAAAGTGATACTGAAGGTCCGGATGCGGAACACCAATACGACTCCGGATAAATCCTCCAGTTTCAAAATGATTTGATGTACCCCAGCCTTTCTTGGTGAACATCCACTCAAGCAACACAGCAGCTTGTTTGTGAAATTTCAAAGCTGGATACAGTGAAACTGGCTGCTTGCAGCTATGCTGAACATAAACCTCCAAGTGGTCCTGCAGATTTTCTCCCACTCCAGGCAAATCAATGACACAAGGAATGCCGATTTGTTCCAAATGACTGGCACGCCCGATACCCGAAAGATTGAGAATCTGAGGAGAGTTGATGGACCCGCCGCAAACAATGACTTCGCGCTCGCAGTAAATGGACTGAAACTTACCGTTGACGTACACTTCAACTCCTTCTGCCCGATTTTCATCAAATAGAATTCGGGTCACAAGTGCGCGGCCCAAGATATTCAGATTCTCTCGTGAAGACGCCGGATCAAGATAGGCTTTTGCAGCACTCCATCGAACGCCATTGTTAACCGTCTGGTCCATGGTACCAAATCCTTCCTGACGAAATCCATTCTGATCTTCCGTGCCTCCGTAACCCGCTTGAATTCCCGCTTCTATAAACGCTTGATGCAGAGGATTTTTACAAGGAGAGGTTGTAACGACAAGCGGCCCGTCTCCACCGTGATAATCGTTTGCACCAGATTTTCGAGATTCGCATTTTTTGAAGTAAGGCAGGCAGTTTGCATACGACCATTCAGAATCACCGGTTTGTTCTGCCCAGCGATCATAGTCGGCGGCATGGCCGCGTACATAGCACATTCCATTGATCGAAGAGGAGCCGCCGATGACACGGCCGCGAGGACAATCCATCACGCGATTGCCCATGTATAGTTCAGGCTGAGTTCGATAGGCCCAGTTGAATCTGTCACTCATTAGCGGGCGTGAAAACGCAGCAGGCATTTGAAGCATCCAACTTCGGTCGGCCGGCCCGGTCTCTATCAGCTGAACGCGGACATCGGAATCTTCAGTTAATCGGTTGGCGAGCACACAACCGGCAGACCCTGCGCCAATAATGATGTAATCGCAGCTTTTATTCATTACCTAAACTCACCTCTTAATTGTCTATTCTTCTAGGGCAGTAAGCCAAGTTCACAATACGGTCTGCTTTTGATCTTGCTGCTCTCGGCGCTGCAGAGCCAGTTCGATCAATCTGTCAAGCAATTCAGTGTAGCCGAGACCGCTGGCTTCCCACAGTTTGGGATACATGCTGATTGGTGTGAAGCCAGGCATAGTATTGATTTCACTGATGTACACTTTGTGATCATCTCTTCCGACAAAGAAATCCACTCTTGCCAAACCGGCACAATCAATGGCAAGAAATGCACGAATCGCAAGTTCCTGTATCGTACGACTGACTGATTCAGGAAGATCAGCTGGAATTACCAATCTGTACAAATCATCGATGTATTTATCCCGATAATCATAGAAGTCTCCTCCCGGTATGATTTCGCCGACAACTGAAGCTTCGGGCTGTTCGTTTCCGAGAACGGAGACTTCGACTTCGTGACAATTCTCGAAGCCCTCTTCTACCACAATTTTCAGATCGAAATTGGCCGCAAGATCAATCGCAGCAACCAGTTCCTTGGTCTCCTTCGCCTTGCTGATACCGACGCTGGAACCAAGATTCGCAGGCTTTACAAAAAGCGGGTAGTTCAGATTCGCTTCGAGTTCTTCAATAACCGCGTCGTGACCCGATTCCCACCGACTCTTGCGCAACACCAGATACTTTGATTGCGGGATATTTTCAGCGATAAATACCGCTTTGGCAACAGCCTTGTCCATGCCTACCGCGGACCCAGTCACGCCTGAGCCTACAAACGCTAGCCCCGCCAACTCCAGCAAACCTTGTACAGTACCATCCTCGCCAAAGGGGCCATGCAGGATTGGAAACACCACGTCAAGTGTCGCTAAAGAACTTGAAACTTCTTGTTTGACACTGCGGGGAACAATACTGCCGGAAACGTGATAATCCAGCATTACCGATAGCTGACCCTCCGGTTCAACAACCTTGGCATCGAGAACCGGCACGCTTTCATTGGCTAGCACCCATTCGCCTGATTTTGAAATTCCAAGCAGACTGACTTCGTACTTTTCTGGATCAAGTGCCTGATAGACGCAACGTGCAGAAGTAACCGAAACCTCGTGCTCGCAAGAACGCCCTCCATAGAGCAATCCCACCCGAATTTTTCGATCCATATCCATATAAAGAGCCAATCAGATGTAAAAATCTAATTAATTACCAGTGATTCGGTTGCATGTGTCTCGAGATATTCTTCAATGACTCGACGGTAAATCGATTGAATTTCCTGAGTTCGCACACCCCCGCCTCTCGGGAAATCCACAAACTGCCCATCCATTAGCTCAAGACAGTAAACCGGCATCACTTCTCTTGTAGCACTAGTGACAAAACACTCCGTAGCCTGCGCTAGTTCATCGCCGTGAATGTCGCGTTCTACCGTTTTCACTCCGCGGGCCGCACAGGCTTTGAGGATTGCCGCTTTGGTGAGTCCACGCAGATTGCCGGTGGCGGGTGTGACGGTCTCGCCGTTGATAACGAACCATACATTGCTGTTTGAAGCTTCGGTAACATAGCCTTCTGTGCTCAGTATCAGACTTTCATCGGCACCTCTCTTTCTCGCCTGCATGACAGCAATGACATTGTTCAGATAATTTCCTCCCTTGATATTCGGGTCTAGCGCATCAACCGGATTTCTACGAATGTCTGGAATCGCCATCGACATGCCAATTGAATAATGTTTGGGATCCCAAGCGCGCAAAGGCGCCACAATAATCACGAATCGCGTTACTAGTTCCGAACTTGGAAAAAGGTCAATCGGCCCTTCGCCACGGGTAATTTGGTAACGAACATATACGTCATGATCAATGCTAGCTCCCGATGCTGCGAAAGTCCTCTTGATTTCATGAGTCAATTGTTCCCGGGACTGAGAAATAGTCATTTGCACCAGACGCGCAGAATTTTCGATTCGTTCAAAATGTTCGTCCATGAACAAGGGGATGCCCCGATAAGTTCGGAAAACTTCGTAAACAGAGTCGCCGTATAGAAATCCCCGATCCATCACTGGCACAGCCGCCTCGCTGGTTGGTACAATGTTGCCGTCGATATTTGTTATGTTCCTTAGAGTGTTGTTCATCGCATTCCCGAACTCTTGTTCACGTGAAAACTTCAATACTGAATCAATTGAAATACAGTGCAAATGAAAAATTTTTCTTTGTAGTATTCTATAAATGCAAATATAAACGAATACAAAAATATTGACGCGTATTCATTGCAGAATGTTCAATGAAACTTGAGAAACCTTACCTCCTCTTTATCGGCGATGCACATGACGAGCTAGCCGCGAAAACCGCGTTCGGGGTGGTGGACTGGTGCCCCTCAGACTGCATTGGCCAATTCAAGCTGCCGGGGTGTGCTGCGGACCTGAACATTCCCACACTGAACATGAAGGAAGCGGTTGCACGTGGCGCCAAAACTGTCGTGATCGGAGTCGCGATTCGCGGCGGCGTGATACCAGATTCCTGGACACAGCATCTCGCCGAAGCGCTTCAATACGGATTATCCATCGCTAATGGTCTGCATACCACTCTTGACTCAATCCCGGCCATTCGAGATGCTGCGGCAAAGAGCGCCGGCCAGCTGCACGAAATTCGCAAACCTTCGAGTACTGATCGTGTTGCTACCGGGGAGCCTCGAACTGGGCACAGACTGCTGACGGTAGGAACGGATTGCTCGGTCGGCAAAATGTACACATCACTTGCGATTGCCAAAGAAATGGACTCACGCAATATTAGCGTCGATTTCCGAGCGACAGGACAAACTGGAATTTTCATTCAGGGTTCAGGCGTGCCTGTCGATGCAGTCGTTGCGGATTTCATTTCGGGAGCGGTGGAAGATTTATGCCCGGCTGCAGAAGCAGATCACTGGGATGTCATCGAAGGACAAGGTTCGTTGCACCATCCGTCGTTTGCCGGTGTCAGCCTGGGACTGCTACACGGCGCTCAGCCGGATTCGCTGGTATTGTGCCACGAACCGACGCGGACGAACATGCGCGGTCTGCCTAAACGACCGCTGCCTTCACTCGAAGATGCGATGAGCATCAACGTCGAAACCGCTCAAATCGTACAGAAAAACGTCCACTTCGTCGGGATCTCGGTCAATACAAAAAATTTGTCGCGAACACAGAGCAGAAGTTACCTTGATTCGCTTGAGGATTCCCACCAACTGCCCTGTGTAGACCCATTTGTCACAGGTGTAGGAAAAATTGTAGACAGTCTGTTGTAGTTGTTTTTTCGACATTACAATCGCTTCACTCACCATTCACTGCTATGAAAATCACTACTCGTCATGAAAACTGGCCGCTGCGAGATTCATTCTCCATTTCGAGAGGCTCGAAAACCAGCGTCGATGTGATTGTTGCAGAAATTGAAGATGCAGGGGAATCCGGCATTGGTGAATGCGTTCCTTATCCTCGCTACGGAGAGACTATCGAGCAGACGTTATTGGATATTTCCAACATGGCAAGCTCTCATGCATCTGAGTTTGAACGTAATTCACTGAGGGATCATTTCCCAGCGAATGCCGCACGTAATGCAGTCGACTGTGCACTGTGGCATCTTGAATCGAGGCAAGTCGGCAAAGAGGTGTGGGAGATAGCGAACCTGCCTCCTCCGAAGCCGGTGCTGGGTGCCTGCTCGCTCAGCCTGCAAATGCCGCTTAAGCTAGCGCAATGCGCAAAGGTTCGGAGCAACTTTCCGCTTCTGAAGATCAAACTAGGCGATGATCTAGTCGTTGAATCGGTACGGGCAGTCCGAGATGCGTGCCCTAGCAACCGATTGGTCGTGGACGCGAATGAAGCCTGGACGGCCGATTCTCTGACTCGATATCTTCCAAAACTTGCAAAACTGGGAGTCGAAATGATTGAACAGCCGCTACCCGCTTCCGATGATGAATATCTTGAGAAAATTGATAGTGAAATTCCGTTGTGCGCTGACGAGTCTTTTCACCTTGGAAGCGATCTGGAAAGGCTGGTCAACCGATACGAGGTGTTTAACATTAAACTGGATAAAACTGGTGGACTGACGGAAGCGATCAGCTTGGCCCAGCAAATTCATTCGACCGGAAAAAAGATCATGATTGGAAGCATGATGGCAACTTCTTACAGTCTCTCGCCGGCACTCTTACTGGCCCACTACGGAAGCTATGTGGATCTGGACTCTTCAATCTGGCTGCTCGAAGATCACCCCAATGGAGTGAAATTCATCGACGGAGTTCTTTATCCTGCAGACCGGTCTTTTTGGGGCTAAGAGCAGCGACTGGCTCGCAACGGGCGTTGAATGAACGAAGCAAGCATTGAAACATATTCGGTCAGCGATTTGGCCGATGCTCTTATTCAGCGGAAGCTGAGTAGCGTTGAACTGACTGAATTCTCGATACAGCAACACCAAACAGTTGGCAGCAGTTTGAATGCATACAAAGAGTGGAACCCGGAGTATGTACTCGAAACCGCGAAATTAGCCGACGAAGCATTTGCATCAGGAATTATCAAAGGACCAATGCAAGGTATCCCTGTATCTGTAAAAGACATTTATGGACTCCCTGGATATCCGGTGTATGCTGGAAGCCGCAAACGACTACCCGTAAAATGGGAAAGGAGTGGACCCATTGTTCAATCATTGCAACGCCAACTTTGTGTATTCATGGGCAAAACGCACACCGTCGAATTCGCTTATGGAGGACTCGGAGTCAACAACAATTGGCATACTCCTCGCAATCCTTGGAATCAGGAAAATCACAGAGTACCAGGAGGCTCAAGTTCCGGCGCTGGTGTCAGTTTGTGTGAAGGCTCGGCATTTGCCGCTTTGGGAACCGACACATCCGGATCTGTCAGAATCCCAGCCAGTTATACCGGGAACGTTGGACTTAAAACGAGTTCAGGAAGATGGTCAACCGAAGGTATCGTTCCGCTCAGTTCGTATCTTGACACTGCTGGAATCTTGACGCGAACCGTGCAGGATGCAACGTTCGTTTTCGGTGCAATCGATTCACCGGGACAACCCATCAGTTCTCATCAGGAATTTGTCAGGGAAATTTCTCGATTGCAAATTAACGATTTTCGAATAGGATTGCATTCTGGAATTATGTGGGAAAGTACCGAGCGATCAATTATCGACGTTTGTATGGAAGCTATCACCGCCCTCGAAGCAGACGGCTGCGAAATTGTTTCTGTTGATTTTCCAGACGCTGAATCTGCGATTGAAATGAGAAACAAAGGTGGAATCACTTCCGCGGACCTAATCGAGTTCTTGCAATCTGAACTGCCTGAGTGGCTCGAAATACTGGACCCGGTCATTCGGGAGCGAATCAAAATCGGCGGAAATATTTCAGCAGTTGAATACCTGAGCCGTGTTCGACAGTTCGAACAAGCGCGCGTTGAGGTTATCCAGCGATTTGTCGATTGCGACGCTATAGTGTCGCCAACTGTTCCGCTGTCTCCCCCTCTTCTGAGCGAGGTAAGCGACACAGGCAATTACATGCCCATAAATCTGCTCGCACTTCAGAATACCTCGGTAGCAAGTTTTCTAAATCTCTGTGCGCTCACAGTACCAGTCGGCTTAGATTCACTAGGCATGCCTGTCGGGTTACAGTTCATGGCGCCTGCGGGGAAAGAACACATGTTGCTGGCAATCGGCCAGAGGCTTGAATCAATCGTACCCGCACCAAAACTGCCGAAAGGAAACTAGTGTCTTCAAGCATGAATTTCGATCAGTCTCTGGTATTGCACAGAGACACGGTTCGACCTGAGTGGGTGGATGAATACGATCATATGAATCTAGCCTACTACGTTCTGGTGTGTGATCAAGCTACCTACGAGTTTTGGGAACTCATCAATGATCGAAAATCCATATCAGACCGAAATGGAATGGAATATGCGGTCGTGGAAACTCACGTAAACTATATCCGCGAAGTCAGACTCAACGATCCTCTAATCGTAGCAACGCAACTGCTAGGATTCGATGAGAAACGATTTCACATTTTCCACGAATTGCGTCATGCCGAGCAGGGGTTCATATCCGCCACGAACGAAATCATGGCATTGGGTTTTGATCTGAATCTTAGGGGCATTCAACCCTTTCAAGATTCAGTACAGAAGTTCATGAAACGTGTCTACGATAAACACAAACTCCTGGAAATTCCGGAAAATGCCGGACGATCAATCGGAATAAAGCGTAAATCTAGGTAAATTAGACTGGATCTCGTCGAAGAGGTTGTGCCATGCAATGTACCCCACCACCGGCATTGGTATACATCGACATATCGGGGTCATAAACCTCAAAACCCATAGCTCTGAGTTTGCTGTTCAGTTCTGTCGCTGCTGCTGTTGAAACGACTCGATCATTCCCAAGCGCCACAACGTTGCACGCGAGATTCATTGTGTCGCGGAAGCTGACTGGTATCATCTCGATATTTCTTTTTCTGAGCCATTCCAGTACATCATCACTCGTAGTGTCCAAACAGACGGCAGCACACTTCTCAGCGACCATGCACACCATGAGATCTATATGTACATAGAACTCATCGATAGGAGCATACTTGACTTCCCAGCCTTCCTTTTTCATCCAGCCACCAACCTGCTTCGCAGAACGTTCTTCACTGCGGTGCCCTGTGTAGCCAATAAGTACTGCGCCTGGTTCAATGATATTGAAATCTCCGCCTTCAAAAGTTCCAGCGCTTACAAGCTCGTAAATCGGAATACCCTTAGTAACATAGAATTTCAGCACTTCGGCATACTCGCCACGTCGCCTCGGATTAGCGAGCTGGCAGACGACTGCACCGAATGGCGTCATGAAATTAGAATCGCGCGAATATACCTGGTAGGGAGTGTGCTCATCCGGACGAAGAGTGTGAACATTTACGCCCGCCGACTCATATGCTTCAACCAGTTCGTTATGCTGGCGAACAGCCACAGAATGATCGAATTCGAGACCGGACCGTTCCGACGCTCGGCAGATAGAACTGAATGCGAGGTTCTCCTCGCCCATCCAGCGAAAACATTCCGCTGATCCCAATAGAACATCTCGAAGTACACCATATTCAGAATTCACCCCCCAATTATTCAACTGTGGAGTCGAACCGTTTCCATTTCGAACACACAAGGGCTCGGAAACTTCGACAATGTGCGTTGCTTCAAAACTTGGAATCGACTTGTTCATGGTTGTTCACCTGTTTGTTCTCTGACGACTGTAATTTGGAATTTCAAGTGGCGAAGCGAATGCTCCAAATCCGAATTAATGATCATTGTAGAACACCAGAAATTCTGTATGACCATGCAATATCCTTGTAAGAAAGACTACAAGTCTTGGAGAGAAACATGCCCAACCAGAAACTTGTGCATTGTCAAATTTAGGAGAACAATTGCTTCGATTTCTTGAAAATTTGATTACAGACACGGTCATGACTTGTAATGTAGCACTCATCAAGAAAGACATGTCCAGAATACGCAATTATCTACTTGTTGAATCGTTTAGATGATGACAGTATGGTTTCAATTGTCTCTCTTGCAAATTCCGGTGTAGGTGCAATTTTCGCAAGAACAGAGAAAATGTCTCTATAAATTGATATTTGGAATACATTCATTCCGTCAAAAGCATTCTGTTCCTCACAAACACCAAATTTTCTCAGCTTCACTTCCATTTTAGTCAACTCTTGAAGGTCATTATCTTGAGAAACGAATTGAAAATTCTTTCGTAAATGGAGAATTTCAGATAATTTTTCTGATATCAATTGTTTGGATACACTTGGCGTCAGGTATCCAGAATTTGCAAGATAATAAATTTCGCTCATATTCTTCAACGAGCTAACAATTCGCTTCTTTTGATTACGTAGTTTCGATGCATTTCTACAATTTTTTTCGATTTTTCTACATAAAATACTCAAATGATTTTCTAGATTACGCAAGTGTGGGTTGGGTTCAAAATAATCGCGCCTTCCGTTTGGAACTATATTTTGGTCAAAAATATGAAATTCTGCAACACACCAGCGATTGAATCGACTTTCAGAAAAGAGATGATCGAATACAGTTTCATCTCCAATTTGGATATTGCCGACTCGAGCTCGAATACTCCGAACTCCTGATTCTTTGGGTATGGCTCCTGAATAGGAAGAATGTACGACCCAGCCAACGGCAGCTAAGTCCCCGTCTTTCAGGCTTGGAACTTTGATTTCTTCGAATTCGGTATACTCATCCATTTTCCCCCCAGACAAATGTAGCTTTTCCCCATGTAACCTTGTAATAGATTTTTCTTCTCCAGAAATGTATGCGTTCAACGTAAATGAACGCTGAATATCCTGACCCAGCAGTGAAGCACGTAGAGAATATGGAAAATTTTGCTTAAATGGAACTGGACAAACTTCACCTATATATTCACGAACAGCGTCACGATTCAAAATCTTTCCCGCAGCGAATCGAGCTATACCACTAATTTGAACTTCGAAAAAGTGTTCAGGGTAATCTTCTCCATCTACCGTTTCTATAATCACACTTCTCAAGATGGTTTCTTTCAACGACAGCTTATTTTGGATACCGTACCGCAATTGAATACCATCCCAAACAATTTTAGTGACCGGTAAACTCCCCTGGCTACGAGTTAGAAAAGTAACAGCATTTCCAAAAGCTAAACCTGACAGACGCCCTATTCCTCTAAATCCTCTGAATCCTTTTCCCCATTTAGTACTCTTTGCAATTGGAATTAGCTCATTTCTTGCTTGCTCATATGACAATCCGGAACCGTTATCGCGGATGGATATACGTTTTTCGGCTGGCAATAGTGTGATATCAACAACACCTGAATCTGCTTGAGTAGAAACAGCAATTGAATCCGCTGCATTCTGTAAATATTCACGATAGATGGAAAAAGGGTCGGTGTACTGGCTATATGTAATCAGGTCCAAAATATCGCCACCAACTAAAGTTCCCGTTTTGTGTTTTGTGAACGTTGTATTCAGCAATTTATCCAAGTTTCACACCCTGTTGGCAGTATCAAATTTCACCTTATGCCCCACTCGCTCGCAACGTGAAGATTCAACTTCATAGAGTCCGGCGTCTTCCACAATTTCCTCTTCGCTAGGAAGAACATAATCTGGATTGAGGTGTTGAAACACTGGGAGGACATTGGATTTTGTGATTACTGTGTCAGTTTTAGTGCCTAATACGTGAAACGAGATTATTCGGCGCACCAACCCATCGGTATGGTTGGAATTTGCTACAGCCTTGTAGTATTCACTTCTCACCTTTTCGCCGCCAATGGGGGTTGCCAGATGCACCATTAGTTCCTCTGCTTGTAATGTACTCATACTTTTACAAAGGTCCTCGTACTCAGCTCGAACTTCCTGTCCCGCTCCAGCTTCATAGTGATGACGGTGAAAAATGAATCCGTGTGGGTAAGTCAAGAGGCGTTTAAACTCCTTTACATCTTCGCCATACGCAGCATAGAAAAACGGTTTATTGCCACTCACGATTCCGTGAGTAGCCTGTAGCATAATTTGGAAAGAACGAAGCAAATAAGCATTCCAATTTTTTCCGATATGCGAACGATCTTTTAACGTAACTGGCTGATAGCGCATAGGAAATGACCATATTCTCAAACCAAGCTGTTCATTTAGTTCAATATTCAGTTTCATTCGAAAATACAAGTCTTCAGGTGTATCCATGAAGTTGTATAACATGTAATTCGATAGTGAAATGATGCCGTTGTCGGCGGCCATCCGAACCGCAGTCTCGTATACCTTGCGAACACCGATATGGTCAAACGCTATTCTAAGAGGACTAATGCAGATTTTCGACATTTCTTTGAGATACATTGGAGACTTAGCGAGAATTCGTGCATCGACTCCTTGATTGAAGTCAACCCGCCGTTTGAAGTGCTTACCATCCCGCGATAGTTTTGCGCCTGCGGCAAAACCTAAGTCAACGATCTCCGCAATTATTTCTTTGTAACGTGCTGATGCCGTTACGTTGTTATCCATCAAAATCAAGTCTTTCTTAGGACCGAATTTATTTGTTATTCCGTCAACTAAATTGAATAATGATGGCATTTCTTTTTGGCCTCCTTCTAATTTTGGTACTCCGCAAAAATGGCATTTGCGAATGCAACCCCGAGTAGAATATCCAAAATAGGCGTCATGAACAGGGTAGGTATAAGAGATGTCATCAAGGATGCTATAGTCTGGCACTCGATTTTCAATCGGCTGACTCAATATATCGTCTGCTCCGAAATCACCGTCAATTGCTGACAAGTGCAAAGAATGTGCCGGTGGACCATCAAGCAACCCTGCGATGAAACGCACGCCCGCCCATTTTGATTCCTTCAAGAACTCTTCGTGCATTAATGATGCAGCAATTCCCCCAACAAACACTCTTTCTGGTTGATTGCTCGCTGCATGAACTGCGAAATCAATTGCAATGGAAATATTCTTCCATTCAAAACTAAATAGAGTTGTCACGTATACTCGGTCCCAGACATCCAACAGTACTGATTTATCAATACCCTTGACTAGTCGTACAAAATCACTGCGGTCCCGATGGTAGGCGGCAATTTTCATTAGTCCCAAAGGAGGATATTTGTTCCGATAGCTTGGCTCTACCAGCAATATGTTCTTACCTGTCATTTGTCTCCCACACTCTTGACCATTTTGGTAATTCGCTCGACAGATTTGGACAGTCTTTTGGTTGAATATCTGAATGAATTAAAATCACTTAACTCCAATTTACTTATTTCAGACCGAGAAATATCTTCAACCAAAGTGTTCGCTTGTTTAACGTTTTCTTCTACTTTACTGATTCTGGCTAAACGATAGCCTTCATCTAAATCCACTTTGCCGTCAATATATTTCTTTAAAACTTTAGGTTTTTTTAAGATTACAGGCAACTTATCTCTCAATTCTTGCGCTGTAAATTCACTATCTTCTGTTTCCTGTCCAAGCCCCTGTACCTTAATTCCCTTCAACAAAATTTTGCGTAGTTCCGAATGTTCTTGGCATCCCTTTGATATTTCTTTATTCCTCACCAAAACTTCGTAGTAGCTGAAATGCGACAGATTGTGGTCGTCATTTTCCTTCAATGTTTCAATAATTTTCACTCTAGTCCGAATTGTGCCAACCGATTCACCGAATTGCTCCGCAATTTGGTTAACGCTCCATCCTCTTTCTTTGCGAACATAGGCGAAATTCGCTTTTTCGTATGCGGACCATGTCGTCTTACCTTTGACATGAATTTGGTGCAGAAATGCTACCTGTTCCCTTTCACTCAAACTACTGACAATATCGCAAGGAATATAATCCCACTCGCCTTCTGGTTGTTCGTCATTCAAGAGTCGAAAGACAGCCAAGCGTGAATTTCCTTCAATTACATGATTGGTATCATGCCGAACTAAAATGTTCTCAATGAGTCCACCATGCAACTTAATGTCAGGCTTTAAGTTTTTTACACTAGGTTCCTGACAGAGTTTATCGAAAATGTATTTTTGCTGTTCATCTTCGGTAAGATCTTCGAAGTCAGGTCGAGCATAAGTGCAAGCGTATACCCTCGGGTTATCAGGTAGGAATTTCAGATTGTAGATAGGGAGATAGTCACTGCTAACCGGAATTGCACTCTTCAATATTTTAATAGCCCTACCGTTCATTTACTTCTCCTTTTTATTGCACTGATTAAGAATTTCAACTGAATGCCAAAATTTCACTTAATTTATCTTTCAAATCGCACGCGAACGCTGTTTCGAACTCCTTGCTAGATATATCTCCCTGCGCCAACTGAGCGGCTTTGTACTTTGCATTCAATAAAGTATCCACCCATTCGTCGACGGTACCACGCGAAATTATATTGTGAATGAAACAATCGTCGTTTTGTGAGATTCGATGTATGCGGTCTTGCGCTTGAACATAATCGTCCAGACTGAAACTTCGATCAAAAAAAACAGCATGATTCGCTACCGTAAGAGTCAATCCTTCCTTAGCTGCACCTGGCGTTGCAAATAGCACTTTGCAACCCTGTTCAACTTTGAATTTTCTAATTGCCTCCATTCGATCAGCCATGGACATACTTCCATGCAATTTTTGTGGGTTAAGATTTTGAAACTTACTGAACAACCACTCAACATTTTCTATGAATCCGGTCCAAACAATCACTTTATCCGTATCAAGGTTGAACTCTTTAATCAGACTTGTTAATTTCAACAATTTTGCAGGAATCTCGGAATATGCACTATCAAGTAATCCGGGATTTGATGCACATTGAACTAGCCGCAGTAGACGTTTTAGAATTTCTTCCGCATTATCAACGACCAATTGACCTGATTTCAGAAATTCGAAATACATCTCATCTCTATATGAAACATATATCTCATGTTGTAGGGGTGCTAGTTCTACAAAGTGACCCAAGATAATTTTATCTGGCAGTTCTAGGCCAGCTGTCTCCTTGGTTTCCCGTACGACGAAGGGTCTAATTTCCTCCATAATTCCAGATAACCGCTGTCCGTATTCTTCAATAGAATTACATACAGATGACGGCAGATCAAGATCAGCCTTAAACTTGGAAAAACAGTTACCGAGAGCAGTGCCATTATCAAGAAATTTGATCTGAGCCCAAATGTCATATGGACGATTTGCTACCGGTGTCCCAGATATTATGACGCGACGCGAAAATTTCTGGGAAAGAGTAAAAAAACTGTTAGAAAGAATAGATGCAGGGTTCTTTATTTTTTGACTCTCGTCCAAGAACACTCCAACTCGGCAAATCGTGAGAAACTCACTGATCAAGTCAAGATTCGTTGATACGACTTCATAGTTCATGACATAAATGAGTACCGGGGAATTCAGGGCAATGCTGTTTGTTTTCCGATTGCCTGAAAGAACTCGAGGTGTCACATGAGAGTGCATTTTGAGTTCTTCTACCCAATTGGGTACAAGTATTTTCTTTGTGACAATGAACACTGTATCGACTACATCCCCACTTAACCAATGAAGAATCAAGTCAATTGCGATTTTTGTCTTCCCCAACCCCTGCTCGTGAAAGATTGCAGAGTAAGGAAGGTGTTTTACCGCCCTCACTGCGTCAAGCTGATATGGGTAAGCGTCATATTTCGCATTCAGTGGAGGCGGTTTTCTTAATCTAAATGCCAAATCATTCCCTCAACAATATCAAACCACCAAAAATCACAGCCATCAAATACCGCAATTTTTGTGCGTGTAACTCGAATCTCCCGGCACAAAAATCGCAGAACTGTTTTAGCAAGGTTGGCACTATGACCGTTGACGACCAGAACTAAAATTCCGTTGCCTACGTGCTCCAAGTGGTGAATGAATGCTGTAAGTTGATTGCAGGTGTGTGCATTATCAATGTCTTCGTCTGTTTTTGCTTCAGCGATTGCAGTCAGTCGACTAGACTGAACATAGCCATACACGTCTGGACGGAATTTTCCAATTTGTGGTGGCAGTTCACTACCGGGAATCAATTGAATATCGGTAACAATCGAAATTTCAGGATGTCTCATTTGCAGAGCATTTTGTACTTGAATTACGAGATTCCTATGTAAATCACTCTGAGACATCACGTAGTAATCCCTGAAGCCGAACTGACAAACTCTCCATGGAGTAAATCTCTTCCATTTCGCCTTCTTGTCGGGTGTTCCTGAGTTCCTGAATTCTAGAATATGGCAACTCATCAATATTCTTGAGCAACGCCTTCACTAGTTGGTAAGTAGATGCGCTTTGCAACGTTACTTTGCCATCCAATACTCCAGTTTCTTGTTCTAACTTCCGGTCTACCAACCTGATAGCTTCTTCTATCGAACGCGGTCCTCCCTCAAGAAACAATTGTCTTGCATCATCGTCTCCAAGCACCTTAGGCAGGTCCCGGACATTGGCTAACTTGTATATCTTGCCGTCGCGAATCCACTCCCCAAAATTTTCCAGTCCTAGGTCAGCAGAAAAGATTGCTTCCTTTAATTTTGGTTTTTGTAGTTCAACAAATCCACTAAATCTATCAATCTGAAACGCAGTGTCATCTACTACATCACGATAATACTCATTCATATCGTGATAAGCATCAATCTGGCGTTCAATTTCTGTCTTATTTCCTCCACACAATGCGATCATCTCCGAATACTCTAAAAATTTTTCAGTGCGAAGATAATGAAGGTACCTTGCTTTCTCATATGCTGGCCATTCTCTTGCCCCAACTAGATGTGCAGCTACACGGATGGTTTCTATATCTCGCTGCTCAGCTCCCTCTAAAATGCTCGCTTTAATTTTTGACCAATCACCATCTATCCCTTCTTTTTGAAATTGCTTATATATTGCAAGTCTAGTGTTTCCATCAATACACATATATCTGTTTTCGTGCGGAACAACAATGATCGGTGCAATAATGCCACCACTGGCACGAATTGAATCTTTGAGACTCTCATATGAAGATGCATGGTTTCCGTTTGTTGCAGAACGCAATGCGAAGTGAATTCGCTCTGCCGTTAACTTGCCGCCAAATTTCTCTAAAGCTTTTTTAATTCTGGGATTGTTTGTATCGTAATTGATCGCATCAACAGCGATCAGCTGGGTAATCTCATTCATCGTGTAAATTCCATTTGGAGTAATAAAACAAGGATTCTCAGATTGATGAGTAATTTTAGTGATATCAGAGTCAATACTAACATTATCAAACAGATTAATTGGTTGTATAAGATTAAATGCAGAAGCAATTTAAATGTTGCGACGACGTTGTACAGTGTAAAACCATCACTAGATGACACAGCCAAACAGTTTTTGGTGAATTCTATGCGGCAATATCCATGTCGTTCCATTGCGGAGAGTTCACCATCCTTTGCACCGCATTCTGCCTTCTGAGCATGACCGCCGCTTCGTTTCCCTTAGCGCGTTCGCTCACAGCAAAAATTCCTTCATTGTGAGATGCGTAAAAGGTAAGCGCTGAGTACACAGCCCACAAAGTCTGGCCTCGATGGACATACTCATTGAAGATCTGATCCTTCAGTGCGTTCAGCAAACTATCTGACTCCACTATCTGTTTGAGAAAAGACATCACGCTTTCGTGGTCGACTCTGGTATTCTGCCAGCGGAGCCAAACCTTGGATTGTTTCTCAAACTGTTCCAGTGAGTCCCTGATGGGTGTAAACCGAACACTGGTATCCGTGTGCTTGGCATGCCGGAATGCGAGGGTGCTGTAGTCTTCGCCGCAAATCAAGCCGTTAAGACAGTAGAAATCGATCCCTCCATAGAAGCATTTGACTGAAATCCCGCCGAATCCGTTGATTGCAACGATCCGGAAAGCGATGTCCGATTTCGATGTCGTTGTGCTCTGGACCCGAATATCTGGAAACACCCATGACCTCATTGACAGGAGACCGTCTTTGGCGATGCCATCCTCTATTTTGGCATTCGCCAGTCTACTATGTCCCAGCGCCTGGACAATGTTTTGTTCGACAGCGTCGAATACTTCTTCGTTTTGTATGACCCTGTAGCTGTTTTTGACAACGCTTAACACTTGACCAGTATCCGTACGATACAGGGCTTTATATTCAGGCACTCTAGCCGGCAAATCCGTCTTGCCGTCGACCATGAACAGAGGACGTTCCGCCACTGTGAAATCTGATACGTTCATTCTATTTCTCCGAATTCTAAAAATATCCAAGCCAGTTTTCATTCGTTCCGGCATATCTGATGTCTGCCATTGTATAGAGCAAATTTCCGAAATTTCGTATTGGCCAAGAATTTTCACAAGAATGCGACAAGGATTGACGCAGTAGTAGAAAGAATGAATTTGAGGAATGCGAAATATGGGATTTGCAAATTCCTCAGTCCTGAACGGCAACATTAGGTATGTTTACCGGTCAAACCGATTGCGGTGCTTGATACCGGCTGACTTCCCACCGTTAGACCATAGTAAGGGTTTCCTTTTCGAATTTCATTCCGACAAAGTAATAATGACTGAAAAATGCCTATAGCACATATCTCTTATGCTGGATTTTGGATTGACTCAAGCTTCATTTGACAGTAATGTATATGCACATCATAGGACTTCAGGATTTTTAATGAGCCAGATTACCACACGCTTACCTGACGCAGTCGTCACCGAGCTGGACGAAGTCGCAATCCATCTCAAGTGCAGCCGGGCGGAGATTATTCGCCAAGCTATCGAATATTACCTCGAAGAATTCGATGATTTGTCGGTAGGCATCAAACGACTCCGAAACCCGAGCGATCCGGCGCTAGACTGGGGTCAGGTCAGACGTGAGCTTCTCGATACGAATTAAGCGTAGTGCTGCCAAGGAGCTTGAGCGTATTGCGAAGCCAAACCGCACACGAATTGTCGAAAGCATCGACCGATTGGCAGACAGCCCCTTCTTGAGTAATACACTGAAAGAAGAGTTACAGGCCCTGCGACGATTTCGGGTCGGCAATTACCGCACACGAGTTGCTTCATGTTGAGTTTTCGTTGAGTCTGGAGTTGCTATTATTTTTAGGGGATTATATCGAATACTTGATAACGCCTAAATCCTTCAGCGATATTGAGTTCAGGAGTGTTTTTTAGGTGATGGGCAAATTTCGTGATCGGGGTCCCACCATAGGACCTTCATAATGTTCAATTGTTTTATACACCAAACTCTATTGGTTCCAGTTAGACGGAAGGACATGAGTTCATCAGTGTCATCCTTATATATCTCTTGAAGGCGGTTCTGTGCCGGTTTCACAATATCCGAGACTGAAATCAGATGGCTGCCGCCTTGTGTAATCTCGTTCCAGTTCTTCCTCTCGAACTCGTGGAGTTTTTCCATCACCTCTTTGTAGACAACCGAATTCAAAAGCTTGGTCCACGCCCATGCCCCGCCACGGTCGCAATCGCTGAACCTCCAAGCGAGCAGACCACCGTGAACGGTCGGTTCATGCGCTTTCGGACTCTTACTTGGCTGAGGTGGTCCGGCGCTACTCGGCTGCTTTTCTCTCAGTTTCCTAGCCAACAGGCTCTAGAGAGCTGAGTAATACTCGGCCATCGATGCCTGAGTGATGTATGCCTGACCACGCTGCCCGTCAATCAGGCCCGCTTCCTCGCGAGTTTCACGCCATGGTGTCTCCATGTGAGTCAGATCGCTCAGCCAATGCGACGATTTGTCGCCGTAAAATTTTATAACGGCATCAACTGTCTCACGTTGATCTTCATCCAGCACCCGCGAGTTACCGTCAGGAATACGTGATACTAGGTACTTTCCACGATGGGCATTATAAAGATTTCGAATCACCGGGCCATTCGCCCATGCATAAATACGATCTCGAAAAATTGGCCTGTCATCCCAAACGAGTGACCAGGCCTGCGAATAGTAAACAAGTTTCTGAAGCTTCATCGCTGGCATCGTACCCTGCTTGCGCAGGATATAGGTCGCTACATCAATTGCTTTTACAGTAGTTTTGCTCACTTTTTTTCCTCAATTTTCGATCCGCCGCTTCGCACAAAGACTTCGCCAACTCCTCTAGGCTCTTCGGTATATCCGCATTCTTTCATACAAGAAATTCATCAAATGAATCATTACAGTTTCTTATCAATTCCTGCAACCTTAAGAATTTGATTAGCCGTGTGCCGTTTTTTTATTTTTGATGGAACTGTAATTTTTTGATTATTGTCGTTATGACTCCATATCTCATGGCTACCTCGTGGTTGCCGACATATTGACCACCCATTAGATTTTAGTAACTTTTTGACTTGCCTTTCATATCCTGCCATTGGTTATGCCGCAGCTACTAATCGTCTAGGATGTTCCTGAATATAGACATGCGGACCATTGGGTTTGTTAGATCTATTATTTCTAGTTTCTTTCATATTTACAATATATTGCACATTGAGCAAATCATCTTCTGTCAATCCATGATTAGCCATGAGTAGAATCTTACCAAGATACATCAATTCTTCATTCAATTCATCGCGAGAATTAACTTCCATAACTAGCCCTTCAATTTCATCGCTAGTTACCACTACTGTTCCATCTTTATAAGTGAGAGCATTTACTACATAACTCTTTTTAACCATGTCGTTTCCTCCAAATCATGCGTCTTTCCTCCAAATCATGCGTCATACATAGCTCTTCATACTACAGTTTGTGCCAAAATTTAGGAAATTATATACTTGACTTCGCAAAATAGTGAGTTCATCTCTTCTTCTCCAGCGCAGACTTCAGCCACTTATTCGTAATCGGTTTTTTTGTTCTAAGAGCCAGCGATGCGATCTGCTTTGCGCGCTCGTGGGTTTCTGCCTTGCTCGGTAGTGGGGAAGATTGTTTTTGCTTCACTGTTGTATTTACGCTGTCATTCGTCTAGGAGGCAGTATTGGCATTTGTCCATTCATT
Organism: Arenicellales bacterium; assembly: GCA_965220395.1. Lineage (GTDB taxonomy): Bacteria > Pseudomonadota > Gammaproteobacteria > Arenicellales > JAJDZL01 > JAJDZL01. The sequence continues at coordinate 61,047 of CBDCPT010000001.1, read as the reverse complement.
CCTCCAATATCCAAATTTCTTGCTAATGCAACTGCCCGTCGACACCAGAAATCAATTCCGAATACATCAATCGTTTTCCGATCATTCCAGCCGCAACGTGTTGCATCTGGTTAATCGTGTCTTGCTCGCGGATATTGTGCCTTCCGGCAAACTCTTGAACATATCGCCCTAAATGCTTTTTCGACATCTTGTGGTAAGTGCCCTTGTGCGCTCGCTTCAACATCGCCCAGAAACTCTCGATTCCGTTGATATGCGCCTGCTCTTTCACATACTCGCCAACCGAGTGCTTGACCGAATCGTGATCGAAGTCTGCCAGTTTCTCATAGCTCTTGAATTCGTCCGTGAACACGGTTGAGCCGTGTTCAATGCTTTCATCAATGAATCCGTGCAGTGTCGGACGCTTTGTATTTTGAATCACTTTCGCCTTGACTTTCTGGGTCTCGCGTTCCTTTGCACCGATAACAGTAGTCTTGCCAACGCCACCGCGCCCGGCATTCAATTTCTTGTCCCAATGCTTCTTCTTTTCCAGCCCGCCTACATAGGTTTCGTCTACTTCAACTTCACCATCAAACTTGAAATCGACATCACCGAACGCAGCTCGAAGCCGATGCAACATGAACCAAGCTGATTTTTGTGAGATTTTAAGGTCTCGGTGCAATTTCATGCTGGATACACCCTTCAAACTTGTGGTGTGAAGGTAAATCGCAATGACCCATTTGTGCAAAGGTATCTTTGACTGAGCCATGACCGTACCGGTTCTGACACTAAATCGTCCGCGACATGATCCGCACCAATAAGGCATTGGCTTCCTGTTTCGGGCGGGTTTGATTTTGTCGAAACTGCCGCACTTCGGGCAGGATAGTTCACAACCATTTGCGCCCCAGCGTTCCGCTTCGAACCACTTTTCAGCGGTTTTTTCGTCTGGAAACATTTTGAATAGATCAATGAGAGATATGCCTATTCGGTAGTGCTTGCCGGGTGATTTGTGGATTGCACTCATTTTCATACCAGATTTGTAAGACTTTTGTACCTTTTTGCACCACAATTATACACCATTTTGCGAAGTCAAGTATATAATTTCCAAAATTTATACATACTATAACATCAAATAATTACTCATTCACAAACTTGTGATTACTGATTGCGTTAACAGTATTCACAATCTCAGCTTCGGCGCAGAATTATGACCCGAACTGGATAATGTCTAACATTTATTCTGGTTTGGGACAAACCCAAGACAACTACAACGATCATACCGACTATGATAATCACGTGGACAAAGTGTTGGGTTCGACAAAGTATCAAAGACAAAGCAAATCAAAAACATAGATATATTTGTCAAGTTATCTTTGTAATTCCCCAAAAAAATCTGACGCGCACCCCTGCAGTAAACTCGTTTTCTGTTTGTAGTCAGTAGCTTTTTATTATGGAAGTCTGCTCGATTAGCAGATCAACTGCAGGATGCATTACCTCCAGTAGCGGAAAGGGCCAGACTCCAAGCAGAAGAACGAAAAACGCGATCAGTCCAAGTGAAATCTTTTCCTGCGGTTCCAAATCTTTTAATGTCGCAACGGCGTCATTGACAATATTTCCATAGATTGCACGTTTGTACATTCGCAGCGTATAGGCGGCCCCAAGTATCAATGTCAGTGCCGCAATTCCAGCAAAAACCGCGTTTTCCTGAAAAACTCCAATAATAACCAGCAGTTCGCCGACAAACCCGGAGGTTCCCGGCAATCCTACATTTGCCAAGGTAAACAGCATCATCAAAGCCGCAAATATTGGCATGCTATGTGCGACCCCTCCGTACGTTTCAAGCTTGCGCGAATGCAGTCGATCATATAGAACTCCAACGCAGAGAAACAGTGCACCGGACACAAATCCATGTGAGATCATCTGTACGATCGCACCCTCAATGCCATTTGCGTTGAAGACAAAAATTCCGAGCGTCACAAATCCCATGTGCGAAATCGATGAGTAGGCAATCAACTTCTTCATGTCTGTCTGTGCGAGTGCGACTAAAGCGATATATACAATTGCGATAAGTGACAGCGCAATTATCACGCCTGCCAGTGAATGCGATGCATCTGGCAAAATCGGCAGACTGAATCGAAGAAAACCATAAGCGCCCATCTTCAGCATAACCGCCGCAAGTATCACCGAACCGCCCGTAGGAGCTTCGACATGTGCATCCGGCAGCCAGGTGTGAACCGGCACCATCGGCACTTTGACTGCAAATGCGGTGAAGAAAGCAATGAACAGAAGCACCTGAGGGGTGAAGCCGATTCGAAGAATGTGCCACTCTCGAATATCAAAGGTAGACTCACTGATATTGTAAAGATACAGAAATGCAACCAACATCAGCAACGAACCCAGCAGCGTAAAAAGAAAAAACTTGATCGTGGCATAGACGCGATTTTCCCCACCCCAGATACCGATGATCAAGAACATCGGGATCAACATTCCTTCCCAGAAAGTGTAGAAGAGCACGGCGTCCAGTGCCGAAAATACACCGATCATGAAACCTTCCAGAAATAGAAACGCCGCCATGTAGTGCGCCACTCGATACTGGATGACTTTCCAGCCTGCGACAACGACGATGCCAGTTAAGAATGTCGTTAGCAATATCAACGGCAATGAAATACCGTCTATACCGATGGAGTAATTGATATTGAACGTCGGAACCCACCCAAAGTGTTCGGTAAACTGATAGGTTGCAACTGATTTGTCAAAGCGGGTGTAGAGCGGAAGACTCAACAGGAAGGTCCCAATGGAGATTCCCAAGGCCAACCGTTTGGCCGCCTCACGGCGCTGATTTCCGACTGCCAGAACCAGTGCACCGCCGATAATCGGCAACCAGATTACGAAACTCAACTGGCCGACATCACCCAGCACCATTTCAGAAACCTACCTCGCGACAAACCATGTGATCAGCAAAAATAATCCAATGATCATCGTGAATGCGTAGTGATATACGAATCCGGACTGAATCGCTCTCAGGCGTGCCGACATTCGTCTCACCGATCGGGCGAGACCGTTAACGACATACTCGTCGATGACAAGATCATCCATCACTCTCCAAAGCGCGCTGCCAAGTGAGCGGGTACCGCTCGATATAACAATTTCATTGAACTCGTCAAAGCCATATTTTCGGTCCAATACGTACCAAATCACTCGAAAACGAGTGCGAATCTGTTCCGGCCAGTCGGGAAAGCGAATGTAGAGAAGCCAGGCAGCGAATATTCCAGCAATCGCCAGCCAGAACGGCAATGTAATTAATCCGTGCAGGATCATCTGCAGGACTAGACCTGCTCCTTCATACCCATGCAGCGCATTTCCGACAATCTTGAGCGTATCGTGTTCCGATGCTACGGTAATCGATTCCGCATAAAAATTTCCGAACAGCATCGGCTCAACATACAGAGCACCGAACAAAACAGATGGTATTGCCAGCATAACAAGTGGCAGGGTTATCACCCACGGAGATTCCTTTACATGACTCAGTTCGCTTTCAGATATTCTGGATTCGCCATGAAACACAACAAATAGCATTCGAAACGAATACAGTGCCGTAATAAATACGCCAGTCGTGACCGCGAACAACGCAAATCCACTTCCAGGCAGAGTGCTCGCGCGCACTGCTTCAATGATTGAGTCTTTAGAAAAGTAACCAGCAAACGGCGGCACTCCGGCAAGAGCAAGCGAACCTACAAACGCGGTCCAGTAAGTTATCGGCATATACTTGCGCAGACCACCCATGTGCCGTATATCCTGTTGATGATGCAATGCAACAATTACTGATCCTGCGGCTAGAAACAGGAGAGCTTTGAAGAATGCATGAGTCGTTAAATGAAATAAGCTTGCCGCATATGCTGAAGCACCGAGTGCGACTGTCATGTAGCCAAGTTGTGACAGTGTGGAATACGCAACGATTCGTTTGATGTCGTTCTGCACTAATCCGATCAGCGCCATAAACAATGCGGTTATGGAACCGATCGTGATAACTACGGTAAGTGCAACCTCCGAATTCTCGAATATGGGTGACATTCTGGCAACCATGAAAATTCCTGCCGTAACCATGGTCGCTGCATGAATCAGAGCAGATATGGGTGTCGGACCTTCCATTGAATCCGGCAACCAGACATGTAGCGGAACCTGTGCTGATTTACCCATCGCACCTATAAAGAGCAGAATTGAAATAATCGTCAGCCAGTGCCAGTGGACGCCATTGAACGCTTCGACTGTCATGCTTGAGATTTCGGGGGCTTCTGCGAACACAGTCGCATAATCCATAGAACTGAACACATAGGCGATCGCAGCGATCGCCAGAATAAAGCCGAAATCCCCGATGCGATTGACCAGAAAAGCTTTCATGTTCGCGAAAATCGCCGACTCCCGGTCGAACCAGAATCCGATCAGCAGGTAGGAAACAACGCCGACGCCTTCCCATCCGAAAAACAGTTGCATGAAATTATTCGACATAACCAGCATAAGCATGGCGAACGTGAACAGCGAAATGTAGCTGAAAAACCTCTGATAACCCGAATCGTCATGCATATAACCTATGGTGTATATGTGCACCATGAATGACACGAACGTTACGACCGCTGCCATGGATGCGGACAGTTCGTCAATCAGGAATCCGATCTCAAACTCAAGAGAACCGCTTGTTCCCCAGGTATACAGCGTACCGTTGAACGTGTTTCCCTGAAGTACGTCAAACAAGACGTAAAGCGATAGAACAAAACTGATCGCAACACCTGAAATGGCGACACGATGGGTTGCCGTTCGCCCAATGACTCGTCCCCCGACGCCGGCAATGATGGCGGCGATCAGACAACTGAACGGAATGAGTGAGTAAATCAGCAACATAGCGACATAAACAGAGGAAGTTTGTTCAACCGCTGAGTGAGTTCAAATCTTCAACATTGATGGTGCGGCGATTTCTAAACAGCACAATGAGAATTGCCAGACCAATTGCTGCCTCGGCAGCAGCCACTGTGAGTATGAAAAATACGAACACTTGACCTGCGATATCCTGCAAATAATGGGAAAAAGCGACAAAATTGATGTTCACCGCAAGCAGCAGAAGTTCAATCGCCATCAACAGAATCACAACATTCTTTCGATTCAGAAAAATTCCCACCACTGCAATGGAAAAGAGCAATGCAGCGAGAACCAGATAATGAGCAAGCGGAATCATTCTTTCAAATCTCCCGTGGGCTCTACATCAGGCAATTCCGCGTCCATTGAAACTACCCGTAGTCTATCTTCTTTGCGCGCTGAAATCTGCTTTGCAGGCTTTTGGTAACGAGTCTCAGGACGTCTTCTCAACGTCAGGGAAATTGCAGCAATGATCGCAACCAGAAGAATGACCGCGGCAATTTCAAAAGGATAGGCATATTCGGTGTAGAGGACTTTGCCAAGTTCCAGTGTGTTGCTGTAGGTTTCAACTTGGCCAGAAGGACGAGGCATAAAATCCGGACTGAATACCTTGGCGTTTAGAACGATTGCCATTTCCAAAACCAGCAAGACAGCAACAACACCTCCAATCGGCAAATACTCGCCAAAGCCTTCTTTCAATCGCGTCAGATTCACATCCAGCATCATCACGACGAACAGAAACAAGACCATTACCGCACCGACATAAACCAATACCAGTACTATGGCAAGAAACTCCGCCTCCAGCGTAATCCAGATGCACGCAGCACTGAAGAATGCCAGCACCAAAAACAAAGCAGCCTTGACTGGATTGCGTATGGTAATCACCATCATTGCGGCAAAAACCAGAACAGCAGCAAAAAAGTAGAATGTAAACTGTAAGAAAGTCACAAAATTCTCCGCTATCGATAAAGGGAATCGGCCCGGCGGGCATCCGCAATTTGTTGTTCGTATTCGTCACCGACGGTAAGCAGCATGTCCTTCGTCATGATGTTCTCGCCGCGGTTCTCAAAATGAAACTCATGAATATCCGTTTCAACAATTGCATCGACTGGACAGGCTTCTTCGCAGAAGCCGCAGTAAATACACTTGAAAAGGTCAATATCGTAAAGAGTGGTGCGCCGCGTACCGTCCGACCGCTCTTCGGATTCAATCGTAATTGCAAGAGCCGGACAAACCGCCTCACACAGTTTGCATGCGATGCAGCGTTCCTCTCCATTTGGGTATCGTCTGAGTGCATGCAACCCGCGAAAGCGCGGCGACTTTGGTGTTTTTTCTTCCGGATACTGCACGGTAATTTTTCGCTTGAACAAATGTCGTCCAGTCACGCTCAGTCCACGCATCAACTCTATCAGCAGAAAAGTCTTGAAGTGACGATTGATCCAATTTAGCACGGTAAGGTCCGTTCTATCGGAAAATAAAACCGAAAGGCGTAAGAAAACGGAATATTCCAATCACTGCAATCCACACCAGAGTTACCGGAATGAATACTTTCCAGCCGAGCCTCATGATCTGGTCATACCGGTATCGCGGAAACGTCGCCCTGAGCCACAAGAATATGAACATCAGTATGGCAACCTTTCCAAACAGCCAGAAAAATGGCGGCAACCAAGTGAATGGCGCAATATCAAACGGCGCATGCCATCCGCCCAGAAACAGTATTGCTGCCAGGGTCGCAATCAGTACCATGTTGGCATACTCGGCCATGAAAAAAATCATGAACGACATGCCGGAGTACTCGACATGAAAACCGGCGACGATTTCAGATTCCCCTTCCGCCACATCGAACGGTGCACGGTTGGTTTCTGCCACTCCAGAGATGAAATAGACCAGAAATAACGGAAACAATGGCCACAGAAACCACTGATGGAGACCTCCTTCCTGTGCATTCGCAATCTGAACAAGATTAAGACTGCCTGCCACCATCAAAAGCCCCACCAATGCAAATCCCATAGCGATTTCGTAGGCAACAATCTGTGCGGCCGAGCGCATCGCGCCCAAGAACGCATATTTTGAATTGGATGCCCAACCTGCAACAATGACACCATAGACACCGAGCGAAGTCAGCGCCAGAATGTAAAGCAATCCGGCATCCAGATTTGCCAGCACCAAAGTGTCGGTAAAAGGCACCACTGCCCATGCCGCTAGTGCTGGTGTTAGGGAGAGTATCGGTGCCGAGAGAAAAAGAAACCGATTGGCATTGGTCGGTATGATGATTTCTTTGAAAACCAGTTTTACCGCATCTGCAATCGGCTGCAGCCAACCGCGCGGACCTACTCGATTGGGGCCGATTCGCACCTGAATGTAGCCGATGATTTTGCGCTCAGCGTAGGTCAGATAAGCAACGCACACAAGAAGCGGGATCAAAATTGCAATAATCTTGGCCAGACTTTCAATGGTAACCTGTAACCCAAAAGGCAGACCCGCCCAGATTGAAAGTGCCCAGCTCATTTGCCCTCCTCGCGCTCAAGGCGAATCTCAGCACCGCAAGATGCGGTCGGACCTACATTCATTCCAGCCGGAAAATAAGCGCAGCCCAGTGCTACCCGAGCGTCTGGCATCGCGTGGCTATGTATGGTGTACAAATCATGCCGGATCGTTACCGGCGCGCCGCTGTCGAGTTCAAGCGAGGCCATATCTGTCGGGTGAAGTCCTATGTGCGATATTGACGCATCGGCGGTTTCCTGCAGTGGTTCAGATCGACGAACAACCGGGTCGATTGCATAGATCAATGGATCTGAAACCAGTTCAAATCGTCCTAGCTCTCGAACATTCCGTTTTTCCACGCAAGGCACTTTTGCGGCGTTGATATCTGCCTGCTGCGCACATATGTCGGACATCGGAGAAGCCTCAACTACAATCTCGTCTAAGGCCATGTAGTCAAAGCCCGAAACACCTAACAGATTTCCCAGCACTCGAATTATTTTCCAGCCCGGTCGAGCTTCTTGATACGGTGCAACAGCGGCTACGGAATTTTGAATTCGACCCTCGCAGTTAATAAAGGTACCGGCGTTTTCTGTATACGGTGCAATCGGCAGTACTGCATCGACGTAATCCGGAACATCGGTAAACGACTGAAAACTGACGACATAACTGGCGCTGTCCATGGCATCCGATGCATGCAATCCGTCTGCCATGTCTTTGGATGGCTCGATATTGAACAACAGATAGGCAGATCTGGGATTGTAGATCATCTGTCGGGCGCTCATGCCAGCCTGCTCGACTTCTTTGCCGTTCACAGTACGGTGCGGCAGACATCCCGCTATCCAGCCCGCAACGCTGTTGGCCGGCGGCAGCGTAACTATCGAAGCACCCGTAATGTTGCCGATATGACGCGCCAGCCGTTCAATGCAGCTGTACATCGAATGGGATATTACCGATTGGCCCAATACGAGCACTGAATCTGCTTCCTGCTCACAAAGTATTCCAGCGATCTTGCGGCACTCTTCATTTTCTGGAAATTCGCTCGCACCAGTCAAAAATTCTTCTGAAATATCAGACGGGAATTTCACATTTTTCAGCTCGCATACTGCTTGCAGCACTCGCGCAAGGGCATACGGCATCACACCCGGGGCAGTTACTACATTACTGGCAAGCACGAAATTGTGGTTCCATGACATTGGGTTGATTGCACATATCTGTGCACCGTTCAACGATGCCTTTCTCACTCGCAATCCAAGCAATGGCTGTTCTTTGCGGATATTCGAACCGATCAGTACGAAAGCGCCAGCCTGCGAAAACTCTTTGATCGACAAACTGCTGCCTGGAAAAAGCGGCGCATCTGCATCCGCTGAAAAATCTATCTGGCGCAGACGGTGATCAATATTTTCGCAACCCAAGCCTCGCATCAGTTTCTGAATCAGATAAAACTCTTCGAATGTAGATGTTGGGGATACCAGCGCACCCAGTGCTTCAGCACCCTGCTCTTCCAGCACCTTGCGAAGCCCCTTGACGACGGCATCCAGTGCATCCTGCCAACTGACAGGTACCATACCGTCTTCAGTTCTGATCATCGGTTCGCCAAGTCGACCTTCGCCAACTAGTGCCTCGTAACTGTATCGATCTCGATCCGATATCCAGCATTCGTTGATTGACTCATTGACACGTGGCAATACGCGCTTTACTTCGCCACGAAGAGTTTGAATATCAATGTTGGTGCCGACGCAATCGTGTGGGCTAATCGAATCGTGACTGATCAGTTCCCATGATCTTGCAGTAAAACGGTACGGTTTTGAAGTGAGTGCCCCAACCGGGCACAGATCAATAACGTTTCCCGAAACTTCCGAATCAACGGCGCTATCAAAAAAAGTATCAATTTTTAGGTGTTCACCGCGTCCTGTGATGCCTAATTCCATAACGCCTGCAATTTCTTCTCCGAATCGAACGCAGCGGGTGCAATGAATGCACCGAGTCATTTCAGTCTCGATCAGGGGACCGATATTGTGGTCTGAAACGACGCGTTTTTTTTCATTGTAGCGAGACAGGTGACCCCCATATCCGACTGCCTGATCCTGCAACGGGCACTCACCTCCCTGATCACAAATCGGACAATCAAGCGGATGATTGATCAACAGAAATTCAAGGGTGTCTTTCTGAGCATCAACCGCTTTTTCAGAACAGGTGTGTACTTTCATTCCATCCATGACCGGGATCGCACAAGCAGGCAGTGGTTTCGGCGCTCTTTCCACTTCTACCAAACACATGCGACAGTTTGCTGCGATGGACAGTTTTTCGTGATAGCAGAATCTGGGGATATATATGCCTGCTTCATCGGCAACTTCAATGATCATTGCCCCTGGTGCGGCTTGCAGCTCACGGCCGTCGATCTCAATTTTCACTGTTGGAACTCTTGACATGACTCTTGGTTCAAGCCGCTTTACTCGGTGAAACGATCATCGCTTCGAATTCGTGTCGAAAATGTTTAATGAAGCTTTGTACCGGCCAGGCTGCGGCATCGCCGAGAGCACAGATGGTGCGCCCTTCTATTCGATTTGCTACATCGACTAGTTGGTCGACTTCCTCCAGCCGCGCTCTGCCGCTGCGAATCCTCCTTAAGATACGATACAGCCACCCTGTACCTTCCCGGCATGGCGTACACTGACCACAAGACTCCTCCCAGTAGAAGTATGCAATGCGTTCCAGCATCTCCACCATGCAGGTCGACTCGTCCATCACGATGACAGACCCGGCGCCTAGCATGGATCCTGCACTCTCCAGCGAGTCATAATCCATGTTGCAGTCGATGATGAGTTCCGCCGGCAGCACCGGTACCGACGATCCGCCTGGGATGACCGCCTTTAGTTTTTTGCCATTCAGCATGCCGCCAGACATCTCAAGAAGTTCACGGAACGGAATCCCCAGGGGAACTTCATAGTTGCCGGGCGTGCTGACATGTCCGGATACCGAAAAGATTTTCGTTCCAGCATTGTTCTTGGGGCCGAGATTGACGAACCAATCGGCACCTTCGCGCATGATTCGCGGAACCGAAGCCAAGGTTTCAGTGTTGTTGACGGTGGTTGGACGGCCAAATGCCCCATACTGCGCCGGAAATGGCGGCTTGAATCGGGGCTGACCGCTCTTGCCCTCCAATGATTCGAGCAGCCCGGTTTCCTCGCCGCATATGTAGGCACCCGCCCCCAAATGCGAATGAAGTTCAAAGTCGACACCGCTGCTCAAAATGTCGCTGCCAAGCAGTCCCGCATCGCGAGCTTCCTGCAATGCTGACTCAAATCGTTCATAAGGCTCGTAAAATTCGCCGCGTATGTAGTTGTACCCAATGGTAGCGCCCATTGCATAGCCACCGATTGCCATGCCCTCAATGAGTGAGTGAGGATTGAAACGAAGAATATCGCGATCCTTGAACGTGCCGGGTTCGCCTTCGTCAGAATTACAAACGATGTATTGCTGGCCGGGAGTGTTTCTAGGCATGAAACTCCACTTCAATCCCGTAGGGAATCCGGCACCTCCGCGCCCTCTGAGACCGGATGCCTTAATCTCGTTGACAATATCTCCCGGCGGAATCTTCTCAGCCAATATCTTGCGCCACGCTGCATACCCTCCGGTGCTTTCATAGGCCGCCAGCGTCCACGGACGCTCCAGTCCGGGCTCGGGCAAGCAGACTCGGACTTCGCCAACCGTCATTTCAGCGACTCCAGAATCTCATCCACTCGTTGAGGTGTAAGATTTTCTTGATATTCGGTTCCGATCAGTGCTGCAGGAGCACCGCCGCAGGCGGCCAGACATTCGACCTCCTTGAGTGTAAACCGTCCGTCTTTGGTCGTCTCACCAAAACCGATGTTCAGTTTTTCAATCAAATGACTGGCAATCGACGCGGAACCTCTCAGAGCACATGAAATATTTGTACAGAGACTGATTTTGTGGCGACCTATCGGTTCTCGGTCATACATTGAATAGAACGTAGCCACTTCAGCCACCTTGATCGGTTCGATATTCAGATAGTCTGCAATAAACTCCATTACATCAGCACTCACCCAACCACACTCCTCTTGAGCAATGCGAAGTGCTGCCATAACGGCTGCACGGGCATGGCCTTCCGGGTACTTGGCGATTTCGGCATCAATTTGCGACAGTGCATCAGCAGACAGCATCAGCGATCTACCTCCCCGAAAACGATATCCTGTGTACCAATGATAGCTACCACATCTGCGAGCATATGCCCACGACACATCTCGTCGAGCGCCGACAAATGAACAAATCCCGGTGCTCGAACCTTCAATCGATAGGGTTTGTTTGCACCATCGGAAATGATATAGATTCCGAACTCTCCCTTGGGCGATTCAACCGCAGCGTAGGCTTCCCCTTCACGAACGCAGTATCCTTCCGTAAATAACTTGAAATGGTGAATCAGCGATTCCATGTCCCGTTTCATCGTCTCCCTGCGCGGTGCGATCAACTTCGCATCATCGATCATTACAGGCCCTGGATGTTGATTCAGCCATTCGACACACTGACGGATGATACGGTTCGATTGACGCATCTCCTCCACCCGCACCAGATAACGATCGTAACAGTCCCCGTTGGTGCCAACTGGAATATCGAAATCTACCTTGTGATAGATTTCGTAAGGCTGTTTCTTACGAAGATCCCACTCGATGCCAGATCCGCGCAGCATGGGTCCGGTAAATCCCCGTCGCAAACAAGCCTCTGGTGAGACAATTCCAATGTCCACGGTACGCTGTTTCCAAATTCGATTTTCCGTCAGGAGTGTTTCGTAATCATCCACACACTTGGGAAACCTTTCCGTGAAAGCCCAGATGAAGTCAAGCAACGAGCCTTGGCGGTGCCTGTTCAAATCTTTGAGTTTTCGTTTGCTGCGATGTTTCGATGGTTCATACTGGGGCATGAAATCAGGCAAATCCCGATATACGCCACCGGGTCTGTAATACGTCGCATGCATTCTCGCACCGGAAGCCGCTTCATAGCAGTCCAGTAGATCTTCTCGCTCCCGAAAGCAATACAGAAACATCGACATCGCACCGATATCCAGGCCGTGCGCGCCAAGCCAAAGCAGATGATTCAAAATCCGGGTAATTTCATCGAACATCACTCTGATGTACTGCGCACGAATGGGTACCTCAACATTTAGAAGTTTTTCGATAGCCAAGACATAGGCGTGCTCGTTACACATCATTGAGACATAGTCAAGGCGGTCCATGTAGCCGATATTCTGATTGTACGGCTTTGTTTCCGCCAGCTTTTCGGTAGCCCGATGCAACAGCCCGACGTGTGGGTCGATTCGTTCGACCACTTCACCGTCCATCTCCATTACCAAACGCAACACGCCGTGAGCGGCTGGATGCTGAGGTCCGAAATTCATGGTGTAGTTACGAATCTCGGTCGCCAAAGCTATCCTCTCTGATGATGCGGGGTACTAGCGTGCGAGGTTCTATCGTGACCGGCTCGTACACAACCCGGCCTTTTTCAGGGTCATATCGCATCTCGACGTAGCCGGTTAGCGGAAAATCTTTGCGAAACGGATGACCAATAAATCCGTAATCGGTAAGAATTCTGCGTAGGTCCGGGTGTCCTTCAAACACGATTCCAAAAAGATCGAATGCCTCGCGCTCGAACCAGTCGGCACAGGGCCAGACATTCGTGACAGATTGAATGACCGGAAGTTCATCATCAAGAAATGTCTTGATACGCAGTCGATGATTATGCCTGACGGACAGCAGATGATAGACAACCGCATATCTTGGACCGGACCACGATTTGGATGGATCTTCTACGCCATAAGTCGAGTAATCCACCCCACAAAGATCTATCAGTTGTTCAAAGCTTGTTGTCTCGGAATCCCGCAGAGCAGCACACGCGTCGACAATTTCCTGGTGATCGATTTCAACAGACAATTCGCCAGCAGATTGTAACGAATCAAGAATGCTGGAACCCAGAAGATCTTGAACTGACTGAGAAAGTAGTGAAACCGATGCCATTTCGGCAGTTACTTGGCGATCGTATTAGTGCGTCGTATTTTACGCTGTAGTTGCAGAATGCCGTAGATCAGCGCTTCTGCGGTCGGAGGGCATCCGGGCACATAGACATCAACTGGAACGATTCGGTCGCAACCGCGCACAACAGAGTAGGAATAGTAATAGTAACCACCCCCGTTAGCACAAGAGCCCATAGAAATCACCCATCGGGGTTCGGCCATCTGATCGTATACCTTGCGCAGTGCCGGTGCCATTTTGTTCACCAGCGTTCCTGCCACAATCATTACGTCCGACTGTCTTGGGCTTGGGCGAAAAATAATTCCGAAGCGGTCAAGGTCGTAGCGAGATGCACCAGCGTGCATCATTTCTACCCCGCAGCAAGCCAGTCCGAACGTCATCGGCCACATGGCGCCGGTTCGAGCCCAATTCACCAGTTTGTCCATAGACGTTGTAACCAGTCCCTGATTCAGGATTCCTTCAATCGGCATAGTTCACTCCCACTCAAGCGCTCCTTTTTTCCATTCGTAGATAAATCCGATCACCAGCACACCCAGAAAAATCATCATGGCAAGAAATCCGAATAATCCGATACTGTCCAGTGCAATCGCCCAAGGAAAAAGGAAAGCAATTTCAAGATCAAAAATAATGAACAGAATAGCGACCAGATAATATCGCACGTCGAACTTCATCCGGCTGTCTTCAAAGGCTTCGAAGCCGCACTCGTAGGGTGACAGTTTCTCTTTGTCCGGCTTGTGAGGTCCCATCAGTTTTCCTGCTGTAAGCATGGCAAGTCCAAGCCCCATTGAGACCAGCAGAAAAATCAGAATCGGGACGTAGTTACTGAGCATTGCTTCAATCAGGTTGGTGTTCGAATTCTATGTTATCAAATCATCCCTGGCCTGGTGCCGAAGGCCGGACTCGAACCGGCACGGCTCTCGCCACCGCCCCCTCAAGACGGCGTGTCTACCAATTCCACCACTTCGGCAATTTCGGGGTTTAGATCTATTCAGGTATGTTCGGAATTTCACTGTTATCATCTTCTGCTTCTATCGGGGCCTGCGGCAACTCGCCAGTCACCTCCTCAATGACCGTATCGGTCACGCTGGTCGGCGTCCTCGCACCAGTGTAAATATATGCCAGACTCAAGGCAATTCCAAAGAACAACGTCGCCAAAACGGCTGTGATTCGAGTCAGAAAGTTGGCGGAACCGCGACTGCCAAAAACCGATTGAGACCCGCCTCCGAAGACTGCGCCTAGATCGGAACCGCGTCCTCTCTGGAGCAGAATCAATACCACCATGGCAATCGCTATGACGAAAAACAACCCAAGTAATACTTTTGTAATCAATTCCATTGTTCGTTATCTTTTCCTATTCTGCAGCATTGCATATTCTCAAAAATTCTGTTGATTTCAAGGAAGCCCCACCTACGAGACACCCGTCGACGTCAGGCTGAATCAACACGCTTTGGGCGTTATCTCCGTTCACACTGCCGCCGTACAGTATTCTGCAACTTCGAGCGGCATTTTCGTTCGCACTGTGTAGAGACTGGCGTATCCAACTATGGACTTCCTGTGCTTGTTCCGGTGATGCTGTTTTACCTGTTCCAATTGCCCAAACCGGTTCGTAGGCAATCAGTACATGTTCAATTTCATCATGCCCGACAATCTGAAGGACTGCATCTACCTGTCGTTCAACAACAAATCGAGTTCGTCCTGAATCTCTTTCTTCCAGCGTCTCCCCGACACAAGCAATCGGCATCATATTTTCAGCAATGACTGCGTTCGTCTTACGTACCACATCTTCATCAGATTCGCCGTAGTACTGCCGCCTTTCGGAGTGCCCGGTAATCACGTATTCGCAACCAAACTCTTTCAGCATGGTAGATGATACTTCACCTGTGTAGGCACCGGACGAATGTTCACTGGAATTTTGCGCTCCCAAAGCAACTGAAGGGGAATTCTTGACTGTTTCAGCCGCCAGCGGCAAGTAGACATACGGCGGACAGAGTACGACGTCCACTGAATTTAAGTTTTCAGCACCAGTGACAATTTCCTCAACCAGTGAACGCGCCATCTCCAGCGTTCCGTTCATTTTCCAGTTGCCAACGATAATTTTTCGGCGCATCAAATTCAATTTCAATCTTTTTTGCAGAATTGAATATTCCATTGTCTCCAGAATTTCACGACCTTTATGCTAGTCATTCTGGCTAGATTATTCAAACTGATTCACAGTGATTTACGTACTCTTTGAGAAACTACTCAGATTGTACGACACTAGCGATTCAGACTTTTTGATTTGAGAATTGGTGGGCCGGTTGGAACGTATGCGAACTCTTGCTACTCTTCATTTTCATACTGAAGTTTAATTTTAGCTGCAGCAAATAGTTGAAGTATTCGCCCAACTTCCGTTCTAGCAAGAGTTTTTGACATATCTTTCTGAAATTCCTTAATCATTTCTGTGAGTGTCAATATCTGTAAAGGATTATTAATCGCTTGACGAAAGGGTTCATGCTCTTCCCAAACCGTTTTATCTCCAATTAAGCGAGTAATTGCGGTTACATGCGTAAAGTGACTTTCACCTGTCACGTCTGTAACTTTTTTTGTCAATGCTTCTGACCATTTATTAACGGTTAATTCACGAAAAGGTTTCCATGCTGGCTTTCCACCCAGAATCTTGCCTTTATTAATTGCGTCGATTAGTGCTTCGGGGTTGAATCCCGCCTGCCAACTTTTACAACTGACAGCCAATACTTTTGCTTATCACCGCGCGACGGATGGAATCCTACAATGTCAATGTCGCTGTGTACTGAATCCTTGCTGCTATCATAATCCGGATGTTCTTCGCTTGGTCTATATTGATATTGTGCTGAACAAAGTACCCTTTCTGGATGAGATAATTTTCCACAATCTGCTCAAGAATGTCCTCTTTAGTTGCCACTATCTTTTTCGCTTGACCAAGGGGTTAGGCAATGGCATTAACTTAAGGAATCAAGTCCATTCACTTAAGGATCCGTACCGCGGCGACAGTTGAACCGGGGTGGAGCAACCTATGGCTGGGACAGTTAACTTGAAGTCGTGCTGGCTGGTTTACCGGGTTTCCATTTTCCGATCGGTTTCCTGGAACATCGCGGATAGGAGCGATTCGGGCGCTTGCGCTGTCGACACGAACTGATGCCGGCGATGATTTGATTGAGGACCTCACTGACCATGTCGGCCTGTTTCAGCAGCAGCGTTTCAAGATTCCTGCCGATCACCGTCAGTGCGTTTTTGAAGTTGGCCTTGAAAGCTCGCCTGTCATCGCAGCCATCGGGGTTTAACTGTATTTCACTGTGATTTGAAAACAGCCGCGTCAGCGTGATCAGGACAAAATGGGCAAACAGTTCCTGCCGTACGCCACGTTCCGAGGCGGCATGGAAGTCTTCGATCGAGATCAGATTTTTAGAGACCTTATACATTTCTTCAATCCCCCAGCGGGCGTGATACAGATCCGACAGGTCCGAGATCGCGTATTGGTGTTGGTCCAGCAGCGTAGTCGCCAGTGTATAGGGGGTTCCCGCCACGCTGTATTTGACCAGACGCACTGTAATCGGCGCACATTCGGCGCTCGCACCGCGACTGCGGATGCGCTCGCACTGAACCGCACTGGGGCGGATTTCGACCGTGGCATCGGTCTTCTCGGTACTGGCCATAAAACGCTCGAATGCCGCCGCCTGACGTTTGACGCGGAATACCGCATGCAGGCCGCGCACTGTATGTTCATACAGCATCTCGAAGGAATAATAGCCACGGTCATACACCACCACATCCGCTGCATTCAATGCGCACAGGTGGCTGCGCGCCAAGCGTCGTTCATCACCATGGGCGACCACATCAAAGTCCACCGGAATCTGGGTTTTCAACTGGTACAGACAACTCACCGTCGCCTGCGGATAATGGGCGTTGTCCGAGGGACAGCGGTAGCCGGCTTTGATCAGCGCCCGCGGCACATTGATTTTGGACCCGTCCACGGCATAAATCCGGTGTCCTTTCCAGCTCGCCTCTTCGGCCTGCAGATCGATGCACTTGAGCAGCCGCGTCTGCAATGTCTTGAAGATGTTTTCGTCCAGCTTGGCGCGTGCCTTGCACATCGCCGAGGGCGCAACGGCACGCGGCTGCGGAAGCGCGATGTCCATCATCCGACACTGCTCCCACAGTTGTTCAAGCGTGATCGCATAGCCTTGTCTGTTGGCTGAGAACACCAGTCGAAAGATGAACAGCATGATGAGCAGCGAGTTCAACACCCGCCGGCGCTGCTGCCATTGATGGTCGAAATCCTCGGCCACTTGCGCGACGATGCCAATGAAGTTCTGCCACAACTGCACAAAGGGGTCGGCCGCAGACAAGATTTTCGGCCCCGCACGCACGGCTTTTTTCGACACCGGTCGCGGTCCGTGCAGCAAAACTTCTCTGACCTCATCGATCAATGGATAAATGTACACATCTTTGGGCGATTTGCCGCGTCTGCCGGTGCGACCGATGCAACGCCAGTTGGCCGCCCGATAGCTACTCGAATCGAAGTGCTGCCCATCCACGAATGTTTCGATCAGAACCGGCCGGTATGCATGCTGGTCGCTCCAGTCATCCGCCAGCCGACGACACGCCATCGACAGCGACTTGGAGGCCAGATTTTTCACCCGCACCCAGGGCAGGATTAAAAAACGGTTGTTGCTGACTACCAAATCCAAGTGCTTCTTATGCTTTTGGTCCTGCCAGCCGATCCATTCGTCACGACACGGCAGCGACTTCACTGCATAGCAAAACATCATCGCCCCCAAGCGACGCTCCTGCCCATCCACGATGAAATATCGCAGGTGCAGGCCGATCGGACGACGATAACCGATGTAGTGATGCCGGTCCACCAACTCGTTCCATTCCCCGATTTCCTGTTTCTCGCTCACCACCTGCAGTGCCAGCGGCATCAATTGCTCCAGTTCGCACTCAATGCTGGCCTGAGGTGCCGACCGATGTGTCCACACAATCGGCTTTTGTACGCCTTGCTGCTGGTTGCTGATCTTCTCCGGCAACTGTAACACCCCCTGCTGTTCCAGACTCTCCAGCAGCCTCAGGCAGGCGTTGAACCGATTGCTGCCTTTCGGCGTCTGCCACTGCAGATGTTCACAGATCGTCTGCGCAAGTCCGTGGCGGCTCAAGGCCGGAAAACTGCCTACCGTCTGTTGAATCTCATAAAGCTGCTTGCGGCTGAAGCGACGCCCGCAAAATGTCGTTGATTTCAGCTTCGCAATGCTCGCGTCCATCGTTGTTTCTCCACCAATACACTATGCACTGCCTATATTGCCAGAAAACAACGGATTTGTCAAGTACTGATTTCCTGCTCCGGCGTATCCCTATTTAATTCCAAATAATCAATCCATTACCGAATCTGATCTGAAACCTCAGATTCCAACTTCAGCAAAATGAATGCCATTGCCCCCCCCCCGAATTTTTGAGAGATTTCTGTGCACGCTTTACGAGATTTACAATAGTTTCGGAATCAGTGGTAGCAGGTGCCTCTATCTCTGCTACATATCCTGAGGTGGTTTCGCCAGCGTCTGCTTGTGAACATACAACGATGGTTCTGATATCTCTTTTCGCCTCCTTAAGCCAGGCCTGTCGAGATTGTCCGGTCAGTGCGATGCTGGGGGTTGCATAGAGAACGATGCCGTTGCCTGGCGTGACTGCCTCTGCAACACGTTGCGAAACGAGTGTTTTGCCTGTTCCACACGCCATAATTAACCGTCCGCGGTCGAACCCTTTCCTGTAGCCTTCAAGCACGTTGTTCAAGGCGGCCGTTTGTAATGTATCCAGTTCCGTTGCCTCTGCATTCTGTCCAGAATTTAAAGGAGTGTCTGTCCATTTTGATGGCGCATGCAGAATACTCCAACCTTCCCCCAACTGTTGCTCAACGGCCCGCGACCATTCTCCTGTTGTAATTAACCAACAGTGACTGACATTTTTTCGCCAAATCGTCGCACCAATTGCAGTCTTGAGTTCCCTTGCACTCAATGTCCTTTTCGGATTTATGCACTTGGCTTGAATTGCGACATAACTTCCATCCATTCGTAGCGCCACGAGATCGACACCGATATCTTGTTTTGTCGTTCCAGAGAAGACTTCCTTTCGAATTTGTTTCGGCAGATTTTTCCATCGCCAACATTTATCAACCTCCAACTCGCGAATCTCTGGAATACCGTATTCGAGTAGCTTCTCGAATTGATGACCCTTTTCGGAACTATCTTTCAACAGAGAAAGGCGTAAGGCTTCGCCTCCAATTGTTTCATGTTGTGTTGCATCTGTTGTCGTGTTCATGATTTACTCTTTAAGTCCTTTCATCTGCCCACAGTTAACTTCGAGCGATAATTATGCCATCATATCGGCATGCAAGTTCGAATGCGACAATTCAGTGCCGAAACAGTCATGCGGTTGATAGAGGAGTCGAGTACCGACCTGTAACCCGCGGTGATCTTGCGCGGCTTTTGTGCGAACTTGACCATTGGTATGATAGCAAAGGTCGCCCTGCGGTGAGTTCGTCCCGCAAGGCGTTGGTCAAGATAGCGCGCAAAGCGTTCACATCGTCGATTTTGCAACGCAGGTATTTGCGCACCGTTTTTCGGTCTAGATTCAGCCTTCGGGCAATCTCGGAGATGCTCAGCCCTTCAGCCTTCAAATTGTGAATCATAAAAAAACCCTTATGCAATATCATTAATTCGTCCTCTTGAATTTGCATCTCTCAAAATCCAAATCACAGGACAAAATTGATCTTTCCTTCCAGGTACTGGGGAATTTACATCGGTGGAAAGTGGGGATTTTCAATCGGTGGTGACATGAGCATCCACCGAAAATTACAGGGCAGTTTTGTTTTTAGTGACAACGCGTGAATACACGACCTCCATCACTTCAACGAATGATTTGTCGCTTTGCCAAAACGCCGGAAACTCACCGCCGCGTTTGATCAGTATTGCCGGTGTAACCGCATCACCGGTGCTGGCCACCTGCGGCACCGCACAGTCCCCTTGCCAGAAAGTCTTGATATCTGGCTCCTTGCGTGTTTCGGTGCTTGGGGAGGTGTAACGGCAAGCGTGGTATTCGACCTCTATTTCGCTGTCTGCCTGCTGATCGACCAGAGTCTTGCCCAGCGGGGTAGCTGCGAGTTTTTCGTGCAGAGTTTCAAACTTCATCCCGCGCAACTGAAACAGTAAAAGCGGATCCCGGTCAAGTAGCGACGCAATCTTGTAATACACTCCCGCGACATGCTTGCAAGGCGACGCGTAATCCGGGCATGAACACTTACTGATCAAGTCTGCGCGTTCGCGCGGCAATAGATAAAGCCCGCGCTGCACAAATACGTCCTCTATTGTCGAAGGCATCTCATCCATCAGCAATTGAGACAGAAACGCTGCGTTTCGGCTGATTTGATCAATGATCATGTTCCAGTCAGAGGCGGAAAAACGCTTTAACTTTACCGTGACTTTGTAGCGTGGCTCCTTGTACACCTCGAAATAGGGGTTGATATTTCCGCGAATTTTCGCCGTCACCGTATCGCCGCTTATCTCGAACTCCAGTATTCGAGAGGGTCCCGCATAGGAGCGCCCGCGTTTTAGCCGGCCGATGTTCATGCTGATGGACAACACATCTAGGAACTTTTGTCCCCACCAGGTTCGCGCCATCTTCGCCATGTCTATGCCTCCATAATCGCTTCGCGATTGAGCTGGATCAGTTCCTGAAAAGCGGCGTTATCCAGTTCGGTCAACCAGTTTTCATCGGTTCCGACAATGCTGTTTGCCAATGCCTGTTTATCTTCGATCATTTTGTCTATTCGCTCTTCCAGAGTACCCAGCGTCACCATTTTGTGCGCAAACACAGTTTTTTCCTGCCCGATGCGATAGGCCCGGTCAGTGGCCTGGTTTTCAACCGCGGGATTCCACCAGCGATCAAAATGAAAGACATGATTTGCCTGCGTAAGGGTGATTCCGACACCGCCGGCCTTGAGTGACAAAACGAATATGCCCGCCGGCGTATCGGGGGTTTGGAAGCTTTCGATCATCTGTTCCCGACGTTTGCGACTGGTTCCGCCGTGCAGGTAATAGACGGGACAACGGAAACTGTTGCGAAGGAGCGTTTCCAGCCGAGTGCCTACTTCAGTAAACTGGGTGAACACCAGCATGCTGTCCGACTCGTCCAGCGCTTCGCCGATCATTTCCGTAAGCCGCGCAAGCTTGTGGGAGCGCACTTCGCTGAAGGCACTGCTGTCCTGCAGAAACTGAGCGGGATGGTTGCAGACCTGTTTGAGCTTCATCAGGGTTGCCAGTATCAGCCCTCTGCGCTCCATGCCTTCGGCTTCGTCAAGCTGCTTCTGTACGTCATCGACTACAGCTTGGTAGAGCGACGCCTGTTCCTTGGTCAGGTTGCAGTAGACTTTCTGTTCGAGTTTGTCGGGCAAGTCGGCAATGACCGATTTGTCTGTTTTCAATCGACGCAGAATGAATGGCCGTACCAATTGCTGCAGCTGTTTGAGCCTCCCGTGATCGCTGTCTCTTTGCACAGGAGTCTCATAGGCACGTTTGAATTGCGCAGCAGTGCCGAGATATCCGGGGTTCAGGAAGTGAAACAGTGACCACAAGTCGGTCAGCCGGTTTTCGACCGGAGTGCCGGTAAGCACCATACGCAGCGGCGCGGTGAATGAGCAGATCGCACGGGCCTGAGCGGTTTTCGGATTCTTGATGTTCTGTGCCTCGTCTACCACAATTCGCCGCCAGGCTGTTTGCTTCAACGCTGCTCGGTCCTTGTTGGCTAGCGCAAATGAAGTGATCACAATATCTGCAGTGCTGCTGGCGTCGGCAAACGCTGCCGCATTACGGTGACGCTCAGCACCATGATGAATCATACATTTCAGCCCTGGAGCGAATTTTTCGACCTCCTTACGCCAGTTACCCAGAACGGATGTGGGAGCAATGAGAAGCGTAGGCAGCATTGAGTTTTCCTTGCTGCCGTTCGACGAATGGAACGTTTCGCGTTCATGAATCAGAAGAGCGATCACTTGTATGGTCTTGCCGAGCCCCATGTCATCCGCCAGGCAGGGGCTCAACCCCAGTGCCTCCTGTGTTACCAGCCACGACAAACCATGTTTCTGGTAGGGCCTCAATTCCCCTTTCAGGCCGGCGGGGTCATCCAATGGCTCAACACCGGCTTGCTGTTGCAGTGCCTCAAGTGTGCTGCCCAGGACTTCATCGAATACGAACTCCGTAGTGTCATCATCCGCTTCACCCATCTGCCTGAGCATTTCTCCAAAGGTGACTGAATCGTCCGTTTGCTCCTGGGTTTGCCACAGTTCCAGCATTCGACTCATCTGGGTGCTGTCGATTTCCATCCATTCTCCGCGAAAGCGAACCAGCGGCGACTTGGCATGGACGAGTTCCCGCCATTCCTGCTCGGAAACGGGTTCGCCACCAACCGACAGTTCGTAGCGATACTGCACCAGTGAGGGCAAATCGAAATAGCCGTTGCTTTGCGTTGCCTGGGAAGCCCTTGGCCTGCTGGATGCATTAATCCTGATACGGGCGCGCCTTCGTCCTTGCGGTGTCCACCAACTCGGCAGAAGAATCCTGAATCCCGCCGACTCGAGCACCAGGGCATCGTCTTTCAAAAATGCGTAGGCGGTTGCCAGATCGATATCGACGCCGGATGGATGCTCTGATTCCATCCCTTGCCACAGCAAGGGACAGACCCGCGCTGCATGCCCCATGGTCACCAGCAGGTGATGTTCAAACTGCAGTCCGAAGTGTTTCAGCCACCGGGTGCGCTTGGCCTCCGACATAGTCCACCAATGCTTGAGGTCAACTCTCAGAGATGGGTCCTGACTCGAAGCGACAAAGAAACTCAATCGCCATTCACCGTCTCGAGCCTTTTCGGCGTGATCGAGCCTGATGCCGAAAACGAAGCTATTTTCACCCGATTCGTGCGAACGCCCCACAATCTCTTTTTGCCACATACGCCAATGCTTCCAGTCCTGCAGGGTAAGGTCGTAGGCGTTATCCGAATCGCGCGAATCCCTGGTCGACTTGGTGCCTAGCGCATTTACCAGCCAGCAACTCTTCATGTGGTGAAGCGTCTGCATCGTAAAAGCAGTAGACGAGACTAAATCGTCGATCTGCTGTTCCGAGAAGTTTCTGAGTATGTCGATGCCGGATAGAGGTTCGGTTTTCGCAAAATTGTGTTTTTTCGGTTTCTTCTGGCTCACTGCCGCACAAATTTCCGGCATGCATGCTGTAAACTCCTTCAATCCGCGCTCATACAATTCGCCCGCTGGCAACCATCCCGTATGAATGCTCAAACTCGATTTGCGGGCAGTGGGCTGATGGCATTTCATCATCGGCAGAAACTGGTGCTGTCGGATGAGATTGCGAAGCTGCTGGGCGTATTGCATCCAGAACTTCAAATCGGCACTCAGCCGCAAGTCCGATTGACCGTAGCCTGCGACAACAATCCGAAGGTCGCGCAGAAAGGGCAATGGATCTGTGATGTGAAGTCCGCGGATGCCCCACGTCCGCCATTTACAGTTGTCGGGCAGGAACTCACCGGTCAACTGTGCAATTTCAATACTTGGCAATGGCCTGTCCGCTTCGCTTGGCAAGCATGCGTAAAAGATCGCGTTATCCGCTCTAGCACCAGTCGCAAACAAGCCGTTGATAACTTTATCCAGGATGATCTCGGTGTCGGATGCCTTGTCAGTGGTCAGGTGAGTGGGATGGATGCCTGGCGGCAGGTCGGCACCATCGCCGGTTGTTTCGAGCCAGACGACGAATTTCCCCCGGTTGTTGAATTCCGCTCCGTCGTGTGGCACCCATGTTCCGTGCAGTAAATTCATGAATGGACGAGGGGTGGCATCGATACAGTGTGGTAAACCATGGATTTCACATACGGTCTTCGCATCTCGTCCTTGCAGCTAACGAACGCATCGAGCAGCTTTTTCGTCTCGCTTTCTGGCCAGCGGCTTTTTCCTCTGCGCACCGGTCGGTCAACTCCTTTTGGCCTTCGGTGAGGACTCAACTGTAACTTACACACACCTCCTCGAAGCGCGCTTTGAGGAGCATTTTGGTATCGGAATCGGCCACTATATTGCGACGTTATACAGTTCAATCAGGTTATTTCTTCCTGCGACAGGAAGAATCAAATAATGTGAATTTGACTAATTTTAATCGAATAGGGATTGCAGTTGTTCTCATTTTGGCAGTTATTTGTAATCCGGTTGTAAGTATTCGGCCAATCAATACCGAATCAATTCGCTTGATAGTCAAAAATTCCATTAAACTGACCAAGGTAAGTGTGTCATGATTTGTGAGAAGACAAATTGATTTTGATACATAGTCTGCGAATTCCCAATTGACAATGAACTGTGGCGGAGTGGTTGGCAGTATGGCGATTTTGACACCGTTCACGTCAAGTCGCCACCACACCAAAACAGGAGATCATTCTAATATTATCAATTAGATGAAAAGCATGTTTTGATCAATAACGGGACAGTAGTGAGTTAGCATATTTAGTATCTTTGCGTCTATTCGTAGTGAGTCCATAGACGTAGAACTTTAACAGCCTTTTCTTTTTCCAGTACCTGATAAACCAGTCGGTGTTGTATTTTGATCCGTCGAGAGTACGCACCCGCCAAATCTCCCACGAGATTTTCAAAAGGAGGTGGAGATTGATATGGGTCATTCTGAATTACTGCAATTAGTTCCTCCGCTCTTCTCTTAAAACCAGCAGCAGCTAGTTTTTTGCATCCTTTTTTGCTTGCCAGGTAAAATGCAGTTTCCACACTACCAATCAAGTTCCTGGTCACACTTTTCAAGATCGATATTCATACCATCAACTATAGATTCTCGCATACCTGGAATGGATAGTAAAAATAGTGTTTCATTGATGGCATTCCAGTCTTTCTCAGCAAGGAGCACCGCATTACCTCTTTTCCCGGCGATTACAACTGGCTTATGTGATTGCAATGCCTCATCGACCAAGCTATACAACTTCGCACGTGCTTTTGTTACGCTAACTATAGTCATCTTAGTTCACCATGGAGGGTATCGTACGCTATGACGTACTATAATTTAAATTTATGGCATTATCAGATGACGATGTAATATGGAAAGGGCATTAAACAACTTTTAGCCCATTTTGAACCCTGCGGGATAAAACTAGGTTCATTTCGTCACATTACTTTCCGAATTGACTATACACGGCACAGAATTAATATTTTTTCATACAGCATTGCTAAAACATTTCAATCGAAATTTGCTCCCTAACCCATGGCGAAACAGTCTGAACTAAGTCGATTGACGACTAACAACCGCAAAAGACACCTTGTTCTCAAACCAATTCCTTGATTTTTTTAATACTCAGGTTCTAGTAGATTTGAGGGTTGTACTCGTATGGGCAGAAAAGCTCGTATTTATTGGCACAATCAATTCAGTGCTAAGAATTGATTCTGGTCAAACAGTAGAAATCTGTGGTGATATCAACGTCGCAAACAAAGTGGTGGGCCGTCAGGGATTCGAACCCCGGACCAATTGATTAAGAGTCAACTGCTCTGCCAACTGAGCTAACGGCCCAATAGCTTGTTTCTATCTGTCAAATGAGTATGAGGCGCTAACGAGAATATTGTGCCGTAAACCAAATCAACTACATCTAAATTTGACCTAATCGTCAGTTCGGCATTATAGTTTAGAATATTAAGGGTAAAATCTGCTCGAATGAGACACCAGTGTTGCACTTGGACAGTTTTAGTAGGCAACGCAAGTTTGTATAAGACAACTTGAATTTTGCCATCCAAAAAATAATCGCTAGACAATTAGAAAGAAAACTCAATTCTGCGGAGCAAAATCGAAGCCCTCATGAGTTGATACAACACCTTTCGGGTGTTTGGAGAATTTTCAAATTTGGAAAAGGAATCTTCCTGTCAATTTGAGTAAAAGCCACTCATACACTATTGTTTTGTCACTGAGCTGGAGAAATTGAAAGTAAATAAAATAGGAGGTAAATCATGTTAACGATTTCATCCTTGTTAAAATCCACGGGTTCGATCTGGACGGTCGCACCGGACAACACCGTGCTCGACGCGCTTCACATTCTAGCGGAACGAAACATTGGTGTTGTGCCCGTTGTTGAGGACGGCAAGCTGGTTGGCATTTTTAGTGAGAGAGATTACGCTCGAAGAGTGATTCTTCTGGGACGCACGTCAAAAGATACACAAATCTCTCAAGTGATGACTGAAAATGTGATAACTGTAAATCCCGATGACAACATTGAAGATTGCATGAAAATTGTAGTCAGCAAAGGCTTTCGGCACTTGCCGGTTGTCGAAGACGGGGAACTAGTTGGAGTCATCTCTGCGAACGACCTCCTTGCAGAAGTGATACGAAGTCGGGAGATGCAGATCGGCAGTCTTGAAAGTCTGCTCACGGGAGCGGGCGAAATCACCTAGTCTTTACAAATCGAAATTGTTTGTCGCGTTCCCATCGGAATTGTGCAGTACTGAATTCACTGCAAATTACCAGTCGAATTGATCAGTAGAATAGCATGAACAAAATCGGTAGCCGATTTCACCACGTCCGAAGGCTGTCCTTAATTCTGTGTTTGTTCGGATTGTTGTCAAGCGCTGGTTATGCCGGTTTGGAAGACAGCCTCAAGGAAATAGACAACCGACAGGCACCGAAAATTCAAAATGTCCAGTGGATCAATAATTCATCCTCTGATAGCAAATTTCTTAACGGCAAGGTAGTCCTTGTCAATTTCTGGGCCACCTGGTGTCCGCCCTGCATGGAAGAACTTCCCTCAATACAAGAAGTATGGAAATCTCATAGTCGCGAAGAATTTGAGGTCGTTGCCGTTAACGTGGGCGAGAGTAAGGATGATATCCAAAAATTTCTGACTAAAACAGGTATGACACTAGAGATTCCAATTGTTCTGGACAAAAGCCTTGATGTCTACAAACAGTGGAGTGTTAGTCCTTTGCCTACCAGTTTTCTGGTTGATCGAAATGGTCGATTTCGCTATCGTGCCTTGGGTGGGCGAAATTTCGATTCCGATAATATTCGAGCGATCATCCAGAATCTGATTGACGAGTAAACCGTGTTTTGAATTGAATGAAATTTTTAGTCAAAGCCGTATGCCGTAAACTGCAACTGACCGATACCAATTGACTGCACTGTCTGACTCTTACAGACCCAAAGTAATTGTCACGAAAATTGGACTGGATGGTCATGATCGTGGCAGTCGTGTTGTTGCCGCCAAATTGAGAGACAGCGGTATGGAAGTTGTGTACACACCACCGTGGCAAACTGTCCGGGAATTGGTTCGTCTGGCGGGAGAAGAAGATGCAGATGTAATTGGAATCAGCAGCTTGGCTACAGACCACCTTTTAATTCCGGATCTTGTAAATGCACTACGCGATGCAGATATGGATCATATTGGCATAGTGGTAGGTGGCATCATTCCAGATGACGATGAAAATGAATTACTCAACCTAGGAGTCAGCCGGGTGTTTCACCCTGGAAGTTCCTTGACGGAAATTTCCGAGTTCGTTCACACGTTGGCGAAAGACGTGCGAACAGGCATCCTCCAGCAATGGGAAAGGCAAAGTCATGAAAAAAAGTAACGTCGTAGATTTTGCGACACCTAACCCTGAAATAGTCAGTTTGATTTGGCAACGCGAATATCAAGAGTAATTGCCGCAGGAAAAAGAGATAACTAATCGCCCTGGATTTCCATAGAGCCTTTGTATACACCGGAC
The DNA here is from genome assembly GCA_965220395.1 of Arenicellales bacterium. Classification (GTDB taxonomy): domain Bacteria; phylum Pseudomonadota; class Gammaproteobacteria; order Arenicellales; family JAJDZL01; genus JAJDZL01. The sequence goes on along the minus strand of CBDCPT010000001.1, from coordinate 32,841 downwards.
AACTGGCACAGAGAAGAATATTCCGAAAAAATCGGCTATCCGGGGTAGATTCCAAAGACACTCGTAATTGACCCGTCAATGCATCGCGGGAAGGTCTCGAGCCAGTGACAGTATCGCGGAACCGGCGAACTGCGCCAGAGCATATCTTTGCCGGTACCATTACACCAAACATTACCGGCAAGCCTTACTCTGCGCTGAAGATGTTGACTAACTGTTAAAGAATATGTCTGAGACTCTCAATCACTTTGGGCAGCCTGTTGGATTTCCTGTGGACAACTGGCACACACGCCCTCGTCCACCGAAAAGCGGAATGTCGGGCAACTATTGCCGAGTGGTTCCAATCGACCTGCAACTTCATGCAGCAGAACTTCATCAAGCATATGTAAAGAATCAGGATCATCGGATCTGGACATACCTAGGTTCAGACTTCCTGACATAGACCAATTAAATATGACTCATTCTAACGGTTTGCCGGGCGGTTTTCGTTGAAATGTTCGAGGTTGGTATCGGGAAACCTTTCGCAGAGGGCTTTCGAATCAATCTGCTGGAGCCGCAATAGGGCATGTGCGAGATCCTGGGAACTGAAAAGGGGGCATTTTAAATTCAGACTTCCTAACATAGAACGAAATAAGCTGATGCTTTCAGGCTGCAGAATTTGGAATTTCGTAGACCATGCGCAGGTTGGTTCCGGGGAAGATGGTATGCGTTTCGTTGAGTTCGGCAAGGAGCGCTTTGAGCGCACGGTCGCAACAATCGCTGCCGAGCCCGAGCAAGCGCACCCGGAGCACTGCATTTTCGGAGTCGGGTACAATATCCGCATCGGCTGTCATCACAGCAGACAACAGTTTTCGGGCATTGGTCTTTTTTCCCTGCATTTGTGCGACCGCCGGAATCATGCGGGTTTCAGCACGGTAGGCGATCATGCGGATGATGTCGAGCAGCAACCGCTGCCTGGAAGGAATCATGTCGAGTTTATCGTCGTTGTCCAGGTCGGCGGCAAGAATGTGCATCGGCAGATCTGTGCGTTGTGCCTTGTGCTCTTGCATCTGTAGTTCGAGGGTTTCGATCTGTGCCAGCAGCACGGCTGAATTGTGGCCGTTTTTCGCTTGGTCTGCAGTCTTGTTGCGCAGGCTGCCGAGTCGGCTGCGCAATCTCTTGATCTGCTTTTCGAGTTCGCGCCGTGCCGGGTTGACCACTTGAGTGTCTGGGTGCAGAGTTTCCAAGTCGTGGGTTGGCAGCGCATCAAGGTTGAATTCGTGGCGCATGTATTTGAAGCAGTTCTCTTGAGACCAGCGTGAGAACAGGGCGCCTGCGACCTGCTGCATGGGCATGTACGGGTCGGTGGTGATCAGCGCCACTTGTCGGCCACTGTCGAGTCGGCGGCGGATCTGGCGAACCTCGAATCGATTCGACAGAAAGACCTTTTTTTCCGCCAGTGCAACCGACATCATGCGCACCTGTGCCGGACCGTGGATGGGCACCTCAAAGGTGCCGAAGTCGGTTTCGGGCCAGTCCGCGCCCTTGAAGTTCTTGTGCCAGGTAATGCAGGCGATGCCACGACCGGCCAGTCTGCGAAAACAACTCGGACTCCAGCCCTCGCGGTCAAACACCAGCGCCAGAAGCGGCTCGCCTGACTGTGGCTGCGTTAGGTCCGGGGCATTGGCTTTGAGCACACCGAGCGTTTCGAGTTGCGGCACAATATCGTGTTCAAGCACTTTGACCATCTTCGGATCAAGCGACTGGTGCATGCACAGCAAAGGCTTGCCTCCCAGCGCGTTGATCCAGTAACTGGCGGTCGCCGACAGGCACAGTTTCTGTCGCGCCACAAAGTGCTTCGGCAATTGACCCTTGCGACCGGTATAAACTTTCACGTGGCCATCCACAGCCAGCGTCGCACACAGTTCGGAATCCGCATTCATCCATTCATGCGCCAGCGCAGACTGCCAGTCGCGCACCAGCTCCTCCGAGTCCGCAATCTGACTGATTTTACGGCGCAGCGTCTTGGTCTCCGGACCACGGTCCAAGCCGAGAATGGCGCCCCATTCTCCCGGTGCAAGATAGCGCAGGCTTTCCGGATTGCGCACCCGTGCCAGTGTCATGAACGCCAGCAACAGCAAAATCGTGGTCAATCCGTAATATCCGTTTGGCAGTTGCAGCAAACGGTTCGAAACGCTTACAAGCCCTTCCTTCAACAGCATCGGCAGTGACGCCAGAACGCCACCCAAACGAACCCCCGTCATACTTTCCTCAAAGCGCGGTTCGACCTCGCTCATCAGACCCTGCCACGCTAGAGTCCGTCCCTGCACATCGCTCGCCGCCCTTCCCATCGGTGCTTGGCGATCGCGCTGGTCACGCCGGCTGCGGTCCATAGTCGAGCCTGCGTCTTGGTTGCTGAGGAGCTTGAGGTCCGAGCCGATCACACCGGCACGGCGATTTTCGCTGAACGTGCTTTTGGCAATCCCCAGCTGCTTTGCCACTTCGGTGCCACTCAGGCCTTCAGCCAGCAACTGGTTGGCACGTTTCGCGGTCGGCCCGTCAATGACATTGCGACCACGACCTCGACGCGGCTTGTAGAACCCCTCCTCGCCGTGTTCACGATACTTCCTGGCGGCCCGCTGAACTGTGGAACGCGACACTGTGAAAGCCTCGATGAGGGCTTGTTGGGGGATGTTTGAAACCACGCGCAGGCGACCGATGCGCATCAGCATGTCACGTTGATTTTTGATCGGATGGAAGTCGAACGGCTGCAGATTGGAGAAGTAGGTGATGCGGTCTTCGGAAATTTGAATGGAGAAGCAGCTGTTGCCGATCGGAATGTTGTCGGGTGGTGAAAGGGGCAGAGTAGCAATCATGGCGGTATTTCGGCTTGGGGTTTATTCAGAATATAGTGTCAGAATATATTAGTCTATTTTGAGCTGAATGTCAAGCGGAATATGCAGGATTTCAGGAGAAAAGTGGTTTAATTACGGTAGCTTATGACAAGCACACAGGTCTGACTTCAGCTGTCAGTGTCAGGAAGTCTGAGGTTACGGACCGTTTGACACTCTAGAGGATTTCAAAGCGTGGATGAAGGATTACTGCTTCGGCAGCGACCCGCTTTTTCATGCCATTATTGAAAATGACTCAAGCATAGCGCTCGGAATCGCCAGCTACCTGCGCATTCAGCCTGAATTCGGCGTAATCGAAGTTGGTCATATCAACTATTCTCCGGCTTTGCAACGGAAACGCGCTGGCACCGAAGCCATGTATCTGATGATGCAACGCGTATTCGACGAACTTGGTTACCGTCGATATGAATGGAAATGTGATGCGCTGAACGCTGGTTCATGCAAAGCAGCGGTGCGGCTGGGATTTACTTTTGAAGGAACCTTCCGGCAAGCAACCATCTATAAAGGACGAAATCGGGATACCGCTTGGTACTCGATTGTTGATACCGAGTGGCCAGCATTGAAAAATGCGTTTCAATGCTGGCTGAATAGAGAAAATTTCGATTCCTATGGTCGGCAAAAGCAACGTTTGTCTGAATTTCAAACTCACAGATGAAGCAACTCTCTGCGTAGCCTTGCGTGAACAGCATTCGCTTCACAATTGTCAGCACTGCGGCGCGTCTGAATGCTTTGTGAATTATTGTCGATTTAACAACCGTCGATAGATTACCGACTTGAATTCTATTGGTTGTACAATGAGCACTCTGAGTGGCAATTTAGAAAAATTGCATGGCATTTCACGAATTTAGGACTGCAGGATTCAAACTGATTATGCAAGTGCGATCTTGAAGGGGAGTTGTTCATCAGTACAACTACCGTGATTTACCTGATATGCGAGTTAATGTATTCTGCTGTCACATGGATGAAAACTGGATTGTCCGCAATATGCCGCTCGTAAACACGCTTCGGCGCCACCTCACGGCTCATCACAATTCTCGATTGATGGTGAAATTGAATTACTCGACGTCGGCGTCAGCCCGAGTGTTTCACCCTGGAGGTTCCTTGAAGGAAATTTCCGAGTTCGTTCACACATTGGCGAAAGACATACGAACGGGCATCCTCCAGCAATGGGAGAGGTAAAGTTATGAAAAAAAGTAACGTTGTAGATTTTGTGGCATCAACACCTGATACATCCAGTTCAATCTGGCGACGCGAATATCGAGAGCAATTGCCGCAGGAAAAAGAGATAACGAATCGCTCTGGGATTTCCATAAAGCCTTTGTATACACCGGACGACTGGAACGGAGAAGAGTATTCCGAAAAACTCGGCTATCCAGGGCAGATTCCAATGACACGCGGAATTTACCCGTCAATGCATCGCGGGCGAGTCTGGAGCCAGCGACAGCTGATCGGGTTCGGTACCCCTGAGGACTACAACGAACGATTGCAGAAACTGCTCGACGCAGGCAACACGGCAATCAGTCTTATCCCGTGCAACTCTGTTTATCGCGGCTACGACATTGATGAAGTCGACCCCAAATTGCTTGGCACGTGTGGCGTCACCGTCAATACAGTCGACGACATGGATCTCTGTTTCAAGAATGTCGATTTGAAATCACTATCGACTGCCATGAACGATCCTCTACCGTTCACATTGCTAGCTCTTCTGCTGGCGGTTGCCAAAAGTAGAGGAATTGACTGGAAATACGTGTCCGGCACATCCAACCAAAGCGACTATATTTCGCATTACGTTGCCAACCACATGTTTTTCCGACTGGCCCTGAGCGGCTCTCGAAGAGTTCTTGTAGACCACATCGCATTTTGCCAGGAACATGTGCCGCATTGGAATCCATTGTCGATCGTGGGCCAGCATATGCAACAGGCTGGTGCGACGCCGGCGGAAGCAATGGCGTTTACACTGGCAACCGGAATTCAGTATGCAGAAGACTGCATCGCCCGCGGCATGAATCCGGATCAGTTTCTGGAGAAATTTACCTTTTTCTTCGATATCTCAATCAGTTTCTTTGAAGAAATTGCCAAGTGTCGTGCTGGGCGAAGAATTTGGCAGAGAATCGTTCGGGAACGATTCGGTACACAGAATCCAAAAACCTGGCGATTCAAATTTCATGGACAGACCTCCGGTGTCGATCTGACTCGACAGGAACCGCTCAACAATATTGCTCGAGTGACCATACAGGCAATGGCTGGAGTGTTTACCGGACTGCAATCATTGCATACCGACTCCTTCGATGAAGTTCTGAGTGCACCCACTGAAGAAGCGGCGCGAGTTGCAGTTGCCACGCAAAATATTATTCGGGAAGAAGCACACTGCGCTGATGTCATTGACCCTCTTGCAGGATCGTATTACATTGAATCGCTTACCGATCAGATGGAAGAAAAAATTTTGCAGATTCTACAAAAAATCGATGATGCAGGCGGAATGTTCAAAGCTGTGGAAAAAGGCCTGGTGCAGTACTGGATCGGGCAGTCAGCAATGAAAATTCAGGATCAAGTCGATTCCGGAGAGCAGACCATCGTCGGTGTAAACAAGTACAAACTGGAAGATGACTCAGTTTCAGCCAAACCATTGGAACGACCCTCTGAAGCAACCATTGAGAGACAGCTGAATAAACTCAAGGAGTTCAAATCCAATCGAAACCAATCCGATTACAACGCTGCCATTTCCAAACTTCAAGATGCTGCGCAGGATGAAAGCCAAAATGTTTACGGAGCGATTGTTGGCGCCATTTGCAATGGAGCAACACATGGAGAAGTCGTGCATCACGTTCGACAGGAATTAGGTTTCGGGCAGCCTCGAACCACAATATGAATCGATCCGGAAACATTGGCAACGAAGCCAGTGAAAATCCGATATTGACGAATCTGGTTCAGGGAAGCAGAAACTCGCTTGCTCGGGCGATTACCGTCGTCGAAAATAATCTAGCCGGTAGAAGAGATATTCTTCAGGCGATTGCAAATCACTTGGGGAATGCACATGTAGTCGGCATAACCGGACCACCGGGCGTCGGGAAATCCACTCTGATTGACGCTTGTATCCCTGCTTTTCGAGGATTGGGCAAGTCAGTTGCCGTTCTTGCCATTGATCCTAGCAGCCACGTAAGTGGCGGTGCGATTCTGGGAGACAGAGTACGAATGGCGGGTCACAGCGAGGACGAGGGTGTATTCATCAGGTCAGTAGCCGCACGCGGTCATCTTGGCGGACTTTCAGCAACAGCAATGCACATTATCAATCTGTTTGATGCGGCTCAGTGGGATACGATTGTTGTTGAGACGGTCGGTACGGGACAATCGGAAATAGAGATTTCAGAGTTGGCCGACACGACTGTCGTTGTTGAATCGCCCGGGCTCGGCGATGAAGTTCAGGCAAGCAAAGCCGGGCTCCTCGAAATTGCCGACATCATCGTTGTCAACAAAGCGGATCTTCCGCAAGCTGATCTGACACAAAGTGACTTGTCACTTTCGATTTCACTTCGCCACTCCATGAAAACTCCTAAAGTCTTGAAATCAACTGCAACAACCGGGGAAGGCATCCCCGAACTGGTAAACGAAATTTTCAGTCACGCTGACAATTCAATGAAACAGGACCGTTGCAAATCAGCACTTGAACGTACCCGCAAACTGACAGCACGAATTCTGAGCGAAAATGTTGCACAAGAATTGTTGCAATCAGAGGATTTAGCAATCGAGAAAATTTTGAAAAATATTCAGTCAGGAGAAATTGAATCTGACAGTCTCGCACGAGAAATTATCAAGAAATTCATTGAATGTGCAACCAATGGCAGACTTGACTAACTTTCGATTCAAAAAAGGCCAAACGCATGGCGCGTAGACCCGATTGGCTACCATTGGGAGAACTGAGAAATGCCGATGATGAATCCACCATTGCCGGCTCGAAACTTACCATCAAATAAAGGCAGACTTTGGAAAATTGATTGCGTTCGCTCTGGCTGCGTATTCATTGCGAATCAGAGGATCTCTGAATCCAGGCCTCCTTTTCAACTTCGGCATTCATAGTTCGAATGACCTGTGCCAATTCACTTTCTTCGTCTTTGTTCAGTGGTTGCAGTGGCTTTCTAGGCGGCCCCGCATCAATTCCTCGAAGGGTCAAGCCGTGTTTGATACATTGAACAAACTTGCCTCCTTGCTCCAGCACGCGCATAAGCGGCATCATGGCAGACATGATTCGGCGCCCCTTGTTGAAGTCGCCATCAACTGCGCAAGCCTTATAAAGAGCGATGTGCTCTTCGGGCGCGAAATTCGAACCTGCACACACCCAAGAACGTGCACCCCAGGCGAAGAATTCCAATGCCTGATCATCCATACCGCAAGAAAGCTGGATGTGTGGATAATCTCTAGCGAGCATATGCAAGCGGTTCGGGTCGCCTGAACTTTCCTTGATTGCGCAAAAATTGGGGCTTTGGCCAAGCCTGTCCAGCGTATCTTCGTCCATATTTACACACATTCGGCCGGGATAATTGTACAGAATGATAGGAAGATTGACTGCTGTGTCGATCGCAAGACAATGCAAGGCGATTTCACGGCCGGTCGGACAGGCATAAGGTGGTGTGGCAACCAGTAGCCCATCGGCGCCGGCAGATTTTGCCTGCTGAGCAAAATATACGCTATCTTCAGTTCGTATAGCCCCGGTACCCACTATGAGCGGCACTCGCTGATTGATGGCATCCTTTGCAAAGGTCATCATCTGTGTACGCTCATCAAACGTTTGAGCGTAGTATTCTCCCGTCGTGCCGGCAAGGACTATGCCGTGTACACCTGCTTCAATCAGGAACTCAATGGTATCCGCCAGAGCTTGCCTGTTGATCGAATAGTCGGAGTCAGCGTGATACGGCGTGACGATTGGCGTGTATATTCCTTCAAACTGCAACTAAAAATCCTCAGAATCGTAGTGCTCAATGAATGGTTGAATTGAGCGAAAGGACAAATTGTAAAAAAGTTACACCGACGCCTCGCTTGATGGCACAATAGTATGTGTCTTGGCCTAATTCGAAGATTCAGCTCTTGTCAAATATTCGCTCACCAGACTCGTTAATGATTTGCTTGGCCTTAAAAATCGCATGTTGGCAAGCCGAATCGAAATCAGCGTGAGTATCTGCTCGAATAAAGAAATGCTCCCGAGTTTCACCAGCTTCATCGGTCATATAGATATAACCAGCGGTGACAAAAGTGCCTTTCTGTTTCTGGGGAGCAGGTTTGATGTTGAATCCATCATACTGAACCTGTTCCACTTGGGGCTCGGATTTGGGCTCCCTTTTCCCAATCAATCGACTCAATATTCCCATAATTGAAATACTTTACTAATCTAGGAAGTCAGCAATACCTGAACATCTGATTCACCTCATACATTTCATCAACTTCTTGTAGAAATCCGCGAAATTGAAAATAACAATGAAATCATTTAGATATTTATATATCATAATTTGCGCCGCAGGTTCGATTCATTGGCAGAATTTCCAGTAAAAGCATTTTCAGAATTTGTCAATTGAAGACGGCTCAGTGATGAACTGCAGTTATTTTTCCATATAACCCCCCCCCCCTTGAATTAGTTCACAATCTACAATTAACCACAGGTGCCGTTTGAAAATCCTAACTGACCGAGTAAAACAATGTATGCCCCACTCATATTGCTTCTCACAGTAACATTCCTGTACGCTGGCTACAATTTACTGATCAAGGTTTCGAGCAACTATGTACCCGCTGAAACTACTTCGACAATTCTCGCAACAATAACCCTTCAAGTTGCTGCACTCACCATATCTTGTATTTTTGCAGCCGGACTGTTGATTCGCGGCGCCAGCACTCTCACGCTGACGACACCCGCATATTTGTGGGCGGCAGCTGCCGGACTGTGCATCGGCACTGCAGAAATCAGCTACTTTTATCTGTTCCGGGGAACGGTAGGCAGCACTCCTGTGCATGCCAATTTCGCAATACCAGTGATTGTCGGAGGCACGGTCCTCGTGACAATCGTTGTATCGTGGATTTTGCTACGCGAATCGATGACTTGGATGAAACTTTTCGGTGCAATACTGATTGTCATTGGAGTCGTTATGATGTTTCTGAATAAAGACGTGTTGAGTGCTTGATATCGCGCTAGCAAGCGGATGTGGGGAATCTTTTCGACCTTGATGTCTACACCGTTTATGCTTGACCAGCAAACACATAGCGATCAGTTTTACAAATGGCGAAAATCTCCATCGAATCGAGCTGCTGCTGGACATGATTGCTGGTGGATGTGGAGCATTCACCAAACGGCCATCCTAACGGTACATGCGACTACCTTCTACGACTCCGGGCATTATCTTGGGCATCAGCAAACGATTGATTTGATGGAAAGCGATTACGTCTATCCTCGAAGTGCGGATCGCAACTTGCCGGACGACTGGCAATATCTAGGAGCAACCGATGTTTGGCAACAAGCAAACCAGATTCTTTCCGCATATTTTTCCAAGCAGATCGAAAGTGCGACAGACGAATTGATCCGAAGCAAATTTCCGATTCGACTCAAATTGCCAACGAGGAGCGATAACCATGAGCAGTGATGTCCAGGCAGCAGTTATTGGAGGTGGCATTATCGGTTGCAGTGTGCTCTATCATCTAGCGCGACTAGGCTGGGCCGACACGACTTTGATTGAAAAAAGAATTCTCACATCGGGGTCGACGTGGCATGCAGCAGGCAATGTAACCTACTTCGGACACTATCCGAGCATCACTCAACTCTGCGTCGATTCAGTGACAACCTATCTCGAAGCGGAGAAAGAAACCACCCACTCCGTTGGTTTTCATAAATCCGGAAGTTTACGGCTGGCAACGAATCAAGCGGAACTCGACGCTTTCCGCGCACTCGGACCGTTTTTCAAGGAGATGAATATAGACTACCGGGTGATTGATACAGATGAAATTGAACGCATTCATCCGTTGCTTAGTACACACGATTTACTAGGTGCAGCTTACACGCCCGATGATGGGCATTTTGACGCATATTCAACAACATATGCACTAGCTAGAGCGGCACTCTACCGCGGTGCTGAAATCATAACCGATTGTGAAATTGAACGACTGGAAAGAAGATCGGATGGAAACTGGCTACTCACAGGAAACAATCAATCCTTTGTAGCTAAGCACGTCGTGATTGCGAACAGTTTCTGGGCTAGGGAACTGGCGGGAACGATCGGATTGAATTTGCCGCTGTATGCGTTGGAGCACCATGATCTGGTCACCGAAACCTTGCCTGAAATCGAATGCCTTGAATTCGAGCTGCCTGTAGTTCGCGATCCGGTTGCGCCAGCGAACTTTCGGCAGGAAATTAATGGATTGCTCTGTGGAGTCTACGAATCGAATCCCAAACCTTGGGCAATAGACGGTATTCCAAAAGATTTCGAAGGACAACTCCTGCCAAATAATATGGATCGGCTTGAATCTCATCTGGTGCGTGTTATTGATAGAATCCCCGCTATTTTCTCAGCAGGTGTCAAGTCAGTTATCAATGGATCGATCTGTTACACGCCCGACGGGTGTCCCCTGTTAGGTCCGCTAGATGGATATCCAGGACTGTGGTTGGCAACCGGATATTGCATAGGAATCAGCACCGGTGGAGGTTCCGGCACCTATCTCAGCAGTTGGATTGCCAATGGCAGAGCACCGTATGACTTGCCAGCTGTTCAACCCAATCGATTCAGGAATGATTTAACAAGAGACGAAATTTTAAGTGCAATTGTGAATACGTATGCGATGGGATATACCTTGCCCGAAGTGTAGTCACACAAGGCAGAGAAGCACATCCGCTTAGAACCGAAATAAATAATTATTGAGTTGACTAGAATTATTATTCAATAGGAGAGCACTGCTCTCCCCTTTTACTCAAACGATGTGGCGCCAGAACCACAGTTATCCGCACGTTCAATAGGTGGAGTCTAGAAATTCGAATGCCGCTTCTTTCAAAATCCGAATGCCGACAGGGAGAGCATCTTCATCCAGTTTGAATTCTGGATGATGCAGGCCGTAAATGCAGTCCTTCTGTTGGTTCCCTACGCCTAGGCGAAAATATGCACTCGGTTTGACTTGCCCGTAGTAAGCAAAGTCATCGCTAGCCGCCCATGGCGGCAGATTCAGAACATTTTCCGTCCCCACTACTCTGCGTGCGGCTGATCGTATCAGTTCAACCATCCGCTCGTCATTCATCAGTACGGGTTCGCCGCTGAATATTTCGACAATTGCATCGCCGCCGTACATTTTTGCCAGACTGGTACAAATCTTTTCCAGTTGTAAGTGCGCAGATTGTCTCGCTTGTTCGGACAAAGAACGAATTGTTCCTTCAATCTCCACCCGATCACAAACAATGTTGGTGACGACGCCCCCCGAAATTTTCGATACCGTAACTACCAGTGGTGTTTGCGGATCTTTGAATCGTGAACAAATTTTTTGAATTTCCTGAATCATGCTCGCAGCAATGGCAATGGCATCTACGCCTTCGTGTGGTTTCGCTGCATGACAGGAGCGTCCTTTCACTGTAATTTTGAACTCGTCCCCGGACGCGGCAAACGCACCTTCACGAACCGTCAGTTGGCCTGTTGTAATTCCTGGGTCTACATGAATGCCCAAAACACCGTCAACGTCATCCAGGATTCCCGATTTAACGACAACAGGACCACCAAGTGGTTCAGCCTCTTCAGCTTGCTGAAAAATGCATCGAATGGAGCCGGAGAATCTCTCCCGAATATCATTCACCCAGATCGCAAGTCCGACCACCATAGCCGTATGTCCATCATGCCCGCAAGCATGCATCACTCCCGGCGATTTTGATGAAAATTCGTGGCCAGTTTTTTCTTTGATTGGCAACGCATCTAAATCTGCCCGAACCGCGATCTTGCGCGATGGACCGGATTGTTGTCCTTGAATCTCTACGGCAAAACTGGTGGAACCAAGCGTAGTGATGTTTGATATTCCATGACTCAACAATTCTTCCTTTACGAATGCGGAAGTTCGATGCTCCTGATTCGAGAGCTCCGGATGTTCGTGAATTGTTCTTCTAATTCGAACTACAGTATCGAAAAGTTTATTCGGAAGTTCATTCATCATTCAGTATCGCCAACTGGTCTATGAATCGTTATAAAATGCAAGCTCAATATCATATAAATATAAATCCACTGCAAGGTTCGATTGCTACTAATGTGGCTATTCATGTAGCAGCCTGTGCCCCGATAGCTCAGTTGGATAGAGCAGCCGCCTCCTAAGCGGCAGGTCAGACGTTCGAGTCGTCTTCGGGGCGCCACATCAACTAATTGATCAAATTGAAATTCGATTCAATTCTGTGGAGAAGATTAGTTTTAAGGGCTTGGAGGTTACACCAATTGTCCAATGTTAAATCCACTACAAGGAATTTTTATACATCCGACAATACACAGTCGAAAAACATAGCGATCTATAGAGAAAATCTCATTTTATGACTGTTGATAACTCTGTGAACAAAATTTAATTTCGCACTTCGAATAATTTTCAATTTCAGATGATTAACTTCCAATGACCAATTATTTTAGTATTATTATTTATTATCAATAAGTTAGAAGATGTAGTTTAACATTCATTTTAGAAAGTCTTTGTATATCAGCAATGGCGTGATTGATCAAGATTGTGTATAACTTTTCCTCTATTTCACGATTCAATATAAATTTTTCAATCAATTGTAAGTCGTTGTGTAGACAATACAATCTGATTTATATTTGATTTCTGAGTTCATCCTACTAGCAGGAAATATCAAATTTTGGTAAATGTTTTACCAGTGAATACTTTCTGCAGATCAGTTTGTTTATTGTCAAATTCGCATCAGTGCCACCCCCGCACAAATTGAAAAAAGTAGGAATGCAGCGAAAGTTCCAACCACTGGTGAAAACCGTTCAGCATTGCAATATAGCCAACTGACTGTTGAACCGCAAAATAGATTAGCCCAAATATGAGCCCAATGAAAACAAGCGGTCCGGTGCCGAAACTGCGACGTCTCCTGAATGTGAACAGAATCGCAAAAATTGCCATTACAAGCATGGACATTGGAATGATGAATCGATTCCAGAACGCAAGATCGAAAAAATCGGACTTAAGACCATTCTCTCTCAAAAATTGAATCGATGTGTACAATTCTTTGACTGTCAGCACTGACGGGTCGCGTCGCTGCACTCCAATTAAATTCACTTCCACTTTTACAGGATGAGTTAATTTCTCGCTGTTGTGCACTTCAATCCCGCCTCGGTTGAACAATTTTTGCTCCACGTCCCACATCTCCAGAACCTCGGAATCTTCTAGGATATTGCCATGCTCTGCGTGAGTCTGCTTGACCAAACGCCCATGGTCCGAGAAGTGGTAAATGTAGATGCCGGCCAGTTCATTTTCTTTTTCAATTTCGTCCACATAGATAAACTGGTTACGATCTCTGATCCATACGCCCGATCTTTTCTGTTTGGGAAATAGCACATTTTCTTGAGAATCCTTAATATGCGCCCTCTTTGACTCACTCAAAGGTACGACAATTTCGCCCCAAACAAACATCACCACAGCGAAAATCAGAGAAAATCCGACGACAGATCCAGCAATACGATACTTGGAAATCCCGCCAGCCTGCATGCCAGTCAACTCCAGCTGTCTTGCGAGGGTCGCCAGAGCCATAATCGTTCCGATAAGAAAAATCATAGGGGCGAGTTCATAAATCATTCTCGGTAAGGAAAGACCAAGAATTTGAATGGCGAAAGTTAACTGATTTTCTAAATCAATGTCTTCCAGCAGATCCAAAAGCGCAATGAAAAGATAGACAGCCAATAGCCAAATCGCTGTTGTAAATGACTTGCTGACGATTTCACGTCCAATATTCCGATCAATGAGACGCATCAAGAACATGACTTAACTGCGCGATGAGAAGAATATCGCTGGCAGGACTGGCCGATTGAGGTGTGTTCGAAAAACAACCCAGATGATTAGTCCAATAATCACCAAGTGAGGCAACCACAGAAAAAGATCGGTGCCAAATGATTCACTTCGATTGGTATCTGCAATAAACCCCAGGAAACTGCTGTAAATGAAGTAAATTAAAACAGCACTAACCAGATTGACGCTGGATTTTGAACTCAGCTTACAACTTCCAAGTACGAAAGCCAGCAGTACAACTAGAAACACGGCCACGACTTTAGAGACTCTCCATTCAAGTTCTGCAATGTCGCTCAAGTTGCTAGAACCGATCAGCCCAAACGTGGGTTTGGCCTTTGCGGATACTGTAGTCAACTCATTTTCCACAATAGGAATGAACTCGTTGAAAGATTCAAATTCAGTTACTTCGTAACCGAATAATGAGGCTGGCAACCAATATCGAATTCCGTTTAGAATTTCCAGTGTTTCAACTTTCTTGTCAGGACTGAAGTTATACGATCCATTCTTAGCTACAGTAATTTCTGTCCCATTTGAGTTGGAAACGATGTAGAAAAGGCGTACCGGATCATCGGTATCATCGTCGTGTTTGCTGAAATAGATGACATTTTGCCCTGGGCGAATTTCTCGAAATTGGCCTGCCTCGAACGGAATGGATTTTATTCTCTGCTGGTAGCCCTCAAGTTTATTAGCGTAAGCTCGTTCAGCGTAGGGCGATAAAACGAAAGAAAAAAATCCAACGATTGCTGCTCCTACCATTGCGACAAGAGTCGCAGGAAGCAGGTATCCAACCGGCCCGACTCCACTAGTTGCAAAAATCGTAATTTCGTTTTCTCTGCTCCACCGACTCAAAACCAGCAGAACCGCAATGTAAATCGCTGGTGTGAAAATGACATCTAGAAATGTGGCAAGTTTTAGTAGAAGAATCAATTCAAAACCTTCCGTGGGAAGATGCCCTTGCAAAACTCTTCGCAACAGCCCCAGAAATTTCACCACCGAAAAGATTCCAATCGTCATAATCATAACAACACCGCACAGATTAGCAGTCTCTGCAATCATTTTCCTACGAAATATTCGCATAGTCAGAGATCCGTTTCAGCCAGAACCATTAGATTAAATACCTCTCTTAGACAAGAGGCATTTTTTGAAAACGTAAGTTATTGATTTTTCGAGCGAAATTCAGAACTTGAAATTTCGTTTACCCCACAAAATCGGCTGAAAACAGGGGCTTTGGACACTTTTCAGCCTTCAAGGCAAATTTTTACCCCACTTCAATACCCCCTCGTGCAAGGGCTGAAAAAACCTGGGACAAAGTGCCTTTTCGTTCATAATATGTTGTTTTAATTAATAAATAATGCCATGAGCCAGCCTCTTTCAAGTATAATACTGTTACATAATGTCAATAGAACTATAACCCCAAAGGAGGTTGAACTCATGGCACCGGTTCATTATGATTTATTTTGGCAAGACTATTTCGACTATTGCGAACTGGACCGACTCCGAGGCATCTTCGCTCAGATTGTTGACTGTCATTGAATAATGACCCCTCTAAAAAGGGTGCATCTAGCAATTGCCAAGATTCGACGTGACTATCATGTCAAAAAGAAGGGTATTAAACAGATTGCTCGGGAGCGTTGCGTTTCACGCAATACGGTTCGAAAGGTCATTCGTGAAGGCGAAATGAAGTTTCGATGCGCACGCAAGAAGCCACGCAACAGCAAGCTGGATGCGTATCGGCAGGACTTGGAGGAACATTTATCCAACGCTGAGCTGCCGGTTCGAAGCCGGACGCATATAGGACATACACCACATCGCATATGGTGCGATTGAGGATGAAAAGATGCTGCGCTGGTCATGCGGTCTTCAGGAATGCTCGGCGATGGCATGCCGAACTGGAAAGGGTGAGACTGGTGTCGGTGATGGACCGCGAGGGCGACTGTTTTGAGTTGTTCGTTGAGCGAGGTCGAACCGCGGCTTTGAGGAAAGTATGACGGGTGTTCGTTTGGGTGGCGTCCTGGCGTCACTGCCGATGCTGTTGAAGGAAGGGTTTGTAAGCGTTTCGAACCGTTTGCTGCAGCTGCCAAACGGATATTGCGGATTGACTGCGATTTTACTGTTGCTGGCGTTCATGACACTGGCACGGGTGCGCAATCCGGAAAGCCTGCGCTATTCACACCGGGAGAATGGGGCGCCATTCTCGGCCTGGACCGGAGACCAAGACGCTACGTCGTACAGCATCGAACCCTCCCAGTCTGTGAATTCGCCGGTGTCCAGTATCTTCTCCTTCAACGCTGTTGCCGACGATTTTTGCCGCAACGTTTGAACGGGACACAGCGAAACCGACCGCATCTGTCAGCGTGTGTGCCTCATAGGAGACTGTGAAAGTATTGCCACAAGTTCAATCAGGTAATGAAATTTGATCGCTGAGTCGCGATTTCGCGTGGTGCGAACTCCGAGTTGCAAGCTACTCCGGCTAACGGCGGTGTTCGGAGTTTCCAATCGCCCTGGCAAGGTGCGGACCCGGATTCAACGAATCTTCTCGCCCTGCGGGAGATATTTCCCAAATGTGAATTCGAAGAATTCCCGGTTTCGAGGCGAACATCCCACCCTCAGCCCAGTGCAACGCCACATTATGTCGTTGAGTGTAGCATTCAATGAATGCAATTTGATCCGACCCGGTGGAAAGCGGCGCAGGAAATCAAACAATACTTCCACAGCCTCATCCGCGCAGAGAGTGCGGCACTGCGTTCATTTTCATCAGAATGCGCATTCCC
This sequence comes from Arenicellales bacterium, assembly GCA_965220395.1. Taxonomy (GTDB): domain Bacteria; phylum Pseudomonadota; class Gammaproteobacteria; order Arenicellales; family JAJDZL01; genus JAJDZL01. Next base: position 16,193 of record CBDCPT010000001.1, on the reverse strand, counting down.
TGCCGCATCCTCCGCATTATTTCGACAAATTCTCGTTTCAACTGCCAATTATTGTAGGAAATTTTCGGGGTCATTCACCGGTTTAATTTGGGATACAACAGGTGGTCTTGATGGTGCGCAAGCTGTGCTGCACCATGCAGGACCGGGATCGGGGCTACATGCTGTTGGGACTGGTAGAAGTGGACGGCGCCTTGGCCGGCGGAAAGCGGGCGGTGTTGTTCGCGGTGGAGCGCCGCGGCCAAGGAGCGGGTTATCTGGCGGTGAGGCGATCGGCACCGACGCGCGGAGCAGCCACTCCGCGGACGGGTGTTGATTTTCACATTAAATGGAACAGATTTCCCAGATTAATTGGTTGCCTGAAGTCAGGATTTCCCGGTTTACGTCGATTAATTGTGACAAAGTACCATGCCTGGCTCACTCAGAACATGGTGCTATTTGCCTTAAATTCATGCAGAATCAACGTTTTGCCGCAGGGGCGGCGAGCGCTCATTTAAACGTTCAGTTTCCGCATTATTTCAGCGGTGTGAACAAACTATTGTGGGAAATCTTAACGATTTAATGTGAAAAACAACAACGGGAAACAGGCCCGTCAGGCCGAACCGCCGAAGACAGCCGCTCTCAGAATGCTCCGCGTCAATTGCAACCGAAAGCATGGCAATCTCCTCTGCAAGGAACCGAAACACTCTCCATGAAGCGGATGACGCTATCTTGACAGACCGCCGCAGCTTTTTCAACCGCTTGGTGCGCGATCCTGCGGATCGGGGTCCTGAATCTTTCCTCAGCTTGTCCGGGACTCCGATCAGGGGACGGAGCCACACTGCATGGGCATCCGTGATGCCGAGGGTCGCCAGACTGTCGATCGTCGAGGCTGCCGTGGGGTCGGGCGGAAAGATCTGGACCAGATATCCGCTGCCCTGGACAGTTCCCACCCGGGCAACCCGCACCGCCTCGCCCGAGCGTCCACGTTCTCTTCCGCAGGCGACCTGCCGGTTCCCGGCTGCCGAGGATGGCAACTTGCAAGCGGAACTGTCGACCGATGGTCGGAATTTTGTCCGGGACCCGCCGCACAGTGGCGCCTGGTCGCCGACCAGCTCAGGCCCAAGGCGCTAAAGCTCGCGACCCTCATGGACGAGTCCCAGCACGACACCATCCACGCCTATATGACCTTTCCCCAGGGAGCACCGCACCAAGCTCCGTTTTACCAACCCGCTCGAACGCTTCAGCGGCGAGATCAAGCGACGTACCAACCTCGTTGGCATCTTCCCCAACGAAGACGCCATCACCTGCCTCGTCGGCGCCGTCCTCCTCAAGCAGAACGACGAGTGGGCCGTCTCAAACAGATACATGACACTGGAATCCATCGCTCCCGTGAGCGACAATCCAACCGTCGAGTTGCCCGCCGCCGTGGCGGAGATCTTCGGACGCACCGACACACTTTCCACATATTCCGACGGCCGTATCAGCGGCTTCGTTCAAACAGATTGGGCAGGCTCTAACGAACCTGCCCAATCAATCCTCAAGATTTTTTTACTATTTCTTTACTACTCTTGCCGGAACCCGGTCGGTCCGCTACGCATGAGGTTGCCTATGCTCAACGCCTCGAAGCGGTTGTTGGCCAGCGTCACCCTGCTGTTCGTAAGGCCCAGACCGAACAGGTTCGCTGTACTGGGTAACGAGGCAGAGAGTCCGATACTGCGCGCTTGGTTGCCGAAGTAAACCACGTTGCCACGCGTCTCCGCCACCACATGGATCGCGGTATTGTGCTGCCGGCTCTGCCAGCCGGGAACCGCCGGGTCCGAGGCTCGGATCTGCGTCGTATAGCCGTTGGTCACCGAGTTGGAAATCGCCGTCGCCCGGAACACGTTGTCCGTTGTTTCGAAGTTCGAGTCAACGAAGCGCCCCTGCACCTCAAGCCCCAGAATGTTCGTCTGCGCGAACCTGCCCTGTGTGTGGAGAAGACGTTCCGCCTCGGTCATCAGGGGCGAGCCGCCGACCAGTTCGCCGGTCACCGCATGTATGAGCGTCTTCGTGTTGGCCTCCTGCTCGGCAAGCTGGTAGGTATAAATCACCGGATCGTCCGTAAGCGGGTTCTCCGAACTTTCCGCGCCGCCGGTCACCGTGACCCGGTTGCCGACCGCATTGCTCTCGACGCTCGTGCCGCGGATCGCGGCATGGACTCCGGTCGCTGGCGCAACATCGTCCAAGCCCAGCTTGGTAAGGTCGTGGACGAGGTTGATTTCGCCTAATGCGGGATTGAGAACACCAAAAGGCGCGCCCGTGTAGAGGGGATCGGATTTCAGCAGAATCTTGACCTCGTTGCGGAAGGTATGGGCCGCCGACTGCGCACCACCCGAAAAGGACTGAACGCTAACCAGTTGTATCCCGTCGGGAATCGCTGAAACCGCGTCGTTGATCACTGCCTCGGCCTGGAATGCATTGTCGTCGATGTTGGCGGTGGTCCGACCCAGGTCCACTCCCACGTCCAGCTTGACATGCACTTCGTTCTCACGTACCCCGCTAAGCACCCGGAACGTTGTGCCCCGCGAATCCTGATAGTTCTGGTAGTATTTCGAGGGATCAGTATTAACAAACGCATCCACCTGCCCGAGAATGTTCATACTGTTCAGAAGAAGGCAGTTCGCAATACCCTCGGTGCATTCTACTAACGGAAGCGGCGGCGTTGCTGATGGTGGCGGGGTCACCGGCGGCTGAAACACCGGCGGCGGCGGCGGCGGATTATACGGCTGCCCCTGCGCCGACGCCGACTGCGGAAGAACGGCGCACGCAAGAACAACGGCTGCCACAATAGCGGGCATCCAGCCGAACATGCTCCTTTCGCTCACGCCCCCCCCCCCGCAACAGATCTTGACGCATGTTAAAGCTGGAAAGACCATAAGATTTCACGCTAATCATTACTATACCTCTTCTCATAAGCTTGGTTTATTTTGGCGCACTTTATCATTCATTCGTGAGCCTGTCAACCCTAATCCACAAGGAGACTTTTTCGTTGGGCGATATTTTACGGTTTGCCGAGTGCCCCCAGCGTGCTTGAATAGTGGAATTTGCACAGCTCACGTCGCGCCTGCTGTCGGTGGTTGAGACGCTTCGTTTGAACCGAATCAAGGTGTATGATTGGCTGATTGGCTGTTGGATTATCTGGCGGCGTGTGCTGCCAACTATGCCGAGACGCCATCGGACTGCAGCGAGTGGCTGCCGTGGCAGATGGATGATGCACGTCGTCGCAAACTGCAAATCGGTACGGGAGCACAGGGGCCATGAGCGAATCGCCATTGGTTCGGTATTGCGGTCGTGATTTCACGGCCGCACAGATGAAGTGGATTCGGCGAATGGCGTCGCGTCGCAAGCCGAACTGAACGCGTCAAGCGATCTCAGTGGCGCTGCTCGGTTTTGCACCCACCGCCTGGAAGACCGCACCGCACGATCAGTTCATCGGCTGGTCTCCACAATGCCGCGAGCGCAGCCTGTATCTGCTCGTCAACACCGCCCGCTTTAGGGTCCTGCCATGGATTCGCATCCCCAACCTGGCTTCCCATATTCTGGCATGCTGTGAAAAACGCCTGCCACACGATTGGCTGCAACGCTACTGGATTCGCGGCGGCCAAATCCAATCAGTCTTCCTCCTCTACATTCAGTCCGGGTGAAATGTCAGCATAACCTGGGGCTGAAGGCAAATGCTGCCTTTGTCACGGCTTCAGCGAATGATACACTTCCAAAATCAGAACTGCTGATCATGGATATCTCCGCTTATTATATATAGTAGATATACTCGAAAATTCGCTTGATTCCTAACCGACCTGAAAAATAAAAAAATTGTCGTGCACCCGAGTATTGAGGGACTTGCGCTGTCTGAAAGCCCTTATAAACAATAGTGATTGAAGGGGGTGAGAATAAAATTTTCCCCACAAAAGCGCTGATTTCGGTCGATTTGAAAGAAAAACAGCCGAAAACCCGAATATTTCCCTTACTCCCCCAAAAGCCTTTTCAGAGCTGTGTGACTCCAGCAGTTCGCCCTGCAATATCGTACATATTCAACAACTTATGATGGACATTGAAAGCGTCATAAGGGATCATTGATGTCACAATATGACAATAGACCACCCAAAGGAGATCAACAGATACTTCATGACGACTGAGAACACTAATTTCAGAACACGTGACATAGGTAGTGTCTGTCAGAGAACGCTTAACCCATTGATAATATTAAATAATAACAGGATATTTTGAACGAAGATCAGGAAAATAGCATATAATTGAGGAAAAATCACCTGAAACCGGTAAATCTTCGAGGAATTCGAGCGATGAGAAAAATCGAAAACAGTCAGATGGAGTTTGGCGAGATCGCAATAGGCAAGATTGACATCGATGCCAAGTCTCGGGACGACATTCCAGCGCTACTCAAGGGAATTCAGCACATTTACACCCAGCCGCAAATTCGCGAGAAGATATTTTCACTGCTGCAAGAGCAGGTTAGAGCGGACGTCAATCTGGATGTAGGTCGACCGGGCATGGATTTATGGCGCGTGTTCGTTCTTGGGGTGGTCAAACAGGGATTGGGTTGCGATTTCGACCGCTTGCAGGAGCTTGCAAACCAGCATGACACGGTTCGCAAGATGCTGGGTCACAGTGAGAGTTTCTACCGAGACAAGTCGAGTTACTACCATTTGCAGACGCTGATCGACAATGTGTCGCTGCTCGGTCCGCAGTTGTTGTCCGAGATCGGCAAGGTAGTGGTTGAAAGCGGACACGAGGTGGCAAGAAAAAAGCCTGGCGCGCCATTGCGCGGGCGCTGTGACAGTTTCGTAGTTGAGACCGATGTGCATTATCCGACGGATGTCAACCTCTTGTACGATGCAGTGCGTTGTGTGATCCGGGATGTGGCGCGGGCCGCGGAAAGATGCGGTTGGACCGATTGGCGTCAGCATCGGCATCTGCAGAATTCGGTGCGCCGGCTATACAACCGGGTGCGCAAATCAAAGGGACGCAGAGACACCAGCAAGGTGAAGGAGTATCTTCAATATTGCAAGTGGATTGCGGAGCGAGCGGAGCATGACGTTGTGAGTCTGGAGCAGTGTGAATCAGCGTCGTTGCTGACGTTGCTTGCGATTCACAGAAATCTTGGCCATGCCCGTCGCCAGTTGGATCAGGTCGAGCGTCGGCTGCTGCACGGCGAAAAGATTCCCCATGATGAGAAGGTGTTTTCGATATTTGAACCGCACACCCGCTGGATCTCGAAAGGCAAGGCCGGGGTGCAGGTGGAGTTGGGGGTTCCGGTGTGCGTGGTCGAAGATCAGTTCCAGTTCATTGTGCATCACAAGATTCTGTGGCAAGGCTCAGATGTGGATGTGGCCGTGTCGATGGTGGAGGAAACCCAGGCTCGATTTGCGGATTTTCGCATGTGCAGTTTCGATCGTGGATTTCACAGTCCGTCCAATCGCCGGCGATTGGATGAGATACTGGATCTCAATGCGCTGCCGTGCAAGGGTTATTTGAGCAAGGCGAATCAGATGCGCGAGCAAGAGCCCGGCTTCGCGGCAGCACGCAAACAGCATCCGGCAGTGGAGTCGGCGATCAACAATCTTGAGCATCGAGGTTTGGACCGGGTGCGCAGTCATGGTGCCGGCGGCTTTGATCGCACGGTTGCGCTGGCGGTGGTGGCGGCCAACCTGCATCGCATTGGCCTGTTATTGCAGCGCACAGAGCGCGAGAATATCCAGCGGCAGAAAAAGGCGCGTTTGCGCGCCGCCTGACGCTGCGGCATCCAATTCGGCGAGCGCCGGAACACTCCCGCTCAGACGGGAACGGGTACCTATACCTGTTTTCTGGGGAATTGCGCAGGAATTGGCAAATTCGCTTTCAAATCCACTGCGCTGCCATCTTTTCAGCGGTTTCAGCTGCAAAAAATAAAAAATGAACCTCGAATTATTACCGAAATCCCGCCATAATGGGGGTTTTCTGCCAGACACTAGGTAAAGAGAATATCAATAAACATGCGGTTCGGCCTGTTTTTTTGGAAAAATGCGGCATAAATCGAATAACAGCGATTGTCTCTCCAAAGCCGAACCTATGCCATGCTTCAATCGTGCCTGAACTTCCTCCCGGAACATGCCGAATTCATCAACGAGCACTGCGCCAAGGTATGCGAAAACGGCCGCGTGGCGATTCACAACGCCAGTGGCGTGATGCTGTCGTATCTTGAATCCGATGATTATGGGCAGCGCATGGCGATTGGCCTGCTGCCGTGTAGACAATGCAAACGACTGGTGGTACGCTTTCACTGCATGGCTCAGCCACGCTTCAATAAAGCGTTGCATGATCTATGCGAGTGTGCGACTCTACAGTGAACAATTTACCCCGGAACTGATTTGAGAATGGTCTACGAAAGGCCAATTGTCGCATATCAATCCTGACTATGTCACGAGTTCTGAATTTACTCTTTTCTTGGGAGAATGTCGAACTTTTACCGGATCTGCAGCGCCTGAAACTGGTTCTTGACACCTTGCCCAGCGCGGCAGTGCTCGCCGCACTGAAGGCCCGGCGCGGACACGGACGCAATGATTTTCCAGTAGAAGCGATGTTCAACGCCCTGATCGCTGGCATCGTGTTTCAGCACCCCTCATCAAGTTCTTTGCTGCGCGAGTTGCATCGTGGCGAAGAACTGGCTCAACTGTGCGGTTTCAATCCACTAATGCGTCAAAGCGCACCGCGTGTACAATTGCGCCGCCGCCAAGACGGTCGGCTGTGTGGCGAGTGGATTTCTCAGCCGATGCGTGTGTCGCTGCCCAACGAATGGAACGGGTCTCGTTTTTTGCATCAGATGATTGAACTGGAACATGAAACGGGTCTGTTGAGCGCAATGCTGGGGGAATTGCGCCGCCAGCTGATGGATGAACTGCCGGATTTCGGTCGCTATCTGGGCTACATAGGACGGCAAAGCGGTCGAGTCGCATTCGACCGGGCGCAAGCTCGCTTCGCGAATCGACCGTGTCACTGGCGAGCGCATGACCTCTGATCCGGATGCCGCCTGGGGCTGTCACCGGCAATACGGCACCGATGCCGGCGGCCGGGAGCAGGTCACCGAGAAACACTGGTTCGGTTATTCACTGAGTGTGCTTGGCGATGTGAGCCATGAGTTGCCGATTGACTTCAAGCTGGCGCCGGCCTGTGACAATGAAAACCCGCACTGTGAGGCGTTGCTGGAGACCTTTGTCGATTCGGATCTGGGCCGCCGGTGCGAGACCTTTGTGGCCGACCGCGGTCTGGACAACGACAAGATCCGCAAGCAGTTGCATGAGCAGGGCATTCTGGCGCTGATTGACACACGCAACCTGTGGCAGGAGGACAATCTCAACCCGGATCAGCTCAAGGTACCGACGCGGTCGCTGGAGGCGGATGTGTATGACACGATGCTGCGCACCGAGTGCGGCGATCTGTATTGCCGGTGTCCCGAGAGCGGGCGCATTCGCCTGATGCATTACCAGGGCTATGAGCAAAAAAGAGGCACGCTGAAGTGTGGTGTGTCCGGCCGCCGCGTTTGAGTTTGACTGTCAGGGCAAAGACGAGTGCTATCGGCTGGGCCAGGTGAGAGCTGGCGCCAAGTCAAGGGTGGTGCGAACCAAAGTGGATGCCGACAATCTTCGCCAGCGCCCGGCGTTGCCGCCTTCGTGCTTGAAGTGGAAGCGCCTTTACCGCAAAAGAAACGCCATGGAGCGCATCAATTCCAGGGTGGTCGATGGCTTCATGCTGCACAGCCATTATCTACGCGGCAGACAGTCCATGGGACTGAAGATCACCATCTCCATGACGGTGATGCTGGCGGCGGCCAACTTCGCCATGCAACTGAAACAAACCCGAACAGATCCGGTCACTGGTGTTGTCGCTGGCAGCCTGACCCGGCCCCTGCTCGGGGCTTGATCTTCCAATCACCTGACTGCCGCAGCCGCGGCGGTTCCAGCGCCGGCCAACTTCGGCTCAAAGCCGGAACTGAGCTGATGTTGCTGGCATGGGTTGCCCAATACGCTCAAATCGGAAACAAATGCGCCGCACTCCAGGATCATTGATGCTGCCCAGTGAGATGCTCGCCACATAAATTATCAGATAATGACGCCAACGAAAAAGCCTCTCAATTACTATATAATGTTTTTGTTGAAAAGGTTATCAGGTACTTTTCCTTAGTTCTTACATCAAAGGTGATACATGATCAAGATTATTTTACTAATGGTAGTTTGTACTCTTGCAGCGTCATTATCGTTATTCGCCAATGGAAACGAGTTCGGCGGCGATTTTTCTTGGAATTTCTTGGCTCCGAGTGAAAGGAGCGTGCGGTTAAGTGCTGTCGATATGCAGGAGCGCATGCTTAGTGGTGCTTACCAGGCCGAAGGCATGGTGCCCAACAATTTTGCCATGGATTGTGCGATAAACATCGATGCGACCGGCAACCTCTCTGATCTTCAATCCGACGGCAACGCCGGCCCGACTGTGGCGATTAACGACAATACGGTCAGAGCTGACACTGTCGGTAACGAAGTTGCATCGACGACACCCCTGGGCGAGGGGGGCAGCACCGATCAGTCCAACGATGGCAGTACGCTATCAGCCGACGTTAGTGAAACCGATCTCATCAATAATGTCGACTCACCACACTCGGGGGACAACGACTACAATCCACACGATCTTGTAGGGCAAAGCAACAAAGACTCGACGATTCAAGCTATGGCAGAATCCAACGAGGTTTGCAATACAAAATACACTCCAATTGAGCGCCTTGGCCAATTGAACTAATAGTTTTAGGTGTAATCGGGTGCTCCCAGGCTGAGGACGGCTAGGACTCTGGCTGTTGTAAGTTAATGAGAGTCTATGCACGAGCGGACAGAGCCGCTACACTCTGCACTGGGTTGAGTTTATTCCTAATGGTTGGCTGTGTGTCGAACTCGACGCAGGTCAAACTGACCGAGGACAATCAATATCCATTGCTGGTCGGGCCTGTGGCTACCTCCAACTTCACCCCGGCTCATCGCTCGCTTGCTTGCCTGCGCGAGCAACTTACAAATCATCAGGATCGCGAGCCGATCTACATCGCGGTTGGAAAAATCCTGGATCTCACTGGTAAACTTGGTGCAACAGAGAGTGGTGCGGTGGTCACACAGGGTGCCTCGCTGATGATGATCTCGGCCTTGGGCAAGCTGGGCGACAAAATCAAGCTTGCCGAACGCTTTGATATCAGTGTTGCCAATCAGGAGTTCGAGTACATCAGCAAGAGATATCTGGGGGACGGTCGGTCACATCTCATTCGCGACGAAAGCGGCGACCGGCGTGTCACCTGGATGCCATATTTAGGAGGTTCAATACGGAAAAGCAACTACTACATCACCGGGGGCATCACTGAGATAAACTACAACATCTTCTCCGGCGGCGGAGAGGTCAGAATACGAGGAGTCGGCCCCAAGCAGCGAGTGTTCGTCATGAACGTAGGTACCGACTTGCGCATTGTCAAAACCAGTACGCTGGAAGTCGTTAAGACCGTATCGCTTCAGAAACAACTGGTCGGGTACGATCAGGGTTTGGATATCTTTCGTTTTTTCGGCAGTACGTTATTTGAAATCAACACGGGATCCAAGGTTCATGAGCCGATGCAACTGGCCATCCGTGCTCTAATGGAACTGGGTGCGGTCGAACTAGTGAGTGCGGTTGCCTCGGTCTTTCCTGATGACTGCCTGAAACTGGCTAATTGGGAGAGGGAGGACAGCGACCTGCCAATCACCGAAGCGAAAGCAATCGTTACACCAACAGAGCAGTCATCACCTGAAGCGGTGACCGAAGCCGAAGCGGCAACCCCGACCGCGCAGCCATCACCTGAAGTGGTGGCCGAAGCCGAAGAAGCGGTAACCCCGGCCACGCAGCCATCACCTGAAGCGGTGGCCGAAGCGGCAACCCCGACCGCGCAGCCATCACCTGAAGCGATAGCCGAAGCCCCGGACACCAGTCAACAACCCTGTTTGCAGGTCGCCGTCTTCGACAGCCGGGAACGGGCTGAACGTCTGCGAATGGAAATGCTGGCGCTCAAGCTTGAGCCGGTGCGAATTGTCAAGATCGCTACCGCCAAGGGCGAGAAATACCTGGTTCAGATATTTCCGCTTGAGTCTGCGGCAGCAGCGGCTCCGATCATTGACAAGCTGGTGACACTTGGCATCAAGGATGCCTATGTGGAGCCCCGTCCCCGCAAGGCAGATCCGGGTGAGCAGTCCGGCGGTGTCCGGCCATCACCTGAAGCGGTGGCTGAAGCCGAAGCGGTAACAAAGGCGTCATGCCCGATCGGAATTCCAGACGATATATCACCTGAAGCGGTGGCCGAAACCGAAAAAGCGGCAACCCCGACCGCGCAGCCATCACCTGAAGCGGTGGCCGAAACCGAAAAAGCGGCAACACCGGCCACGCAGCCATCGCCTGAAGCGGTGGTCGAAGCCGAAAAAGCGGCAACCCCGGCCACGCAGCCATCACCTGAAGCGGTGGCCGAAACCGAAAAAGCGGCAACACCGGCCACGCAGCCATCGCCTGAAGCGGTGGTCGAAGCCGAAAAAGCGGCAACCCCGACCGCGCAGCCATCATTTGAAATGGCTGCCGAAGCCCCGGACACCAGTCAACAACCCTATTTGCAGGTCGCCATCTTCGACAGCCGGGAACGGGCTGAACGTCTGCGAATGGAAATGCTGGCGCTCAAGCTTGAGCCGGTGCGAATTGTCAGGATCGTTACCGCCAAGGGCGAGAAATACCTGGTTCAGATATTTCCGCTTGAGTCTGCGGCAGCAGCGGCTCCGATCATTGACAAGCTGGTGACACTTGGCATCAAGGATGCCTATGTGGAGCCCCGTCCCCGCAAGGCAGACCCGGGTGAGCAGGCCTCGGCCGCCGAGCAGTCCGGCGGTGTCCAGCCATCACCTGAAGCGGTGGCCGAAGCCGAAGAAGCGGCAACCCCGGCCGCGCAGCCATCATTTGAAGTGGCTGCCGAAGCCCCGGACACCAGTCAACAACCCTATTTGCAGGTCGCCATCTTCGACAGCCGGGAACGGGCTGAACGTCTGCGAATGGAAATGCTGGCGCTCAAGCTTGAGCCGGTGCGAATTGTCAGGATCGTTACCGCCAAGGGCGAGAAATACCTGGTTCAGATATTTCCGCTTGAGTCTGCGGCAGCAGCGGCTTCGATCATTGACAAACTGGTGACACTTGGCATCAAGGATGCCTATGTGGAGCCCCGTCCCCGCAAGGCAGACCCGGGTGAGCAGGCCTCGGCCGCCGAGCAGTCCGGCGGTATCCAGCCATCACCTGAAGCGGTGGCCGAAGCCGAAGAAGCGGCAACCCCGGCCGCGCAGCCATCATTTGAAATGGCTGCCGAAGCCCCGGACACCAGTCAACAACCCTATTTGCAGGTCGCCATCTTCGACAGCCGGGAACGGGCTGAACGTCTGCGAATGGAAATGCTGGCGCTCAAGCTTGAGCCGGTGCGAATTGTCAGGATCGTTACCGCCAAGGGCGAGAAATACCTGGTTCAGATATTTCCGCTTGAGTCTGCGGCAGCAGCGGCTCCGATCATTGACAAACTGGTGACACTTGGCATCAAGGATGCCTATGTGGAGCCCCGTCCCCGCAAGGCAGACCCGGGTGAGCAGGCCTCGGCCGCCGAGCAGTCCGGCGGTATCCAGCCATCACCTGAAGCGGTGGCCGAAGCCGAAGAAGCGGCAACCCCGGCCGCGCAGCCATCATTTGAAATGGCTGCCGAAGCCCCGGACACCAGTCAACAACCCTATTTGCAGGTCGCCATCTTCGACAGCCGGGAACGGGCTGAACGTCTGCGAATGGAAATGCTGGCGCTCAAGCTTGAGCCGGTGCGAATTGTCAGGATCGTTACCGCCAAGGGCGAGAAATACCTGGTTCAGATATTTCCGCTTGAGTCTGCGGCAGCAGCGGCTCCGATCATTGACAAACTGGTGACACTTGGCATCAAGGATGCCTATGTGGAGCCCCGTCCCCGCAAGGCAGACCCGGGTGAGCAGGCCTCGGCCGCCGAGCAGTCCGGCGGTATCCAGCCATCACCTGAAGCGGTGGCCGAAGCCGAAGAAGCGGCAACCCCGGCCGCGCAGCCATCATTTGAAATGGCTGCCGAAGCCCCGGACACCAGTCAACAACCCTATTTGCAGGTCGCCATCTTCGACAGCCGGGAACGGGCTGAACGTCTGCGAATGGAAATGCTGGCGCTCAAGCTTGAGCCGGTGCGAATTGTCAGGATCGTTACCGCCAAGGGCGAGAAATACCTGGTTCAGATATTTCCGCTTGAGTCTGCGGCAGCAGCGGCTTCGATCATTGACAAACTGGTGACACTTGGCATCAAGGATGCCTATGTGGAGCCCCGTCCCCGCAAGGCAGACCCGGGTGAGCAGGCCTCGGCCGCCGAGCAGTCCGACGGTGTCCAGCCATCACCTGAAGCGGTGGCCGAAGCCGAAGACGCGGCAACCCCGGCCGCGCAGCCATCATTTGAAATGGCTGCCGAAGCCCCGGACACCAGTCAACAACCCTATTTGCAGGTCGCCATCTTCGACAGCCAGGAACGGGCTGAACGTCTGCGAATGGAAATGCTGGCGCTCAAGCTTGAGCCGGTGCGAATTGTCAGGATCGTTACCGCCAAGGGCGAGAAATACCTGGTTCAGATATTTCCGCTTGAGTCTGCGGCAGCAGCGGCTCCGATCATTGACAAACTGGTGACACTTGGCATCAAGGATGCCTATGTGGAGCCCCGTTCCCGCAAGGCAGACCCGGGTGAGCAGGCCTCGGCCGCCGAGCAGTCCGGCGATGTCCAGCCATCACCTGATGAAGCGGTGGTCGAAGCTGAAGAAGCGGCAACCCCGGCCGCGCAGCCATCATTTGAAATGGCTGCCGAAGCCCCGGACACCAGTCAACAACCCTATTTGCAGGTCGCCATCTTCGACAGCCGGGAACGGGCTGAACGTCTGCGAATGGAAATGCTGGCGCTCAAGCTTGAGCCGGTGCGAATTGTCAGGATCGTTACCGCCAAGGGCGAGAAATACCTGGTTCAGATATTTCCGCTTGAGTCTGCGGCAGCAGCGGCTCCGATCATTGACAAACTGGTGACACTTGGCATCAAGGATGCCTATGTGGAGCCCCGTCCTCGCAAGGCAGACCCGGGTGAGCAGGCCTCGGCCGCCGAGCAGTCCGGCGGTGTCCAGCCATCACCTGAAGCGGTGGTCGAAGCCGAAGAAGCGGCAACCCCGGCCGCGCAGCCATCATTTGAAATGGCTGCCGAAGCCCCGGACACCAGTCAACAACCCTATTTGCAGGTCGCCATCTTCGACAGCCGGGAACGGGCTGAACGTCTGCGAATGGAAATGCTGGCGCTCAAGCTTGAGCCGGTGCGAATTGTCAGGATCGTTACCGCCAAGGGCGAGAAATACCTGGTTCAGATATTTCCGCTTGAGTCTGCGGCAGCAGCGGCTCCGATCATTGACAAACTGGTGACACTTGGCATCAAGGATGCCTATGTGGAGCCCCGTCCCCGCAAGGCAGACCCGGGTGAGCAGGCCTCGGCCGCCGAGCAGTCCGGCGATGTCCAGCCATCACCTGATGAAGCGGTGGTCGAAGCTGAAGAAGCGGCAACCCCGGCCGCGCAGCCATCATTTGAAATGGCTGCCGAAGCCCCGGACACCAGTCAACAACCCTATTTGCAGGTCGCCATCTTCGACAGCCGGGAACGGGCTGAACGTCTGCGAATGGAAATGCTGGCGCTCAAGCTTGAGCCGGTGCGAATTGTCAGGATCGTTACCGCCAAGGGCGAGAAATACCTGGTTCAGATATTTCCGCTTGAGTCTGCGGCAGCAGCGGCTCCGATCATTGACAAACTGGTGACACTTGGCATCAAGGATGCCTATGTGGAGCCCCGTTCCCGCAAGGCAGACCCGGGTGAGCAGGCCTCGGCCGCCGAGCAGTCCGGCGATGTCCAGCCATCACCTGAAGCGGTGGCCGAAGCCGAAGACGCGGCAACCCCGGCCGCGCAGCCATCATTTGAAATGGCTGCCGAAGCCCCGGACACCAGTCAACAACCCTATTTGCAGGTCGCCATCTTCGACAGCCGGGAACGGGCTGAACGTCTGCGAATGGAAATGCTGGCGCTCAAGCTTGAGCCGGTGCGAATTGTCAGGATCGTTACCGCCAAGGGCGAGAAATACCTGGTTCAGATATTTCCGCTTGAGTCTGCGGCAGCAGCGGCTCCGATCATTGACAAACTGGTGACACTTGGCATCAAGGATGCCTATGTGGAGCCCCGTCCCCGCAAGGCAGACCCGGGTGAGCAGGCCTCGGCCGCCGAGCAGTCCGGCGGTGTCCAGCCATCACCTGAAGCGGTGGCCGAAGCCGAAGAAGCGGCAACCCCGGCCGCGCAGCCATCATTTGAAATGGCTGCCGAAGCCCCGGACACCAGTCAACAACCCTATTTGCAGGTCGCCATCTTCGACAGCCGGGAACGGGCTGAACGTCTGCGAATGGAAATGCTGGCGCTCAAGCTTGAGCCGGTGCGAATTGTCAGGATCGTTACCGCCAAGGGCGAGAAATACCTGGTTCAGATATTTCCGCTTGAGTCTGCGGCAGCAGCGGCTCCGATCATTGACAAACTGGTGACACTTGGCATCAAGGATGCCTATGTGGAGCCCCGTCCCCGCAAGGCAGACCCGGGTGAGCAGGCCTCGGCCGCCGAGCAGTCCGGCGGTATCCAGCCATCACCTGAAGCGGTGGCCGAAGCCGAAGAAGCGGCAACCCCGGCCGCGCAGCCATCATTTGAAATGGCTGCCGAAGCCCCGGACACCAGTCAACAACCCTATTTGCAGGTCGCCATCTTCGACAGCCGGGAACGGGCTGAACGTCTGCGAATGGAAATGCTGGCGCTCAAGCTTGAGCCGGTGCGAATTGTCAGGATCGTTACCGCCAAGGGCGAGAAATACCTGGTTCAGATATTTCCGCTTGAGTCTGCGGCAGCAGCGGCTCCGATCATTGACAAACTGGTGACACTTGGCATCAAGGATGCCTATGTGGAGCCCCGTCCCCGCAAGGCAGACCCGGGTGAGCAGGCCTCGGCCGCCGAGCAGTCCGGCGATGTCCAGCCATCACCTGATGAAGCGGTGGTCGAAGCTGAAGAAGCGGCAACCCCGGCCGCGCAGCCATCATTTGAAATGGCTGCCGAAGCCCCGGACACCAGTCAACAACCCTATTTGCAGGTCGCCATCTTCGACAGCCGGGAACGGGCTGAACGTCTGCGAATGGAAATGCTGGCGCTCAAGCTTGAGCCGGTGCGAATTGTCAGGATCGTTACCGCCAAGGGCGAGAAATACCTGGTTCAGATATTTCCGCTTGAGTCTGCGGCAGCAGCGGCTCCGATCATTGACAAACTGGTGACACTTGGCATCAAGGATGCCTATGTGGAGCCCCGTCCCCGCAAGGCAGACCCGGGTGAGCAGGCCTCGGCCGCCGAGCAGGCCGACGGTGTCTAGCCATCACCTGAAGCCTATCAACTACCCACACTTAACTGAACGTCATCGTTGATCATTCCAATCATTTGCAGTGCTGTGTATGTGTTGACGGCTTCCATTAACTTTTTCATTGCCAACCATAAAATTTTCGTACCTGGTATTGGTTGACTTTTCCGTGGGATGAACCCGGCAATTCTGCCCAAGTCCACCGTAAAGTCAGCGATGCTCTGTTTGGGCGGTGGACGGATGTCGTAACTCAATTTGACACGGTGCAACAACACCCGCAGCAGGCGAATTTCTGTGGTATCGAAAAACTCACAGACAAACCCAAATCCGAAATTCAGACTTCCTGACATTGACAGTTGGTGTCAGACCTGTCCGCTTGTCATAAGCTACCGTAATTAAACCACTTTTTTCCTGGAAATCTGCATATTCCCCTAATCCGCAATTAGAAATCTGAGACAATTAGAAATCTGAGACAAATAGAAAAGCCTTGTGCAATAAGGCTTTGAACAAAAATCGGATTTCATACAATGGGTGAAGCCCAAAATATATCTCAGAGGTACAAGGCTTTTGTCAATTCTACCCCACAAACTGGGAATCAGCAAACTTATTGTAAGTGTTCAGTGTGGGTGTGATTGTAGCGGATTG